>JAGYJZ010000003.1 GCA_018401875.1 Salibacteraceae bacterium
TACTTTCCCATCAGCGGGAGTCTTAACGTGATCGAGTACGCGGTGGTATGATTTTTTCCAGGGTTCTAGGGTAAACACATGAACGCCATGCCCAGTGCTCAACACCAATTGAGTGCTTACGCTATAAAGCACGTAACCTGCGGCAATCATTGCGGTTCCTTTTTGCAAGAAATCTTTAAGAACCACAGGGCTGCCTCGTTTGGAAATGCGTTTGTACACACCAAAAATCGTTCCGATTGAAACATTGACATCAATGTTTGACGAGCCGTCTAATGGGTCAATTACGATCACGTAATCCGCGTCTTTATTTTCATCAAATGTTACAACCTCTTCGCTCTCTTCGCTCGCCCAACCTGCAATAACGCCTGAGTTGCGCAGCGCACGCTCAAAAACGTTATCCGCATATACATCCAGCTTTTGCTGAGCGTCTCCGGTAGAATTTTCGCCACCATCAGCGCCTAAAATATCGTCACCCAACCCTTGATAACCTACTTCTTTGCTGAGGATAAACGAGGCCTTTTCAATTGCTCCAAAAATTTTAGCGATTTCAACCGTGGTCTCTACAGAAAGAAAGTTGTTTAACTCAGTCATGCGACTTCAATTTTTGCAAAGGTGATAAATCAAGAATGTTTTTACCGCGCGTTTTTTTCTCCTCCTCTTCGATAATTGGTTTGAGGCCCGCTTGCAGAAACCGATAGCTGTCTAAGGAATAGATTATTTCGTGACCCAGCGGCAAGTAATGATTTCGAATGATGTTCTCTAAGTCGTTTTCCAACGATGAAAAAGGCTCTTTCTTGATCAGAGAGAATAATTCGTTCCCTTTCGCGTCAAAAACAGTGATGTGTGCCTTGATAATACGTCCGTAATTATCACTTTCAAGCTCGCGATAATCGGTTGAGGTGATGAGCATGTCTAACTCGTTGACAAACAAATAATAATCTGCATTGTACTTTGCAGAAAGTGAATCGGTAAATTTATGATTCAGCACGCTAACTTTCGTAATCAGTTCGCGGTGCTCTGCCACGCTTACGATTTGGCCTTGTTCGATTCTCGCTCCTGGTTCGGGTTGATTTGCCACTTCGCCTTGCAGCTTCAGCCAATAATCGGCTAAACGTCTTTTAAAGCCTTGGTCTTCCTTGATCACTGGAGGTTCATATGGAACTACAAACGGCTGGGTTAGGTGATACACAAAATCCAAATCCATATTCTTTTCCGGGTCGTCTGCGTGAAGGTTTACACAATCGTTGTAGGCTTTGCTTGCGATCAAGATCGCATTGTCGAGTCCCTTTCTAAAAAACCCACGTGTGTGCTGATAGGTATACGGTGTGCCTTTGGCAATGTCTCGATCTACTTCGCTCATGTACTTATCGGGATGAAACGGCACCAACACGATGGTTGGTTTTGCTAAGGTGGCGATGCTATCACGCTTAAACCCTAAATAAAGCGAGTCGTTGGTTGGGCCGTAGTTCGATTGAGCCATGCTCGATGATGCAGCCAAGATGAGAAATAATAGGATCTTCATTTTCATGCACCTAAACTAAGAACCCAACAATCATTCTTTTTGCATGAATGCCAAAGATTAAGAACATATTTGTGTGAACTGACGATGGTCAATTTTTGAAGTGAGGAAACGCCTTATTCAAAAGTTGCGACTTTATACCTTTGCAATTAGACGAAAACAAACGATTATGCCATTCTATCACAAGCTTGGAAAGATTCCCCCGAAACGACACACCCAATTCAAACAAGCCGATGGTGCGCTTTACCAAGAGCAGCTTTTTGGAACAGTTGGATTTGATGGAATGTCGAGCAACCTTTATCACATTCACGCGCCAACGCGCGTAAAAAGCATCGGTGAGCCAATCAGCATGAAGGCAGAAATTGCAGTAGAAAACAACATGACTTCGCGCATGCTCAGAGGATGGGAAGTGGAGGCAAAAAACGACTACCTCGAAAGTCGTGTGCCTGTTTTGGTGAATAAGGATGTTCAAATAATTTTAGCTGCCCCAAAAAAATCACTGCGTGCCTACTTTTATAAAAACACCGATAGCGATGAGCTTATTTTCATTCATAAAGGAAGCGGGAAACTGCGAACCTTTGTAGGAAATATTGATTTTAAATACGGAGATTATCTACTTATTCCTCGCGGGATGATCTATCAAATCGATTTTGACAATGAAGACAATAGGCTCTTCATCACAGAGTCGCGCCAACCCATCTACACTCCAAAAAAATACCGCAATTGGTTTGGGCAATTATTAGAGCATTCGCCATATTGTGAGCGCGACCTTAGAGCGCCTCATGAACTGGAAACCTTCGATGAAAAAGGTGAATTTATCATGAAGGTAAAAAAGGGCGATGCGCTGCACACACTGACTTACGACCGCCATCCTTTTGACGTGGTTGGTTGGGATGGATTCAATTTTCCATACGCATTTAGCATCCACGACTTCGAGCCTATAACGGGTCGAATACATCAGCCACCACCCGTTCATCAAACATTTGAAACATCAACTTTTGTAGTGTGTTCTTTTGTTCCTAGGCTGTATGATTATCATCCACAAAGTATTCCAGCACCCTATAACCATAGCAATATTGATTCAGACGAAGTGCTCTATTACGTAGATGGAGATTTTATGAGCAGAAATCACGTAGAAAAAGGGTATATTTCGCTTCACCCAGCTGGAATTCCTCACGGACCTCATCCGGGTGCAATGGAAAGAAGCATTGGCCAAAAAGAAACCCAAGAACTGGCCGTAATGGTCGACACTTTTGCACCTTTGCAAATCACAAAGCAGGCGTTAGGGATTAATGACGACACCTATTGGAGCAGTTGGATTAACGATTAAGAAGAATTATGGAAACATCGAAACGAGCAAACGTAAATTACGGAACCGATAAAATATTTGAAGCGGCAGAAGACTTTTTACCCCTTCTTGGAACTGATTATGTAGAATTGATTGTGGGCAATGCGAAGCAATCAGCGCTTTACTATAAAACTGCATTGGGTTTTCAATCGTTGGCCTATGCTGGCCTTGAAACAGGCGTTAAAGACCGCACATCGTATGTGTTGCAGCAAGATAAAATTCGCTTGGTTTTAACCACACCAATGGTAGAAGACAGCTGGATGAATCAGCACCTAGCAAAACACGGTGATGGTGTAAAAGTGATCGCGCTGTGGGTAGAAGATGCCACCAAAGCATGGGAAGAAACTACACAACGAGGTGCGAAATCATTCATGAAACCGACCCGTGAAGAAGATCCAAATGGATATGTAGTTCGCTCAGGAATTCACACGTATGGCGAAACAGTGCACATATTTGTGGAGCGCAGTAACTACAATGGCGTTTTTCTGCCTGGTTTTAAGAAGTGGGAAACGTACTACAATCCTGAACCGGTCGGTCTCAAGTTTATCGACCACATGGTGGGCAATGTGAATTGGGGCGAAATGAACACTTGGGTTGATTTTTACGCTAAGGTGATGGGGTTTGCGCAAATCGTAACGTTTGACGACAAAGACATTTCAACGGAATATACCGCGCTCATGAGCAAGGTAATGTCGAATGGAAATGGTCGAATCAAATTCCCGATCAACGAGCCGGCAGAAGGAAGGAAGAAATCACAAATCGAAGAATACATTGAATTTTACAAAGGAGCAGGCGTGCAGCATATTGCCGTTGCCACTGATGATATTGTAGATACAGTAACTCAAATGCGCGACAGAGGCTTAGAGTTTTTATACGTGCCTGAAACTTATTACGACAACCTAAAAGAGCGCGTGGGCGAAATCGATGAAGACATTGACGTACTCAAGCAGCACGGCATTTTAGTTGACCGTGACGATGAAGGCTACCTCCTTCAGCTTTTCACCAAACCAGTTGTAGACAGGCCAACCATGTTCTTTGAGATTATTCAGCGGAAAGGAGCATGGAGTTTTGGAAAAGGAAATTTTCAAGCTTTGTTTGAGGCGATTGAGCGCGAACAAGAAGTAAGAGGAACGCTATAACTTTAATTATTTTCAAATGAAACTATACTATTTTGTGCTGTTGATTTTTTTGGTTACAATTTCATGTTCCAAATCCAGTAAAACGCAACAAATTAATCAGATTACGGAGAGTCAAATTGATTCGGAACCGCAAGTCCAATACAAAAACGACCAAGACTCAATTCTGAGAGCAGAAAAAGAAAAGATTCGGAAATATGGAACAGAAGAAGAATACCAAGACTTCTTAAACACGCAGCAAGATTTTTTGCTTCGATACGAGGACAGATTCAAATCAATGATGATCGATGGCGAATTACCGGTGAGCTTTCCCAGGCATAATGAGGGAGAATCGGAGGACTCATACATGGGAAATGTGAAAACATGGCTAGACTCAAATCCTCAATTTGTGAAACCACAACACAGAAAATAATCTTCATTAAAATTTTTTCTAGGTCAAGTTAATATTAAAGATTTGATGTATATTTGTTAATTATAGACTAATAAAAATGGACATTTTAACTAAATTAACTATGAGAAAACTATTACTTTTTGGCTTATTTGGCCTTTTTCTTATTGGATCATCTAGTGCTTTGCGAGCCCAAGCTATAGTGACAGTTGGCACTGGAACTGCTTGCACCGGAACCCACCCTTTAAATAATTTTTGGGAAGACAATAGAACGGGCTATTTATTTACCCCAGCAGAAATATTTGCTGCAGGTGGTTCTCCTGGTTTTATTAATTCAGTTGCTCTCAATGTTTGCAACGTGCAAGGCTCATTCCCAAATTTTAATGTGAAGATGGGAACAACAGTTGCACCTTCGTTGACAAATTTTGTGACTGCTGGAATTACTAATGTTTATTCTTCAGCGTTCCAGACGGTAACCACTGGTTGGAACACTTTCACTTTTACTGCACCTTATTTGTGGAATGGCGTTGATAACCTATATGTTGAAATTTGCTGGGACAACAATGCATGGGGTAATGCTTCAACTGTCCAATATTCAACGGTTGGAGCAAACATGACTTATTCTCGTTATACTGATGGCGCTATCGGGTGCAGTATGACAGGCGGTAGTGTTTACAACGGCAATCAGCGTGCTAACGTACAATTTAGCATTACACCACCTGCATTGACTGCTATTCTTCCTGATACGGTTGATGTGCTTTGCTATGGTGATACTTCTGCTACTTTAGCTCCTAATGTTGTTGGAGGATCTACACCATACTCATTTCTTTGGTCTACTGGAAGTACTGATAGCGCTCTATTCAACATGGGTGCAGGCGCATATTCAGTAACTGTAACTGACGGTGTAGGAGATTTAGACACTGGTTATGTGTTCGTTTATCAACCAGATTCAGTTTCTGTAACTGCCAGTGTACTTACGCAATTGGTTTGTGACTATGACCTTTCTGAAGCATTTGCTGTAGGCTCTGGTGGAGTGCCAGGTGGTTCTTACGTGTGGGATACTAACTCTGCAAATTACAGCTGGGACAGCACAGGAACTGCTACACCAGTTCTTCTCGGAAACAACACTTTGAGCCCGTTTTTTGATCTTGGGTTTGACTTTGTCTATTTCGGAGATACTGTAGACGAATTCAGAATCGCTGCGAATGGTTTCATCACGTTTGAGAACACGAATCAAACCGGTTGCTGCGATGGTGATCCAATTCCTAATAATTCTCCATTCGAGCCAAACAATGCCATCTATGCTATTTGGGAATACCATACAGCAACATCTTCTGATTACTCTTATAAAGTTGTAGGTACTGCTCCTTTTAGAAGCCTCGTTGTAAGCTTCGAACGCCTTCCTATCTGCTGTGGAACCTTCCCAGAAAGAGGATTTGCTCAGATCGTTTTGCACGAAACATCAAACTGTATTGAGATAAATACTGAATTCTACAACGGTCAAACTTTTGGTAATAGAACTCAAGGAATTGAAAATGCTAATGGAACAGAAGCATTTACTTATCCTGGAAGAAACGGTACGCTTTGGAATAGTGTTTCAAATACGCACATTTCTTTCTGTCCTACAGATGCAAATGGTTTAGCATACAATTGGTCTACAGGTGATGTTGGTCAAGCGGCATTTGGTTTACAGCCTGGAACTCACACAGTGACTGTTACTGATGGTAATGGCTGCACCAACACAGATGATGTTACAATTAGCGCGCCTATAAGTGCTTTAACAACAGCATTGAATGCATCTGATGTATCGTGTTTTGGTTTTAATGACGCTAGCATTAATCCTACAATTACAGGTGGGGTTAATCCTGTAACGTATGCATGGTCAAATGGAGCCACAACGTCTTCACTATCTAATCTAGCGCCTGGCACTTACTCAGTTAGTGCTGAAGATGCGGTAGGGTGTACCATTGAAGTAAATAGCATCACCATCATGGAGCCAGCAATTTTATTAGGTTCCGTTTACGAAGTACAAAATGCGGTGTGTGAAAATGATGAAAACGGATTAGCTTCAATTGTAATCTCTGGTGGTGTGCCTCCATACACTCCACTTTGGTCTAACGGTGAAGTAGCCTATACAGCTACACAACTTCCAGCAGGTGGAAACTTCGTTCAAATTACAGATGCCAATGGTTGTCAAGCCTTTTTGAACGTTAATATCCAATTTGACTTCAACAGCCCTACTCCTGATATTGGAAACAATTTCATCAATCAATCGGGTGCTGGTGTTACGCTTAACACAAATCCTAGCACATATAGCAGCTACTTGTGGAGCAACGGAGCAACATCTCCAAGTATTCTTGCTTCTGCAACTGGATTCTACTGGGTAGAAGTTACAAACGCTGCCGGTTGTGTTGGCTCTGATACTGCTTATGTTGAAGTTTGGCCTACTGGAGTAACTGAATTGTCAGAATTGGTTGGTGTTACAATGTATCCTAACCCAGCGAGAGACATGATCAACTTTGAAATCAGCACTGATATCAATGCATTGAATGTTTCTATCGTTGATGTGAAAGGATCAACTGTAGCTCGAACTACATTCAACAACTCAGGCGTTCAAAGCTTAAGCTTAGATAACATCGCTGCAGGTGTTTATTCTGTTCAATTATCAACTGAGGAAGGTCAAGTATCTACTCAACGATTGATTGTAACGAAATAAACCGAAGTTCTAAAAATCAAAAAAGGCGGCTCATATGAGCCGCCTTTTTTATTTCAAGGAGTCAGAATAAAGACGTTATTCAACGAAAATATCAGCGACCAAACAAACCATTGTTTTTCGATTAAACGTTACATTAATTCCATGAATACAATAATAACGGGAATTAGACATTAACATTTTATTAAGCGTTATTCTTAATTCAGTATTATTGTCTGTTTTATTTTAAAGCAATACAGTTAAATCTTTAATCAATTATCTAATGAAAAAACTCTTACTCACGTTTTTAGGAGCCGCGCTCCTCAATGCGTTTGGCTATGCGCAGTATTGTGCATCAAATGCCACCTCAACCTTTGACACTAAAATTAATCAGGTAACATTGGTTGGAAACGCTACAACGATTCAAAGCCCACTATCACCAAACGGTGCACCTGGTGAAACGTACACCGATTTTACAGCGCTTCCTCCCGCTGAATTGTCTTTGGGTCTTACATACAATTTGGATGTCCTAACAGGAACTACTGGTGGAACACAATTCGCAAAATATACTGAGGCGTATATTGACTGGAATAATGATTTTGTTCTTAGTGACCCGGCAGAATTGATTGGCTTTACTGCTACTCCTTTTGGGGTAGTACCGGGAGTTCAAACGATCACATTTACGGTTCCTGCTACAGCAATTCCTGGAACAACTAGACTTAGGCTTGTTTGTAGAGAATCGGGCTCTGCTTTTAGCACGCAGCCTTGTGGAACGTACGCATATGGTGAAACGGAGGATTATACAGTTATGATTTTACCTCCAGAGCTAACAGCGGTGGTGCCTGACACCATTGAACTTGCTTGTTATGGAGATACAACTGCAGCAATAAATCCTTTTGTAGTTGGAGGTACTGCTCCATACACCTTCGCTTGGTCTAATGGTAGCACCGCTGCCTCGATTTCAAGTCTTGGTGCGGGTTTCTACGAGCTAACGGTTACTGATGCTGTTGGTGATATGGATACTGCATACATAGCTGTTATTCAGCCAGATTCAGTTTCTGTAACTGCCAGTGTACTTACGCAATTGGTTTGTGACTATGACCTTTCTGAAGCATTTGCTGTAGGCTCTGGTGGAGTGCCAGGTGGTTCTTACGTGTGGGATACTAACTCTGCTAATTACAGCTGGGACAGCACAGGAACTGCTACACCAGTTCTTCTCGGAAACAACACGTTAAGCCCGTTTTTTGATCTTGGGTTTGACTTTGTCTATTTCGGAGATACTGTAGACGAATTCAGAATCGCTGCGAATGGTTTCATCACGTTTGAGAACACGAATCAAACCGGTTGCTGCGATGGTGATCCAATTCCTAATAATTCTCCATTCGAGCCAAACAATGCCATCTATGCTATTTGGGAATACCATACAGCAACATCTTCTGATTACTCTTATAAAGTTGTAGGTACTGCTCCTTTTAGAAGCCTCGTTGTAAGCTTCGAACGCCTTCCTATCTGCTGTGGAACCTTCCCAGAAAGAGGATTTGCTCAGATCGTTTTGCACGAAACATCAAACTGTATTGAGATAAATACTGAATTCTACAACGGTCAAACTTTTGGTAATAGAACTCAAGGAATTGAGAACGCAGATGGAACAGAAGCATTCACGTATCCTGGAAGAAACGGAACACTTTGGAATAGTGTTTCAAATACGCACATTTCTTTCTGTCCTACTGATACAAATGGTTTAGCATACAATTGGTCTACAGGTGATGTTGGTCAAGCGGCATTTGGTTTACAGCCTGGAACACACACAGTGACTGTTACTGATGGTAATGGCTGCACCAACACAGATGATGTTACAATTAGCGCGCCTATAAGTGCTTTAACAACAGCGTTGAATGCATCTGATGTATCGTGTTTTGGTTTTAATGACGCTAGCATTAATCCTACAATTACAGGTGGAGTTAATCCTGTGATGTACACTTGGTCAAACGGAGCAACTACATCTTCACTTTCTAACTTAGCGCCTGGCACTTACTCAGTTAGTGCTGAAGATGCAGTAGGGTGTACCATTGAAGTGAATAGCATCACCATCATGGAACCAGCAATTATTGTTGGCTCTCTTTATGATGTTCAGAATGCAACGTGTGAAAATGATGCTGATGGCTCTGCATCAATTGTAGTTTCTGGTGGTGTGCCTCCGTATAGTCCTGTGTGGTCAAATGGTGAAGTAGCCTACACGGCCACTCAGTTGCCAGCAGGTGGAAACTATGTGCAAATCACGGATGCAAATGGCTGTACAGCTTACTTAACAGCAAATATCCAATTTGACTTCAACAGCCCTACTCCTGATATTGGAAACAATTTCATCAATCAATCGGGTGCTGGTGTTACGCTTAACACAAATCCTAGCACATATAGCAGCTACTTGTGGAGCAACGGAGCAACATCTCCAAGTATTCTTGCTTCTGCAACTGGATTCTACTGGGTAGAAGTTACAAACGCTGCCGGTTGTGTTGGTTCTGATACTGCTTATGTTGAAGTATGGCCAACAGGTGTTTCTGAATTGTCAGAATTGGTGGGTGTTACAATGTATCCTAACCCAGCGAGAGACATGATCAACTTTGATATCAGCACTGATATCAATGCATTGAATGTTTCTATCGTTGATGTGAAAGGATCAACTGTAGCTCGAACTACATTCAACAACTCAGGCGTTCAAAGCTTAAGCTTAGATAACATCGCTGCAGGTGTTTATTCTGTTCAATTATCAACTGAGGAAGGTCAAGTATCTACTCAACGATTGATTGTAACGAAATAAACCGAAGTTCTAAAAATCAAAAAAGGCGGCTCATATGAGCCGCCTTTTTTATTTATCCTCATTTCTTACACCGATAAATAATCTGAGATTCGAAGAAGTTCCTCATTTAAACCATTGCGCTGATTAATGGCTTCTTCAATAGGTGTGCGCACCATCTTTCGATCAATAACGCCTACCATTACTCCACGCGCGCCTTCAAGCAATGACTCTACTGCAAAGGTGCCGAGTTCTGCAGCCAACACACGATCAGCAGCGGAAGGCGAGCCACCACGTTGAATGTGACCAATCACAGAAACACGCGTCTCATAAGAGGGTTGCAAAGCTTCCAATTTCTGAGCCACCTCAAACGCATTGCCCGTTGGGTTTCCTTCAGCCACGATAATGATGTTGGATGATTTATTCTTTGATTTTAAATACGCTAAATGCTCGTGTAACTCATTGATAGACATCGGCCCTTCTGGAACAAGAACAGCCACTGCTCCGGAAGCTAATGCGGTGCGTAAAGCAATATGTCCGGTATCTCTTCCCATCACTTCCACCAAAAAAAGTCGGTCGTGTGAACTGGCCGTATCCCTAATTTTATCAATGCATTCCATGGCAACATTCACTGCAGTATCAAACCCGATGGTGAAGTCTGTTCCAAAAATGTCATTGTCAATGGTTCCAGGAATGCCAATTACGGGCACGTCAAACTCTTCTTGAAAGATCTTCGCGCCCGTCATGGAGCCATCACCGCCAATAACAATCAAAGCATCTAAGCCATGTTTGATTATAACCTCATGCGCACGTGCGCGTCCTTCCTTCGTTCTAAACTCATCGCTACGCGAACTTTTCAGCATGGTGCCGCCACGTGAGATAATATAGCTCACATCACGCATGGTTAATGGCTTGACTTCATCCTTTACCAATCCGTTGTAGCCATGATAAATGCCTGATGTTTTCACTCCTTTGGCTATGGCTGTTCGAACCACGGCTCTGATTGCCGCGTTCATTCCTGGCGCGTCACCGCCCGATGTGAGTACACCAATATGCTTGATAAGCTTCATATTATTCTGAATAAAACTCTTTCAACATGCCCCGATAGGCACTAAAAATCTTCGATTTAGAAACAAATCCCAAGTAGTGTCCTTCGTCATTTAATACGGGAAGGTTCCACGCCATGCTTGTTTCAAATTTATCCATAACCACATCCATCGTATCTTCTTTGCGCACGTATTCAGGTGCGTCATTCATCAAATCATGGACAAAAGTGGTTTCGTAAAGTTCTTGATTGAAAATGATATGACGCACTTCATTGAGATTCACCACGCCTATAAAGTTGTTATTGGAATCAACCACTGGAAAGAGGTTTCTCTTTGATTTTGCAATCACTTTGACCAAGTGGCCCAATTTATCGTACGGATCAACGCAAATAAAGTCTGTTTCAATTTCGCGGTGTAGCTTCATTAATGTGAGCACTGCTTGGTCTTTATCATGGGTTATCAGCTCCCCTCTTCTGGCCAACTGTGCGGTGTAGATGCTGTGCGGCACAAACTGTTTCACGGTAACAAATGAAATCGAGGCCGTCAACATAAGAGGTACAAAAAGGTCGTAACCACCCGTTATTTCCGCGATAAGGAATATCGCCATCAATGGCGCATGAAGGTTTCCAGCCATCAATCCTGCCATCGCTACGAGCGTAAAATTACTTTCCGGCAATTCGCCAAGGCCAAAATAATTCACCGATTTGGCGTAGAAAAACCCAAACATCGCACCCATGAACAAGGTTGGGGCAAAGGTTCCTCCTATTCCACCTGCACGAAATGTTAAGGTAGTGGCAATCACTTTAAAGAGGCCTAAAGCAAGTACAAAAGCCAATAGCACGAGCATATTCCCCATGTAAGGTTCAAACAAGGAGTTCTTTAAAATATCAAACGGATGCCCATCGATGATGGAATTGATGGCTTGATAACCTTCACCATAAAGCGGAGGTAAAATAAAAAGTAAAAGACCGAGCAGCGCTCCACCGATCATCGTTTTTGAGCGCTGAGTTTTCATCCGGTCAAACACCTTGCTTACTGACGTGTATGCTCTATAAAAGAAAACCGAAGCTAATCCAGTAAACACCCCTAAACCGACATAATACGGCAAGTGACCAAGCTTAAAATCATCGGTGATATTGAAATGGAAAAGAATGTCGTCTCCGAGAAAAAAGTAGGATGTTATAGTTGCCGAAGCACTGGCAAGCAACAGTGGAATAAGCGAAGCCGTGGTTAAATCGAGCATGATTACTTCAATCGAAAAAACGATTGCAGCAATGGGTGCATTAAACAATGACGCCATCGCAGCTGACGCCCCACAGCCGATCAGAAGAGTCCTTGTTTTGTAAGGTAATTTAAAGAGCGTTCCAATATTTGCACCCCAAGCAGTTGTGGTACCTACGGTTGGGCCTTCCAACCCTGCGCTACCACCGAAACCAACGGTGATTGCTGCTGACACCATGGAAGAATATAGGTTGTGTTTGCGAACCAGTCCATTCTTCTTTGATATTGCATGTAAAGTATTGGGAATACCGTGATTCACCTTTTGCTTAACAACCTTTAGAATAAACCATTGGGCCAAATAAATTCCAATGATCGGATATACGATGTAGAGCACATAATTGTACTGTTGAAAGAAACCCTTTGTTAAAACATACTCAATTAGGTGTACCGAATTCTTAATGGCCAGCGCAATGATCCCTGAAAGAATCCCGACAACTACTGCAAGAATATATGTAAAATGCCTTTCAGAAAGGTGTTGCCTGCGCCAATCATTCACCCACAAAACCCACTTATAAAACTGGCTATTCGCCCCTCTTAAAAATGGATCAACATGCGATTTGGTTTTGTCGATTAGTTCACCTGCCTTAGACACAAATTATTCTATTATTACCTTCAAATTTAGTTCGTCAAGTTGTTCATTGCTAATCTTTGAAGGTGAGTCAATCATCAAATCGCGGCCAGCATTATTCTTTGGAAATGCAATGTAGTCTCTAATGCTATCAGTGCCTCCAAACATGGCCGCCAATCGGTCAAACCCAAAGGCAATTCCTCCGTGTGGTGGAGCACCATATTTAAACGCGCCCATCAAGAATCCGAACTGGTCTTCAGCTTCTTCATCGCTAAACCCGAGTATTTCAAACATTTTAGCCTGTAAATCGCGGTCATGGATTCGAATCGAACCCCCACCAAGCTCTACTCCATTGATTACTAAATCGTAGGCATTTGCATTTACGCTTTTCGGATCGGATGATAACAGGTCGATGTGTTCGGGTTTTGGAGCTGTAAACGGATGATGCATGGCATAGAAGCGTTGCGTTTCTTCGTCCCATTCCAGCAAAGGAAAGTCGACTACCCACATCGGCCTGTAATCCGATGATGTTCTCAATCCAAGTTGAGAGCCCATTTCCAAGCGAAGTTCGTTCATCTGTTTCCTCACTTTATTGGCCTTTCCGGCTAATACTAAAATCAAATCGCCTGGCTTTGCATTGGTCGCATTCGCCCAATGTGCCAATTGATCTTGACTAAAAAACTTATCTACAGACGACTTAAACGTGCCATCTTCATTGACCTTGCAATAGATTAATCCTTGTGCCCCGATTTGAGGCCGCTTGACAAAATCAGTCAAAGCATCCAACTGCTTTCGTGAGTATTCGCCTGCACCTTGTGCACAAATCCCCAAAACCAATTCGGCATCATCAAACACTTGGAAGCCTTGGTTTTGAGCGATCGCATTCAGCTCATTAAACGCCATCCCAAACCTCAAATCTGGCTTGTCTGACCCGTATTTTGACATTGCCTCAGCATACGTCATCCTAACAAACTCAGGCAGTTCAATTCCCTTCACGGATTTGAATAAATGGCGCACCAAGCCCTCGAAAGTTTGCAGAATATCTTCTTGCTCAACAAAGGCCATTTCGCAATCAATTTGTGTAAATTCTGGTTGTCTATCAGCACGCAAATCTTCGTCTCTGAAGCATCTTACAATCTGGAAATAGCGATCATAGCCGCTGATCATAAGCAGCTGTTTGAATGTTTGTGGCGACTGTGGTAAGGCATAAAACTGCCCTTCATTCATGCGCGATGGAACCACAAAGTCCCGCGCACCTTCAGGAGTAGACTTGATTAAATAAGGCGTTTCAATCTCCATGAAGTGCAGGGCATCCATATACTTCCGAGTTTCAATAGCCAATTTATGCCTCAACTCAAGGTTCTTTCTCAGCGGGTTGCGCCTCAGGTCAATGTATCGGTATTTCATGCGAATCTCTTCACCGCCATCTGTTTCGTCATCCACTGTGAAAGGTGGCACTGCACTGGCATTGAGCACTTCCAAGGTTGAAACTTTCAATTCAATTTCGCCCGTGTCCATCTGACTGTTCTTGCTTTCGCGCTCGATCACTTCACCAGCAATTTGGATGACGAATTCTCTACCGAGCTTCCGGGCTTTTTCGCAGATTTGGGCATCGACTTCCATATTGAATCCCAGTTGGGTAATTCCGTATCGATCTCTGAGGTCGATAAACGTCATTCCCCCCATGTTTCTAACCCGCTGAACCCATCCTGCAAGGGTTACTTTTTCTCCAACATTTTGAATGCGCAATTCTCCGCAAGTGTGAGTTCTATACATAGCACGTATTTTGAGTGCGCGAAGTTAATCATCGCTTAATCCATACAACCCTGATTGAGGAGATTATTCCATCTGAGGAGAATCAATATACACCTTGAGGTTGGTCATATTTTAACCCTGCTATTTTAGCCCCCTTTGTTCTATAAATCAATCACTATGAACAGTAAAAAAACATCGCCAAACCTGCATCTGAATGATCTTCATACCGAACACACTGAATGGCTCAAAGAGTTGATGTTTTTGAAGGATGAGTTAAAGTTCTTTGTTGCTCGACTGGAAGAAGTAGCAGCGCGCTACACTTCGATGGAGGTTTTAAAAGAACTAGAGCAATTTCAGAATAGAATTCACATCGAATCAAATATTCTTGATGAGTTAATCCACGACATCAACGCACACGAGCATGAGCTTGCGGCATTCGCCATCAAAAATCCAGTAGCCATTGACCATGTGGCCTTTGATGATCACGCTCCGTTGCGCTCAAAAATTGACCGAAACCGCGAATTACAAGCTGAATTCAAAAAAGAATACTTGCGGTTTTTAGCTAAATGGCTTTAAAACCAACCCATCATGACTGAAATAAAAATTTTAGATCACAAGACCATTGGAGAAGTCCAAACCGAGTTTCAGAAGCATTTTCCTTTTCTGAAAATCGAGTTCTACAAGGGTGAGCACAGCGAAGGACAAGGCACACTTGATTCGCTGAAAATTAATGTTAACAAAACCATTGGCGAAGCGCGAAGCAAGCGTTTGACTGGTGAAGTTAGCATACACGGCAATCAGAAAGTTGCAACGTTAGAGGCAAACTTCCGAGATGTTTTCGGACTGAATGTTCAAGTGTTTCGGAAAAGCGCCAACGTTTGGCTTCAAACTACAGTAACTGATGAATGGACACTCAGCCAGCAAAATGAAACTGCGAAAGAATTTTCAGAACGCTGATGAATAAATCTTGGTTTTTTGTTTGGCTTGAAGCCGACTGTTGATCCCTTATCAAAGTCGGCTTCATTTCTTTAGTATTGCTCTTATGAAGAAAAATGCACCAACTGCCACCATTGGTATGCTGAGAATTTGCCCCATATTAAGCGTCATATCGGCCTCAAACTCTACTTGAACTTCCTTAAAAAACTCGATGATAAATCGCGCTGAAAAGAGGCCAATCAGAAATAGGCCGAAAAGCATTCCGCGTTTCTCCGATGCTTTTGAAAAATAATACAAGCTTATAAGTCCTGCAAACAAGATTGCATATGCCAATGCTTCATAAATCTGTGCTGGATGGCGAGGTACGAGCTCAATATATCCGGCCTTGGTGAATAAAAAGGCCCAAGGGCCGTCCCACGGTGCACCTACAATTTCGTGGTTCATCAAATTTCCTGTTCTGATAAAAACTGCAGCGAGAGCAACGGTTATTACAATCCGATCAAGCACCCACAACAAGGGTAGTTTTGAAACTTTTCTACTCCAAAACCAAAGCGAAGCAATAATACCGATGGCGGCTCCATGACTAGCCAGCCCACCTTTCCAAATTTGAATTATCTCAAAAAGATTGTCTTGATAATAGTCCCATTGATAGAAAAACACATGTCCTAACCGTGCGCCAGCAATAGTGCCGATCATCATATACATGAGCAAGCTATCCATCCACTCAGTCGGAAGTTTCTCTTTTTTCAGAAAATTCTGCATGATGTAATACCCGATCAAAAAAGCCAGTGCAAAAAACAGCCCGTACCAACGCACTGCCAATGGACCCAATTCAAATAAAACGGGATCAACTTCCCAAGTGATGTACAATAAATTATTCATGCAATGTCAAGTCTTAACTTCGTGGACAAATATAGAACTAGCATTATGCTTCGCAGACCGAGAAGAAACAGAAAAAATGAAGTTATACGCAGTCAAACGCGAGAAACGAATATCAGTGTTGACAATTTGATCTTCCCACTGTTTGTGGTAAACGGTCAAAATAAAAAATCAGAGGTGAAATCCTTGCCCGGTCAATTTCGTTTATCGCTCGATCACTTGCTGCGCGAAGTGGAAGAATGCATGGCCCTTGGTGTAAAGAGTTTTGACCTTTTCCCAGCTGTGGATGATTCTTTGAAAGATGCGATTGGCTCATACGGTTATTCATCCGATAACTTTTACTTGAAATACATCAAGGAAGTGAAAGCGCGGTTTCCCGAAGCACAGATCATGACGGACGTGGCAATGGATCCTTATAGCAGTGATGGTCATGATGGAATTGTGAAAGATGGGAAAATTTTGAATGACGAAACCCTTGAAGTACTTGGAAGAATGAGTGTGGCTCAAGCGGAGGCGGGCGCTGACATTATCGGTCCATCAGACATGATGGATGGTCGGGTGGAGTATATTAGGGAAGAATTGGACATGGCTGGCTTTAAAGATGTAAGCATCATGTCATACACCGCAAAGTATGCCAGCGCATACTACGGCCCATTTCGTGACGCATTGGATTCAGCACCAAAGTTTGGCGATAAAAAATCCTATCAAATGGATCCTGCCAATAAACGCGAAGCATTGGTTGAAGCCGAATTAGATTACATCGAAGGTGCTGATTACCTCATGGTGAAACCGGCATTATGCTACTTAGATGTGATCCACATGCTCAAAGAAGAGTTTCCTATTCCTATTGCAGCGTATAATGTGAGTGGCGAATACGCCATGTTGAAAGCCGCGGCCCAGAATGGTTGGATCGAGCACGACCGCGCCATGGTTGAAATGCTTTTGAGTATTAAACGGGCTGGCGCAGATGTTATCTTAACGTATTTCGCAAAGGAATTTGCGCAGTTACAAAAAGCTTGAAGCTAGGTAAGCGCGTACATTTTTCCTGGCAAGGATTTGATTAGTCCTTTGAACTCTAACTCTAATAGTAGACTCGAAGTTTTGCTCACCGCCCAATCGCATTTCAAGCTCAATCCATCAAGCGATTGTTTTTGATTGTCTTTGAAGGCGGCCATCATTACCATCTCATCTGGATTCAAATCGACAAACAATTGTTTTTGCGCGGCCATCTTTTTCTCTTCGAGTTGCCAACCCATTAAGTAAATGAGATCATCACAACTTTCTATCAATGCTGCCTGATTTGTCTTTATAAGGTAATTGCACCCTGCTGAAAAAGGCGCATCGATTGGGCCAGGAAATGCTGCTACATCGCGATTATAACTTGCGGCTTGCCGCGCGGTGATCATCGAGCCACCTTTCACCCCTGATTCTATCACGATGGTCACATCGGCCATTCCGGCTACGATTCTATTGCGTTGCGGAAAATTAGTTCGATCGGGTTTTGTTCCGCTTTCAAACTCTGATAAAATTCCACCATGTTCGATCATCTTTCTGGCTAAGCTTTCATTGGTGTCGGGGTAAATCCGATCGAGTGAATTACCGAGAACTCCGACCGTTTGAAGACCGCATTGCACAGCTGATCTATGGGCAATGGTGTCGATGCCATACGCCAAGCCACTCACAATTAATGGATCATACGGCTTGAGTGCTTCAACGAGTCTTTCAGTGATTTTTAGGCCATAATCGGTAAAATCTCGTGTCCCAACTATACTAACCACATGCGGTTTATTCAATTGCATCGCACCCAAGGCGTAAAGCAAAATTGGTCCATCATCGCAATATTTCAATCGGTTTGGGTAGGCATCATCGAGGTAGAAAATGGTTTTCAGCTGCCGTTTCTCGATAAATTTTAGCTCTTGTTCTGCTTGACGCAGAGCTTCTGAGCGCTCAAGCCTATTGATGAGGCTTTTTGTTATACCCGGAATCAAGGCGAGTTTTTTATCCGACAATTCAAACAGTTCTTTGACACCTCCGGCAAACGAAACCAGTTTCTTTGCTCTATTCACACCAACTCCCCCGAGTTTCTTCAGTGCTATTTGGTATTGTAAATTCTCATCCATTGCCAACTTACGAAAGTAATGCAGACTCTTCATTTGATGATTACCTTCGCTGCCAATTATGAAAATTTTAGGGATCATTCCTTCACGCTACGACTCAACGCGTTTTCCTGGCAAACCTCTGGTTGACATACAAGGAAAAACAATGATTCAGCGGGTGTATGAACGCGCCATCGAGAGCGAACAGCTTGATAAAGTGATTGTTGCCACGGATGATAGTCGCATTTTTGAACACGTCAAAGCCTTTGGTGGAGAAGCTATAATGACATCACCCACGCACCAAAGCGGTACCGATAGGTGTGTTGAAGCGTATCAAATCTTGAATGAGAAATACGATGCAGTCATCAATATTCAGGGAGACGAACCGGTGATTAAGCCCTGTCAATTGAATCTTCTTGCATTTTGTTTTAACGATGACGACTGCGAGATTGCTACGCTGGCAGTGAAGATTAAAACGACAGACATTTTATTCGATTCGAGCAAAATCAAATTGGTTTTAGACAGTTATAACAATGCCATTTACTTCAGCAGGCATCCCATTCCTTACCAACAAAAACCAGCAGAGACCTGGCTAGAAAACCACGACTATTTGAAACATGTGGGTATTTATGGTTTTCGGTCAGATATACTTTTAGAGTTGGGTAAAATTCCTGCCTCAAGCCTGGAGTTGGCAGAATCGCTCGAGCAGTTGCGCTGGATGGAAAATGGGTATAAAATCAAGGTTAAAACCACCGATTTTGACAGCATCTCTGTAGATCTACCCACCGATTTGTATCGCGTAAACGAGATTTTGAATCAAGCCTAAAATTCAACTTTGAATTCTTTACTTTGCGCTAGACGTTTCACTCATTGAACTTAGAACATTACATAGCTGAATTACTGGAAGATCACGATTGTGTGATCGTGCCTGCCTTTGGTGGTCTCATTGCGAATTACGCCCCTGCCAGCATTAATGCCATCAATGATCGGTTTGACCCGCCCTACAGAAAAATAAGTTTCAATAAGTTTTTGGTGCACAATGACGGCTTGTTAGCCGCTTATGTGGCCCAAAAAGAAGAGGAAAAATACGAACAAGCGCTCGAACAGGTGAAAAATTACGCTCTCTTTTTAAAGACGGAGTTGCGCGAACACAAACGCGTCTCCATTAACAAAGTGGGCATCATCTTCCAGCAGCTTGATGGCACGTTGCGTTTCGAGCAGATTAAGAATGCTGATTTTTTCAAAATTGGGTTTGGCCTAGAATCATTTTTCGCACATCGCGTTGAGCGTCAACCATCTCGTCAAATCAGCGTTGATCCTAAAACCGAAACGCATGCCAGTGAGGTAAAGCCTGAGCCGAAGGTCATTGCGCTTCCATTAACCAAAGCACCAAGTGAGCCGAAAAAGGCGCGACCAATAAACGCTGATGAAGACATTTCAACCAACGCAGATTCTCAAAAAGCCTCACCAGAAGCTAAACCTGAAAAAAAGAGAAATTGGGCGCTTGCTGCAGCGGTGATAAGCTTACCTATTATCGGTTTGGGAATATGGTTTGGCTTAGGGCAGCCGACCATCAAAACAAACACCTTCAACGCTTCGAATTTAAATCCATTTACCGAAAAAGCAGCACCACAGTATAAGCAACGAAGTGCTGACTATTCGCCTAAGGCATTCAGCACAATTAAAGATCTTCCGATTGAGGAGGGTGCTCAGTTTTTAGAACTCGAACTTGAAAACCAAGCCGATAAAACCTTGGTAGTGAAATTAACTGAAACGAAAAATCATGTTTCAAAAGCAGACTTGCGTTTTCACATTATTGGAGGCTGCTTCAGTGTAGAAGAGAACGCTGTTGGGCTGGCAGAAACCTACAAAATGCGCGGATCGAATGCTTCCTTGATTGATATAAAAGGAAGTTTGCATCGGGTAAGTGTTGCAAGTTTTGCCACAAAAAAAGAGGCTAAAGCTGCGCTCGCCTCTTTCAAAAACGATATTCCTGGAGCTTGGATTCTCTACAAATAGTTTTTTAAGAGTTGACTATTCGCCTTTTTTCTCAAGCTTCTCAATCCTTTCTCACGAATTTGTCGAATCCTTTCTCGGGTTAAGCCCAAGTTATTTGCAATTTCTTCGAGTGTCATAGGCGGAACTCCATTCAGCCCAAACGACAAGCGCAACACATCCGCTTCCCTCTCTTTCAAATTCACTAAAACGCGTTCGATATCGCTTCTGAGTGATTCTTGGATCAGTAAATCTGTTGGAACGCCAGAGTCACTGTTTGTCATCACATTCAACAAGCTGTTGTCTTCGCCTTCCATCAACGGAGCGTCAACCGAAACTTGTTTTTGCGCATAAACAAATAAATCACCAACACTATCAGCATTGGCTTCGAGTAATTCGCCAATCTCATCGTTTGAAGGCGGACGTTCATGTTGCTGTTCGAGTGATGCGTATGCTTGAGCTACTTTTTGAATGGCGCTAACTTTATTGAGAGGAAGACGCACTACGCGACTGTTTTCAGCAATTGCCTGCATGATGCTTTGTCTGATCCACCAAACAGCATATGAAATAAATTTAAATCCCTTGGTTTCATCGAACCGTTTTGCTGCGATAATCAACCCAATATTGCCTTCAGCGATTAAATCTTCGAGCGTTAATCCATGACCTTGGTACTGTTTTGAAACAGAGATCACGAACCTTAAATTGGCACTTACTAGTTTGTTGAGGGCTTGCTCATCGCCCTGTTTTATTCGCACTGCGAGTCTCACTTCTTCCTCTGCGTTGATCATTTCTTCCTTAGAAACATCGCTGAGGTATGTGTCGATCGACCGGCTATCTCGGTTCGTTAATTGCTTGGTGATTTTAAGCTGACGCATAGGTTACATAGGTTGGTTGTTAGGCAATAAGGTTGCTGAAAGTAAAAAAATTTTACTAATTAACAATTCACTCTTAAAAACTTTCCAATTTAAGTCGCGAAACAACCGAACCAATGTTGGTCGAATATTAAGAGCAGATTAACGTTCTATGCCCTCCATTTATCTAAAAGTGCATTCACCGTTTTGGCCTCATCAATGGAAATGGCGTGCAGATTTTCCTCCCATTTTGTCATTTCAACATCAATGATTTCTAGGAGCTTTAACCCCTTCTCAGTAATCTTTACATCCACTTGTCTGCGGTCGTGTTTACAGGGTTTTCGAGTAACCAAATCCTTTGCTTCTAACTTGTCAATGATGCGCGAAACATTACTCATCTTGTCGATCATTCGGTCTTTCAAAAGGTTCACCGAAGCGGCTTCAGGATATTGACCGCGAAGTATTCTCAATGAATTGTATTGCTGCGGTGTAAGCGTGTGTTCTTTAAATACAGTATTCTGTAATGCAGTCAGCCAACTGCTTGTGTTTAGCACGTTGATCATGAGCTTACTGTATTCGCTGCTAAATTTTTTCTGCTTGATCTCTTCACCTATACTCGCCATAACGAAGATTTCAGCGAAAGTATGTAATTACATTAGATGTAGGTGTATTAATTTCGAAGCCTTTTATAAGCTTTGATAGCAATCATCAGTGCTATACCGACAAGAAAAAAACCTGCGGTGCCGTAAATCCAATTCAAGGTTCCCTTCAGCACCACCACAAACACAATGGCAACCAACCACAATGTGGCCACTTCATTCCAAAGCCGCAATTGGTTTGACGTCCAACGTATTTGATCCTTTTGCAGGCGGTTGTAAAGTTTGTGGGTGTAGAGGTGATAAATCCACAATAGTGATGTTAATCCAAGTTTAACCATCATCCAAGGCTGAGACCATAAATTAAGGTCCACCACCATCCAAATTCCGAATAGTGTTGCAAGAATTGCTGCGGGCCAAGTAATGATAAACCACAGTCGATTCTCCATTATTTTAAACTGACTGCGCAGAGCGTTGCGTTCAATTTCTGGCTTTACTTCTGCCTCGGTGTGATAAATAAACAATCGAATGATGTAAAAAAGGCCAGCGAACCAACTGACCACAAAAATGATGTGCAAGGCTTTGAGATATAAATACATCGGCTCGAAGGTACGCACAAGCTTGAGATTCTACCTTTGCACGAAATAAAATGAATCGACATGAAGGTAAAATTAGCTTCCGAATCAGCAGCAACCTCAACGCACATTGTTTTACCAGACGACACGAATACATTGGGCAATTTAATGGGCGGTCGACTCATGTACTGGATGGACGTAATAGCAGCCGTGGCGGCACATCGCCATTCACGCAGGGTTGTGGTAACTGCTTCGGTAAATAACATCTCCTTCAATCAACCGATTAAGTTAGGCGATTTCGTCACACTTGAAGCGAAAGTTTCACGCTCATTTAACTCAAGCATGGAGGTTTTTATTGAAGTTTTAATAGACGACCATAAAACAGGCGTAAAGAAAAAGTGCAACGAGGCCATTTTCACGTTTGTAGCTGTCGACCAATTGGGCAATGCCATTGAAGTACCTGAACTAAAACCCGAATCAGATGTTGAAAAGCAGCGGTATGAAGCGGCATTGCGAAGAAAACAACTGAGCTTGATTTTAGCCGGTAGAATGAAACCAAAAGACGCGACCGAATTGAAGGCAATATTTGAAGACTTAGCAGAATAAGCATGGCAAACAACCCCGAAAAATTAATGGAAGCGCTCAGCTATGTAATTGAGCCAGAATTAAAAAAAGACATCGTTAGCCTGGGCTTAGTGAGCAATGTTAAGGTGGAGGGAAACACGGTTTCTTTTCACGTTAAAGCGAGCAATCCAGCAATGCACTACCGCAAACGAATTGAAGAAGCATGCATTCACCAAGTGCGCAGATTTCTCGGAGAAGATGTGGCGGTGATGATTGAAGTTTCAGCCCTTCCAAAAAGCAGTGAACGACCCATTGAACAGCGAAAATTCCTCCCAGGAGTGAAAAGATTCGTTGCTGTAGCATCGGGAAAAGGCGGTGTTGGAAAGAGCACCATTTGCGCAAACTTAGCCGCTGGACTGGCCAAAAAAGGCTACAAAGTTGGTTTGGTTGATGCCGATATTTATGGTCCTTCGATGCCTTTAATGTTTGATGTTGTTGATCAAAAGCCCGGACTTTCTGGACCTGATGCCAATAATAAAATGCTGCCCGTAGAAAATTACGGAGTAAAAATGTTGTCGATTGGTTTTTTCGCAGAAGCCAATCAAGCCATCGTTTGGCGTGGCCCGATGGCGAGTAAAGCCTTGAAGCAAATGTTTTCTGATGTAGAGTGGGGCGAGCTCGACTTTATGCTCATTGACCTTCCGCCCGGAACGGGAGATGTGCATTTATCATTGGTGCAAGATATTCCTTTAGATGGAGTAGTGATTGTGAGCACACCTCAAAATGTAGCCTTGGCCGATGCACGAAAAGGTGTTGGCATGTTCAAACTTCCTGAAATCAATGTTCCTGTTTTAGGCATCGTTGAAAACATGAGTTGGTTTACTCCAGCTGAACTGCCCGACCATAAGTACTTCATTTTTGGTCAAGAAGGAGCAAAACGATTGGCTGAAGAGCTTGGCGTAGCCTTATTGGGTCAAATTCCGCTGGTTCAAAGTATACGAGAATCGGGTGATGCCGGACGCCCAGCAGTGTTGCAATCAAACACACCGCAAGCACTAGCCCTAGACGAAATGGTTGATCAAGTGTTGAAATCGCTAAATATTGATTCCCAGTAGTTAACTTTGACCCTTATGAGCACCCCAGCACAAGACTTATTGATCAGAGTAGTGGAAGCCCTCGATGAAATTCGCCCATTTTTAAATGAAGATGGCGGTGATTTGAATGTGGTCGAGATTAGTGAAGATGGTGTTTTAAAAATTGAATTTACGGGTGCGTGCAGCTCGTGTTCGATGAACAATATGACCTTTAAAAATGGTGTAGAAGACGCCATTAAGCGCTTGGTGCCTGAAATAAAGCGCGTGGAACCTGTAAATTTTTCGCTTTCACATTAATTTATTTCCTCACCCAACCCTTGCGTCTTTTCTTGCGTGATGCACTTGCAGTAGGGACAAATACTCTACTTCTTGAGTAGATAATAATGAACACTGGTTCACATCAAATTTTTGAAAAGGCAACGCAAGCAGCTAATGTTGCGTATCTTAAATCATGCAGGCAGATTCCGAATTATTGGCTCGGTGTCGTAAAAACGACCGTAAAGCTCACAACGAGCTTTATCGCCAATGCTTTGGGTACTTACTTGCCATTTGCAGAAGATACAGCAACAACAGAGAAGACGCTGAAATCCTTTTAAATCAAGGGTTTTTAAAAATTATTATCCATCTTGACAAGTACAGAGAAGAAGTTCCGTTTGGTTCTTGGATCGGGCGCATCATGGTAAACACAATCATTGATGAGTTTAGAAAAGACAAGAAAAGAAGAGAGAACATGAGCGGTCTCGAAATCGATGAAGTTCATTCAATGAGCAACGTTGATTTCAATGAAGCCGCAAAACATTTAGACGCAGAAGCATTGGAACTATTGATTCAAAAATTACCAGAAACAAGCAAAAAGGTTTTTAACCTCTATGCTATCGATGGCTACACGCACAAAGAGATTGGTGAAATGCTTAATATGAGTGATGGCACGAGCAAATGGCATGTTTCGTATGCGCGAAAATCTCTGCAAGAAATGCTGAAGAAAACCATGCAAAAAATGATGTCATTAAGTCTGTAAATAGAATGGGGCAAGAGCAAAACATAGACAACTTATTTAAAGATGCGCTTCATGGCGCAACCTCCACCGAGGCTTACTCTGAATCGGCATGGAAAGGTGCAAACGCCCTGCTCAATAAGCATTATCGCATCTTGTTATTCAAAAAATTAGCGCTCATTGCTTTACCAATTGTTGTAGCAGCGGTAAGCATATCGTTTTACTTGTTAGAATCTGATGTTGAATCTGAAAAAGGCCAATTAATCGAACCTGCTCACACAATTTCACCCCTTAAAACTGAATCACAACAAAGCAAAATTGAAGAGGACATAAAAGCAGTAAATACTTCCGAGGCGATGGAGGAAATTGCAACCCTTTCATCACCGTCATTCACGAAAGAGGAAATTCGAAGCAACGCAGAAAACGTGGTATCAAAAAATGAGCGCGAAGAGGCTGCATCCGCTTATACACTTAATTTCACTGAGGCGCCACATTCTTCTGAGAACGATGTTCAACTAGCGGCCGCATCGACAGCTACCAAAAATGCCCAGGCAAATCTAACATCGCCTTCAATACTTGCTGCAGAAACAGCAGCCAAAACTGTCATTGCGCGCTCTAGTAATTCTCTGGATTGGATGCCCACGTTCAAAGTAGGACGTTTAGCCCACAGAGATTTCGCTGGCTCAGTGCCTGCGCGCAGCAAGCCATCGCACGAAAATTTAATGCAAACGTTAAGACGGATTGAATTAGGCTTTTCGGTTGGCGGATTGGTTACCAACGGATTTCAAAATGTAGCTCAGAAAACCCCAGGTCTTGCCTTAGGAATGTATGCAGGCCTTACGGTTTCGTACCATGTAAATGCCCGATTATTTGTATCCACAGGACTCATTTTCCACGAGCGCAGCAGACTTTCGAGCCGAACTTTTGTAGAAAACACCCTCGCAGGTTCGGTGTATTCAAATGCACAGCACTTAACGTATGTAGATATTCCAATCCAAATCGGATACAATGCAGGCGCGCGCCATTCAATGGTTTTTGGCATGAGCTTTAGCCCATTGATCGGTTACCTTCCAAGCACAGAAGTGCAAAGCGAAAGTCAAAACACCTCACCGGTGATTACACGTGAAAATGGATTGCAACGCGAAGGATTTGCCAATTTTGACGTGGCTGGAGCGCTTGGCTACCGCTATCAATTGACGAGAAGAGTGGACCTTTCGGTTGATTTGCGCTTTGGTTTATTCGATGTAACAGACAATCAGTATTTCAATACAGGATTGGTTGATGATCGAAACCATCAGTTGAGAATTGGCGTAACTTACCGGATTATCAATCGGTAAACCGAAGGTCTTTGACCATGAGTTGAAGGGAAACATTTCCTCGATATTCATTTTTTTCCAACGTATAAGCAAGGCTAAATCGCCTTCCGCTCTGCACTTCTTTTTCAAGGCTTCCCAACCCGAATCCAATTCCGCTGAAGAAGGTTTGGCTTTGATCACCTTGCATCACTTCAAGCTTTAAATGTGAGCCGTCACCTACGCATTTTGACCTACCAGAATCTTTCAAATTGTGTGTTACAAAAACGGGCGCCATATTCGATGGCCCAAAAGGCGCCATGCGTTGAATTTGCGTGAAAAAATTCATGGTGAGCTGGTCAAGGTCAACTTCTAAGTCAACCTCGATGGATGGCACCAACTGCTCGTCAGTGATAGTTTCAGCGACTGCATTTTCGAATCGTTTGCGAAACTCATCGATCAAGTGCAACTCAAGCGTCATGCCTGCTGCTGCTGGATGCCCGCCATACGATGAAAGCAGATCAGCGCATTTTTCAATGGCCGCGTGCACGTCAAACCCGAGCACCGATCGCGCTGAACCTGACGCTTTACCATTTGATTCAGTGAGAATAATTGTAGGTCGGTAATAATGTTCTTGAATGCGCGATGCCGCGATTCCTATCACGCCTTTGTGCCAGTGAGAGGCGAAGAGCATGGTAGATTTGGTTTCCTGCAATTTACTGTCGGACTGAATCATGACCAACGCTTCTTCCAGCGTTTGCAAATCGACTTCGCGTCTATCGGTGTTGTTTTGGTTCACATCTGCTGCGGGCACCGAGGCCTGTTTTTGCGTTTTTGCAGTAAGAAGTTCTACGGCTAAACTGCCGTGCTTCATGCGCCCCGCGGCATTGATTCTAGGGCCAATTTTAAACACGACATCGGTTACCGTAAGTTCCTTCTTGATGAGTTCTCCGTCTTCTGCTAATCCCGCACCTTCAAGCAATTGAGCCAACCCCGGCCGGAGTGCTTTTTCCATCATTTTCATTCCAAAATACGTCAACACTCGATTTTCGCCCGTCATCGGCACGATATCAGCTGCCGAAGCAATGGCCACCAAGTCGATGTATTTGTAGGGCTCTTCCTTGTCTAATTCCCACGTCAATGCAAGCGCTTGAACGAGTTTAAAACCAATACCACAGCCGCACAGCGACTTATACGGATAAATACATTCTGGCTGAAGAGGATTCAGGATCGCAAACGCCCTTGGCAATGTTTTCCCCGGCAGGTGATGGTCGCAAATGATAAAGTCAATTCCCTTCGAATTTGCATAATCAACTTGTTTGAGCGCTTTTATGCCACAATCGAGCGCCACCATAAGCGAAACGCCATTGTCGTGCGCAAAGTCAATACCTTGCATACTCACTCCGTAACCTTCAGCGTAGCGATCAGGAATGTAGTAACTAACGTTTTCATAGTGCTCAATTAGGAAGCCGTAGAGCAGTGACACCGCAGTAGTTCCGTCCACATCATAATCGCCATAAACGAGGATATTCTCCCCTTTTTCAATGGCTTCTGTAATTCTATTCACTGCCTTATCCATATCCTTCATCAAAAAGGAATTGTGGATTTGATGTAACGAGGGGTTGAAAAAGGCTTTTGCCGACTCAAAATCATGAACTCCTCGTTGAATGAGTAGTTTAGAAAGTGCCGGACTGGCATTGATTCCTCTCATCAAATCTTGCACCGCTTGTTCTTCGGGCACAGGCTTGTAATTCCAGCGTTTTTGTAGCATGGGTCTCAAAACTTTAAGCGCATCAAAGGATGCTAAATTCCTCCAATTCAAGAATCTTTCGGTCATCCATCGTGCTTGAAATAATTCCAAACGGATTGTATTCAAACTTATCGTGGATGCTTATAAAACTCTCTCCTTCAAGAATAACAACTTTATATTTTCCCCGCAAGGTTTCCACAGGTTTTGATGATCGAATTAATTCGATGTAGGTGTCTCTCGCATCATTAAACTGCGCTGGAAAGCTCTTCTCGATGATGTTCACCTTCCCTTTTTTCACTTTTGCGTGAAACGAGACTCTATGCACTTCGGCATTGATGCCAATAGGAATGATCATGCCTTTCAACTGCTCAGCACTATCAGCAATAAAGCGTCCTTTCAATTCATTTAGATCGAGAAAATGTGTGTTTTGATTGGTCTCAGAGCGCTCGTCACGCACATTGGTCACCACGCCATCAGGGTTGACCCTCAACAGAAAATACTCCTTCAAAAACAGCGTTTGTCCTTCTTCCTTCTTAAAGAGCATCAATCGATCGTCAATCACCCTTGACACCGGTTCGTTTTTTGGTTCAACGGCACCTTCAGCAATCCTGATTTCGTCTTTTTGAAACCCATCTTTATCCAACACCGGCTTTTCTTCGATTTCTTCATGCAATACTTCGAGGTCTTTTAACCCTTCTGCCAAAGTTTTCGAAAGCTCAGCTAAAAGCGCCTGTTGTTCGTAATCGATATCGGGTTGTTTTTTGGGCTTTTCTTCCTCGGTTTGAATAAGTTCGGCTGCTTCTTTTAGTGCGCGGTCGTCCTTGTCGGGTTTACGCTGTGTTTTTGCGTTGATCGTTTCTTCCAACCCGAGCTGTTTGGCTACTTCCATCATTTTTGCCGCAGATTCATCGGTGTAAGGAATGCGGATATTTATGCGGGTAATTAAAGGATTGGTGAGTGCAGGATTCTCTTTTTTGATGGCTTGGAGGTCGGCATGGTACGCTTGTGCTATTGCTTCGATGGTTTGGCCTTCGAGCACTTCGTGCATGTAAAAAGGTTCACCGACAACGATCTTAATCACAGGATTGATGTTGGTAATTTCTTGACTCTTAGAAACGGTGCTGATGGCAACTAAAACAAAAAGGATTATGAGCAGCCTTGTCATGCATCGAAAGTATCTCTTTCGCTTAAATTTTTGTTTACGATTTCAGTTTGTCGTTTTATGGAAGCGTTGTGGATGAGTGTCCACATGTCTTTCACCAACGCAGCGTCAATGCCTTGCTCTTTCGCGTATTGGAGCCTGTCTTCGATGATCTGTATCCATCGTTCGAGCTGAAAAACGGTCACACCTGATTCGGCTTTGTAAAGGCCAATTTCATCCACGATATCGATTCTGCGTTTTAAGTTTTCGAGCAGGTTGTAATCGATTTCATCGATCAGTGACCTTAAACGCTGAAGTTTGTCGATGCTCACGGCATCGACAAAATGCGTTTTTCTGTTTTCTAGCTCGTTCAAAAACGAAGTGAAGTCATCGAGTGCAATTTGCTGCTTAGGGTCGCTGAGTGCTGCATCAGGATTAGGGTGCACCTCGATCATCAATCCATCGAAAGCAAGGTCGAGCGCTTTTTGAGAAATTTCATGGAGCAGGTTTCGTTTTCCAGCGATATGGCTCGGGTCGACAACAATTTCAAGCTGAGGCAATTTGGTTTTCAGCTCGATGGGGATTTCCCAGTTTGGCGAATTTCTAAAAACATGGTCTTGGTAAGTGTTAAACCCACGATGCACGCCTACCAACTTATGCAAACCCACCTTCGAAAAGCGCTCAAATGCTCCGATCCAAAGCTCTAAATCTGGGTTTAAAGGGTTTTTGATAAATACAGGGATGTCATTTCCCTCGAGCGCATTGGCGATCTCTTGCACCGAAAATGGATTGACCGTTGTTCTTGCGCCTATCCACACGATTTCTATTCCTTCATCGAGGGCTGCTTTTACATGTTCTTCGTTGGCCACCTCAACCATCCATTTCACTCCAAACTGCTCTTGCGCTTTTCGCAACCAAGGAAGTGCCTGCACACCCATGCCCTCAAATGTATTCGGCCGTGTGCGTGGCTTCCAAATTCCGGCCCTCATCAAGTGAACACGACCTGACTTGGATAAACCTTCGGCCACATGCATGATTTGGCTTTCGCTTTCAGCGCTGCACGGACCCGCGATGATCAATGGTTTTGAGTCGGTATTTAACCACTCAGCTGTCGGGATAATATGAATGTGTTCGGTTCCCACCTTGTAAAAACGAATGTAAAGATCGAAAGTTTGAGTTGATGGGAATTAAATCTTTACTTCCAAGGTCATAAAGAACATTCTGCGCTGAGCGGGAATAATCCCAGGTCCGGGATAACCGGTTGCTCTGCGTGTAAAATAAATTTGATCGGTGATGTTATTGACGCTTCCTTCCAGCTTAAAGCGTTTCATGGTATAGCTCAGTGAAGCATCCATTACTTGACAGGAAGGGATGGTGCCAACGGTTGCGTCTGGAAAAAACTCAGCATTGCTCGCGTCAGTATATTGATTCCCAACCCAGCTAAATTGGATTCCAGAAGCAAATCTTCCCTGCTTAAAGTTTATGCCCGTCTTATAGTTAACTAAGGGCACATTCTCGACTCTATTTCCGTTAAATAGATCAGCTTCAGCGTTTTGGTAACGCGCTTCCACCAGTGCGATGTTGTTAAACCACGTCAATTGCCAAGGTGCCGAGGGAAATAACCATTGGGTAAAATCAATCTCCTCAACCAGTTCTACGCCCACGAAAAGTGCATCAGCGATGTTATCTCTGTAGTTTACAATCCGTTTAATGCCTTCTTGGTTTTCGATTGTTGTGAGCGTTTCGCCAATTCTATTGCGGTATTGCATCATGAATAAACTGGCATCGAAGCTCATGACTCGCTTAAATAATTTTCCCTTGGCGCCTAGGTCAATCGTAAAACCCTTTTCATCCTGCATTCCAGGGGCGATTACGATGTTGGGATTATTGACGTAGATGTCAGAGAAATTCATGGCTCGGTAATTTTGAGATGCATTGGCATACAACTCAACATCAGTGCGGCATCTCCATAGAAACCCAATACCCATTAAGAGGATATTTCTTTCTTGATTCGTGGCAGCGTCAAAGCTGTTTTGACTGAGCAGTTCACCTGTAATCGGATGCCTATTTTGCTCGGTGTAATAGCCTTCAGAGTGCGTTGAAATATGCTCGAAACGCATCCCTGGAGTTAAAAACCAACAGGCACTCAGCGGCACCAATGCTTCGGCAAAGAATGCTGCATTTTGCGAAGGAAAATCAAAGTCAGAACCTTCGAGGTTTTCAGGGTTAATAAACGTATAATCAGGTCCATCAAAGCCTTTTGCCTTGCCTTGTCTGTTTCGGGTATCGCCTTGGTATAAGCGCGAGCCGATAATGATGGCCCCGGGCACACCATTGCGATTGTAGCGTTGGATCAACCGTGTTTCATTGCCAAGGTTATTGAACTCACCCAAAATCATATCGCGCGCGCCTCCTGTGTCGATTCGAGTAATACTTCCCAAAAATCCCAACGCAGCTCGGCTGCTAGATAGGACGAAGGTTTTACTATTTATCGAGAGGTTTTTTGTGAGTTGCCCATTGATTGTAACGTTGGCTACATTCCAGTTTACACGAAACCAATTGCGGTCTCTGAAGCTCACATTGGGGTCGGTTTCAAACTGACGATCGGTGAGGCCTCCCGCTTGCTGGGTATTGTAATAATTGTGCGTAAAAGCCATGTCAACCGACCATTTATCGCCCAATTTTCGACCCACTTGCGCATAGAAGCCATTGCTAACAAAATCGGTGTTTGGACGCCAACCGTTTCCGTTTTTATGCTGAAAATAGGCGTAATAGTTCCAATCTCCTGCACTTCCACCGATGCTGTTGAACGAACCGAAATAATTGTAGCTGCCCACGGTTTGTCGACTCACAACCTCCAAAGCTTTTTGCTCATTTCCGCGCTTCATTTTAAAATTGAGTAAACCACCAAACTGCGTCCCATATTGCAATGAAGCCGCACCGCGCACCAATTCAATTTTTTCGACTGCTTCGATGGGTGGCGTGTAATAACTTTCTGGATAGCCGAGTGCGTCTGCACTGATGTCATAACCATCTTGGCGTGTATTAAAATTTGTTGTGCGTTTGGGGTCAAGGCCGCGCACTCCTATTCCCATTTGCAAGCCTCCTGCATCGGTTTCTTGCACGTTCACTCCGGCTACTTTAGAGAATATTTGACGGCTGTTGTTGGTAGATCGGTTGGCAGCCATTTCATCAGGCAACACAATTTCATTTTTCTTGGCGGCATACAACCCGTCAACTTCAATGTATTTTAGATGCGCCATGCCCAACGAAGAGCGGTCTGCATCGATCACTTCTATTTCATTCAAGTCAAACGACACTTCCATCAAGGCCATGTTAAACGATGGGTAAGGCAAGGCAGAAGCTTCCACCTGCATCGATCTCGATTGGTAGCCTTCGGCAAAAATGGTAAGCGTGTGAGTGCCTGGTTCTACATTGCGCACCTCAATGATGTTCTCGTTATTTGCTTGGAAATTGCGATCGGTATTGTCAATGAACGCTTCAATCTTTACGGAAGATTTTTTCTCGAGTGAAACCCGCACATTGACTCCGGCATCCTGAGCGCGAAGCAATGATGCAAAACCAATCAGAAGCAAGATGGCAATCAACCTCATATCTGCTCAGCATTTTGAGGAAGAATCCATGTTTTATGCGACCAGCCATCCACTTGGGCTGCTAAATCGATGGTGGGATCTATGAACTGAGCACTCGACCGACCATTCAACGTGACAAAAACATCAGCTTTGATCTTTGGTTGAACAACACCTCGATTCGCGTAGTGCGTTTTCAAAAAATGTGCATACTGAATCATGAAGTCAGGCTGCGTACTCATCATTTTTTCTTGCACAGGCGTTAAGAAATCACTGTTGTCGACCAAGATTTTTCGGCCTTCATTGTCTTCTACCTTGAATTGTGCATAGCCTGCTTTTTCGGCTAGCATGACGCGCCACCCAAAGCGGTAGCCTTGCTCGTGCCAAAATAAGTTTCCCGGATAAATCAGATGGCGCAACGGAAATACCAATTGAAATATGACGAATGCCACAACCACCGATTTCCAACCCCAGGCATCGTGCAGAGGCTCATTATTTTCGATCTCTTCCGTTGATGAAAGTTTAAAAAACGAATGCAATTTTTGATGGAAACTGGCCGAAAAGAAAATCAATGTAGCTCCAATCATGATAAACGGAAACATGCCAATTTGAAACAACGACCACGTCATCAAATGAAACCCTATCACTGCGATGTATCCGAACCATCGTAAGCGTTTGGTCAACAAGATAAAAGGAATGAAAACATCGTATAACATTCCTCCCCAGCTAAAAAGGTAAGCCGTGAGTTTGTATTGGAAAAGTGACCCGATGATCGGGAAATTGTCTTGAGCAGGAAGCCAAATTGCAAGCGGCATGGCGTGCAGAAGCCAGTCTGCATTTATTTTAGCAATGCCGGCCAAAAAGTAAACCAAGCCCAATTGCACCTTGAGTAAATTAATGCTCAATGCAGGAATAGTAGTTTGTGCCTTGGCAAGTCCAAGCTTGACATCCAACGAGTGCAAGCGGTGAGCAGGAACAAAAATCAAAACAAGTGAGACAATACTCACGAAGTAGTAATGATTGAGGTAATACGTAGCGTCAACGAGCTCGATCCCTGTAAAAAAGAGAAAAAATAAGACAGCCGAAACTCTGTAGAAAGCACCTAAGGCAATCCCGAGAGCACTTATTGCCATGATGAAAAACGAGGCGTAATAACCCCAATCGGGTAAATCCGGCATCCAATAGAATCCGAAGTATTTAAAATGAAAATCGGGAATAATGTATTGCTCTTCAATCCATCCGTTGAGCCAAAAGCGCAGCACACTCAAAAACATAACTAACCCGAAAACCACCCGAAAGGTGGCCAAAGGCGCAATGGATATGCGTTTATTAAAAAAGGTATTTATGGCGTGGCTAATCCCCGTCATTGTCTTGATAGGTGATCTGAACTCCGAGCTGCGAAGGCATATCTGTTTTAAATAATACCACCAGGTTTTGCAGCTCGCTGTGAAGTGCTTCTACTTTCGCGGGATTCGTTTCAATTTCTTGCTTTAATGACGGGCCTAATTCATTTGTTTTGGCTTCGCAACTTTCAAACCGGGCGATAATGGCATCACTCAAGTTTTCACTGCCGTATTTTGCGCCAAGGTTGTTAAGGTAGTCATCAACTCCAACTTTTTCTCCTCCTGTAAAAAGCGTTTTAACCGCGCTGAGATTTTCCAAGATCAATGTTTTTGAGTGATCCGAATACACCGCTTCAACTTTTTCAGGTTGGGCTACTCCGAGTGTTTTCAAGCCTAACGGAATGGCAACTTTTGCGTTTTTGATCAATTCAAAATCAAAGTTGAGTTCGTTCACTATTTGACCGAGAGAACTGCCAACATCCGTTCCTGAGTTTTGTGCGAACTGCTGGTCATAACCGTTCACCCATTCGTTATTCACTTCTTCTACATTTTCGATGATCAAGGTTAAATTATCCTGAAAGTATTGAAGCTTCGCGCTTTGGTTGAAGTCGTTAAAATCATCCGAATGAAACAACAAATAGTCTAGCGCAGGCAATCCTTTTGCATCTGAGTTTTGCGCAGAGAGTAGGTTGTCCCAACCAGAGGCAAGGTTTGAATTCACTTGATTGGTATCGAGCGGATAGGTGTTTACTAAAAACCTGAGACTTCGGTCGGCTGCAGGGCCAACTTCAATCGGTGAGCAAGCTTGCCAAGAGCTGTAGACATTGAGAAAATCATTACTCAACACATCAAAACTTTCTTGTGTAGCCGCGGTTTGAAAAGCATCAAAATCAGCAGAAAGTTGGTTGAGGTCGGCACTGAAGTTAGCATAAGCTGGAATAATTACATTTTCGGCCATCCCTCTGAGCATGTCTTCGCGCTCAAAAGGAGTTCCAATTGGATCTTCAGGATTCTTGTCTTTGCACCCTGAAGAACCAGCTATGATTGAGCCAGATATGAAAAATGCTATTAATAATCGGTAATTCATTACAGCGCACTTTTAACGTTATCGAGGTTATAAATGGTTGAGAGTTGATCTCTGGCAGACTGTAAATCTTGAGCATTTACTTCATAGAAATTACTTCCAATTTTTACAAATACTTCGTTTAACTCGGTGTTTGTTATCGCCTTTTTAGGGTTGTAGAACATTGCTTCTAAAAATGCATATGCCTCAGATAGCACGTGGTTTCTAACGTGATCATTGCCCAATTTATCAATGGCTTCATTGAGGTAATGAATCACTGTGGCAGCGGCCACTAATTCCCAGTTTTTTCTTACATCGGCTATGGCCACATCGCGGTCTTCAAGAACTCCAGCGTTGGTGGCTGCTCTTCCTCGCCTTAAGGCTTCGCTGAGCGCCTCGTTAGAGCCCAACAAGTCATCTCGTCTGTTGCAATATGTTCCCCAGTAGCGCAATCCTTCCGTGTTTGCTGGGAATTCCTGACTTACTCCTAAATAGCCATACGCCTCATCCCAATGGTGTTGCATATCGGTTCCTTTACCTTCAACTACCGTTTCATTGTCCACATTCATTTTTCCGTCTCCCAAATAGACTGCGGTGGCTTGGTAATAAAACACCGCTCCCATGAGTCCTTTTTCGATTAGCTCAGAAAGTTCGACCCCATTTTCGTCATACAATCGAACGCTCCCTTCTAATTCAGAATAACCTGCAACGCCATTTGCCGCGATGGTTTGATTTGCACTTATCGCCTCGATCTTTTCGAAATACCCTTCAAATTTTTGAACGTCAGGACCAAAGCACTTATCGGCCAGTTGTTTGGTAGAAGAAAATGAATAGTTACCTCCACCATTTCCATCCACATTTTCAAACATGTCTTTCAGTGCTTGACCGTTGATTTGACTCTTAGCTGCGATGGCTGATTCTACGATCACCATCATTTCATCGAGTTGATTGAGGCGTTCTGTTTGGCCGCTGTAATCAACATTTGGAAAAGCGTAAATGGAGGGAACTGTATAAGAAACGACTGGTTCAGGTGTTTCGTCATTGCACGAGGTAAATGCCATCATGGCGAACGATAATAAGAGCACTGTTTGGTAGGAAGATCGCATTTTTATTTATTTAGATTGGTTTTAAATAAGGGTGCAAACATATTGGCGCAAGCAAGGCAAGGCAATACCTTAAATGAGGTATATTCAAAAAAAGCCTCCGCCAAAACTGGCAGAAGCTTTTCAAAAATTCGGTGAATACTATCTACTCGACCTTAACGATATGAACCCGGCTTTGAGTTCTTCGAACTTATTACAATTTGATAAAAGCCGACTGTGAGCAAAGCTAAAAACCCGAAGGCCGTAATGTTTAAACCAATCATAATGTGGGTCTTCGATTAAATAAAGCGACTAATAAATAAACAGCTCTTTTTTAGCTATTCCTCATTTGGCTTGATAATTCCCATTTTATGTCCCATTTGCAAAGCAAATTCCTTCATTTCAGCTGAAATTTTTGAATCTCCTGTGGCTCGCGCATAGGTATCACTCATGCTAAGCATCATTTGATGGAAGAAAATCTGCATATCGTCTACCATCATGTCTTTGGTCCAGAGGTCGATGCGCAAAGTGTTCTTCTCTTTTTTATCCCAAATGGTTAAAAATACCGCGTCACAAAGTCCTTTTTCCTCAGAATCGCTCGCCACCCATTGAATGTGCTCTGGGATTTGGTTCTCGTCCATTTTAATTTTAAAGGTGATCTCTGATGTTTGTTCTAACATGTCTATGGCTTGTATTTACTGTTGTTTAAAATATATTGGGCGTCCTTTTGATCCAAAAGTGCGTTCAAATCGATGTTTTCTTGTCTTTCCATGTATGCTCGCACAATCTGCCAACCGATGAAATACCCCATGCGCGAAGGTGATTCTTTGGCCAAGTCAACAGTAAACGGTCCATCATTGGTGAACTTTGCAACCTGCGAGGGATCGGATGAAAAGAGCAATTCATTGTCTACAAAATGCGCCCAAACGAATTCTTCATGCGCGCGAGCCCATGCCATTTGTTGGGATGTGTAAGCGATTTTTAATGAATCTTCCATAAATGGAAAAATTGCATCCATGCAATACAGCACTTTCCCTTGGTCAACGATCTGCTGCAACAAGGTCGCGTCTAAATTTTCATCAAAGAACTCTGTTTCAATCCAACTTTTTAAAATGAAAGGAGCGATGTGTTCGTGGGTCATCCTGTTTCTAAGGTAAACAGGCAGCTGGAGGTAATCATAAAACTTACATTCTTGTCCGAGATACATGTCCAACGCGACCCCCACTCCGTGTTCTGTAAGAATGGCAGGGGCATTAAAACCACCGATCACAGCGATGTGTTTCGGAATGGATTCATTGGGAAAATAGCGGTGGTAGTAACCCCACGCGGTGGTCAGTTCTTCGCTTAAACCATCGAGGTTTGGGTAATTGCTCTGCACGTCATTGTATACTTCTTGAATACTCGGGTCACTTACAAACCGTTCGATTTGGGCATCGAGCAAAGAATCTTCAACCCCACCTAGGCGCAGAACATCCTCAATATAATGCACATAAACATCGCCATAGGCTTCGATCCATTGCGTATTCTTCTGTTGCCTTGTGGCTGGGTCGAGCTCAAACCAAGCTTGATCGATACGCTCGATGGTTACTGCTTCTATCGGCTCAGCAACCACTTGTTGCAAGCGGTTTTGCTCTTGGCAAGCCGCAACGAACCAAAAAAATGTTATTAAACAAAGTATTGTTTGAAGAGTCGTTCTATTCAAGCCACTAATCATGCGTGAGTGCGTAAATTTGGGGCAAATGTAATTGGGCTTATGAAAACCATCTTAAGAATATCTATCGGTGCACTGCTAATGTCGCTTTTAGGGCATCACGCTTTTGCACAAGAGAGTGACATGGACGATCGAAAAATTCGTTTCGGATTGATGGCAACACCCAATTTGGGTTGGATGAGGCCGAGCATTACAGAGTTTGACAAAGACGGAGCGCAAACGCGGTTGGGTTTTGGCTATGGGTTGATGTTGGACTACAAATTCAGCGCTAGTGCGAACTATCTTTTTTCAACAGGTATAAACCTCACCACAAATGGTGGTGGTTTGGTAGAGGCTTATGACTCGCTCAATATTGGTCTCAACGGAGAAAGCAGCTACTTTACTGGAACACTAAACAGAACGTACCGCTTTCAATACGTGAATATTCCTATTCTCCTAAAAATGCGAACCAACGAAATCGGCTATATGACCTATTTCGGGGCGATTGGTTTCGATCTTGGAATTCGAACTCGGGCATTTGCAAATGATGATTATACGTGGAAGCAAGTTGGGTTAACGCCTGCCGACCAAAAAGATGTTAATATTGAAAACCAAATTAATCTATTTCGATTGGGAATAAACCTCACTGCAGGTGGCGAGTTTAATTTGAGCGGAAACACAAATGCTTACGTTGGCGTAGGTTGGCACAATGCGTTTACAAATGTTTTTAGAAAAACTGCAGACAACAAAATCTTAGTTCCAACATCAGATGGTTATCCTTCTTTGAACAGCGATGGCTTTGCGATTGTTGGAAAAAATAAAGCTGCGGTGAGCAATTACGTTTCTCTTGATTTGGGAATTTATTTTTAGATGAACGCAGCAGCAGTAGCAAACCACATTTCCGACTGGCTTTATAGTTACAACCAATCTGCCAACACCAAAGGCTTCGTGATTGGTGTATCGGGCGGAATAGATTCAGCCGTAACCTCAACTCTTGCGGCAAAAACCGGCCTGCCTGTGCTGTGCCTTGAAATGCCCATCCATCAATCAATCGATCAGGTAAGCCGGGCGATGGATCACATAGAATGGCTGAAACTCAACCACGACAATGTGCACATGGAAAGCATAGACTTGACGCAGAATTTTGATGCCTTTATCAAGGCGATGCCCCCCACAAGCTTAGCTACTCGAGACATGGCATTGGTGAATGCCCGTGCTCGATTGCGCATGACGACACTCTATTATTTTGCAGCACTCAACAACATGTTGGTTGCGGGAACAGGAAATAAAATTGAAGATTTTGGCATCGGATTTTTCACCAAATACGGTGATGGCGGGGTTGATTTAAGCCCGATTGCAGATCTGAAGAAAACTGAAGTATACTCCTTGGGTAAAGAGTTAGGCATAATTGAGTCAATCATGAAAGCTCCGCCAACTGACGGACTTTGGGGTGACGACCGCACCGATGAAGATCAGATTGGAGCGAGCTATGCCGAGCTCGAATGGGCCATGGAATTTGACGGCAGCAACGATGCTATCAGTGAACGGCAAAAGGAAGTGCTGGCGATTTACAACAAGTTACACAACGCCAATAAGCATAAAATGGTGGCTATTCCTGTATGTAAAATTCCAAAAGAGTTAAAGTAACTCGATCCGTTGATTTCAGCGAATGGTTGATTTGCCATTGTGTTTCAACCACAACGATATCATCAATTTAAAACCCTCGCTGTTACCTTTTAACGTAAATGAACAGTGTTGACATGTTCTAAACTACTGTCCAAGCAGAAGAGCCCCGAATCAACTTATCAAGATCTCCGCTTCCTTTCAGCGAAACCGCTCTTTCAATTTGCTCATTCATGGCATCTTCATATCGGAATCGGTCTTCTTGAAAGAAAACACCAAACGGCCGCGGCATTGGGTTCTCTGCACCCGGCTGATGAAACATTTTTGATAGGAAATAGGCTTTTGTTTGATCTTTTGAATCGTGTATCCAAAGGTCGTCTTTGCTGTAATCGTTCAATGAAACGACTTCTGGTTTCATTCCTTCAAAACGAATTCCTTTGTCAGACTCATCCCCAAACACGAGCGGTTGGCCTTCTTCCAGTAAAACGACATTTTCAGCCTTCGAGCCTTTATCGGTAAACACCTCAAAGGCGCCATCGTTGAAGACGTTGCAATTCTGATAAATCTCAACAAACGAAGTGCCTCGGTGATCATCAGCGGCTTTCAACACTTCGCGCATGTGTTTCGGATCGCGGTCCATTGATCGGGCTACAAACGTTGCGCTCGCACCCAAGGCCAAAGCCATCGGATTAAAAGGGTGATCTAACGAACCCATCGGGCTCGATTTTGTGGTTTGACCTTTGGGCGAAGTAGGCGAATACTGTCCTTTGGTCAGGCCATAAATCTCGTTGTTGAACATGAGAATGTTGACGTCAAAATTTCGTCTCAGAAGGTGAATCAGATGATTACCCCCGATTGAAAGTGAGTCGCCATCGCCTGTGATAATCCACACGCTCAAGTCGGGACGTGAGGCTTTAAGTCCGCTGGCCAATGCCGTTGCACGACCGTGTATCGAGTGAATACCATACGTATCCATGTAGTAAGGGAAGCGTGATGAACATCCAATTCCGCTTACGAATACCGTATTTTCCTTCTCAATGTTTGCTTCAGCCAAGGTTGATTGAAGCTGCTTTAATATGGAGTAATCGCCACAGCCAGGGCACCACCTTACATCTTGATCAGTGGCTAAATCCTTTGCTGTGAGATTCACTTGTATTTCGTTTGTCTTAGTCATAATCATTGTTTAGTGCAAAAGCTCCAGCACTTTCTCTTTTATCTCGCGAGACGTAAACGGCATCCCTTTAATTTTATTCAATGGCAGAGCACGCACATCATACTTCGCGTTGATCAAATGAACCAATTGTCCGTTGTTGATTTCAGGAATGAGCACTTTATCAAAATTCTTGATTACCTCATTTAAATTGCTCGGAAATGGATTCAAGTATTTTATGTGCGATTGACTCACTTCAAATCCTTCGTTGATTAATTCTCTTACCGCAGTTCTTGACGCACCATAGGTTGATCCCCAACCAAGCACCAACACTTTTCCGTGATCGGCACCCTGCTCAATTTTTTGTGGAGGCACCAATTCCGCTATTCTGTCAACTTTAGCCTGACGCACTTTCACCATGCGCTCATGGTTTGCAGGGTCGTAACTGACATTGCCCGTTTTAAAATCTTTTTCAAGCCCACCGACCCGATGCTGTAAGTTTTTCATCCCAGGTATGGCCCATTCTCGCACCAAATTTTCGTCTCTGCTGTATGGATAAAAAACGCCTTCATCCAACGACTTCTCTTCATCAGCAAAATTCGGTTGAATGGCTTTGATTTGATCGGCAGACGGAAACTTCCATGGCTCTGAGCCATTGGCAATGAAACCATCGCTCAGGTACATCACCGGCACCATGTGCTCCACAGAAATTCGCGTTGCTTCAATGATTGTATTGAAACAATCAGACGGAGAGTGCGGTGCTATGACAACCAGCGGAGCCTCACCATTTCTTCCGTTGATGGCTTGCATCAAATCTGACTGCTCTGTTTTCGTTGGCAATCCTGTAGAAGGACCACCGCGCTGCACATTGATAACTACCAATGGGATTTCAAGCATAATGGCAAGACCAATGGCCTCACCTTTCAATGCGATGCCCGGCCCACTTGAAGCCGTTACGCCCAACGCACCGCCATAACTGGCGCCTATTGCTGCGCACACCGCGGCAATTTCATCTTCTGCTTGAAAGGTTTTTACTCCGTAGTTTTTGTGCCTCGCCAACTCGTGCAAAATATCAGATGCCGGAGTAATCGGATATGAACCATAAAACAAATCGATCCCCGCTTTTTTTGCTGCCACGATGAGTCCAATTGCTGTTGCTTGGTTGCCCATGATACTGCGGTATTCACCTTTTGGAAGGTGGGCTGATTCTACTTCGAAGCGCGTGGTGAAGGTTTCGTTGGTATCGCCAAAAAAGTATCCTGATTTCAGCACTTTAATGTTGGCGTCTCTGATTTCGGGTTTCTTGGCAAACTTTTCTTTGATGAAGTTTTCGGTGTTTTCGAGTGTTCGATTATACATCCAATACAGGAAGCCAAGCACATACATGTTCTTGCACCTGTCAATTTCTTTTGTTCCTAATCCGCTATCAACCAGAGCTTCGCGGGTCATTTTCGAAACATCCATTTCGATCACACGAAACTTGTCGAGCGACTTGTCGAGCAACGGGTTTCGCTCGTCATCGTATTTAGCCAAGCGCAAATTTTTCTTGTCGAACCCTGCAGTATTGGCAATGATGGTCCCTCCTGTTTTCAATTGATAGAGGTTGGCTTTTAGCGCAGCGGCATTCATGGCCACCAACACTTCCACCTCATCGCCCGGTGTGAATATATCTACACTGGCAAAATGAAGTTTAAACCCTGAAACTCCAGCCACCGTGCCTTGCGGGGCCCTAATTTCTGCTGGAAAATCTGGAAATGTGCTGATGTCATTTCCATAAAGTGCTGATGTATTGGTGAAAAGACTTCCTGTCAACTGCATTCCATCGCCCGAATCGCCCGCAAAAAGGATGATTACGTCTTCTTTCTTCTCTGTAACTTTAGTCATTCGATAATTTTTCGATACTCACGACAAACCTTCGCGCTTGTTTATGCGTGTAACTCTTGTGAAGCTGATAAATCAAGTGACAAAAATAGCCGTTATTTACAGCTTTATGCGTCACCGACCAGCTCTTTTTTAGAATCACAGTTGAATGATAAATAAGCGTATGAACAACAGAATTAACTTCGCTTTGGTGGTGGTGATCACAATCCTTATGGCCTCTTGCCGCAGGGAATTTGAGCGCCCAATCATCGAAAACGAGCTATTAACTCCTCTTCTCACTACCAAACTAACAATCAACGAAATTGTTCCAGACTCATTGCGAAAAACTGATAATAATGGATTGGTTTCTCTCGTATATAGAAACAGTTTGTATTCTGCGGCACTGAGTTCATTTCAAGAGTTGGAAACCCGCGAATTCGACCAAACGGCCAAACTGCAAAGTCTTTCACTCGCCCCGCGCTCGGCCATTCGATCCATCTCGCTCGGTCAAGTAGCCGAAGCAGAAGGCGGAATTATCGGGCAACTCATCATCAACTCGAATGGCACCAACTCTCCGATTCCGCCTCTGTCAAACCTCACTTACGGCCCTTTGGCTGTAGATGGATCAGCGTTTTTTGAAACGGTGACCTTGGACTCGGGATACATGGATGTAACCATCGAAAATCAGTTTCCATCCGATCTATCAAACATCAATTTTGAAATCAGAAATGAGAACGATAATTCACTCGTGGGAACCGAAGTTTTTGCGCTCGTTACAGTGAGTGACATTCAAACCAAAACCATTGATCTGGCTGGAAAAACGGTGGATGGCAACCTGCTTGGCAATATTCTGAATTTCAACGTTGATGGCACAGGAGGAAATGCCGTGCCGATCGATACAAGTGATCAAATTGTGGTGACCATAACCGTGCGCGACATGAAAGTAAATTCTGCTACGGCTATTTTCCCAGCGCAAGACGTCATATCGCTTCAAGACACCAATGCCATGCAAAATGTGGGTGACTTAAAGCTGACAAAAGCCACTGCAAAAACTGGATTTGTAACCGTGCGTGTGGTGAGCACTGTTGAGGACACCATGTTTTTCAATTACATCATTCCTGAGGGTAAGAAAAACGGTATTCCTTTGGAAATAAACGAACGCATCAATCCTGCGCCTGTAAACGGAAGCATTACCAAAGAGTTTAATTTCCCCGTTGATGGTTACACCTTCGACCTTACGGGCTTCCCAATTATAAATCACTACAATGCTTTCTACAGTGAGTTGACAGGAAGAATTGACTCGACAGGACGTCTGATAAATTTAAGTTTAAACGACAGCCTTTTGGTGTACGTCAAGTTGAGTCAATTTGTACCCGAATACGTGGAAGGCTATTTAGGAAACAATAGCATTTCCATCGGACCAGAAGCGGTGGGAGTTGACTTATTCAAAAATTTTAAAGCCGGGTCGATCGACTTTGAAGAAGTGAAAATCGCTATCGGTGTCAGCAATGGCAATGGCGTTCCGTTTGACGTGGATATTCAAAGTCTGGCTGCACTAAACACCAACACCAATGAGCAGGTTGAAATTAATTTGACGGGTATTGACAATCCGCTGAATATTATTGAAGCCGACAACCTCTTCACACCTTGGGAAAACACATGGCAGCTTGACGAAACGAGCGGAAACTTGAATGATGCATTGAATATTTTCCCCAATCGCCTTTCCGTAGAAATGACAGTGACGAGCAATCCTGCGAATGACTCGTTCAACCTCAATCAGTTTGCTGTTGATACAAATAAGCTGGAAGCGTTTGCAGACATTGAATTTCCGCTTTCGTTCATCGCAGATGCACTGATCTTGGCGGATACATCTTCGTTTGACACCCGGTCTATCAAAAACCCTTCAGGAATCTTGGATGGTATATTTTACATCACGGCTGAAAACACTTTCCCGCTAAGCGCTCATATAGAAATGATCTTCATCGATAACAACGATCAAATCTTGGAAACTGCAACGCTTAACGAACCAATTGCTCAAGGAACGCGAGATCGAGCAACAACCAGCACACTCGAATGGGCATTTAGCAACGCGCAACTCAATCGTATTTTAGCTGCCACGTCCATTGTTTTCAGGGTAGAAGCCAACACGACTTCATTGACAGAATACTCCAAAATTTATTCTGATCAAGGAATCGAAATTACATTATCAACCCGCTTTAATTACCTCTTTGACAATGACTAAGGCATTAAAATACATCGTTTTCGCAATTATTATTTTCCAAGGAAGTGATGCCTTTTCACAAGGAGATAAATGGTGGTCAGAGTACCACTACTTCGGGAGCAAGTCTTTGGATAAATCAAGTGTTTGGGGGTCGTTTGATTATCAATTAAAGTCAAACCGACTGTCGAATCAAATCCTCAATGAAGCCATTTTCGATGGCCGGATTACAAAGGCCACTGCTGATCAATTTAATTCAGAGAATTCAAGCTCAACTACGTATTTATCAGGCGGAGTGATTGGCGATTTATGGTACAGAATGAAGCGCGAAGGCTCATGGAATTTCTTGGCTGGATTCTCTGCCAATGACATGGTGTATGTCGATTTACAAACCGGCCTCGCCCAATTATACCTCAATGGAAACGGGCCGTATGAAGACAAAACACTGCCTTTAGGTCCATCCAAATTAAAATACCTGAGTACCCAATCAATTGGATTGGGCATGGAATACACCAATCAAACCCTCATTTGGGGTTTTAGCGCGCAACTTGTTAAAACCAGCAGATACCAAGAATTGATGATGAACAATTCATCGATCTACACTGCTCCAAATGGCACGCGCATCGATGCCATGCTCGACTTTGAATATGTATCTTCTGCGAGCGCGCAACCAAAAACCACAGCGTGGTATGGCACCGGAGCGAGCATCAACACCTATTTCGTTTATCAGAAAAAGCCCGAAGGAACAATGCTTTCCGTTCAACTTCGCGATGTTGGATTTTCTGCTTTTCAAGGAGTGCGGAGCTATTCACTCGCAAAAGACAGTTTGTTTTCTGGCGTTGAAGTAGACAATATTCTCGCGCTTGATGACGCGCTGCAAACCAACGCTGACCTCGATAGTATTGAAGCACTTTTGGGTGTCAACACAAGGCATAATGGAAAAACCATCGCCTTGCCTGGAAGATTGAACATCGATCTCGTGCAGCCGTTGTCTGACCAATTATCGTTAGCCATAGGCTTGAGGCAGATCCTTTTTCTTGGAATGCCCGAAATGCGATTAGGGTTGAATTATCGCCCATCGAAGTACATCGCATTCGAGCCGCACTTTTCAGCTGGTGGTTACTCGCGGTTTGACTACGGCTTAACCGTTTCGTCTAATCCTGCCGATTTCTTGCAAGTGATCGTAAAGTATGACTTGATTGAGTCGCAATTGAATGCACAAAACTCAAGCAGTCAAGCATTTTTTATTGGCGGCCAGCTCTTGTTTTAGCACACTAATTTTTCTACTAAGCTTCGGTATCTATAGATGAACAATTGAACTGAATAGATAAAAACTGCTATGATAATGGTTTAGTTACATTTGAGTAACCTAAACTTTACAATTATGAAAAAAATTACGATTGTGGTAGCTGCGTTATGCGCAACTACTGTTTCATTTGGTCAATCTTGGTCAGATGATTTTGAATCCTACAATGTAGGGGATTACCTTGCCGCAACTGGCGCTAACGTTGGCTGGAGAGTATGGTCTGGTCAGGCCGGTGGTAGTCAAGATGTTATGATCACTAATGCAGACGCCTCGAGTGGCACGAACGCTTTGTTTTTTGATGGACAAGCCAACGGAGGGCCTCAAGATATCGTGCTAGTATTTCCGGAATTGTTTGAAGACGGGACTTTCCATTTGGATTTTAACGTTAAAGCAGACAGTGGGTTTTACATGAATCTGCAAGGAGCTTTACCCGTTGGATCAGTATGGGTTCTTGATTTGATTGCAGATGCAAACACCTTTTATCCGACTCGATTTGATGGTGTAAACAATGATTTCTACGGCCAATATGATATTACAGGAACAGGAAATGCCTGGCACAACGTCTCCATTGATGTAAACCTTGATTTGACCGAGAACAACTGGGTTGTGAAATGGGATGGACAGGAAGTAGCCACCTTTACAAATACAAATGGAAATGCCGTAGGTGCCCTAAATATTTATCCTTTAAGCGCAGAGCAAGACTTTTTCGTTGATGATGTTGCCTGGAGTCATACTACTTCTCAGCTGATTACATTTAAAGTAGATATGACCTACTATTTGGGCGCGTTTACCACGCCCGAAGTAAATGGTGATTACAATGGCTGGTGCGGAGCATGCAATGTGCTTGAAGATGGCGATGGCGATGGCATCTGGGAAGGCACTTTCTTAGTCTTGGGTGATTCAATCGAATACAAATACGCGTATGATAATTGGACCGGTCAAGAGAACTTATTGGAAGGTGAGGTATGTACCAAAACGACAGGTGAATTCACCAATAGATTTTTACTACTAGACGGAAGTGATGTTGTTCTTGACCCTGTGTGTTGGGAGCAATGCGATGAATGCGATGTACCCACCGGGTTTGAAAGCCGTGCAGATTTTGAATCCGTTTCACTGTATCCAAATCCAACAACCGATATCGCACTGTTAGAATTTGCTCGAGAAGTGTCTGATATGACTGTAAGGGTTATTGATGCAACGGGTAGAGATGTAGTTCCAATGATCAGAGGATTTAGCGGAAATAAGCTCAGTCTTCCTATTTCAGGTTTACCTAAAGGTATCTACTTTATTGATGCTCGAAATGAGCAGATTGGCATTCAAACTGCTTTGATTGTGACAGAATAAACGAAAAAAAGCGCGCGTTCAAGAACGCGCGCTTTTAATTATATGTCAATGCAATGCCAGTACTGGTTTTTCTAGTCTTTCGGCTAAATTTTTTGATATGCTGGGATTTAATGCGCGTTTAAACCAAGGAGCCTTTCGCGGTATGGTCACTACCAAATCAAAGTCATTTTTTCGCGCATAATTCTGTAAAATAGTCGAGATTTCATCGCCCTCCACCACATCAAAGTCGTGATCGATATGCTCCAATGAGTTATGCATGTTGTATGCGTTTTCGACCTTTTCCAGCTCGATTTTATCTTCATCTTCTGTCACTGTGACGATGGTCAGTTTGCTGTTGTGTTCTTTGAGCAATGAAAGAACAAACTGCTGAATAATGTGCGTGTCATCTTGTTTTAGGTCAACGGTAAGAAGCACTTTATTGAGATCAGTAAATTGATAGCTTTCAGGCACTACAATGACGGGCGTGCGCGCTTCTTGCAAGGCGCTTATAGCTGCGCTTCCCATTATAAATCGCGTTAATGATGACGCGCCTTTGTTACCCATTACAATCACATCAATTTCTTCTTTCACTGCAAACTGAGAAATGGCTTTGTTCGGATCGCCATAAATAGACTCCAGTGAAAGCTTCAATTCAGGATGCGACTCAAGCAATCGTTCGCGTTCTTCGAGAAGCGAGTCGTTGGAGGCTTCGGCTAAAATATCGCGTAATGAAACCATTGAAGTTACAGAGGCTCTTGGCTCTTCGTATACATTGAGTAATACGAAGTTGTTCTGCAGCCCGAACATTGCTATGGCATATTCAGCAGCATTTCGTGAGCTGTTTGAAAAGTCTGTTGGAATTAATATGTTTCTCATACTAAAGTCATATTAAATCTGAAATAGAAGATTCTTTCTTGTATTCTTTTATGCGTACAGACAGCACTGGAATATCGGAGTGATTCACTACGCCCTCGGTCTGACTTCCATAGACAAACCTTGACAAACCAGTTCTTCCATGGGTTTCCATGGCAATCATATCAGCACCAATGCGTTCTGATGCTGCTAAAATTCCTTCATGAATGGTTCTTTCATTATAAATGTGAACGGTGTAGTTTTCCAATTTCCACTCTTCTAAAAACTCGTTGATCAATTTTTCAGAGTAAGGCGTGCTTTCAAAATGATCTGGGGTAACCACCTTCACAAGGTGCACATGTGCGCCAAATGCTTTAACAAATGAAAATAGTCTTCCAAAATTCTGCTTCGCTTCTCCTAGAAAATTGGAGGCAAAGACTACATTTTTTGGAGCGAAATTTTCCGCTTTATGCTTTACTGTCAGCACGGGACATTCAGCCAAACGAACAACTTTTTCAGTATTTGACCCAATGAACACTTCATGTGCACCTGAATCACCATGAGAACCCATTACGATGAGGTCAATCCCATGTTCTTCAGCCTGCTTTGCAATGGTGCCATACACACCATCAAACTGAAGCACTTCTACAGCATTAACGCCTTCGAGAAATGGTTTTTTGAACAGTTCGCCAAAACGCTTTTTTACCAATTTCATCCAAAAAATACCCTCAGCGGCATCCGAATAAGTTTGAAACGAATCATTTCTGTCGTAAACGGGGATATCCATTACGTGAAGGATATAAAGACGAGCATCCATCTTCTTAGCGAGCGATGCGGCAACTTCAACCGCGTGTTCTGCGCACTCGCTGAAATCTGTAGGGACTAAAATTTTTTTCATGATCTTGATGTTTCTTGCATGAAATCACACAATTGTTTTGATTGGTTTCATTAAGCGATAGGTAAGGTAACTTAATGAGCCAAAAATGAGAACAAATTGCGCAGCGGCATTTGACTCCCCTCAAAATAAAAAATGATAATCGTCAGGAAAGATCTGCTTTATAAACCACCCGAGCTTATACGTTCGAGTTTTTGGGCATTTTCGACTACAATCGTTTTGCCCTCGTTCGAAATCAACCCTTCATTTTTAAAATCGGAGAGCGTGCGAATCAGCGATTCAGTGGCAATGCCTGCATAACCAGCCAGCTCTTCACGCGAGATCGTGAGCTCTATTCTGCCGGACGAATCGTTTCCATATCTTTCATACAAATTCTTAACCACCGTGGCTACACGCTCGCGCACATTGCCATATGCGAGTTTTAACAAACGCTCTTCTTGTTGCAATACATTCTTAGAGAGAATTTTAATGAAGTTATTGGATACTTCCCTGTTTGAATAGATCAATTTTCGAAAGTCTTCGATCGGAATCATGGCGATTTCTGAATCTTCAATGGCAGTGGCCTCTTCATTGAACGCAGTGTTTTCTAACAATGCTAAATAGCCCAAAAACTCACCTCCACCGCACAATTGCGTAATAAACTCTTTGCCGTAATCGCTGCTTTTTGAGAGTTTCACCTTTCCATTCTTGATGTAATACAGCGCGTGAGGATATTCGCCTTCGCGGTATATGGTGTCTTTCTTTTTAAACGATTTGGTATTGCGTTCATTGATTAAATCGTCAATAGAAAGCTCTTCTTGAACGCCTCCCATAAACTTCATCACATCGCTGGCATTATCGGCAGTAGCTGGCGCTTTCAGCGCCTCTGATTTTTTAAATCTTAGTTCGATTGCGTCAAGCAAGTCTGTTTCATCAAATGGTTTGGTGAGGTAGTCATCAGCACCCATATTCATGCCTTTTCTAAAATCACCACGTTCGGCCTTTGCCGTAAGAAAGATAAAGGGAATGGCAGAGGTCTTTGGGTTTTTGGTGAGTATATGCAACACACCATAGCCGTCTAGTTCGGGCATCATAATGTCGCAAATAATCAAATCATAATTTCCTTCATTGGCCTTTGTCACACCTGTTTTTCCGTTTTCGGCAGTGGCCACTTTATATCCAGCCAATTCAAGAATTTCGGCTGTATTCTCGCGCACTCCTTCGTTATCTTCAATCAGTAATATCTGCTTCATTTTTATGGTGGTTTGGTATAATTACGGTAAAGGTAGTGCCTTCATCAGGAACACTTTCAAAGGTAATCGTGCCTTTGAGCAACTGAAGATACCTGCTCACAATGTTTAATCCGAGTCCTGTTCCTTCAATATTCACAGCATTTTTGGCCCTAAAGAAGCTGCTAAACATGTTTTCTTGATCTTCATAAGGAATGCCGATGCCTTGGTCTTTCACTTTAATGGTAAGCGAATCATCTTCCATACTCGATGAAAGCCGAATCGTAGAGTCATTTGATGAATATTTAATGGCATTGCTCAACAAGTTAGAGCACATAATCTGCAGCATATTTTGGTCTGTAGTCATCATTAGCTCACCTTGGTGTTCATAGTTGATGATCTGTTTATCCTTGGCCATTTGTTTGTGTTGGTCAACGAGCTCTTCGAGCGTTGTTTTCACATCGAGCTGCTCCATGGCTAAATTGATCTTTCCAGCCTCTACTTTTTCGAGTGACAAAAAGTCGTTCAATAGATTTGTAAGGTGCCTCACCGAAGACTTGATGCGTTTATAATGTTTCGGCTTATTCTCTGCTATGCCCGCTGCGTCATACTTTTCGAGCAAAGCTAATGAGCTCAATACTGTGCTGAGTGGCGTTCTAAACTCGTGCGAAGCCATGCTTACAAACCTTGATTTCAATTCATTCAACAGTTTTTCTTTTGATAGCGCCTCTTTCGTAGTTTCTTCAGCAAGTTTGCGTTCGGTAATGTTTTGCTCCACTAAAAGCACGCGATCAATTTCACCTTCATCGTTATTCAAGCCAACTGTACTGACCAAATAATACTGGTTTTGATGTCGGATTTCATGCTTTTCATTTTTTCCTTGCAGCGCATTCTCCAGTATTTCGTGCATCAATGAGCTCAATTCCTCAGGCAATCGATCGAGGTAGTATTTTCCGATTAATTTTTCGCTGGTAATCCCTCGTTTAAACAGTTCTGCACCTTCTGTGAATACATAATTAAATTCAGAATCGAAGACATTGATTGTGCCGTTTGGAAAATTTTGAGCGATTAATTTATACAGTTTTTGCGACTCATCGAGTTGTTTGGTGCGCTGTAAAACCCTTTTTTCGAGGTGCTTATTCAACAGTTTGATTTCTGCCTCTTGCTCTTTTCGTTTGGTCACATCCATGATGAGGGCCATGGCTTTCGGCTCGCCATTGTCGATAAAATGATTCAAGCTTATTTCTAATGGAAATGAAGACCCATCTTTACGCACTCCGATCAGGTCAAACCCGATTCCCATGGATCTTTTTCGAGGACTTTCCATAAAGCTTTCGCGGTGTTGCACATGCTTAGTCTTAAGGTGCTTGGGCAATAAGTCATCAACCGTCAAGCTGAGCAATTCTTCTTTATCGTAGCCAAACAATTCAGATGCTCGGGGATTTACCAATTCAATTTGCCCGTACTTATTGGCCACGATCAAACCTTCCGTAGCCGTTTGAAACATCAATTGGTAGAGGTTCTTATCCTGCTCCTTTGCGTCTTTCATAGTTGATGTAGGTCTGCCTTGAATCGTTTCACCAATGCTTTTTCCTCATCTGTAACAGGAGTTGCCGAATGAACGATGTCCTGAATAAGAAACAGGAATTTTTCCTTCAGCGATTCATCGAGGTAATTTGAACCGAGACGTATGTATTTCATGCCATTTTCATAGCTGATTTCTTCGTAATGTTTGTTTTTGATGATAATAGAGAAGATAATTTCTGCTATGTCAAAATTAGCTTCTACTTCACTCGACCATTTTTTGATGAGCTTTTGGAGATCTTTTCGTTCGCTCATTTGAATTTCACCATCTGCATTGGCGGCAACAAATGCAATGATGCCAAGGCCATAAAACGCGTGTTGTTGTGCTTCCATTTCGAAAATTTCCGAAAGTTAAGGGATTAGCACAAAAAATTTGGGCATAAAACTTCGCCTGACTAAAAAATTAATTTATAGAGGCCTTTTTCAGGCAAAAACAGCTAGACGGTCATGCTAAAAATCTGCGTTGATGGAGCCTTGATCATTAATCGCTGATCAAATGCCATGCAGATATTTCGGACGTAAGGTTTACCCGAATTGGTTACGCGAATTTCATCTTTGTTTACGGTCAGTAAATTGTCTGATTCGAGTTCCTTAAGAAGCAACAAACTATTCGTGACAGCACTGCTTTTCACCTCGTTAAGGTCTGCTTTAAAGTGGCACATGATGTCGAGAATCAATTTTCGAATCATCAGGTCTTCTTCAGACAAGATATGACCTCTGAATATCGGAAACTCACCTCTTAATACAACTTCCATGTACCGCTCAACCACTTTTATATTTTGCGCAAAACCTGTCCAAGAGTCGCCAATAGCAGAAACCCCCAAGCCGATCATTAATTTACTTGATTGCGTGGTGTAACCCATAAAATTACGATGCATATTACCCGCTCTGAAGGCGCGTGTGAGCTCTTCTTTAGGAAGTGCAAAATGATCCATTCCTATTTCGCTATAACCAGCAGCGATAAGCATTTCTTTGCCCAACACATACATGGCGTGTTTGCTTTTTGCCTCTGGCAAGTCTTTCTCAGTAAACGATCGTTGACCTGGTTTAACCCACGGCACATGCGCATAGCTGTAAAACGCAATCCGGTCTGGCCTCAAGAGATTTACTAAATCAATGGTATTTTCAATGCTGCTGGTGGTTTGGTGTGGCAAGCCATACACCAAGTCGTAATTTACCGACTTATACCCTAAACCTCGAGCCCAATCTGTCACCCTTTTAACTTGGTCGAATGATTGAACGCGATTGATGGTTTTTTGAACTACGGGATCAAAATCTTGTATGCCTAAGCTCAATCGTTTGAAGCCTAATTCGCTCAGTGTTTTGAGGTGATCAAACGTGGTAGAGTTTGGGTTCGCCTCAAAACTCAGTTCAGCATGTTGGTCGAAATGACTCAGTTCTTTAATGCCATGAATGAGCTCACTTAAGTGCTCAGCGCTAAAAAACGTGGGCGTTCCACCGCCTAGGTGCAACTCTTTGATGATCGGTTTTTTACCAAAAAGATCTGTGTACAATTTCCATTCGGCAAGAAGCGCTTCGATGTATGGTTTTTCTACTGCATGGTTCACTGTAATGCGTGTGGTGCAGCCGCAAAACGTGCACAAACTTTCGCAATAGGGAAGATGAATGTAAATGCTAACCCCGTCCGTATCGTTATATAAATCAAAGGATTCTTTCACCAACTTTTGCCATTGGGTGGCCGTTGGCGGACTATCCCAATAAGGCACCGTAGGGTAGCTCGTGTACCTAGGGCCTGGCACATTGTATTTTTCTATTAGCTGCATTGATTGGCAAATGTCGCGTGAATGCTAAACCTATTCGAAGATGTACCTCAGAGAATAAAATGATTTATGTCAGTTAGGAAATGGTCAAACTCAAAGCGTATGAAGGGCCAAGGATTTGTAACTAAATTGCTCTGAGAAACAATGTATCGCCACTTTGTTGGCGTTGCACGCATAATGTGAGCTCTAACTTCATTGCCCATTGAGTTGGTTTCAAGTTTGCATGCATTGGATCTGAGTCAGCAGACAAGCTTTTTACGTATAAAATATTTATTTTTGTCGTAAAACATGGCCATGGATGCAAAAGTTACACTGAGTTTTGACCAAGAGGTAATTGAGAAAGCCAAGAAGTTTGCAGAAAAGCACAACATCAGCTTGTCGCGATTAACCGAACTGTTATTGCGCAGAACCACAGAGACAACCTATCCCAATTTGGAAGACATTCCAATTTCCGCGTGGGTTACCGAGTTAGCTGAAGGCAAAGCCGAATATAAGAAACGCGGCAAGAAAAAGATGAAGGACGAGTACTTTGATTCGCGCAAATGAAACTTTTTCTCGATGCGAATCTGATCGTGGCGGTATTGAACAAAGAGTGCCCGCTCTACGAATATGCCGCGAAGGTGCTCAGCCTGGCCGACCGACCCAACACCACATTGTTTATCTCACCAGTGAGCGTAGCCATTGCCTTCTATTTTGCTTCTAAAAAATCTGGCCAAGTGCAGGCGAAACGAAAACTCAGCATTCTTCTCGACCACGTTACGGTGAGTACAGTCAATCACGATATGACACACGCGGCCATTCGAGAAGCTAAAGTGCAAGACGTGGAAGACGGAATTCAGTTTTTCAGTGCTGTGCACCACGACTGCGATTACATCTTAACTGAAAATGTAGAGGACTTTCATTTCAGTACCATCCCAGTGATGAAGGCAGATGCGTTTTTGATGACGGTCGGGTTGAGTTGATAATTCTAAAGTGCCCCTACCTACACTCCACAACCTCCCTATCTTGACCAACCATTTGAGGACTCAAGTACGGAATTCCTAGATTCATTCCCCGCACAATAAGCAGGCAGCCCATTACAAACACGGTGATAGGAATGAGTTTTCGTAGCTTATTTCTTAAACACAGGCTCAGCTTACTACCGAAGGCAGTAAGGACCAAAAGCATGGGTAAGGTGCCCGCTCCAAAAGCGAGCATAAACAGAGCGCCATCCCACGGGGTAAACGTGTTGGCCGCACCAGCAACCGCCAAATAGACAAGTCCGCACGGCAACAAACCATTGCCCACCCCCGTCAAAAAGCGCAGTTGATTTTTACCGAATCCTGCACGGTGAATCCACCCTGTAAACTTGATCGCTACGCGACTGAGCTTGCCTTCAATCGCATTAAAACGTTTGCTCAGCGGAATGATCAATACCGAAAGCACCATCAAAATACCAATTGCGATGCTAAAACTTTGCTGCCAACCCACAATGCTGAACGTATTTCCTAAAGCACCGGCCACGGCACCGAATAGCGCATAAGTCAAGAGCCTGCCGCTGTGGTGGAGCACTTCATTCAAAGGCTTTGTTCGGCCTTGATTTACGGTGATGAGAATAGGCCCACACATTCCTGCACAGTGCAAACTGCCGAGCATTCCAATCATTATGGCCGCCCATAAATACATATTAGATCACAATATCTTTAGCCAAGTAATAGGCCTTATCCTCGGTGTTCCAGGAGAATTTTACTTGGTACCTTCCTTGCTTTAACACTTGAATCGGAACCCTCACTTTGCCTGAATCATTCAATTGCAGTGGCACTTTGATATCCATCGCCTTGTCTGAAGGACGAAAAAAATGGATTTCACCGCTTGTGATGGAGTTGGTGACTTCTGAAGGAAACCCAAACTCGATGAAGCCCTCAGGGCGTGAAATTGTAACTTCATCCGCGAGGTGCTCTGCGTTTGCCGATTCGTCAATACGACCTTGAAACGCCACTTCTTGCGCGTAGTAATCTTCTGACACCAGGTCGATGTTTTGATTGTAGCTGCGGTAAACAAACGAAAGAATGTACACCACAAACAATGCAAAACCTATTGTAACTCCGTGTCCCCAGTTCATGTTGATTTGTAATTCATTATTTATAATTCTGATAGCCCGTCTTGCTGAGGTTTTGCGAAGCAAAAGTCTCGAAGCATCGGGCGGTTTTAGACGTATTGTCTTTATTAATTGATCCGCCAGTCTATTTCGAGATGTTCATTTCTCAACGAACCCACAGTGTGACTAGCTCTCATATGTGTTTATTTTTCATTTTCACGTTCTTTTCTCTCTAAAGTAGACAAATAACCCACCCCCTAACCCCCTCCCAAGAGGGGAACAGGATCGTTCTACAAAGCTGGACCCATAAAGTTAGTCTTCACCGTTTCGATCAATTTATCGTCATCATACACCCCAATTTTGATGTTGGTCTTGACTCCGGCCAGCATTTCCTTTTCTAAGATCACAAACATAGCGCCTTCGAAAACGCCTTGTGGTTCGATGCGCGTTAAGTCGCCAACCATCTGAATTTGACCATCCTTCTCCTCCAGGCTGAATCGCACATCAAATCCTTCATTGGTTTTATTGATCACTTTAAAATTGTAAAGATTGCTCACCTTATCTTCTTCGAGTTTTTGATACATCATTCCCGAAGTTCTCAAGATGGTGGCTTCCACGTCAGTTCTGCTCAACAAAAGCGTGGTGATTATTCCGACCAATATTATCAACACTAGAAGGTATCCAATAATGCGTGTGGTCAATTTAAACGGAACACCTTTGGTGATGCCCTCTTCCGATTTATACCCTATCAATCCTTTTTTAAGGTCCACTGACTCCATCATGAAGTCACACGCATCCATGCATGCGGTGCAATTCACACATTCGAGCTGAGTGCCATTGCGGATGTCGATGCCCGTTGGACACACGTGCACGCAATGTCCGCAATCGATGCAATCGCCCTTGCCCAATGCGCTTCGGTCTTCATTCTTCTTAAATTTTGATCGGCCTTCTTCCCGTTCACCGCGTTTGTAGTCATAGGCCACAACGAGTGAATTTCGATCGAGCAATACACCTTGAAGCCTTCCGTAAGGGCAAATAGTGGTGCACACTTGCTCCCTCAATTTCGCAAAAACGCCATAAAAAGCTCCGCTAAAAACAATCATGGCAATGAAGCCACCCATGTGATCGTTTAGTGGCTCTGTTACGATGTTATAGAGCTCTTCTGTTCCAATGATATAGGCCAAAAAGGTGTTTCCGATAAGGAAACTGATCACTACAAAAATGACATGCTTCAGGGTTTTCTTGAAAATTTTCTCTTTGTTCCATGGCGACCGATCAAGCTTCATTTGCTGCTTGAAATCACCTTCAATAGCGTATTCGATTTTGCGAAAAACCATCTCCATAAAAATGGTTTGCGGGCATACCCAACCGCAAAAAAGACGTCCAAACACCACAGTAAATAGAATAACGAATACAATGCCAGTGATCATTGCAAACACGAAAAGATGAAAGTCTTGAGGCCAAAAAATATTTCCGAAAATGATGAATTTTCGTTCGAGGATGTTGAGCATCAACAGTGGCTCGCCACCAATTCGGATGAATGGCCCGCCAAACAACATCGCCAACAATACGATGCTCACAATGGTGCGGTAGTTTGTGAACTTGCCGCTCGGCTTTTTAGGGTAAACCCAAATGCGTTTACCCTTTGCGTCTACCGTTGAAATATGATCTCTAAACGACTCTTTGTTTGGCTCTTCGTGTGTCATTTTCAATCCCGATTAAACGGGTTTTATTCATTCATGGTAAACTGCTCCGCGGCTGCATCAACAGAATCAGCTGCTGCAGTGTCAGCTTCAACAGGCTCTACTTTCGCTTCCTCCCAAAAATCACCCTGAGGCTCTTTTGGATTCTCAGGATTCGTGCCTGCCAATGATTTAATGAAGCTAGAGACTTGTTGAATTTGCGTTGGGTTGAGCTGTGCTTGCCAACTCACCATGCCTTTTTCTGACACCCCATACTTAATTATTTTAAAAATATCTGTTACACTTCCACCGTGAATCCAGTAGTCATCGGTTAAATTCGGCCCAACACCACCGGGCTGACTGCCCCCATTTTCGCCATGGCAAGGTGCGCAATATAGCTTAAAGGTCTTACCTCCAGCAGCAATGTCGCTGGCAGCGGTGAGTAATTCAACATTGCTTTCATCCACAACGTTTTCTTGGGTTGTCACAAAGGCTGCTTTAGCGGCTTCGGCTTCGAGCATTTCGTTGTTGTATTCGGCAATTTGTAAATCGCCATTGCCTGTGATGTGGTAATTAAAAATGTAGATGACACCAAACACTATCGAAGCGTAGAATCCGTAAACCCACCAAGGCGGTAGGTTATTGTCTAATTCGTGAATTCCATCGTATTCGTGGTCCATCAACACGTCTTCTTCTTCATCCACAGGAACGGCATCTGTCAACAGCACGTTGATCTTGTCCATGAAGGTTTCGGGCACTTTGCCTTCTTCATCCTTCATCAGCAGTTTAAACAAGCCATTGAGTTTTGATGCGAGGTAAAGGAACGCGAAAAAGAGAAAGAGGTTGAGTGTGATTAGCGCAATAAAGGCGGTGTCGTTCAACGTAACTAAGGCATCAAAATTTCCGTCTTGAGCAAATGCCTGCGACCCGGTAAACATCAGCAATAGCGTAATGATTCCAGCGCCTTTTCCCCATCGCATTTGCCAAACTTCTTTGTTTGAAACGATGCTCTTGATCAATCCAGCAATCACCAGAATGGCGATCAATTGAAAGATGGCAATCACGGCAAGAATTATGAAGAGTCCTTCATCACTCACGCCAGTTCCGTTGACCAAAGCTGTGGAAGCCGTGGCGTATTTCGGTGCTAAGAAGGCAAGCAAGCCAAATGCGGCCAGTGCCCATGATTTGTTGTTGAATTTTAAACTTTTCATACGTGTAGGCTTATTCGTTTTCGGTTAGTGGTAAATTCTCTAGTTCTTTCACATAGGACTTTCTCAGAAGAAAGACATACGCGAAGAGTCCAAGGAAAAACGAGAAGAAAATGATGAATGAAATCACCGGATAGATCGCGACTCCATCAATACTTTGCATGTGTTTTGCTACAAATTTTAACATGGTTCTCGTTTTTTAAGGATTAGTAGTTACGGCTTTATCGTCACTTTCAATGTCTGTTCCGAGGCGTTGCAAGTAGGCTATTAAAGCAATTATTTCGCGGTTCTGAGAAACTTCAATTCCAGACGCCATAAGGTCATCAGCAATTTCTGCCGATTGCGCTTCAAGGTCCATCATGGCTTGTTTTTCATATCCTTCTGGATAAGGAACCCCCAATGTTCTCATGGCGTTTATTTTAGCTTCCAAATCACTCACATCGAGCTCTTGATCAATCATCCAAGGATATGGAGGCATGATTGAACCTGGCGACATCGTGCGCGGGTCGAGCATGTGGTTGTAGTGCCAACTGTTTGGTTTGCGCAATTTAGCGCCGCCTTCACGCGCTAAGTCTGGACCGGTTCGTTTTGATCCCCAAAGGAATGGGTGATCGTACACAAATTCACCAGCTTTTGAATATTCGCCATAGCGCTCTGTTTCGCTTCTAAACGGACGAATCATTTGTGAGTGGCAGTTGTTGCACCCTTCGCGGATGTACAAGTCGCGGCCTTCCAATTCAAGTGGCGTGTAAGGCTTAACGCTGCTGATGGTAGGAATGTTAGACTTCACCAAACCTGTAGGTATAATCTCGATCAACCCACCGATTGATACTGCCACAATGGCGAGCACCATAAGCATAAGCGGCTTACGCTCGATGGCTCGGTGCCAGTATTCGCCTGAATGTGGTGTGAAGGTTGGAGAAAGCGCTGGTGCTTGCGCTTCTTCGTTGGCGATGAATGATCCGCTTTTGGCTGTCATCATCAAGTTGTAAACCATCACCAACACACCGATGATGTAAATCAATCCACCAAATGCGCGCATGGCATACATTGGGATAAGCTGCGTTACTGTTTCCAAGAAGTTTGGATAAGCCAAGAATCCATCTGGAGTGAATTCTTTCCACATTAAACTTTGGGTGAATCCAGCCCAATAAAGCGGAATGGCGTAGAAAATGATTCCCAGTGTGCCGATCCAAAAGTGGAAGTTGGCCAGTTTCATTGAATAAAGTTTCGTGTCCCACATTTTTGGGATGAGGAAGTAAAGCATACCGAAGGTTAAGAAACCATTCCACCCAAGGCCGCCAATGTGCACGTGGGCAATTGTCCAGTCGGTGAAGTGGCTGATGGCGTTCACGCTTTTCAGCGACATCATCGGTCCTTCAAACGTTGTCATACCATAGCACGTGATGGCTACCACCATAAACTTCAATACTGCACTATCGCGCACTTTGTCCCAAGCACCGCGCAGCGTTAAAAGACCGTTGAGCATACCGCCCCACGATGGTGCAATAAGCATGATCGAAAATACTACTCCGAGTGATTGAGCCCAGTCTGGCAATGAAGTGTAAAGCAAGTGGTGAGGACCTGCCCAGATGTAAATAAAGATCAACGCCCAAAAGTGAATGATGGAAAGGCGGTAAGAATACACCGGACGATTGGCGGCTTTTGGCACGAAGTAGTACATCAATCCGAGGTAAGGCGTAGTCAAGAAAAACGCTACTGCGTTGTGACCATACCACCATTGCACGAGCGCGTCTTGCACACCGGCATACCAGCTGTAGCTCTTCATGAATGAAACAGGAAGTTCAAAAGAATTGAAGATGTGAAGAATGGCAACAGTGACGAATGTGGCGATGTAAAACCAAATAGCCACGTAAATGTGGCGCTCTCTTCGCTTCACCAGTGTCATGATCATGTTTAAACCAAACACTACCCAAATGAGGGCAATGGCAATGTCGATCGGCCATTCTAATTCAGCGTATTCTTTACTTGTGGTGTAGCCTAATGGAAGGGTTATTACTGCCGAGAGAATGATCAGTTGCCAGCCCCAAAAGTTGATGTTGGAGAGCATATCGCTCCACATCCTGGTTTTCAGCAAGCGTTGTAAAGAGTAATAAACCCCAGCGAAAATTCCATTGCCAACGAAAGCGAAGATCACTGCGTTGGTATGCAGTGGACGAATCCGCCCGAAGGTGATCCATTGCAATCCGGCATTGAGCTCGGGAAAAACGAGTTGAAGTGCTGCGGTTAGACCAACGAGCATTCCAATTACACCAAAGACAACCGTTGCAATTAAAAACTTGCGTACGATGCCATTGTCATAGCTAAACTTTTCCATTTCCATAGGTTACGATTTTTGGTTTCATGATCATCAAATAGGATGCGCACTGAAGGCGAGTAATCATCATCGTATTGATTGGTCTTTATGGCCCAAATAAAAGCGCCAAGAAAACCCAAGGCAATAATTAAGCTGACAACTATGTGCAATATCATAACACTCATCTGATGTAGGTATTTTAATTTGGACAAAGGTGAGCGAAGACATTTCTTTGAATTATGACTTTGGTCTGACCAAAACCTGATAAAAATCAGGCTTGCAGTTTTTGCGCTTTGCTTCGCATCATTCATCGCTCAATTATCAATTTCATCATGGTAATCCCAAATTTTAAGTACAGCAATTTTGCAATCATGACTTCCCATTTTCCATCTTTGCCCTCAACACAAACATGATGAACGCACTTTCATTCTCACTTTCAGAAGGCCATGATCATATTCAATTGGATCACCTCTTAAAAATATTAGGACTGGTGTCTTCTGGGGGCGAAGCACATCAAGTAATTGAAGAGGGCTTGGTAAGTGTGAATGATGAAGTAGAATTGCGCAAACGCAAAAAGCTGAGGTCGGGAGATGCCGTAGTTTTCGAAGCAAACTCGGTGATTATTGAATGATGAACGGCCAAGAACGCGGACATATTTCGATCGGCAGTGAAGTGCATATTGTGCTTAAGAAAGACCAACGCACAGGCGCCCTCACACACGGATTTGTTGAGGCTATTTTGACCAAATCTCCTTTTCATTCGCACGGCATAAAGGTGCGCCTTGAAGATGGGCAAGTGGGGCGTGTGAAAGAAATTCTCGGAGAATAATCGTCTCATGCACCGCTATTATTTACCTTTCTGCCATGGCAACAACCTTCAAACACAAGCGCGATTCTGAAGTAACCATTTCAGAACTCATGAGTCCATCTCACTCTAATTTTAGCGGAAAAATACACGGAGGATACATCCTTTCTATGATGGATTCGGTAGCCTTTGCTTGTGCCTCAAAGCACTCAGGCAATTACTGTGTTACCGCATCGGTCAATACGGTTGACTTTTTAGCCCCCATTGAGGTTGGCGAATTGGTGCCAATGAAAGCCATGGTCAATTATGTGGGCAATAGCTCAATGGTGGTAGGCATTCGCGTAGAGGCCGAAAACATCAAGACTGGCGAAGTGAAACACTGCAATTCCAGCTATTTTACGATGGTGGCCAAGGATGACGAAGGCGAGAATGCTGAAGTTCCAGGACTGATTATGGAAACGGCCGAAGATGTGCGTAGATTTCTCAGAAGCATAGAGCGTATGCGGGTAAAGAAACAACGTTCAACCGAATTCGGACACGATGGATTCGAACTGAAAAAACACCTCGACAAGATTCGGAAACACAAAGTAAAGGTCGAGCTCACCGCCTAACCTTTAGCAAAGGTGGTCTTCAATTTCTAACTTTTAACCCCCTCCAATTCCATAAAACACTAATTTGGACGTCTTAAACCCAACACCATGAAACTACTTTATATTTTACTAATAGGATGTTTTCTTTCAAGCGCGGGCCTTGCCCAAACCCAAATCATCTTTTACACCACTATGGGTGAATTTACGGTTGAGATGTCTGACTCTTTGACTCCAATCACATCTGGCAATTTTATTGACCTGACAGAGCAAGGTTATTATGATGGAATCATCTTTCACCGTGTGATCGATAATTTCATGATTCAAGGTGGTGACCCAACAGGCACAGGTTCTGGCGGCCCTGGATATACCATCGAAGATGAGTTCGACTCGACAGGTACATTGAGCAACATTCAAAAAACCATATCTATGGCCAATACCGGTGCGCCAAACAGCGGTGGAAGTCAGTTCTTTATCAATTTGGTGAACAATACTTACCTCGATTTTGACAAAGCACCACTCACTTCAAAGCATCCTGTATTTGGAATGGTCATCGAGGGCTTTGATATCGTTCAAGACATTGGAGATGTTGCTGTAAACGCTCAAAACAGACCCATCACGCCTGTGGTTATGGACAGTTTGAGAATTGTTAGCACAGACACCGTTGACACCCTTCCTCCGCCTGAACCTGAAGGTATTGCATCACACGATCAAGACGCTTTTAAAACAAAGGTTTTTCCTAATCCTGTTGGTGAAACGGCTGTGATTTCTATTGAATCAGCCCAAAGTTGTGATGCTGTGATCAGCGTAATCGACATCAACGGCCGCGTTGTGCATCAGTTCAAGCAATCGCTTCGAAAAGGGATGAATCGCATCGATTCGGAGGCCATTTCAAACGACTTTCTGAGTGCTGGCATTTACACCCTTTCCATAAAGAGTTCAGATCATTCTTCGAGAATAAAGTTTGTATCAACCGGAATGTAACAGAAACTGCGCTCAAACCATTGTGACAGCATACGAGCTTTTAAGCAATCATCCCAACATTCAAAAGCGATCAATTACCCTTAATCGAGGTGCGTTTTTGATTCGACAAGGTGAGGTAGAACGCGAAATCTACTTTATTCATTCCGGAGCGATTCATGCGTTTTATGTTTCAGAACACGAAGAACACACGATTCGTTTTGGCTACAAAGACTCGTTGATCACTTCGATTCCATCGTTTTACAATGGTGCGCCATCGCACCTTTATTTGCAAGCCATTCGAAAAACAGAAGTGACGGCTTTTTCGCGTCAGTCGTTTTTTGATGAGCTGCATCAATCAGAAGAACTGATGACGTTTTACACCAATTCACTTGAGCAGTTGGCTGCCCAGCAGATGGAGCGGGAGCTTGACTTGCTCACGTCATCACCCCACGAGCGGATTCAGCGGGTGTTGAAACGCAGTCCACAGGTTTTTCAGGAAATTCCATCAAAATACATCGCTTCCTATTTGCGCATGACTCCTGAAACACTGAGCAGGATTCTGAATTCTTGATCTGAATCAAGGTGCAGCAAATATTCCTGTTTAAACTTTGTGGGTATGAAACAATCAGAACTTATTGCCGACTTAAAAGCCAGAACGAACGAAGTGATTTCGCAGGCCGAAGTATTTAAAAACCTCAGTGATGAACAACTCAACGCGAAGCCATCGCCCGTATCGTGGAGTGTATTGGAATGCTTAGAACACCTCAACCTGTACGGTGATTTCTATTTGCCAGAAATCGAAGGGCGCATTATTAACGCTAAAAAAACGAAGTCAGATCCAAACTTCAAAAGCGGATGGTTTGGCGAAAAAACCGTTCAAGACATGCTGCCCAAAAATGGTGCGGTGCGAAAAATGAAAACGTTCAAGGATAAAAATCCCATTCACTCATCATTGAATATTTCAGTGATTGATCGCTTTTTAAAGCAGCAGCAAGGCATGCTTCGGCTATTGGATTTGGCAGCTTCTGTGGATATGGGCAACGTGAAAACAAAAATTACATTGCCTTTGATAACGTTTAAGCTGGGCACAACTTTCAGGTTTGTTGTTTACCACAACCAACGCCACATTTGGCAGGCTAACAATGTGGTGAATAGAAAATAACTCCGATAGGTTTTAGATTTAGAATTTAGATTTATGTTCGTTTGAACTAAACCTAATAAACATGCTCAACGAATTTAAAAAGTTCATCAACAAAGGAAATGTTGTTGAAATGGCCGTAGGTCTCATTATGGCCACCTATTTTGGCGCAATTGTAAAGTCTCTTGTTAACGACATCATCATGCCGCCAATTGGTTTGCTCATGGGAGGTGTCGATTTTTCTGAACTAAAATTTGTTATTCAATCGGCTGTAGCCGAATCGGCTGAGGGCGCAGGAGATGGAGTTGCAGAAGTGGCCATTTCGTATGGATCATTCATCAACACCATCATAACCTTTATCATTGTTGCATTCGCCATTTTCATGGTTGTGAAAGGATACAACAACATGAAAGAACGCATGGAAAAGAAAGAAGCCGAAGCACCTGCTGCGCCAGTTGCTGCGTCAAAAGAGGAAGTGCTTTTGGGTGAAATTCGCGACTTGCTGAAGAAATAAGTCACGTTTCATTTAGGTTACAAGCAGGATTGTATCCCTCGGCCGCCAAAGGCTTGCCGCGGGCGATGCGAGAACGACTAGAAGATTGTTCAATGTCTGTCTGCTTCTCGATACTTTTTTCTGCGCTGAAGCTTCGAAAAACACTCGAAGTGACAGACAATTAGGAGCTTTCTGTCAGTTCGAGTGATCGCACTTGAATTAACCTTTTCAACGAAAAGCCCACCGATCGTATCGAGAACGACTAGAAGATTGTTCAATGTCTGTCTGCTTCTCGATACTTTTTTCTCCGCTGAAGCTTCGAAAAACACTCGAAGAGACAGACAGACCATGAGCATTTCAAGCATTAACTACGAAGAAGAAAAGATCACTCGAAGGACATTTCACTTCATTTCTTTTGGGCACAAAAGAATACAAGAAATACAACTTCCAAAAGAGGGGTAAACATCTCGAAGTGAGTTGGAACAGTAAATCCTAACTATCAGGGCTTTCTGGTTTGCCTTCCGAGAATAAATGCACATCCCTTTGCGGAAAAGGAATTTTCACTTTGTTTTTTCTGAATTCTTCATCGATTTGAAATCGCATTTCGCTTTTTACAAACTCGATTTCCCATGAGTTTCGCGCCCAAAAGAAAACCGCAAAGTCAAGACTGGAATCGCCAAAATCTTTAAACTGCACCTTCACAGGCAGTGTTTGGTCAACGGCAGGGTGGTTTTTTGCCACGTCAGTAATTATATTCTTGACAAGATGGGTGTCTGAGCCATACGCGACTCCTGCGCTTACATGAAAGCGCGTCAAATCATCCATGGTGGTCCAGTTGATCACGTTGTCTGAAACCAATTTACTGTTAGGGACAATGATGGTGATCCCGTCACGCGTTTTGATCTTGCTGGTTCTAAAATCAATTTCAATAATGCGCCCAACGGTATTGTTGAACTCAACAATGTCGTTGACCTTCACCGTGCCACCGAAAAGCAAGATCAATCCGCTCGTGAAGTCGTTGAATATTTGTTGAATTCCCAAACCAACACCCACCAACAACGCAGCCGAACCCGCTAAAACAATGGTCAGGTTAATGCCGATGGCTTCTAGGGCAATTGCTGTAGCGATGGTGTAAGCGAAATAGGCTGCAAGTTTTTCCAATGCATAGAGCGTACTGCGCTCCATCCACGACCTTCGCTTTATGCTGCGATTGATAAATAAACGGAAGAGTTTGAGGAAAAACCATGTGAGAACATAGGTAGCTGCAACAACTCCAAGGTTGAATACCGTGAGCGAAAACTTCTTGTAGCTAAAAATCTCAAATTCCAGTATGCTGATCAATTCTTCCATTAATGCAATACAGTTCTTCCGAGGGTTTTGTTGATTTCTCGTTTGATGGTTTCGAGTTTGATTTGGGTTTCCAAATACGGAGTGGGGTCAGCGCCTAAAGCACTCGAGTCTTTCATGGCCAATTGGTTCTCTCTGATCATGCGTTCTACACGTTTCGATTTGTAGGCATAAATCGACTCTATGACTGCACGCCTTAGTTTTTGGTCTTCTGACACCACCATGATTTCCATTCGCTCCCAATTATCGAGGTTGTAGGGAAACGTCATAAGATCGACAAAAAGGCTGCGGATGGTTTCCAAATCATGATGGATGAAAAAATTCTGATCAAACTTTTCTGTTTCATCATACACCCGCGAAATTTCGTCAAACAGTTGTTTATACGCTGTCGTCTCAAACCGAAGGTCGTCTCCTTCAATTTCGTCCAGCATAAACTCAAGGATGTTTATCTCTTCTGCTTCTTCGTCCTCCAATGGATCTTCTAAGCTAAACATGCGATCGTGGTAGTTGATCATGATGCGCAAGATGTCGCGCTCTTGGTGCTCGATGGTGTCTTCATCGAACTTCTTTTGCTCATTAAAATCCGTTTTAATGATCGGAGCTTCGGCAAAATCTTCATCCCTGCGGTTGTTGCCCCTGAAGCTCTGTTTGTGGTTTTTCCGAAGCGATTTATTCAACTCTGAAATCAGCGCACTTTCAGAAATGCTCATCAAGCGGCTGCATTCGTTCACGTAGATCGATCTGAGAATGGAGTCGGGAATCAAGGCAATGGAATTAACCATCGCGTGCACTACTTCGTTGGTTTTAATCGGGTCGCCTTGCGCGTCTTGCATCAGCAATGCAGCTTTGAACGCAATAAAATCTTGTGCGTTTTTACTCAGGTATTCTTTGATCTCTATGCGATCGTGCTCCTTGCTAAACGAGTCGGGGTCATGGTCATCCGGAAGAAGAATGACCTTCACGTTCATTCCCTGTTCTAAAATCAAGTCAATACCACGCAAACTAGCTTTTACACCAGCTTTATCGCCATCATACACCAAGGTGATGTTTTGGCTGTACCTCGAAATGAGTTTGATTTGCTCTTTGGTGAGGGCAGTGCCTGAAGAGGCTACGGTATTTTCAATGCTTTTTTGGTGAAATGAAATCACATCGGTGTAACCTTCCACCAAGAAGCAATTATCTTCTTTGGCAATGGACTGTTTGGCGAAATACAAGCCGTAGAGCGAACTGCTTTTATCGTAAACAAGATTCTCAGGCGAGTTGATGTATTTCGGGATGTTTTTGTCGGCCTTCAAGGTGCGGCCGCCAAAGCCAATCACGCGGCCACTTAAATTGTGGATTGGAAAAATCACGCGGCCTTTATAGCCGTCATAAAAGCGTCCGTTTTTCTCTTTTACAAGCGCTGTGGCGAGCAAGTACTCGTCTTTGTATCCGCTTGATTTGGCCGTGTTTGTAAAGGCTTGGTAGTCATCAGGATTGTAGCCCAATTGAAACTTTTGAATCGCACTTTCTTTAAAGCCGCGCTCTTTGAAATAACTTAATCCTATGTTTTGACCTTCTTCCGTTTCCCACATTTGTTGGGTAAACCAATTACGCGCAAAATCATTGATCACATAAAGGCTTTCGCGTTCGTTTCGCGCTTCTTCTTGTTCAGGAGTTGGCTTTTCTTCTTCCACCTCGATGTTATATCGCTTGGCAAGCCAGCGAAGCGCTTCGGGGTATGTGAAGTGCTCGTGTTCCATGATGAAGGTCACTACGTTGCCGCCTTTACCTGAACTGAAATCTTTAAAAATTCCCTTGGCCGGAGACACCATAAACGAGGGCGTTTTCTCATCCGACCACGGGCTCAGTCCTTTGAGGTTCGAACCCGATCGTTTCAAATTCACAAACTCACCGATCACCTCATCGATGCGCGCTGCGCCTAATATTTCGTCTACTTTGTGAGGAGGAATCATGGCCAACGAAAATACAATTCTGCACACCAATTCAATATCACATTTTGGAACAACGTTTGATAACGCTTGTTTCTCATTTCTTTGACCTACCTAATCTACCCGATTATGAAAATCATCATTCTATGCATGGCCATCGCTGCGCCATTTTTTGGAAATGCTCAATTGGTGCAAGATGCCATACAGATGGAAGAAACCAAACGCCCACAAGTCAAAGAAATTGAAAAAGAATTTCAGGTTTCTTTAGATGTTACTTCATTGACCGCAGCATTTATGGGGGCAAATATTGGGTCTAATTTTCATGTGGGTGTGCAATTAAAACGAGTTTTTGGAAACACTGCGTTTCGCTTTACGGGCGAGTATTATCCTCAAAGCAGATTGAACTCTTTTTTTTCGAGCGTCATGGTTGAAGAGATCGCTGGCAATGAAGCCAGGTATTGGGTGTCGGAGCAGAAAAACGAAAAGCCTTTGCTTGGGGGCAAGGTTATGCAGGTGCGGATGTGATGCTGATTGGCGAAGGATTGATTTTGCCACCACAACCTATTGGGAAAATCCGAGTGATTCAACACCATCTTTACCGATGAATTGGAACTACATGCAAGTCCATTCGTTTGGGGTTGGTTTAGCACCGTTTGTAGGCTACGAATTTCAACCTTGGAAACATCTAGGATTCAACCTTGAGGCAACACTTAATGCCATGTTGATGACAAGCGAGGGTTACAATTTTAATCGAGAAACTGCCGCGATATCACCGGGCTTAAGGCACTATTATTTTAGTTGGGGAAGTGGCTTGATCAATGCGCGCATTCACTATCGCTTTTAATCTTCTGACAGTGTTGTGGTAGATTTACCTTTTGTGCTGAAGTCCATTTTTTGCAGAAGACTGCCATCTTTATTGTAAAAGTTCCAGACACCGCTTTTTTCATCATTGGTATACTGCCCTTCGTAGCGTTTCATGCCATCGGGCCAATACACTTCCTTTTTCCCGTCTTTCAATCCGTTTTTATAAAACCCAAGGCTCCACAATTGTCCTGAAGGGTAAAAATAGCGCCACTCGCCATCGCGTTCACCTTCTTTATCAAACGAACCAAAGTATTCCTGTGTTCCGTCCGTATAAAATTTCTCTTCTTTTTGTTTCCAGCGGGCTTCTCCTTCTGTGATGAAGTAGCCTACCACCTTGGCTTGATTTGGTGTCCATTGTTCTAAAACTTCGCGCTCTTGCTCGGGTTGGCATGCGCTGAAGATAAATAGGGTGAATAGAACACATAAAAATGAAAGTCGATTCATGCCGTCAAAGTTAAAATCCAATTCACAGGAATCAACAGTTGTTTCGTATTCGGATAAGAAACGCGCTTGATCAGAAAACTCACTTCTGAAGTAAACTTTCGTAATAGGTGTTCATTCTCTCATCACCCAAGCCGAAATAAATCCCGCTCAGCATGCGCAAAACATCTTGATGCGTTTGATTTCTTCTAAAAGCCATCAATGCTGGATCTAACGCCTTGCGAAACAATTCTTCTGTTTTCTGCTGCTGAGCTTGTATGTTGGGGTCTTCATAATTGAGGCTTTCAATTTCATTGACTGCCTGATTGTAATAATGCAAGGCAAGATTGTAATTCGGCTCAAATGCTTGCGGATCTTTTTCGAGTTGTGTAATCAATTCAGATTCACTTAACTGAACGGCTTCTAATGCAGAGTAGTTGTGCTGATTAGGTTCGTTTTGCGCTAAAGCAGAGAAACTTAGTTGTCCGAAAAGAAAAATGAAGAGGCTTATTCGTACCATAATACGTTGGATTGAAAATCGAATTTACCTAAAAATTGTGGCCGACAATCGCATTCAGAAATTAAATCAAGCACCTGAGCTTGTAATAGAGTTAATGAACGCGCGGGAAAGACTATGTTTGACCTAATGTGCACCGAACTGAGCAACTTAGTCCTGCACACACATAGCCCTTCAAGGAAGAAAAAATTCTAATGGTATAAAATACTATAAGATACTTATTAGTACATTCGAAAATCATTGTTAAATTTTTGTGCTTTAACCTGACCTTTAAATTAACCACAACACAGACCTAAAACCTACCTCACCTCGCATGAAGTCAAAGAATTATATCGTCATGATGATCGCCATTATTGTGGCGCTCGGTGGCCTACTCATGGGCTTTGATGCCTCGGTTATTTCAGGAGTAGTAAAGTTTATTGAACCCGAATTTGGGCTGTCTAAATTAGAACTAGGTTGGTCGGTGGCCTCGCTCACATTAACGGCCACCCTCGCAATGATGGTGGCTGGGCCAATTAGCGATGCAGTGGGAAGAAGAACTGTGCTGCGCTATGCAGCAATTCTCTACGCGGTTTCTGCCCTTGCTTCGGCTCTGGCGCCCACCTTTTTGACCCTCGTTATCGCACGAATGATCGGTGGTTTTGGGGTTGGCGCCTCATTAATCCTCGCTCCGATGTACATCGCAGAGATGTCGCCACCCGCTTTGAGAGGACGTATGGTGTCCTTCAATCAACTGAACATTGTAATCGGTATTTCACTCGCGTTCTTCACCAATTACATGATCCTCCAATTCGCAAAATCAGACGCTTCATGGGCAATTGCCCTTAAGTTTGATCAGTACAATTGGAGGTGGATGCTCGGCTTAGAAACCATTCCGGCCGTACTTTATTTCTTCGGATTGTTCTTTGTTCCAAACAGTCCGCGTTGGCTCATTCTAAAAGGGCGGTTTGACGAAGCCACAAAGGTGATGACGAAGTTTTCATCAAAAGAAGAAGCAGAACTTGAGATCAAACGCATCAAGGAAAGCATTGACAATCAGAAAGACAAAGAGGAAGGAAAAATCAAAGACTTACTCAAGCCTAGCTTGCGCCTCGTGTTGACCATAGGCATCGTTGTAGCCGTGCTGCAGCAAATCACAGGAATCAACTCCGTGTTTTTTTACGCTCCAATGATTTTTGAGCAGTCGGGAATCGGTACCGATGCTTCGTTTATCCAAGCCATATTGGTCGGTTTAACCAACCTGGTTTTCACCATTATTGCCATTGCCTTTATTGATAAATTGGGCCGCAAACCTTTACTGGCATTTGGAGTTGCGGGAATAGCATTATGCATGTTTTTATTGGCGTATGGTTTCAGTTCAGCCACGTATTCACTCACCGCAGAAACGATTTCAGTGCTTCCCGAAACAGTAGATCAGTCGAGCCTTGAACCGCTCATTGGAACGGTTTTCAACAGCGATCTTGACTTTCAAGAAGCCATGATTTCAGCCCTCGGCTATGAAGTGTTTTCACAATTTAAATCTGACTTGGTTACGGCTGCCATTTCGATGAACCCGATGCTCATATTGATCGCAATTTTAGGCTTTGTAGCTTCCTTCGCCATTTCTATTGGGCCGGTGATGTGGGTTTTGTTTTCTGAATTGTTTCCAAACAAAATTCGAGGCATCGCCATTTCGTTTGTTGGCCTGATCAATTCAGCCGTAAGCTTTATCGTGCAGTGGATCTTTCCGTGGGAATTGGATGCGCTCGGCAATGTGCTCACCTTTACTATTTACGGTGTATTTGCAGCTCTCGGATTAATTTTTATAATTAAGGTAATTCCTGAAACAAAAGGAAAATCGTTGGAAGAAATCGAAGCCCAATTGGTTAAGGAAGATTAATATTAAGACTATGATGAAACACACGTTTATTTTACCATTCTCCCTAGCAGTATTACTTTTTTCGTGCACTCCTCCGCCCGAGCAGAATGGGTCTTCGAGCAATCTTACAGATGCCATTCAATCGGATGACTTTATTTCAGTGGAAGCCAAGAGTTTTTATGCCGCATCCTCTGAAGATATCGTAAAAGCAAAGGTGATGAGGTTGAATAATGAGCAGTGGTTGAGTTATGAAGTCACTATTCCTAAGGCAGGCAGATATAAAGTAGAAGTGGTGGGCTCCTCAACCGATGGCGGCTCTGTTTGGCTCGAAGACCACATCGAAAATACCGATGGTCGAACCTACAATATCACCGGAACGATGCCTTTTGTAGAAGGCGCAATTTCTGCGTCAAGGGATGGCTCACCCCTGAATGCCGGACTCCATAAAATAAAGCTTCACGTGCAAGGAAGTGTGTTTGTCGATCAAATCAATTTTGCTTTGATGCAAGGCCACGTTGAGACACCACAAAGCTTCACGCAAACCATGGAGGGCGAAGAATGGGAACTGGTTTGGTCGGATGAATTTGACGGATCGGGACTGCCGGATTCTAACAAATGGAGCTACAACGTTGGCGATTGGGGATGGGGAAATAATGAACCACAATACTATACCAACGCTCGGTTAGAGAATGCCAGACTTGAAGACGGAAACCTCATCATTGAAGCCCGGAAAAACGACATGGAGAAACCATGGACTTCAGCACGACTTACCACCCAAGGCAAGCAATCGTTCCTATATGGAAAAGTGGAATTCCGCGCAAAAGTGCCTGTAGGAAGAGGAACCTGGGCTGCCGGTTGGCTGCTTGGTGATGATTATAAAGACGAATTGTCTTGGCCGTATTGCGGTGAAATTGACGTGCTCGAATGCGTGGGCTACGAAATTGATGATGAAACAGGTGATGGAATCAACCACGCCACTTGCCACACTCGTGCATATTACTTCAAACAAGGAAACCAAATCGGAAGCGAAATTGAAGTGGCAAACATGAATGGCGAGTTTCACACTTATGCCATTGAGTGGTATCCAGATGTAATTTATGGTTCGGTGGATGGCGTGCGCTATTATACCTATGATAAAAACGCCAACGAGCTAGAGTGGCCATTTTTTAAACCGCAAAACATCATCCTTAACCTTGCGGTGGGAGGCGGTTGGGGTGGTGCGCAAGGCATCGATGAGTCGTGGGATTCTCATAAATACATCCTTGATTACGTGCGTGTGTATCAATTGAAATAATTGTTGAGTTTTAACGATGCGTTTTGCCCTAACCTCATTCATCTTCTTGGTTCTTATGTCCTGCACTTCGCCAAACCAACAAGCGCTTAAGCTTACAGTGCTTCAAACTTCTGCTTCTGGCCATAAGCTTACAGAATTGGAAGTGTCACCTGTAGCTGTATCGCCCATTGACACCATTGAGATTGATCCCAGTGTTCATTTTCAAACCATTGAAGGCATTGGTGGTGCGTTTACCGAATCGTCCGCATTTTTACTCAACAACATGAGTGCTGCAAAGCGAGCAGAAATAATAAACGCATACTTCAGCCCTTCAGGAGCAAACTATTCGCTTACTCGAACGCACATGAACAGTTGCGACTTTTCTCTGGATCATTATTCCTATGCCGAAGTTGCTGGAGATACAAGCCTCGACAGTTTTTCCATCGCGCATGATTTAAACGATTTGATCCCCATGATCAAGGACGCCCAAACGGCTTCAAAAGACGGCTTCAAAATTATCGCCTCACCGTGGACTGCTCCTCCTTGGATGAAAGACAACAACGATTGGAATGGAGGTAAACTAAAAAAGGAATATTACTCCACATGGGCAAAATTCTTTGCCAAATACGTGCACGCATACCGTGAACAAGGAATTGAAATTTGGGGATTTACGGTCGAGAATGAGCCTTTAGGCAATGACGCCAATTGGGAAAGCATGCACTTCACACCGGAAGAAACAGCGGATTTTGTAAAAGGCTATTTAGCGCCTCAATTAACCAAGGAAAACATCGATGCTAAAATTTTAGTGTTCGATCAAAATCGCGGAGAAGACCTGCTTGAGTGGGGACAAGTGCTGCTGACAGATGCTGAGTTATTGCCGTTAATTCACGGAACAGCCGTGCATTGGTATGCCAGCACCTACGATTGGTTTCCTGAAAACTTACAAAAAACACATGCTTTGGCACCGGAGAAGAGCATTATCCAAACCGAAGGCTGCGTTGATGCAGAAATTCCACATTGGAACGATGATCAGTGGTATTGGTCAAAAGAGGCAACCGATTGGGGGTGGGATTGGGCGCCAGAAAAAGACAAACCGTTGCATCCTAAATACGTGCCCACGTTCCGCTATGCAAGAGACATCATCGGCTGCCTCAATAATTGGGTAGAAGGCTGGGTAGATTGGAACATGGTGCTCGACCGGCAAGGAGGCCCTAACTTGGCCGAAAATTGGTGTGTGGCACCCGTGATTGTTGACGTAGAAAAAGACGAAGTTTACTTCACACCACTCTACTACATCATGGCCCACTTTAGCAAGTATGCCAGGCCAGGAGCGAAACGCATTAAGGCCGATTGCACGGCTGAATCATTGATGACTACCGCAGTTTTAAATCCTGATGGTTCCATCGCCATATTTGTGTTAAACACCAGCGTTGAATCGAAGCATTTTGTGGTTAAGAAAGAAGGACGAGTAAAAACCATAACTATCGAAGGGTCGGCCCTTCAAACTATAATTATTTAAGAAATCCCTGTTTTTTCGAGGTATGAGTGAAAAAGAGTTGTTTGTAGGTAAAACGCCAATTCGTAAACAAGATAAACGTGTTTCTGGCGCCTACGTAGAGGTGGAAGGTGAAGTGTTTTATAAGATCGAAAACGCAGATGCAATGCGTCCGTTTTTTATGACGGTAGTGAGCAGCGCTGATCATTGGCTGTTTATTTCGAGCAATGGAGCGCTTTCGGCCGGGCGCAAAAATCCGGATAACGCGCTGTTTCCCTATTATACGGACGATAAGATTACGGATTCAGCAGATATTACGGGCAATAAGACCATTGTGCGCGTGCAGCAAGATGGAAAGACCTATTTATGGGAACCCCATTCTGACCGCTTTGCCGGAGCGTATGCCATCCAGAGAAACATTTACAAAAATGCGATCGGAAACAAGGTGCTTTTCGAAGAAATCAATGCTGACCTCAATCTAACGCACCAATACAGATGGACATTCTCTGACGCGTTTGGCTTTGTAAAGCGTTCGAAATTGATCAACCATTCTGATACAGCGCGTGAAATTGAACTGGTGGATGGGTTCCAGAACATTTTGCCCTATGGTGTCGATAGTGGGCTTCAAAATGCGCGAAGCACCTTGGTAGACGCCTATAAAAAGAATGAACTTGACTCGGAAACAAAGCTCGGTCTATTCACCCTAAGCGCGATGATCATTGATCGCGCTGAACCCAGCGAGGCATTGAAGGCAACCGCAGCATGGTCTGTAGGCCTCGATAATTTTAGTGTGCTTTTGTCGTCATTGCAACTCGAACATTTCAGACGCGGTTATACCATCCACGAGGAAGCTCAAATAAAGGCGGAACGCGGTGCGTATTTTGTTCATTCTCAGTTTCAGCTAGCTGCCAATGCGGGGCTTGAATGGTATGTGGTGGCTGACATCAATCAGTCAATGATCCATTTGGCCCAGCTTAAACAAGATTTGAAGTTTAAAGACAGCCTTGTCCAAAAAATTATTGCCAGCATTAACGAAGGCACCAATGCGCTGCGCAAGAAAGTGGGGTCTGCTGATGGTATTCAAGTCTCTAACGATAAGCTTTCTGCCGGTCGTCATTTTTCGAACGTTTTGTTCAACATCATGCGTGGCGGCACTTTTGACGATCAATACTTTATCGATATCGATGACTTAAAGAAGTATGTGCGTAACATGAACAGAAAAGTATACGATGCGCATAAAACTTTTCTCGTTTCCCTCCCCAAGTTATTGACCTATGCTGAGTTGATGAGTAGGTCTGCCCAAGAAGCAAATGCTGATTTAGAGCGAATTTGCATTGAATATTTGCCGCTTTCGTTTAGCCGTAGGCATGGCGATCCGAGTCGTCCGTGGAATTATTTCACCATCGACACGGAAGACGAAAAAGGAAGAAAGATTAGGAATTATGAAGGTAATTGGCGCGATATTTTCCAGAATTGGGAAGCGTTGGCATACTCGTATCCCGACTTTATCGAAGGCATGATCACCAAATTTGTGAATGCCTCTAACATTGATGGTTACAATCCTTACCGAATTACCCGTTCGGGCATTGATTGGGAAATCAACGAGCCAGACGACCCGTGGTCGTATATCGGATATTGGGGCGATCATCAAATCATTTATTTGCTCAAACTGATGGAAGTTTCAGCGAAATTTCATCCAGAGAAACTTCGCAAGCTGCTCCAAAAACCCGTGAATGTGTACGCCAATGTACCATATCGCATCAAAGGATACGATGCTATTTTGAGTAACCCGCGCGATACGGTTGATTATGACCACAGGCTCGCAGATGCTATCAATGAAAGGGTTTCAAGCGTTGGAGCTGATGGGAAAATGGTGTGGAATCAGCAAGGTGAAATGATTCGCGCCAACCTCACAGAAAAAATATTGGTTACGGTGCTCACCAAGCTTTACAATTTCATTCCCGATGCTGGAATTTGGCTCAATACCCAACGGCCCGAATGGAATGATGCCAATAATGCCCTTGTGGGCAACGGCACTTCTATGGTTACGCTCTATTATTTGCGCAGGTTTTTGCGCTTTGGCGTGAAGGAGTTTCAGTCGATGCACGACACAGAAATTGAAATCAATAAACCGGTAAAGGATCTTTTGGACGCCTTGTATAGAGCCATGCACGTGAGAAAACACCTCATCGGAGAAGTGATTACTGATCATGAACGCAGGCGAATTATGGATCGTTTTGGAATTGCTGGTGAACACTATCGCACCACAGCTTACTCAGGTTTATTCAACGAAAAACGCATGCTCAAGGCATCTGAGATCGTCTCGTTTTTTGAAATGACGCTTGGTTTTGTCGAGCAAACCATCTCAACCAACAAACGCGAAGATGGACTCTATCACGCGTATAATTTGATTCACATTACCGATGGCGAAGCCAAGGTTGATCGCTTGTATGAAATGCTTGAAGGCCAAGTGGCAGTGCTGAGCTCTGGATTTCTTTCAGCAGATGAGGCGCTGCGCGTGATCGATGCACTAAAAATGAGCAAGATGTTCCGTCCTGATCAATACAGCTACATGCTCTACCCTGATCGCGAGTTGCCCTCGTTCGTTGAAAAGAACAACATTCCGGCTGCATTCATTGAAAAGTCGGCATTGGCGATGCAGTTATTCGAGCACAATGACCGCACGTTAATCACAAAAGACATCGAAGGAAACTACCATTTTAATGGTAATTTTCACAATGCCGCAGACGTGAAGGCGCAGCTAATTCGATTATCAAACAACGGTTATTCGGCCTTGGTAGCGCGCGAACACGATGCGTATTTAGAAATGTTTGAAAAGATGTTTAACCACAAAGCGTTCACGGGCAGATCGGGCACATTCTTCGGCTACGAAGGTTTGGGGAGTATTTATTGGCATATGGTGTCGAAGCTCTTACTGGCAACGCAAGAGAATTTATACAAAGGCGCTCGCACTGGTGCAGACGATGTGGTGATGGGCAGATTAACCGAGCATTACTATGAAATCAGGGCAGGAATCGGAGTAAACAAAGCACCTGACCTTTATGGGGCTTTCCCCACTGATGCTTATTCGCACACACCGGGTAATGCAGGCGCGCAACAACCAGGCATGACCGGCCAGGTAAAAGAAGACATCATTAACCGATGGGCCGAGTTGGGCGTAGCGGTTGACGAAGGTAAACTCTCATTCAAGCCTTTCTTTTTAAGGTCAATAGAGTTTTTAGAGGCCGAAGATGAAATGGTGTATTACGACCTCAAGGGGCAAGAGCAGCACTTGGCATTAAAAGCGGGAAGTTTTGCTTTTACCTATTGCCAGCTTCCAATCGTATATCGCAGTTCAAAACACGCAGCAATTACCATCTTTTTCAATGACGGCACATCCCAAAAGATGGACGGCAATGGGTTAGGATTGGAAATGTCGAGTGAAATTTTTACGCGTAGTGGCAGGTTAGCCCGTTTAGAGGTTGATGTAATAGTCGCCTAGTTAACACATGTTATGCGTGAGCGGCTTAAGTTTTAGGCTTGTGCTCAAACCACTCAAAATGGCGGTGCATGATGTCGTTTTTGTTTGCTTTGATGTACTCTAAAAACGCTTTTGCTGGGGGCGAAAACTTCTTACTCTTAAGCCAAATGAGGTTCCAACTCGACTCGATGGGCATGCCTTTCACCGAAATGATGTTTAGATCGCCTTGGGCCAACTCATTCTTTATTCCTATTAGGGGCATGATCGAGTAGCCGAGACCTGCAATTACGGCTTGCTTCACCGCCTCGTTTGAGGTGAGTTCCATCATTTTCCGCGGTTTGATGTTGTGACTCTCTAGAAAGCGTTCCATCGTTTGCCTGGTGCCCGAGCCGTTTTCACGATAAATCAACGGCAAATCGGCAATGAAGCTTGGCTGTTGTGTTTTTTTCGGTCGTTTTGCCGCTTTTCCACCCACCAAATACAAGGTGTTTTTCATGAGCTCGATGTTTTGAATGGCAAGCGCTTCAGGTAGAATGGACACCAAAGAGAAGTCAACACTATTGGCGTTCAATGATTGAATGACGGACGATTTGTTCGTTACATCCATGGCCAATTCCACGCCCGGATTTTCATTCAAAAAGTCACTCAAAAAATACGGCATGATGTATTTGGCCGTTGAAACAATCGATAAGGTCATCTTCCCCGTAAGATGTCCTTTGTAAGCCATCGTGGTTTCCTCAATCTTTTTGGTTTCATTCAGAATATTGATACAAGCAGCATGAATTTCTTCTCCGAAAGCAGTCACGTAGAGCTGTCTGCCAATGACTTCGGTAAGCGAAATGTCAAATTGATCTTGAAAGTTCTTCAGCTGAATCGATGCGGCAGGCTGCGTCATATGGAGCGCTTCAGCCGCTCTTGTGATGCTCTTGTGCTCACAAATTTTAGTAAAAACCTCTAGTTGACGTAAGGTGTAATTCATAACGCAAAGCTATGAAATGTATTTAGAATATAAATAACGGTATATGTATTATTCCCCTCAATTTTGCCTCAAATTAATCAACATGAAAAATCAAAACCCAGACCTCGATCTTCACTTAATCAACAGCACATTTGATGCGAAAGACGCCTTCGAAATTTTGATTGATCTGCTCGACCACAAAATCAATTTCCACAAATGCAAGCAACTTAGCAATGAGCTTCGACTTGTTGAAGGCGAGCAGGCCGATGCCCGTGTTGCAGCGCTTAGAGAAGAAAAAAAACGATTAATTTCTTTTTACAACAACATGGATAAATCGCAAAAAATCTACGTCAGCAGCCTGGTTCAACTGCAAGTGATGCAACCTAAACCTGCGCAAGACGAAGCATGAATTTAGACCTGCTTTTTGACAATTTGTCAAATCCTGCATTGCTGTTTTTTGTTCTTGGAATTTTTGCCGTTCAGTTAAAAAGCGACTTGGCGATTCCTGATAACTCATCAAAGTTTATTTCCCTCTACCTCTTGTTTTCTATTGGTTTTAATGGTGGACAAGAGTTGTCGCACAGTGCGTATAGCACAGAAATAATTCGTGTTATTTTATTCAGCATTTTGCTGGCTGCATTGGTCCCAGTCTATGTTTTTTTCGTGATGAAGAAGAGGCTCGGAGTAGAAAATGCAGGAGCAATTGCCGCTGCATACGGCTCAGTAAGTGCAGTAACTTTTATTACGGCTATCTCATTTTTAGAGGTGCATGCTACACATTTTGACGGATATATGGTGGCTATTTTGGCATTTATGGAAGCTCCTGCCATCATCATTGGAGTGCTTTTGGTACGCTATTTTAGTCAATCTAACCAAGACCAAATCAGCGTTGGAACATTGGTGAAGCACGCCTTAACCAACGGCAGCGTAATGCTCATCTTGGGTAGCTTGATCATCGGTTTTGTAGCGAATGACGAGCAGGCCAACGGAATCAAGCCATTTACAACAGATATTTTTAAAGGTTTCCTTGCGATCTTTCTTTTAGATATGGGCATTACCAGCGGACGAAGACTCAAAGATTTCTTTGCACACGGTTGGTTTACCCTTCTCTCAGCTGTGGCTTTTGCTCTGATAAATGGCATCGTAGTTTCTTTTGCAAGTGGTTTGGTTACACAAGAGCCCGGAAACCGTTTTTTACTGGCTGTTTTGGCGGCAAGCGCCTCATACATCGCGGTGCCGGCAGCCATGAAAATAGCCGTACCCAAAGCAAATCCTGGGATTTATCTACCGATGGCTTTGGCAGTAACTTTTCCAGTCAACATTACACTCGGATTACCCATTTATTATTATTTGGTGCATCTATAGAATACTTTATAGTGGTTTAGGTGGTTGATTTGCAGGCTCAAGTTTTCTTGGGCCTGCTTCGTGCGTGACTAGGACTTGCGTCTTTCGCTAGGCAGTTGGCATTAAGCATTGGAGGTCATTTCTTCGCATTGGTGCTTCAACTATAGCCCGTCTTGCTACTTTTGCCGCTTCACTTTCAATCTTACGCATGAAAATTTCATACAACTGGCTGTCCCAATACCTCCAATTAGAAGAATCACCTGAAGAAATCAGTGCCTTGCTCACGAGTATTGGATTAGAGGTAGAAGGATTAGAGAAATTTGAATCGATTAAAGGTGGTTTGCAAGGATTGATCGTTGGCGAAGTGAAAGAAAAATGGCAGCACCCTAATGCCGATAAATTGAGTTGCACAAAAGTGGATGTCGGAACGGGTGAATTGCTCTCGATTGTGTGCGGAGCACCAAATGTTGAGTCAGGGCAAAAAGTGATCGTAGCCACTGTAGGCACAAAACTCCCTTCGGAAGATGGAAGTGAATTCGAAATTAAAAAGGCGAAGATCAGAGGCGAAGCGAGCGAAGGAATGATCTGCGCAGAAGACGAAATAGGAATTGGTGAAAGTCACGATGGCATCATGGTTCTGCCACCGGATTCTGTGATTGGAACGCCCGCTGCAAAGTTGTTTAAGGTTGAAATTGATTACGTTTTTGAGATTGGATTAACCCCAAATCGTGCTGATGCCGCCTCGCATTTTGGTGTGGCCAGAGACTTAAAAGCTGCGTTGGCGCATCGAAAAGGACAAGATGTTCACTTAAAGAAACCACCAGTTGAGGCGTTTAAAGCCACCAATAATGAATTATTCATTCCGGTTGAAGTGGAGAATCTAGAAGCATGTCCTCGTTATGTAAGCGTCACGATTGCCAATGTTACTGTTCAGCCGTCACCTTCGTGGTTGCAGAACAGGTTGCGGGCGATAGGGGTGAGGCCAATCAATAATGTGGTGGATGTTACCAATTACATCAACCACGCGTTTGGTCAACCGCTGCATGCCTTTGATGCCGATAAAATTGAAGGTAAAAAAGTGATCGTAAAGACATTGCCTGCAAAATCAAAGTTCACAACGTTGGATGAGGTTGAGCGTGAATTGCACGAAGACGACTTGATGATTTGCAATTCTAAAGAACCCATGTGCATGGCAGGCGTATTTGGTGGTGCTAAATCTGGTGTTACAGAATCCACAAAAAACATTTTCCTAGAAAGCGCATACTTTAATCCTGTTTCGATTCGAAAATCAGCCAAGCGCCACGCCTTGAATACGGATGCATCGTTTCGATTTGAGCGCGGCATCGATCCGAATGTTACAGCTTATGCAGCGAAGTTAGCGGCATTGATGATCGCTGAAGTGGCCGAGGGAACCATCAGCAGTAAAATGAGTGATACGCATCCTGAAGGTTTTCCTGATTTTTCTGTAGCATTTAGACCTGGCAAAGCCAACGCCTTGATCGGGACAAATATTCCTTCTGAAACTATGAAACGTATTTTGACTAACCTCGAAATTGGTGTGGGAGAAGGTGATGGAGAAACATGGCAATTGCGTGTACCACCGTTTAAAGTAGATGTAACGCGCGAGGCTGACGTTATTGAAGAGGTGCTCCGCATTTATGGTTACGATGAGGTGCCCGTATCGTCAAAGGTGCTATCAACCATCAAAGACTTGAAACCGACAGAGAGTGCTATGGCCAAAGAGGCCATTACAAAGCAATTGGTGAGCAATGGCTTTTTGGAGTGTATGACCAATTCTATGACGGACGGAAATTATTCAACCTTTTCGGAGGAATGGGATGAGTCAGAAATAATAGTGATCAACAATCCGTTGAGTTCTGAATTGGGAATCATGCGACCCGCGATGATTTTTTCTGGATTGGAGAATGCGGCATACAATGTGAATCGGCAACAATCCAACCTTAAGTTGTTTGAATTTGGCAATGTCTATCGGGTGAAAGGCGATGCGTTTAAAGAAGAGGAACACTTAAGTATCACGGTGAGTGGTCAAGCGATCAACGACACTTGGCGCAGTGCAAACCTTGACGCAGATTGGTATGAATTAAAGGCGGCATTTGAGCAAATCCTAGTTCGACTTGGCATCGATAACTCAAAACTCAAGACCAATGAGACCGAAACCGACTGGTTTAAGTTTGGATTGGATTGGAAAAAGGGAGATAAAGTGATTGCCTCGGCAGGCGCAGTTTCTGACCGTTTAAAGAAAAAATTCGACCTAAAAAAGGAGGTCTTCTTTATGGAAATCAGATGGAGAGAATTGGTGAAAATGCGCCAGCGCGAAATCAGCATTGGTCAATTGCCAAAGTATCCTGAAGTTCGGAGAGACTTGGCTTTATTGGTAGATGAAGCGCTTGAATATGCCAAGCTTGAAGAATTGGCCTTTCAAACTGAACGAAAACTTCTAAAATCAGTGACACTTTTTGATGTGTATCAAGGCAAAGGAATGCCAGAGGGTAAAAAAAGCTATGGACTTGCATTTAGCCTACGTGATGACAGCAAAACCTTGACAGATCAAGAAGTTGACAAAACGATGAAGCGTTTGTTTGAGCGTTTCAATCGCGAGGTTGGGGCGGAGTTGAGGTAAAATGCTACTCCGTAATGTCTAGTTTAATAGAGTTTTCATCGGGAGAAACACGTTTTATAATTTCCCATTCGCCATACTCATTGAGCCGTTGAATCTGATACTCTTTTACGCCTTTTTCCCATTGATTGTAATCGTTCCATTTCAACTCTACCTCAAAGCCATCTTGGGTTTTTTGCAGTAAGATTGAACTTCCTGGCGATCCTTTTAAAGGAAGAATTTCGCAAGCGTTGCGAATTTCAATATGATACGCAGCAAACTCTGCTTGAACGTCCGTTTCATAGTCGATAAAATCAGTTTGAAGCGGATTAAGCTCATAAATCACAGTGGGTCGTTGCTCAACCATTTTATGCAATTCAAACCGTTTTATCAGGTGCGATTCTAATTCGAGGGGCTTCCATTGAATGAGAATGCTTTCGTCTTCTAAAACCGTGGCCAACACAATGTTCACGGCTTTTCTCAATGAAGGCAAGGTGTCAACTACGATGGTTTTTACATTGCCAATCGCCTCAACGCCAAGGTCGCTCAAGTTGGTGGCAACAATGCGGTATTCCACTTTTTCAGGACAAAGGGCAGAGGTATCTCCAATGGCAGTTAACACCTCATTTCCGATGGTCCACGTCATCGATGGATTTACAGCGTATTGCGAAGCATCGCTTACCTCCACCGTTACCGGAATGCAATTCCCCAATTGCTTCGCTTTTGGTTTCGAAATAGGGGTTCTCTGTTTCATGGTGGAGTGATTTGTGTTTCTCACTTTCAACATCAAAAGTATCTGGGCTCCAGCCGGATTAGTGTGACTCACATCATGTTCGAGGTTGAGAACGCACGACTTTATTAAATGAAATACCACTTGATAATTGAGAATATGATTGTATCTTCGCAGCATAAATCGCGGGGTGGAGCAGTTGGTAGCTCGTTGGGCTCATAACCCAAAGGTCGCAGGTTCGAGTCCTGTCCCCGCAACATAGAAGTTCAAAAGTGACTTATTGTAAGTTGTAAGGAAAGGATAGCTCGTTGGGCTCATATCCGCCAGCAGGCGGACGCAGGTTCGAGTCCTGTCCCCGCAACATAGAAGTTCAAAAGTGACTTATTGTAAGTTGTAAGGAAAGGATAGCTCGTTGGGCTCATATCCGCCAGCAGGCGGACGCAGGTTCGAGTCCTGACCCCGCAACATTGAAGTCCAAAAGTGACATTTTGTAAGTTATTTGAAAGGATAGCTCTTTGAGCTCGCAGGTTCGGATTTCAAGCGACTTAATTTTTTGATAGCTCTTTGGGCTCTCAGGTTTGAGTTAGCTAAAACACGACACTGAGCCCCGCAAAGGCGCTTTTTTTATGTTCACAGTCTATGCATTATATTCAGAGTCGAATGACAAGATTTACATTGGTTACACCAGTGACCTTGATGCACGAATGATTTCGCACAATGAATTATCTACAAAAGGCTACACGATGAAGTATCGGCCGTGGAAGTTGATTTATACAGAAGTTTTTGAAGATAAAAGAGCGGCAATTCAGCGCGAAAAGTCGTTGAAATCAGCCAGAGGAAGGGCATTTATTTGGTCCATTATAGGTGGTTAGCTCAATCGGCTCCCAGGTTCGAGTCCTGTCCCCGCAACATAGAAGTTCAAAAGTGACTTAATTTTTTGATGGTAATTCGGGCTCTTACGCTCGATTTAGACCTTCAAAAAGATACGATTGGGAATTAAAACAAAGGTTTACCCGTCATTTCCTTCGGAGGATCAAGACCTACTAACTTGAGGATTGAAGGCGCAACATCAGCCAATATACCATCTGCCACAGTTGTCACATTTTCGTTTACAACAATGCAAGGAACTAAGTTGGTAGTATGCGCTGTATGTGGGTTGCCGTTATCTAAGAAGGCAATGTCTGCGTTGCCGTGGTCAGCGATCACGATAAAAGAATAGCCCCGTTTCTTGCCTTCGGTTAAAACCATTCCCAAACATGCGTCTGTTGTTTCTACTGCTTTTATAATTGCATCATAAACCCCTGTATGTCCAACCATGTCAGGATTGGCAAAATTCAGGCAAACGAAATCGGGTTGATCATCGCGCATACTATGCACTGCGCGTTCGGTTACGTCATAGGCACTCATCTCGGGTTGCAAATCATAGGTAGCCACTTTTGGTGAAGACACCACGATGCGTTGCTCACCTTCAAATACTTCCTCACGCCCGCCTGAAAAGAAAAATGTGACGTGCGGATACTTTTCTGTTTCTGCAATTCTCAATTGTTTCAATCCATTCGTGGCCAGCACTTCACCTAGGGTGTTGACCAAATTATCCTTTTCGAAAATGACGTGTACGTGTTTAAACGTCTCGTCATACTTGGTCATCGTGACATAATAAAGCGAGAGTGCTTTCATGTTAAACTCCGGAAAATCGCGTTGCGTCAATGCCTCCGTAATCTGCCTGCATCGATCGGTTCTGAAATTGAAGCAAATTACTACATCGCCTTCTTTGATGCGCCCTTCTTGTGAATGGATGACGCAAGGCTTGAAAAACTCATCGCTGAGGTCTTCCGCATAGAATGTCGCACATTGATCGGAAAAACTATGGGTTGAGATGCCTTTGCCTCCAACCAATAAGTCGTAGGCCATTTTTATGCGCTCCCAACGCTTATCTCGATCCATTGCATAGTATCGTCCTACCATTGATACGAGCTTCGATTTTTTTCCATCGAGGGTTTTTTCCAATTCTGAGATGGCGTCTATCGCATTTCGAGGTGCCGTATCGCGGCCATCGGTAAAGGCATGCACAAAGACATCCTTCACAGCAGTGGTTTCAAGCAGCTGAATCAAAGCCACCAAGTGGTCTTGGTTTGAATGCACGCCTCCTCGGCTTACCAAGCCCATTAAATGTATGGCAACACCCTTGTCTTCAGCGTGTTTGATGGCCGATTTTAGGGCGCTCATTTGCGCAAATTCACCCGATTCAACAGCCCGATTGATCTTCAATAAATCTTGATACACAATGCGTCCTGCGCCAATGTTTAAGTGACCAACTTCACTGTTTCCCATTTGGCCCGGGGGAAGTCCAACATTTTCACCAAACGTTTTTAATGTGCCGTGTGGAAAGGAATGCATCAATTCGTCAAAAACAGGTGTTTTCGCGCTGCTTATGGCGTCAGCCTTCGATCCATCGCCAATGCCCCAACCGTCTAAAATGATTAATGCTGCTTTTTTGTTTGCCATGTCTTATGCATTGAATTTTATACTGACTACAGTGCCGTGAGGACTGTTATCGCGGATAGAAAGTTGTGCGCCATGGAGGTGCAACAGCGAGTGCACTAAATACAGCCCTAACCCGCTGCCTTTTTGACTGCGTGTTTCTTCGTTGCCCATGCGATAAAACTTTTTAAGCACTTGTTCGCGTTCCTCTTTGGGTATCCCACTGCCATGGTCGGCCACCTCAAGGATTATTCTTTTTCCCTCTTGTTTAGCGCTGATCTTTACCTCTGTTTTGGGAGCATATTTCAGTGCGTTTTCGATTAAATTGCTGATGATGGAATCGATGGCGCTTCGGTCTGCATGAAGTTGCACATCCTCATCGCAGGATACTTTGAATGTATTTCCCGATTTCTCGGCTAAGGATGTAAAACGATGAATTACGGTTTCGATGGTTGGTTTCAATGGAATGGTTTCTTGATACACTTCAAATTTGCCGCCATCAAGCCGTGAAGCGAGCAGAATATTGGATACAAGCAACTCAAGCCGCTGTGCTGAACTTAATGCTCCATCGATCATTTGGTGCCGTTGGGATGCATCCATCTCTCTTTTTTCGAGGGTTTGGAGGTTGAGTTTAATCGATGCAATAGGAGAATTAAATTCGTGGGTTGTAGCCAAGATAAAATTGCGCTCTTGCATGGCGAGACGCTGTTCGCGTAAGATGGATTTTTGAATAAAATAAGCGCCAACAATGAGCAGCGATAAGAAAACACTTCCCTCGCCAAGTATCATCCACAACTTATTGCGCAAATCAGTAGGTGCATTTTCAAGTCCTGCCACACCCAGTTGAATCAATTTTGCGTTGGCTGAAGCTATCTCTGCGTTGAGGTTGTAAATAAGATAGGCCCACCAAGAAAATTGCGCGAACACATAACCCAATAAGACATACAGCAACAAAATGACCTTTGGCGTTTTTTTCATTGGTCAAAGGTACTTCTATCCTAAAATCAAATCCTGCTTCGTTTCCATTATGACTAAAAGAGAGTGGCGCTTCAGGTGATTTCGCCAAAGGCGGGATCATACCCCTCGGCCGCAAAAGGCTTGCCGCAGGCGATGCGAGAACGAGCAATATCTTTTTAAACATATTCTTTTTACTTATCCCAACAGCTAGAATGGAAACCCTAGTCGAGCCGACAGATTCAAACCATCTTAAATCCCGAAAACAAAAAACCCCGAGCATCGCTCAGGATTTATTTGCCTCCAGGCGCTTCAGTGCAGGCTGAAATAACCTTTTCATCACAAAAGCCCACCGATCGTATCCCTCGGCTGCCAAAGGCTTGCCGCAGGCGATGCGAGAACGACTAGGAAATCCCCTAATACACCACCACCTTCTTAACACCAACTGGAGCACTATCCTTTAGAAAATGCACATAATACACTCCAGCACCGTGTAAGGATAAGTCGATCGCTTCGGTGGCCGATTGGGTGCTTCGTTGGAGCACCAACCTGCCATCGGCATTGTAGATTTTCAATTGTGCGTTCTTCTCCGTCAATACATCTCCATTCACTGTAAATTGCCCAAAATTCGGATTGGGATAAATCAAGATTGAACGTGCTTGAGCTGCATCTGAAATTCCCACACAAGTATCATTGGCAATGGAAATGCTATCGGTGAAGCGGCATCCTTCAGCACTTTCAACGGTGAGGATGTAGGTACCAAATGCAGTGACCGTTTCTGTGGGTTGATCGCCACCGGTTGACCATGCGTAAACAGCTTGACCTGCTGGCCCATTTAAATCTAATCCCAACTCCAAGTCTGCGATGCAAAGGATGGTGTCGTTGCCGAGGTCAAATGCGGGTAAGTCAAATTCCACTACTTCAATAGTATCCGAACCAGAACACCCCGTTGTTTCGGTGACAAAAACTGAATAAGTTCCTGCACTTTGAATGGTGATGCTTTCAGTAGAATCGCCAGTTGACCAGTCGTATGTTGCACATGAACTCGTGCATCTAATCCACATGAATTATACATCCGAATTCTGGAACGAGTTGGATAAGATTTTACCTAATTATGATAAACAAGTTCACTGGTTAAAGCTAAACGGTGCCGGTATGGATTTGTAATTGATGTACTCTTTAGTTTTATGAAATAAAAGAATCAAACTCAATTTCGGAAGATTTAAAATTTGTTTCGAATCCAGTAAACATTTCCTTTCTCCTCAGTTGTATCATCCCCGTGGGCCCTTGTTTGTTTTTAGCCACATCAAGATCAGTAATACATTGGGTTGAATAACCATCGGCATCTTGAACAATACTATAGTACTCTGCTCTATACATAAAAACAACCTTATCCGCGTCCTGCTCAATAGCTCCAGACTCGCGTAAATCACTCAGTTGTGGTCTTTTATCTCCACCTCTTGTTTCCACCGCTCTGCTCAATTGAGATAATGCAACCACAGCCACATTGTGCTTTCGTGCAATGTTTTTCAGATGACGGCTAATAGATCCTATCTCTGCTTCTCGGCTTCCGCTATTACGTCTAGAACTAAGCAATTGTAAATAGTCGATTAAGATCACCTTTACACCGTGCTTTGAAATGTGCTCTTCGCACATGGATTCAAAAACAGAAATGGAATCGTTGCCACTGTCATTCAGAAACAGTTTGTGTTTCTCTTTCAAGTCAGTGTAAGCCTGATTCAGTTGCTTGCGCTCATCATCAGTCAACCGCTGCTGTAAGATTTTATCTACGGTAATATCTGTTAAATAGCTTAGCATGCGGTAGGCTTGAATATCCATGCTTTGATCGAATCCAAAGTACAATACCGGAACCTGCTGAGATACTTGCATGGCTAATTGGTTCAACCAAACACTTTTACCCATACCAGGTCTACCGCCAAAAATCAAAAGCTCACCGCACACAAGTCCACCAAACTGATCATCATAGGGTGCATAGCCTGTTGGTATGATCAAGTCTTGCCCTTGCCTCTTCTCTAGTTTATCCAAACCAGCCTTAACCAAATCTTCCATCTGTTGAGAAGGCTTAGGCGGATTTCTCGAAAATTCAGAAGTAAAGAGCCACGCCTTTACATTCTTCAAAAGAATCTCATCTGTTTTACTTTCTATAATAGCATTTTGAAGTGCTTCTTTTTTTAGTTCTAGGTCGTTTGTTGTCATAGGGTTCTAATGTTTTTCATTACTATTAATTCTGTCCCAAAGCACACGCCAAATCTCTACCATAGCCAGTGTATCAAGCTTACAGTATGCCTTAAGGTCTGCCAAGGTTTTTACCAGGTTGCCTTCAAACCGGTTTTCAAGCATACTCAGGTAAACTTCACTGGCCGTGTTGCCATCTTGTATATCCAAGTCATCGTATTTGAGATCTGTCAAAGCAGGCAACACCTTCTTTATGGATGCTGAGCCATTCATGGCAGGCATATAACACCAATGACTACGGAATGGTACGATAAGGTCAACCACCCGATCATGAATGGCCATTAATTCATCCGCATAGCTAGGGAAGCTCTCAGCCAAGGCTTTGATCTTTCCTTTTTCGAAGCCCATGTTGTAGGTTACAATGCTGCCTTCCGTTCCCAAGTCAAGCAACATTTGTTGGATCACCGTCTCCCTTGGATCGCCCAAAGGATCGGCTAATAATTCTCGATGCTCTAACTCACCATCAGGCGTATGCAGAATATGCAAGCTGTATTGATGTGGATATTGCTGGTAAGGTCGCGTGCCATCAAAAAGCGGTATAGAAGGTCCTATGGTCTCAAAATCGAAGAAGTACAAAGGATACTGCCATTCTGATAAGAAATCACGTATCGCGTTCTTATCAAAAACCTCCTTATTATACTTCTCTCCATCTACTTGATTGCGTTGTTTAGCATTCAAGTCTAAATCATCTGGAATATCCGTAATGGCAATAATTCCTTCGTTGAATAACTGCCAACCACGTGCACCGATGCGTGAAATATTCAATACATTTTGCTCTGGCACGTCCATCCAACAAAAACTTATAAAGTCACAAGGAAACGGATCGGAACAATGGGGACCAATTGCAACCTCTGGTGGCGATGATTGTCTCAATATGGCTGAAAAAGCTTCTATGCGATCGGGAATCCCATTTTGTAACGGCAGGATTTCTTCCAAAACAGATTGCCGGGTAAATAGCTGGTTTAAATCCAACTCACCTTGTCTTTCATATTGGTTATTGATGTACATCACTTCAATGTCCACCAAGTGAATTCCTGCTTGCCTGAATGCATAAAACTGAACTGCAGTATCATTGATGTGATAGGCCTTTACGCTTGTGCTACTTTTCACCTCTATTGCTTGCCATCCTCCTGCTTCCTTTACTAATATATCCATTGCAGCATAAATACCTCCCGCAGATACTGCAGCCTCGTAAATCACCTCTGCACCCTCTTCAATCCATTGCTTTGTTTGTTGCAATCCAACAGGAATTCCATCAGGACGACTAAAGTCTGGGGTGGCATCCTTTCCTCCAGGAAATATGTGCTGAGCTAACTCACCCACAGAAGATCCCTGAGCAAACAATGCCTCTTGTGCATAGCTAAGCGCATCTCGCAGGTCTGGCTGATGCTTGTCAAGCCACAATCGTTTTTCACATTGTAAGCCCTTAATGTATTTAGATTTTGAAAGCATATAGTTAGTCAGTCGGTATTAATTATAATAATGATTAAGCATAGTCAATGAAATCGAGCGTAAAAGCATTGGCACATAAGTTCCCTTTTAACTTCATTTTTTTCATCCATTGATCTATTGCGTCTAATTCAGTTTGATCCGTAATCTTTCCTCGGAAATCAACATGATAAACGCTCTCTTCTCTCACGAGTAAGGCATGTCTATGGCATTCTTCTGTTCTATTCAACACCCGAAAACTAAACAAACGTCCTACACCTTCAAAGCATGGCCTCAAAAATCGGTTACCGATGATGGCGAGTCTCTCATTATCCCTATAAAACTCTGAAGGACTTATGTATTCTCTGATGACATAAATATTACTACCAGCAAGTATTACCTGGGGTTTGCTCCTTTTCTTTTTCCATGAAACCGGTGATTCAAATTCCATTTGTTCTAATTACAAGAACAAACGTAAAGACCCGGTCTGCCAAAAGCTGTCGGACTAAATAGATTTGGTAACAAGAAGAAAAAATTGATATTGAATCTCTAGTAAAAGAACACCTTATGTGCGAGTGTTTCTATTCCACAACCCTTGTCTAAACTTAGTAATATAGGAAAACTCCATTGCGCTGATTTCATCTTTTGTAGATTCATTCATACTATGAATTGCTATACCTATTTTTTTCCCAATTAGAATTTCATTATTGACTAACTGATTAATTCTGACACTAGTAGCTTGGCCTCCTATTATACACTTCCGAGGTGTTACTTTCAAATAATTGGTCAGTCTTTCAAATGATGACTTTGCTTCGCCAAAGTATAAAGGACAAAACGATTCTAGATTATAGAAACAATAAACACCTTTTGACCTTATCAGTTCTTTGCGTGTCTCAGAATGAATATCAATAAAGCAATATGGCCCAAAACTGCTTTCAAAAAGCAATAACTTATTTCTTCGATCGTGCTTATTAACCAGTTCCGGAAGTAATACCCTGAGAGGAGTTAAGAGCTCATCACCATCAAAACTCATCAAAATTTCATGTTGTAATGCTTTCGAGCATTGATCATTTAGGGCGAGATCCATGGGTGTTGAGCTACTCCTGAGTAATGAAAAATCCACATCAACATTCAATTGAATATTACGAATGGGAACTTCAGTAAATGAACTCAACCAATCTTTATCACATTTCTTTGACATTTTGTAGCTCCATGTTTGTTGGGTCTTTTTAATATTCAATGAATAATCCTTCAGATTTATAACTCTCTTCGAATTTTCATAATAATCAAACAAATCTGCATCACCCAAAAGATCATCACAAAAACTGGATAAGCAACAAGTTGATTGAACAAGATATAAATAGTATCGAAGCTCATAATTTTCTTAGTCTTTAATTAAAAATAAGAAGTGATGAATGCTCGCCCATTTTGCTAATATATCGAGCTCTTTTCTATGGATAGGTTTTGAAGGCCTACCTAGAACTTCGGTTATAACATTTCCCTCCGTCACGAATACAATGTGGTTTTCAAGAAAATCGTTTTGCCAACGAGAAATATCCCAAACATGAATTCGCCCTTCCTCGCAGTCTTCAATTCTCTTATGAAGGTCATTCCTAAATAGGAATGCCTCATTAAACAACTCGAAACCGTTCGTTAGCTCATGGAAACAATATTCCAAGCCGCGTTCAGATTTCAAGATGGTGTCTGAAATGCCTAATCCAGACCAAATCGAGATCAACAATGGCTCGGCATTCACTCTTTGAGCAGACAAGGTTCGTTGCTGCACTTCTTCAATTAGTCTGTTATTCATTTCCTATGATTTAGAGTGATTCAAGCTAGGATTAACCAATAGTTGGTATGTAGTCTGATCTGAATTTTCATTATCAAACAGCATACTCCTGTAATCTCCTTTTGATTCAATTACTTCGAGTTGAAACTTATTCAATATCAATTGAAATTGCTCTCCAGTTAGTTTAGCCTCATTCGCTAATACCTTTGCTACCGTTTTCAAAACATGAATATTCTTGTTCAATAATCCTCTTGCACGATCCGCATTATATTCAAGTAATCGTTTTACTTCGGCATTGGTATCATCGCACGGTCTTAGCGTATCGTCAATAAAGATGCTCGACTCTGAAAACACCATTAGTTTACCCGACATACCCGAGGAATTAACCGCTGATTTTGCAAACTCCGTGGCAGCTCGCAAATCAGATTCGGCACCAAACGATATGTTGTCTTTTCCAAACACCAATTCTTCAGCGATCAATCCACCAAAGAGAATGGTGAGTTCATCCTGGAAGCGGGTTTTATTCATGATCCGTTTTGAATACCTGCGTTCTACACATCCACTAATTGAATCGTTTGCACTTTGAGCAATGATCTGCTCTGGCACCTCATGATTCAACAAGTAATGCAGAAGTGCATGCCCCGCCTCATGCACCGCAACCAATGCCTGCATGTCGTCTTTCTTTGGCCTCTTAAGCTTTTCAATAAACGAAAACAGCTCATGCTTCAAAACCAACTTTTCACCTCTATTGATCAACACTTTGTTTGATTCAATTTTCCAAATAAATACCTCGTCATTCTTTAGATCATGTTGTTTCGAGAAAAGCAATAAATGAGGCAATTGAGCATCCACCACACTTGAAATAGTCCCAAATAAAGGTCGCGCTCCATGGGCTGGTGTAACTCCTTCGGATATGATGTAGTCAATAACAGAAGATTCGAATTCGCAGTTGATTCCAAACCTTACAGCAAGTTGATTGCGGGTAGACTCCAATTTCATTCCTACAATTTGTTTGAATTCTGAGGTTCCAAAAGCAGGATAAATCACGTGGTTATTGCCTAGCCTCGCCACTTGTTCGGGCCTAAACCTCTTCAATAGAGACTCCTTGATCTTACTCACCGAAATGTTTTCACTTTGTTTTCTAAGGTTATCTGCACTACTGTCGCTGCTCGTATTGCGACTCATCTGAAATGCCTCATCCAAATTTCCAACTACGAACACCAAGCACTTTGTGCAATCTATAATGATCGGGTTTAGACTGGCCTTGCACGCACGTTCCATAAGTTTCAGGCTTCCTATGTGGTCAAGGCTCAAAATTTGCTCCTTGAGCACTGCATAGGAAGAGTATTCTCCTCTTAATTCCTCGTAAATATTTGCCCAATAATCCGTTGGGATAAACCAGTCTTTAGGCTTGCTATTTGAAGCTTCTGAAAGATTGCGAACCTCGTTTACTAGCTTCTTCCCTTTGGTGACTTTACCATTTTCAGCTTTCACTCCGCGTTCTACAAGAAAGTTCAGTTGACGCAACAGATCATAAAGATCGTAGCGGCCAAACGACTGCTCATAGTATTGAATCTTTCCTGAATCAAATAAGTCCCAAATCGGCTGAACATCTAATAAATTTGTTTCCTTTCCGATTTCATCAATTGTTCTAGCATGTTGAAACTCATCCAGCAAAATGACATGCTCTTTTCCATTGCGCTCTTTGTAAAGGTTTTCGAGTTTTGCTAAGAAACCTGTTCTCCTGCCCCTTCCAGTATCTAGAACCGTAGAATAATCGTTGAAATCAAGAAGGGTGATGAGCTCGCGAACAAGTTGTGTTTTTCCTGAACCGGTCAATCCCCAAAGATTTATGATTACCGGTCGAGTTTGTAAATCGGGTAAAGCATACCAAGGAGTAACAAGATGGATGACTTGATCTATGATCTCATCTAATCCAACAAATTTTGATTTCAGCTTTTTACGAGCGTTTTCCAGGGTCTGAAGTCTCCTGTTCAGTTCTTTTGTACTCATCTATTCTTAATTTGAGTACAAAGGACTTCACCCGCTCTGCCAATTTGTGTCGGACTGGAAACCTATTTTAAAAAACCTCCAGTAATCTATCCGTTATAAAACTCGTTCAATTGCTTAATCCAATCCCCCATTTCTTCCCTTAGCCATTGAGGCTCTAAGATTTCCACTTCAGGGCCTTTCATGAGTATACGTTGCTTAAACTCATAGTTTGGCGCGAGGTAAAAACCGATTAATACCGAGTCTTCATTCTCTTCTAATAGCATTTGAGATATATGCAGCGGTTGAGATAATTGGTACTTAGCTTCTTTGGTGGTATACCTCACTTTAATTTGGCACTCTTCTCCTTCTGAGTATATCAGGCCTACAATAGATCGCAACCTGTCAATGACTTTATCGCGTTCGCTTTTCTCAAACGCTTCCTCTGTAAGTTCTAAGGATTGAATTCTCTCCAATCCGAATGTTCTAATTTCTTTCCAGTGGGTCTCAAACCCAATCAAGTACCATCTTCCCAAGTATTCCTTCAGCAGGTATGGATATAAATTGTGAGGCTTAGCTTTATCTGAGCTAAATGATTTGTAATCAAACTTAACCTTCACTTTGGCTTTCATAGCTTCAAGAAGAACAGGAAAATACTCAAAACCTCCCTCTACCTCTTCATTCACATCAAAATCCACAAAATTCATCACCTGCTTTGCGTCCTTCATGGAATCAATTAGAAACGATGCTTTATCGGCTAGCTGAAATAGGTGAATGAATCGGTTGAGGTTTACTTCGCTTTCTGATTCAACATAATATCCTCGTGCGTCACGATCATAAGCAATCTCAATACTTAGATCATTTCGAATTTCATGAAACTTGCGTTCAATGGTTCTGGTGGAAAGATTCAAACCTCTATTCTCCAATATTACTTGCAGGTCATCTAAACTGGGATAAGTTTTCGACTTTAAAGCCCGAATGATCGTATGATATTCTTTCCAAGTTTGACTGCGTTTTGACATGGTTGTATAGATTAGGCCAATTAATTTCTAATTTCTGCAGAACTTTCTTGCAAGATTATTACTTGTAGTAAGATTAAGCTATTAAAGTCAATGAGGGGTTTAACCTCTTTGATATTGGCCTACGTCAAATGAAAAGGTATCTTTTTGAATATTCAAGAAGGTATCGGAAAAGGTAAGTTCAAAATCTAAGGAAGACCTCAAATCAAAGGTGCTGTCTAATGAAAAAACGTAAGAGTACTCTCCACTTCCTGCACATGACGCCAAAGTCCATCCACTGGGCCACCCAGCAAGACCGCTAGTTCCTTTCGTTTTCCAACCTGGGATAATTGCATCACCAGCGTAATCCTCTGAATTATTAATTCTATGATAACTCAATGCCCCTTCTTCGAGTACCATGCACTTTGAGTTTAAGGACCTGAGAGTTCCTTTTAACCCCAAAAGCGTATCTATTCCCACATTTTCCATAATAACCTTAATGTACACAATTGCTCCAGTGTCGATGTAACAATCTCTGGCCTCGTCACCATCATCCGGGTAAACCATCTCAATACTTGAAATAATCAACTCTATACTTGCAATATAGTCCACACTTTTTCCATCCAATGGATTATCACGATCAAGAGATAGTTTTTCACACGAAACAAAAAAAACGACTACAACTAGAAATAATATTTTGATCGAATTTGTCTTCATTCCTAATTTTTAAAATTCAAGCTTCGTTTATAAGATCGATTCCTAGAGACGTTTCTAAACCCTTGCCAGGTGGTCCATGCAATATCTGAAACCCAAAATGTGCCACCTAATCCCAAACAAACAAAGCTGGCAATTCTTTGATTATTGGCCTGTCTATAATACATATCTATATTCTCTTGGGTTGAGGCAAGATGATATAGTTCGTAAGACCCTCGCCAGGAATAATTTAATATCAAACCGGAAGCAATCAATCCAAGAGTCATAATTGTTGTAACTACTGGTTTTACTCTTGGACCGAACATTGATCCGTTTCCATTATTTACACCTGAGTTTCCAAGACCTGGTAAAATGATTGAGGATAATGCGTTGTATGGACCATTATGAGTTCTAACAGACATTACATCCGCATTATAACTTTGTGTTTTATTGACTTTTGCTTCAACAACTTTGAGCGTGGCCCTTCCCGAGTTAAAACCAGCCAACTCTTTTTCGAGCAACTGCTTGTTTTTGTAATAAATCGACTGATCTCCCCGTATTAATTCGAGACCATTTTCATTCTTTTTTAATAAAATTTGATGCTCAGACCTATCAAATTTCGCTGAATAATTCGCCATTGAAAATACTTTATAGTCGTATTCTTTGGGAACGGGGCCTTTAACTTTATTAATACACTCAACAATTTCATCATAGTCACTGATTATTTCAGGGTTATTTCGTTCGATATGTGAAGGGATGCCGAATGTGTCTAATCGAATTGCCACTTTAAATGAAAATGGATGATTGATTTCTTCTTTACCCAATAACCAAGCATTTAGATCCTGATCAAGATCAGATCTATATTCATTCATAAGGCTGGGGTACTCTGATAAATTGTATGAGGTATCCAGACGAGTTGATAAAAAGTACTCCCTTTTCTTTCTCTCAATGTCTTCTGCTAAGAGCGCTTTGGCTTTAGCCACGCTATCCGCTTTGAGCTTTTTCACATACAGTGGATAAAACTCTTTCTTCCACATTTCATGTACCTCCGATGTATTTAAAGGCTCTATTAAATCGCCAGTGGTATTGAACTCCCTATTCAATGAAGATCTTTCTGAAACCGCAATCATCATTAAAGCACTAACAGCATATTCTTTTTTATCGGACTTTGAATAATACGTATTCCACAACCCAATATTCTTTACATAATATTCTATATAATCATAACGAAATCTAGGCCCATTTGACACTTCCAGCCTCACAGCTTCATGTAATTCTCCTTCAATCATAACAGCTGCCATGCTCGCCTTGTAAGAAATTCTGCGTCCCTTATAGTATTCGGTCCATTCTACATTTTGGTAATCTCCATTAATCAATGGTATTTTTAAAACTGCAGCGCTATGCACATCTATTGTAGTGGGCCTATAATCAAGCAAAGCATGCCTTTCGATTCTATTGTACAACTCTACATCTGACCCTCTAAATATGTATTCATTCTGATCAATTGAAAGTCTAAGGTTATCAACCATAAAAATTTCCGTAACCTCAGCTTGGTTATTATTTATCCACTTGATAGAATGAATAGTTTCAAAATCATTAAAACTCCATATTCCATCAGGACCAGCATGCTGATAACTTCGAGCAGTAAACCTTTTATCAGGAAGAAAATAATCTTCAGCCTTCAAACTTTGCGCTAAGCAGTCATTTAAAAAAACGGATATAAAAACCACCCATACTACAACCAGAAACAATCTATAATTCTCGATTTTCATGCACGCCAAATTTCAATCAGAAAAACAATGTTCTATTTGATGGCAGTCAGTTAAGCTGTTGATTATTATCAGCTAGCATTACAAATCAGCATTATATCCAATTAATTAACATCTCTTTTTGCGAGATTCATTGATTATGAGCAAAAGTGGAAGCAGATCAGCAAGATTTATTGGCGAACACAAAGGAAAAACTCCTAAGATTAGTTCAGGATCAAAAAGTAAATCGAAAGCAGGTGGAGTCAAGATGTAAGACTCCCAAAAGAATATTTTAAAGCAATTCCGACCCAATTTCCGACCCAACAAAAACAAAAAAGCCTTTAACTGTTTGATAGCTAAAGGCTTTAGTTTTCAATCTGTTGCCCCACTAGGACTCGAACCTAGACTGACGGTACCAAAAACCGCTGTCCTGCCAATTAGACGATGGGGCATCCTCGTAAAAGGAGCGCAAATGTAAAAAAGATTTCATTTTTGCAGTCAAGCAATTTTTCTTTTGTACTTAAAACATATTCCATCAGTCGTAAAGCCTCTGGCTAAAGATTTGGTATTCGATCTTCCCAACGATCGAAATGCCATCTACCTCACCTTTGACGATGGGCCACACCCAACACTGACCAACCAAGTGATGGACTTGCTGGCTCAATACCATGCGAAAGCAACGTTCTTCTTGGTGGGGGAAAATGCGGTAAAACACCCCGAACTGATCCCTCACTTGACCAATGCCAACCACGCCATAGGTCTGCACGGCCACAAACACCTCAGCGGATGGAAAACGAAAAACAAGGCTTACTTCGAAGACATTGCCTCCTCTGCTGAAGTCATCAACAGCACGCTTTTTCGTCCTCCGTATGGTGAGATCACCTTTTCACAGGCAAAAGAGTTGAAAAAGCACTATAAACTGATCATGTGGAGCCACCTTAGCGCTGATTTTGACCACAAGCTTTCCAGCGAGCAATGTGCTGCGTTCGCCACCAAAAAAGTAACACCGGGAAGCATCATCGTATTTCACGACAGCGAAAAGGCAAAACCGCGCATGATCGAAGCCTTGAAACTCAGTTTAGATGTTTACGCTGAAAAAGGTTTCTCGATGGAAGCCATTAGCTTCTAAACCACCTCTGATTGCACGTAAGGCACACCTGCCGCCTTCAATCCATCAAAACCTTGCTTGATGTCTGTAATGTATTTAAATCCTTTAGAAGCGAGGATGCTCCATGCAATCACTGAGCGATAACCGCCTTTGCAATGGATGACGTAGGGCGTATTGGAATTCACTTCACTAAGGTGATCAAGCATGTAATCTAAGGTGAGCAGTTGCGCACCATCGATGTGGCAATTGTCATACTCTGATTCCTTTCTCACATCAAGCACTTGGCCTTCAGGCCGATTTTGTTTAAACGATTCTGGTGTGATGGAAGGAATCATTCGCACTTCGTTTCTTGACGATGCATAGGCGTCAAAACCACCTTCGAGGAATCCGATCACATTGTCGTATCCAACGCGCGCCAAGCGCATAATGGCTTCTTGTTCTTTTTCTGGCTCAGCAATAATTACGATGGCTTGGTGCATGTATTCGATTAACGCGCCTGCCCATGGAGCAAACTGCCCGTGCAAGCCGATGTACCAAGCATTAGGCACGTGCCCTTGACTGAATTCGTTTTCGCGCCTCGTGTCGAGCACCAAGGCACCCTGTTGCTGCGCAGCCAGCATTTGATCAACCGAAAGAGCTGTCATCGAGTTTTTGAAAACCTCATCGATGGATTTATACCCTTTTTTGTTTTGCGCTGCGGCCTTTGCGAAGTATTGAGGTGCGGGAAGAATACCTGTGGTTAATTCTTTCACAAACTCTTCCTTCGTTAAATCGCCCAACGCATAGTTCGTCTTTTTTTGATCGCCCAATAAAGCCGATGTTTCACTCGACATATTTTTTCCACAAGCCGAACCTGCACCGTGTGCTGGATAAACAATTATGTGATCGGGCAATGGAAGAATCTTTTCGCGCAGCGAATCATACAACGTAGCCGCCATGTCTTCGGCAGTCATGTCGCCACCTTTTTGCGCTAAGTCGGGCCTGCCAACATCACCGATGAATAATGTATCACCCGTGTAGATCGAATGCTCTTTGCCGTTTTCGTCAAACAAGAGGTAGCAGCTCGATTCGGGCGTGTGGCCGGGCGTATGCAATAATTTTATATTTAAATCGCCCACTGAAAACACCTGTCCGTCAGTAGCTCGAATGATTTCAAAATTGGTTTCTGCCGTTGGACCGAACACAATGGGTGCTCCTGTTTTGGCGGAAAGATCGAGGTGACCGCTCACAAAGTCAGCGTGAAAATGCGTTTCGAAAATGTACTTGATTTTTGCTCTGCGCTCGCGTGCTAATTGAATGTAGGGTTCGGTCTCGCGCAAGGGATCGATGATGGCTGCTTCACCGTTTGATTCTATATAATAGGTAGCTTCAGCTAAACAGCCGGTATAAATCTGTTCTACGTACATGGCCTTCATTTGATTAATGACGACAAAAATAGAAAGTAAAAACCCCGCATGAGCGGGGTTAGTTTTTATTGTGCTTGAATCATTGGAGCATCATTCCGTTTATTGAACCGAATGCCCAGCACTACTTCATGCGAGCCCGAAGTGGCAGCGCCAATTCTTCCCACGTTGAGGTCGTAGGCGTAACCAATGCTCAAGTTGTTTTCAAACTGATAGCCTGTCATAAACCCTATGGCTTGCACAGAAGCGCCCGACACCACTGCATAGCGCACTGATGATCCTAACCAAACCATGTCTCTGTAAATTCCTCTCACTTGTGTGTCGTAGATATCAATCGATCCCACAATCTTGCCCAAGAAATTAGCTTCTATCGCCCATGTGTCGTCAAAATCATAGCGGTAACCACCATTGATGTAATAGTGGCGCGCGAGCACATTTTCTGTCTCAGAATAGTCGTTAAAAAACTGCGCTTTCAGTCCTGCTATTTGAGGAACATAAAAACCTGCATGCCAATTCTTAGCCGCGAAACGAACTCCCGAACCAAAGTCAACCGACCACAGCGACATCAATCCGCTGCTCAGCGCGATGTCATTGTTCTGATCTAAATCGATCTTGCTTCCATCTACAGCAAATTGAAGCATCCCTGTTGAAAGGGCAAAACTCAATTTATAACCTTCAGCTACTTTGAGGTGGTAGGCGTACGATGCTTGAAAACCGTTTCTTCGGGTTTGGCCCACTACATCACTGAATAAGGTTCCGCCAATTCCCATGGTTTGCTTCAAAATAGGGCCTTGCACACTCATATAATATGTGCGAGGTGCGTCTTGAATTCCCACCCACTGATCGCGGTAGAGGGCATTGGCTTGAAAGTAATTCTCAGCTCCGGCAACAGCTGGATTTACCATGTATTCGTTCATGTAGAACTGTGTCCACTGTTCGAGCTGTTGCGCTTTCAGTTGAAAGAAGGCAACGAACAATATCGATATGGCGATGAGCTTTTTCATAGGTCTCATAGGTTTCAATTATTTAAGAATCGTAACTGGTCCAGTAATTAAGTTTTTCACTTGATCGTCCTTCAGATCAATTACGTAGTAGTAAGTACCCACGGTAAGTTCTTTACCATTGTGTTTGCCGTTCCAAGGATTCGTGTACCCAGCAGAAGACTCATAGATTAGGTTACCCCAACGGTTGAATATCTGAACAATCGCATTTGGGTATCGGTCAATGCGATCGATCAAGAAGAATTCATTCACTCCGTCACCGTTTGGTGAGAATCCTCCAACTGGGTCGACCAAGTCTTCAACAGTTACCGTCATGCTATCCACGCCAAAACAACCGTCAGCATCTGTAGCGCTTACATAGTAAGTAATGGTTTCCAATGGATTCGCTTGAGGATTGTACTCTGTTACACTGGTCAAATCACGTGCTGGTGTCCACACAACATCTACACCTGAATTGGCCGTTGGCGCTCCACCGATGGATGTAATTCCGCCCGGCTCGATGGTTTTATCAGGGCCAGCGTCAACACCCGGACCTGGAGTCCACGAGATTCTCAAGGTGTCGCGAGCAACACACACATTATTGATTCCTTCGTAAATGATGGTAGTAGTTTGCTCGGTCGTATTTACTACGGTTGAGTTTCCACTGCCAATCACCACACCATTTGATCTCAACCATCGGGCCGATGATGCACCTGAGTTTGTGCCGGTAACAGTTATTTCATTGCTAAACGGACACACCTCAAAATCATCCATTACCGTTACATCTACAAAGAACTCTGTGTCAATCGTGAATGAATCAGTGATGATACAACCCGATGCATCGGTAACGATCAAGGTATAGTCGCCTGCAATAACTCCGGTTAAATCAGACGCAGTCAGAATTGAAACTGAATCGCTGATCCAATTGTAGGTGTATGGCGCGGTGCCGCCTGTTACAGTGATTTGCACTTCTCCGTCACCCGTATTGGTGCAGGTGGCATTGTTGATAGAATCAAGCGTAATCACCATCGGTGATGGTCCGCCCGCGGTTTGAGTAGTAATAAATGTACATCCGTTGGCATCCGTTACAGTGAGCGTATATGCTCCTGCGCACAATCCTGCGATGGTGCTATCAGTTTCGCCATTGCTCCAAGCGAATGAGTAAGGAGTTGTTCCGCCAGTGATGCTTACATCTATCGTTCCATCACAATCAGCACCGCACGTCACGTCTGTAATTTCTACAGACTGCAGGTTGATCTCTGTTGGTTCACTGATGGTATAGATATCAAACGAAGCACAAAGGTTCGCATCTAAAACCGCAATCGTGTCATTGCCCGCACAAAGCGAGTCGATGTCATCTGTGGTGTCTCCGTTCGACCAAAGGATGGTGTATGGTGCTGTTCCTCCAGAGATGGTAGTGTTTATTTCACCATCGCACTCGCCAAAACAACTCACATCCACCAAAAGATCGAGGTCGATCACTGGCGCATTAGCATTGTTTAAGATGAATCCAGAGGTATCTGTACAACCGTTTGCATCAACAATCTTCAAGGCATAGATTCCAGCGAACAAGTTTGTAGCTACACTATCGGTTTGCGCGGGAATCAAAGGCGTTCCAAAAGCATCGAGCCATTCGTAGGTGTATGGTCCGCCATTTCCACCGGCTGCGGATACCGTGATTGAACCATTATTCACCTGACAATCAGGATTCACTTGAGAAATCAAGTTTCCTACTATTGGCGCAGGATCATCGATCACAAATTCTAGGCTATCAGAGCATCCGGCAGTATCTGTAATGGTAACACTGTAGGTTCCACCGCACAAATCTGTGATTGCAAGGGTGGTGTCGCCTGTATTCCAAAGAATGCTGTACGGTGGATTTCCACCGGCCACGTTGATGGCTATGTTTCCATCACATTCGCCCGGACAAGTGACATCATTCACCACAGAAGTGATGGTGAATGGTTGTGGGTCAGCCAACTCAACAGAGTCGATGATGGTTGCTCCGTTGTCATCGGTCAGCGTTAAAACGTATGTACCTGAACAAAGACCAGTGATCAATGATGCAGTGGCACCGTTTGACCAGGCAAAATTGTATGGAGGAACTCCGCCTGTTGCAACAGCATCAATTTCACCATCGCAGCCGTTGCCAGCGCATGAAATCTCGATCACGTCAAACGTTACATCCAATACATCTGGTTCAGTAATGGTAATGGTATCAATGGTTGAACATCCGCTGCCATCAGTTACTGTAACAATGTAAAATCCTGCACACAAGTTAGAGGCCGTTTGCGTGGTTTGTCCATCAGACCATAAGTAGGTGAGGGGAGTAACCAAGGAGTTTACCGTGGCTGTTCCGTCACACACACCACTCGCTGAAGTGTTTGTTGATGTCAATAAAATACCAGGGCCGTTTATTTCAGATACGGGATAACCAAACACTTCAAAGCAACCTGAAGCATCTGTTACCGTGAGGTCATAAAAGCCTAGGCAAAGTGACCCTAAGGTATCTGATGCAGCGCCCGTTGACCATGCATAGGTGAAACCACCTGCTCCACCCGCGATTGTTGGGATGATAGATCCATCGCACACGCCACATGTGGCATCGTTTACTATTACAGCAGTTTGAACAATTGCTGCTGGTTCAGTGATAGTGAATGTATCGAGCGTTGTACAGCCATTAATGTCGGTCACCGTTAGGAAATACGTTCCAGCACACAGTCCGCTTGCGAGCGATAATCCATTGCCATTTCCAGGCACTGGACTCCAATTGAATGAGTAGTTTCCTGCACCTCCTGAGGCAGTGATCGAAATAGAGCCGTCACATACTCCGTTGCACGAGGCATCTGAGATGGTGCTTGCAAGAACGATTTCTGTAGGTTGGTCAATGACGAACGTGGCGATTGAATCGCAGCCCGCACCATCACTAATTGTAACGGTATAACTGCCTGCACAAAGTCCTGCATTCGTTGCGGAGGTTGATCCGTTGCTCCACGCAAAGGTGAATACTCCAGAACCACCCGTTGGTGCCAAGGCAATAGACCCGTCACATGCGCCAAAGCATGAGGCGTCAGTAATCGTTTCATTCGGGTCGATGAGGTCGGGAACATTCACAGAAACGATGTCTGAGCTTATACAACCTGCACCATTTGTCAACTCAACACTGTATGTTCCAGCGCAAAGGTTTGAGATGGTATCAGTTGTTCCGATCACCAATCCGGTGCCAAGGTCAGTCCATTCAATCGTGCAAAGCGGACTTGTGCACGTGTATGAAGCAAATACTTGACCATCGCAATTTCCGCAAGAGGCATCAACACTGTCGGCTGTTACAAGATCAGCACCATTGGCGTTGATGGCAGCATTCGCTACCAAAGTACAACCATTAGCATCGGTGATCGTAACTTGGTTCAATCCGGCACAAAGTGCGTTATTGGTCGCTGTGGTTTGACCATTGTCCCATGCGAATGAATACGGTGCACCTGCAGCGGGAAGTGGGTTAGCCGTGGCTGTTCCGTCACACACGATGCAACTTGAATTTGTTATTCCTGAGAAGGTGTTTGTGATTGGAGCAGGGTCAACCAGTAAAATACAGAACTGCTCTATACACCCGTTGGCATCGGTAATATCAACACAATGATTTCCTGCGGGAAGTCCAGTTTCTGTTTGGGCAGTGTTACCAGAAGCCCATAGATAGGTGTACGGACCAGTGCCTCCTCCGCCAGTGATTGTTGCTGAGCCATTTGCATCACCAGCACACAATGGGTTGGTTACCCCTGAGAATACTCCTGTAATGGCTGCAGGGTCGGTCAATATCACCGTATCAAGTGCGGTACATCCACCAGCGTCTGTGACTTCTACAATGTACGATCCTGCAGAAAGTGAGTTCAATGTATCAGTGACGAACACTCCGTTCCAGATGAACGAGTACGGTGCAGTGCCTCCAGTGGCTGCAGCTGCAACCGATCCATTGTTGTCGCCATTACAAAGCAAGGTGTTGATTGCAAAGGCATTTACCGATACGCCATTGGCAGGCTCATCGATGATCACGCATGCCGTGTCTGTACAACCCAATGCGTCCGTTACCGTTACGCAATGCACACCAGCGCTGAGCGAAATGGCAGTGGTAGTTGTTTCTCCATTATCCCAAAGAACAGTGTAACCAGGTGTTCCTCCTGTAGCTGAAACAGATGCTGATCCATCAGCACCGCCAGGGCAAGACACATTGGAAATGAATACCGTTGAAGCCACAACAGCTGTTGGCTCTGTAATTGAAATCGTATCGAGGCTAACGCAACCTGAGTCGTTCGTCAATTGGGCATAATATGTTCCTGCACTCAGACCCGTGGCTAAATCTAGATTACTGACAACCGCTCCTGAGGCAGAATCGATCCAAGCGATGGTGCACGGAGCAACGTTACAGTTGTATGTTGCCAAGGCAGAGCCATCGTTTCCACCATTGCAGGTAGCGTCAGTTACTACAGCAGCGAAAACAGTATCAGCACCGAGGCTTCCAATGTTTACAAAGAAGGTATCAACGCAACCATTAAAATCGGTTACTGTCACTGCATTGGTTCCAGCGCAGAGGCTGGTTCCGTTGGCTGTTGTTGATCCACTCGCCCAAGCAAATGTGTAAGGCGCTGTGCCATTGGTAATGGTTACTGTGGCTGTTCCGTTGCACGTGCCACATGCTGAAACCGTAGTTCCAGAGAACGAAGCAGTCATTGCAGCTGGATTCACCACATTCACAGTGCTGTTTCCTGAACATCCGCTTGCGTCTGTTACGGTGTAAGCGTAAGTGCCTGCAGAAAGATTTGTTCGTGTGGCGTTTGTAGATGCATCATCCCAAAGGAAGGTATAAGGTCCTCCGTCTCCGCCTGCTCCCGTGAGCGTTACCGAACCATCATTGCCATTCGGACACGTTGGCAATGCAACGGCTGTGGTGGCGGTCACTGGCAATGGGTCAACAATAGTTACGCATGCGGTATCCTCACACACCCCACCGTCACTTACCGTTACACAGTAAGAGCCGGCTGGCAATAATACCGTGGCTGTTGTTTGACCATTTGGCCATAAGAAAGTGTACGTTCCACTTCCACCTGCTCCAGAAGCGGTGATGGAAGCGCTGTCTCCAGTGCATGAAGGTTGTGAATTAACCACCAATGAAGCACTTAACCCCGTAGCGGGTTGATTGATCATGATGTTGTCTGTTGCAATACATCCATTCGCATCTGTTACGGTAAGGATTACCATTCCTGCGGGCAGCGAATCAGCGGTTGCGCCAACATCGCCATTTGACCATGTCAATGTATAAGGTGCGGTGCCGCCACTTCCTGCTCCAGTTGCCGAACCGTCAGTTCCATTGAAACAAAGGTTGTCTACGCTGCCAGTAATTGTAGCAACAAGTAAAGTGGGTTCATCAATCGTTACCGAAGCTGAATCAACACATAATGTGGTAAGGTCGGTTACAGTTACGGTGTGGAGTCCTGCTGTTAGGTTGGAAACAATAGCGGTTGTAGAACCATTATCCCACGCAAAAGAATAGGCTCCCGAACCGCCTGTTATTACTTGTACTTCGGCCTCACCATTGGTGTTTCCATTACAATCAATGTCTGTGCTATCAACAATAGCCACGGTAAAGTTTCCTGGAGGATTCAAGAAGTAGGAAGCATTGTTTTGACATCCATTTGCATCCGTAGCGGTAACGCTGTAGGTGCCGGTAGTTAAACCAGTGATCGAATTTCCTGTGGAACCTGTATTCCATAAATACGTGTGGGCGCCTGTTCCACCGATGGAAGCCACGATAATCGCTCCGTCATTTCCAGGGCCAACGCATGAAATGGGCGTTTCCGTAAAGGTGAAGGTAATTGCATCAGGGTCAGAGATACTTACACACGCTGTATCGGTGCATCCAAGTGCATCCGTAACGGTAACACAATGTATACCTGAATCGAGAGCAATGGCTAATGCGTTGGTTTCACCGTTATCCCACACAAATGTGTAGGGTGCTGTGCCGTTTGTTCCCTGCGCAAGGGCAGAGCCATCGCTTGAGCCGTCACACAATGCGTTGATCGGATTACTGATTGATGCAACAAGGTTAGAAGGGGCATTTACCGTTACTTGAGCGGTGTCGGTGCATCCGTTATTGTCTGTTACAGTAACAATGTAGGTTCCAGCATTTAAATTTGAAATGGTGTCGGTGGTTCCGCCATTACTCCAAGCATAGGTATATGCTGGCGCTCCGCCTGAAACGGTTACACTGGCGACTCCATTGGCTACACCGCATGCAGCATCAGTAGAATCCATAACAAGATTCAGTGGAGAAGGCGCGTTGATAATAATAGTATCATAACCATCACATCCAAAGTTCGTGGTTAATCTTCCTAAATAAGTTCCAGGACAAAGACCTGTAATAAGATCTCCAGTCCCTATAAGGTTCGTAGTATCCAGTCCACTATACCATCTGTATGGTTGACAACCAAAGAAACACGTATAATTTGCATCTGCAGTTCCATCGCAAGTATTGGCGCAACTAGCTGCGGTTGCTGTAATAGTAACGTTAGGAACAAAATTATCACTGACATTAACGGCATTTGAGTCCACACAACCATTGGCATCAGTAACCGTAATACCATAAGGGCCAGAACATAAAGCTGTAAGTTGATTTGTTGTGGTTGCAACACTATTAACCACACCATTACTCCAACTGTATGTGAATGGAGCCAATGCCCCAGTAACAGTAGCTGTTGCTGTCCCCGTGCAAACAAAACAGAAGCTATTTGTCGATGCAATTCCAACATTAATTGCCGCACCATTTGGTAAGGTAGTGCTCGCAGTAACTGTACATCCATTGGCATCGGTTACCGTTACTGTATTTAAACCTGCGCTTAAGCCAACGGCAGCTGCTGTTGTCTCACCGCTGGTCCATAAGAATGTATATGGTGCATCGCCACCGGATGGCGCTACCGTTGCTTGTCCGTCATTGCCACCAAAACATGTTGGCGCTGCACTAGACACTATTGAGGCCAACACTGGAGCTGGTTCACCGATCGTGAAATTCACCACATCGCTGCACGTTCCATCTGCAGCGGTAACGGTATAATTGCCTGCCGGTAAAACGCTAGATGACGCTCCCGAACCAACGCTTGACCAAGTATATGTGAAGTTTTGAGTAGTCGGAATGAAGGCTACATAATCATTGGTAGCACTGAAGTTGGTCAAGTTTCTTCCTGGCACTGCATACGCTTCAGTACCAGCAAAATTTTCAATTCCTTGCACCAATGGACTGCCATTAGGATTCAGCGCTTCAGAGTGGATCTGAATAATGTTTGACGTTTCGTATAAAACGATTTGGAATGTAGAAAGAATATTTGGAGACGGTGCTGCGAAATGATCAATATCGATGTAGTTGACGACACGAACACGGTTTGGCGCAGTTCCAATCAAATATGTTTCCAAAGTTGTTACCCCCGTTGAAGGGTCTAAGTCGTCCCAATAAGCAGCGATAAAATCTCTTGGAGTGTTAGGTGCCGCACTTGGAATAGCTGTTGGAACTGAAAACTGACCATTCACCTGACCACTGTTCGGATTGGATAAATCAAAGGTGATGAACCCTTGAGAGTTCATGATAAAATGCGTGTGGTTGACGCCAAAGAAGCTAAAGTTTGCACCTCCGAAAATGTTGATGGTATCAGAAGTAGCGTCATCATCCAAGGTGATTGACTTATAGTTATGTGCATTCCACGGACGTCCTTGTGGATAGGGCTCGTATTCGCCTTCTGTTTGGTCGATGACGTATTCAGCGGTGCTTGTTGGGGCAACAGTTCCTCCATAAGCCGATAAAAATGCCGCTCCATCGGCAACTCCGTTGCAGCTCGCGCTATCCGTACTATCCACAACGGCATAAATTGAAGGTGGCTCAACCAAAGCCAGGGTTTCAACAATTTGACATCCATTGGCATCCGTCATGGTTACAGTATGTCCGCCACCGCAAAGACCTGTGGCCGAAGCTGCGGTAGAACCTGAACTCCATGCAAAAGTAATTGGGCTCGTTCCACCTGAAATGGTTGCTGAAGCTGCTCCATCGCAGGCGTCATCGCAACCTGGGTTTGTTATTCCTGTAAACCCTCCAAACACCAAAGTATCTGGCTCAGTAATAATTGCTGTATCAACAGCTGAACAGCCGTTAGCATCCGTAATCGTTCCGATGTATGTGCCTGCTACAAGGCCAGCAATCGTATCCGTAGTTTGTCCATTGCTCCATGCGTATGTGTAAGGTAGTGTTCCACCAGCGCCCGTGATTACTGCAGAACCGTCATTGCCTCCATTGCATGTAACGTTGGTTAAGTTTAACGAAGATTTATCGAGGACCATACCAAAGGGTCGTACTTGAAAAGCTGCAAGGTCATTCCAGAAGTAACTGGCGCCAACGAATTCAATATAGTCTTCGTCACCACCAAAGTTGTTTGGCTCACCGGCATTCCAATTGAAATAAGTGGCTACCGTGCCATCAACCCAAACATAAGTTCCTTCTACAACTTCATCCGTAAGACCAATCCAGCTATTGCCTGGTAAAACAGAACTGTAATACGCTTGATCAGTTGCATCGCTAATTACTATAAGATCTCCCCCCGCAGCCAAAGCTGTCGCGCGAGCAGCGGTCCATGTTTGACTTGCCGCGTGATAGTATATAAACTCATTGCCATTCTCACCGATATAAGTAAACCCGGGGATAACTGGCGGAGAATAAACTGTAGCAGAAAGAACGGTTGGCTCATCGATTACGACAGATGCCGTATCGGTGCAACCATTCGCATCGGTAAGGGTAACCGTGTACGTTCCTGCTGGCACATTGACCAGTGAGTCGTTTGTGCTTCCGTTTGACCATGCATAAGTAATTGGTGCTGTGGCTCCAGTATTTGAAACAGTAGCTGTTCCGGTATTATCACCGTTGCACAATACATCGTTGACAAGAACGCCCGAGGCGGTCCAATTACAAGAGCATGAATCTGCCACAATCACCTGAGCAGTGTCAGAACAGTTATTGACGTCAGTAACCGTAGCGATGTATGTACCAGCATCTAAGTTAGAAATCGTTTGTGTTGTTCCACCGCCTGTCCATGCAAATGTGAGAGGTGCTGTTCCGCCAACAACTGTCACTGAGGCTGAGCCATCATTTGTAACACAGCTTTCGTTGGTTATGAGCACGCCAGTTGCAGTGAGTGTTGGCGCAGCATCAAGTATTACTGATGCACTATCTGTACAGCCGTTGCCATCTGTAGTTGTAACGATATACGTTCCTGCGGGAAGTGCGGTAATCAGCGCTGATGTCCCTCCATTGCTCCAAGCATAGCTCAATACTCCTGTTCCACCTGTGGCTAATGCTTCTGTAGAACCGTCATTATTTGCGCATGTTGGGTTTATTGAATCAATGATAGAAACATTTAGCGCGGTAGGATCAACTAAGGTAAAGGTTGTATCATCTTGGCAACCAGCACCATCAGTAACGGTGAGTGTGTATGTTCCCGCGGGGATTCCATTTAGGAACTGGAACGTAGCTCCTGTTGACCATGCATAACTAAACGGTAACGTTCCTGTTCCGCCCACTACGCCTCCAATTGCTGAACCTGAACTTTCTCCCGCACATGTGGGGTCAAAAACAGAAACAGAAGCCACTACACCAACGCCATCAGTGATTACCACACTGTCTATCGCTTGGCATGAATTATTGTCTGTAACGGTTACTAGATAAGTACCCGCTGCAAGATTAGATATGGTATCTATTGTTGCACCCGTTGACCAAGAAAAAGTATAAGGACTCGTGCCTCCGGTTGGAGTTACTGAAGCACCACCATTATTGACACCAGCACACGAAGTATTGGTTGAATTGAATGTGAGTGAAATAGCCGTAGGTGCTGTCATGTTCTCCGTCTCAGTATCCGTGCATCCGTTAGCATCAGTCAATGTAACGGTATAAATGCCTACTCCTAATCCCGTGATTGAGGATGTTGTTGCACCTGTGCTCCAAAGGAAGGTGTAAGGTGGAGTTCCGCTGCCTGGAAATCCAATGGCAGAAATGCTGCCGTCAGTTGCACCAAAGCAGGAGATTTGGGTTGTATTCGTAAATACTAAAGGAATGCTTGTTGGCGAATTTACGGTTCCACTTCCCGTTCCAGAGCATCCATTGGCATCGGTAACGGTTACATCGTAAACACCACCCGCCAATCCTGTGATGTTAGCTGTCGTTCCGCCATTGCTCCAGGCGAACGTCAGTGGCGCAGTTCCACCGGTAAGCGATGCAGTTGCTGTCCCGTCAGAAAGGCCAAAACATGATACTCCGGTAGTTGTAACCGTTGCTGCTAATCCAGTAGCAGGCTGGTCAATAACCACCGTTTCATCATCGGTGCAACCGTTGGCATCCGTTGCCGTAACTGTATAACTTCCAGCTATTAAGCCATTGATTGACTGCGTGGTTGCTCCTGTAGTCCATAGATAAGTGTAGCCGGGCGTGCCTCCAGTGGCATTGTTCGCAGTAGCTGTTCCATCATTTCCTCCAATACAGCTCACATCTGTTGATGATGCCGTAACGCTCACTGCACTCAGCGGCTGGGCAACAGCTTGTGAAGCCACATCATCACAGCCATTTACGTCCGTTACGGTAACGGTGTAATTACCAGCAATGAGCGAAGAGATGGTTTGGTTTGTAGAGCCTGTGCTCCAAAGAAAAGTATATCCTGGCGAGCCGCCTGCACCGTTTGCAGTAAGCTGACCGTCAGAACCAAGAAAACAACTTACATCACTGTCTAAGTTGATCGATGCCACCACCGCTGCTGGATCAGTGAGGGTAATGGATATATTGTTGGTACATCCTGAAGCATCTGTTGCTGTAACAGAATATACTCCTGCCGTGAGGTTCGTAATTGTGGGGGTTGTAGCTCCAGTGCTCCACAGAAAAGTAAAAGGCCCGCCATTAGAACCCGATGCAGATGCTGTGATTGAACCATCAGCATCTCCTGCACACGATGGCTGAGTGAGCACTGTGTCAATTACGATTGGTGTAGGCTCTGCGATGGTAAACTGCACCGTATCTGAGCAGCTTCGCGCATCGCTGATGGTTACTGTATAGTTTCCTGCTGTAAGGTTCGTAGCTGATGTACCTGAACCAATTGCTGACCAACTGAGTGTGAAGTTTTGGGTTTCTGGAATGAATGCGATGTAGTCGTTCGTTGCCGACCAGTTTGCGGCTGTTCTTCCGGGTGCCGCAAATGCGATTGTTCCAGTACTATTCTCAATGCCTTGGGTGTGATTGCCTCCATCAGAAGGAAGGTTTGAACCAAAGATTTCAATGATGTTTGAAGTTTCATGGAGCACGATTTGAAAAGTTACTTCATTTGCACTGCCAAAATGAGGTACTTCTATAAAATTGACGACCAAGGCTCGATTAGCGCCTGCACCGATGGTATAAAATTCAATTTCACCGCCAACTGCAGGGTTGAGGTCTTCCCAATATGCAGCAATTAAATCATTGGGTAATCCCGCGGCAGGGATATTCTGTCCGCTGCAACATCCATTTGCTGCGCTTCCAGAAAACGTGATAAATCCGTTAGACGAAATCCTGAAATTAGTGTAGGTATTGCCAAAAAACTCAAAACTGAAACCAATCGGTAAAACTGGCGATACTTGATCATCGCCTAACGCTACAGATGTGCCACCTGCAAAAGATGTGTCATACGGCTCGAATGTACCTTCGGTTTGGTCGATGATATAGCCTGCAGTAGAAGTAGACGGGCCGTATCCCCCGTGAGGCGAAAAATAGGCTTGACCGTCATTTCCACCATTGCAGGTTGCATCAAACGTAGAATCCACTGTGGCGAATATTGCAGGACCATCGGGTATGACTACTTGATCGACCACTTGACAACCGCCAGCTTCAGTAACCGTTACTGTTCTTACCCCGCCACATAGTGCACTATTTGTAGGACCCACCGTAGAACCGTCATCCCATAAATAGGTTCGAGGATTTGTACCTCCAAAGGTCAATGCTCTGGCACGGCCATTACACACGGTATCGCAAGCAGCTAAAATGCTGTTAAAACCAGCGGAAATGAAGTTTGTGCCTTGGATGACGACCACTGAAGTTACAGAGTCTTTTGTAAGGTCGTTGCTATCGACCACATGTGCGTCATAGTTGGTTGCTTCGAGGTTGGTAAAGACATTGTTGGTTTGTGTTATGGTGTCAAGAGACACGCCATTAAAAAACACTAAGTAGAAACCAAATGGGCCCGTGCCGCCAGCTCTATTGATGGTAATTTGCCCATCTTCTAGTCCAGCGCATGTTTCATGCACTACATCAACGCTCGTAATGCTCACTGGAACAGCTGATTCCTGAACATTAACTCTAATTTTTTGCGCGCCTTTTCCAGAGATATCACATGCATTATCTTCTGCACTGATGGTGATAAAATGGGTTCCTACATCAGCACCTGTGGGTGTCCAGTTAATGGTCATGGTGGTGGTGGTTCCTGCTGTTGAAACCGAAGTAGAGCTTCCACCTAAGAACGAAGTAGCTGTAGTTTGCAATGAAACCGTTTCGCCAGCCGTGCCTGTAAACGCAAAATCAAAACTTGCCGCTTGCCCGGTATCGATCGTAACTTCATAGTTTGAAATGAGTGCTGCGTTGGTCACATTGGTGATTGTTGCTACAGCAACCGGACCATCATTGGTGCATGCATTGTCTACATGGATCTGAAAATCTCTAAACACCCTACTTTTTTGTAAACCAGTGGCGCGGTCATATTCATCCACTCGTATGGAAATTTGATAGTGACCCGAAGCCGGTGAGGTAAAATCAAGAATTCCTGTTTCAGAGTCAATGGTGATTCCATTTCCCATGGGGTCGGCTAATGAAAAACCAGGGGCATAAGGAATGGGCGTTGAAGAAAGAGCACCGGCACCGGTTAGCGGCTGACTAAACGAAAACACCAAGCTATCGCCTTCTGTTTCGGTTACTTGAGGGTCAAATTTTGTGGTCGATCCACTACAAACAAAAGGATGCCCATTGGCGCCAAAAACAGGCGTTGCGTTAGAAGCAAAATTCACGAGAAATAAGTCCATATTCACCCTCATTAGGTCTGATGAAGGCGTAGCGCTGTTGGCTAAATTATCAGTGTTGGTTCGCTGCTCGGGGTAAATTCGAAAGGTTATTGGATTACACGCAGCAAAGGGAGCTAGAGCTACGGGGCCTTCATAAACGACTCTTCGTTCGCCAACTCCACCACCCAATCCACAGATCGGGAAAGTAGCGGGACATACGTCAGAAATTTCTTCATCCAACACCAAGGGCAAGTCAGCATCTATGAATACACAATTACTTTTTAAGGTAACAATGCCCGGAAAAGCAACAGCTGTTGGGCAATCGTAAAACACTTCGAGCGTTAAGATCAAACTGTCTTGCGTGGCATTCATTCGGCTCGACATACTTGCGCCTGAATAAATATCACCAGAATTTAAAACACTTTGTGCTGCGGCATCACTTATGGTAAGGAAAAAACCAAACAAGCTGATTGCAACGATTGCGCAAAATCGAGTAAATAGGTACATAGTAAGTTTCATTTCGAACTCAAATTTAAATGGAAAATGCACTGGTTCCGCATAATCAAAATGATTCACGTAGAATTTGCGGTAAAGGTTGGGTTCAGTAAAAATTTATTCTTGTAAAAAGAGGGTTTGAAAAAAAAGTGAAAGCCCGCGGTTGGTTAAACAGCTAGTCTAACTTTAACACAGCTAAAAAGGCCTGTTGTGGAATTTCCACATTGCCAATTTGTTTCATTTTTTTCTTTCCCTTTTTCTGCTTCTCTAGAAGTTTACGTTTTCTGCTGATATCACCACCGTAGCATTTCGCAGTCACATCTTTTCGCAAGGCTTTCACTGTTTCGCGCGCAACAATTTTTGCTCCGATTCCCGCCTGAATAGCAATTTCAAATTGCTGTCTTGGTATCAGCTCTTTCAGCTTAATGCAAATCTTTTTCCCGAGGTTGAAAGCGTTGTCTTTGTGAATCAAAGCACTCAAAGCGTCCACTTGATCGCCATTCAAAAGAATGTCCATTTTAACCAAATTAGACACCTGATAGCCAATAGGGTGGTAGTCAAACGAAGCATAGCCTTTGGAAATTGACTTTAATCGGTCGTAAAAGTCAAACACTATTTCGGCTAGGGGCATGTCGAATGACATTTCTACGCGATCGGAAGTCAAATACACTTGATTTTTGAGTGCGCCACGCTTCTCGATGCATAAATTCATAACGGCACCAACGTATTCTGATTTCGTGATGATTTGCGCATTGATGAAAGGCTCTTCCACCGTTTCTAATCGCGATGGATCGGGAAAATCGGATGGATTGTTAACCACCAAACGCTGCTGATCTGTGGTGGTGGCGAAGTATGATACGTTTGGCACGGTGGTGATTACGGTCATGTCAAATTCGCGCTCCAATCGCTCTTGAATGATTTCCATGTGGAGCATTCCTAAAAATCCGCAGCGGAATCCGAATCCCAGAGCAGCTGAAGATTCGGGTTCAAAAGTTAGCGAAGCATCATTCAGTTGAAGCTTGTCCATTGCGTCTCTCAGCTCTTCGTAGTCGTCCGTTTCAACAGGGTAAATACCCGCAAAAACCATCGGTTTCACATTCTCGAATCCATCGATGGCCTCGTTACACATTCTTTCAAAATGCGTTAGCGTATCACCCACTTTGATCTCTTTTGCCTGTTTGATTCCTGAAATAATGTATCCCACATTACCGGCCGAAATTTCTTTCCGCTTTTCTGGTTTCATGCGAAGCACACCAATTTCTTCAGCGATATATTTCTTGTTCGTGTGGTAAAACTTCACTAAATCCTTCTCGCGCAGGGTGCCGTTCATCACTCTGTAATATGCAATAACTCCCCTAAAAGGGTTAAACACACTGTCAAAAATGAGTGCTTGCAAAGGTGCGTTGGGGTCGCCTTGTGGTGAGGGAATTCGGGCAATGACGGCTGCGAGCAATTCGGCAACACCTTCTCCGGTTTTTCCGCTAGCACTAATAATATCTTCCCGCTCACAGCCCAAAAGCTCAACCATTTGGTCTTTCACCTCCTCTGGCATGGCAGAAGGAAGGTCCATTTTATTCAACACTGGAATGATCACTAGATCGTGTTCCATGGCTAAATACAGGTTGGAAATTGTTTGCGCCTCAATACCTTGGGTGGCATCTACAAGCAGCAAAGCGCCTTCACACGCGGCAATTGCGCGCGACACTTCGTAGGAAAAATCCACGTGCCCGGGGGTGTCGATAAGGTTCAACACATACTGCTCACCATTCAGTGGATAATCCATCTGAATGGCATGACTTTTTATCGTAATGCCACGTTCTCTTTCGAGGTCCATATCATCGAGCGTTTGCTCTTTCAAGTCGCGCTCGCTAACGGTGCCCGTAATTTGCAATAAACGATCAGCAAGGGTGCTCTTGCCATGATCGATGTGGGCTATTATACAGAAGTTTCGAATGTGCTTCATGCACTAAAAAAATTGGCTGCGAAAATACATGAATTTTAAGGCTGTGGATGAGAAACTATCCTTCCACAAATTGACTTGAGATTATACCTGCATGCGCCTTTGAGCCTCGAGTACATATTTACCGAGAATATCGAACTCGATATTGACACGATCGCCCACTTTTAGGTGTTTAAATGTGGTGTGCTCGTAGGTAAAAGGAATGATTGACACCGAGCAAAATTGCTGTGATGCTTCCACTACAGTTAGGCTTACTCCGTTAATAGAAATACTTCCTTTTGAGACTACCAGTGCGTTTTCGGGTTGATCAAATTCAAGACGGAAGTTCCAAGAACCTCCAACTTCCTCAATAGATTCCACCTTCGCTGTTTGGTCAACATGGCCTTGCACAATATGTCCATCAAACCTTCCCGAGGCCGACAAGCACCGTTCGAGGTTTACGTAGGCTCCTTCTACCCATTCATTTAAACTCGTTTTTTTCAATGTTTCGTCAATCGCGGTGACTTTGTGCAGGCCATTTACAAGATCGACTACCGTCAGACAAACGCCATTATGTGCCACGCTTTGGTCAATTTTTAACTCGCTGAAAAAAGGCGCTGAGACCCAATAGTGCTTATTCGTTTCTTCTTCTTCTATGCGTTCTATTCGCCCGAGGGCTTCAATGATTCCTGTAAACATGCAATATTTTTAAGGTGCTAAGGGCTGGTCTTCGCCCTCTCGAAGAAGGTGAAGTGTGCCTTTTAATTCACGCGTCTCGATGCCGGTGAGGCGAATTTCGTTGACTTGACACACGTAAAAGTAAACTCCTGAAGGAAGGTCTTTTCCTGATCGCTGCTCGGTTCCATCCCAATTAATGGCGGGGTCTTGGGTTGAAAAAACTTCTACGCCCCAGCGGTTGTAAATGATCAAATCAATGCTCTCAACAAATTTGTAAGGAAATGGGATAAAAAAGTCGTTGATGTTATCGTTGCCTGGAGTAAAAATATTAGGCAGCTCATACAATGGGCAATTATCAACACACAACGCTTGGTCCATTGCACTCTCATTGTTGAAGCTATCAACAGCTATCAACGCGTAGCAACCCGCAATCGAGCCTTCGCTTTCCTTAATAAAGCTGGTTTGATTTGGGTCTGAGATTTCTTCCAATAATTCAAGCGGTTGACCTAAAAATGGAGCGAAATAAACCCTATAACCGATCACATCGTCTGTATCCTCGCAGTTTTCATTTGGATTAGACCAAGAGATGGACGTTTGCTCCAAGTCGCAATCGCCCTCGATCAATAAATCTGGCGGGTTGCAAGGAGGCTCATTATCAATTGGAATGCCTGTGTGAATTTGCGATTTGTTCATTAAAACTCCGTCTAAGTCAGCCGCTGTATACTCACCGATAGATTTTACAAAATACCTGTATTCATATGTGTTTGCCAATCGTTGATCGATGTATGAGGTCGTGGAAACCGTGTCTAACGCAAAGAAACGATCAAGAGAATCGGGTTGGTTTGAGAACCGATATACGACATATTCAGAATTCTTCCAGGGCACATCTACGCTCCAATTTAGTGTTAACGTATTGTCACTGGGTTCAGAAGTTAGGTAAATCGAAGCCGCTGAAACTGATTTCCCGATCGATACTTTTTCTGCACCGCTCAGCATTTCGATGGAATAGTAATATTGCTTTTCGAGCGTATTAAGCCCCTGATCTTCAAACACAGTGTCAAGCGTAAACGGATCGTTTGATTCTTGACTGAGATAAACCTCTTCGTAGATTCCATTTTTACTTTCTGACCTTGAAAGCTTGTATTGGTATGGCGGGCCAAAAACATCAAGTTTCATCTCAATGGGCTTAAACCATGCGATGCTATCACTGCCATTTTGGGCATCGGTGCTATTCACCGACACCATATTAATAATCGGTACGTCTCGAATTAATTTTCCGCAGACTTCTTCTGATGGATAACTTTCTGACCCATCGCCAAACGTAGTTACGATCATGTAGCAATACCGCTGGCCGTGAATCAATCCTTTCCCGCCATTGTTATCAATGAATGATGTTTCATTGATGTTTTTCAATTGACCGATACCTTCATAACCCAATTCACTAGGAACTCCTGTGATGCATTCTGCCGCTGTGTATCCCAAGCTATCGTTGTATCTGTAAATATCATAACCTGTGGCATGTTCGCATTGAGCGCGTGTCCATGAAACAGCCAGAGAGGTGCCTGTTGGTTCGACTGAAGTAATGGTTACTGCCGGTGATTTTACCTCCATTTCAAGGGTTTTAAAAAACACCAGATCTGACGAAAGACCGCGGTCTTCCTTCACTTTAAAGTAGACCCAATAAGGCGCTTGCCTGACATGAACGCAGGAGGTTTGCCATCTGAAGGTAAAGTTTACAGGTGGATTGCCAGCCGAACTATCAGCGGGCGTTAATGTGCCGCCATTGCCTTCGTCTAAAGGAAATCCAACAGCTGATAGGCTGATTTTGTCTCCATCTATGTCGTCAGCAACTACTGATCGTAAAAGCACATTGCCTGCCGTAATGCATGCGCGGTCATCAAGTATAATCGTTGGAGGATTGTTTGGTGGGCAGTTTCCAATGTCTATTTGCATGTCTCTCATGATGGAGCCGACTTTAAATACTACTCCACTGTTTGGATTCTTTCTGTATTCCTCTATTAAAATGGCAACGTTATATTCACCTGCAGTTTGTGGTGAGATCCAAGACATAGTGCCTGTATTTGGATCTATGGTCATCACATTATCAAGTCCAGCTTCGATGGCATCTGGAAACTGATATCCTGAAATTTGTTGGCCGCTGAATGAACGGCTTTGAACAATTGAATATACTAAGCTATCGCCATCAACGTCTACTGCCCCTGGATTGTGGTAAAACGGCACTCCAACACAGCCATTATCAATCGGTGGGTTTTGAAGAATGGGCGCTCTGTTTCCACCTGTCGTAATATCAATAGTAAGAAAGCTTTCGAGGTAAAAAGGCACATTGTCAGAGTTTGGAATGTTGAGAACTCCACCATTTCTCATCGGGTCTTCCATGCTCAGTTTGTAAGTGCCTGCGCCTGGATATTCGTGCGTTGTGGTATAAACGTTGTATTTCGTTTGATTCGCAATGATTTCACCGATGCCAACTCCGGGGTCGCAGCCTTGAGTTAACGGGCCATTTACCCTGCTCACTACAGCGCTTGAATTGTCACCAAAAAAAAGCTCCAACTCACAGCGGTCAGCTGCATCGCTTTGGCCGCCTGTTTTAGTATATGTGATGATTGAAATTTCGTAGAGGAAGGGATTGGTAGAATTGACGCGTGAGTATATAATTTCCCCAGCTCGATTATGCGTAGCAAAGGCTGCCGAGCCGATGAGCGTTAAAAGCAACAAAATGAAAATGTAAAGGCCTTTCGTTTTCACAAATGTCAAGACGTTAAAATCATGCGTTTCGTTGCAATAGCTATTCATACCTTTGATCACCGAATTCAAAGTAAGACATTTTGAAACAACAAATGTTGATAGATTAGGAATACGGTTTAATAATTTAACGAATGAGTAAGCACAAGAAGCTTAAGGTTGGAATAACGTGTGGAGATATCAACGGCATTGGGATCGAGATAATTCTTAAGGCGCTTTCCGATTCGCGCGTTTACGAGCACTGCACTCCGATCATTTATGCATCTTCAGACCTTATTAAGCAACAGAAGCACGAACTAAAGTTGGAAGGGTTTCATTTTCATGTGATTGAAAGCGCTGAAAAGGCAGATGCTACCAAGGTAAATGTGTTAAATGTGTGGAGTGAAAAGGTGGAAATAGAATTCGGTCAATCCACTGCTAAAGGAGGTGAGTATGCATTCAAATCATTGAAAGCCGCTGTTGAAGACATTGCCTCTACCAAGATTGATGTGTTGGTTACTGCACCGATCAACAAGAAAAATATTCAGTCTGAAGAATTCAATTTCCCAGGCCACACTGAATTTTTAGCAGCGTATGCCAACGAAGAAAATCCATTGATGATCCTTGTGCACAACAACCTTCGAGTAGCAGTGGCCACGGGGCATATTGCGGTTGAGGACATTAAATCACATATTTCAAAAGACCTTATCGTTTCAAAACTCAGCGTTTTTGCAAAATCGTTGACGCAAGATTTTGGAATACACCGCCCAAAGATTGCGGTATTAGGATTGAATCCACACAACGGTGATGAAGGACTAATGGGCGACCAAGAGTCAAAAATTATAGTTCCCGCGATTGAAAAGGCAAAAGATGAGGGCGCTCTTGTGTTTGGCCCATTTGCCGCTGATGGGTTTTTTGGGTCGCCACATCGGAATAATTTTGACGGAGTATTAGCGATGTATCACGATCAAGGCTTGGCGCCTTTTAAGGCGTTGGCATTTGAAGAAGGAGTGAATTTTACAGCAGGACTCCCCATCGTGAGAACTTCCCCAGACCACGGTGTAGCCTATGATATCGCTGGCCAAGGCATTGCTTCTGAGGTGTCTTTCAGACAGGCCATTTTAGCCGCTTGCGACATCGCCAATGAACGGAGACACTACCGAGAAATTTCGTCAAATCCATTGCCCATTTCGAAATAAAATTCAAATTAATAATACTCGCTTGTTTTTCAAGCGATTCATTACATTTGCAACCCTTTTTTAGATAGCTCTTTGAAACCAAAATATTCATACGAACTCAATTTTGTAAGTCTAGCACTAGGCAAGCACGAATTCAACTACAAGGTTGATTCATCGCTTTTCGAAGCGCAAGATGTAAGCGAATTTGAAGATGTTAATTGCTCTGTTATTGTTTACTTAGAGAAACAGGAACGGCTGATGAAGCTCGATTTTGAAATCGATGGATTTGTAAAAACACTTTGTGATCGCTGTGGCGAAAGCCTTCAAATAATGGTGAGTACAGAAAATAATTTGGTCGTTAGATTTGCAGAAGAATCAGATTTCACTGATGACGAAGTAGTTTTTTTAAGCGAAACTGCGTCAGTGATAGATCTAGGTCAGTTCATTTATGAATACGTTATGGTAGGCTTGCCCACCAGAAGGGTTCATGAGGAAGGAAAATGCGATCCAGCTGTGCTGCAGTACTTAGAAGAAGTATCTGAAAAAGAAGAAGACGCAGATAATTAGTTGGACCCGTGATGGGAAGCACTCAAAAAATTTAAAAACTAAAGCTTGTAAAATGGCACATCCTAAACGAAAAATCTCGAAAACGAGAAGAGACAAGAGAAGAACTCACTACAAAGCTGAGTTACCAACAATCGCGACTTGTCCGACTACTGGTCAGCCTCACTTGTTTCACAGAGCTCATTGGTATGAAGGAAAACTTTACTACAAAGGTAGAGTGGTGATGGAGAAAGAATCAATGGCTTAACATCAGATGGCCAAGAAGGTAGGCCTTGATGTTTTAGGCGGAGATTTCGCCCCTGACGCGAATGTTCTTGGTGCAATTGCAGCCCAAGAAGATCTTGGCGAAAGGGCTTCTATTGTCCTATATGGAGATGGCTCAGTCATTGAATCTATTTTATTGGCCAACGGCAAATCAAAAGACTCCTTTGAGATCGTTCACACCACCGAAAATATTTCGATGAGTGAGCACCCTGCTAAAGCGTTTCTAAAAAAACCGAATTCTTCGATTGGATTAGGATTCAAAGCGTTGCAAGACGACACAATTCAAGCGTTTTCAAGTACGGGCAACACGGGTGCTATGCTCGTGGCGGCCATGTACACCATCCGCACAATACCGGGCGTCATCAGACCTTGTATTACAACAGCACTGCCTGTGTTGGAAGGCGGGATGAGCGTTTTGCTCGATGTTGGAATTAATTCTGACTGCAAAGCGGACGTACTCTACCAATTTGGTGTGTTAGGAAGCATTCTTGCCGAACAGGTTTATAACATCGAACAACCAAAAGTTGGTTTGATTAATATCGGTGAAGAAGAAGAAAAAGGCAACATGCTTACCCAAGCCGCCCACCAACTGATGAAAGACTCACAAGAGTATAATTTCATTGGAAATATAGAAGGTCGCGATCTTTTTAGCGGAAAGGCTGATGTTGTAGTTTGCGATGGTTTCACGGGTAATGTCATACTGAAGCAAGCAGAAGCGTTGTACACGCTGATCCGAAAGAGAGGCATCAAAGACGAGTACTTTGAACGTTTCAATTATGAAATTTACGGTGGCACCCCGGTTCTTGGTGTCAATGGAAATGTTATCATTGGGCATGGTATTTCAAACGCGAATGCCGTTAAGAATATGATTAAACTTTCAGTGGATACTGCTGAGGCAAATTTGGCAGATCGCATTAGAAAGGTCTTTAAGTAGAAACCTATGGCAAAAATTAACGCTGCTATCACTGCGGTTGCATCGTATGTTCCTGATTATGTTTTAACCAATAAGGAACTTGAAAAATTAGTGGACACCAATGACGAGTGGATCACCTCTCGAACAGGAATTAAAGAACGAAGAATACTCAAAGGCGAAGATCAAGGCGTGACCGAAATGGCCAAAGTTGCCGTTCAAAGATTGCTCGAAAAGAGGGGTATCGGTCCCGAGGAAATCGACTTGGTTATCTTTTGCACCGTCACCCCCGATAAAGTTTTTCCCGCATCCGCGAATATCGTAAGCCGAAAAGTTGGGATGAATAACGCATTTGGTTTTGACCTCAATGCCGCGTGTTCGGGGTTCATCTATGGACTCATTACAGGATCAAAATTTGTGGAGAGCGGCACCCATAAAAAGGTGGTGGTCATTGGAGCAGATAAAATGTCCTCTATTCTAGATTACACTGACCGCGCCACGTGCATTATTTTCGGTGATGGAGCAGGTGTGGTTTTGCTCGAAGCAGATGAAAACGGCAATGGAATTCAGGACTCTATTTTAAAGAGTGATGGCAGTGGCGAGGAATTCTTACACCAAAAAGCCGGAGGATCAGAGCGACCTGCTACGCATGGCACGGTGGATAGAAAAGAACACTTCGTATACCAAGAAGGGAAAACGGTGTTCAAATTTGCTGTTTCAAATATGGCTGATGTGAGTTATCAAATCATGCAACGAAATAATTTAACAGCCAATGAAATCGCCTGGCTCGTTCCACATCAAGCTAACTTGCGTATCATTGATGCCACGGCACACAGAATGGGTGTCGGAAAAGAAAAAGTAATGATCAATATTGACCGTTATGGAAATACAACAAATGGCACTATACCTTTATGCCTTTCTGACTGGGAAAGCCAGCTTCACAAAGGTGACAACATAATTCTTTCAGCATTTGGAGGAGGATTTACCTGGGGGTCAGTTTACCTCAAATGGGCGTATGATCCTTCTTAATATTGCCGATCATTCATATTAAATTACTTTAGTATCCCCTTATAAAATAAACCATATGGATATTAGTCAAATACAATCGTTAATCAAGTTCGTATCTAAATCAGGTGTGAACGAAGTAGAACTTGAGACCAAAGATTTCAAGATCAATATCAAAACCAATAAAGCCGGAGATGCAACCACTCAAATGATGGCTGTGCCTCAGCAGAATTACGCTCCACAGCAAGCTCCAGCTGCGCCAGTGGCAGCGCCTGCGCCAGCGCCTTCTGCAGATGGTGGTAGCCAAAACAACGAATCGAAAAGCGATGACAATAAGTATGTAACTGTGAAGTCTCCAATGATTGGTACTTTTTATCGTTCTGCTAATCCTGAATCAGATTCTTTTGTGAATGTTGGTGATGATATCAGTGCAGGAAAGGTAATTTGCATCATTGAGGCTATGAAACTTTTCAATGAAATAGAAGCAGAAATTTCTGGTAAGATTGTGAAAGTGTTGGCAGATGATGCTACACCCGTTGAATACGATCAACCACTATTCCTTGTTGATCCTTCATAAGACAACGCCAGGAGATATTTAAAATCAAATCATATGTTCAACAAAATACTAATCGCAAATCGCGGTGAGATAGCATTGCGTATTATCCGCACTTGCCGAGAGATGGGAATTAAAACCGTGGCGGTCTATTCGAAAGCCGATGCAGATAGTTTGCATGTGCGCTTTGCCGATGAGGCGGTTTGTATTGGCCCAGCAGTCAGTAGCGAATCTTACCTAAAAATCCCGAATATTATTGCCGCTGCTGAAATCACAAACTCTGATGCCATCCATCCGGGTTATGGTTTCCTCTCAGAAAACGCCAAATTCTCTAAAATTTGCCAGGAAAACGGCATCAAGTTTATAGGGGCTTTGCCTGAGCAGATCGAAGGAATGGGCGACAAGTCGAGCGCAAAGAAAACCATGATTGACGCAGGGGTTCCAACAATTCCAGGTTCTGCAGGTCTTTTGAAATCACAGGAAGACGCCCTTAAAGTGGCCAAACAAATTGGCTATCCGGTGATCATGAAGGCTACTGCAGGAGGTGGCGGAAAAGGCATGCGCATGTGCACCAATGATGAAGAGGTTACTACAGCTTGGGGTTCGGCCCGAAAAGAAGCACTCGCAGCTTTTGGAAATGACGGCATGTACATGGAGAAATTCATCGTGGAGCCTCGTCACATAGAAATTCAAATTGCAGGCGATCAACAAGGTAAAGTTTGCCATTTATCTGAACGTGATTGTTCGGTGCAGCGAAGGCATCAAAAACTGGTAGAAGAAACACCTTCTCCATTCATGACCAAGGAATTGCGCAAAAAAATGGGTGATGCTGCTATTAAGGCTGGAAAAGCAGTGCGCTACGAAGGCGTTGGTACAGTTGAGTTTTTGGTGGACAAAGACCGCAACTTCTACTTTATGGAGATGAACACGCGCATCCAAGTCGAGCACACCATTACTGAGGAAGTAATCAATTACGACTTGATCAAAGAGCAGATCAAAATTGCTGCGGGAATCCCTATCAGTGGAAAGAATTACGAGCCAATTGGGCACGCGATCCAATGCCGAATCAATGCGGAAGATCCGTTGAATGATTTCCGTCCGAGTCCGGGTAAAATCACTGAATACCACGAACCAGGTGGGCATGGAATTAGAATTGATACGCATGTGTATGCAGGTTATGTAATTCCTCCATTTTACGACTCGATGATTGCAAAATTGATTACCGTGGCGCAAACCCGAGAAGAAGCGATCACAAAGATGGAACGTGCATTGGGTGAGTACATCATCGAAGGAGTGAAAACAACGATCCCTTTTCATCAACAATTAATGAAACAACCGAAGTTTAGGGATGGAAAAATCACCACTAAGTTTCTTGAGGAGTGGGATTTCAAAAAAGATTTGACTGCTTAATTTTGGCAGCTCAACATCATTAAAAAGCCCCAAGTCGAATACCGACTTGGGGCTTTTTTTGTAAGCTTCTAACGTGTTATCCGGCTAAGTTGCTTTTCTTTCCTTGAGCAGACTGCAGCGCTTTTTCAGCTGTTTTTTGTATACCATCAGCGTCAAAACCGCATTCCGCCCATAGTTGGTCTTGCGAACCATGCTCAACGATGCGGTCGGGAATTCCCAATCGGATCACGTGTGATTTGTAGCCATGATCAACCATGAATTCAAGCACTGCGCTTCCGAAACCGCCTTGCACACAGCCATCTTCAACGGTTATCACATGATCAAATTTACCAAATACTTCGTGCAACATCACTTCATCCAGGGGCTTGACAAATCGCATATCGTACAGTGCGGCCGAAATTCCCTGCTTTTTTAACTGCTGAATAGCGGTTAACGCTAAATTTCCAGGATGACCAAAGGTTAGAATCGCGATGTCTGAACCCGAAATCACTTTTCTTCCCGTACCGATTTTTACCTTTTTCATGGGTGTTTTCCATTCAGGCATAACCCCTTGACCACGCGGGTATCGAATGACGAATGGAGCATTGGTTTCAGCAAGTTGAGCGGTATACATTAAGTTCCTTAGCTCTTCCTCGTTCATTGGAGCTGAAACAATAAGGTTAGGAATGCATCGCATGTATGAAATGTCATACACACCGTGGTGTGTGGGGCCGTCATCGCCAGCAAAACCAGCGCGATCTAAGCAAAACACAACGTGTAAATTCTGAATGGCAACGTCATGCACTACTTGATCGTAGGCGCGTTGCATAAACGATGAATAAATATTACAAAACGGAATCAAACCTTGAGAAGCCAATCCTGCACTAAACGTTACTGCATGCTGCTCGGCAATTCCCACATCAAATGCTCTATCGGGCATGGCTTTCATCATGATGTTTAATGAACTTCCCGAGGGCATTGCTGGAGTAATGCCCATAATTTTTTCATTTTTTTCGGCAAGCTCAACGATGGTATGACCAAACACTTCTTGGTATTTTGGAGGCTGAGGATTATTGGGGGCTACCTTGATAATTTCACCCGTGTCTTTATTGAAAATGCCTGGCGCGTGCCATTTGGTGGGAGAACCGGCTTCTGCTGGCGCATACCCTTTGCCTTTTTTGGTCAAACAATGCAAAATCTTCGGTCCGGGAATGTCCCTCAAGTCTTCCAATACTTTTGTCAAATGGATGACATCGTGCCCATCGATTGGTCCAAAATATCGAAAGTTGAGGCTTTCGAAGAGGTTGGAGTGACTCAACAATGTTGACTTTATGCTTTGTTCTACTTTTTGAACGATATCCCTCGCTGAAGGGCCAAATTTGCTCACCTTTCCAAGCAGGTGCCATACCTCATCTTTCACCTTGTTGTAGGTATGTGAAGTCGTAATATCCGTCAAATAATCTTTTAACGCTCCAACATTGGGGTCAATGCTCATGCAATTGTCATTGAGCACCACGAGAAGGTTACTGTTCTCAACGCCTGCGTGGTTTAAGCCTTCAAAAGCTAAGCCTGCAGTCATCGCGCCATCGCCAATTATGGCAACATGCTGCCTTTCTTGATCGCCTTTTAATTTAGAAGCTACGGCCATTCCGAGGGCTGCAGAGATAGAGGTTGATGAGTGACCAACACCGAAGGTGTCGTATTCACTTTCTTTGATTTTTGGAAAACCAGAAATTCCACCGTATTTTCTGTTGGTATGAAAAACATCGCGTCTTCCAGTTAAAATTTTGTGTCCGTATGCTTGGTGCCCGACATCCCAAACCAAACGATCTTCAGGAGTATTGAAGGCATAGTGCAGTGCAACGGTGAGTTCTACAACACCTAAACTGGCGCCAAAGTGACCCCCTTTTTGCGATACGACATCGATAATGAAGTCGCGAAGCTCATCGCAGACTTGGGGTAATTGCTCGACCGAAAAATTATCCCTTAAGTCTTTAGGGTAAACTATTTGAGAAAGATATTCTCCAGCACGGAAAGATGATTCAGGCATACCAACGGTGGGTTTTCAATTAGAAACACTACGGCATTTATAAAGTTCTAATCTTTTTCAATTTACATTAATTTTAAACCAAGTGTTTAGGCCATCACTTCAGCCAAAATTGACTCAAAAATAACGCGGCCATCTTCATTTCTGAGGTCAGCATCGGCAGCTCGTTCGGGGTGCGGCATCATGCCAAAGACATTGCGCGAGGAATTGCAAATTCCTGCAATATTATTCACAGCGCCATTGGGGTTAGATGCTTCATTTACCTCGCCACTTTCAGAGGCATATCGGAAAAGCACTTGGTTGTTTTCTTCTAATTTTTTAATTGCTTCAGGGCTGTCGTAATAATTTCCTTCACCGTGGGCAATGGGGATTTTGAGTACGGTTCCTTCGGCTATATTTCTTGTGATGAGCGAGTCGCTTGTCTCAGTTCTCAAAAATACATTTTTGCAAATAAATTGTCTGTTCGCATTGTGTTGAAGTGTGCCCGGCAGCAACTCTGCCTCGCATAAAATTTGAAATCCGTTGCACACACCAAACACGTATCCTCCGTTTTTCGCGAATTCAATTACCTCTTTCATGATAGGCGAAAATTGGGCAATGGCCCCCGAACGCAAATAATCACCGTAAGAAAAGCCTCCTGGAAGCACAATAAAATCGCACCCCTTCAGGTCGTGATCTTTATGCCATAAACGCTCTACATGCTGGCCCATCATGGTCTCCAAAACATAAATCATGTCTTGATCGCAGTTTGAACCGGGAAAGGTGATTACTCCAAACTTCATTCGTGTGTCAATTAAGCCTCAAAAATAGCAATAGTTGAGAGTCGGAGACTTATGTATTATAGAAGAATATAATGAGGAGAAAAACGAGGAAATAGATGCTGCCCACGCGCTGATTTTTTATTGTGATCAACGCTTTCGATAGTACGATGCTTGAGGGAAAAACTATGAAAATTGCCATGTCAACATAGCCCATGTTCAAAACGATAAATGCGGAGATAAACATAAATGTTACCACGATCATCCATCGTCTTCTCACGCGCAGAGTGCTCGATCCTGAGCTGCCATACAATGAAGTAAGCGCCATTAAAAGCATGAATACTATCATTATCACTGCCATCATCGACTGTTTGTCGAAAGGAAGAAGCACTCCCAACAAGGCAAGGTCAAACGAAGGAAAATAGAGCTCGTTGAAGCCAATGAACAAGAATGCATTGTAGAAATAGACAGGTATCAAAAGACCAAGTAAACCTATGATGAACCTGCGCAGAGTGATCATGCCAACAGCGGCCAGCGACTGAATAACGAGGAAAAAATACAGCACTGACCATGCTTCAAGCAGGGTCAATAGACCAACGATCAGTGATGCGTTAAAAACAAAAACGGATAGTTTTTTTTGCTCGTCAGGAATCTGCTCTACCCAGCGCAAAATCGCCAATTGCAGAAAGAAAATCGTCCATAAGTAGAAGAAATTGCTCTCTTCGGGCAGCATGAAGAAGAGTAAGACAATGAATAAATTGGGCAGGTTAGATATGCGGCCAAGTATTCCTAAACTCTGAATTGTTTGGTTTGCTTTAAGGCCCGTGATCAAGGCGAAAATTCCGCCTAAGGCATAGTTTAACCAAGCTGGCCAAGACTGAATAAAGCCCAAGTGGAAGGCCGAATCTGCGCGCAAAGGTTCGATCCCAGTAATAATTTTCGCGACCACTCCGACCACCATAATCAAAGGGGCAACAACAATAATGAGTCGGTCGTTTTTAAGAAGAAAGTTGAGCAATGGAAAGATTTTAAACTACAAACTTAAATGACTGCACTGCAGTATTGATTCGTTTTTTAGATTTGCGCAAAGTTTGATCACATGGATGTTGAATTTATAGACGCTATCGGACAATTATTCACCGATTCTTTCGCGATTCTTCGCTTATTAGAGAATGGATTTAATTGGTTTATCATCGGGATAATGTCAATCCTAATGGTGATTTGGATAAAAAAGATGGGTGACTTCAACAAAGAAGCTGATAAAAACGGCACGCTTCGTTAATCCTTTTTTAGGTCGAACCCTATATCTTTTCTAAAGTACATATTTTCGAAATCAATGTTCGAAAGTCTCTTGTACGTCATAGAAAGTGCAGCATCTAAGTTTTCCGCGAGCGATGTAATTGCGATTACTCGTCCGCCGCTCGACCGTATTTCACTGCCCACTAATTTTGTTCCAGCTTGAAAAACGAAGGATTCTTTTACGCTATCGAGACCTGTTATCAACTTATTCTTTTCATAATTCTCAGGGTATCCGCCAGAAACAACCATGACGCAGGCCGCAGTGCGTTGGTCAATTACAATTTCACTTCCTGCCAACGTGCTGTTTCCGCAGTTCCACAACAGCTCGAGTAAATCACTTTTTATTCTCGGTATTACGCTTTCGGTTTCAGGGTCGCCCATGCGGCAATTGTATTCGATCACTTGAGGTTCGCCATTTACATTCATCAAGCCAATGAACACAAATCCATTGTAGGGAATACCTTCTTGAGCTAATCCATTGATTGTTGGTTCAATGATGCGTTCAACCACCTTCTCCATAAATGAACCTTGGGCAAATGGCACGGGCGAAATAGAGCCCATTCCACCTGTGTTGAGACCTTTGTCGCCTTCACCGATGCGTTTGTAGTCTTTTGCTTCAGGAAGAATAACATAATCACTTCCGTCAGTCAATACAAAAACAGAAAGCTCAATGCCTTCAAGAAATTCTTCGATGACAACTTTTGAGCTTGCTTTGCCGAATTTTCCATCGAGGAGCATTTCATGCAGTGCTCTTGCAGCCTCTTGTTTGTCGTCAATAATCAGCACGCCTTTTCCGGCCGCCAAACCATCGGCCTTGAGCACATATGGAGGATTGAAACCATCTAAAAATCGAATGGCGTCATTCAATTGCTCGGCATCAAACTCACCAAAACGTGCCGTTGGAATAGAATGGCGTTGCATGAATCGTTTCGAAAAGCTTTTGCTTCCTTCCAATTGTGCACCAACCATTCCTGGACCAACAATTTTAACGTGATTGATGGCTGAATCTTCTTCAATAAATTCGCGCACACCCATTACTAATGGTGCTTCTGGGCCAACCACTACCAAATCAATTTTATGCTCGAGTAAAGCGCTTTTCAAGGCGTTGAAATCCGTTTCACTGAAATCGAGATTAGTTGCAACTTCTGCCGTACCTCCGTTACCGGGTGCTACAAACAGGTGATCTAAGAGTTCACTTTGAGAAATTTTCCATGCGATGGCATGTTCTCTTCCTCCACCACCAAGAAGTAAAACGCGAAGTTTATTCATTTTCAATTTAATTGAGGGTGCAAATAAAAAGATGCCTGCGCACACTGCAATGAAATAAAAAAGGCGACCATTTCTGATCGCCCTTTTCTTATTTCATTTATGAACGCTTAAAGCACACGCTTGATGCTGCAGCCGATAGACTTTGTTACTTCTGGTTCTATCTGCTCTCCATTAATCATGGCAGATATGGCATCCTTTAAATAAGCCTCAGTCACTGCGTTTTTGTCTTTTCCGTTGTCGTCAATCAACCCTCGGTAAGCGAGTTTAGCATCACGGTTGAATAAGAATATATGCGGTGTGGTTGTGGCTCCAAAGGCATCGGCCAGTTGGTGTTTTTCGTCAACAACGTAAGGCATTTTGTATTCTTCCTTCTCTGATTTTGCCTTCATGTTTTCGAATGAATCATCGGCATCGCGCTTGGCCTCATTGCTATTTACGAGCACCATACCGATGTTGTTTGCCTCGCATAGGTCATATAGCTCGTTGTAACGATTTTCCCATTGAATGACAAACGGACAAGTGTTGCATGAAAAAATTACGAGCAATCCATTGTCTTTATTCAGCTCGCGCAGGTTAAACTGCTGACCTGATATATCTGTCATTTTATAACTCATCATCGGAATCATATCTCCGATTTGCACTTGCTCCTGTGCGTTTGCATTCCACGTGGTTATTGTCATTACTAACGCCAATAGAAATGCCTTCATTGCTGTATTCAAAAGTTGCATAGTCTTATTTTTTCGATTTATCCTGATTGATTTCAAGACGATGAAGATACTATAAGTTGCTTTTTAGAGCTGCATGGAAGGCTTTAAATAAGGTAATTTAAGATGTTTACAATTCATTTTTTGCCCATTGTATATTCATCGAGGTGAAGACAGGACGCTAACAGCAGTCGATAATGTAGCTTCGCGTTGAGTTAAAAGGTCCAAGTGAGTATAAAACCATCGATTACCAACGCTGTTTTTTTTGTTGTCTTTTTTGCGACAACGATACTTTTTCACGGCAACGCTTTTATGCGATGGATGAGCCAATTGATGGGTGGCAGCGAAGATGCTGTGAAAAATTTTTACACGCTTGCCTATCATATCAAGCACAGTGCGTCTTTTTGGTGGTTTGATGGAATGAATTATCCCTTTGGTGAGCACGTGATGTTTACTGATAATCAACCTTTACTTGCAGCAATACTGAAGGCGCTAGAATATGTTTTTCCAGTTGCCGACAACTTGACTTTTTTGCTACCGCTTATTTTACTCTTGTCATTTATGGGAGGAGCTTACGCATTGTTCAAGATCATTCAATCGGCAGGTGGGTCCGATTGGTTCAGCATTTTGTCAAGCGTGGGAATTATTTTTCTCTCGCCACAATGGTTGCGCATAAAAGGGCATTACTCTTTGGCGCACGGGGTCGTTATTCCGCTCATGCTCTTCGCAGCATATAAATTTTACACCACTAAATCAAAATGGTGGTTGGTGATCATTCCGCTTCTCGCTGGATTTATTCATCCTTATTTTATGGTGATGCTTGCGTTGTTCGTTGGACTTTACTTGGTGTTATTGATGATTCATAATTTGGAGATTTTTAAAATAAAATCGTGGGTTATAGCCATCACTTTAACGCTTTTGCCACTGATCATTTTTCAGGTATTTATGTGGGTTACTGATCCAGTGGCTGATCGGCCTGAGGCGCCTTATGGGTATTTAATTTATCGTGCCACTTTGCCTTCGGTTTTTCTTCCACTTGATTTACCGCATGGCGCTGAGTGCAACAGAATGGTGGAAGACGTTTATCCGCCATCTCTGGAAGGGAATTATTACGTTGGCCTCTTTGCCATCATCACTGTAATGGGAGGTGTTATGGCCTGGTTTTTTTCAAGAAAAATGCGCTTTGATAGCACGGTTGCATTTGCTTTCATCGCCTTTTTGGCGTCAATTCCAATCCTACTCCTCGGACTTGGATTTCCTTTTACCATTGAGCATTTCGATCGCTTTTTGGAGTATACGGGTCCGTTGCAACAATTCCGAGGAATAGGTCGATTTACCTTTGTGTTTTATTATGCAATGAATCTTTTTGGCGCTGTAACCATCGCTTACTATTTAAAGACGTTGGGCAAAGGTGCCATGTTCGTTGCCATTTTAGGGTTGATGGTTTTGTACACCGAAGGGGCATACTTTTCGAGGAATATAAATCAGCATAACGAGCCAGTGGAGGTTGCGTTTTCACAGATTACTGGATTTCAGAAAGAGTTTGCTGATTTTTCGGCCATTCTCCCTTTGCCTTTTTATCACACCGGTTCTGAAAATTTTAGAACCCTTCAATTCACACCAATCCTTTCGGCATCAATGGCGCTGAGTTACAGCAGCGGACTTCCTCTACTTTCTGTTCAGATGAGCCGCACATCGCTTTCTCAATCGCTGCAAACGTTGGCACTTGTTGGTGAACGATTAAACGCCTCAACCATTGTAGAGCAGCATAAAAACGAACATTGGCTCTTGATGGTCGATCCCAAAGCCGAGCTTCCCAGCCACCAAAAACAACTTGTATTAGCTGCTCGCTTTTTGCGCGCCCATGATGGGTTTCAGCTTTATGATATCGAGGCAAAAACGCTGAACGAATTGGTGGAGGTAAACAAGGCACGGGTAAAAGAAGCGTTGGGTTCAAGTTTGAACCTGTTGGGTTCCGATTCGTTGCGGTTGTCACACCATGTTTTCTACGCGAGTTTTGACCATGAACAAACCACAAACATTGAGGCTTTTGACGGAGCAGGAGCAAAGCAGTTTGACCGTAAAGAGTGGTTTTCGATACTTCCAATTGGCATAGTTTTCGACAGTATTCAATCGTATGAATTGAGTTTTTGGGTCTATGCTGCCGACCAACATGCGGTGAATACGCAACTCTGGTTTTGGGAGCGCGCAGCCGGTCAAGAACTTAGTTTTCGAGCCACAGAAATTGGAGATCATGTAACTGCCATTTTAGGCAATTGGGCCTTAGTGCGATATTCATTTACATCACAATCCAAACAAAGTGAATTTGAAGTTCTTTTACACCGCGATGGAGCTTCAATGAATGTATTGATCGATGAAGTTTTATTGAGACCGAGCCATTTAACGGTGCACAAACCCGGCAGACTAAATATCAACAACAGCTATTTCCAACCTAATGCGCCTTCTGTTGTTAATTAAACAGACTTTTACAGCATGAGCAAAACAACCGTATTACTTGTAAATTTAGGCACGCCAGACAGCCCAAGCGTATCTGATGTGCGCAGTTACCTCTCTCAATTTCTCAACGACCCGCGCGTGATTGACATTCCTTGGTTGCTGCGAAAGATATTGGTCAACTTGATTATCGTTCCTTTTAGAGCGCCAAAAAGCGCCAAGATCTACAAGGAATTATGGACCGAACAAGGATCGCCCATCATTTTTCATGGTGAAAGCGTAAAACATTTGCTTCAAGAAAATCTAGGAGGTGATTATGTGGTAGAGTTGGCGATGCGCTACAAAAATCCGAGTGTGCCATCGGTGCTCGAAAAAATCAGAAGAACCAATCCTGGTAAAATCATTATCCTTCCATTATTTCCGCATTATGCATCCGCCAGCACAGGGTCAGCATTGCAAGAAGTGATGGATGTGATTAGAAAATGGTGGGTGATTCCCGAGCTTTCTTTCATCAGCCAATATTGGGATCATGAAGGTTATATCAAAGCCTTTATTGCGCGTGGCAAACAATACAATTGGCAAGATTATGACCACGTGTTGTTTTCATACCACGGCTTGCCCGAGCGCCAAGTAGACAAAGTATATGACGAAGGACTGTGCAATGAAAAACACTGTGAAACGGAAATCACAGAAGAAAATAAATACTGCTATAAGGCCACGTGTTTTGCAACAACGCGCCTGATAACAGCGGCATTAGGTATTCCTGAAGATCGCTATACCGTTTGTTTTCAATCGCGGTTAGACAAGAATTGGTTGGAGCCTTTCAGCGATAAAGTAGTGGAAGAACAAGCGAAAAAAGGAGCCAAGAAATTATTGGTATTCTCACCTGCGTTTGTTGCTGACTGCCTTGAAACAACCATTGAAATTGGCGAAGAATACCAAGAAATTTTTGAAGAACACGGTGGAGAAAAAGTGCAGTTGGTAGAAAGTCTCAACGATCATCCATTTTGGATAGAAGCACTGTCTGACCTTGTAAAAACGCATTAATGCATGCGCCAACGCCTGTCATTTCACGTTGAAGATACCTTTGCTGACAAGCTTTGCTTATGGCTCGAAAGTCAAGACTTGGCCATGTGTTTTCGGGGAAATGGATGGCAACTCAAAGGCGAATTATTGGCAGGGTTTGGCGTTCATCAGCGCTTTGAAGGCGAGCACATCGATAAGCTCAGCGACTTTCACCAAAGTGTCAATGATATTGTCTTTTGCCATTTTAACTACGATGTAAAAAATCAATTGGAGTACCTGAGCTCTGACAATGCAGACCGTATCGACTTTCCCTTATTTAGCTTGTTTGTTCCAAAAATTGTGCTTGAGTTGAAGGAAGAAAACGTTGAATTTTCGTTTTATTCCGAAGAAACGACCGTTCAATATGTCGAGCAGTGCTTTCAATCGATTGTCAATTATAATTTGACTTACAGTCCTTTTGGTAATTCTCGGGCAAATCAACGCATAAGCAAATCTCAATACAACATGGATTTGGCGGTGTTAAAAACCCACCTTCAACGCGGTGATGTTTATCAAGCCAACTGCTGTCAAGAGTTTTATTGGAAGGAAATAAAAGTGTCAACTGCGCGACTTTTTAACGAAGGATTTGCGGCCATGAAAAATCCCTTTTCCGTTTACTACAAAAACGGATACCACGCAGTAGCGAGTTTCAGTCCCGAACGATTTTTAAACTTCGCCAATCGCACCATCACCTCGCAGCCCATGAAAGGCACTGCACCACGCTCAAACGACCCAATTGTTGATCAAGCAAATAAAGAAGCTCTGCGCAATTCTGAAAAAGAAAGGCGCGAAAATGTGATGATTGTTGACTTAGTGCGCAATGATTTGTCGCACTATGCCACAAAAGCTTCGGTGAAAGTGCCTGAGTTGTATCGCATCGACAGCTATGCTCGAGTTCACCAGATGTATTCTACGGTTACGGCCGAACTAAAACCGGAAGCCACGATTCTTGATGCGCTTTTAAAAGCCTTTCCGATGGGCAGCATGACGGGCGCGCCAAAGGTTCGTGCGATGCAAATTTTAGAAGAACTTGAGCACAGTAAACGTGGTGTCTATAGCGGAACCATTGGTTTTATTTCGCCCGATGGAATTGCTGACTTCAATGTGGTCATTCGAAGTTTGGTTTACAATGCCGATCAACACTACCTATCGTGCCATGTAGGTGGCGGAATCACTGATTTATCGTTGCCTGAAGCCGAATACGAAGAATGCATGGTGAAGGTGTCTCCGCTGATCGAATTGGTTGAAAAGCACTTTTCTCAATCCCCATCTACAATTCTACCTTTGAAGGATGAAAAAACAGCTTCTTGATTTCTGCCTGCTCCACGACCTGATTTCAAACGATGATAAGGTGCTTGTGGCGGTGAGCGGAGGACGAGACAGCGTGGTTTTGCTTCATTTGCTGCACAGTGCAGGTGTCACCGTTGGTATTGCGCACATGAACTATAAGTTGCGCGGAGAAGATTCTGACTTGGACGCGCGCACGGTTGAAGAATTTGGAAAAGTTTTGGGTGCGGAAGTACATTCAACAGTGGTTGATTGGAACTTAACGCCAGACCTCAACATTCAAGAAGCAGCGCGTGAAAAGCGTTACGCATTTTTTACTTCACTGTGCCGAAAGCACGGATACACAAAAGTGGCAACAGCGCACCACGCTGAAGACAATACGGAGAGTTTTTTCATCAACCTTTTGCGCGGCACTGGAATCTATGGTTTGCAGGGAATACCGGTTACGCGCGACACTATTATTCGCCCGCTGCTTTGGGCGAGTCGCGATGAAATTACGAATTACGCACAAGCACATCACTTACCCTACCGCGATGATGCCTCCAATGAAACTGACGCTTATTTACGCAATCGCGTCCGTCACCATTTAATTCCGCTGCTCAATTCACTTGATCCACAAGCAGACAAAAAATTGGCCGCTAGCTTTCAAAACTTAAAAGAAGATGCAGCAGCTGTTTCGGCCATGGCTGAGCAATTGCGAAATGCCATTGGAAGCAATTTTTCCATCGATTTAAATGCTTTGCCAGAGCAATCGAAATCCACATGGCTTTACCATGCACTGCGATCGTTTGGTTTTAACCGCAGCCAATGCGATGATTTACTTCTATCAAAAGAAGGGGGCAAGAAAATCGAATCTGAGAAGTATGATGCCGTTATTCGGAAGCATGCTGTGGATGTGTTGCTGAAAGATGGCGCTCAACACAATTCTCTTTCCATTTCACGTGCAGGTGAATTCAATAATGGAAACGTTTTCATTCACGTTCAGCATAAATTATACGATGGTGTGATGCATTTGGGCAGTGAGCATCAGGCAAGCCTCGACTTTAATGCCATTTCTTTTCCGTTGATGCTTCGCATTGTAGACGATAAAGATTCATTTCAACCCTTGGGTTTAGATTATCACGTAAACGCTAGAAAATTTTTAAAAGAAAAAGGCGTTGGACCTGCTCAAATGAAAGAAATGTACGTCTTAAAAACTTCTGAAGGGCGCATTTGTTGGATACCTGAGGTGCAAATTGCAGAATGGTGTAAAATTGATGCTGTCACTTCGCAAATTCTTTCCTTATCTTTCGGACGCTATGGCAACTAAATACGATTACAGCGAAAAACAATACCTCGGTTACAACCGATTTGGCATTATTCGAAGAACGGTCATTGCTTTGTTTTGCTTGGTGTTTTACTACGCCTCCGAGGCGGGCGACAAAATGAAAGAAACCTTTCTGCTCTTGGCCATCGTCATTTTAGTGTTGTCTGTCGCATCCCTTTTGATCCAGCATTTAGAAACTCGATTAGATGGCTCGAAGCTCACTTTAATCGGCCCGATGACGTTCAAAAAGGTTGAATTGGATATGGAGGGAATCAAATATGTAGAAGTAAAACCTTATTCGCGTTTCTTGCTCAACCGGCCGATGTTTAATCTTCATAAGAACAACAGTCAACGTTTTTTCACGCACGGTCATTGGTGCGTTGAGTTTGAAACCAAAGACGGACAAGTAGTCACGCTTGGAACACAAAGGCCAAACGGTTTGAAGGAGATTCTATCGAAGTTTGTGGTGGAGAGGGTGTGATAATCTGATAATTAAACACTTAACGATAGGTCAATCCAAATAAAATAACCCATATTTGTTTTTAGTCAATCCTAGAAATCAAAAAGATGTGTTACAACCTATTGAAAAGCTTAGTAATTGCCTTCTTTTCCCTAATCTTTTTACAACTCCATTCATGTAAAAACAAAGTTGACATTAACTCCATCACCGTTGACCCGGGTTTTAGCTCTTATATAAGTGCTTTCACCTCAGGCGTGGTGAGTAATAGGAGCACGGTAAAAGTAGTGCTGCTTGAGCCCATTGCCGAGGCAAATCCCGGTGAGTTGGTTGATGAAGATTTGTTTGATTTTAGTCCGTCTCTCGAAGGCCAGTCCTATTGGCTTGACGAGCAAACCATCGAATTTAGACCAAATACAAGATTGCCTTCAGGCGAGACTTTTGTGGTGGAATTTGCCTTAAAGAAATTGATGGCTGTGCCAGAATCCTTTGAAACGCTCAAGTTCGGTTTTGTGGTCATAAGTCAAAGCTTGTTTGTGAATTTTGAGGGGCTGCGAACCATCGATAAAAAAGATTTCTCAAAGCAAGAACTGTTTGGCAGTGTGCGCACATCCGATGTGGCCGACCCATCTGAGATAGAACAATGCCTAAAAGCCGAACAAGATGGCGAATCCCTGGAATTGGTTTGGGAACACGATGGCAACGGAAAATCGCATCGATACACCGTGTTGAATGTGAGCCGTGGAGAAGAGGAAAGCTTTGTTGAGTTAAGTTGGAATGGCGAAGCTATTGGAGCTGAGGTGGAAGATGAACTTGAGGTGAGAATTCCGCCAATTGGCGAGTTCACGTTGATACAAGCCTCAACGCAGCGCAGTCCAAGTTTGCACTTTTCGTTGCAGTTTTCAGATCCAGTGTTAACCACCCAAGATTTAACCGGACTGATTTATTTGCAGAGTGGCAAAAAACTCCGCTTGTCAGTAAAGGACAATGAAGTCAAAGCCTATCCAGTTGATAAGCTGAACAGCGAAGAAACAGTGGTCATTGAGCAATCAGTGAAGAATGCGTTGGGAGGAATGTTGCAGGAGCAATACAGACGTGTGGTTCAATTCAACCTTGAAAAGCCAGCGGTAGAGCTGTTGGGTTCGGGTGTAATTATGCCATCAAACGGTGGCTTGAATTTTCCATTCAAGGCCATTAATCTGAAGGCCGTGAACATGCGCGTGGTGCGTATTTTCGAAAACAACATCAATCAATTTTTCCAAGAAAATCAATTTGACAACTACAGCGAACTCAAGCGCGTAGGCCGTATTGTATATGACAAGGAAGTCGATTTGGTGAGTGCCGAACCCATTGATTATGGTGTGTGGAATAACTTCTCGGTAGACCTAGGTGCGATTATCAAACCGGAGCCTGGCGCTATTTATCGAGTGATGATTTCATTTGAGCGCTTCCAGTCATTGTATCCGTGTTCTGACGAATACGGTGAGGCAAAACCACTCAAAAGAACCGAAGCCAACTGGGACGATAACGACTATTACAGCTGGAATAGGTTTTATGAAGCCGACTATAGTTGGGACGAAAAAGACGACCCGTGCACTGATTCCTATTATGTGTATTACGAACGGCAAATTGGGTCGAATGTGCTTGCTAGCAACATTGGTCTGATCGCAAAAGAAGCGGCTAACGATCAGTATGATGTAATTGCAACAGACCTCAGAACCACAGATCCTTTGGGAGGTGTAGAAATAGAAGCCTATAACTTCCAAAACCAGAAAATTGGGGAGAGCTCTACAAACAGCGATGGGTTGGCGCGATTCAAAACCGAAGGCAAACCTTACTTGCTCATTGCAAAAAACGGTCAAGAGCGAGGTTATTTGCGCGTTGACAATTGTTCGGCACTTTCGGTTAGTTTGTATGAAGTGGGCGGATTGAAGGCCGAAAATGGATTGAAAGGTTTTATGTATGGCGAACGCGGTGTATGGCGTCCGGGCGATACTATTTATTTAAGTTTAATGCTTGAGGATAAGCAAAAATCGTTGCCGAAAAATCATCCTGTTGTAATCGAATTCTTTGATCCACTCGGCAAGCTTTACGATAAAAGAGTAACCACCAAAGGTGTGAATGGACTTTATGCGTTCAAATTAAAAACGGAGCAAAAGGACCCGACTGGAATGTGGAGTGTAGTGGCTCAAGTTGGGAACTCTGAATTCCGCAAATCCTTGAAAATTGAGACCATCAAACCCAATAGAATCAACATTGATATTGATGCTGGTGGTGATGTGCTCACAGCCTTTGGTCCAGTAAAGGTGTCCCTCACAGCCAATTGGCTCTATGGCGCAGTCGGGTCAAATCTGAAAGTGGCTTCTGAACTCGACCTAGACAATATGAAAACTGAATTTAAAGGATTTGACGGCTATCAGTTTGACGATCGCTCGCGCAGTTTTGAATTTGATGAAACCATCTTAGCAGAAACTAAAACAGATGCCAATGGAAAGGCATCTATGATTTTTGATTTGACAAAACCGAGCAATGCTCCGGGCATGCTCAAGCTAAAACTTGCTACTAAAGTATTTGAGCAAGGGGGTGATTTTAGTCAAGACTTTATGAACTTAAAATATTCGCCATACGAAAGTTATGTAGGGGTGAAAATGAGTGCCGGAACCAACTGGCTTACAGCATTGAATTCAGAAAAACCACAAGTCATTAGCATTGCAGCGGTTGACGCCAATGGAAATCCAATCACGCGCGAAGTAGATATTGAGCTCTATGAAATGAATTGGAACTGGTGGTATGAGAGCGATGAATCTGAGATTACGAGGTACATTAACCGTTCTTCAAACAATCTTAGAAAAACCGATCAAGCCAACATTAGTAATGGAAAACTAACCTATAATCTAGAGTTTCCTGAACCGGATTGGGGCAAATATGCGGTGCGAATTGTGGATCGGGTTTCAGGTCACAGCACCATGCAAACTTTCTATGTGCGCTACAGCGGGTGGCGAAATCGTGATTCTGGTGCTGGCGATGCTGCGTCAATGTTGACCATTGAAGGCGACAAAGAGCAATACAATGTAGGTGACGAAATGGAAATAACTGTGCCTTCAGGTGGTGAAGGACGCATTTATGTAAGTGTAGAAAAGGGAGATCAGGTTTTAGATCAATTTTGGATAGACGCAGCCAATAGTACCACCACTTTCAGCTTAGAGGCGACAAAAGAAATGGCGCCAAATGTGTACATCAGCGCAGTGTTGGTTCAACCACACGGACAGACTTCAAACGATTTTCCGATTCGCATGTACGGTATTTTGCCGCTTTCAATAAACGATGCCGCAACCAAGCTTTATCCCGAAATTGTCGCGCCTACCGAACTCGCCCCGGAGAAAGAATTTACCGTAAAAGTCTCTGAAAAAGATGGCAAAGCCATGTCTTACACCTTGGCAGTTGTGGACGAAGGGTTGCTATCACTAACGCGGTTCAAGACCCCAAATCCGTGGCCATGGTTTTATACGAAAGAAGCGCTGGCGGTGCGCACTTGGGACATGTACAAATATGTGATGGACGCCCAAACGGGCAAAATGACCGCGCTTTTGGCTACCGGTGGCGATGAAAACCTTGTGTTTAAAGGTGATGAAGAAGCGAATAGATTCAAACCCGTGGTGAAGTTTATCGGCCCGTTTGAATTGAAAAAAGGTAATACTGCCGAGCATAAGTTGAAACTGCCAAACTACATTGGTGCAGTGCGAGTGATGGTTGTGGCAGGTCAAGATGGGGCTTATGGCAAAGCTGAAAAAGAAATAAAAGTGAAGCAACCGCTGATGGTACTATCCACCTTGCCACGGGTGCTTGGTCCAAGCGAAACAGTGCGCATCCCCGTGAATGTAATCACTATGAAGGACAACATTAAATCGGTGAAAATTTCAGTTGAAACCAATGATTTGTTGGTTTTAAAAGAAACTGAAAAATCCATAAATTTTGCGAAAGCGGGAGAGCAAACAGTGTTTTTTGAGGCAGAAGTTGCGCACAAGTTGGGTGTGGCCAAGTTCAAGGTGAATGTTGTCGCAGGTACTGAAAAAGCGTATGAAGAATTAGAGTTGATGGTGCGGCCTCCAAATCCGGCCATCACGAAGGTTGAAAGCAAAATGATCTCTGCTAACGAAGAATGGAGGTACAATTATTCAGCCTTTGGAATCAGGGGCACGAACAAGGCCACACTTCAGGTTTCGCGTATTCCGGAACTTGATTTAGAACGCCATTTGAGTTACCTGATTCGCTATCCGCATGGGTGTATCGAGCAAACCACTTCGTCTGTATTTCCGCAATTGTATTTGAGTAATTTACTTGATTTAGAAAGCGATAAGAAAGATGAAATAGAAACCAACGTGATTGCAGGACTCAATCGCTTGCGTCAGTTTCAGCAGTCGAGTGGTGGTTTCAGCTATTGGCCGGGCGACAACGATGGTTCAGAATCTGCTTGGGGAACGAACTATGCAGGTCATTTTATGATCGAAGCACAAAAAATGGGATACGATCTGCCACCGGGATTATTGGTTCAGTGGCTGAAATTCCAAAAAGAGGCGGCAGGAAGTTGGGTGCGTGAACCGCGTCATTACGGCCGATATGGCAATGATTTCACGCAAGCCTACCGTTTATACACGCTTGCTTTGGCTAACAATGCTGAGGTTGGCGCGATGAATCGATTGCGTTCAGACGTTAACCTGAGCAACCAAGCAGCATGGCGTTTGGCTGCTGCTTATGCCATGATTGGTCAGGAAGAAGCAGCGCTTGAATTGGCGCAACGACCTTATAAATATGAGCAATACCGTGATTATGGATACAATTATGGGTCAAATGTGCGGGATTTGGCGATGGCGCTCGAAACCATGACTTACCTCAAAAACGAATCGCGCATTATGGGCGCAGTTAACGATTTGTCGCAAGAACTAAATTCAGGATGGCACAGCACTCAAACACGTGCCTATTCTCTTCTAGCCATTTCGAAACTGGTGGCTAGCGAAGATGGTTCCAAAGAGTTTGGGTTTGATGTAGAAATCAATGGTAAATCGTTTGACTTTGAAGCAGACAAACCTATCGCAAGATTTGAAGTGGATGCCGCCAATCTGATGGTTGGAAATGTAGGTGTGAAAAACAACAGCTCGGCTCCGTTGTTTTTGAGTTTTGTGCAAACAGGCATGCCCATCGAAAACGCTGAGCCAAAGGTCGAAGATGAACTTCAATTGAACATTAAGTATGTCGATCTAAAAGGCAATACTTTGAATGTTGCTGTTTTGAAGCAAGGTCAGGATTTCAAAGCCGAAGTAACGCTACGACACCCTGGAACCAGAGCCGATTACCTTGAAGTAGCGTTGAGTCAAATTTTTCCATCGGGTTGGCAAATCGTAAATTCTCGTGTAGGCGAAGAAACGCCTGGTGAGAATAAAAAGATTGACTATCAAGATATAAAAGACGACCGAGTTTACACGTATTTCAAACTGAAAAAGGGTGAGTCCAAAACATTCACCGTTTTGCTCAACGCTACTTTTGTCGGACGTTACTATATGCCGAGTGTTTTTTGTGCGCCAATGTATGACGAAGCAATCAAAGCGCAATTACCTGGTCGGTGGGTTGAGGTAGTGCAATAAACAATGGAACAGGTTGAAACGTGATTGAACAACATAAAATGGCATCAAAGCCAAAACAACCGTGGTATTTGCGAAAGCAACTATGGCTGATTTTTGGCATTTGCATTTTCTTCTGGCTACATTTTCCTTCTCAACTTTTTCAAGACCCTACGTCCACCTTGATTTTAGATAAAAACGGCAAACAGCTTTCCGCCCAAATTGCGGATGACGGCCAATGGCGGTTTCCGGCCTTGGATAGCGTGCCACCCAAGCTTGAAGAAGCCGTGCTACACTTTGAAGATGAATATTTTTACTACCATTTTGGATTAAATCCAGTGTCTATTTTTCGCGCTATTTACCAAAACATAGTGCAAGACAAAGTAGTGAGTGGTGGATCGACCATAAGCATGCAAGTGATTCGTTTGAGTCGGAAAAATCCACCGCGTACTTACCTCGAAAAGCTTTATGAAATTTACTTGGCAATTCGCCTAGAAGTAGAATACTCCAAAGCTGAAATACTGGCGATTTACACAAGCAATGCGCCATACGGAGGCAATGTGGTAGGGGCTGAAACTGCAAGTTGGCGCTATTTCGGCAGACCCCTAGCGCAGTTGAGTTGGGCGGAAAATGCACTACTTGCTGTGTTACCAAACGCACCTTCGCTCATGCATCCCGGCAAAAACGCACCTGAACTTTTATCCAAGCGAAATCGGTTGCTGAAAAAACTGGAAGCCAAAGGTGTTATTGACCAAACCACGAGGTCATTGGCTGAAATAGAGCCATTGCCCAATAAACCTGTATCGCTACCCGATCATGCCTTCCATTTGCTTGATTTTGCGTCAAAATCAGGTAAACATGGTCAGCGAATCACCACTACTGTTGATCAGGGTTTACAAGAAATAGTATCTGAAAAACTCAATTCGTACATGGCTTTACTCTCACAAAACGAGATTTACAATGCTTGCGCATTGGTCGTGTCGATAGAATCTGGCAATGTGTTGGCATATGTAGGCAATGCGACTAATCAAAACACTAAATCACGTTTTGTTGATTTAATACGTCGTCCACGAAGTTCGGGGAGTATTCTAAAGCCATTTTTATACGCAAAAGCATTTGAGAACGGTCTTCTTCACCCGAGTAGTTTGGTGCGCGATGTGCCCGTTTCGATTGGTAATTATGCTCCTGAAAATTTTGACAAGACCTTTTCAGGAGTTGTGCCCGCAGGCTTGGCGTTGTCACGTTCACTCAATATTCCTGCTGCCATGCTTTTACGCGAGTATGGTTTAGGTGTTTTTTATGAAGACTTAAATCAGCTTGGGTTCAGAAACATCAATCGAGCCGCAAGTAATTATGGACTAACACTTATTCTCGGTGGTGCGGAAGTAAACCTTTGGGACTTAGCTAAAGTATATCATCATCAAGCAAATAGACTGGCCGTTGAAAGTGGTAATGCGATGCATAAAAGCAATATTCATCTTTGGGACAGTCAAGCTGATAGCAGCACAATGACCATCCACCCTGCAGCATGGTTTCAAGTGTCGGAAGCATTGACCGAAGTAACGCGACCGGGTGCAAATCAAGATTGGAAGCGCTTCTCTTCCTCGAGAAGAATAGCTTGGAAAACCGGTACAAGCCATGGTTTTCGCGATGCATGGGCTGTGGGTTTCAATGCCGAATATTTGGTTGCCGTTTGGGTTGGCAATGCAGATGGTTTGGGTCGCCCTGGGTTAACTGGAGTTTCAGCAGCCGCACCACTCATGTTTAACGTATTTGATCATTTGCAAAGCGACCATTGGTTTTACCAGCCCGATGGCCACTTTAAGCCAACACAACTTTGCTCAAAGTCGGGATTGGTTCCAAATGAATACTGTCCTGTGACAGCATCACAGACGCCTGAAAATGCAAATCTAAAGTCTCTGTGTAGTATGCATCAGTTGGTCTATTTAAATCAAGATGGCTTGCTGGCGAAGAGGGATTGCGGCACGAACTTACGCGACACCGTCTGGTTTCAACTTGACCCCGTGGCAGGTTATTTCTATAAAAAGCACCATCCTAGTTATAAACCGATTCCACAATTCTCGGAAGACTGTGGCTATCAGCCAAGCAAAGAGATCGCGATCATTTATCCCACTTCAGAAACCAAAATCTACTTACCAAAAAATTTTAATGGAGACCAAGAATTACTGCAATTGCATGCAACCCATGCGAATACCAAGCAAACGCTGTTTTGGCATTTAGATGAGGAGTACATTGGGAAAACTGAAGGTATACATCAGCTGAACATTGTTCCTAATAGAGGTAAACACAAGTTGTTGGTCATGGATAAGAAAGGAAATTCCGCTTCTGTGCGTTTTGGTGTTGAATAGCTCCTGAAACTCACCATTATATCGGCTTCATCCAGGCGGGTTTAGGTTCATTTATCAAAAATGATCAGCCCACTTTTCATATTTCGTTTAGTTAGTCTAAACTAACCAACAAAACTCATCTACTGCTTGGGATGCTGTTTGAAAAACTCCCACATCAATGCATTGGCGTCAATAACAGCTGATGGATCATCCGCTTTCTTGCGTGGTGCAACACCTCCTGGCCAGCTATGTCCACCATCATTGGTCACATAAAGTTGAACTTCGGAAGAATCGTTGCACGCAGTGAACATCCATAAGTCAAAATCGGTGCTGCTCATCACAGAATCGGCTTGGCAGCTCAATTCTTCAGCCCAGAAATTGATTACCGAGTCAACGGGAGCGTTATAGTGGTCGCTAATTCCGTCACCCACTCCACCTTCAAAGGGTACATTGTCATCTTCATACGAGTGAAAATGGAGTACGCTAACAGCGTTGGAAGGATTGCAGTCAAAAACCATTGTGCCAGCTACGGGAGCAATGGCCGCCACCTTATCGCTTAACTCGCACGCCAAACGATAGCTCATCATTCCACCATTCGACATTCCCGTGATGTACACACGATTAGGGTCGATGCTGTATTCTGCTAGCAAGTGATCTATTAGTTTAGAGATAAAACCAACGTCATCGGCATTTTTTCGTTCGGCCCAACCGCAGCAGCCACCTGCGTTCCATGACTTTTTTAGTCCGTTTGGACTGCATAGAATAAATCCCTCAGTATCTGATAAAGTGGGCAACCCACTCTGTTCTTCGATGTTTTTTGCGCTGCCTGTACCTCCGTGCAGTGCGATGATTAAGCTGGTTTCAGCGCCATCATAGCTGTTAGGAACATGCAATAAGTAAGACCTTTTTTCACCGTCATGTTGCAATGTGTGGTACTCAGAATCAAACTTACTCTTCTTGCACCCACTTAAGGTGAACAGTAAAATGACAAATACGAGAAAACGGTTGGCCATAGCTCGAAAATAGCAACAATTCAGAGAAGTGGTCATGATCTCTTGATTCAAAATTTTATGTTCAGAACGTGGGTTTTTTAGGTATTGTCTGTTGGTTCATCCTTGCCGTATTGTTTCTTCACATCCGAATACCAGTATCCGTCATCAAATTTTTCCTTTGGAGCAATTCCAAACTTCAATACGCTGTAGACTAGATACAATAGCAAGAAATTTCCGACAATGAAAAGCGAAAACATCAGATTGTATCCAGCTCCTGCGTGTGGCATAGCCGCGAAAAAGAAGAGGAATATAGTCACGGCAATGACTAAAGGTTTTATTGGTTTCATAACTGTAAAACAGCGCAGAAGTAGAATCGTTTAATGAGAAGTTTAAAAACCGAATTTTTACTATTTCGATAGCAGACGTTCAGTTAGAGTTTTTGTAGCTTATAGGCACGATCACCAATTCTCATGAAATATATACCCGAACTAAATGATGAAAGATCAAACTCAATTTGATTTAAGCCCAATCTGCTTCTTTGAGCTTGATTTGTAATATTTTGTCCTAATTGATTGTAGATTGAAATACTTTGAATGTCTAGATGGTCACCGGAAACAATAATTCGATGGGTTAGGGGATTGGGGTAAATTCTAAAAGATTCAGTAAAGTTTTCGTTTTTAGCAATGACTTGAATACCAGAGACGGAAGAGTTTCCATTATAATCCGTTTGAGTCAGCCTGTAGTAGGATAATCCATCCAAACTCTCACGGTCAGTAGAATAGTATGAAATGATATCAGAGGAATTCCCAGCGCCTTGCACACGCTCTATTAATTCCCAATTCTGCGTATCGATTGACCGTTCGATAATAAAGAAGTCGTTATTAATTTCAGATGCCGTTTTCCAATGAAGGCTAACCGTTCCATTCGCCAGCAAGACGGCCGAGAAATGAAGCAATTCTATTGGCAATGGACCAGAGGTATTGCCTATTATTCCTGAACTGCTAACTCCAGTACCCGAACTCGCCTGATTGTTGCATGGGTTGGAGTTGTTATTGCATCCTCCATCCCCATTGTTAGTTATTACAGTTACGTTGGAGGTAGGTTGTGCAGAGCTAAACACAATAGCTCCTTGACCACCACCGCCACCGCCAGCATGAGTAGAACTATTAATGCGACCTCCGTTGCCACCGTTGGCTGTTATTGATAGTGGGCAAGCAGCTGCAACGTTCCATGTATAAACTTGAAAAACAATAGATCCTCCACCTCCACCTTGACCATCGTTCGATCCATTCGGAACATTCAATCCGTTCGAGGTTATAGTTCTACTAACGCATGTGCCGCTTGTAGCAATTTCATTGGCGCGAATGATGATGATCCCTCCTCCATCACTTCCATCTGTTGAAGCGGAATTATTCTGTTGACCGCCACCTCCACCGCCTCCCATGAAGATTCTTCCAGCTGAAATATGGGGGCTTAAATCTAAGCCTCCAACACCTCCACCTCCTGGTGCTGTGGCACACGACCATCCAAAACCACCATTACCACCCGCAGTAAAATTTCCACCACCCCCGCCTCCAGCGTTAATACGCTCGGCACCACCCCCGCCACCGTTGATCAGTTTACCTTTGGCGTAGAGCAAGTCGTTTGTCGAAGTTCTGTAAATGCCCTCTCCTTTTCTTCCTGCCCTTGTATGATTTGAGGTTCGAATGAAGTTGCCGGTTGCAAAGCATCCTGTGCCTCCGCTGTAGAAATTTATTGATCTGTTACCACCTCTAAAACCGTCACCAGATGCAGTTAAGTCGTGGGCAATAGTCAGCGTGCCCTGTACTTCGAATGCCAGCACTCCTCCAATGTTTCCATTCCAGTCTAGCGCAGAAAAATTTCCTGTTGTGGTATAATCCGGACTGCCAAAACTTGGGAAGGTGATCAATTGAACCGAGCTATTGGCATTGATATTATAAGTATTGGTGGTTGTGGTTGTTAGGGTTATCGATGTGGGCACACCCGCAGTTTCTGTATGAGACGCTATAAACCTAATCTCATAAAGCCCAGAAGATTCGATGGATGAGAGATTGCCAAATGACGCGTTATTTCCAGTGTTCGTGCCGATCACGCTATCCTGCATTTGCATAACAAGAACGGCTTCCCCATCTTCAAAGGTATCGCCAGTTTCATTGACATTTGCGACTGTGAAGGTTGAGCCAGCAGCAATGGCAGTTACTCTTGCATATCCATTAATAACCTGCGAGCAAAGCTTATGATTGATCAAAAAGACCCCTAGAAGGAACAACAACTTTATTAAGCTGCTCATTTAATATGAATTACAAACGAATAGCGCGAAGTTAATGCTCAAGCTGATATGAAATGTAATTCAGCTCAAAGTGGGTTGTAATCAACTATGAAGTTTGGTTTAGTTCTTTATGCACGATTTTGTTTCGCCTTGCTGATTGCTAATGAAGTAAACACCGGCATTGAAAGATGAAACATCGATGGTTGTTGTATTGGCAACCTGCTGAAGCACGCGACCTGAAAGGTCGGTAATGCTGTGCGTTCCTTTTACAAAAACTCTTAAAATATCGCTTGTTGGATTCGGGTACATCGCCCATTTTGACTCACCGTCAATGTGCTTTGTGCCTTCTACTCCCTTGAGTTGGAAACAGATACTGTTCCGTTTACTTCGTTTGCCTTCATTATAAGTCAAGAAGTGGACAGAAAGGCTCTTTGGACAAGGCACTTTGATATCGTTCGAGGCAAAAGGTCAAAGCCCAATTCGCGCTGAGCTATTAGTCAAGAAAAAGCAACTGAGAAAAGTAAATTTCAAATTAAAACGGAACAATGGTGACACCAAGTGTAAACGTGTTGTATTGGTTGACGCTGTGGTTTTCATCGAAAAACGGGGTGAGCGAGTAAAATGCCGAAAGCATAATGCTGCCATAACCTACGCGGCCGCTTAGTCCATATCTGAGGCGCGTCACATGCGGATAATCATAGGTCTTAATTTTGATATCTTGATCATTGATGATCTTTTCGTGTACTTGAATCTTGTAACCCACTTTTCCGCCTACAGCCAACTTCCATCGGTTGCCGTGCCTATCGGGGTTGGTTCTAAACCTAAACTCAACCGGAATATCAACATAGTTAGCCGAAATTTTCCCTCGTGAATAGATGGAATCTCCAACAATACTGAAATCGGTGTAGCCATTATCGGGGCCAGGAAATCGCGTTGCAAGGCCATTCATATAGTAATTGTGTGATGTGAAGCCCACCCCAATAGCCCCACTTACATTTCCGTTTTTATTGAACGGCTGATCGTAAAGCAAGCCTAAGCTTATGCCTCTGCCGAACCACTTTTGCTCGATGGGTGCGTTGATTCCAAGCAGTCGATCCCAATTCAAGTCGATGTAAAACAAATCTTGACGCTTCGCTTTGTCATCGTCTTTTGCCACAACTGAGGTAGAATCATTTGACTGATTTTCTTGAGAAAACCCAAAAAATGAAATGGAAACAAAAACAAGGAATAAACCGAAAACTCGAAGCATAATTTTTATCTTGGTGGGCAAATGTACACGATGCATTTTGTAGTCAGTGATTGAATACAACGATGCGTTTAAAATTTACGTCTAAACACCATGAAAAAGCTTCTCGGTTTTGTGTTTTTTGCTTTACTCACAGTGGCCGTGCAAGCCCAGTTCAACTTAGGTTTCAAACACAGTAATCAGGTGCCCGTAGTGCATGGCACTGACACGCTCGACTTTCCGTGGGCGGGTGGTCTTAACAATCCTCAATTTTCAACGGTCGATATCAATGTTGATGGCCTGAGTGATTTTTATGCTTATGAGCGCGATGGCGAGGTGACGCGCCTTTTTATCCGCGAATCAAATGGTAAATTTTCAGCCGATATGACCAGCCATAAATTGCTTCCTACTTTGGACGGAAGTTTTGTGCTTTTCAGAGATTTTGATGGCGATGGCAAAAAAGATATTTTCTCATCAGGCTACAACAATTTCGGGTTTGACGTTCACCGAAACATCAGCGATACGGAACTGAAATTCGAATTAGTAAAGGAAAGCTTGACCTATTCACGGCTCGGTGCAAGCTCGCTTTACTTCACCGTGCCGAGCAATGACTTACCCGCCATTGACGATTTTGATGGCGATGGCGATTTGGATGTTTTGGTGCAAGGGCAAGTAGAGTTAACTCCGTTCGTTCTCTTATACATCGAAAATCAATCAATGGATCTCTATGGCACAGCTGATAGTTTAAAGTTCAGATTGGTAAACTCTTGTTGGGGGCATGTACGTGAATATGTGAGTCAAACAGGTTGGACTGAATTTGTGTGTGACACTGGTCGTGCAACGAGCAGCCGACAGCGGCATGGTGGCACCACCATCACATCTCTTGACCTCAACAATGACGGAGTGAAAGACCTTCTTACGGGCGATTCGTATAGTCCTTATTTGCGCAGCTTGATGAACATTAATGGCAACGTAGATGGTGTCATTGATCTTTCCCTTTCCGATACTACTTTCCCGGCATACAATCAATCGGCATTTGTACCAACTATTCCAGCAGCATACATCGAAGATGTTGATGGAGATGGCGTGAATGATATGCTTGTAGCGCCCAACCAACTTACTGATGGTTCTACATCATATTTTGATACTTCCATCACCAAACAAGTAGATTGGTATTACAGAAATACGGGCTCAAACCTCAACCCCAACTTTGAACTAGAGCAAGAAGGTTTTTTTTCAAGCCAAATGATTGACGTAGGCGCACGGTCATTTCCTGCGATGGTAGACCTTAATGGTGATGGATTATTAGACCTCATCGTGGGTAATGAAGGGTACACTATTTACGGTGGAACGGCACCTGCTTCGCTTACTTATTACATCAATGTTGGCGATACAAATAACGCTGCGTTTCAACTTGAAGACGAAAATTTTGCGAATCTCAAACCCTTTGGTTACGGCTATATTCATCCAACCTTTGGTGACCTCGATGGCGATGGCGACAACGATATGGTGATTGGAACCGACCAAGGAATCCTCCATCTTTTCAGAAACGATGGCACAGCACAAAATCCTTCCTTCGTGCTTGATGAAGCCAACTTCGCTGGAATAGACTACGATTTGAGCACGCATCCTTTCATTTTTGATTTAAACTTGGATGGAATTTTAGACTTAATTGTGGGCGATTTTTACGGCCGCTTTCATTACCACGAAAATGCAGGAACACCTCAAGTCCATGATTTTAGCATGAATGCCACTCTGTTTAAAATGGGTAATGTGCAAACTTTTCATGCCTTCGGGGGTGAGTCATCAGTTTACTTTACCCGCAAGCTCGACAGCGTTGGGGTCAATCTTTACATTTTGCAATCAAATGCTGATGGCACCATCTTAGTGTATGGTCCAATCGTTGACTATACAGCGCCACTTGTTCCACAAGATTCGATTATTCTTGACGCTACACTTACATCGATGACAGGGGCGAATTTATTCGGTGACTTTCGTGATGAGCTGGTTGTCGGGCAGCGCACTGGTGGATTGTTTCTTCTCACACGCGCGAAGGAAATCGCTGTCGGAATCAATGAAAAACCTGCCTCAGACGAATCAATAAATCTATTTCCAAACCCAACGTCTGGAATAGTTACGCTGAACGTTGAAACTGAGTTGAATCAACCGGTATTAATTCGCGTGATGGATATTTCTGGAAGCCTTGTTTTTTCCAAAACCATCGATGCAGACAAAGCAAAAAACCATTCGCTTGACCTATCAAGCTATGCCGATGGTGTTTACATTGTGTCGGTAACACAAAATGGACGTCAGCACCGAGCGCGATTGATCAAAAGCCGATGAAAAAAGGCGTAATTATACTTTTTAGTATTCTTTTAGCTACGCAAGTCAAGGCCCAATTTAGCATGGGCTTTAAAGAAACGGATGCAACCTTGAATTTTAGCATTGGCGGAAATAACTTGCTCGAGGCGTGCGCTGGCGGCTTGAATAATCCGCAATTTTCAACCATCGACCTCGACCTTGACGGAATAAAAGACCTGTTCATTTTTGATCGCAGCACCGATGTCATCCGCACGTTTCTTTTTAATCCTTCGACCAACCACTACGATTACGCTCCGCAATTTGAACGATTTTTCCCGAAAGGAATGGATCAATTTGCACTGCTGAAGGACTTTGACTGCGATGGAAAAGAGGACATTTTCACCTATTATCAAGCCGCGTTCAGGGTGTATAGAAATACTAGTATTGACGAACTTAACTTCGAAAAGGTAACCGATAAAATCAGATCCAACTATGGAAATTTTACAAGCAATGCTTATGTTCTGGCAGGTGATATTCCAGCATTGGTAGACGTTGATAATGATGGTGACCTCGACATTTTAACCTTCGGCACAGTGAACTCTGAGAACACCATTGAGTTTCACCGAAACCTCTCACAAGATTTATACAACCACTGTGACAGCCTCATCTTTGAAGTGCCAACGCAGTGTTGGGGAAAGGTACAGGAACCATCCAACTCGTCTCTTTTAGAAGCGGTTTCGTGCAAGGGAGTTATACCTCCAAATGGCCGAGGAGCGAGGCATGCTGGCTCAACGGTGTTGTTGATAGATACCGATAATGACGGAGATAAAGATTTGATATTGGGCGATGTGCAAACCAGCAGTATGGTGTATGGAGTTAATATTGGCGATGAAAACGAAGCCACCATTGATGTGATGCAGCAAACCACCAATTTCCCCAATAGTATCGACCCTGTAGACATTCGTTTCTTGGCCGCTGGTTACGAGTTGGATGTTGACCATGACGGTATTTTAGACCTTCTCATCAGCAGCAACAACTCCGTTGATAGCTCGTTCAATACCGCCCATGTGTGGCATTACAAAAACATGTCTTCAACTGTTGCTGACTATCAACTTCAGCGCAAAGACTTTTTAGTGGGAGAAATGCTCGATTTGGGTTCGAACAGCGACCCTGAAACAATGGATGTGAATGGCGATGGACTGCTTGATCTTTTAATTTCGAGCGATTATGCCAAAAGTTCAACACAGAATTCGAAGAGTAGAATTTACTATTTTCAGCAAGAGAGCAATGGAAGCTTTTCGCTGATAGACGATGATTTTGCTGGGCTTTCAGCGCTTGACCTTACTGCGGTAAATATTTCCTTGGGAGATTTAGACAATGATGGTGATCAAGACTTGATTGTCGGTGACGGAACGGGTGCATTGCACTATTTCGAAAATACGCCAATTGGCAGTGAAGCGAGTTTTTCGCTCGTTCAAAGCGACTTCATGGGTATTAATATTCTTTCAAATGCCTCACCCGAATTGGCGGATATAAATGGTGATGGGAAGCTTGATTTATTAGTGGGAGAGCTGCTCGGTTCGGTAAACTATTTTGAAAATACCGGTTCGGCTACGAATGCTTTTTTTGCCTCTTCACCGACCATTCAAAATTTTGGTGGAATCGACATTAGCCAAGCCTGCTGCGTGGGTCATGCGCATCCAAAATTTGTGGAAAATGCAGCTTTTGGAACTGGAAAATACCTCTTTGTAGGTAGCGATGAAAAACGCATCGATGTATTTGAAATCAGTGAAAATCTGCAGGACAGCTTTCCGCGTGTGGATTCATTGTTTTTCAATGCGGGAAGACTCGCTCCGCTGCCGGTTGATTTTGATGGTGACGGGATTTTCGAAATGCTCTGTGGCACGGGCGAAGGTGGCCTTAAGTTCTATTCGCGAACGAGTAATTTTCCCGTAAGTGTAAGCGATGAGCAAAAGCCCGCGGTGGCCATGTTCAAGGCATTCCCCAATCCAGCCGACCTCAAAATAAGCATGACTTTCGAGCAGGATGAAAATGGCGTTATAGAAATGATTGACATGAGTGGTCGGGTGCTAATCACTAAAACCATCACTGCGCAAAGGCAGGTCAAGTTAAACATCCAATACTTAGAATCAGGCGTGTATTTCCTAAAGTTTACCTCAAAGGACGGAATGGATTGTAAATCAATTTCTATCTTGCGCTAATATGAAACGCATCTATTCCATTTTCATTCTTACAATAGCGTTGCTGTTTGTAGTGTTCATTATCCAAAATGCCGAAATGGTTGATTTGACCTTTCTTATTTGGGGACTTGAAATATCCAAAGCCTTACTGATGATGATCTGTTCAGCAGTTGGTTTTTTGGTCGGTATGTTGGCTTTTTCCTTTCGCACATTGCAGAAAAAGTCAGAGACCCAAGCGGTTGAAAAACAGGAAGAACCTACTTCACATACACCGTCTTAGCATTCACAAATTCGTGGATTCCATCGGCTGATAATTCTCGGCCATATCCTGATTTCTTGATTCCGCCAAACGGCAATCGCGGGTCACTTTTTACCAATTCATTGATAAACACTGCGCCCTCGTCAAATTCAGCGATGCGGTCCATGATGCTTTCGGCATTGCCGGTGCAAATGGTTACTCCCAATCCAAAAGACGACATGTTGCTTAGCTCGATGGCCTCTGATAAATCTTTGATGCGCGTAAATGGTGCCACAGGACCAAAGGTTTCTTCATCAAAAGCCGCCATTCCTGGGGTTACATTTTTCAAAATGGTTGGATGGTATTTTGCGCCATCTCGTTTACCACCGCAAACCAATTCGGCACCCTGCTTGATGGACTCATTCACTTGGCGCTCGATTCCTTCGGCTAAATCAACCCGAGCCAATGGCCCGATGGTGGCATTTCCTGACAGCGGATCGGCAAATTTCAATTGCTCAACTTTTTCTTTAAATTTTTCGATGTAAGCATCGTAAATGCTATCGGCCACCATGAATCGTTTGCCAGCAATACAGCTTTGACCTGAATTCAAAAACCGCGCTTTAAAACCTGTTTCAACGGCAGCATTCAAGTCGGCATCTTCCAACACGATTACCGCATTGTTTCCGCCCAATTCGAGTAAACTTGGCTTTAAAACTGCACCTGCCGTAGACGCCACAGCCACTCCGGCTCGCTCGCTTCCAGTTAGGGAAACCGCGCGAATCAAGGGGTGCTCAATCACTTTACTGGCGTGTTCATTGTCTAAAATTAACGTTCTGAATGCATTGGCAGGCGCTCCTGCTTCAGCAAAAATATCTTCAATGTCTAAGGCACAACGCGTAACGTTCGGTGCATGCTTCAAGATGGCGGTGTTGCCCGCCATTAACGTTGGCGCAGCGAAACGAAATACTTGCCAAAACGGGAAGTTCCATGGCATGATCGCGTATATCACACCCAATGGTTCGTAGGAAACGTAGCTTTTCGAAGCGTCAGTCGCGATCACTTTCGAGCGCAAAAAACCTTCGGCATGATCGGCATAGTAGCGACAAACCCACGCGCATTTTTCAACCTCGGCCACAGCCTCAGCCAATGGTTTGCCCATCTCTAGTGAAATGTGTTCGGCATAGCTTCGTTTTTTGGCTTCCAACACTTCCGCCACACGGTGCATCAGCGCAGATCGTTCGGTGAAAGCAGATCGTTTCCAAGTGCGAAAACGGGCGTCAACTGACTCGATAATCGTGTTGGTTTGTTCTTCAGTATGCGTTTTGAAGCGTTCAATTTCTTCAAGGGTCCAAGGGTTTATTGATGCTACTTTCATTGCCATTTTTCTTTGGCACAAGATTACAAAGCCTATGGCACATGCGTGTCTTTTCATTGTAATTAATGCGCACAGTTCTCAATCGTTAAAAAGATTTCTAAAGCCGTTATTTATTCTCTGTTTTCAAAAAGGCGCAGCCCTACATTTGTATCCTTGATTTTTCACTTTTTTAAATATTGGCTCACCTTAGGTATGCGCTTTTGGTTCAGGCGCGTTTACGTGCATTACCATGGTGAATTGCCCTTGGATGCACCGGTTATTTTTGCCAGCACACACCCCAATTCTGCGGTCGATTATCTGTTTAGTCCACTGGTGCATCATCAACGCACTTATGTATTGGTGCGTGGTGATGTGTTTGAAAAACCAACCCTCAACAAGCTTTTTCGCGCCATTTTCATGCTGCCCGTGTATCGTTTTCGCGATGGTTTTGCATCACTCAATAAAAATGAACAGAGCTTTAAAGAATGCTACAATACCTTCGATAGAAATGGCAATGTGCTGATTTTTTCTGAGGGCATATGCGTTCAAGAAAAGATGCTTCAACCATTGCGCAAAGGCACTGCTAGGCTCGCACTAGACTACATTCACAAACACGGTGGAAAGAAAATTTACGTTGTTACTCAAGCCACTAACTACACCCGTTTTCGATCGTTCAGGGCCTCTACCATGGTGAATTTTGGAGAACCGATTGACGCGACACGCTACAACGACCTTTACCTTCAAAACCCAAACAAGGCTTACGAAGCGCTCACGGCCGACATTGCATCGAACTTCGAAAAAGACTTCATCAGCGCAAAAAATTACAGCGATCATTCAACAACTGAAATGGCATTGATGGCCTTGAGACTCAATTACTGCGATGGTGGCCCAAATTGGTTGGTGCCAAACCGCAGCAGGTTTGAGCTTGAAAACTCCTTGGTTGAAAAAATGAATGCCTTGGGCGATCAAGCACTCAGCGAAGAATGGAAAACAAAAGCCTTGGCCGTTAAACTTTCTACTGAAAATGAGGGTTTTCTGTCGAGAAACTACACGAAATTCGACCTTTTACTGAAACTCATCACACTTGCACCGTTTGTAGGATTGGCCTCTCTATCGGTTTTTGTTCCGCGCGCATTGACGAATTGGTTGACCCGAAATAAAATCAAAGACATCATTTTTTACAGCACTATTAGCGTGATTGGCGGAGTGTTGATATACATCATTCAACTGCTCATTCTTTTGATTATTGGCATCGCTGTAGCTGGAATTTATGGCTTAGCGGTTCCAATATTTACCGTGATTGCCACGATGATTGGCATCGAAGTGATGGACGAATACCGCTTAGCAAAATACAATTGGCGCCATGCACATCGCAGAGCTGACTTTGAATTTCTTCATCAAGAAGTAAGCGCGCTTATCGCAGCACACTAATCTTTTACGCGCGTCATTCCGATCACTGTAAACAAGAAGTCAGGCAATGGCTTGCGCTTTCGGCTCGGACTCAAGGTAATGCGCCAACCCAATTTTTTCGAAATCGTGATTTTATCGGTTTCAACCAATTCGATCAGCGTGCCGTCAGGATCTTCTACGTAGGCAAAACGACCTGCAGCTTCGCCCATCGAAAATGAATTTCCCGTATCTATAGTAAACGCATTGTTCAGTTCTTCAGCGCGTTTTTTAATGCTGTCCATTTCGTTGACGTCAAAGCAGAGGTGGATAAACCCTTGATCGCCCCAAAAGCGGCCTTTCATGGTGTGATCCATTGGCTCGCCCGATTTCAATTGCAATAATTCGATGAAAAAATCGCCAAAGACCTTCGAAAACGCACCCTTATTTCTATTGGCTGGAGTGATGCGCACCCTGCGGTAGGTTTCATTGCCACCTTCAAGCCCTTTTAAATCGTCAAACACCCGCTCTTCATCCGAGAGAATCTTATCGATTCCCATCACATTTCTGTAAAATGTCAAAGCCTTTTCCATGTCCGTCACACCGATAACGATGCCTTCAATACCACCAAACTGCCCGGGTTTTTTCTTGTACCAGTTGTTTGATTCAGCCACAATAAACGGATTTCCATAGGGATCAATAACCGAAAATGAAGCCTTGTTCATCGGGTCGTTGGAGATCTTGCTCGGTTTGCTTTTCGACAATTCGGAATGTGAAATATTTGCGTTTTCACATTTAATTCGCGTCACTAACAGCCCCGATCTTTTCAATGAAAAGCTGAGCAGAGGTGCAGGTTCTCGACTGGTGTATTGCCAAATTTCCATGCCGCCACCGCCATTCAAATTCATGGCTAAAATGGCGTGGCGCGACTGTACTTTATCGCCAGTATATTGCGTCATCAAAGGAGCTTCTGCGGCTTCGTCAAACACGGGCACATCGAAACCAAAGTTTTGTCTGTACCATTTAAATGAATCGTGCACATTCGGAGTGCCGATTCCCACTTGTTGTATGCCATTTATCATATCAGTCGGGCTTGAATTTGGTTACAATTGATCGAAACAAACTTGGCAAATATCGCTTGATGTAAATCAGAATTTGTTCGCGACCAAAATAGATTTCCGCTTTGCGTTTTTCAGCGGCTTTGATAATTCCTTTTGCACATTGTTCTGGCGATAAACCCGAAGCTAAACGGTGGTCATTATTCGCATGCTTGCTGCCGTCTTGCTTTAGGGCGTTAAACGACATGTTGGTGCGCACTCTTCCGGGCAATACAAGCATCACATGAATGTTTATTCCCGCGGCATCCAACTCGGCTCGCAGCGAATCAAAGTAGCCGTGCAACGCGTGTTTTGAAGCGGAATACGATGACCGTAGCGGAAAGCCAAATGCTCCAGCCGGTGAACTCAGTGAAATAATGCTGCCTGCGTTCCGCTTCATCATGCTAAGAAGCACAGCCTTCGTTAATGCTGTGGCACCGAAGAAATTTGTTTCCATGATTTGTCGCTCCGACTCACGTGAAGCTTCCCATGTGAGCGCGCGTTGACTGATGCCCGCATTGTTGATGAGCACATCTACACGATCTACCAAATCTTTATTGCGCGCAAGAGCTTCGTTGATTGAACGCTCATCTGAGACATCCAATTCGATGATGCTGTGTTGATTCGCATTGGGCAATGTGTTTTTCAAGGCAATGAGTTTCTCGCCATTCCTGCTCGAAAGAATGGTATTTGCTCCTTTCTGCGCCAACTGTTTGACCAAGGCTTCACCAATTCCGCTTGATGCACCCGTTATCCAAACCTGTTTATTCTTCCAAAAATCGCTCATGAGCAGTTGTTCATGCAAACGAACTACTTTTTATCTAAAATCACACGATTAAAAAAAGCGGAATGATTGAAATTTATGCATGAGAAGAAGGTTTGACGAGCGGAACTAGGAACAGCCAAAGCATGAACCTCAAAGCCCACATCTGCCTTGATGGTTCGACCCCGCTGGGGTCGAAAGATTGAACCTGACATTGTAGCTTCAAAGCTTTGGACTCCTCTGGAGTCCAACATTCAATTGATGTGCAGATTGGAGCGTGGAGAAATAATTTATTGACGCACCTAAATTTTTTATTGCATGTTACATGCTTTTCGAATAAATGAAACACGCTTGATTTTATGCAATCAATTTCTCGAATGTCTGAAACTTGTGCGACCCCGCTGGGGTCGAAAGATTGAACCTGACATGGTAGCTTCAAAGCTTTGGACTCCTCCGGATTCCAACATTCAATTGATGTGCAGATTGATGCTTGGAGAAATGAGTTATTGACACACCTTAAATTTTTGATTGCAAGCAACATGCTTTTCGAATAAATGAAACACGCTTGATTTTCGGCAATCAATTTCTCGAATGACTGAAACTTGTGCGACCCCAGCGGGGTCAAACGTTTGAAGCCATCATAAAGGCTTCATGCATCTGGACTCCAGAGGAGTCCAACACTCTCTCCGCAATAATTCAATTGTTTCGACCTGTTAGGATAAAATCTATTATAACGGTAATAACCTCATAATTTTAATGATTAAAACTTAATTTAGCGCATGGCCAATACCTATTCCCAAATTTACATTCAAATTGTCTTTGCTGTAAAAGGGCGCGAAAGTTTAATTCGTTCGGATTGGGAAGAACGTTTATATCAGTACGTTACTGGAATCATTAAGAACAAAAATCAAAAGCTACTGGCCATTAATGGCATGCCTGATCATTTGCATTTGTTCATTGGAATGAAACCCGATTGTAACCTTTCTGAACTAGTAAGAGAGGTGAAAAAAGCCAGCAATGAATGGATCAATCAAAACAAACTTACACCAACAAAATTCCACTGGCAAGAAGGCTTTGGCGCTTTCTCCTATCATCAATCGCAGATTGATTCCGTTGTAAAGTATGTTCTAAACCAGAAAACCCATCATAAGACAACAAATTTTCGAGAAGAATACCTTGTGTTTTTGGCAGAGTACAACATTGATTATAACGAAAACTATCTGTTCAGATGGATGGAGTAATTGAACCCCAATAAGCTGTCGTTCTACTTTTTGCTGATTCGTACGTACTTTTGATGTTACAGCTATTTGGAGCTTTGAGAATTGAAGTTTTTATAATTTAGTTGGACAGAAGTGAACCTTTTGTTTCAATATGGAAAGATCTTTTACTTCCAGCAGATGCTCATCAACTGGAAGACCAGAACCTGAAATTGATATTCCATGAGGACTTTTGCTTGGCTTTTTTGTCTGGTTTTTTTCGTTGGCCCGATGAAAGGTCAATATTTTACAGACTCGCTTTTACAAAATCAAGATATAACTGTTTATCCAAATCCAATTACAAATGGGCGTTGCACTGTAAAGAGCGAATCAGAAATAGAATTCATTGATGTATTTGATTCAGGGGGAAACAGAGTATTCCGTTCATATTCAACTGAGATCAACTTCACCAATTATGCATCAGGAATATACCAATTGGGTATAAAAACAAAAACTGGTATTATGTATAAGAAAGTCTTGAATTATTGACATGGAGATTGGTTGATCCAACACACTGGATCCACGAGTTTCTCGAGCTCCTCTTTTACGGTCCAAAATCAAATTTCGTCTGTTCATTCTACTTTAGGTAATTTTGGCCACGCTTTTTAAAGTGTATGAGACCAGTTTTCTGTTTAGCCGCAATTTTCTTTTTTGGATCAAACCTTTTTGCCCAATACGGCCCAGGTGGTGTGGGAGACTCTACCCAGAACGTATTATGGCTCAGAGCAGACCGAGGAACTTCAACTACAACGCCAGGTGCGGCAATAAGTCAATGGAACGATCAAAGCCGAAATTCGAATCATGTTTCGCAGGCCACAGCCAATCAGCAGCCACTGTTTCAAACCAATATTTTAAATGGATATCCAGCCATCGAGTTTGATAATGTTACCACTACAAATGATTTCTTAGAAGGGGCTGACTCGCCCACATTGGATAATACCAACGGGTTAACCATCCTTTCCGTTGTTCGTCCAACTGCACTTAATGGAAATGCACGCACAATAGTGGGCAAGCGGGTAAATGTTGGGGTTAATCAGAGTTACATGTTTTTCTTTTTTAGCAGTAACTACTTGTATGCCGATGTGGTGAGCAACAACAATCGTTTTTCAACTTCGCCTACCGCATTTGCATCGAACAATAATTACATTCTTGACCTTTGGTATGATGGAACGCTGGCTTCGGCTTCTCGGTGCCGGATTTATTCGAATCAAAGTTTGTTAGTGACCGCTGCTGAAGGAAGCGCAAGCATCCCTGATTTTGCATCGCCATTGGTGGTGGGTGCTACACACACTACTGATAACAGGCCTTTTGGAGGTTACATGGCTGAGGTAATCATTTATCGCATCGCATTGAATAGCGCACAACGCATCATTGTAGATAACTACCTTTCTGCCAAATACGACATAGCACTTGCAGTAAATGATGTGTACGTTCAAGACGATGTTGCCAATGGTAATTTTGATCACGATGTGGCAGGAATAGGCCGGGTAGATGCCTCCAATATTCACAATGATGCTCAAGGGTCAGGTATTTTGCGCATTAATAATCCGACTAACCTCAACGATGATGAGTTTTTGCTATGGGGCCACGACAACGGTGGAGCAACCGCTACCGAAATGATCGATGTGCCTGCAGGCGTAGATGCTCGACTCGATAGAATTTGGCGCTTTTCAGAGGTTAATTCCAGTGGAACCGCTGCAGATGTTGGTGCTGTAGATGTGATGTGGGATTTGACTGGATTGGGTTCGGTAAGCGCCAGCGACTTGCGATTGTTGATCGATAGCGATAATGACGGAAGCTTTGCAGATGAAATAGCTGTTGGAGGTGCCGCTTTGGTGAGCGGAAATGTGTATTCATTTTCAGGTGTTACTGGCATTCAAGATGGAATACAAATTTCATTGGGCACAAGCAATGTTTCCCAAACTCCGCTTCCGGTTTCATTGCTTTCTTGGAACGCAAAGCGCTTGAACCAAAATAGCGTGGAATTGAAATGGCAAACAGCTTCAGAGTCTAATTCAGACAGGTTTATCGTTGAGTGCTCTACTGACCTTGAAACTTGGTGGGTGATTGAATCCATTGATGCTGCTGGAAGTTCAGCACAATTAAGAGAGTATAAAACCATCGATGACCATTCTAGTTCAGGTAAATGTTACTACCGATTGACGCAAATTGATGTTGATGGAACGTCTACAGTGTATGCCATAAGAGTTGTTGATGCATGGAGTAATAATGACCATGACATTCATATTTTTCCTTCGCCAGCAGACGATCAAATTACTGTTTCATGTGCCAGTTTGTGTGATTGTGATGTTGTGATCACCGATGCCATCGGCCATAATGTGAGTCACTTAGTTGAAGTTACACATAGCGAGGAAGGCTTGCTTTCAATCAACATTTACCAACTGCCTAGTGGTTGGTATGTCTTGCAATGCGATTCGTTTGTTGGGCGTTTTGTGAAAACCAACTAAGCGTCTTAACCAGCAAAATATGCCGATTAAATAACCTGAATACGTCAGCCCATTTCTTCCAAGCGCCCATCAGCATGCTTGGCAAAGCGACCTTTTTCTCGCGCGTGCACTTGGTCATAACTCTGCCACGGCCAACCTCCAAACTTGGTTTTGTGATAGTCTTCAAAGGCTTGATTGATTTCGGTTTTGGTGTTCATCACAAACGGCCCGTGTTGAATCACGGGTTCTGAAATGGGTTTTCCTTGAAGAATTAAAACGCTCGTTTCAGGGCTGTTGCCGGTGACTTTAATCGTGGTGCCTACTTCTGCTTTTAGCTCCACGGCATTGTATTTTGAAATGTCTTGTCCTTCGATCTGCAACCCATCACCTTCATAAAAATAGAGCGTTCGGTTGATTCCTTTGCTTGCTTTGGGCATTGTATAGCGTGCGCTAGGCTTCATTACAATATTGTAAATCGCTACTTCATTGGCAGGGTCGGCAGCCCATGAATCGGGTGGAGGAGCAGGCGCTTTCAATGAGCCTAGATTCCCCGCAATAACCTCGATATTGATCTTACCATCAGGGCTTTTAAACGTTGGAATGCTCTCACGCCACAGCATCTTGAAGTGGGGAGCTACCATTTTGTTTTTCTTAGGCAAATTGAGCCAGATTTGAAAAAGCTCCATGGTGTTTTCTTTGTCTTGGTGGATGAGCGGAAACATTTCCGAATGCTGCACGCCACCACCTGCCGTCATCCACTGCACGTCACCATTTCCATATCGGCCTGCAGCTCCCAAACTGTCGGCATGATCAACGATACCTTTTCTAACTACGGTAATGGTTTCGAATCCGCGATGAGGATGTCCGGGAAATCCGGGAACCGTTTTTCCGTGATACATTCTAAATCCATCTTTGATGATGAAATCATCGCCAAGATGCCTTCCGTCAAAATGCCCCTGGTCAGGGCCCATTTTTTCATTTCCTGCTGGAAAATAATCTTCATGATGCACACAAAACAAGAATGGATCTGCCGTTTCCCATTGAAAGCCCAATGGTTTGATTCGAAGAACAGGGTTGCTGTCTTGTTCATCGAGACCGACAACATCAGTGATTGATTTTGCCATACCGCTGAATCTTGCAGCCAATGCTGTGCCAGCTACCAGCCCCAAACGGCTTAAAAAACTTCTGCGGGGGAGTGTCATGCGTGTATCATTGGTAATTCAGTAAAAGTAACAAAAGCATTAATTTTTTGTTTGTAATGAAGGTAGTTTCGCATCGTCTAAACGGTCGTATGATAAAACTAAAATCAATTGCGGTTATTGCCACAGCGGTGCTTTTTAACGCGTGCGCTGTTGATAAAGTGAACACTAATTCACAGCCCATCACGCATGAATTATTTACCGAAATTCTACAATCCTTTGTCGATGAAGGCGGGTTGGTTAATTATGCCCAGCTGCAGAAAGATAGCAATCAACTCAACATGTATTTGGATTTACTTTCCTCTAACCACCCCAACGATAATTTTTGGAGTGAAAGCGAGCGGTTGGCTTATTGGATCAACGCTTATAATGCGTTTACACTGCAGTTGATCATCAGAAACTACCCGATTAAAAGCATCAAAGACCTTACCGCTGTGACGATTCCTTTTGTGCATTCACCGTGGGATCAGGCGTTTATTAGCATAGAAGGGCGTGAATATACGCTCAATGATATTGAGCATGGCATTATTCGATCGCAGTTTAACCAACCGATGATTCACTTTGGTTTGGTGTGTGCGGCTAAATCTTGCCCGAAATTGCGCACAGAAGCATATACATCGGATGAAGTTGACCAGCAGCTCAGTGGACAAGCGAGTGGTTTCATCAACGACCAAATGCGCAACATTACCGGCACAGCAAACCCGAAGCTTTCCAAAATCTTTCAGTGGTATGGAGCTTATTCTCCCAACCTTTGTGAATGAGCTGAAAGATATATAAGATGAAAAGGCTATCTGGGCGTCTCAAACGGAATGTTAAATGATGCTGATCAATAAAAATGGTTTGACATGAGAGCCTCTTTAATAAAGTTTTGCTGAGCAGAATTTTTAGTTGGCTCGAACTAAAACTATGAAAGGACTAATTATTTCAGCAATCACTTGCCTATTGATGGTATCATGTAAAAACAATTCACATTGGTTCTAGGCAAAACAACTCCACCCTATAGTCTCCCAAACATTCCGGGAACAACTGATCAGATATCCTGAAATCGGCTTGAACTTGAGTAGAATCTCCGAGTGATGCAGTGAAATTAAACTGAGAAATATTAGCCGGCTCATAAATCAACTTGTCGGAGATTATTACAAAAGTACAATCATTCGAGATATTCGTTCTAACAAGGACATAAGTTTCTGAACATTCAGCAACTGAATCTTTACAACCGATATGACTAAAGTTAACAAGGGTGAAACTGGTGTAAAGCGCAACTTTAATCAATTTAGATTTCTTGTTACTCAATATTTTCATATTCGATTTTATTCATTAATTCACCCTGACTATTATAGATTTTCAGATCCCCTGAAATCTTTCCATCTTTCAAAAATGCAGAGCTAACAAGGATGCCCTTATTATCAAAAACCTCCCAGTCTCCATGCTTCTTTCCGTTGATGTAGTTTCCCTTTTCCATCAATATGCCATTTTCATGATACGAGGCATAACTCCCTATTCTTTGATTCTCTAAGTAATTGCACTCAGATTTGATTTGACCGCTCGGATAATAGGTCAAGTGCGGGCCATGAAGAAGATTATTTCGATAACTTAATTTTTGAGAAATAATTTTTGAGTCAATATGGTATGAATATGATTGACCTTCGAGCAAACCAAGATGATAGTTTTCGGTTTTCAATAGAAAACCAGATTCTGAATAGAAAGAGCGCATTCCGTCCCTTAATCCCGTTTTAAACATTGAAACCTCCTTTATTTTTCCAGATTTAAAATAGTTTATTGTAAATCCTTCATTTAAATTACGTTTATAGCTACTTTTCTCCATCAATTCGCCAGTTTCATAATAGAAGACTACTTTGCCGTTAAGTAAATTTTTACGGTATTTACCTGTACACCTCAGTTTTTGCGATTGCGCATAAAACCTTTCAAAAGGACCGTTTTGTACACCCTTTTTATAGGTCAACTTCTGCTCAACAAACCCATTTTGATCCGATAGTATCCATTCCCCCGAGAGTTTGTTTTTTCTGTAACACCCCCTTTGGTCAGGGAATCCATTTCTGTAAAACGAATGATAAAAGCCGGATCGGATAGTATCTCCTGTTGAATTTATTTTAGCCAAATAAACTTCCTTCACAATAATGGTCCCCGAATAATTTACAACTATGGTGTCGGGTTCCATTGGAATAATTGAGGAAAATAATAACCCAAAATAAATGAATAGAACAGACATTAATTCAATATGGTTTGCACCCCTTTTAAATCAGCATTTGGGCTGTAATCCATCAAAACGCTTAACATCGCTTTAGCATAGTCGTGTTCAGGAATCACAATAGAAAGAGTCTTCCCTGCCCCAGGCAATAAATTAACCACCCTTTCATCAAATTCCATTTCCTCCCCGGTCAAAATATTTGTTAGAAGAAAAGTAACCTTTGCCTTTACTCTCGTGTCACCGGTGTTTGCAATCCTAACGTCATATCCTAAATCGGTCTTCTCAGGGGTGAAAATTTCAGCATCAGGCTGAGCCTCATCACTGTGCATATAAACCATTATCGAGATTGCAGCTTTTATTTTGACGCCCGCCCCCAACGAAGTAACTTCTTCAAGGACCGAAACTTCGTTTTCAGCAACTACTGAGAGCTTAGCCCACTTCATCTTGGATGCGATTGCAGGCTCTATAGAGAGCTTAAAATAACCTTTTTCATTTGGTTGCAATAAAAACGTTGAAGGTGAAATATTCATTTCACCTTTTAATGTGTGGGATGTCGAACCAAACTCGGCTAGCATCTTTTTCCCTCCCTCCTCTATGACAAAATCATATTCCTTGACATTAAAAATTTTCGGGGAGTCGGTATGGTTAAAAATCATAACATCTCTTACAAAACGTCCTTGGCTAGCATTAGCCTCTATCAATACGGGACTCACCTCAAAATCTTGCGCAAAAAGCGTTTGAGATAAAAAGAAAAAAAGAAAAAAATACTTCATTGATCGATTTTTAACTCGAAACAAAGATAGTAAAAGAAAACACTATCTTTGATAACTAATAATTACAATATTTAACATGAACAAAATTACAACACTAAGTTTAACAATCGTTTTGGTATTTGCAGGAGTTAGCTCCCAAGCTCAATCGGTGCGTGATCGGAATGTAATTCCGGTGGCGGTGAATCTCAATCAAGTACTCAGAATGTCTATCTACGATGGTGGTAACATTGAGTTTGTATTTAACACCATAGATGAATACCGTAATGGTCTTTCAGGTGATGCCGCTGGAGCTGCTAATGATGCCACGTCCGCCGGGTTTTATCAGTCATCTTTTACAATTTCATCATCCACGGAATGGGATTTGATGTACGGAGCTGAAAATGCAACCTTTATTGGAGTAGATGATGGAACAACTCCGAATACTCTAGCCTTGGATAATGTTGGTTTACAGATTGTTGCAAATGGCGCCCACACTCTAGCATCAGGTGAAATCATCAGCGCCCCAACGACACTAGGCACGGTTGTGGCTGATTTAGACTTATATCCTCAAGAATTACTTGGTTGGGATAACACTGGGGCCTCCAATGCAGGAGACGAGGTCGATAATGATTTTACTATCCAATGGAGATGCGGTACCTCTGAAGGTGACATGAATCTTGTCTCATTATTAGAGCAAACAACTATTGATCCGGATAGATACGTAGTAAACGTACTTTTCGAATTAATGATTTCAGATAACTAAACATTTCAAACAAAGGAGAATCAATTTATTGATTCTCCTTTGTGCTTTAACAATGATTTGTCTCCGTCACGCTATTTTTGTTTTTGCACTTTTTTCGATAAACCAGTCTTTTGGACAATGCTCTCCATGTAATGATCCTGCACCAGTTGGTATTATTGATTTTAACAGTGCTAGAATCAGTGTGCTCGCTGGTTCAAGTGTTGAATTCAATTTTCAAACCATAGATGACTATAAGAATGGAATATCAAAAACCAATAGTACAGTTATGGGTATATCGGTTTGTAATTGTAATTCAGAGGGGGGGACTTCTTTAGACCCTGTAGGTGGTTCGACAATTACGGGTTATTCAATATATTTTGATACCGATGATGCACAATTCACAGGTTTGAGTCCTTCAAATTCACTTCCACTTTGCGCCCTTGAAGCATTAGCAAATATATCATCGGGATTTGCAGCCTCTGCGGTGACGATTTCTAATACCAAAGTGGCTTTGGGTCAAATACCAAATGTGGGGGGGGCAATTTTTAAAGAAGATAATGGAGTTAATGTGATTACTGATCGATTTTGGACAACTGACCAAATAAGCATCGATTACTTTATGGGAGTAGCTCCGGGGATTGGTGGTTGCACTCTAGCCGTACCTTTCATAGATGCAGCGGGAGGATATGTACCTGACTCATACTATGTAACCGTCTCCTTCACGTTAGTGCCAGAATGCACAACATGCACAGACCCGTCATATTAAATGGTTGTTGAAGGATGCGACTCGGTCATATCATAGCCTTGTTCATTTTATATCCGGCTGTGTTTTTTCCTGCCTTTTCGCAAGGTGTTAACGACAATGTTCTTGAATTAAACGACAGCTTGTTGAATGATCTTGCAACAGACAGTTTGTCATTTATAGATAGCATTGCTAAATCTGTTGACCCATTTTTTGATCAATCGAATGGTCTAAATCCTCAAAATTCAATCAACTCATCCGATAGCATTGGGGAAGAGTTGAACTTTTCGATTTACAAACAAGATATTGACGACCAAACTTCTGTTTTTAATAGCCTGGTTTTTGTAAATAAAACGAATAAGCTCGTTTCAGGCAAGATCAATTTGCAATTACCAAGCGGTTGGATTCATTTAGTCTCCCAGCAACTGGAGTTTATGGCTAATCCCGGTGAGACTATTTACATTCCAATGCGATTGATCGCTCCTAAAAATATGGAAGGGGGGAAATCATACATAATAGGCGCCACTGTGAGTCTTGATGATGATAAAAAAATAAAGGCTTATGCATACATCCAAAAAGTAGCCCGTTTTGATTTGAGTGTGATAAACCAAAATAATTCAATTCTTATCAATCCGATAGACTTATCTGGTGTGACAGGAATACGAATCATTAATCAAGGTAATGTGAGTGAAAATATAAATCTCTCATTTAACTATCCGGTGGACTATAAGTTAATTGCACCTGTCACAAGTTTTTCAACTTTTTTCAACTTAAAAGCAAAATCGGACACTGTGATTCTTATTAAACTTAAGCGGACAGTAATGACGGATTCATTGCGAAGTGAAAATTTGCCTCAAGAAAGGTTAAAATATTCTATATACGGATCAGGCCGCCAAATAGAAGGTAGCTTTTTAATTGAAAACTATCAATCAAGTTTAATAGATGAAACCTATAAAGAGCTCGCACCTCTATTCATCAATGCAGGTGTATTTAATATTGGCAGTCCGGGTGGAGAGCGGTACATGTCTGCTGCAGGTGGCAAGCTTCAATTAAATGCCAAAACGGATGTTAATTATTATTTAGGAAGTTTTAACTTAGGTCAGGTTGGAAGTGCATCACTCGGAGAAGGAACGATTCGAAGTATTTACCAGTATGGACTTGGAATTAGAAGGGGATTGAGCCGTGTTGACTTGAGCAGTAATCTTTACAATAAGCATATTCCTGTGAGATATCAGGGTTTGAGATATAATTATCAAGGAAAAAAAATCGTATTCGCCACGGAGGCGGGTAAAAGTTACTTACCCGACACATATGTATCCAGCACTTCGCTAAGCATCAATTCATTTGCTTTACCCTTCAACTTAGCACATTCCACAACCTTTGGTAATAATAATTTCAATGTAAGTGCATTCGAAGCAGGCGTTAAAACCCCAGTATCTCGTTTATTAAGATTGGGTGTTGGCTCCACATATTATTTAGGAGAAATAACCTCGCCCGGTGCAGTTGCGCCAAGAAATATTAATCGGTTTGGCTATTATGCCGCAGGAGACTTTAATGCAGGAAGACTATCTATGTCCGGACGTTGGAACTTTAGACCCACCAATGGGTTTGCTATTTCAGGTGACCGCAGTTCATGGGTGATCTCCGGGAAAATAAAGACGGATAAGGCCTTCCATCACCGTTTTGACGCTACTGACATTCGTCAAGACTTTACTCGCGGTGATTTTTCTAATAATTTAGAAAATCGTTTTGCATCTTGGACAACAACCTACAATACTGCTTCAAACTGGATGATAAGTCTCAATCCTCAGTATCGCAGTATAGTTAGGGAGAGTGTGTTGCCATCCGTTACTACCCGATTAAGTACATTTTACTATGGATCATCCTTTGGACTAAGTAAAAGGCTAAACCCCTTAGAAGTAGTTTCGGTTTTCGCGAACCCTATGATTACGAATGCAGTTTATGATTTTGAATCAAGTCAATCTGGTAGTTACACTATGCGAACCGAGCTGAGTCCTGCATATAATTTGGGGCTTCGCTATTCCAGAAATAATGCATTAAACATATCAGGAGACATATTTAGAGGTCCTTTCTTCATCTACAATTATTCCGTATCCACTTCCGACACTTCACTCATTCCATTCTCCTCAGGTCTAATAAGATTATCTGCCGGATACAATAAAGACTTTAAAATTTCGAATATTAATTTAAACCTAAATTTAAGAGCCTTTTATAGCTTGGATGTTATTACCAAAGCGGAGCAATTGAATATTGGGGCCAATGCTATTGCCTCACTTCCGCAAGGAATAAGAATAAGCAGCTATATTAACTGGTTCGCATCTTCCTACGAAAGCCGTTCTGGAGAGATTAGTAATAAAAATATCAACATCAACGCAGCTATTACAAAGTCCTTCTATTGGCAGCAACCTTACGAGAAGTTTTACAAAATGAACATTTTATGTTATGAGGACCTGAACGGAAATGGAAATAGAGAACCCCATGAACCAGCATTGCCCAACATAAATATTAACTTAAAGGCTGAAAAAGAAGATTTTATTGACAAAAAGCATTCGCGTTCACCCAATACCGATCTAATCACAGACGGTTCGGGCAGGGTAAAATTCAACAAGATTCCTGCAGCTACCTATGATGTTAAATTCTATGAGCTTTTTAGTGTATCCGATTTGCATCCAACTTATGGATTCGTGCAGGAAATATTGCTAAACGATGATAAAACGATCGAAGTTCCGTTTATTAAGAATTATCACGTCCGAGGCAAAATATCCATTATAAAATCAAAGAGGTCGCGAGTTTCATCCTTCAATATAGAAGGTCTTATTATCATCGCAGAGTCTGAGAAGGGGGAAGTTTATAGAACATTGACAGATGAGTTTGGAAACTATAATTTAACTATCCCTGGTGCGGGTGTTTACAAGCTGACCTGTAAACACGGCTATGGAGAAATCCTGGAAACTAAAAATGATGAGACTTTAGTTGATTTTAATGGGATGAAAGAATTCAACTTCGATTTTATATACTATGAGAAGGACCGTGTGATTAATTTCCCGGGATCTAAGCTTGAGAAAAAGCAAGTAGAGGAAAGGCAAGTAATCGATGAATTGAAAAGCGCTCCCAAATCCAACGAAGCAGCATATTTTTCACAGTCTTTGGCTAACGAAATACAGAGCGATAAATTAGAATCGTATGAATACCCTGAAAAAACGATTTCTCGACAAGAGGCTATTGAACAAATTGGTGCCGATTTCGAAACAAAAATTGAATATCGGGTAGTAATCGGTCGCTACAAAGACTATTTAAAAAACGAAGATTTAGAGCGAATGCTTGATGTGGTTAAAGGTAATCAAATCAAAATTGACGTCTTAAACAACTACTTAGTAGTGAACCGAGACTTTAATGACAAAGAAAATGCTGATAGATTTTCTGATAGTCTCAGAAATATTGGGATTGAAACGTCTATTATGCTTGGGAAGTACCAAGATGTTCTCATCAATCTGGAATAGTCAGGTAATTTTAATAAAAATTGTTAAATCCGAAGATTTTTCTCAAAGTACATAGATTAGTTAATCTAGTAACCCTCGCTGCCGCGCGCTCAATGTCATTAAGTTAAGAGATCTTCAAAATGTATCTCTTTGATTTTTAGGTGTTTTTGGTTTTATATTCCTTTTGTATTTCTCAGTGTTTCTTTCAATTTGTCTATTGGGTCTGATTGGAATAAGGTGATTTTTAAATATGATTGTCACGTAAAGTTCTAGACAATCTTTACCACAACCCACTCATCTCCACCGTTAAAGTGAGCAAATTAATCAAATTCCACTCAGCCACTTCACCCAACCCAATCGGGTATAAAAAAACCCCGCAGGTGCAGGGTTTTGTTTGTGTTTTTGCTCTCCGTTTAGTCGATCACTTGCATGCGCTTACTGTCGATCATTGCGCCATTTTCCCACAATGAATAGAAATAAATGCCCGATTCTAATTCACCGTGTAAAGTGTATTGGCCTTGCTTGCCGTTCAATGTAATTTCCTTCACCAACTTGCCAGTCAAGTCATGAAATTTCAACGTTCCATTTGACGATGCCAATTGGTAATTGATTACGGTTATGTCTTTGGCTGGGTTCGGTGCGTTTTGAGAAAGGCTGCTCGCAAATGCGTTGGCCGTTTCTTCCAATCCTAGTGGCACATATTGTCCGCCAATCATCTCAAACGTGTCGCCATCCACTACAATTATTGCTACTCCAGTAGATGTAAAGCCATGGATGGTGTCAGCTGCTGTGTTTACGTAAAACGAACTACAAATTACTGTGTTTGCAGAATCATTGGCGTCATATACACAAAGAACGCTCACTCCTTCACCATCGTTAGTTTTTGCATATATATGATGATAGATTTCAAAATCTTCTGAAGGAGAAACCAAAATATCGCTTGATCGTTGTGTTGTTGGCCAGCAAATATCATCACCTTCACAAATAAAATCTTCCCAAGAAGGTACGCTGGCAAACTCAGCCATCAGTTGCCACCTCAATTCTATAGTATCTAAAGTGTGATTTACTATATTAATATCAACACTTACGTCAGCACCAACAGATGTAGATACTGAAGTGTCATTTAATATGTCGAATGAAAAGTCTTGAGAGAATCCCAAAACGGGGAGTGATATAAGGGCTAAAATGTATAATTTCTTCATAATCAATAATTTAATTTTCTGGTTCACAAATCCAAAATTTAACAATATAGTATTCTGTGTCATATTCGTTGTAAGCTTTTTCTTCTTCAACTTTTGCAATAGATTTTAAATCTTTTCCACAAATTTCTTGGATATCTAAGGGTTCAGGTTCCATAAATAATCTAGATAAACTAGTTTCTTCTCCAAATGGTACACTATTAATATATTCATATTGATAGCAAGTTTCACATTTTTTACAAGAGCTAAATGATATTAAAGCTACAAGTAAGATAAAAAATAAGTTTTTCATAAGCGTTCAAATAACCAATTGAGCTTCTTCTAAAGATTTTTGATTTACGAATTTACACCATCATTCGGTTTATTTTAAGCAAAAGCGCTCGATTCTTGTTAGTTTAACGATAATTCACCAAACCGATTTCAGGCAACTTAATCTTACTTTTGGATGCCCTGAGTATAAAACAATGACAATGAATCACAACAACTCACTTTACCAAGCAGTACTTCACTTGGGCGACAATGCGCTCATTCTTGGCCATCGACTATCAGAATGGTGCGGCCATGGCCCGGTGCTCGAGCAAGATATTGCCATGACAAATATTTCGCTCGACTTGATTGGTCAGGCGAGAATGTACCTCGACTATGCAGGAAGGCTAAGCGGTGAAAACAAGAACGAAGATGACCTCGCATACCGCAGGGATGTGCTCGACTTTAAAAACTTTTTGATCACCGAAATACCCAACGGTGACTTTGCCGATACCATCGCGCGTCAATTTTTCTTTGATCAATGGAATGTGCTGTACACCGCGGCTCTTATGGCTTCAACAGATGAAACCTTGAGCGCCATCGCTCAGAAAGCTCATAAAGAAGTGTCTTATCATCAGCGCTGGAGCTCTGAATGGGTTGTTCGCTTAGGCGATGGCACACCAGAAAGTAAGGAGAAAATGCAACGCGCCATCGATGACATGTGGATGTTTACAGGCGAAATGTTTACCCAAACATCTGAAGAAAAATCATTGGTAACCCAAGCCATTTTGCCTGATGCAGAAGCGTTGAAAGCAACCTGGCTGCAGACGGTTTCGGCCATAATCAGCGATGCTACGCTTGAAATGCCAACGGATGATTTTATGCAATCGGGAGGAAAAGAAGGCGTGCATACAGAATACCTCGGATTTATTTTAGCTGAAATGCAATACCTGCCCCGAGCCTATCCTGACGCGCAATGGTAAGCGCTGAAAACCTCATATCAGAAGCGTGGAAAGTGCTCAATACGGTGGAAGATCCAGAAATTCCGGTCATTTCAGTTGTTGAGTTGGGCATCGTGCGCGATGTGTCAGAACACAACGGTGAACTTACGGTGAACATCACCCCAACATACAGCGGATGTCCTGCCACGCAAGTCATCGAAGACATGGTGGTGGAAGCGCTTCACAATGCGAAACTCGCTCCGTTTCAAGTCAATACCGTCCTAAGTCCACCGTGGTCCACCACCTTTATTTCAGCTGAAGGAAGGAGAAAATTGAAAGAATACGGCATCGCTCCACCCGAAAGTGAATCGGTCGACAAGAAAGCACTGATGGGCGAAGAGCGCCAAGTGACGTGCCCCAATTGCGGTAGCAAAAACACCTTGATGGTAAGCCAGTTTGGCTCCACTCCGTGTAAGTCGCACTTCAAATGCAAAGACTGCCTAGAGCCATTCGATTACTTTAAATGCTTGTAAGCATAGCCGAGAAATCGGGCAGATTCTGTTACTTTGGGGCAAACAACTAAGCACATGGATTCCACTACCATTTCGTTTGAAATCAGAGACGCTGTCGCGCGAATTTCCTTGAATCGCCCCGAAGTGTTCAACAGCTTCAATAAAGAAATGGCCAAGGCGTTTCAGGCGGCTTTAGACCGGTGCGAAAGGGATCAGGCTGTGCGAGCCATCTACCTTACAGGGATTGGAAAAGCATTTTGCGCTGGTCAAGATTTAAGCGAAGCCATTGATCCAAAAGGGCCAGGCATCGAACGCATTGTGGAAGACCACTACAATCCTATCATTTTGAAATTGAGAAGCATCGAAAAGCCCATCGTTTGTGCGGTAAATGGCGTGGCCGCTGGTGCCGGAGCCAATATCGCCTTAGCGTGTGATGTGGTAGTGGCGAAATCTTCAAGTGCATTCATTCAAGCCTTCAGCAGCATTGGTTTAATTCCTGACTCAGGCGGGACCTACTTTCTGCCTCGACTCATCGGAATGCAAAAAGCCAGTGCCTTGATGATGTTGGCCGATAAAATCAGCGCCACTGAAGCGCAAGAGTTAGGGATGATTTACAAACACCTTGATGACGATCAGTTTGAGGAACAGTCGTGGGCATTGGCATTGAAATTAGCCAGCCGACCAACCGTAGGGCTCGGGTTGACAAAGCGCCTTTTAAACGAATCGTTTAACAACTCACTGGCAGAACAACTGAAGCGCGAAGGCGAAGAACAGATTGTCGCAGCATCGTCAAAAGATTATAATGAAGGTGTACAAGCGTTTTTAGAGAAAAGAAAACCAACATTTACGGGAGAATAGATGAGTACGATGAAAATGGAGATTGGAGTAATTGGCGCAGGTACGATGGGAAGCGGCATCGCGCAAGTGGCTGCTCAAGCCGGGCACAAAGTATGGTTATTTGACACCAACCACGCTGCGCTCGAACGCGCTACAGAAAGCTTGAAGAAAATAATGGCCCGCTTGGTTGAAAAAGGCAAGAAAACCCCCGAAGAGGCTGATCATATCATCAGGTTGGTGCATACCACGTTGAATTACAGCTCTTTCAACGACTGCGGATTGATCATCGAGGCCATCGTAGAAAATCTGGAAGTAAAGAAAAAAGTGTTTGTGTGCCTCGAAGAAGAAGTCTCTGATGATTGCATACTGGCGTCAAACACCAGTTCGCTTTCCATCGCATCGATCGCGGCTTCGTGCAAGAAGTCTGACCGCGTGGTGGGGATTCACTTTTTCAATCCTGCTCCGCTTATGCCGTTGGTTGAAATTGTGCCAGCAGTGCAAACCAGTGAATCAAAGCTGAAGGAAGCGAAAAAATTGATCGACAGCTGGGGGAAAATGACGGTTGTGGCGAAGGATACACCTGGATTTATCGTCAATCGTGTGGCACGGCCTTTCTATGGCGAGGCCATCCGTATTTACGAAGAAGGAATCGCTGATATGGCTACCATCGATTGGGCAATGAAAGAGATTGGCGGATTCAAAATGGGGCCTTTTGAATTGATGGATTACATCGGAAATGACATCAACTACACCGTCACTGAAACCGTGTGGACTTCGTTTTATTACGACCCGCGCTACAAGCCTTCATTTACCCAAAAGCGTATGATGGAAGCGGGTTACCTCGGCAGGAAAACAGGCAAAGGATATTACGATTATTCAGAAGGTGCTGCGGCTCCAATTCCAGAAACTAACCAAGTGGTAGGCGAAGCCATCGTTTGGCGCATATTAATCATGTTGATCAACGAAGCTGCGGATGCATTGCACTTAGGTGTGGCGTCAAAAGAAGACATCGATTTAGCTATGACCAAAGGAGTCAACTACCCAAAGGGTTTACTTCAATGGGCCGATGAAAAAGGAATTCAGGAAGTGTTGGACGGGCTGGACAAGTTGTATTTGGCTTATCACGAAGAGCGCTATCGAGCCAGCGTTTTATTGCGTCAGTATGCCGCGTTTAAACGAACGTTTTACTAATCTTCGATCACTGCTTCCATCAGGCGTTCTACTTTTTGCATGATTTCTGATTTTCGAGTTTCATCGCAGTCGTTCATCATCAAACAGAAAGCCACTGTTTCACCGTATTTGTTTTCGACATAACCGGCATAATTTCTCACGCCTTTCATGGTGCCACTTTTGCCTTTGATATTACCTGCAGCCTTGCCTTCTTTGAAGTAATATTTCATTGTTCCTGACTGACCGCCAACAGCTAACGTTTGCATGAAGGCATCTTTCATTTCGCTTCTATACATCATCGCCAGTGCATCAATCATCAGTTGAGGAGTCATTCTATTCATGGGCGAAACACCGCTGCCATCGATGAATCGGTTTCCTTGAAATCGAATTTTGTGGGTCGTTAGAAAATCTTCCAGGGCTTCAATTCCACCTTCCACCGATTTGTATTCTTCTGCGTGATCTGAAATCAAATTGAGCGCTTCGGCATACAGGTTAACGCTTTGTTGGTTGGTTACCTTGATGATTTCAGCCAATGGTGGAGAAGAAATCGTGATGAAAGGCTTTGAAGAGGCGTATTCGATGTGCGTGTAATTGCGCTGTAGTTCTACTTCTTTCAAGTTGAGCAGTTTTTCGAGGTGTGTGGCATATGATTGAATCGGGTCAGGATCTGAAATTTTTACGGTGAAACGATCTTTGTGCGCTGGAATAGTGCCTTTGCCATAGATCACATTTCCTTTCGGGGCGCTGTAAAACCAAGCGTTGTCTTTGTTTTCTGTAGATGCTTTAATGTCAACATCTAACAGGTAAGGACTATCACCTGGCCAACCATTAGCCAGCATCACATCGGTTCCGGCTTGCCCGCTTCTGAGGTCCAAATTGATGGTGTTATCCGCCCACATAAAAGCAGTTGGTGTAGCACCAAAATAATTGCCCATGTCTTCCCAAACCCATCCGCTTGGCGTGGTGTGTTCAGTGTAAAGTGAAAGGTCAAAAACAAGTTTCCCCGTGATCGTTTTAATTCCGGCTTTGGTTGCTGCCTCTTTTATGGCTTGATCGTGGTTTTGATTGGGAAAATACCTTGAATTGAAAGTCGGGTCACCTCCACCATAAATCACTAGATCACCGTGAAGTGTGCCTTCAATAATTTCACCGGTATAGGTAAATTCAGTTTTGAATACATAATCGCTTCCCAAGGTTGTAAGCGCATTGCTTGTGGTTAAAAGTTTCTGAATCGAAGCAGGAACCATTGCGCGGTAGCTGTTATGTTCGCTGATGATGCGCCCGTTGTCGAGGTTTACCGCCACAAAACCGACTTGTCCGTGCTTTAGTCCTACATCTTGACGCAGTCGCTGCAGTTCTACTTCAGTTGTTGAGAGCGATCGATCTTGAGCCAATGCGGTTAAACTGAGCAGTGCTAGGAATAAAATGGAAAGTTGTTTCATCATCTTCGGATATTGAAATTAGATTGTGCGAATATTGTAAGCATTAATCCAACGATTCATGAAAGACGAAAGTATTGCGAAAAAAGTAGTCGATAAAATGTTCAACAACGATCCTTTCAGTCAGTGGCTCGGAATTGAGCGGCTGGAAGACGGTGCTGGGCGTTCAGTTCTGCAAATGACGATCAGAAAAGATATGCTCAACGGCTTTGCCATAGCGCATGGTGGAATTACCTATTCGTTGGCTGATTCGGCTTTGGCATTTGCCAGCAACGGTCATGGCCGAATGGCCGTAAGCGTTGAAACCAGCATTTCACATACCGAATCGCTAAAAGAAGGAGATGTAATTACTGCGGTGGCAGAAGAGAAAAGCCTTTCCAATAAGATTGGTGTGTATCATATCACCATTACAAATCAAGAAAATAAGACAGTGGCACTTTTCAAAGGCACTGTTTATCGTACGGGGAAGGAGTGGGAGATTTAGAGGAGTTGATTGATTATTCATGATTCATCATTGATAATTGGAATACCAGAAGCTTTCAGTTGTCAGATATCAGTTGTCAGCTAACCTTGAACTGAGGACGCTAAAAGCGGACGAAAGAACCACGAACCACGAACTCAAACCCCGCTCGGCTTCGGCTCCGCTCAGTCTTCGCTAGCAATTGGAGAAACCATGAACCCCGAACCAACCAACCATGAACCAACCATGAACCATGAACCAACCAACCATGAACCTGCAAACCCGACCCTCAGCCGTCACCTCAGCAAAATCACACTGCCATTCACCTCTGTACCTTTCGGAAACTCTTCAGAGGTGATGACCATTTGGTAGACATAGGTTCCGTTGGGAGCAGGAACGCCTGCTGAGCTGCCGTCCCAACCCAAATCGTTTTCAGTAAAGGAGAAGATGGGTTTTCCCCAACGATCGAAGATTTTGACTTCATAAGAATAAATCCCTTCGCCTTCGGGCTTCCAATAGTCGTTGATGCGGTTGCTGCCCGGAGTAAAGGCGTTGGGAACATACCAATCAGCACCACAAGTCTTTACCCACACCGAAGCGCTGTCTGTGCAATCAAATTGGTTGGTGATGGTGACAGCATAATGCCCTGTTTCATAGGCATCGATGCGGTCAGCGACTTCGCCCGTTGACCACACAAATTCGCGCAGCCACTCGTATTCATCTTCTTGAATGGGCACGATGGGTTCTAGCGTGATGGCATCGCCACATAATTTTTGAACGGGTTCAATGCTGATGTTTGGTCTGAGTTTTTCCACCGATCGCAGCACTTGATTTACGTTACCGCAGTGGTTCACGAAGGTGATGTTCCAATCGCGTGCAGAGTTGATCTCGCGCGAAACAGATCTGCTGCCGTCTTCCCACTCCAAATAGTCGATGTCGTCTTTTTCAATGACGATGACGGTCGACTCTCCTTCGCAAAAGAAGAGCCGTTCAAAGGGATAATTTTTAGGCAATGAATCTACCTGCACGTTGATTTGATCTGAAAAGCTACCGCAAGTATTGCTGGCGATTAACTCAAAAAGTGTGTTCTCAAATAATGGAGCTAGGTCACCACCCGCGATGAAGGTGATGCTCGATGCATTCAACGTTGAATCAATGCTTTGAGCTGAATTTTGCCACACAAAATCAGTTCGGCCATTGTCCAGCGATGGACTCGATTGCAAGGTGACCGTATCTCCAAAACAAACGACTCGGTCTGCACCTAAATCGGGCGTGAGCGCTTCGTCTACAAACACATTGACCCAATCTGAAAACGTGCCGAAGGCATTGCTGGCAGATAAGGTGTATTCTGTCACCTGCGGAGCGGGAAGCTCAGCTGAACCTGCCACAAGGCTGATGCTCTGATCGGTGTTGGATGAGTCGAGCAAGGTGGGTGTACTTTGCCATAAATAACCTACACGGTTGGCTGAAATGGCTGGTGTTGGCTGCAATACCAAGGCTTCACCTTCGCACAACGTAGTATCGTTTCCAAGATCAACATCAATGGGATAATCAGCCGCGATGATGATGTTGTCGGTATCTGCCTTGCAGGCATTGTAAACGGTAACGATGTAATGGTTTGAGTCTCCGCTCAAATACGAAGCATCGATGGTGATGGCGCCCGTAACATCTCCCGTGTTCCACACATAGGCGCCAAACGGAGTGCTGGCATCGAGCACCATCGAATCGGAGATGCACAGCACGGTGTCGTTGCCCAATAGCGTTTGCGGGTCGCTGACAAAGGCCACCAAAAAGTCGGTGCTGTCTTGTCCGCAGATGTTCCACTCTTGCACCCAATAGGTGTTTTGCAGGGTGATGGTGTCAAACGCACCTGCATTGCCATCGTACCAAACAAAGGTGCTGAGCGAATCGGTGGTGAGGTCAATAAAATACGACTCGCCATTGCACAGCACACTGTCGAGTTCGGGGATGACAGGAATATCTGTAAAGCGCACCACCATGGTGTCGGTGGCAGGAGTGATGTTGCACACATTCAGTGCTTCCACCCAAATGGTGTCGGCTGCCGTGGCGTAAAACACGGCATTGGTTGAGCCATCTTGCCAGAGGTAGGTGCCTTGTTCTACGGTGGCATCCAGCACTAAGGTATCGCCCACGCACAGCAAAGTATCGTCTAAATTGAAATTGACCAAAGCTTGGATGATGCTATCCACCACAATGGTGTCGCGTGCTAAGCCACACACATTGCTCAACTCGAGCCAATAGGTATCGGGTTGTAGAATCTGGATGCCTTCGGTAGTGTCGCCAGTGCTTTAGGCATAGCTGTAAAACCAATCGTTGGCAAAGGCGATGGTATCGCCTTCGCACAGCACGGTGTCTGCACCTAGGTATGGATTTGGACTGAGAATAACCGTTACTGAATCATAAAAGGTATCGCTGCGGCAATGGCTAAACGCGATGGCCATGATGGGATAAGTGCCGGCCGAATCAATAACCACCGATGCCACGCTGTCGCTCACAAAAAACTGGTAGGGCGTGGTGGCGTCTCCGATCTGCCAATGCACGCTGTCCATATACACCGTTCTGTCAAAAGAAAGCTGCACAGTATCTCCCGTGCAAGGAGGATCAGACACCACAATCTTGCGTTTGGTGTACAAATCATAGATGATGTTGGGCAGGCCATTGTAGGTAAGTTGGGCAGTGGCAATGCTGTCGTGCACAAAGTGGCAAGCAGCGCCTAACGAGTCGGGGTTGGCGATTACTCCGAGGTTAAAATAATTAGCAGATCCTGGTGCAACTGCTCGTGAAAGATAAATGGCACTGTCCATCCCAATCTGTAAATCGACCAGCTGAAAAGAAAAAAATGGATTGGCGGTGGCGGTATCAAAAATCACCTGACCGGAGCTGGCGATGGTGGCGGGCACACCCGAGCTAAGGTCAAACTGCCACAATGAACTCACTGAGGTGATGTACACTTTAGACGAGTTGGGCGAGAAGCACGCATAGGTATTTAGATGCTGATCAGGAAAGCCCGTATCGTCCAAATCGCATACAAAACTGACCGCGCCCGTGGCGTTGTCAAAATTGTACAAGCGCTGCGGAGTGACTGGTGGAATTGTAAGCAATTGACAACTCAATACCAATTTTGAAGCGTCAGGTGAAAACCGAAGGCCTGCAAGACCAGCAGTATTATTAAAGGTGGGTAGGGCAGTCCCTGCCGAGCTGATGACGGGGGTGGCAGCGATGCCCGTGTCGGATATCAACCACGATTTAAAAGTATTGCCATCGGCCAGGTCAATGCCCGTCAGCCAAAAATCTTTGCCGTTGGCGTGCCTGGTGGCATCGATGCATTTAAATGTATTGGTGTCTAAGCTGTCTACACTAACAATATCCCCCAAGCCACCGTTCAAGGTCATGTCAACGGTGGAATACGAAATTCCATCTGGATCACCTAATCCGGAAAACCTCGCCATGAACACGTAATAAATATCTTCATTACAAGGTTTAGGGACTATTGTTACAGATTCAATCCCAAAAGCTGATACATTAATTGGGCCATAGGGCATGCTGTTTCCGTTGCGATCATAAATGTATTGGGTCGTTGCTCCAAATTGAATGTTTCCGTAGCGATCGCTGATCGAAGAACAATCGGGTACTGCACTGAGGGTCGGATTCATGTTGCCAGGGCCCGCGCCATACACAGGTGCTCCACCAGCGCTGAAGTCCAATTGATTGTTGGCGTGCCACCACCACTTGGAGTATTCGAGTTGGGCGAAGGAGGTGCTGCTCATGAATATTAATATGAGCAGTGCCAGCATTTTTCTTAAACCATAAATTGGTTTATAACTGGCTAATGATCTCCACTGCAAGAAAAAAGCACGCAAAGGAGTGGGTGTACTCCTTCGCGTGCTTGAACGCTCGTTTTCAAGTAAGTAATCTATTGTTTGATCAGTGTAGCTTGCCATGCATTTTGTTCATTCCTTACGTGAACGAAGTAAAGGCCGCTGGGTTGTGTTTGAAGGTCTATCGTCTCCTTGTGGGCCTCACTCGCTTGCACGTTGTGTAAATATACAACTCGGCCGCTTACATCGGTAATCGTGATGTTTAAATTGGCGGGTTTCGATAAATGAGATTCCAAGGTGAACAAGCCGTTGTTGGGGTTCGGATAGAGGTTGATGAATTATTCAAATTCATTTTAGAAAACGGTGCTTTTGGTTGAGGGCTGAAGGAGATTTATAATTGGGAATACGATAAGCTTTCAGCTGTCAGATATCAGTTGTCAGCCAACCATAAACGCTGAACTTCCACACCGCTATTGCTGTGAAGTCTTCACACCAAGATTCAGCATTGCGTTAAGCATCAAGTGACAGACAAAAAGCAACTGAACCTGCTAACTACGAAGTAGGAAAGGCCTTGAATTCGAGAGGTTTAGTACTCTTTTTCAGAAAGGTCATACTGAGGGCGACCGCAGGGAGCGTCTCGAAGTGGACCTTGCTGAAAATAGTAGTATCGATACGGTTTAACTGTAAAAGATCAATAAAGAGGCAATTCTCCTTCGTTTCTTTTGTGCCCAAAAGAAAGAAGCAAAGAAAAGGCTTGAAGACTTCAAGGCAATTGTGGTCAGGAAGGCTAGATTGAAAAAGGAAAATTATTTTATGACCACACCGCGGATGAGGCTTTTAGGTGCCATTAAGCCCCGGCCTGTGAAGGTGAGCAAATGCTGTGGATCCTTGTAGGCTTCTTGCCAATCTCTCTTGCCCCAAAGCCTCACCGCTTTTACTGTGAGGTCTTCACCCAAGATTCAGACAATGAGCACCTCACACACTAGCTACCAAGGCCTTGAACTTAATTTTCCAAGCATTCAATGTTCACTGTTTTCTGAATCATCCAGATTACGGCATCTATAAAAGTTCTGGCGGGTTTGCGCAGTTTTACAACCCGAAACCGTAATAAGCGCGTTTTCCATTCGGGTAAATGCCCTCGATGAGCACTCCACCTTTTTTTGACTCCAACACTTCGATCAAGTGATTCTTATCCTTAATGACGGTTTGATCCACCTTTGTAATGATAAATCCTTGCGCCATTCCAGCGCTGCGTAATTTCCCTGAACCTAATTCTTTGATTTGAACCCCGCTGCTAATGTCGAGCAGCTCTTTTGTTTCATCATCCACATTTTCCATCAGGGCATTTAGTTTTTCGTGGATTTCCACTTCTTTTCGCGGAGTTACCTCGGCCTCACCAAACTGGTTTCTGAGTGTCAGTGGGATGTTGATGGCATTTCCCCCTCGAATTACTGAAACCAATATTTCGTCACCAGGTCTGAACGTGCTCAATTGCTCTTGCATCTCGGTAACATTCTTCACTTTACGCTCAGCAATGTGCGTAATGACATCTCCTTTTTTAATACCCGCTTCTTTTGCAGCTCCAAGATCAATGGTAGAAGCAACATATACACCATCGCTTACGCCTAGTTTTTCAAGGTTCGAAAGCTCTTGGGTTACATTCTGAATTTGAACACCGAGGTAGCCGCGTTGCACTGCTCCATATTCTAATAAGTCTTCAACCACCTTTGATACAATATTCACTGGGATGGCAAATGAATACCCAGTATATGATCCTGTGTTTGATTTTATCGCTGCGTTAATTCCAATGAGTTCACCGCGAGAATTTACCAACGCACCACCGCTGTTACCTGGATTCACCGCTGCATCGGTTTGAATGAACGATTCCACAGCGCTAGCTCCATTCGGACCATTTGCCAATATATTAATGTCTCTTCCTTTGGCGCTGACTATTCCTGCCGTTACAGTAGATTCCAGATTAAACGGATTTCCTACAGCCAGCACCCATTCTCCAACGCGCACGTTGTCTGAATTTCCGAGTTCAATACGCGGTAAATCTGCGGCTTCTACTTTTACTAGAGCTAAATCACTACTCGGATCTTGGCCAATCACCTCTGCATCAAGGGTTCTATTGTCGTTGGTGGTTACTTGCACCTTTGTGGCTCCATCAATCACGTGGTTGTTCGTAACGATGTATCCATCGTCAGACATGATGACGCCTGAACCAGCACCAGCTCCGAAGCGAGGCTGCTTTTGGTAGATTCCATCACCAAAAAAGAAGTGGCGAATCGGATCGAATGAATAATAACCGCCATCCAGCTCGTAGGTTGTCTTTACATGAACTACAGCATTTACGGTTCGTTCAGCCGCATCTGCAAAATCTACACTCTCGAGTGGAACTCCATATGAAACTTGATGAGTGGTGTTTGATTGCGAATTTTGAGCCCTCAACGCTTCAATTTTTTGAATGCGATCGAGCTGATCATTTTGAAAATATGTGATGGATGCTAAAGATAGTAGTCCACCTAAAAATGCTGCTAGAAAGTAACCAACTATTCTTTTCATGTCTTTTGTTGTTTTGTGAATTATCATGTCAAAATAACTAGAGAATGGCATCTGAGGTTGTGATGCCGCTGTTAATTAATGTTAGTCATTTCAGACATCTTTTTGCTGAGATATACGCAAGTTTGCAAGCTATTGTGAATATTGCATACCAATGGAGTTTTTTAAATATGAAGGAGCTGGAAATGATTTCATCATCATCGATGACCGAGATCGGTCGTTTCCTGAATCTAACTTTAGTTTAGTTAAGCAACTGTGCGATCGTCATTTTGGCATTGGGGCTGATGGTCTGATGCTCTTGCAACTTGTTGACGACTACGATTTTAAAATGGTTTATTACAATGCAGATGGCAATTTCAGCTCGATGTGCGGAAATGGTGGTCGGTGCATTTCGGCATTTGCCCATCGTTTAGGTCTCATCAAAAACAGCTGTCATTTTATCGCTACAGATGGCCCGCATCATGCGATCGTTCAATTTGATGGACAGGTTTCTTTGCAGATGATTGATGTAAGCGCCATTGAGGTAATTAGTGAAAACGAGCTTTTGCTTGATACAGGATCACCGCACTACATCAAAAAGGTAGTCGGTTTGTCAGGATTAGATATAATAACAGAAGGCCGTAAGATTCGATTCAACGATCGATTTAAAGCGCAAGGTGTGAACGTGAATTTTATCGAAGTCATAAATGATACGCTGCACATTCGAACCTATGAGCGAGGAGTGGAAGATGAAACACTTGCATGTGGAACGGGAGTTACAGCAGCGGCAGTAGCCATGTCTTTTTGGGGTTCAACGAATGACTCGTTCGACATTAAGGCTGTGGGTGGAGATTTGAATGTTTCTCTCGAACGGTCAGAAAGTTCGTATCAAAATATTTGGAAAACTGGCCCGGCTACATTTGTCTTCAAAGGCGAAATTGAACGATGATGCTCAAAGGTGAACGATGCTTTTTAAGACAAGCTTCGCTTGATGATATCGATGATATTGTGCGTTGGGAAAATGATACCGATCATTGGCTTGTGTCGAGCACAACGACTTCTTATTCAAAAGAAGAAGTAGCGCACTTTATAAAAAACGAGAACGATATTTTTATCAATAATCAAATGCGCTTGATGATTTTTACGCACGAAAAACATCCATTAGGCTGCATTGACTTGTATGATCTTGATGTGAACAACAAGCGTGTAGGAGTTGGCATTTTAATCGACCAGGCATACCGTGGAAAGGGTTTTGGACATGAGGCGCTGCAGCTATTGAGTAATTTTTGTTTTCATCAACTTGATGTGCGTTCAATATACGCTGATGTGCTGGTGACCAATACATCAAGCATTCGATTGTTTGAGTCAGCAGGCTTTAAGCTTTTCGGCACCAAAAAAGATTGGGTTTGGGACGGTGACCAATTCATTGATCAAAATTTTTATCAACGGATTAAGGACCAATGAACATTCGAAAATTTTTACTCGCAGTAGTTTTGTTTGGAGCACTAATCGGTGCTTATATGGCGTGGGATTATTACCAAAGAATTTTCGCTGTTAACGTTGAATTGCCAACATCTTCCGTTGATTTTTTCATCGCATCTGACGCTGACTATTCGGATGTTTTGGGCGATTTAATAACTCAAGGGATTATCAAGGATAGTGCGTCTTTTGATTGGGTGGCAAAGCGAAAAAAGTATCCTGACCTCGCAAAGGGCGGTCGCTATGTGATTTTGGATGGAATGAATAATAATCAATTGGTGAACCTGCTGCGAAGCGGACAACAAAAACCGGTTCAATTAATCCTGAGGTCTGTGCGCACCAAAGCTGAATTGGCTGCGAATGTTTCTGGCTTTATCGAGGCAGACAGTGCATCGATTATCGCGCTTTTAAATGATGAGGCATTTTGCGCGCAGTATGGTTTTGGCACATCCACCATTTTCACCATGTTTCTTCCTAACACCTATGAGTTTTATTGGAACACCACTGCAGAGGAGTTTATGGTGAGAATGGCCCGTGAATACAAACGTTTTTGGACGGAAGAACGCATTGCCAAAGCAAAAAAAATGAACTTGACGCAATCAGAGGTCAGCACATTGGCATCCATTGTTCAATCTGAGCAAGCAGCAAAAAAAGATGAACGTCCTGTGGTTGCTGGACTGTACTTGAATCGGTTGAGAAGAGGAATGCGCCTTGAATCGGACCCAACGCTTATTCACGCCTTGGGCGACTTCAGCATAAAGCGAGTTTTGAATGTGCATAAGCAAATTGATTCTCCCTATAACACTTACAAAAATGCTGGATTGCCACCAGGGCCAATACTTCTCCCTGAAATCGAATCGATCGATGCCGTATTAAACGCATCCAGCCACAATTACCTGTTTATGTGCGCCAAGGAAGATTTTTCTGGCTACCACAATTTTTCCAGTTCGTACCGAGAGCATGTGAATAATGCCAAGCGCTACCAACACGAATTAAACAGAAGAAAAATTTATAAATAGAAGCTAGTATCCGCGTTTGATGCGCTGTTCTTTCTTCTGGTATTTTTTAGAAGCATTCACAGCTCCTTTATGCTTTTTTACCTGACTTCTGCGATGCAGGTCGCACTTGATAATCCCACAGCATTTGTTGGTTTTTCGGTAAGAGTTTCCTCCATCGAGCACCATGCAGCTCGGAGCCAACAGTGCGAAAACGATCAACACATAAAAAGGAGATTTCAATTTTGCTTTCATCGGAGGTTCAAATTTAACGATGTTTTGCTTCGTTTGATGGTGCGCTGCCAAGAGAATGAATATGCTTTATCAGAATTGACAAGTCGGTAAATGGATTGTAGCGTTTCAAATACAGCAGGTTTTCTTTTACCATCTGATCATACGTGTTGTTTGGTAAGATCACATTCATCATGGGATAAGTGATTCCAACGCTCATTTCTGGCAGTGCCCGGTGCATGCCCCTGGGGTCGTATCCAACCCACGTACATCGCCCCAAAAGCACATTTTTCAAATTGAGTAAGACGCCTATTTTTTCATCGACAATCATTACTAATATGGGCGTAAAAGGAATTAAAGCAAGTGTGAGAATAACATCGAACGTCCTCTTTAATCGCTTAATTGATTGTGGATTAAGTTCGCGCAGTTCACCTAAACTTAGAACATCATCCGGGCCAATAGCTTCCTGGCTGCCAATGAGAAACAACGGATCGCCAACGGCCATTTTGAAATGCACACTTGCATCTTTTAACCTGTTCATCAGCGCTATCATTTTTGCGTTCTCGATGGCTCGTGTGTCGAAAATCACATCATTAATTCCGAAGTCAAGTGCAGCGCGATGCAGTTGTTCTGTGTTGCCCAAGTAACCAATCGGATAATGCGTTTTGTCTTCATCAAGAATGCCAGCCGAAAACGAAGGCGCAATGCTATGACGGTGCAAAAAAGTACTAACATCATGTAAAGACTGACTATTTCCCACGACAATTGTTCTTGCAGCGTTGTTTTTTTCTATGCTGAAAAGTTCGCGATTGACTGAATGCAACACAAACCGCCAAACCACTCCTGTGCATAACGATGCGGTGCTGCCGATTAACAACACGGCCCTGGAAAAGCGATACGCTTCTGGCAATAAGGCATACACGCCCAGCAGCGCTAAAAAAGCAAATAGCCATCCCCTGAAGAGTCGAAATAATCGAAAATGCTGATCATAAACATTAGAGTAGAGTAAAACTAAAAGAATGATTGCTGTATATCCCAACAATGAGGTGCTAACGAATGGTAAGTCAAAATTTTTGTCGGCTATTTTTTCATACCAAGCAGCCGCAGATAAAAACACTGCGTAGGCCAAAATACCATCGAAAAGCATTTGCCAAATTCTTCCGAAAAAACGGCTTATCAAAGCTAAAAACGCCCTGAAATAGATGGCGCTGTTAATGAGCAATCCGAACAATGAAGCCTGGCTTTTCTCGAAGTGCTTTTTTGCGAAAATGAGCATCGCTCTGTAAAACACAAACACATAGTTTACACTGCCTTTTTTTGTGCTTTCACCCTTGTAATGAATAATTTTTGACTCTGGAAAATAGTAGTTCTTATATCCCGCTTTAATTAATCGATACGATAGGTCAATATCCTCACCATACATAAAGAACGTTTCATCCAACAAACCTGCTTTGTCGAGTGCGCTTGAGCGCATCATCATGTATGCACCGCTCAGAATCTCTACTTCGTGGGTTTTGTGTTCATCTAAATACCCCAAGTGGTATTTTCCAAACTTTTTTGAATTTGGAAATAAGCGCGAAAAACCAAAGATTTTATAAAATGCAGCCGATGGAGTAGGTAAGCCGCGTTTGCTCTCGGGCAGGAATGTTCCTGAACCGTCAATCATGTGCACTCCTAGTCCGCCTGCTTGTGGATTGTCATCCAAAAACTTCACCGAACGCTCAAAAGCATCTTCTGCCACAACGGTGTCGGGGTTGAGCAGCAAAACATATTCGCCTTTAGCTGCCTTTATGCCAGCGTTGTTGGCTTTCGAAAAACCTAAATTTTGATCGAGGTAGATGTATTGAATCGTTGGAAAGCTGCTTTCAACCATTTCCTTTGAGCCATCAGCGGATGCGTTGTCCACTACAATGATCTCGCTTTCCAAATTTTGACCAGCTTTCAGGGCTGCTCTGATGGCTTGTTCGAGAAAGTACCGAACATTATAATTGACTATGATTATGCTGAGTTTCACGTTCTCAGAAAGATCTCATGGCATTGTCATAGGGCAATCTGCCTTGAATAGACCGTCCTAGGGTTAATTCATCGGTGTATTGCAGCTCATTTCCAACAGCTACTCCGCGTGCCAAACTTGTGGTTTTAACATTAAAATCTTTCAACCGTTTGAAGATGTAAAAACTCGTTGTGTCTCCTTCCATGGTAGACGGTAATGCGAAGATGACTTCCTTACAGCGGTCTTCAGAAATACGCGAAACCAATGATTCAAGGTGAAGATCTTTTGGGCCAATGCCATCCAATGGTGAAATCACACCACCGAGAACGTGGTAAACGCCATAGTATTGAGACGTGGCTTCAATGGCCAATAAATCCCTTAAATCTTCTACCACGCAAATGGTTTCTTTATCCCGTTTTGGGTGGGCGCATATTTGACAAACATCACCATCGGCAACATTATGGCAAATGCTGCAAAAACCAAGCTCTTCAACGAGTTTGATCATCGATGCGCCAAAATTCAGCGCATCTTCCTTCTGCATTTTTAGCAGTTGCAATGTGTAGCGCAGTGCTGTGCGTCTGCCAACACCGGGCAGACTTTCGAAATACGAAACGGTTTTCTCGAGTAATTTGGATGGTAATTCCATGGCTGCGAAGTTAAGCGCACGCGCTTACATCCTGCATTTTAGATCGTCAAATAATGAAACGATGCAGGAGTGAAGCTTTGTTTAAATTAAATTGAATGTTCAGGGTAAATAGCTCAATGCGAATTCTAATTTTACGCGCTTAAATTTCAAAGCATTACTGCTTAATTATAGAATATGGAAACGAAGAATAGTGAGGCCTTATTTCAATGGCGTAAGGAAGTTGTTACGAATGGTGTAAGTGTGTTCAACCCCTCAACAGCAGTAAGTGCTAAGGGGGCGATCATCACCAATGCTGATGGTCAAGAATTGATCGACTTTGGGGGCGGTATAGGTGTGTTAAACTCGGGGCATTGTCCTGAACCCGTGGTGAAAGCCATTCAGGAACAGGCTGCAAAATTGATTCACACCTGCTTTAATGTGGCCACTTATGATGTGTATATGAAATTAGCAGATGAGCTGATTGAGCTGTTTCCTCATGGTGAGAAAACCAAGGTTATGCTTACTGGATCAGGTGCTGAATCGGTAGAGAACGCCATTAAAATAGCCAGGCAAGCGACCAAGAAGCAAGGCATAATATGCTTCACGGATGCCTTTCACGGTCGCACCATGATGGCGATGACATTAACAGCCAAGCCAGCGTACAAATACAATTGCGGGCCTTTTGCTCCGGAAGTGTATCGTTTTAGGTATCCAAACCATTTTCGCTACGGCAAAGGGCTGAGCTACGATGATTTTGTGAAGCGTGAAATCACGTTATTGCGTGAATCGTTGATGACCACCGTTGATCCGAATAATTGTGCAGCGATTATCGTGGAGCCTGTATTGGGTGAGGGTGGCTTCGTACCCATGCCAAAGGCTTATATGCAAGAGCTGAGGAAAATATGCGATGAATTTGGTATTCTGCTGATTCTTGATGAAGTGCAAAGCGGATTTGGTAGAACAGGAAAATGGGCCGCTTACCAGCATTATGATGTAACGCCTGATTTAAGCACTTGGGCGAAATCAATGGGAGGAGGAATGCCAATCGGATGTGTGATTGGAAAGGCAGAAATTATGGATGCCGCTCAGCCAGGAACCATCGGTGGAACTTACCCTGGAAATCCTGTTTGTGCCGCTGCCGCACTTGCCAATATCAAATACATGAAGGAGATTGATATTAATAGACTCGGACAAAAAGTCGGAGAGATATGCAGAACACGTTTTGAGGCCTTACGTGAAAAATGCCCAGAAATTGGAGAGGTAAGGGGCCTCGGGGCGATGATTGCTTTTCCATTGGTTGAAGATGGAGATCCATGGAAACCCGCTGCTAAGTTGTGTAACGATTTGATGCACGCCTGCGCAAAAAGGGGGTTGATCTTATTGAGTGCCGGAACACATAAAAATGTTATTCGAGTGCTTAGTCCGCTGGTGATCACTGAAGATCAGTTGAATGCTGGATTAACAATTATCGAGGAAGAGTTAATGACGTTAACGGGCCGCGCCTAGTTCATCCCAAAGACTATATTTGAGAGATATGAAGAACTTTTCGATAGCAGGAGTGCAAATGCGCGTGAACGGAGCTCACAGCAATTTGCCAATGATGAAGTACAAGTTAGATGTCTTAATGAGCATTTATCCTTGGGTACAAATGGTAGTGTTTTCTGAGTTGTGTGTGCGCGGACCGCTTACGGTTTTTGCATCACCGGCTGACGAGTTTGACGCAGAGTTTGGTGCAATGGCCAAGAAACACGGCATATGGTTGTTGCCGGGTTCAGCCTTTGAGCGCAGTGAAGGAAAGATTTACAATACGGCTTCAGTGTACAATCCGAAAGGTGAGGTGGTGGGAAGGTATCGAAAGATGTTTCCTTTTTACCCTTACGAAGAAGGAGTAACTCCAGGGAATGATTTTATGCTTTTCGATGTGCCCGAAGTGGGGAAATTCGGAGTTTCCATTTGTTATGATATGTGGTTTCCTGAAACCACGCGCACGATGGCTGCGATGGGAGCAGAGGTGATTCTGCATCCTACACTTACCAATACCATCGACCGTGAAGTTGAATTGAGCATTGTTCGCGCTACAGCAGCAATCAATCAATGCTTCATTTTCGATTTCAATGGCCTCGAAGCTGGTGGTAATGGACAGTCAATTGTTTGCGGACCCGATGGTCGAGTTTTATATCAAGCGCATACAAGCGAAGAGATGGTTCCGCTCGAGATTGATATCGAACGGGTGAGGCGAAGTCGTGAAAAAGGAACGTTAAGATTGGGCCAAACCTTAAAAAGTTTTAGAGACAATAAAATTATTTTTGATATTTACGAACCTGGTAAAACTTTTCCGTACTTAGATTCTTTGGGGCCAATTGAAAAGCCAACTCGCAGCACACCGCTTGAAAAGGCTTATGGAACCGAAGCTCCCGTGGTTTTTCCGGTGAGTTCTGATTCACATAAAATGCATTAAATGTCGATAAACGATACTTCTGAGAAAGCAAAACCAGCCGTAAAAGGAACCTTCAGACAATATTATAATGTATCTGAATACCGGACGAAACTATGGTACCAGCTCAAAGACTTCGGTGATCAAATAGAGTCCAACAACCTTTCAGAAGAAGATCGAACAGAACTCGTTAAGAATGCCTTATTCTGCTTAAAAGAGCTTTGCGATATAGAAAGGTACTGGGCTTTTCCAGGCCTTCAGCGCCTGGATCAATTGAAAGATGCGTTAACACGAAAAGAAGACACCGCATTTTCGCATTCGCTATCAGAGTATGTTCGGCTGCTGGTGAGTAGGAATTATTCGCACAACCTTCCACAAACCGGTGGTTACTCTGAACTAGACGAAGAACTTGAAAGTGACGTCAAAAGTGATTCGCATTACTTCGAGGTGCTTTTCGTAAATGACATTGATGACGATGATCAGCAAGAATTACTCAGGCAGCTGAGAGCCCTGCGCAACCCAAAAGATGATTTTGTATACGGAGTTGTTGTGGTAAGGACATTTCAAGATGCGCTAATGGCCTTGAACTTTAACCACAATATACAAAGTTGCGTTGTTCGCTATTCGTTTCCGTTTAAAAGCGAGGGTAACATCAAACACATCCGTCAGTTTGTTGCGTCATGGCTTACAGATACGGTTGAGGCCAAACGTTCATCTACCATTGGAATATATCTCGGTGATAAAATCAAAGAGTTGAGGCCTGAGTTGGATTTGTTTTTAGTTACAGACTTGAGCGTAGATAAACTTCCCGATGAAGCACTTGAGAACTTTAGAAATATATTTTACCGTCAGGAAGACCTTACTGACCTCCATCTAAATATTCTGAAAGGGATTGACGAGAGATTTGAAACGCCTTTCTACAACGCCTTGGTTCAATACAGTAAGCGCCCGACAGGGGTGTTTCATGCCATGCCTATTTCGCGTGGTAATAGTATATTTAAAAGCAATTGGATTCGGGAAATGGGAGACTTCTATGGGAAGAATATTTTTCTAGCTGAAACCAGCGCCACTACTGGTGGTTTAGATTCGTTGCTTCAGCCGACAGGTCCCTTAAAAAAAGCACAGAAAATGGCTTCGCGGGCGTTCGGAAGTAAGCAAACCTTTTTTGTGACCAACGGCACAAGCACGGCAAATAAAATTGTGGTTCAAGCTTTGCTCGAACCCGGTGATGTGGTCTTGATCGATCGCGATTGTCATAAGTCACATCACTATGGTTTGGTGTTGGGTGGCGCTCGTCCTGTTTACCTTGATTCCTATCACCTCGAAAAATTTTCGATGTACGGAGCTGTTCCGCTATCTGAAATTAAAGCCCGTTTATTTGAGTTTGAAAAAGCAGGTAGACTTGATGAAGTGAAAATGGTATTGTTGACCAACTGCACGTTTGACGGCATTGTTTACAACGTTGAAAAAGTAATGGAAGAAGTGCTGGCAATAAAGCCAGACATGATCTTTTTGTGGGATGAAGCTTGGTACGGCTACGCACGATTCTCTACGATATTTAGAAGAAGAACAGCCATGAGTGCGGCTGCTCGACTTCAAAAGCGCTACAAGTCTGCAGAGTACATTGAAAAGTACAATAAGGCTAAAGGACGAGGAAGACGCCTCAATATGCCCGATCCTGAAAAAGTAAAAATCAGGGTCTATGCCACGCAGTCAACGCATAAAACATTGACCAGTTTGCGCCAAGGCTCTATGATTCATATCTATGATGAGCAGTTTGCTCAACGTGTAAAAGCTTCATTTATAGAAGCCTACATGACGCATACTTCCACATCACCATCGTATCAAATATTGGCATCTTTAGACATGGGACGCAGGCAAGCAGAACTAGAAGGCAATGAGTTGGTAGAGCGAAGCATTGAAAGGGCCATGATGTTGCGTGTGAAAATTGCAAATACACCCATTCTCAGAAAGTACTTCGACATTTTAACCGTTACTAATCTTATTCCCGAAAAACACAGGAAATCTGGTTTCGAGCGCTATTACAATAAAGATAAGGGGTGGGGAAACATGACCATCGAATGGAAAAACGATGAGTTTGTATTGGATCCCACAAAAATCAACTTGTATATTGGACGCACCGGAATTGATGGTGACACGTTTAAGCGAGAATACTTAATGGATCAATTTGGAATCCAAGTCAACAAAACATCGCGAAACACGGTGCTGTTCATGACCAATATCGGCACTACGAGAAGCTCTGTAGCCAAGTTGATCGGGGTATTGATAAAAATAGCCCAACAATTAGACGACCGAATTGAAGCATTTTCGAGACAAGAAGCCAAGCTTCACGCTCAGAAAGTGATCAATTATACCGAGAATCTGCCGGCACTCCCGAATTTTAGCTTCTTTCATAAAAAATTCAGGGAAAATGAAACTCCAGAGGGCTGCATTCGAGATGCATTTTTCTTAGCGTATAACCACGAAAAATGCGAAAGCTTGAGGTTGGATGAATGCGAACAAGCACTGAAAAAAGGAAGAGATGTGGTTTCTGCGTCATTTGTGATTCCATATCCTCCTGGCTTTCCTATCTTAGTCCCGGGTCAGGTAATGACCAAGGATATTCTAGAATTTATGAAGGAACTTGATGTAAAAGAAATTCATTCGTACAACGCTGAACTCGGCTTCAAGGTCTTTACCGAAGAGTCACTTATTTAATTTGAAAAACATCAAAAGAGCATGTCAAAAGATAAAGACAAGAAGAAAAAAGGTAAAAAGAAAGTAGCAAAAGAAAAAGTGCTTCGAGGTGTGCACGACATACGAAGGTTCTTTTATCGAAATGAAACGCCATTGTATTTTATTTCGGCTACCAATTTCAATCTACTTGGCGCTGATGAGTGGATTAAAGGGTTTAAATTTATTTCCTACATCGAGTGTTTTGACGGCTTACACCCAAATGTGTTCTCACCCAAAGAAGATTTGCCTCACGATGAGTTTACCAGCATCGAGGACATTGTCAATTACATGCTCGAACACAAAGAAGTGGTGGAATACATCAAAAAAAGAGGCGATGGTGGAAAAGCGATGTTTCTAATGTTTGACGAACGCACAGAGCAATTGGCAGAGAAGCTTGGTCTGGAATTGATGTTTCCTTCAGCCAAACTCAGAACACACCTCGACAACAAAGTGGTGACGAATCGCGTGGCCATGAAGGCTGATGTGCCCACAGTGCCAAATGTTTTAACGCGAGTTGATAGTTTTGAAACCCTACGAAAAGTATCGAAGCATTTGGGGCCAGAGTTGGTAGTTCAAACCCCATTTGGCGACAGTGGCCATACCACGTTCTTCATCAATGATGAGGAAGATTGGAAAAAACATGCTGACGAAATAGTGGCAGAGGAAGAGGTGAAGGTGATGAAACGAATCAACTGCCGAGGTGCGGCCATGGAAGCCTGTGTTACACGCAACGGAACGATCGTGGCCCCATTGATGACAGAATTGGTTGGATTCAAAGAACTGACACCCTATAAAGGTGGATGGTGCGGAAATGAAATTTATGCGGATTGTTTTACACCAAAAATCCGAAAAAAAGCGCGCAAGTATGCCGAGCAGTTTGGAAATCAACTGAAGAAAGAAGGATACAAAGGATATTTTGAATTGGATTTCCTCATCGATACAGATACGGATGAACTCTATTTAGGAGAACTAAATCCGAGGGTCACTGGAGCAAGTTCGATTACCAATCACGCGGTGTTTGCTCTGGCGGATATACCGTTATTCTTATTCCATATCATGGAATGGATGGATAGAGATTATGAAGTAAGCGTGAACGCGATTAACCAGCGATGGCATCTGCCAGAAAATATTGATAGCTGGTCGCAAATGGTGATTAAGCACACCGATGAAAGCATCAGACAAATCACCGTGGCTCCCCGATCGGGCATCTACGCCATGGATGATGCAGGTAACATTCGTTTTTCGCGGATGGATACGCATCGCAGAGCTGTGGAATCAGAAAAAGAGGCTTTCTTTTTGCGCATCATGAAGGCAGGTGACTATTTGTACGAAGGTGCTGACATGGGCATAGTGGTCACGCGAGGTAGAATGATGACAGATGATTTCCAGCTCAACGACCGCTCACGTCAGTGGATTGCCGCAATACGTAATGAATTTAAATCAAGCGAACCAACCGATATGCCTGATCTTGAAAAGCAAGTAGCAGAAATTGGTGGATTTAAAATGATGTGATAAAATACATACTTAAATACTACGTTAAAAAGGCTTCATAATGCGAAGCCTTTTTAGTTTCATTTTCATCCTCTTAATGTTTGAATTAAGTGCGCAAATCTCACCAGAACACTCAAACTGGGAAAGCATAACCAACTATCCAAACGGTGGGAGGGATGACGGCTCGGGGTTCGTCATTGATGGCATCCTGTTTTTTGGATGCGGAATGAATGCCTCGTTTCAATTAACCAATGACTGGAGCGCTTTTGACACCCGCACGAACTCTTGGATTACAATGGACACCTTACCTGCCGAAGATCGGCAATATGCGTGTGCTTTTGCCAGCAATAGTCGTGGGTTTTTGGTTGGCGGAATCAAGGATGGGAATAAATTCACGAATGAGTGTTTTCTCTTTATTCCAGAAATCATGCAATGGATGAAACTCAACAATACCCCGTGGAGCGCGCGTGGTGCTGCGGCTGTATTTGTTGTCGGTAAATATGCTTACTTGGGCGGGGGAAGGAATGACTCCGTGCATTTCAATGATTTATGGCGGTTTAATATGATCACTCTTTCTTGGGATTCACTGGGAACAATTCCAGGAAATGGAAAAGATGAAATGGTAGCCTTCAGTGCAAATGGAAATGGCTATTTTATGCTCGGCAGAGATAAGAGCGGAGAAACCACCAACGAAGTGTGGCGCTTTGATCCTTTCAACGAGCTTTGGTTTAAAATGAGCGATTTCCCGGGAAGCGCGAGGGCTTATGCAGCGAGTAGCTCTGCCCGTTCTGGTGCGTTAATTGTTGGCGGACAAAGTGATAGCCTAGACTTACTTTCAGAAGTTTACTATTATGATTCAAACGATGATCGTTGGACCATCATCGCTGATTTACCCCAAGAATATAGGGGAGCAGAGCTGCTCAAATCAGGAAACTACTATTACACCTTTGGCGGGCTTACCCATCGGTTTACACGGCTAGATGTGGTGTATCGCTTAGAAATGCTCGAATCTAAAACGCAGGATATACCACGTCCATTTAATGTATTTCCCAATCCAAGTAATTCGCACGTAGTAATTCGCTCAGCGTTTGATCAACCGTTTGTCAGCGTTCAGCTTTACGGCATCAGCGGCCACCTGATTTTAAGCCAACAATCAATTTCCTCGAATTTTCACACAACCATTAACGTTAGCGAAGTTCCACCCGGAATTTACATACTTAATGTTGAAGGAAAGAATGTGACCCAGCAAACCAAATTGGCAATTTATTAGCAAAAAAAAAGCCCTCTCGTTGAGGGCTTTAGATTTTCTTAGAAACCAAGTTTTGGGGAAGGCATGTTCTCGAGAAGAACGCCTACACAAAATAAATCTTCTGGATTGGGTTCATCATTTTTCCCTTTTTTCTCGCCTTCTTGGGGTGGCGGACCAGGTGCTGTAATTCGGATGATGATTTTCTTCGTTGCATCAGCACTAAACTCAAAAAACTGAGGCAAGCCCAATCCTTCTTCTTCGCCTTCAGCTGGCGGAACATCTAATGCAGCGTTTTGATTGTCGAAAAGAACGTCATTGCTTCGAGAGTCAATCACTTGAAACTTTAAAGGTTCTTCTACTTTTTTGTCTTGACATAAACTTACACGGTAATCTTGACCCGAATGTGCCACAAAAACCAAATCAGAAGTGTGCCCTAATACAAACATTCCGCTCTTTGATTGAGTATTATAACTCATATAAGCATTGTCAGAACCGTAACATTTCCTTTTATGAAAGTTGTTGCATTCTTGACCAATACTTGACAGCGTGAACAGTCCAGAAAATAATACTGTTAATCCTATTAAATTTTTCATTCCCATTACCTTAGCTTTGACTTGGATTTACAAATGAGTTTCTAAACGATGTAGCGGCTTCTTTAAGTGTATTGAACTGTTCTTCAGTCATCATGACGCGGCTACCACCTAAAATTACTTTATGGTCTTTGATCGTTTTTTCCTCTGAGATCTTTTCTTCGCTCAATTCCATGAATATTGAAGTCATTGCTTCCATTTCACTAATCACTTCTTTTACTCGGTCTTCATCGTCATGCAGTGTCAAGTAATCAACTATATTTTCGAGAACAAGTTTCTCGTCAGCCAATCGATAAATGACCTCATTATTTTCAGAATAGTCTCCAATTAAATTAGTGAGAATATAAATGCTCTCGGCAAAACCTCCTGCAGCAATTATTGCGAGGGTAGATGCTTTTTCATTTTCTTCAAGCATTCCGATAATACGCTGATAAGAATTGGTTGAAATAACTTCCAACGAATCGGCATTGTCCATGTTGTCTTTCACACGATTCACCATGAACTCGTCAAAGACATATGCGATGCCTAAATCGCTACCAATCTTTCTAAGGTTGTCGAAATTTGCCATCGACTCTTGAAACTTTTCGTAGGATGCGGTGTAGGCGATATCTGCTGTTAAACGGCCAAAATTCAGCGCCTGATTTTTGGAAGTAGAATAATTTATGCTTTCCGTATTAATGAGGCCTTCTTTATAAGGAAGTTTGCTCTCCTTGATAATTGAAAACAACTCGTTCGGGCTAGGCACCGAATAGGCTTGCGATCCTTCATCACCAAAACCCAATGGTTCGGCTGGTCGAATTACTGCTTGTTCTTCTTGAGGCGGTGCAGACTGCTCTGTTTCACCACCGCATGATGATAACAAAATTGCAACTGTGCCTGAAAGGATTAATGATAGGTTTCTTTTTTTCATCTTAAAGTGATAATTGCACTCGATCTAAGTGCGTCAAAAATAGTAAATATTCTATACCAACAAATTTATGTAAACCTTTTGTTTGCAGGGGTTTGCTATTACACCAACTTACAACGGCTAAGATAAAGTAAAATACTTAGGCTTCTGCTCGAGACGCAGTTTTAAATTCAGAGGTGAAATGAAATGTCAGGTTTGGATATTTCTCTTGTGCCATTTGCAACATCCAAGCAGATGGTGCCAAGAAGACGGGGTTGTCATCTTTATCGAATGCTATTTCGCTGGCCTTTATGCGCACAAAGTCAGCAAGTTCCGCTTGGTTAGCGGTTGTAATCCAACATGCTTTATAGAAGTTTTTGTGCACCAAGTCGCACGAAGCTCCATACTCTTCTTTAAGGCGATATTTGATTACTTCAAATTGAAGTTCACCTACCGTTCCAATAATTTTTCTGCTGCCAGGTTGTTGAATAAAGAGCTGCGCAACGCCTTCATCAGTCAACTGTCGCACACCTTTATCCAGTTGTTTCGACTTCATCGGGTCTTTATTGATCACCTCTCTAAAAATTTCCGGAGAAAAGCTCGGTATTCCTTGAAAAGTGAAATCAAGTCCTTCTGTAAGTGTATCTCCAATTTTAAAGTTTCCAGTATCGTACAAACCAATAACGTCTCCAGGATAGGCTTCTTCAACTACACTTTTTTCGCGAGCCAAAAATGAATAGGGGTTATTGAATCGAAACGACTTCCCCAAGCGTGTGTGATGGAAAAATTTGTTTCGCTCAAACGTTCCTGAACAAACGCGTAAAAAAGCTATTCTGTCTCGATGGTTAGGGTCGAGGTTGGCGTGAATTTTAAATATGAACCCGCTAAATTTCTCTGAAAATGGATCTATACTTCCTTTGTTACTTGGACGAGGAAGTGGAGTAGGAGCGAGTTCGATAAACGTATCGAGCATTTCTTTCACTCCAAAATTATTGACGGCACTGCCAAAGAAAACGGGTGCAATGCTCCCCGATAAATAGTCCTCTTTATTGAGCGGTTCGTAAACACCTTCGATCAATTCCACATCTTCTCGCAATTGCTCGGCATCTTCACCAATCAATTTATCGAGCTGAGGGTCATCGAGATCAGTAATGGAAATAATCTCTTTTGAAAGTTTGGTTTTGCTGCCTTCAAATAGATTAAGTCCTTTTTGGTGCAGGTCATAAACACCTTTAAATCGTCTGCCTTTATTGATCGGCCAACTCAATGGCCGGACCTTTATATTGAGTGAAGTTTCGAGTTCATCGAGCAGGTCAAAAGGGTCTTGGCCTTCCAAGTCCATTTTATTGACAAACACAATAATTGGAGTGTCGCGCATCCGACAAACTTCTGTCAGTCGTTTGGTTTGTTCCTCAACTCCGTTTACACTGTCTACCACCAAGATTACACTGTCAACAGCGGTTAAGGTTCGGTAGGTGTCTTCTGCAAAGTCTTTGTGCCCGGGGGTGTCTAATAAATTGATGAGAAATCCGCGGTATTCGAATGACATCACCGATGTGGCGACCGATATACCTCTTTGCCGCTCAATCTCCATAAAGTCAGAGGCAGCAGTTTTTTTAATTTTATTGGACTTGACGGCACCCGCAGTTTGGATAGCACCCCCAAAAAGCAAGAACTTTTCAGTAAGCGTTGTCTTTCCTGCGTCAGGGTGAGAGATGATCGCAAAGGTTTTGCGTTTCTTTATTTCTTCGTCAAGTTTCATAAAAGAATTATCACATCAGACCAAACTGCGTCATGTGATGCGTCATGTGTTTGGTCTGAAATAGCAACCAGCCATTAGCATCCAATGCACCAAAAACGGGGTGCATTTCTTGAGCGTTTGGAGCTTGTTTATGGTAGTCAAAAAAAGCAGCCATTTCATCTTCCAATTGAGCAATAGCGGCTTCTAACGACTCTTTTCGCAGAGGCGCATTGCCCTGTTCTTTGACGGTCGGATTGGCAATGTTTCTTGGATAAACCCGATCGCTGAATAAAAATGAACGCCTTTTTTCTACTTCTTCATCAGAAAGCATTTGAGGCACGCGTGCACGTCCGTTTGAAATGCGCCAAGAACCAACAAGGTGTTCGACCATATGCTTTGGGGTCATAATGCCCCAAAGTGGTTGCTGATCATCTTTCAATGATTTCAGCTGCTCAATGCTTTTGGTGAAAAAGGCCTTGTCTTGGTCAGTCATTAAAATTGCTCTAGGTCAGCAAAGAAAAAGGAAGATTCAATAGCAGCGTTTTCATCGCTATCGCTTCCGTGTACAGCGTTTTTAGCCTTCGATTCAGCAAATAGCTTTCTGATTGTTCCTTCTTCAGCTTGCGAAGGATCGGTAGCGCCAATTAATGTGCGGAAATCTGCAACCGCATCTTCTTTTTCTAAAATAACGGCCACGATTGGTCCGGAAGACATGTATTCAACCAACTCTCCAAAAAATGGACGCTCGCTGTGAACAGCGTAGAACTTACCTGCTCGCTCTTCGCTCAGGTGAAGTTTCTTCATTGCTACTATTCTAAATCCGGCTTCTTCAATTTTAGCCAATATTGCACCTGTGTTGCTGTTTGCTACAGCTTCAGGTTTTACCATCGTAAATGTTCTGTTTCCTAACATGTTTTAATCTTTCTTTTTCGGGGCGCGAAAGTATAAATCCAATATCGGTTAACCGCCATGAAAGCATTACTAATTTTGCGCCCCCATGAGAGTAGGCTTATTTTTTACATTTATTATACTAACAACTTCATTATTAGGTCAGTCGATTTTTACACAATCGATTAAACTGAAAAGTGGGACGTTGAATGTGGCTTCCATTAAAGACACCGTGAAGCCAGATCATTTGATTTTTGCCTTTTCTGACTACTCAGAAGATCGCTGGAAGTTTACTTCGTGGGCACAGGAGCTGCACTGGCTTGCCACTGAACGCAATGCCTTAATCGTTTCACCTGAAGGGAGAAACAAGGCTTTGACATGGGCTGATTTTGAGGCCGTCATTGCACATTTTAAAGATAGCGTGCAATCGTTAAATCGCACTGAATTCATCGCGTTAGGAAATGGGGCGTTTTCTTCTGCTGAGTTGATCAAGCATGGGTACAGCGGAGTATTAATCGCTCCGGCAAATGCTTTATTATTGAACAACAGCTATACATCTGCCTGTATTGCTGTTATCAAAACCACAGAGTCTGATTCGAGCAAACAAGTTCGGGATAGCCTCGCTCAGCACGGCAATTGGGCGTTGTTTGATCAGCAGTTTGGGGCGGATTACTACTACTTAGATGGCTATAAATTAGTTTATTCGAGGCTGTTTGAACGGATTGACTCGGTTAGAAACGACATTGCACTAGATTCACTCAATAGCCGTAAAACGATAGTCGTTAATAAATTACCGGATGTTGTGAGGCAAGGACAAACAGTGGAGCTGCATGTGCACGTATATCAACACGGCAACTATCAGCTTGACCTGCTCAACCTCAGCGCAAAATCTGTCTATCACGAAACGCTTTTTTTGAGGAAAGGCAAACACATCATTCAGTTTACAACTGGGGAGTTGGATTGGGGAGTATATAAAGTGCAATTAGAAGGAACAACGTTTTTATTTAAACACAAATTAATGATCAGGGGATGAGTAATGTAATACGGCTAAACAAAGGCAGGGAAAAGTCGATCGAACGCTTTCATCCTTGGATATTCTCAGGCGCAATTTCTGACCGACCATCGAACATCGCTGAAGGCGATGTGGTAGACATAGTTGATCATAAAGGACAATTTTTGGCGCGGGGTCATTTTGCAGACGGCTCTTTGGCAGTGAAAATACTCACGTTCAAAGACGAAGTAATTGGCGCCACTTGGTTTCAGAAAAAACTCAGTGCAGCAGTTGCCATGCGCAAAGCGCTCGACCTTCCGAACAAGAAAACCAACGCCTACCGATTGGTTCACGGTGAGGGCGACTCATTGCCAGGTCTAATTGTGGATGTATATGCCGATACCGTTGTACTTCAGCCACATTCGGCTGGAATGACTGCCAGTTTAAGCATGATCGTTGAAGCGCTACAGAAACTCAAATTCGAAAACATTATACATAAACCGATAGGTAAACAGAAGCCAGAAGTGTTGCTCGGCTCTGTCACGGATCGAATCTTGATTGTTGAGCACGGCATTAAATACAATGTAGATGTGTTAAGAGGACAGAAAACGGGGTTTTTCCTCGATCAACGCGACAATCGAAAACTGCTTGAAGCGTATTCAAAGAAGAAATCGGTGTTGAATGTGTTTAGCTATTCCGGTGGTTTCAGCATGGCGGCTGCCAAAGGAGGTGCAGTGAAAGTTGTGAGTATTGATGCTTCTCAAGGCGCGCTTGATTTAGCTGACGAAAATGCCCAATTGAATGATTTCGCAGAGCTTCACAGTTCGCTCAAGGTGGATGCTGTGCCCTACATCGAGTCGATGGACGAGTCGTTTGATTTGATCGTCTTAGACCCGCCAGCTTTCGCTAAGCACAAAAGTGCACGCCACAGCGCCATTCAAGCGTACAGACGAATCAATGAGGCAGCCATTAGGAAACTTAAGCCGGGCGGGGTTTTATTTACGTTTTCGTGTTCACAAGTAGTTGATCGTGATTTGTTTGCAAGCACATTGGTGAGCGCGGCAATTAATTCCGGAAAGCAACTCCAAGTGCTCCATCAGCTTCGCCAGCCAGCCGATCATCCGGTGAGTATCGCGCATCCTGAAGGTGAATATTTAAAGGGATTGGTATTGAGGGTAATGGAATAGCTTAAGTCAACGAATGTGAATAAATTGTAAATCAACCAAACCAATTTATCGACACTTTCGTATTACCTAATCTAATGAAAGCAAAAAAGCGCCTTACGCGGAAAGATCCGAGCTACTTTATTCCATTGCCTTACGCAATGGCCTTAAAGCGTTTGATTCCTGCTGAGTTAATGGACGATTGCTTATTTGACGGAATGCAACTTTCATTAAAGACGGAAGGAATTATCAATGTTACCATCTCCATTTTGGCGCATTTTAATAATGAATTCCACGTGATAGGTCAAATTCCAAACGGAATGATTTCGAGGGTTCAAGGCTTGATGGAACACGATGACCGCGCATCAGTAAGCCTCGAGCGTAAGTTTTGTGATCGACTCAAAAATATGTTTTGGATTAGTTTTGATGAATTGCCTGAGCTTGATGCGTTGGGTTTACCTTCAATAGAACATTAAAACAGCGCCAATTGCTCGCTGTCAAACGCTCCTTCGTGTTTTAATAACCACTCTTTTCTTTGCAGTCCACCTGCATATCCTGTCAGCAAACCGTCACTTCCAATAATTCGATGGCAGGGCACGAGCAACAAAAAAGGATTATCGCCAATGGCTGAGCCCACGGCCCGCGCTTTTTTGGAATCGCCAAGATCAATTGCAAGAGCACCGTAGCTTCGCGTTGTTCCAAAAGGAATTTCTTGAAGCGTTTTCCATACCGCAGATTGAAAATCAGTGCCTTCAATAAAAAGTGGCAGGCTAAACGATTTGCGCTCGCCTTTAAAATATTCACGCACTTGAGCTTCTGCAGAGGCTTTCCATTGAATGTGTGCACCTGGACCACCAACAAGAGCATCTTCTTCGTTGATCCAACCCGAATTCACAATGTGGGTTTCGTTTCCTACAATCCTAAACCATCCGATGGGTGTGTCTATAATGTGTTGATACATAACCTGAAATTCGCAAAGCGAAGAACGGAATGCCTTGCAAAACAAAGGGCTAGCCTAAAGAAACTTATTAAGATGGGTGCGTTAGTCGCATATTCAGACTACCTTTGCAGCTGAATTACAGATATATTGCAAACTTTCGAATCACTCGGGCTCAATGAGAAAATTGTCAAAGCCCTCCAAGACCTTAACATTACTACGCCAACGCCCATTCAAGAGCAAGCTATTCCTATGCTGCTCAACGAGGCAACCGATTTTTTAGGTTTGGCGCAAACCGGAACCGGTAAAACAGCCGCGTTTGGTATCCCGCTTATCGAACATATCGATACTGAAATCCATGCTGTGCAAGCAGTTGTATTGTCTCCAACCCGTGAATTGGCTCAACAAATTGCTCAGCAATTGACCCATTTCTCAAAGTATTTACCCAAAATTGAAGTAGGCGTTGTGTATGGTGGTGCAGCCATTACAAATCAAATCAAGGATTTGAAGCGAATGCGCCCTCAGATACTTGTTGCAACTCCTGGACGTATGATTGACTTGATCGATCGTAAAGTGTTAAACCTGAGTAATGTAAGATTTGCTGTTTTAGATGAGGCAGACGAAATGCTCAACATGGGTTTCAAAGAAGACATCGATACAATTTTGTCCTTTACCCAGCACGATAAGAATACGTGGTTGTTTTCAGCAACGATGCCACCCGATATTCGGAACATCGTGCACAAATACATGAAAGATCCGCTCGAAGTGAGCATTATTTCTCAAGACAAACTCAATACCAATATCAAGCATCAATTTGCATTGGTAAAGCGATTTGACAAGGAGGCCGCCATCCAGCGGATCATTGATGCGGAAGGTGGCGATATGTATTGTTTAATCTTTTGCAGAACCAAGGCAGAAACACAGCGGCTTTCAACCAGTATGGGCGAGTCAGGATATTCGGTTGAAGCCATACACGGTGATCTATCGCAGCAGCAGCGCAACAGCGTAATGCGAAAGTTCAAGTCGAAACAAGTAAAAATATTAGCGGCAACAGACGTGGCTGCTAGGGGAATTGACGTCAACGATTTAACCCACGTGGTGCATTATGACTTGCCTGACGAGTTGGCTTTTTATACGCACCGAAGTGGCAGAACTGGTCGAGCAGGTAAAACTGGTATCGCAATTTCGTTGGTTTCACCTGCTGAGCAGCGAAAATTGTTTGCCATTGAACGTCAATTGAAGATCAAGTTTGAGAAGATTATGATTCCTTCAGCTGACGAAGTGAAACTAAAATCGGTTCAATCAAAATTGGATGAATTGCTTTCGGTGGAAGAAACGGACGAAGCCAAAATTTGGGTTCACGCTTTTATCGAGCAATTAGAGTTCTTATCAAAAGAAGACATCATCGCCAAATACATTACTTGTGTAATGGAAAAAGTACGTGTAGAAAAAGGCGGTGATCTCAATGCCAACGCAAGCAGCTCGCGCGATGATCGAGGTGGAAGAAACGACCGAGGCGATAGAAATGATCGCTTTGATCGAGGAAGACCAAATGTACGAGGCAGAAGAGACGAACGAAGCGAACGAGGAGAACGAGGAGATCGAGAAGAGCGTGGTGATCGTGAATTTGGCAAGCGCATTGGTGGGAAAGAAGAAAACATGAAAACCTTTGAAATCAATTTAGGCAAAGGCGATGAACTCAACAAAGGCGATCTCTTGAAGATTATTTGCGACACCACAGGCGTGCGAAGCAAACACATCGGCAGGATCGATATGTTTGGCGACAAAGCCAAATTTGATGTGGAAGTGGATAAGGCAGAAGGAGTTCAACCAGCGTTCAAAGGCTTACGATTTAAAGGTCGGGCCATCAAGGTTGATCCGAAATAACAATCCAGATTTATTCTGAATACTACTAGAAGCCCTCGTCAGAGGGCTTTTTTTTGACCTGTACAGCTGTAATGTCAGTTTTGAATCCATTCAAAAATTCACTAGCCGAAAGTTTTCGCTTTCCCGGAGTTTGAATTTCTAAAATTTCTAACCATTTATCGCTGCACGCTACAAAAATTTGATTTCCCTCTCGTTTGAAATGGTCACTAGATGCACAGGAATCATTCGTCTTCTGTGTTTTAATCACCTTCCAAACCTCGTTGTTCTCAGCATAACGCACATTCGTAAATGCACAAGGAAAAGGTGATAAACCGTGAATAAAATTGTGCACTTGTTGTGCAGGTTGATTCCAATTGATTTCGCAGTCGTCTTTGAAAATTTTTGGTGCGTGCTTCGTGTTTTCAGTAATGTGCTGTTCGCGCAACTCATAGTTACCTGACTCAATCAATTTGAGTGATTCGAGTAAGAGTGAAGCACCTTCGTGCATCAAACGATGATACACCTCACCTGCTGTTTCATTCTCATCAATAGTGATGCTTCTGTTGAGAAGAATGCTGCCCGTGTCAATTTCATGTTTCAATTTAAAAAAGGTGACTCCAGTGGTTGTCTCGCCATTGATGATGGCCCAATTGATTGGCGCTGCACCGCGATAATCGGGTAGAAGTGAGCCGTGCACGTTGTAGGTCCCAAGTCTGGGCATATTCCACACGGCCTCAGGAAGCATTCTAAAGGCAACAACAATTTGAATATCAGCCGTTAAAGAACGCAAGTCTGAAATAAACTCTTCAGATTTTAAGTTGGTTGGCTGAAGAATGCGCAAATTATGTTCGATGGCATAACTCTTCACCGCTGAAGGCTGAAGTTTTTGTCCACGGCCAGCGGGTTTGTCCGGAGCGGTCACCACGCCCACCACTTCGTAACCGTGATCAACCAAAGCAGCTAAGCTCGCAACGGCAAAATCAGGAGTTCCAAAAAATACGATTCGCATGCTATTCATTCAGCGGCAAATATACTTTGATGCGATAGATTCAAATGTTTCGATTAGATTTGATTCAGGATGCAAAAGTTGAACTACTTTTTTTTTGTTATTCTGTTGATTGCCAACTCCTCGTGTTTGCGGACTGACAATTCATTCAGAGATCGATTTAGATGGATTTCGGGAAAGTGGGAAGGGAAGCTAGGTGAGACTACCCTGATCGAACAGTGGAAGTGGAATAAAAATCGTTTTGAGGGATTCGCCTACAGCATTTCGAATGGTGATACCGTTGACACAGAATTTCTCTTTCTCCAAAATTTCGCTTCGAAGGCTGGATATACAGCAGTAGTGAATGACAAAGGACCTTTTACATTTGCCCTCACCAAAGAATCGCCCTTGGAATGCGAGTTTGAAAATCCTGACCACGATTTTCCATCTGTGATTCGTTACACGGTGTTGGGAGACACAGCGCTGGGAATAACACTTTTATCACGCGATAAGTCAGCGGAAAACACATTATCTTACAGGCTAAAGCGCAATGTTAGGTAGCGATTTTAGATTGAATAAATCGCATGATCACTGCGAATTATGATTCGTCATTGGTTAGTTTCGCAACCATTCAAAAGCTCAATACCATGCACGATTTTTCAGCCGCTCAAATCAAAAAAATTGTAATCCACTACGTGGGTAATAAAGCCAATGAAGAGCGATTAACCCTGAGTGAACACCATTTGAGAAGCTTAACCATAGAGGAAGAAGAATTGTTGTTGAAGTATTTCCTCAAACCTTTTCAGAGTGAAGAATACACGGCTTTTCACCATCATAGCGATTTAGAATTAAACGAATCATACAACTACATCAATGAGCTTTTTCTGACTTCCGTAAATTTTATCGAAGCTTCGCAGAAATTGGGAAAGCACTTGTATGCACATTCCATTCATCCGCGCATTAAGGCTGGCGAATTTTACGTGGTTCATTTCAGCGATGTGGTATTGGATGGAGAAATGATTGAGGCAGTTGGCTTGTTTAAGAGCGAACAGAAAAACGTGTTTATGAACGTGCGTAATGCTGATGAACGATTGGAGTTACAGTTTGATCAAGGCATCGACATTCGAAAGTTAGATAAAGGGTGCATTATCTTTAACCAATCGGCAGATGATGGCTATAAAGTGTTGATACATGATCAATTGAGCAAGGGAGAAGAAGCGCAATACTGGAAAGAAGATTTTCTAGGCGTTGCATCGATCAGCACTGAATACACCATGACCAAAGAATACATGACCATGTGTAAATCCTTTGTGATGGAAGAAATGCCGCAGGCGTTCGATATTGATCGTGCATCTCAAATTCAAATGTTGAATCGCTCGAGCGGTTATTTCACCGAGCGCGATGAAATTGATTCAACCGATTTTGCCCAAACGGTGCTCGAGCAACCTGAAATCATAGAAACGTTCAACGTGTATAAAGAGCGCTACAAAGAAGAACAAAATGTAGAGATTGAAGACCACTTCGAATCTTCAAAGCAAGCTGTAAAAAGCGGCAAGAAGTTTTTTAAGAGTGTATTGAAACTCGACAAAAACTTCCACATTTACGTGCACGGAAATCCAGATAACATCGAGCAAGGCTACGATGCTGAGCGTGGACTTAAGTTCTATAAAGTCTTCTATAAAGAAGAAAAGTAACCTCGATTACCAACCCAATAAGTAGGCGAAAATCAGCGGAGCTACGATGGTTGCGTCCGATTCTATGATGTATTTAGGAGTATCAATATCGAGCTTACCCCACGTGATTTTTTCATTCGGAACTGCACCCGAGTATGAGCCATAACTTGTAGTTGAGTCACTGATTTGACAGAAATAACTCCAAAAAGGAACGTCATGCATTTCCATATCTTGGTAGAGCATAGGCACCACGCAAATCGGAAAGTCGCCTGCTATTCCACCACCGATTTGAAAAAATCCAATTCCTTCAGTGCCTGCATTTTTGGTGTAGTAGTCGGCCAAGTAGGTCATGTATTCGATCCCTGATTTCATGGTCGATGCCTTCAATTCACCCTTCATCACATACGAAGCAAAAATGTTGCCCATGGTTGAATCTTCCCAACCTGGAACAATGATTGGCAAGTTTTTCTTCGCTGCGGCAAGCATCCAACTGTTCTTAGGTTCGATTTCATAGTACTGCTCCAATACGCCTGAAAGCAGCATCTTGTACATAAACTCATGTGGGAAATAGCGCTCTCCTTTGTCTTCGGCATCTTTCCAAATCTTGAAAACGTGCTTTTGAAGCCTTCTAAACGCCTCTTCCTCAGGAATGCACGTATCGGTTACACGGTTTAGTCCGCGTTCTAAAAGCGCCCATTCTTCTTTTGGGGTTAAGTCGCGGTAATGCGGCACGCGCTCGTAATGACTATGTGCTACCAAGTTCATGATGTCTTCTTCAAGGTTGGCTCCGGTGCACGAGATGATTTGCACCTTATCTTGACGAATCATTTCAGCGAACGACCTTCCGAGTTCAGCTGTGCTCATGGCTCCGGCCAAGGTTACCATCATTTTCTTGCCATCGTTGAGGTGCTTTTCGTAGCCCTTTGCGGCATCAACAAGCGCTGCAGCATTGAAATGCTTGTAATGGTCGAGCATGAAGTTGCTAATCGGTCCTTTATTTTCCATGGTTCAAAAATTTATAGCTCAAGAGCTTGTAATACAACTTTGCGGTTAAAAACTCAGATGCTTTGTTTCCTTCAATTGGGGCGAGTTCAACAATGTCGAACCCAACAACATTCTTTTGATCAAATACTTTTCTCAAATAACGGATCATTGTGTTCCAATCGATTCCGCCTGGCTCTGGAGTACCTGTTGCTGGTAAAATCCCAGGGTCAAAAGCGTCTAAATCAATGGTGAGGTATACATCGTCTGTCATCAAGCTGATCGACTTATCCATCCAATCGGTGGTGCCGTACATTTCTTCAGCTAAAAACGTTTTGCTTCGGTCCATGTGTTGCACTTCTTCCACATCCATGCTGCGAATTCCTACTTGAATCAAGTTAGCATTCACACTGGCGTCATACACGGCACAAGCGTGGTTGTATGGCGAACCGTGGTAACTTGGCCTGAGGTCAGTATGTGCGTCCATTTGAAGCACAGTAAGGTTGTCATACTTTTCGTAAAATGCCTTAATCACTCCAATACTTACAGAGTGTTCACCACCGAAGAAGGTGAGGTATTTACCCGTTTCTAAGAGCTCTTTTGTTTTTGAATATACGGCATTGAACATGGCTTCAGGAGAAGCATCTTCTTTGATTTGAGGAAGGATGTAAACTCCCTTTTTATACACTTCAGAGTTGGTCTCAATGTCGTAGAGCTCCATGTTTTCAAGTGCGTCTAAGAAGGCTGGAAAACCTTTGTCTGCGCCTTTTATCCAAGTGCTCGTTCCATCGTATGGAATCGATTGCAGCAACACGGCTGCATAGTCATATGCGCAGAATTCGTCTGCTACGCCTGCAAAATTTGTCATTCTTGATTGTATCCTAAAAGTCTAAACATGTCTTCGGCCGACTGTTCGTTTCTGTAAACGTAGTCGATGATATTTCCTTTCTCATCTCGATCGATGATCACGTGCTTGGGTGATGGAATCAGGCAGTGCTTAATGCCACCGTATCCGCTAATGGCATCTTGATAGGCACCGGTGTGGAAAAATCCGAGGTATAATGGTTCTTTATCCGTTTCCGGATATTTTGGCAAGAGCACTTCTTGGTTGAAGTCTTCTGAATTGTAATAATCAGAATGATCGCAGCTGATGCCGCCAATATTGGCTCGACTGTATTCATTGTTCCATTTGTTGATCGGCAGTAAAATGAACTTCTCGTGGATCGACCAAGCGTCAGGAATGGTATTCATGAGGCTATTGTCGATCAAGTACCACGATTCGTTGTCGTTTTGTTGCTTTTGTTCGAGCACTTTGAAAATGATAGCACCACTTTCGCCAACCGTGTATTTTCCAAACTCGGTGAAAATGTGTGGCTCAGGTACATTATCAGCATCGCAGGCTTCTTTTATTCCTTTAACGATTTCATTGATTACATAGTTGAAGTCGTATTCAAATCCCAAATTGTTGCGGATAGGGAAACCACCACCAAGGTTGAACGAATCCAAGGATTTTGATTGCTTTTTAAGGTCGATGTAGAGTTTCACCGCCTTTTGAAATTCACCCCAATAATATAAGCTGTCTTTGATGCCCGAATCAACAAAAAAGTGGAGCATTTTAAACTCTACCAGCTCATTGTCTTTGATCTGTGTATTGAAAAACTCGTTGATTTCCGCATGTCTGATTCCCAATCGCGAAGTGTAGTAGGCCGATTGCGGCTCTTCGTTGATGGCCATTCTGATGCCAATCTTGATAGGTTTTTTAATACCCACCGTTTTTGCAACGGAGGTAAGTCGCGCCAATTCTGACTTGCTATCCAGCACCACGATGATGTTGGTGAAACCCATTTCGTGCAATGAGATGATTTTTCGCAAGTAGTCTTCGGTTTTGTAACCGTTGTTGACGATGATTCGCTTCTTGTCGATTTTTTTCTCTTTGTAGAGATTTTGAATCAGGTCGATGTCGAAAGACGAGGACGTCTCAAGGTGCACATCGTGCTTTAACGCAGCCGTAATAACGTGTGAGAAGTGGTTGCACTTTGTGCAGTAACAATAATGGTATTCGCCTTTATAGCCGTGTTTCTTGATGGCTCTATTAAAAAGATTGCGTGCTTTCTTTATTTGGTCACCAATTTTTGGAAGGTAGATGAAGCGAAACGGGGTGCCGTATTTTTCGATCAAATGCTTCAGAGAAATACCGTGAAAAGTAAGGTATCCGTCTCTTAGATCGAATCCCTCTTGTGGGAAGTAGAAGGTTTGATCAATGAGGTTGAAATAGGTGTTTTTCATCTACGGGATATGCGGACTTAAGTGATTAAAAATTGAGCAACGAAAGTATAAATAGAGGATTGAATTGTGATTGATTTTAGGTTAAATGATTGGATGGTTTTAAAATTTGAAGATTGCTCTGCTTCAACGGAATAGGTGTAAACAAAACAAGGCACCAAAAAGGCGTCTTGTTCGATGTTCAAAAATAGCTTGAATTAGAGCGTTCGATCAATAATCGATGCGCGCAACTGTGTAGGTTTCGTTGAAGATTTCAACCTCAAAAAACCTCAAATAGGCTAGAATAAGAATAAGCGGATAGTACCGAGGCTTTAAGCTATACCCTGAGTTAAGCGTATAGTATGATCTCCCAAAATCACTTCTTAATTTTTCATCGAGTTGCACTTTAAAGTGAGGTTTAAGTTTTTGGGAAATAAGGCCAGGTGTGTAGCTCTCGTAACTACCGTCTCTAGGATTCACAATCGAAGAGAAGAAGTTCTGCTCCAATTTTTTTGTTTTTATTTTTTCACCTTTTAAATCCGAAGGGTCATTCGTATTGTATAAACGTTCAGTTTTGTACAAGATCAAGTCTCCTGAAAGCTTTGGTAAAACATCCATAGACTTGACGTACCAAACGAAATCGCTTGAGCTAGAGTAGTACTCAAATTTGCGAATCGTATTGAACCAGTCCATTTTCCCATCTTTCAATGAGATTCTGTAATAGAATAAATTACCCCTAACACTTCGATACGTAGTAGTTGTAGTAGTAACACCACTTGATGAAGTTCTTCTTGATGTATGAACTGTGTTTTTGACGTATTCGCAATAGAATGTGGCATGCTGATTTTCAGCGTTGTAAATTACATTTCTGATTCGATAATTATCCGAAAGGTCTACTTCATCTTGGTCATCTTTATTATTACCAAAAAGGTTCAAAGACAAAATTCCTGGTTGAGTTGCGGGGTTGTTGTTTGCAATGTAGTTGAGAAACTCAGCATCAAAGGGCGTTTGTTTATTGGTCAGTAGCATGCGATCTGAAATGCGGTATCGTTGAAAGAATGTTCCATTTAAATTAACGTTAGCGACCTTGAATGTTTTTGAAGAGAGCAGTTTGCTCTTTTCCACCTCGTCAGAGTAAAAGCCTGACAGCATCAATTCGTCATCGGTTATTATCATTCGATAATCATCGAAGTAGGCATTGTTTGATAAAACAACAGGAAGTCGCTCACTGTTGCCCGTATTCGTATTGATAAACGAAAGCTCGAAACGATCTGCAGCGTTGGGCACATTTATTCGAATCAGTGAAATAAGCTCAGCATTGGAAGTAAATTCAAAATCTTCCAAGACGCTGAGTGATCTCTTCGAAGCTCTTTTTTGACTTACTTCTGAAAAAACCTCAAGGGGAATCTCGCCTGTATGAGTTTGAAAAAATTCGTTGTCGTAAGCTGTATAATTAACGTTAATGCGCTGACCTTCCTCTACATATTTTTGACTTAAAAGCACAAAATCATTAGTCTTTGAGTTGCTTATAATCCGGGTGTCTTCTTCTTTGTCGTTGTAAGTGTAGATTAACTTTTTTTCCAGGGACAAATTTAAATCACGATCCAATCGCATGGCATAGACTTCATTGATGTTCTTTTTACTTTTCTCAAAGAAAACCACGAAACCATCTTTTGTATTGAACAAGCTTCGATAAGGGAATTCCTTTTTCTCTGACTTTTTAGCATAAATACCTTTGAGTTGTATTGGCTTTAAAGATTTCTTATCCACTTTCTGAATATAAATTTGATTGCTTGAGTATGTTCCAGCATATTTATCGGTCAACAGCACAAATAGGTAGTTTCATCCTCTCCAATGATGTCTTGGGTGTAGGCTCGGTCTTTTCCGCGCAATTTGATTTCTTCTGAAAAGGTAACATTGTAGCCTTGGGCTATTGTACTGAATGAAATGGCCATTGACACTGCGATGAGTGAAATAGATTTGATCATAAATTAGGGTTTAGTAAGTAGGTTAAAAATGCTAAGGTTCAATTCGTTCGCGGACGAAAATAGAACATCAATTAATAAAAAAGCTAATAATGTGTCAATAACCCATTTTGACGAGTGAATCTTCTGTATGAAAGGATAAACAGTCTAAATCAATCAACAAACAATCCTTTTTCCCTCAGTTGATCAAATTCCTGGTATTCACCAAAACAATCGGTAAACACGGTGGGTGGGGCGAAGCTGGCTTTGTTGCACGACATGCACAATTTTCCAATGCCTTGAATTTTACCGTTTTTCTTAAACACAAGGATGTCTTTGTAGAATGAATCGCCTTTCGACATTTTTACAAACGCGCAAAACTTCTCAGTAAAAATTGTGTCGCTAAAAAAAGTGTAATACTTTGAATCAACAGTTTGCTCAGTATACTCCAAGTGTTCTAATTGCTCCCAGAAATTGTCGAGGTCAGCTTGTGTTTTAAGATGTTTCTTTAGCATATTGGTCCAACGATACATTGCACTTGGGTCAGCATCCCAACGTTCCTTATATTCTTCTTCAGTAATGTTCAGTGAAATGTGAACGACCTCGTCAAAATCAAAAATTGGTTTTGGACGATCTGTATCAAGCTGCGCAAAAGTGGTTGCGTTTATTAAAGTAACCAGAATTAAAGTGAAAATGGTTCTCATAAGCGTTTCAATGGCTCAAATATAGGTTTTGAAACATAGGATTTCAATACGTTAGAGACGCACAAATTAACGGATGGATGTTCGATTATATTCTTCAAAATCTCAACTAGTCATCGCATCTTCGCAGCGATGAATTACCTATCGGTCGAAAACCTTTCCAAATCATTTGGAATTAAACCCTTGTTTCAAAAGATCAGCTTCGGACTCGCCAAAGGCGATAAAGTGGCTTTGATCGCTAATAATGGCACGGGCAAAAGCACGCTGCTCCGCATTCTTTCTGAAAAAGATGTGGCAGATGAAGGGTCATACACCTACCGGCAAGGAATACGTGTTGCTTACCTCGAGCAAGAGCCCGATTTGAAAGAAGATCAAACCATCGAAGATTTCATCACTTCGGCCAGTGCTCGCATCTTGGAAGTGATCGATGATTACACTAAAAAATCTGAGGCCTCGAGTTCAGGCAGCGATGCAGATTACAAAGCCTTAGAAGATGCTCAAGCATTGATGGATGCGCTCGAAGCATGGGATTTTGACCGCAGACTTGAAAGCATGCTGACACGTTTCGGAATCGTTGATAAAACCCAACGAGTGAGTACGTTGAGCGGTGGGCAAAAGAAAAGGCTGGCTCTTGCTTTGGCGCTTCTCGACACTCCTGACTTTCTTATTCTAGATGAGCCGACCAACCATCTCGACATCGAAATGGTGGAGTGGCTAGAAGATTATTTGACGCAATCGTCAGTCACTTTATTAATGGTGACGCACGATCGCTATTTCTTAGACCGCGTGTGCAATGTGATTCTCGAGATGAACGAAGGCACGATGTATAGGCATCAAGGCAATTACAGCTACTTCCTTCAAAAGCGAGCCGAAAGGGAAGAAGCCTTCCAAGTTGAGATCGACAAGGCGGGCAAACTGATGAAAAAGGAGTTGGAGTGGATGAGGCGGCAACCAAAAGCGCGCACCACGAAAAGCAAGTCGCGCATCGATGCGTACTATGAAATTGAAGCAAAAGCGAAAAGCGGAAAACGGCAAGATGAACTCAAGTTGGATGTAAAAATGTCGCGCATCGGAGGTAAAATCTTGGAGCTGAAGAAAGTCTATAAAAGCTATGGCGAAAACCACATCCTCAAAGGATTTGATTACACCTTTAAAAGTGGTGAACGCATTGGAATTATTGGGAAGAATGGGATAGGGAAGAGTACTTTTTTAAACATCATCACAGGCAAAGAAGAGCCCGATTCTGGAAAAGTGAATGTGGGCGACACCATCGTTTATGGCTATTATTCGCAAGCCGGAATTCAATTGAGCGAAGACAAGCGCGTGATTGAAGTGCTCAAAGAAATTGCAGACGTGATTACATTGAGTGATGGCAGCAAACTCACCGCTTCGGCATTTTTGCAGCATTTTTTGTTTCCACCAGAGATGCAGTACACCTATGTTTCAAAGCTCAGTGGAGGCGAACGCAGGAGGCTTCACTTGATGACAGTGCTCATGAAGAATCCCAATTTTTTAATCTTGGATGAGCCTACCAATGACCTCGACCTTCTGACGCTGCAGAAATTGGAAGAATTTCTTGAAAACTTTGGCGGTTGTTTGATCGTTGTTTCGCATGATCGCTACTTCTTAGATAAACTGGTCGATCACCTTTTTGTTTTCAAAGGCAATGCTGAGATACAAGATTATTGGGGACCGTATTCTGCGTATAAACTTTCGCTCACAAAAGCAGCTTCCGAGCAAAAGAAAGCACCAGAAAAACAAGCGTCAGCGCCAATAGCGCAAGAGAAAAAAGAAGCTCCAAAGAAAAAACTAAGTTTTAAAGACAAGTTTGAATTTGAGCAATTGGAAAAAGACATTCCATTGCTTGAAGCTAAGAAAAAAGTGCTCGAAGCAAAGCTTCAAGATACAAATCTTCCATTTGAACAATTACAGAAAATCTCGTCCGAATTAGGCGCGTTGAGTGAGTCAATCGATGAGAAAACGATGCGCTGGCTAGAGCTGGATGAGCTGAATAGTTGATTGCTTATGAGTGGAGTGAATAATTTTTAGAAAAACAACGAACGTTATTGCGTCTGTGCAATATTGTTATATTTTTGAGCCTTCTAAATTTGAAGTTAGCTCGGTTTTAGATTCCTTGAATTGTTTCTATACACATTCTTTGAGGAGGCGCACTCGAGAGGTTCGATAGGGTTAGAATTTATATCGTAATGCGCCTCCTCTTTTTAGTTCTTCTCGTTACCTTGTCGCCATGGGATTACGCGATGTAAAGAAGGAGTTAGAGAAGCTCGACCAAGAAGAGTTGATCCATCACATTTCGGAATTATATAAGAAGCATAAGGCGGTAAAGGAGTACTTCGATTTTTTTGCCAATCCGGATGAAGATGAGTTATTGGAAGAGTTTAAAGGACGCATCTACGAAGGGTTTTACCCCAAATCAGGCAAGAAGCTGAAAGTCTATAAAGCCCGAAAAGCGATCAACGATTTCAAAAAATTGGCCTATTCTCCAGAGAAGGTCGCTTCGCTATTGATTTATTTCACGCACGTTTCAACCCTTCATGCGCGTGCGCACAAGTCGAAAACAGAAACTTCGTATGTACGCATTGAAAGCAGTTTCGAAGCAGCCTTGAAATACATGCAGCAGCATTTAATCCTGGAGCAATTCAAAGAAGAAAGCGAAAGCATAGTAGAACGGTGTGTGCCGATGCCATGGAATTGTCATCACCAGATGAAATCAATCTTTGAGATATATTATATCGATTGAAGCAATGATTTCGTTGTTCCTTGCGATATATTCGCATGTTTTCCGCGAAGCAAAAAACAACAATGAACGCCAATTTGAATAGGTTTCCCTTAGTCTTTTTACCAGTCGTCTTACTCAGTGCGACATTTCTGTCGGGATGTGTTGAAAAAGGATGCACCGATCCGCTGGCGCGAAATTACAATGCCGATGCCGAGCGCAACGATGGTTCGTGCGTGTATGATGCGTTGACGAACGAAGCAAACACTGAGTTCACAGAAACTTACGCTTCCATCGTGCATGCGATGTATGAAGACGCTTACACCGAAGCACTAACGCTGCAGGAGACGATTGATTTATTTCTCGCAAACCCAACCATTCCGGGGCTCGAGGCTTGCCGAGAAAAGTGGGTATTGGCGCATATTCCTTACAGCCAGTCTGAAGGATTCAGGTTTGCCTTTGGTGCGATTGATGATCCCAACAACAATTTTGAAGTGCGAGTGAATGCGTGGGAGTTTAATCCGTCATACATCGATTATGTGAAGGGCGCGCCACTTTCAGGAATCATCAACGATTCTATTTCGTATCCTAACATCAACGCCAACGTGCTGATCGATCTCAATAATACGCAAGGTGGCGGGCGCATAACGCTAGGTTACCACGTTATTGAGTTTTTGCTTTGGGGAGAAGACCTGAGCGCAGTTGAAGACCAATTGCCCGGCCAACGCACCTTCAGTGATTATGTGATAGGCGACACCAACGTTCGAAGCGCCAAACGCAGAGGGGAATTTTTGAAAACCTGCATCGATCAATTGGTGATTGATTTGAAGAACTTGACGGATGAATGGTCGCCCACTATTCAAAACAATTACCACGCTGAATTTTTGGGACTTAATCCAAAAAAAGCAACCCGATACGCGTTGACAGGGCTCGTAAATTTTGCTCAATTTGAATTGGCGAAAAACAGACTTGAGACTTCCTTGTCCAGTGCCGAAGGTAGAGAAGAATCACGCTTTAGTGATAACTCACATCGAGACTTGTATTTCAATGCCGTGGGCTTGCGCAGCGTGATGAACGGAAGATACGGCAGGGTAGATAGCACCTATGTTGAAGGGTTTTCTCTCTACGACCTTATTTTTCGATTGAAGCCTGACATGGCGCCAAAAGCAAAATCGTTGACCGATAACGTGGTCGCTAAAGCCACGGCAGTGCCAAGTCCGCTCGACTTCGCCCAAAGCATCGAAGTCGCGGGGTCTGTTGGTCCTGTAAATGAAACGATTGCTGCACTGAGGGCGTATGGCAACCACCTGACAGATGTGTCGGTAGAGATGGGAATCGGTATAAAAGGTGATTTATTAGATTAGAAGTGTAAGGATTGGAAATTTCCATCTTCTATTGGCCTAAAATATATTTTTATGAAATTCAAGTATTCGATTTTTGCGATAGCACTACTGGCGCTTGTCGCGTGCAAGAAAGACGAACCTTTAATGGAGAGCGCTGAATTGGGTGACGCCATGGTTTTGTTTGAGGGCGATTTCACCTCAGCAAAGCATCCGACAACGGGCGTTGTTCGCGTTGAAATGGGCGAATTAAAAACTGTTTTGAGTTTTACAGACTTCAAAACGGATAATGGCCCCAAGCTTTTGGTTTATCTAAGCGATGATAAGGACGACAGCAAGTTTATCGATTTGGGTGAGCTAAAATCAACGGAAGGTACATTCTACTACGAGGTAGATCCTTCCATCGATTTCAATGAATTTGATAATGTATTGATTTGGTGCAAGAGCTTCTCCGTATTGTTCGGCTCAGCAGAACTTGCCAAAAAATAGCCCAAAAGACTAAGGTGCTTTCTCTGAGATCGTTTTAATGTTGTCGTCATACACACGTTCAATCAGAATGCGTCTCGGATCAATGGCTGCTTTTGCTGGAAGACGGTTGGACACCAAAGTAAATGAAAGGTTATCGGAATCGAATTTCACTTTCTTTTCCATGATCAGTTCTTCTTCGTCTTCATCGGCAAACAAACCGATGTAAACCCATTCGTTGGGGGTCATTTGAGTTTCGTTGCCCATCGAGTCAGCTACTACTTTATACGCTTCAACACCAAGGTTGATGTCGTATTTTCCATCTTCTCGTTGGCTGTAAGTCGCTTCTTTCAATCGATAATCATACAATGTAATTTCTTTGAACCAATCGTTGATCAAATAATGCAGCGAGTCTGGAACTTTGGGTTCTAAAATAGTCAAGAAGTCCATGGAGGTCGCATAAGGCGGACCTTTATAACGTGTCTGTTCCAAAAACTCTTTCAAAGCGGCATTCACCGAGTCTTCGCCAATATAATCTTGCAATGCATACAGGATGAGACTTCCTTTTCCGTAATGGATATGCCCTTGGTTTTCTACTTTATAAAGCGGCAACTCTCCATCCGTTTCCTGACTTCGTCCTCTTAAGTATCGCTCATGATTGTATTTCAAGAACTCACGCATTTTCATGGGTGTGCTTTCTTTCTTCATCACCATCAGTGAAGAATATTCAGAGAAACTTTCTGTCAACATCGTTCCGCCTTGCATTTTGGCCGACATTTCTTGGTGGGCCCACCATTGGTGCGCCATCTCATGCGCAACCACAGCATCTACAATATTATTGCCGTCTCCATCGCGCATGTCGGCTATGAAGCCAATGGCCTCTGAATAGGGCATGGTGCCTGGAAATGCTTGAGCGAAAGAAGCGTATCTTGGAAATTCAATGATACGCGCCTGCTTGTGAAAGTAAGGACCGAAATTCTCGGTATAGTATTCCAAAGAGCGCTGCACGGCATTCAGCATCATTTCCACATTGTCATCATGTGCTGCATTATAATACACCTCAATGTCAATGCCGTTCCAAGTCTTTCGCTTCACTTCATAGTTGGCCGACATGAATGAATAGAAGTTTTGTGAAGGATGATCCAATTCATATTCATAAAAATTTCGCCCGTCCTTTTGCCATTCTTTCTTTAAAGATCCCGGTGCAATGGCCAATTGATCGGCCGAGGTAGATATGGTTGTGTGCACATTGACCCAATCTGCACGCCCGTCAGTCAAGTAGTTGATATCACAAGCCTTACCGCAAGGGTATTCCAGCTTAGGCATGCGCGCTTTAGGTGACAGCCCGTATGATCTTCGGTCGTTTTTATTGTCTAATTCAAAACGATCGTTATATCCTATTGTGGGTAAGATATCCATGTTGTTAATGAATGTGCCGTTGGCTGCAATGGAAGTGTTGTCCACCGCATTCTCAAAGCCTTTGCTGTGATAGTGCGAATTGATCTGAATATTCATGTTTTCACCATCCATAAAAGGTTCTGAAAGGGTGTAAATCCTATACAGGTCATTGTCGTCTTTAAAAGTCAATTCGGCATTTGGTATACTAATTTCCATATTCCAGCGCTTGTCGGTGGTGAAATGAATCTCGTTGATTTCTTCGCCTGAAAGGTTTACCAAAGTGATAGCGGCTTTTGCATCAACCCTGCGGTCGGTTGGAAAAATATCAATAGTGTAGTCAACATCGGTGATTTTAGGAATCGGCATGGCCTCATACTTCTTGTAGCTTTGCTCGTATTCTAATTGAAGCAGCTCTCTTTCATCAGTGGTAGTGTATGGATTTAAGATTTGGGTGTTGTAATAAACAAATCCAGCGCATGCAAGCCAAAGAATCAACAATCCAAAAAAGGCATATCCTGACCCTGAATTCAAAGATCTTGAAGCAATGGCCAGTCGCTCTTTCATAAGAGAGACTTTGCCACGCGTCCAAAGCAAGGCTGATATGGCCAATAACACAAATCCAAGCAGCACCCAATAAGCGTTGAACCAAATGGAACCCATCACTGCATCGCCAAAGCCATTCATGTCTGAATACATCTGCAATGGTGTGCTTCCGATGCTCACCATGTTGGATTGTACATCGAATATCGCCCATAGAATATCAATCATAAAGATGAACAGGATCGAAACGAAATAAGCAATATACCGCTGATTGATCACCACTTGAAAAAACACCAATACCGCGCTCCATGCGATGTATGTGGGTAAGTTGTCTAAAAGAAAGCTAAAGATGTATACATCGAACTCAAAGTGTGTGTATCCATTCACCGCTTGATAACCAATCCCGAGCATGATCAATAGAAAATGCAAAATACTGACCACCGAAACCAAGGCGAGCACCTTTCCCAGGAGGGAAGAAATGGACAGGTGAGGAGTGGCGTCAATTACCTCGTTGATATGGTGCAGGCGATCTCTCCATATAATTTCACCGCTAAAAAACACCAATATTATGATGACAAACAGCCCTGCAGCATCATTGATGCTATCCACCATTTTATACGTCACCGGAAACGATTTTAGGCCATAGTATTCAAATCCGCTGGCGAGTGTAACGATATACAGCACCAAACTGAAAAGGAATAATATCTTGAAGGTAGGGTTCTTTACGACACTTAAAAAGCTCGTTTTGAAGAAGCTATTGAATTGGTTCCAAAACGAGTGCCTGTCGATAGACTGCGTTACTCGGGGCATCAAATCTGTTTTTACCACACTTTTTTCATCGTGCTCATTTTGCTTCAGCTTCTTTACTTTCTCGTTTTTGCTCTTGAAAGAAAAAGACCAATACGAAAGCGATATTGTTGCCCCACCAATCATTATCCATGTAAGCCGGTTCCACAGCACCAATCCGCTTAGACTTGGGATAACGGTATTTTTTTCAATAGGTGTAAAATACTTTGTATCTATAAAATAGGTGCGGATGCCAAACGTGTCGAGCAGCGATCCTATGGTTTGGTTATCGATGTCAGAAAGCAGTGTCCCAGAAATGGAATAAATGATGATCAAGCCGAGGGCACCCATGAAGGATACAATGGTATTTTTCCATTTATTGGCCAAGGCGAAAATGATGGCTCCAGCCACAAACATGTTGGGTAAGACAAAGATCAAATAGGAGCTTACAAATGCATTGAAGTAAATGGGGCCAAGCCGCTCAGGATCAAGCCATCCTGCTGCTGGAGCTATTGTGGTAGCAAGAACGAATCCAATATAAATTCCGAGCAATGGAATGGTTGACAGCACCCAAGCTCCGAAGAACCTGCCGAAGAAATAATCAAACTTCCGCAATGGGGTTGAAAACAGTATTTCGTTGAATTGATTGGTATGGTCTCGCAGGGCAGCGTTATTGAAGAAGGCTGCCGCGATGAGTAAACTGAGCAACGTTAAAATTAACGTGTATGTGGCAACGATGTGGGGTGCGTTTTTGTGAACATTTCCTACGGTGCCACCAATGATCACATTATCGCTCGAAACAGCTCCAAACACCATCAATGCCATGATAAACATGAAGATGTAGATCATGGGTTGACGCAGCGCACCCTTTACCTCAAGAAAGAAAATCTCTTTAAACATGGCTGATGAATTAGGCGGTTTGCTGAATCTGAGTCTTAGTAAAGAACACATCTTCGAGGTTAGGAGCAACTTCGTTAAACGCGGCTGAAGGTTTCTCATCACTCAACACATGAAGCTGTGGCTTTCCAGTCACCATTTTATCAGAGATTACCGTGTAGTTTGCTTTGTATTCCTGCATTTGATCTCGATCTATGCTGCACTGCCAAACCTTTCCTTTCAGCTGATCTAATGCCGATTGTGGGTGACCGTGATAAACGATTTTTCCGCCACTCATAATCGCCATGTTGGTGCACAATTCGCGTACATCATCTACAATGTGAGTCGAAAGAATTACAATCACTTCATTGCCTACATCGGCCAATAAGTTGTGGAACCTGTTGCGCTCGCCTGGATCCAATCCTGCAGTGGGTTCATCTACGATGATCAGCTGTGGATTACCTATCAGCGCCTGAGCAATGCCCACTCGTTGCTTCATTCCACCGCTGAAGCCTTTCACACTTTTATTGCGCTCGTTGAAGAGGTTTACCTTTTGTAAAAGGAAATCAACCAACTCTTTACGCTCGCTTTTGTTGGAAATGCCTTTCAAAATGGCTATGTGATCGAGCAACTGTTTAGCAGTAATTCTTGGATACACACCAAACTCTTGGGGAAGGTAACCCAGTGTTTTTCTGAGTTCTTCAGGATTATTTAGAATATCAATGTCATTGAGAAAAGCACTTCCTTCGTCAGCTTCCTGCAGTGTGGCAAGCGTGCGCATGAGCGATGATTTTCCTGCACCGTTTGGTCCGAGAAGACCAAACATGCCATTACCGATTTCAATTGATACGTTATCCAGCGCTTTTACGCCATTCGGATAGGTCTTGCTTAAGCCTTCTATTTTTAAAGTAGCCATAGGTTGGTGTGTAATATTGGAAACTAAACTATAATTTCTGTGACGATGCCAGTCATTAAAAGTTACAAATGGCAATTGGTTAGATTGAACGGTTCAGATTAAACTTCACTTACCGACCAAATATGTCCATTCACCGACAAGCAACTGACTGCTCAACGATTAACAGTGTGGCGCACACGTTTACTCCTCTACATTTGACAAAACTTTAGACATGGAAACATTACTCCTCTACATGAAATCAACGGAAGGCAAGCATGACAATCGCGGTAACTGGTGCGATACAAGCCCACAAGAATCGATGAAGCTTCGAAGAAGGAAGCGGGTCACATTTGGATTGGTCATCGTGCTTGTAGGTGCGTGGTGGTTGCTCAGAAGGATGGACTTGGTAATGCTACCAGATTGGGTGTTTACCTGGCCAATGATACTTATTGCGATAGGAGCTGTGAATCTCATCGTACACCAGTTCAGGAATATTGGTGGATACATTTTGATGGGCATCGGTGCATTCTTCTTGTCAAGAAGGTATGTTGATTTTCCTCCTGAAGTAGAGCTTTACTTCTGGCCAGTGGTGCTCATTCTTTTTGGCTTGTTCATACTATTCAAGCCACGAGGAAAAAAAAAGAAATGGCGGCAGAAAGGTTCGGCTACTGAGCCAACCGTAGGTTACTCCAACGAACACATTGACAGCAATGAGTTAATCGACACCATTGTGGTGATGGGAGGCATTAAGAAAGACGTGATCTCGAAAAACTTTAAGGGTGGTGAAATCACATGCATCATGGCGGGGGCAGAAGTTTATTTCGATAGAACCGATTTCGATAAATCTGTCAGCATTGAATTGACGGTGGTGATGGGAGGCGTGAAGTTGGTGGTTCCTCGCCATTGGAACATTGTGCTGAATACGGCAAACATTTTAGGTGGCGTAGATGACAAGCGCAGGGCATATTCGCCATCGCCAGACGAAGAATCAAAAACATTAATCATCAACGGAACAGTGGCCCTCGGTGGCATCGAAATCAATTCCTTGGCCTAAACCTCCACACCTATGAAATCGAGTAACAACTGGTACATCGCAAAATTGGTTTTTGAGATTAAATCCAGCGACCATCACACCGCTCAGTTTGACGAACAATGGCGAATGATTGAAGCTTCGTCATTGGCAAATGCTAAAATTATTGCCGATGCGTTGGGCGCTGAAGAAACACAATACATCCATCAGTACAACGGGGCGAAACTCAAGTGGGAATATTTAGCCGTGGTAGATTTATATCTATTTGACAATAGCACGCATGGCTCACAAGTCTATTCGCGTACTGAGGTCACCGATCGGGCAGATCTATATCAGCAGTCAGTTTCTTCCTTAGCCGAGAATTTAGAAGCACGCATTTCAAAAGAGAAATCTATCTTGGCCTAGTGACAAAACCAGGATTTGAATATAGGGTGTCGTGGCTTCCCGTAGTTCTTGGAGGAGCAGGATGGACGGTGTTTTACACCTTCATGCTCGAAGCTGTGTTTGAAATGACGATGCAGCAGGCAGTGATTGAAAGTGCAGCATTGAACCTGCTTATTGCGTTATCAATATTCATCAGTTTAAACTCTATACGTTACTTTTCTCCAAGCACAGACAGGGCTATCTATTTGATTTCTGCCGCGAGTGTTGCCAGTGCTATTGTGGTTGTACTTGATCGCATCGTCATGTCCACGTTTTTCGATTCTTCTGGGCTTGAAGCTTTTTCGGAACAAGCGCTTTTTTTCATGGTGGGTTTGCCTTTTTGGCAAATGCTGCTGCTTTGGGGTTGGGAATGCAGTGGAGTCAAATCAAAGAACAAACCGCTTGGAATGATAGAAAGGACGAAGCCGAGCGCCTCGCCAAAGAGGCTGAGCTTTTGAAATTGCGCCATCAACTTCAACCACACTTCTTGTTCAACAGTTTGAATTCTATCAACGCACTTATTGTTGCCGAACCCAAAGAAGCCAGAAAGATGGTGCAGCAGCTCAGTGCATTTCTTCGTGGCACCATCAATACTGACCATGCGCTGATCGACTTTGCAAAGGAACTCGAGCATGTGCAACTTTACCTCGAAATTGAGAAGGTGCGGTTCGGACATCGATTGATGGTCAATTTAACCATTGACGATTCAGCCTTGCCGTTGAAGTTGCCACCATTGCTCCTGCAGCCGTTGATGGAGAACGCCATTAAGTTCGGGCTTTATGGCACCACTGAGGATGTGTTGATTGATGTGCATGCAAAATATTCGGGCGGATTCTTGGAAATATCCATCAGCAACCCCATTGATGCAGACGTTTCCACTCAGCAAGGCACACGCTTCGGCCTTAAAGCCATCATGCGCAGGCTTTATTTGATCTATGGCAGAGACGACTTGCTTACAACTCACAACTCAGAAAACACCTTTGTTGCAACCCTTAAAGTACCTCAGCAATCATGATAAAAGCGATCATCATAGACGATGAACCACTGTCTATTTCAGTGACTAAAGAATACTTGCAACACTATCGCGATATTGAGGTAGTAGGCGAGTGCAACGATGGATTCCGCGCCCTGAAAATGATCGCAGAACTGAAGCCTGATTTAATCTTCCTCGATGTTCAAATGCCCAAAATCACAGGACTTGAGATGCTCGAGCTGATCGATGCAGACGAACTGCCGGCCATCATTTTTACCACGGCATTTGAGGAGTATGCCCTTAAAGCATTCGAAAACAACGCAGTGGATTATTTGCTCAAGCCGTACAGCCAAGAACGCTTTGACCTAGCAATGGAGCGTTTGCGCAGCAGGCCGCGAATGAAGCAAAACGATGTGCAACAACTTACATCCTCCCACTCTTCAAGCAGAATAGTGCTGAGAGACAACGGCCAAATACGAATCATCGCCCTGAAGGACATTCGCTTCATCGAGGCCGATGACGACTATGTGAAAATCTATTGCTCAGAGGGTGTATTCATGAAGAAGGTCACCTTAAAATACTACGAAAACGCACTGCCGTCTGAGCTTTTCCTGCGCGTACACCGCTCAACCATGGTGAATGTAAACTACATCACGCGCATTGAACCTTACGAGAAAACAAGTCACTTGGCCATTCTTAGCACTGGCGATAAGTTGCAAGTAAGTAAATCAGGTTATCAACTGCTAAAAGAAGTGCTGGGCATCTAGAACAAAAAAAATCCGCTTCATCAATGATCAGGCGGATTTCAAAATGAATTGTCGGTAATTCTATCCTAAGAACGGATAGCGGTAATCGGTAGGAGTGACGAACGTTTCCTTGATCGTGCGTGGACTTACCCAACGAATGAGGTTCCATTGCGATCCTGCTTTGTCGTTCGTTCCAGAACCGCGCGCACCACCGAATGGCTGCTGATTCACTACAGCACCCGTTGGCTTATCGTTGATGTAAAAGTTACCCGCGCAATCTTGAAGCGTTTTGCACGCCAAGTCAATCGCATATCGGTTTTGCGAGAAAATACTTCCCGTGAGTGCGTATGGCGATGTTTCATTGAGAATCTGCATCGTCTCTAAAAACATGTCGTCTTCGTAAACATAAATCGTCATCACCGGGCCAAAAATCTCCTCTTCCATCGTGCGGAAGTGCGGATTACTCGTCACCACCACAGTTGGTTCGATAAAGTAGCCCTTGCTGCCATCGTAGTTTCCACCAACGATGATTTCGGCATCTTTTTGCGCTTTGATGTAATCGATGTACCCTGAGATTTTCTCGAAAGCGCGCTTATCAATCACGGCATTGATGAAGTTGCTCGGATCATCGGGTGAACCCATTTTAAATGACTTCACATCGTTGATCACGTTTTCCTTTACTTCTTGCCACATGCTCGCTGGAATGTAGGCACGAGAGGCGGCAGAACACTTTTGCCCTTGGAACTCAAATGCGCCACGCGAAATGGCTGTGCTCACTTGCTTCGGACGGGCGCTAGGATGAACCATGATGAAGTCTTTCCCACCGGTTTCACCTACGATGCGCGGATATGAGCGGTATTTGGTGATGTTGTTTCCTATTTCCTTCCACAAATGCTGAAATACGCCTGTTGAACCTGTAAAATGCAATCCAGCGAAATCTTTGTGCTTGAACACCACGTCACCGGCAACAGGACCTTCCACAGAAATCATGTTGATCACCCCGTCAGGCAATCCTGCTTCTTTAAACAACTCCATGATCACTTGTGCCGAATACATTTGGCTTTCAGCGGGCTTCCAAACTACGGTGTTTCCCATCATCGCTGCAGATGCAGGAAGATTAGCCGCAATAGAAGTGAAGTTAAACGGTGAAATAGCAAACACAAACCCTTCCAATGGACGGTATTCCATGCGGTTCCACAATCCAGGCTGAGAATCGGGCTGGTTGGTGTAAATCTCTTGCATGTAGTGCACGTTGAATTTAAAAAAGTCAATCATTTCGCACGCTGCATCGATTTCTGCTTGCATCACATTCTTTGATTGCGCCAACATGGTGGCTGCATTCATCCTGTCGCGAAAAGGGCCGGCCAATAGATCGGCAGCCTTCATGAAGATGCTGGCGCGGTGTTCCCATGGCAAGTCAGACCAATCTTTCTTTGCTTTGAGTGCGGCATCAATAGCAGCTTGCACGTGCGAAGCATCACCATAATTGAAATGTCCGATCACTTTTGCGTGTTCGTGCGGTGGCGACATCGGCATTTTATTGTTGGTGCGCACTTCCTCGCCACCGATGTACATCGGCACGTCAATGGGCGCTTGATTGTACATGCTTTTGTACGTTGCGAGAAGTGATTTTAGCTCTTCTGAACCCGGAGCAAAGCTCATTACAGGTTCGTTGTCGGGGTAGGGGATTTGGTAAATTCCTTTGGGCATATTTTGAATTGTTTATTATTTAATTAGGTTCATGGTTTGTGGTTCATGGTTCATGGTTCATGGTTGATGGTTCATGGTTGGTTCCATAATTAGTTTGGTCTTCCATGAATTTGTAACCTTTCTTTTCTGAGTTTTTCAAATAATGAATGAATGCGTTTATTCTGTTTTTGAGCGTTTCACATTTTTCAATGACTAATGTGGTTTCATCGGCACTGTAGGGTCGGTCTGAAAATCGATATAGCTGAGATTTGACTTCTGCACAAGATGCAGCTGCAATAGAAAGAAACTGAACAAACTCTTTGTTTCCTCCTCTGCTAAAGCCTTCGGCTATATTATCCATAACTGATCCGCTGGTTTTAGGCAATGCGTTTTGTAGGTCGTAATCGCCTTCAGCCTTGGAAATCTGAGAAAGTCTGTAGCATTCTTGAGATTGCTCTCGAGCCGCTTGCCAAATTTCCAAATCCTCAAATTTCCTTATTGAAGCCATTGCTTTTCTTTTCTAACTAATCTTGAACCACGAACCACGAACTACGAACTACGAATTACGAATTACGAACCCCAAACTACTTGGCAAAGTTACTAGCCACCACCAGCTCTTTGGTGCCGTGCGTCCAGCTGTAGAAACCTTCGCCTGACTTCACACCCAGTTTTCCGGCCATTACCATGTTTACAAGCAGCGGACATGGAGCATATTTGCCATTTCCGAAGCCATCATACAGCACGTTCATGATAGACAAGCACACATCAAGGCCAATAAAATCAGCCAATTGAAGTGGACCCATTGGGTGTGCCATTCCGAGTTTCATCACCGTGTCTATTTCTTCCACTCCGGCCACACCTTCATGCAGCGTGATGATCGCCTCATTGATCATTGGCATAAGGATTCTATTGGCCACAAATCCAGGATAATCATTCACTTCAACGGGAACTTTCTTCAAGTTTTTGCTCGTATCCATGATCAGTTTTGTGACTTCGTCAGACGTGGCGTAACCGCGAATGATCTCCACCAATTTCATCACTGGCACTGGATTCATGAAGTGCATGCCAATCACTTGTTCAGGTCGCTGAGTGGCAGCCGCAATTTTCGTGATGGAAATGGACGATGTGTTGGTAGCGAGGATGCATGATTTTGGGGTTGATTCATCCAATTGCTTGAAGATTTTCAATTTCAAGTCAACGTTTTCTGTAGCCGCTTCTACCACCAAATCTCTATCGCTGACGCCCTTCGCCATTTCAGTGACACCTGTGATTCGAGACAGTGTTTCTGCCTTTTCTTTTTCTGTTATTTTTTCTTTACTTACTTGACGGTCGAGGTTTTTGGTGATCGTATTGATCGTTCTATCGAGGTTGTCCTGCGAAAGGTCGATGAGGTTTACATCGTATCCGCTTTGAGCAAACACATGCGCTATTCCGTTGCCCATCGTTCCTGCTCCAATTACTGCGATTTTCTTCATTGTTTGAATGTGCTTAATGTTAAAGTCCGCGCAAAAGTAACAACCTAAAAGGGGTGGGCAAGTATTGATGGACGCATGATGTTTTGCCCAGATTCAACGCGCCTAAAATGAACCATCTATAGGTCAACAATCTTGATCTCCACCCTGCGGTTGGTTTGTTGGTCTTCTTCCGTTCTTTCTGGAAAGACTTTAGGCTGCGTGCTGCCCAATCCGATGTAAGTCATTCGTGATTCACTGATGCCACTTCCTTTAAGGAATTCATAGACAAACTCAGCTCTGTTTTTCGATAGAAAGGGTTCACCCGTGTCATTGTCCATGCCGTCAGGCTGCGAGTAATCACAACAAATGTGGCCTTGAATCTCGATTCTGAGTGTCGGATATTTCTTCATCGTCTCCACCAATTTATAGAGTTCAGGCATCGATTCGCGGGTTGGGAAGTGCCGACCGCCAATAAACGACAGCCCTTTCAACACGATGTTTTCTCGCACGACAGTATCGATCTCAAACGCTTCCTCAGAAGGCGATTCCATCAATGGTTCTGTGGTTTTTACCTCAGGTTGCTGTTTAGGTGCTTGAGGCATCGCTTTGGCAGCGAATTCAAACACCACATCTACTCTTCGCGCGTTTGCATCGCCATCGGTGGCCTTGCCTTGCGGTTGTTCGCCCTTTCCTATGACAGTGGTGATCTTGATCGTTCCGTTGCATTTCTTTTTAAGGTATTCTGACACATTGCGGGCGCGGTCTTCTGAAAGTGCTTGATTGTAAGCGTCATCGCCCACATAATCGGCATAACCGATGACCGTTGCAGTGGAATTATCTGGAAGCTTTTTACAAGCATTGTCGAGTTCAGCAGCATCAAATTTCAAACGCTCGTTTGTCTCGAAATAGACACTGGCGCGGATGCTCTGCTGTTGGGCTTGCGAAAATAGGGCGAAGCAAACAAGGATTGCAATTAGGTTAAACGACTTTAGTTCTGATGGCGACACGTAATTTTTCATGCGATCAAAATAACGCCATATTGTTTGAAACGGTATGCACCGAATTTTCAATTTTCAAAGGTGATGTATTTAAAGCGCAAACAGCATCTTTGCCCACCAATAATAAAACGTGTGAGTTTTAACCTTGTCATAGAGATCATTTCGGTTGTATTCAGCCTGATATTCCTCATTTTGCTGATGCGTGAGAATATCTGGTGCTGGCTCTTCGGCATATTATCATCACTCCTCAGCATTTACCTTTTCATAGAAGCCAAGCTTTATTCTGAGTCCATCTTGTATTCATTCTACGCTGCCATTGGCGTTTATGGTTGGTGGGTGTGGAGCGCTAAAAAAGATGGAATATTGCCCGTGGTGAAATGGCATTGGCGCAAATCACTGATCGCTTTTGGAGGCAGTGCAGTGCTTGCCGCAGTATTGGGGATATATTTCAAAACATACACCGATGCTGAAAGCCCGTATGTGGATGCATCGACCACCGCATTTAGTTTTCTTGCCAGTTACCTCGAGGCACACAAAGTACTGAGTGCTTGGGTGTATTGGATTGTCATCAACGCTACTTCGGTGTGGTTGTATCATTCCCGCGGATTACAGATTTACAGCATCCTGATGGTCGTCTATGCGGCTCTGAGTGTTCTAGGTTTATACCGATGGAATAAACAGTTTAATACTCAGGTGTTATGACCTTGATAAATAGTGATATAAAATCTGCTAGTTCGTTTTTAACGAGCGGTGAATTGGTGGCAATTCCTACTGAAACGGTGTATGGAATGGGCGCCAACGCCTTCGATGCAGAAGCGGTGAAATCCATCTTTGCGGTTAAGAACAGGCCGTTTTACGATCCATTGATTATTCACACCAACAGCGTCAAGCGCCTTGAAGAATGGGGAATGCACATTCCTGAACAATTGGAAAAATTGGCGCAGGCGTTTTGGCCCGGACCGTTGACCTTACTCATCGAAAAGTCAGCGATGATTTCAGATGTCGTGACGGCTGGATTGCCGCGCGTAGCAGTGCGGGTTCCGAATCATCCACTGACACTTCAATTGCTTGCGCATTGCGCATTTCCTGTGGCAGCGCCAAGTGCCAATCCATTTGGATACGTGAGTCCTACGCGTGCTGAGCATGTGAAAAAGCATTTTGATGGCAAGATCAGCATGATCTTAGATGGTGGGCCGTGTGTGGTAGGCATCGAATCGACCATTGTTGGCGTGGAACAAGGAAAAGTAACGGTGTATCGCTTGGGCGGTATTTCAATCGAGGCGATCGAGGCAGTTGTGGGCGAGGTGCTTGTGCGCACATCTTCCTCAAAACCCGATGCACCCGGCATGTTGTTAAAACATTATTCTCCCGCTAAGCGCGTCATTGCGGTTGATTCGCAAGGTGAGTTCGAAGCTAAATTGAATACTCAAAGCGCTTGCATTCTCTTTAATTTAGAAGCGAAAGGTGTTCCAGAGAAAAATCTTATCCGATTGAGTCAGTCAGACAATCATTCCGAGGCTGCGCAAGCATTTTACAGTGCGCTGAGGCATTGGGATGACGATGCTTCCATCCACCAGATCATCGTGCAGCGCATGCCCGATTTTGGACTCGGCAGAGCGATTAATGATCGCTTGAAAAGGGCGATTGTTTAGTTTGGGGCAAGTTGCGAGGGACCAGGAACAAGGTAAAGAGGGATGTTCACGGTTCTTTCGTCCGTCTGTGGCGGACTCAATTCGCGGTTTGCGCGTTCCGCGATTTATAATTGATCATTGGTGAACCAATTAACCACGAACCACGAACCTTGAACCACGAATAATAAACCATAAATCCCCATCACCCTTCGCGTGATACCCCCAACCCAAACAACGCAAAGTCATACTTCACTGGATCGTCTGCATCGAAAAGGCGCAGGGCAGAGGTGAGCTCTTCCACCGCTTTCCAGTCGTCTTGCTTGCGGTTCAGCAGTTCCAATTGCCTGCCCACCGTTGAGGTGTGCACATCCAGCGGCACCATCAATTCAGCGGGTTTCATGTATTTCCAAATACCAAAGTCGATGCCTTCTGCATTGGGGCGCACCATCCATCTCAAAAACATGTTCAGTCGCTTGGCTGACGATCCTTTGGCGGGATTGCTTACGTGCTTCTTCGTACGAGGCATATGCTCGATACTGAAGAACTGCTCGTGAAAATTGGATATGCGTGTCTTGCTGTCTATGCCTTTTTTGAGCACGAACGCACCTTCAAGTCCATGTTTGTTGACGTATAAATGCTGCAATGCTTCCATGAAATACATGGCATCTACTTCGTTGAACGTACGGTGCACAAATCCTTTCAACCGCAAGCGATCTTCCGGTTGATGATTGATGATGAAATCGTGCGGAGCGTGATCCATCAATTCCATCATTCGGTGCGCGTTGTTGATGATGGTTTTTCGCTGACCCCAAGCGATGGTTGCTGCTAAAAATCCCGCAATTTCAATGTCTTCTTTTTTCGAGTAGCGGTGTGGAATGAGGATAGGATCATTCGGAATAAAATCGGGCTTGGCAAAGCGAGCATAAGCTTCATCCAACTGCTCTTTCAATCGATCTTGGTCTTCTTTTCGCATTGCGGCCGCAAGCTACATTATTAGATAATAGCTTTTAGTTGTCGGATATCAGTTATTGGTTTAGGGAAGAGTTAGGACCACCTACGCCAAGGCTCCAGTGATCGAAGAGCTTCGGTGGTTGAGAAGTTTGCTAGTAGCTCAGAACATGCTTAAACTATATTTTCACCGTTGTCGAATTACAGTTTTCACAATTAATCTAAGTTCCTACAATTCTTTTGAAGGATATAATTCTTACCAGAAAACTGTAACACGAAGCGCACGAGAAATTATACCTTGCCGCTTCTTTAAATTGAAGGAAGATATTGCGATGAGAATTGAACCGGTAGATACATGGGTGTTAAATCCTGTGGGAAGATTTATTAATAACTCCACAACCAGTGGAATCGTTTTGTTTACCTCGGCATTGGTGGCAATGGTAGTGTCAAACTCACCATGGGCAGAGGCGTATCACCATTTATGGGAACACGAATTCTATTTTGGGATTGACGATTTTGGCGTCAGAAAATCGCTCCACCATTGGATCAATGATGGATTGATGGCGGTGTTCTTTTTCGTGGTGGGTTTAGAGCTGAAGCGCGAAATCGTTGCTGGAGAGCTCTCTAAACCAAAAAATGCCATTCTGCCGTTGGCGGCAGGCATCGGAGGAATGCTCGTGCCCGCGCTCATCTACTACGCATTCAATCCAGATCAACCGTTGCAAGACGGCTGGGGAATCCCGATGGCCACGGATATTGCGTTTGCCTTGGGCATTCTTTACATGTTGGGAAATAAGGTTCCGATCAGCTTGAAAATCTTTCTCACGGCATTGGCCATTACGGATGACGTTGGAGCAGTTCTGGTAATTGCGTTTTTCTATACCTCAGACATTTCCATGGTGAGTTTAGCCACAGGAGCAGGATTTATGGCAGTGTTGGTTACGGCAAACCTCATCGGAGTGAGGAACACGCTGTTTTATGGTGTGGTGGGAATTGGAGGGTTGTGGTTGGCTTTTTTGATGTCTGGAGTGCACGCCACTATTGCCGCTGTTTTAGCAGCATTTACGATACCAGTTTCCGTGAAATTGAAAGAAAAAGTATTCATCGATCGGGCGTATAAATTGTTGGATGATTTTAAACTGGCCTTACCCAATAACCAGCCAACGGTGACCGATGAGCAATTGTTGATCTTAGAAAAATTCAGACTTGCATCCAAACGCGCCATCACACCGCTTCAACGCCTAGAGCATGGACTGCACCCGTTTGTGGCGTTCATTGTGATGCCTGTGTTTGCCCTCGCCAATGCGGGGATTACCATTTCTGCCGATCTATCAGATCTGGTTACGAATACGGTTGTGCTTGGCGTGGCAGCGGGATTAATCTTTGGCAAATTTGCAGGCGTGGTGGGCACGGTTTACCTGCTGCAAAAATTTAAGATTGCCGATCTTCCTGTGGGATTGAACATGCGACACATTGTGGGAGCGGGTTTGCTGGCAGGAGTCGGTTTTACAATGTCATTGTTCATCGCTGAACTCGCGTTTACGGACAAAGACTACATCCTTCAAGCGAAGGTCGGAATTCTGGCCGCGTCACTCATTGCGGGCATTGCAGGTTACTTCGTGCTGGCCGTAAAGCCAAAGGAAACGTTGAGCGTGAAGGGTGATTTATGATTCATAATTGATAATTCATAATTGATGATTGAATCTATTTGACTATGAATGAGAAGGTTCATGATTTGTTGAATTGATAAAGCGTTGTTTCATAGAACAGGTAGCGTCAGGCTGCCTGTCCGGTAGGCAGGCTGACGCTAGCCCCAGGGTGAACCACGAACCCCTAAACCTCTAAACCACGAATTATCAATCATCATAATTCCCCCAAAACCCTCACCTTTGGCCCATGTGTACTCATGTAGCCTTCGACACCAATAAAGCGTTTAGATACCTCATAAAAAACGCATCGAATTCAGATTCAATGCGCGACTTGCACGAGCAATATGCCCTTTGGCGTGAGGGGAAGCCAGGCCGGCACCTTCAACAACCAAAAGAGGAAGCCATGCAGCGCTACTTCAGCCCAGGAAAAGAAAACGCCCTTTTGCCTTGCTTGGTGCGCGGAGCAGGCGGACAGCGCTTGGCGCAATTTACATGGGGTTTCATTCCCAATTGGCGCAGCGACAAACCGCATGGCGATCCGTTGAAAGCTGTGGATCGGCAAAAGAAGGCCTTGGATATCGGCCGTAAAACGTGGAATGCAGCCAGCGAAACCATGTTTGATGATGAAAAACCCACGTGGCGCGACTCTGCCCACGACAGGCGTTGCGTGATTGTGCTGGATGGTTTCTTCGTCTTTCATGAACAGGACGATAACACCTATCCTTTCTTTGTTGCACCCAAAGATTACGATTGCATGCCGGTTGCCGGTTTATGGGATGTGGCTACCGTTGATGGGATAGAGTACCTCACGTGCGCCATTCTTACCAAAGTGGCAGACGAACCGATGCATCAAATCAACAATGGAGGCGCCACACCACACACCATGCCCATTGTATTGAGTCCTGAGCAGTTTAATCAATGGTTAGAACCGATAGACAAAACCGATTTCGCTAAAATTGAAGCATTGAATAAGCTCATGGCAGCGCCAAGTGCACGAGAATTGGAATACATCACCGTAGCCAAGAATGCAGCCGGCAGCGTGGATAATTCAGATGAAGTGTTTAACCATTTTAAATACAAAGAGCTGAAGATGGATGTTGCTGAGTTGAATAAGGACTAGCCGTTCTCGGAGACTAAGCGGAGTCGAATGTTCTTCGCAGGCTGAGCGGAGTCGAAGCCAAGTTCCCAAAAGCTCATCGTAATGGTGGCTTCGACTCCGCTCAGCCACCAACTCGCCCCTCGCAACTCGCCCCTTGTCACTCGCTCCTAAAACCTTTGCAATGCACCACCACTTGAGACTTTGGCTCAACCACTGTTTTTGTCTCAACCTTCAGTTTAACTTTTATGATGGGCTCGGCCGTTTCTTTGGTCATGGATAAGCAAAAGTAGGAAGGTTTGGAAAGATGAAAAAAAGAAGGGGTGCCGGTGCAATGAAACATCTAGCGGAAAACCGCTATTGAGTGGTCGAAGGTTCTGATTCAACTTTGTGGAAATCTAAACCAACAAACTAACGCTAACATTATGCATTACAGAACCATTACACTCGTATTAATTTCCGTTTTGATGGCTGGTTGCGCCACGATGACGGTTACGCATATATCCGAAAATGTAAAGATTAATCCCAAGCACAGAGGATTGTTTTATGCGCTGCCTAAAAATGAATTTGAGCTGGTCGTAACAGTTGAAACGGTTAGTAAGGATGTAAGTCCTTATTTTAAAGATGTGAAGGGAATCCCAGATCTAATTAAAAAATTGACATATCCATTTGAAGTAATCGATGAAAAAAGCATCGTGCACAAAGTAAAGGCTATTGATGTGTCTGAAATAGTCATTCCCGACAAAGATAAACGCTTCTTTATTAGGCTTAAGGGTTACAATAATCCATTTATTAGTAAAAAGTATTCATTCAAAGAAACCGTAGAAGGTTTGCTTACGGAGAGTCAGGTTGTAAGTGAGAATAACGCACCATCGTACATCATGTCAGCGGCCGAAGGTATTAGCCCCTGGATTCTAGCATTTAATGATATTAAGCAGACCGAGAAAATGGCTTTTGAAGCTCCAACCTCACCTGCGGAGGCCGTAATAGCACAAATAAATGAGCTACAAGAATCAAAGTATGAGTTGTTGTCTTTGAAACACAGCGATTTGAAGGACATTGAAATCACCGCTTCTATTAATCATATTAAGAAAGAAATAGAACACCTTACAAGTCTGATTTCGGGAACTAAGACTACCAAATCAAACACGTATACCATGAGAGTGAAACCAACTGCCGGAAATGTTCCTGTTTTTAAACTCGTAGATGGTATCCCGACTGCTGTCAACAAGCTAGAGGTTGGAGAATATTTTGAATTGGCCGTTAATGGTATAACTTCTTTTAGTCCGACTGATAACCACTATACAGCCAAAACAGTTGGACATGTCAATTACCCAAAAAACAAGGGTATTTATTATGCCATTCCGGCCACGGTCGAAGTATCCATTAGCAGTGTGAGTGGGGGTAAAACCAAAGTATACTATCGAAAACAACATTGCATACCACAACTTGGTGACATAGCGTTTTTACCCAATCGCGTTGGCTTAATAAATAATGATATTAAAACAACTTTGGACGCCAAGACAGGAGCACTGTTACAGTTTGAAGGCAATGCTAAAGAACTTGATCCCGAAAAGACAAACGGTTTTATCGATTCTATGTCTGAAAAATGGACACCGGCATTTGAAAAGAAGACGCCTGCATCGGAAGAAGAAACATACTTGAAGGCTTTGGAATACGAGTTGAAAGTAAAAGAAATGCAAGTGAAGCTTGACAGTCTGAACAATGTTTCATTCGACTAATTGCCAATCATAACACAAAAAGATCTCCCACGTCTGGAAAGTCTTCTTTTAGGAAGATGCATAACACGAAGGATCGTTTGAATGCGCGGGTCTGTCATATGGCCGAAGACACAAAGTTTCTTTCGATGTGTTGGGCGCAATGGGATACGCTTCTCGCTTGAGTAAAGCCTTTGATTTAAATGAAGAATACTCTGTAAAACCTGAAAACTTTTTGGTGAGCGAACTCCGACAAACGCTTGCTTTTAGCATCGGCTATATGTATGTTTTTTAATTCTTAACACACACAATCATGAACATTTTTGACCCCGAGTACCAAACCTTACTTAAGACTAAAGGCGCTGATCTTGATCAGCTAAATGCGAAGACTTAACTGAAAAGTACAAGGCGTTGCACCAGAAACAGCTAAGCCTCGAAACGCAAAAAATTGATCAGCTAATTAATCAACGAGAATGCAGAGTTTTAGTCAATGACGCTTCATTGAGACTTCAAAAGATTGAAGAAGATATGCTCATCCTTGAGGAGAGAAACCGCATAGCACATGATCAATATAATCGATGTTTTCGATCCGCTGCCGCACAAAACCAAGGAGAACCGCACGTCTATTGCCTCCTGTCATGGGATAGTTACAGAGCTGCTTTGCATGCGCTGCGGGCCAATGAAAGAGATTTTAATTCTGAAAATGAACGCTACAATCAACTCACAATAAAATTGCAAAACACTGCAATACTCCTTAATCAATTGATTCACCAGCTCAATGAGTGTCGCTATGAAGTGCTGTTGGTGATGAATACCATACGCAGAAGGTGCCCGCATCCGTGGCCTTGGGAGTTAGAAACTGAATAAGCCAGAAATTCTTAAGTGCGCCTCCGAACAGCTGAAAGTAACAATTGCTAAACTCATGCATATGTCTTTAATTTGATGGCTACGCTAAACAAAATTTCGGATTAGCAATAGTATCAAATGAACTAAACCTGTAATTCAATGGCCTCCGAAATCCTTATTTATCAAACCGAAGATGGCAAAACCAACATTCAAACGCGTTTGGAGAATGAAACCGTTTGGTTAACACAAGAGCAAATTGGCGAGCTTTTTCAGCGAGACAGAAGTGTGATTACCAAGCACATTGGCAACATTTTCAAAGAGGGAGAACTGGATGAAAAAAGCAATGTGCAAAATTTGCACATTAGTGGTTCTGACCGCCCCGTTAAATTCTACAATCTGGATGTCATTATTTCAGTTGGATACCGTGTGAAATCTTTGCGTGGCACCCAGTTTAGAATCTGGGCTACACAGCGCCTGCGTGAATATATCGTAAAGGGCTTCACCATGAATGACGAGCTGCTCAAAGAAGCAGGTGGTGGCAATTATTTTGATGAATTACTGTCTCGAATCAGGGACATTCGCTCTTCTGAAAAAGTATTTTGGAGAAAAGTGCTTGATATTTATGCTACCAGTATTGATTATGATCCCAACTCAGATTTGTCGCAAACTTTTTTCAAAACAGTGCAAAACAAGATGCATTGGACGGCCAATAAATGAAATTAGCTTGATTGAAGCAAAAAAAAACGGAGAAGTTTTTAGGCTTCTCCGTCAAAAAGGAAATTCAAGACCAACTGCTTCAGCAGCATAAAATCAAGCCACTGAAATAGGAAACCAAGACTATTGGTTAACCACAATCTTTTGTTTGTAGGTAACTCCATCAACCATTGTCATTACAAAATAAACCCCATTGTTAAGTGCAGTAAGGTTCAACGAAGTTTCGGTTGACTCCAAAACTATCCTGCCATGCACATCAATGATGCTAACATACTGCACAGGTCTGTTGTTGATGGTACCTACTGTTATGAAACCGCTGTTAGGATTTGGATAAACCGAAACAGGATTCGCAACAGCGATCCTTGGAACTGAAACATTGGATGCATCTCCCATCAAGGTGATGTTATCATATCGATTGTTCCCAGAGTTGTTGGAGGCATTTGCGTCAGTCCAAGTGATTCTTATCTTAAAATCAGGATTGTCATTGGCCTCAGCTATCGAGGTGAAGTCATAGGAATGGATTTGCCAAACCTCAGAATCAAGAACGTCTTGCACATTGTTAATCAAACCTGTAGATATAAAGTTTACTCCGTCAACTGAATAATCAACAGTATTGGTCTGCATTCCGTTATTCGAACGCTGTACGGTGAGAGTAAAAACCAAATTTGCGATACCATCCGTAGGCACATCAAACACCAATGAGCGATTCACTGAAGGATTCCTAACCCTGGCTGCGCTGCCAGAAGCTTCACCCATCTGAGCGTTTAACAATGACCCTGAAGAATAGCGATCAATATCCCTTTCATTTATCACTCCTGTATCTGGTGTGAGGGTGTAGGTAAACTTACCGGTAACATTAAACAACAGTGAATAATCGGAGTCAATTTCAGTCACGTCTTCTGCGGGATTGAAAGTGTTAAAGTGCCAATAGTAGATCAACTCTAGTTCAGATGGTTCTACCACCATTACTGAAGCAGAATCAACAAAACCTCCATCATTAGTAGTTGCATAAATCATGGCTGTACCTTCTCCTATAGCCACAACATTGCCAGTAGAATCAACAGCAGCAATAGTAGCGTCAGATGATGACCACATAACAGAAGGATCAATCGCATCAACAGGACTCACAGTAGCTACAATGGTTTCATCATCACCAACTACCAATAAAATCTCCTTTGGAGATACGCTCACACCAGTAACAGCGCCAGTCAAATCTGGAGCAATCGACTCCAAGGTAAAATTGTCGATCCTGTTATTCCCTGCTAACCCACCGCCCCCTTGACCGAAGGTAATTTTGATCTTGAAATCAGGATTGTCATTCACTGACACCTCGTCTCTCAAATCAACCACAAACAACTGCTGGTTTGTTCCTTCTTCTGGAAACATAGTATCGTACAATACATAGTTGATACCATCTGTAGTGTATTCAACAAACTGCTGGTGGGCACCAGAACCTGAACGCACCGATGCATACTTAACAACGATGTTCTCTTTACCTGTAGTAGGCAATGTAAAGATCAATGCACCAAAAACTGGGTTATTGAACCTTAAGTGCGTTCCTGCGCTATCGCCATTTCGTGCGTTGAGGTTCATATCTAGGTCTGAATTTGTACCATTCTCATGCGCAAGCAAACTACTACCTCCAGGAAATTGAAGTGTATCTAACTGTGCACCCCCAAGCGTAAAACTGGGCGTTATATGGTCCTGATAAGTTGAGATGTCATTAAAATTCCAGTAGTGAACAAGCTCTGAGGTAGCATCACCATCAACAGTAAAGTTATCAAATCGGTTGTTGCCTCCTGTACCACCTGTGCCTTCGGCAAAAGCAACCCGAAGCTTGAAGTTTGCGTTATCTGGAACATCCTCAACTCCAGCAAAGTGCAAAGTTTTAAACTCAGGCCCTGCTGAACTTGGGAAGATAGAATCAAAAACGGTATAGTTAGATCCGTCAACAGTGTATGACCAATACTGAACTCCAGCACCAGAACCAGATCGTCTTGTAGCAAAACTAACTACAATGTTTGTGTAGCCAGTGGTTGGCAATGCAAATTCCAATTCACCACCAATCGGATCATTAAACCTTAAATGCGTACCAGCAGGATCACCATTTCTTGCATTAAAGTTGTTCACATCAAAATCTTGACCTGTGCCGCCCGAATTATCAATTTCACTAATTCCGCCTGCATTGTGGATAATTGCTGCGCCCGAAACTAGGGAAACATTTGGAGACAATAGATTTGGAATTGTAGCATTATCATTAAAATTCCAATAGTGTATAAGGGACTGCGTGTGCGCATTGTTGAAGCTCACAACAATTGCGATCAGTCCAAGTAGGTGTTTGATTTTTTTCATAAGTAATGATTTTTATTTAGGCCGCAATATAAAGCCATTGAAATCGGTAATGATTAAATCAAGCTTACTAATAAATTACCAAGACATTGCCCTAAGATTAAGCATTGCAAAAATCCGTTAAGAAAAGTGCTCTTACTTTGGTCAACTTTTAAATTCTCCGCTGTCTTTCTACTTGAATACAACATTTTCCACTTCAGTAAACGCAGCACGCCATTGAAGGTATTAACCTGATTATCTGTGATATGCCTTCTACATCTCTTTCCGGTCCGAAGCAATTCGTCACGGGCCGATTGACGCCTCCGAAATCCTTATTTATCAAACCGAAGATGGCAAAACCAACATTCAAACGCGTTTAGAAAACGAAACCGTTTGGCTGACCATCGAACAAATGGCGGAGCTTTTCCAAAAAGGGAAATCGACCATCAATGAGCATATATTGAATGTTTATAAGGAAGGCGAGCTCGAACAAGAGCCGTCCATGAGAAAAATCGGAAATTCCGATTTTTCTACCAAAGCCAACAGCAACT
>JAGYJZ010000030.1 GCA_018401875.1 Salibacteraceae bacterium
GCGGGGCTGGATGAGGTGCGGGGTGAGAATGGGTTGGGGGATAGCGCGAAATGATAGATCAATCTGCAACAACCGAAAATCTCATCTCCGATTACGAGAAAGAACCCAAAATTTTCTTGCATCTTACCAAGACTGCTGGAGGTACGCTCAAGTCGGCTTTGAGGAATACCAAGGATCTTTCTACATTTTTCGTTTACGGGTCTCAGGATGTTGATCGGCTCAAGGAAGGGTCGCCCAAGGACTATGATATGATTTACGGGCATTCTATTTTCGGGTTACACAATGTTGTCGGTTTGCCAGATAGTTCGCGCTATATGTGCTTCATGAGGCATCCGCTAACCCGGACGATATCGCATTATTATCATTTGAGAAATGTCGATAAAGGACCAATTGGTGATCGCATTCGAAAATCAAATGATATTAACGATTTTTTGAGAATCACTCACATTGGGAATTCTCCAACTTTATGGTCAAGATTATCTCAGGAATAGGCAATGGTCGTGCCCCGGAAGGAGTAAGTGCTGTTCAGCAAGCCGTCGAAAATTTAGAGAAAAGATTTGACTTTGTTGGCTTTCAAGAGTTCTTTCCACTTTCCGTTCACAGGCTATCGCAGCATCTTCAGAGAAATGTGATCATCGAGAGCGACGTAAATGTTGGTAGGTATGCATTTGAAGATGTAAGCAACAGCACAATCAAGCGGATCGAAGATCTGAACCAAGGTGATATGCGTTTATATAAGTTTGCGGTCCGAAAGTTTCTGTAGTACTAGAGATTTATTGCGACGTGTCCAGAGTTATTGGAATTATCTAAATTTTTTGAATTTTTGGCTGAATCAAACACTGAAATTAATTCAACTCTCCAAAAGTTGGAGAAAATATAAAATATCCGATTCATAAGCTTTGGGGTTTTCGAGTATTTCGAGGGTTCCGTTTAGGGGATGTCTCTCCCAAATTGGTTCAAGACAAAAAGAGGAAAGATCTACTCGTCTTGAGACGAGCGCCTCATTACTCTGTTCAAATCTTTGCTGAATTTCTCGTGCGAAATTTTTACTCAGGCTAAGCTTCATTTCCACAGGAAGATTGTCAAGGGTTTGTGTCTTTATAAGTTGCCTTCTCCCTTGATGATTTAACATGTTGATTGCTGCCATAACGCGAACGTCAAGCGCTTCATTTTTTCGCTCAGGTTGGCCAAATCTTTCGAGTTCGATTCCTGTTCGTTTAGAAAAAATAGGTAGAAGGCTCGGTTGGTGCATAAATGGTATACAAAAAACATTCATACTTCCAAATACTTCCTCCCAGCGTGATACTAGAAGATTATAATTGAAGTATGGGCGGTCTGATCTCATCCGTTGAAAAAAATCTCGCCCGACAAGACCCCCTCCCCGTGCGGCCGTTGAGGCGAGAGAAACCATTACATCTATTTGAGGCCGTAGATGAATGTAGATTTGTACATGCTCAAAGACGTCATCAAATAGTCTTTTTAGGCGCCTTATCTGCTCCAGCTCTTGCACACGCGAATGAAAATGCTCACTGGAAATCAGACAGTACTGTACCTCATTGGCCTCATAGACCTGCTGTCGCAGTCGGGCCTCGGTAGTCGAACAAAAAACATCAAAATCATCGACATTGAAAATGCCGAGCTTACTTAAGTATGTGGCCGAGGCATTGAATGGTACTGAGTAGGTAGCAAGCATTCGGTGATTATTTTTTCCAAGCCGGTTGGGATACAAGATCCCCAAGCGCCGAAGTTCGACGCTATGCTTTTTCATAAACTCTTGGAAAGACGTTGTGCCAGTCTTTTCCGTACCAATATGGATGATGCCAATCATTACTTTTCGTTATCTATTATACTCGTGAACTCATTGAATGTGGCTCTCAGTTCCCTTGTTGTGCTCTGAAGGCCCGTATAGCCCATAGGATAATCTCGGTCATGCTCACACCCTTCGACTGGTCACGCTGCTTGATCCATGATTGCGCCGTGCTTGTGGCTGGGCGCGGCCTGCATATGGGATAGGCGGTAGGCGGCGGCAAGGCAATCTTGCATGCTCACGCCACC
>JAGYJZ010000031.1 GCA_018401875.1 Salibacteraceae bacterium
TCATCGTTGCTAGACTCAAAAAAGCAGACAAGGAAGCCTTGAAAAATTTGCAATAAAACTGACCGAATCAGGTTAAAGCCTGCTTTCTTTGCCAAAATTTTATCGGATGAAAAACTTCTTTTCTGCCCTGCTCAGTTATTTTATTAGTGGATTAATATTTCTCACTCCTGCCACCGTAACGGTGTATGTGATCGTACAGATTTTCATTGTCATTGACGGAATCATTCCGTATGAAATTCCTGGGCTCGGACTATTGACCTTGTTGGGTGGAATTGTTGTGTTCGGAATTTTAGCAAGCACTGTACTGGCACGGCCCTTCATCAATTGGGGAAATCGGATTTTGAAAACCGCCCCGATGATCAAAACCATTTATTCTGCGATTAAAGATTTGGTGACAGCTTTTGTGGGTACGCAGAAAAAATTCGACCGTCCTGTATTGGTCAAAATGTATGAAAAGGCGGAAGTTCAGAAGCTCGGATTTTTAACCGGCACCGACCTTGATGATCTTGGCATTGGCAAAGATAAAGTGGCAGTGTACTTGCCGCACAGCTATGCTTTTTCGGGCAACTTATTTATTGTGCCTGCAGAAAATGTGACTCCTTTAGACGCAAAACCAGCTGATGTGATGAAGTTTATTGTGTCGGGAGGTGTCACGCGATTGAGCGATATCGAGCAAGAACGGATCGATTGAATTTCATAAGAAAATACAAGTACTATTTCTCGCTCCACGCGGTGATTTTCATTTGGGGATTCACGGGAATTCTCGGACGTATAATCACCATTTCTTCCACCTCCATTGTGTGGTATCGAATGCTCATTGCATTGCTCGGATTGATCGTGTTTATGATCATTACCAAACGAAGTTTCTATACCGGAAACCTCAACAAGTTGAAATATTTGGGCACCGGAGTAATCACCGCTGCGCATTGGATTTTCTTTTTTGAAGCCTTGAAAGTTTCAAATGTTTCCATCACTTTAACAACACTTGCCTCGACTTCACTGTTTGTGGCATTTCTTGAGCCCTTCTTTTTCAAACGAAGAATCATTCCATATGAAATCATTCTTGGCGTACTCACGTTGGTGGGTTTGGCCATCATCTTTCAAGCCGAGAGCGACTATTCTGTGGGAATACTCTACGCGCTGATTTCAGCTTTCTTTGCCGCATTGTTTGGCACGTTGAATGGTGTTTTTGTGAAACAAGATCGTCCAACACTGATCACCACATTCGAAATGATGGGCGGAGTGCTTTTCATCAGTATCTACTACCTTTTTACGGGAGGATTTGAAAACCTGCAAATGCCAACCAACGCTGATTGGATGTGGCTGTTGATTTTAGGATTGGTGTGCACGAGCATGGCTTTTGTGGTGAGCATAGAAGTCATGAAAGAATTGAGCCCCTTCACTGTGAGCATGTCCATCAACATGGAACCCATTTACTCCATCATTTTCGCATTATTGATCTTCAAAGAAGACGAATACATGAGCCCACTCTTCTATGTAGGAGCAGTGATTGTGATGAGCATGATTTTCATGAACGGATACTTCAAACGAAAAGCCAGACTCAAAGGCGAGAAGGTGCCGGTTCACTGAGTGATTCATCATTGATCGTTCATGATTTATAATTCGGTAAAAATTAGCGTAGACAAGTCTAAAGGTGGAATTCTCGCTAAGCCTAACTTATTTCGGAGAAAGCGGTTTGAGGACTTTCGTGGTTCGTGGTTCGTGGTTCGTGGTTCGTGGTTCGAAAAGTGTAACTATTTTCATCTAACCCCTTGTTTATCAA
>JAGYJZ010000032.1 GCA_018401875.1 Salibacteraceae bacterium
CAGCACGATATCTAAAAACTGCTGAAGGTACAAATCTGCCTGTTCTTCTAGTTGAAAAATCAGCAAGAGTTCACAGACTAAATCGAATAAAGCCTGTTGCTTTAATTCATGTTGTTTATCGATGAAGGCAGAAGGAAAGCCCGCATCTTTCAAATCCAAGCGGCTGTTTTTATCGGTATAAGCTGCTTGAAGCGAGTGATTAGCTTGCAAGCGTTGGAATTGTACAATCAATTCCAATACCAACACCTCATCAGCATAGCTATCGAGGTATCGTAAAAGCAGCAAAATGAATTGAACGGGAAGGTTACTTTTTAACTTCAGCGACTCATCGCTGACAAATGGAATATGGGCTTCAAGTAAGCCTTGGGTGATCGGTAAAATATGTTTCTTTTGATTGACCAACACCAGCATATCGCTGTAATCGTAGCCCAACGCTTTGTTGGCTTGCATGGTTGCCACCAAATCGCGCACGATATTTTCCTGGTATTCCTCGTTTTCATAAAAGGCCATCGATACATGACCACCCTCCCCTTTTTTGACCGTTTGTGTGTGCCCTTCATAAGCCTGCTCGAAGAAGGTTGCATCCATTACCGACTCATGTTGTGCCAAAGCCTTTGGCAGCTTACTGAAAAGGGCATTATTGAAATGCACAATTTGGCTGAGGCTACGGTAGTTATCCGCCAATACCCGCTCAGTTTCGGCTGTGTAGTACACGGACAGATCTTCTTGAATTTGACGTAGCAATAGGTTCAAGTTCCCGCCACGAAACCGATAAATCGACTGTTTGACATCGCCCACAATCAAAACATCATTGCCTTCTGCTAATGAATTTTCTACCAAGGGCAGTAGATTTTGCCATTGGAAATCGGAGGTGTCCTGAAATTCATCAATCATCAAATGCTTGTAATGACTGCCTATTTTTTCGAAAATAATGGGGGCATCGGCTTGGTTGAGCACCTTGCGCAGGATGCTGTTCGTGTCAGAAATTAACATCACGTTGTGCTTATCGCGATACTTTTTCAATTCCCCATGTAAATGTTCCAGCAGGCCGTAGCCATACATGTTTTTCAAAAGGGCCTTGGCATCTAAATATTCGCGTTCATTGTCCGCATGGAAGGCCAAAACTTCTTGCGCAATGTCCGACAATCCTGCATCAAGTACCGCTTGAATTTCATCCTTTTTTGGAGATGTTTGAGCATACCAGTTTTTTTCACCGCCAGCAGTCTTCACGAAAGTATCTGTGAAATCAAATTCTCGAAGTGTTAATTTCCGAAAATTGTAAGCGACAGAGCGAGCTGCTCCACCACTAAAATCCGCCAAGGCCAACCCATGCTGATCGATCAAGGACAAAGCTTTTCTGCCTAACCGAATGAGTGCATTTTCGTAACTAGCTTTTTGTTTTTTAAGGCGGGTCAGCAATTCATAAAGGTCCTTCATGGCCAATGAATCGCCTTCTAAACCCTTTTCAAATAATTCTTTGAAGAGGTTTTCGCCCAACTGCTGAATATTCCGATCTATATTCCAGGACTTATCTTCTTCTAACTGATGGATGGAAAATTGAGTAAGCCACTGTTTGATCTCAGGTTGTGATTCTATGTCCCGG
>JAGYJZ010000033.1 GCA_018401875.1 Salibacteraceae bacterium
ATAATCATCGCCAATTGTATCTAGAACAGTAGCATTACCCATTCTTGCGCGTGCATTTAAGTGAGCCGGAGAAATAGTATATGGATCAATCCAAATTTGAACAAAAGGCACGTGAGTTACACGTCGCGATATTTCCAGAAGAATACGATTACCAATACGATAGCATCGCCGATTGGAGTGACCGCAGCAGAGGCATTAGCCCGATGTCTAGTGATTACATCGAGCGAGTTAACGCTCGACGCCAAGAGTTTGGCTTTGGACCGGTGGATCCGGTCGGGATCACTCATGACATTGACACTTATGCTTGGGTTGAAAAAATGGTTCGTGAAACACGCTTTGAAGAACTTGATAAGTACATTACGAGAACGGCAGCGGATTCTGCAGGGGTGTAAGATTTTTTTAAATTTTATGCGATACGGAAGTTTAGCATGGGCGGTTTTAAATGTTCTGACGCCGGCAGCACTTCTTCGGATGAGAGCATCGACACCAAAAGGCTTACCTGGGTACATGATAGCAATAGGCCTTGTTGCATTTCTGAGTTTTACCTGGTCGACAAGTAATGCGATGTTGAAAAAGTAGTAGTAGGCAGTAGGAGGCTTTTGGGCATGTTCGAACAAGTGGTGAAGAAACTAGCCCAATGGGCGTTGCCCATTGGGCTCATTGTTGTTGTTGGCTGGGTTGGTTTTGGCTTTTTCTTGTTTTTGTATATAGAACCATATAACTACGCTTGGTCGCGTGGTGAGGTGGGTGATTTTCTGAGTGGGTTGGGTGGCTTCGCACTCATTCTCGTGGGACCTACCGCGGCATGGCAGTATATGCAGTTAAAAGAGCAGCAGAAGCAGAATCACGAAGCGGGCGCTCTGAAAATATTCGAGACTTTAAAACCTGAATTAGAAAATTTATCGGTCAGAATATTTGCAAAGAGCTTGGGTGTAAAAGGTTTTAGCTTGCCTGATCTTGAAGGTGAAACCTTTGAGAGCTTGCGTAAAAGATTCTGGGACTTTGACCGGACTCTATTCTTGCGACAATTGCAGAAAGAGGCTGTAATTCGCGAAATTGAAATTCGTCTCGAATCTGGTGATAAAGAACTTATCGAGGCCGTTGCCCGGTTCAGAAAAATGATGATCTTTCTTGAAAGCTACGTGTCTAAGACAGATGCATATCTTGAGGATGACTTTAAGGCAGCACTAAAATCTACGGAGGTTTTTCAAGCATACGAGGTATTGTCGAAAAGTAAAATATTTGCAACTGAAAGGTGTCTAGCAAATTAGTGGCGATTCAAACTGTTTGTCAAGAAAACTAATAGATCTCTGACATTCCGTTGTCGATCAATAACCTATAAAAATCATAAAAATCAATAGCTTGAAAAAAATATATCTTGACTTTCTAGGTCAAATCTGTCAAAATATAGTTTCATAAATTAGAAGAGCGACAC
>JAGYJZ010000034.1 GCA_018401875.1 Salibacteraceae bacterium
TCCCGATACGAGCGGTCAAAAAAAGCGTTGTGCACGGTTCGCCCATCCTCCAAAAGGATCACGCGAAGCATCCTCCCGTGCATTTCCGGTATGGTTTTCCAAACGCGTTTCCGGCCATCCGACTGAACCTCCGTCGCGTCGGGATAGTTGATGGCATCAGCGATCCAGCGGTCCTTGATGATACTCCTATCCGGTCGGGCCCGGGTGGCTCGGAAATACGCAGTTGTCGGGTAAGACAGCATTCGGCAAGCCTACAGCATCCTCGTCTCACTCATCGCTTGAGTCGCACCATGCACATGCACGCCCATCACGGACATGCCCACGGGGTCGCGGGCCCATCGCAGCAGATGGACCGGGCGATGGGCGTGGGCGTGGTGCTGAATGTGGTGTTTGTCGTCGTGGAGCTGGTGTTTGGGTTTGCGGCCGACTCGCTGGCGCTGATCTCGGATGCGGGCCACAATGCCGGCGACGTGCTGGGGCTGCTGTTGGCGTGGGGGGCGCACTGGCTGGCGCGGAGGCCGCCGTCAAAGCGGTTTACCTGGGGCCTGGGCCGGTCGACGATCTTCGCCGCGTTTGCGAATGCGGCCCTGCTGCTGGTGGCCTGCGGCGTGATCCTCTGGGAGGCGGCCCACCGGCTTGTCGAGCCGCCGCCGGTGCAGGGCGTGACGATGATCGTGGTGGCGGCAATCGGCGTCGTCATCAACACAATCACAGCGGTCTGGCTGGCGGCGGGCCGCAAGAGTGATGCCAACATTCGTGGGGCGTTTCTGCACATGGCGGCCGATGCGGCGGTGTCGGCGGGGGTGGTGGTCGCGGGCATCGTGATCGGGCTAACGGGCTGGAACCTGATCGACCCGATGGTGAGCGTGCTGATCTCGCTGGTGATTGCCTGGGGCACCTGGGACCTGCTCCGCGAGAGCGTGGAGCTGGCGATGGATGCGGTGCCGCGGGGGGTTGATGCCGAGCAAGTGGAAAGCGACCTCGCCGCAATCGACGGCGTGACGGCCGTTCACGACCTGCACATCTGGAGCGCGAGCACCTCGCAGCAGACGGCCACAGCCCACCTCACAATCCACAGCCAGGCTTCCCCTGCCGCCGTGCTCCACGCCGCCACCGACGTGCTGCAACACACCCACGGCATCAGCCACACAACAATCCAAGTCGAAGCGCCCGACCACGCAGCCACCTGCGATCCCCCGCACTAAACGGGACGGGTCTTGGGGCCGCTTCCGCCCTCGCAGGCGGCAACGATCATCCGTGATCGAAGCCGCTGCGAGCGGTGCAGACGCCCTTGGGGCGTTAGGAAAGAGAGCCATGCCCGGCTGAGGTCCCGTGGTCGCATCCGTGCGTTCGG
>JAGYJZ010000035.1 GCA_018401875.1 Salibacteraceae bacterium
GGCATTTTGGAATATTTCAGTCCAGCGGTTCAATTGGGTTTAACCGCTACACCCAAGCGAGATGATAATGTGGACACCTACAAATACTTTGGCGAACCAGTTTACATCTATTCGCTGAAAGAAGGCATCAATGACGGTTTCTTAACGCCTTTCAAGGTAAAACGCATCAAAACGACCTTGGACGATTACCGCTATACTTCGGATGATACCATTGTGGAAGGCGAAATTGAAGAAGGCAAACTCTACGAAGAAAAGGACTTCAACCGCAGCATTGAAATTGTAGAACGAGAAGCCAAGCGGATAAACATCTTTTTAGCTGAAGCAAACCAAAATGAAAAAGCTATCATATTTGGAGCAAATCAAGCTCATGCAGCATTGCTAAGAGATTTGGTAAACCAAAATGCTAAGAACAAAGACCCTTTTTATTGCGTTCGGGTAACTGCCAATGACGGAGAAGAAGGCGAAAGATTGTTGCGAGAATTTCAGGACAATGAAAAAACATTGCCAACCATTTTGACTACTTCTCAAAAACTCTCCACAGGAGTTGATGCACGGAACATTCGCAATATCGTTTTGCTTCGACCCGTAAATTCCATGATTGAGTTTAAACAAATCGTTGGTCGTGGCACACGCTTGTTTGACGGCAAAGAGTTTTTCACCATTTACGACTTTGTAGATGCTTACAAACACTTCTCAGACCCTGAATGGGATGGAGAACCTTTAGACCCTGAACCAAGAGAACCTAAACCTTATCCCCCAACAGAACCAAAAGAACCGCCAACAGCTTCAGAACCTGACGAGCCAAGACCGAAAAAGAAAAGAGTTAAAGTCAAACTAAGAGACGGGAAAGAAAGAACGATTCAGCATACGGTTCAAACCTCCTTTTGGAGTGCAGACGGCAAACCCATTTCGGCAGAAGAATTTTTGAATAATCTGTTTGGAGAATTACCCAAGCTTTTCAAAGACGAAGAAGAACTGCGGAAACTGTGGAGCAATCCACTGACCCGAAAAACTTTGCTTGAAAACCTAGATGCAGCAGGCTTTCCAAAAGATGACTTATTGACTTTGCAAAAGTTGGTAGATATGGAAAAAAGCGATTTGTATGACGTATTGGAATATGTTTTCAATGGTGACTATATCGCAATGACCCGAGAAGCCAGAGCCAAGGCTGCCGAGGCGACAATCTTCGCTTTGCTAAATGACAAACAAAGAGAGTTTATCGCATTCGTATTGAGCAAGTACGTTGATACAGGCGTTGACGAACTCGACCAGGAGAAACTCCCAATCTTGCTGAC
>JAGYJZ010000036.1 GCA_018401875.1 Salibacteraceae bacterium
AATTATTTGGTCGATGTCCACTTGTTCATTGTATAGGCCATCCTCTACGTCAAAAACCACTGGACCACAAATACCGAAAGTCTCCAAGTCATTAACGGCAGCGTTAAATGAAGGGTAGTCCGCCAATCCAGAAGCTCCGATGATGAAGTTGCCCGTAAGCGCTGGAGCTAAATTAACGATAATGGAGTCATTGTTATTTACAGTGTCTACCACATTATTCGGCATCGATGTCCATGCTTCAATTTGAACAGGTCCTGTTATTGTAATGGCACCCAGTGTGATTTGAGCAGTGTTATTTCCTGTACCGTTAATTGTATCAAGGGTGCCCGTGTAGACTACAGGAGTTTGCACCGTTCCGTTAACTGTCCAGTTCACCGTAACTGGACTGATTTGATTGAGTCCAAAGTTTTGAATTGTTACAACAGCACTATCAGAGCCAGGGCAAATCGGGGCAAGTGGTGAGTCAAAAGTTGCGACACCAGCATCATTTTCTGCAGTAATAAGTGCATATTCTAATTCAAGGTAGCAAATAAGTGATGCTGCATTATGTCCATAGTGGTATTGAAAAGTTGCAGTTCCACTCAACCAAGCAAACCCTAGTGCTGTCCAGCCTTGTGTGGCTATATCGTTTGCAATGTTGGTTAATCCTGTAGCATTCAATATTCCGCTTCTCCACTGATAGACTGAACCACCATAGATATAATTCGAGTTGAATGCAGGTCCACTTGTATTGATCTCTCCAAAGAGGCTTGCTTCAGGCGCTGTCAATGGGTCAACCGTGCCCAAACCCACAATTTTGGTTAACTTATCTGGCGTTCCAATAGCAGTGTAATGATACCCGTGGTATGTGGCGTTTATTGCTTGCGAACCCGGAGGCACAGCAGATAAATCAAATCTCGCCCAAGCCGAAGTAGTGCTTCCTGTAAGTCGAAGAAATCCAGTCTGCTTTGTTCCGTTTGTAGTGGTTTGTCTTCCTGTCCAAAATGTTGTATTCGTGGGTGTAACGTTAATTGTTGGGTCGAGGTTAATTGGGAAAATGCGCTCTGTATCTTTAATCCACTCGGTTGAGAAAGAAGTTTTAAGCGTTAATTCATTGCCAATTTGCTCGAAGGTTATTTCACCTTCGGTTTTCAACTCATTT
>JAGYJZ010000004.1 GCA_018401875.1 Salibacteraceae bacterium
TGCGGCAGCGGGGCGAGGTTGTTCACCCGACCGAACTTAGGCTGCAAGAAGAGCAGGATGCTTTGTGAATTCACAGCCTTGACCTTTATTCACAGGTCTGTTTGTTTTCTATGGAGTTCATGAGCTGAAGGTTGCTCAACTTTGTACTGCGCCTCCGCGTAGCTATGGCAGAGCGAGGTCAAGACAAAATTGAAAAAGTCAAATAAAAAGGACTTTTACCTTCATTCATTATGTCTGTCTGCTCTCAGTCTAATCTCAAACCATCAATCAACCTCACCCCGCCCCTTTTAACCACAATTCACCATGCTCTTCAATTTTTTATCGCATTACCCTACCTTTGAGACAAACTAATTCATTCCACCATGAATCGATACAGCATCGCGCTCATAGCCATTTCAACCCTATTTACTGCGCAGCCATTTTTTGGCCAAAGCAACCTCACCTTTGAAGGAGAATACGAATCGGGCAAAGCCACCTACGAATACATTGAAGGCGATATGCAACAGCGACTACTCAATGGGAAATTTCAGTACGAAGAGCTGAGAGATATTCCTACACGAGATGGCGAGAACGAAATACTGGTTACTGGAAACTACATCCAAGACAAAAAGCATCTGGCTTGGGGATACACGATCAAAGCCACCGCTGACACAGGACTCACAGAAACTGTAATTGGGAATTATGTGGAAGGCCAAAAATCAGGATTATGGACACAACGCATTCGCAGCAATGCTGATGATCACGAACTTAAAGTAGTACAAGCTTCGTTTATCAAAAATCAATTCAGAGGGCCGTTTAAATTCAATTTCGAACACCCAATTTCGGTCAACATAAAAAAACTCGTCATCACAGGGGGTTTCGACAGCAAAGGATTGATGGATGGAGATTGGAATATCGACTACACCAACGGCATTGGCGAAGAATTTAAAGACGTGATGAAATTTCAACACGGAGTGCTGGCCTACCGCAGCTTTCACAATATGACCAAAGGCGAAGTGCTTGAAAGCGTCAACGAAGTAGATTTTGTAGGTGCATACTTTATCAACCTCGACCGGCTCGATTCGTTTTCTATCGTTAACGATAAAAAATACGGTTCGAAACGCACTTTAGTGGAACATCCGATTTTACAAGAAGTGTTTAAGGTTTGGAATGAGCTCACACCGCTGAATTTTTCAAACGAATACAACGCATCGCTTCCCAATGGAATCATCAAAAAAGGAGAAGCTGTGAATGCGCAAGGATTGATGGTCAACACCCAAATCATCGATTGGAAAGAAACGCCACAAGGCAAGGTTGAATTTGAAAAAGAGCAGGCCATTCAAAAAGCTTACGACACCAAAATCAACGTTGCCAATATTCAGTTCAACGAAAAAAACTACCGTCAGGCTTTGCCACTTTACAAAGACGCGCTTGCGATTAAAAATGAAGCCTACGCCAGTAAGCGCATCGCTGAAATCGAGGAACTTCTGAGGATCGAAGAAGAGAAAAATCAATTCATCACGGCCATCAATTCGAGGTATGAACTGTGGAAAGGAAATGAAAAAATGCTTGAAGCTGAAGACTACTACGGCAAGAAAAGCAAACTTTATGAGGCCAGCATAATTGCCCTCGATTACGAGAAAAAGCAGTTGCTCAATGCACACCAAGAAACGCGGGCTTTCATCGAGCGCAGAGCAATGGATCAACTAACAATTGAATCGCTGCGCGGCTTCCAAGCGGCATTGGATGAGGTAATCAGACTACAAGATCAAATAAAAGCCTTGACCAAACGCCAAGACACCAAAGAACTGGAGAAAGAATTAAAGAAAATGGAAGACCCTGCAGCGATTTCAAAAACGATCATGGCGGGGTAGTAGACCCTAATTCACTTTTGGCCGAATTGCCGAAGTGAAAAAGCTTACAAAAGCCACGACAGTGACCGAACTTAGCGGCATAAGAATAGCCGCTACGATGGGCGTTAATTCAGCTTGAACGGCAAAGAACAATCCCACCACATTGTAAAGCAATGAGATGACGATGCTCACCTTCACCACGTTTAAACTTCGTTTGATGTAGCGGATAAACTCTGCCAAATACGCCAATCGATCTGCTTGAAGAATCGCATCACACGCTGGAGAAAAGCTGAACACATCATCGGCCACAGCCACTCCAACATCGGCTTGCTTAAGCGCCCCTGCATCGTTCAGTCCATCGCCTAACATGATGACGTGCTTGCCATCGTCTTGCAATTTTTTGATGAAATCGAGTTTATCCATTGGCGATTGGTTGAACCGCATCGTGGCGTGTTGACCAAACATTTCTTCCATGCGTTGGCGTTCGCCTTCATGATCGCCACTCAGTAAATAGGTGGTGAAATTCGCTTGCAACGCTCTTACCAAGTCTGGAATTCCCTTTCTAATTTCCTTCTCGATCAAGAAGTAACCGATGTGTGCCTCCTCGATCCAAACGTGCACCACTGATTCATTGAACGCGCCTTTTGGCAAGTTCTCGCTAATGGTATCGGGCCTAAGTGAGAGGCCTCCGAGCAAGATTCTTTTGTTGTGAACCAAAGCCGAAACGCCCTTTCCAGCGGCCTCTTCAAAACCTGCAACCGGGGCAACAGGTCCGGGCAAATGCTGCCGAATAGCCACACTCAGCGGATGTGTAGAATTTGAAACGACAGACTTGATCAATGCTAAATTCTCCTGCGAAAGTGTCGTTCCCTCAAACCGCACGCTGGTGGAATGGGCTTTGGTGAGTGTCCCCGTTTTATCAAAAACAGCTGAATCGGTATTGGCCATGCGCTCAAGCGTTGAGGCGTTCTTCACGAAAAAGCCCAACTTGCCTAAAATGCGCGAAACATTGCCCGAAGCAAACGGCATACTCAACGCCAATGCACACGGACATGCGATGATCAACACCGCGGTGAACGCATCAAATGCTTCTGAAGGATCTATCCAAAGCCAATACGCCAAGGTGAGCATCGCAATACCCAAAATGCCGATGCTAAAGAATCGACTTACCTTATCGATCAAGGCAGAAAACCTAACTTCTTCATGTTGGTCGTTAAAGGCTGATTGATTCCACAGTCCGGTCAGGTAACTTTGGGAAACCTCTTTGATTACTTCCACTTCAATTGCTCCACCGGTTTGTCGTCCACCGGCATAGATGTAATCGCCTTCGCGTTTCTCAACGATATCGCTTTCGCCATTCACAAAACTGTAATCGACCGAGGCGATGCCCTTCATCAAGATGGAATCGGCAGGAATAACTTGGTTGTTGAGCAAGCGCAACCGGTCGCCCTGAGCGATGTCTTCCAACATGCACACTTCTTCGCGGTCGTTTTTCACGCGCGTTACGGCAATGGGGAAATAGGATTTAAAATCGCGGTCAAACGCCAGTGCCTCGTACGTTCTGCTTTGATACCATTTGCCGATCAAAAGAAAGAATACCAATCCAGCGAAAGAGTCAAAATAACCAGGACCCGTTCCGCTCAAAATCTCAAATGCGCTTCTTCCAAACAGGGTAATAATTCCCAATGCAATAGGCACATCGATGGTGAGGTAGTTCACTCGGATGCTTTTCCAACCGCTTTTCAGGTAATCAACACTGGAGTAGAGTAACACAGGGATCGACAAGCCCAAGTTGAGGTAGTTAAACAAGACCTTAAACTTATCCAACGAAGCATCGTCAAGAGAGAGATACTCAGGAAAGCTAAACAGCATGATGTTGCCAAAAGCGAACCCCGCCACGCCCAGCTTCAAGATCAACTTCTTGCTTTCTTTATTGGCCCCTCGTTTTGTGCGATCGCGCTGCAAGTCGGGCGGATAACCCAAATCTTCCAGCAAAATCACCAGCTCTTTCAGCGAAACGATGTCGGTATTGAAGTGAATGGTCACTTCTTTGCGCAAAAAGTTCACTTCAGAGCGATAGACGCCTTCGTTGAGTTGTTCTAGTTTTTCGAGCAGCCAAATGCATGCCGCGCAGTGCATTGAAGGCAGGTAAAGTGTCACTTTGTTTCTGCTGCCTTCAGAGAAATCGATGAACTGCTTTTTAACCTCTTCAAGGTCTAGAAAATCTTTGTTGGCGCGGTGCGCACTTACGGTGGAGCCCGGTGATTCCTTGTCAATCTCGTAATAGCTAATCAAGCCTGTATCATTGAGCAAGGTGTAAACCGTCTTGCATCCGTGGCAGCAAAAATCGTGGGCATCGTGAATGATGACTTCGGTATTGCAGTCTTCACCGCAATGGTAGCATGTTTTAATTTGTTTGGCTTGCTGCATAAAAAAGCGAGGCCACAAAAGTGCCTCGCTTAACGTTCTTAGAAACTGATTATAGTCAGCTTATGTTCCATTTTAAATCAATGCGCAACGGTCACTTTTTTGATGTAAATGCCCCGCGCAGTTACCACCTCAACCACATAAATTCCTTCGGCAAGATGTGCCGTTGAAATCACTGCTGTCATCGCGTTTGGCGTTTGAGTAACCACTGCGTTACCCAATAAATCTGAGATGCGGTAGTGTTGAATGACATTGCTGCTCGCAATATTGAGTGCATCGTTTACCGGATTTGGATAGGCTTTAAACCCTGCTTCTGACAAACTTCCTATTCCGGTTAAGGCAACAGTAAATGTTCGTGAGGTATCACAGTTATTTCCGTCAGTAACATCAACGGTGTAATCGCCTTCAGACAATCCTGAAATATCAGCTGTGGTGGCTGTAAATTCGTTTGGACCCGTCCAAGCGTAAGTATATGTTCCAGCGCCTGTACCGCCCGTTACAGTAATGTCGATGGCTCCGTCAGTACCAGTATTTGATCCTTGCACAGCACCAGCCACAGTCACTGCAGTAGGTTCGTTGATCTCAACGCTCAACACATATGACCCCGTATCGTTGTCTTCAATGGTAACCGTGTAAGTACCTGCGCATAATCCTGTTACAGATGCAGTGTTATCTCCCGTTGTCCAAGCGTAGGTATAGGGCGGCACACCACCAATGGCTACGATTGATGCAGAACCATTGCAGCCTCCGTTGCACGAAGGAGCAGAAACGCCATCTGCAAAAGCCAATACTTGAGCACCAATAATGAATTCAGCTGAGGCGATATCGCCACCCTGCGCATCAGCAACAGCGCTTAATATTGGCCATTTTTCATTGTTGGCCATCCATCGGTAGTTGTGGTTGGTTGAAACCGAATCGCTGAATGGAGTCCATCCTAAAAACGGAACCTTTATCCATATGCTATCCGAGTTAACTTCTCTAAAATACTGGCGCACGCTTTCAAATGTTCCGCCCGGTGTGTTGATTGTTCCGAAAGCATCGATGGTGCCCGTTCCGATCAGTGTTCTTTTCAAACGAGCGGAGTCACAAACTCCTCCAAAGCCGAATTCATCGCAGCTCACAACCGTATCAAATACTGCCGTGTCGATGAACGATGATCCTAACGTTGCTGGAAACTCGATTTGAGTGGAATTTGGTTCGAAGTTAGCCACAATGTTCACCCCAAGACCAAACCCCGATCCAGCAACGCCATCCAGCAAGAATGCCGAGGCTGAAGACTGAAAAAACAAAGTATCGGAAGCGCGTTCGATGGCTACGTCTGCATTCGGAAAACTGCCTCCGCTATTGGTTGTAGCCGGGTCAACAAAGTTTAATGTGTTGATATTGCTCAATGCGAGTGAAGTGAAATCCCATGTTTGGAGTCCTGTTCCGCCAACACTTAATCCTGCCGGTGGTGTGTTGTCATTTCCAACGGTAAGGCTATCGCCTGCTTGTCCGTAGTCTGCTTGCGTAATGGTGATTTGAGCCGCTAAAGGCACACTCAATAAAAGCGCTAAAAAAGGGAGTAAAATTTTTCTCATAGTGTGGTTTATAAAGAAATATAGTTCGAAGGTAAGACGCAAATATAAGTCCGATGGTTTAGGCGACTTCATTTAATACTTTTGTACCATGGAAAGTGTACGCCAACAAAAGGTTTCAAGACTGCTTCAAAAGGAGCTTGGAATGCTTTTTCAAAAGGAATTTCAACACCTGTGTCAGGGAAACATCATTTCGGTGACCATCGTAAGGATCACTCCTGACTTAGGATACGCCAAGGTTTATGTGAGTGCTTTTCCCACGAAAGAGCCGAAAGCTGTAGTTGAAAACCTCAACGCAAACGTGCACGAAATAAGCTTTGCACTGAACCAAAAAGTGAAGAATCAATTCAGGGTAATGCCCGAGCTCCGCTTTTACCATGACGATTCAATGGAGTATGCTCAGCGCATTGACGATCTCCTAAAATAACCTATTGTGAGCCTCAGTTTCTCCATTGCCAAACGTTACCTCTTCTCGCGAGGCAATCGCAATGTGATAAACATTATCTCTGGAATTGCCGCAGCGGGTGTAGCCATTGGCAGCTTTGCGATGATTATCGTTTTGAGTGCTTTTAACGGGTTGGAAACACTGGTAGCCGACCTCTACACCTCTGTTGATCCTGACATACGAATAAGCCCTGCCAAGGGAAAAACCATTGCTCTGGATTCGATAGAAATCGACACCATCATTCGTTGGGACGAAGTGCAAGCCATCGCACCAACATTGGAAGAAACTGTGTTTTTACAGTTTAAAGACCAACAGTCGATCGTCACACTGCGCGGAATCTCTGAGGCTTATTTGCCCTATTTGGGATTGGAAGAACACGTGGTTGAAGGTGAACTGGGCATCACTTCAAATGGCTATCCGAGGGCGCTGTTAGGTTATGGAGTGGCCGATAATTTAAACCTCTTCATCAGCGAGGGCTACGAAGGTATTAAAGTGTTTGCCGCGAAACGCGGTCAAGAAAATTCGCTGAATCCTGAAAGTAAATTCGTGCAAGAGCGCATTGTGCCAATGGGCATAGTCACGCTGAATCCAGAATTTGACTACGCCTACATCTATGTACCGTTTGATTTTGCTGAGCGCGTATTGCAATACGAAAACCAAGCTTCGTTTATTGATATGACACTAAAACCAAGCATCGATGCGATGTTGGTAAAACAAAGACTGGCCAATTTACTCGGTGATCAATACGTTGTAAAAACAAGAATGGAGCTGAATGATGTGCTCTTTAAAACCAATGCCACCGAAAAGTGGGTCACGTTTTTTATTCTCAGTTTCATATTGATTGTAGCAACATTTAACCTTATCGGAAGCTTAACGATGCTGATTATCGACAAGAAAAAAGACATTTCTCTGCTCAGATCGTTGGGACAAACTGCGCGTGATGTGCAACGCATATTCTTATTTGAAGGCCTGTTGATCACAGGCTTGGGCGCACTTGTGGGGATGGGACTGGGCGTTACGTTGATCGTGCTTCAACAATACGTTGGATTTTTCCCGCTGCAAGGCGGTTTGGTAGAGTTTTATCCGGTTGAGCTGCACTTGGCCGATGTTCTAGCGGTGCTGGGCGTGGTTTTTACAATCGGACTGTTGGCGAGTATCATTCCAGTGAAAACATTGCTCAATCGGCAGCGGCTTCGCACCGTTACTTCGTCATAATTGGTTTTGATGGCTTTTAAAATGTCGATCAATGCAGTTGGATCCATCTCAGTTACCAAGGCCATGCGGGTTTCTTTAAAGTGCGGCACGCCCTTAAAATAGTTGGCGTAATGCCTGCGCATTTCTAGAACTCCAAGTGTTTCACCTTTCCATTTTATGGACCGCTCGAGGTGTTCTTTGGCCGCGGCAGCGCGCTGCTCAATGCTGGGCTTAGCGAGGTGCTCACCAGTGGCCATGAAGTGCTTGATCTCATTGAAAATCCACGGGTAGCCGATGGCAGCTCGACCAATCATTACGCCATCAACGCCAAACTTAGAGCGCATTTCAACGGCTTTTTCAGGCGTATCAACATCGCCATTGCCAAAAACAGGAATGGTGATGCGGGGGTTGTTTTTCACTTCACCGATCAAGGTCCAATCTGCTTCACCCTTATACATCTGCACGCGGGTGCGTCCGTGGATTGAAATGGCCTTGATGCCCACATCTTGGAGTCGCTCGGCTACTTCAACGATTCTCTTTGAACTGTCGTCCCAGCCCAGACGCGTTTTCACCGTTACGGGTAGTTTGGTACTATCAACAATGGCTTTGGTAAGGCTCACCATTTTAGGAATGTTCTTCAAAATGCCTGCACCTGCATCTTTACACACTACTTTTTTGACCGGGCATCCAAAGTTGATGTCTAAAATGTCGGGGTTGGTGCGTTCAACAATTTCTGCTGATTCGCGCATCGGACCTTCTTCTCCACCAAATATTTGTATCCCGATGGGGCGCTCTTCGTCATAAATGTCGAGTTTTTGAACGCTCTTGGCTGCGTCTCTAATCAAACCTTCAGAACTGATGAACTCGGTGTACATCAAATCGGCTCCGTAGCGTTTGCACAGGGTTCGAAATGGCGGATCGCTCACGTCTTCCATGGGCGCCAGCAACAGCGGAAATTCTCCTAACTCTATGTCTCCAATGTTCACCATTTTTGCGCTGCAAAGTTACACTCAATTCTAATCCTATGCGAGAAGCCATCAAGAACTCCCATCCCCTTGTGCAATTATCAGTTTTTGTGCTTGTAGGACTCGTCTCCATGTTCATCTTGATGGGCTTGGTCATGGTTCCTTTTGTTTTCAGTGGATCGGGCATCGCATTCATCAGCAACCCAGGATCGATCAGCGACCCCAACGAACCTGCTGTGTTGGTGCTGAAACTCATGCAAATTATGCAAGCCATAGGCTTGTTTGTTGTGCCTTATCTCATGTATAGATGGGTGCAGCAAAACGACAATCCATACCGCCTGATTGCTTTGAATGGAAAGAGGGCGATGATCGTTGTATTCGTCATTACGATGGTTTCTGCCCTGCCATTAATCAACTTTTTAGCCGAATGGAACGCAGCGCTTTCTCTGCCAGATGCTTTTGAAGGTGTTGAGCAATGGATGAGAAGCATGGAAGCCGATGCCGAAGCATTGATTCGAATTTTCTTGAGCATGGACTCAGTAGGTGATTTGATTTTTAACCTTGTGCTCATCGCGATCATTCCGGCCATTGCTGAAGAGGTATTCTTTCGCGGTATGATGCAGCCATTGTTTCTAAAAGTGGTCAAAAACTACCACTTGGCCATTTGGATCACGGCCTTTTTGTTTTCCTTCTTCCACATGCAGTTTTTAGGTTTTCTGCCTCGCATGATTCTGGGCGCTGTGTTTGGTTATGCTGCTCATTGGTCTGGAACGCTGCTTTTGCCGATGGTGGGCCACTTAATCAACAACGGCTTGGCGGTTTTAATTACATGGTATATCGGGCAAGAAGCCATTGAAAATCACATTGAAACCATTGGCGCCAATGAGGGAGAAGGATTGTTTGCAGTATTGAGTGCCGTTGTGCTCGTGGCGGGGTTACTCACGATCTATTTTTATGCAACTAAGGATAAAGAAAAAGCCCCAGCAACATCCGCTACTGAGGCTTAATCAAATCCAAATTCTGAAATTATCGAACTACTTTCTCTCGTGTTGAGTAGTTAATTTTTAGTGCTTGAACCTTTCTGAGTTTTTGTTTCACTTCGGTCACAATACCCATTTTGGTTTCTTTATCCACTTTCAACGACACGGTGATTTTACCTTGCAACTGCTCAGGACGATCGGCTCTTCGAGCGATGATGTAATCTTGAACATCTTCGATGGTGGCAAAATCATCGTCCAACTGAATTTTAGGTACGGTACCGTACAAATCGCTGTTCATAGGCTCACCGATATAGATGTAATCTACCAATGACTTGTCTTCCAGCTTATCAATTTCAGTCGCTTCCGGTTGATCCAATTTTATTTTAAGATCAACTTCTCGCATCACAGTAGTAACCATGAAGAAGAAAAGAAGCATGAAAACGATGTCGGGAAGAGAAGCTGTGCTTACTGCCGGTGTTCCTTTGCTATTATCTTTTTTAAATTTTGACATAATTACCCTCCAATATCTTTAGGTTCTGCTTCTGAAATTCGCTGTGGGTAAACATCGCGTATGGCGTCAATCATTTCGGCATATTTCTCGCCACCTTGTTCTGATTTTGCCAATTCTTCGATCTTCTTATACGGCATCCCAAACTTCTGCATTGCTAACTCGTCACGCAACTCAGTGTAAGCGGCTGCCAATTCGTTTTGCACTTGAATGTACAAGTCATACGAAGTACCGTTGTCATTCTGAAGAGAAATCACCTGTTTCGAAACGGGCATTCTGCCAAAAATCGGCACGTCAGTTTCTTTAAATTCGGGTAATGTTTCCTTTCGAGAAGGATTCGCGATAAACTCTTTAGCTTCTTGCCTCAATTGATCGATGCTCAGCAACTCGCCTTCAACCAACAATTGGTCGTTGGCGTTTGCCAATACCACAAACACATTTCTGTCTTTGATGGGCGGTGGGTCAGGTTGGTCTTCTAACAAGGGTGGAGGCAGCTTGCGCGCCAAACCCCAACTTGTATCCATGGTAGTGGTAACAAGGAAGAAAACCAAGAGAAGGAAGGCGATGTCAGCCATCGATCCCGCATTGATTTCTTGTAATTCTCTTTTCTTCCTGGCCATAATCCTTATTTAAGTAATCTAGAAACTGAAGAATAAGCGATGGACAACACGGCCAGCACAAATAAGATGTAAAATGCATACAATCCCGCTCCGCTCAACCTTGAAGTAGTTTCGCTAATGTTGCCGGTGTAGTATGGCTCAACAGTGCTGTCGGCCAATACATAGCTCAAGCCCAACACCACGATCATTCCAACCAAACCGATCAATGTGCCTTTCAGTTTGCCTGGATTGGTAACTGCTTGCAACACTGCTCCACCTAAGGCTGCTAATATGGCAACGATTAAAAGGATGTAGCTCAATCCAATAAAGCTTCCTACGGCTCCACAGTCTGTGCAATCGCTTTGTTCAGGAGTAAGTCCTGAAGACATAGTCATCACCATTAGGATTACTCCTATTGCAATGATGACAAACATGCCTATCGTATTGATTTTTTGAAACATAGAATATATTATTTAGTCAAGTTGTGCTTGATCATCAAATCGATTAAAGAAATAGAAGCGTTCTCCATTTCATTCACAATGCTGTCCACTTTCGCAACGATGTAGTTGTAGAAAATTTGGAGAATCATTGCTACTAAAAGACCAGATACGGTTGTAATCAAGGCCACACCTATACCACCAGCTACGATACCGGGAGAAATGTTGTTGGCCGCAGCGATCGCATCGAATGCTTCGATCATACCGATTACCGTTCCGAAGAAACCGAGCATCGGTGCAAGAGCGATGAACAATGAAATCCAAGAAAGGCCTTTCTCTAAAAGTCCCATTTGAACGCTACCATAAGAAACCACTGATTTTTCAACCATTTCAATTCCGTGGTCAGCGCGATCTAAACCTTGGTAAAAAATACTTGCTACTGGACCTCTAATGTTTCTGCACACTTCTTTTGCTGCATCAACACCACCGCTTTTAAGGGCGTTGTCTACTTCTTCTAGAAGCTTGTCGTTGTTCGTGGTTGCCATGTTGAGGTAAAGGATACGCTCAATAGACATTGCCAATCCTAAGATCAAACAGATTAATACGAACGACATGAATTCAGGACCACCTTCAATAAACTTTTGCTTTACCACTTGATGCAGAGATTTATCCTCTGCTGGGGCTGCTTCTTCAGCGGGCATTTCCATTGGTGCTGCTTCTTCTTGAGGCTCTTCGGCCATGACTTCCTCGGTTGCTGCAGCGCTGCTATCAGCATCCATCGGTTGTTCATCTTGCGCAAATGACATTGACAAACCTGATACCATCAGGGTAACAGTCATTGCAATAGATAAAAAGGTACGTTTCATATTAACTAATTTGGATTTGGATTTGCTATTCTTTTTTAATTTTCAAAATCGGCTGTAAACATATAAAGCGTCAACGAATTGCATCGTTATGATTGTGTGAAATTTTTTACACGGCAAGAAAAACTGCAATTCAACGGGTTAAAAATAAGTGTACAGGTTGATTGAGAACGCTCAAATGTATAAAAAGCCACCGTTACAAATCACTCAAGCTTTAGATTTTGGTTGAAAAACTGATTTAAAAATGAATCAAAAGCGACCGATAAGCTTACTGTTCATCAGAATAAAATGCCATTAATCCGATTGTGAAACACTGTAATAAAAATAAATCTGCTATTTTCGAACGAAATGAAACAGCCTCTGTTGCTCCTTTACAAAATAAAACCCTATGAAAAAACTTATACTTCCTCTTATTTCTTTACTCCTCGTTTCAACTATCGCCCCGCTCAACGCGCAAAATGACGTGCGATTGGAGATTGTTCATGCACTCGGCACGAGCCCTTTTGCATTTAATGAAGCTGCAACAACGACCGGTGGAGTGACATTCGATGTGAAACGATTAGAGTATTACATCTCTGAAATTACCTTGGTTCACGATGGTGGGCAAGAAATTGTGGTACCCAATGTATGGGCACTCGCAAACGCCAGCCAAAACACGGTGATTGAACTCGGGACGCAAAATGTTACAGCATTGGAAGGCCTTCGCTTTTCTATTGGTGTTGACCCCGCGCACAACAACCTCGATCCTTCGACCTACGCCCCTTCGCATCCTCTAGCCCATAAAAACCCTTCGATGCATTGGGGTTGGACAGCAGGTTACCGATTTGTGGCAATGGAAGGAAACGGAGGAGCGCAACTGAGCCAACTCTTTGAAATTCATGCTTTGGGAAACAAAAACTATTTTGAAGTTGATCTGCCTATTTCTGTAACTGCAGAAAACGGAGAAGTACTTCCTGTGATTTACGGTAATTACAGCAACGCTTTAACAGGAATCGATGTTTCGGCAGGTGTCATTACACATGGTGAAAACGATGAGGCAGTGGACATACTTGAAAATTTCAGAGACCTTGTTTTTACAACCATTTCACCGATAGACACCACAGAGGTGATCGAAGAACCCAATGGAATTTCAGAGGCCACAACGAAGCTTGATTTTCAAATTTTCCCAAATCCATCGCACAACGGAAACGCCACACTTGATGTGCAGTCATCGTCACCATTGGAAATCAATGTGTATGACCTCACTGGAAAGCAAGTACTTGCGCAAACCTTGAATTCAAACACGAACGTCTTAAAGATTAACCGGTTAGAATCTGGGGTGTACTTTGTGCATGTTAACGACCTCAGCACCAATGAGGTGATGGTGAAAAAATTAAGTGTACAATAAGTCATTCATATTCGTTTTTCTTGTGCTCATTGCGGTTGCCTCATGCAGAAAGGATAAAATGCCTACTGTGTTGGTTGCAGAAGACCTCGAATCGACATTAACGCGAGTGCCGGAGGGTTTTGAAAGCATTCCATTTCCTGAAGACAATCCGTTCAGCGCAGAAAAATGGACGTTGGGGAAAGCCCTGTTTTACGACCCTGCTCTTTCGGTCGATTTTAGTACTAGCTGTGCCTCATGTCATCATTCTGAGTTGGCATTTACAGACAATCAAGCCACGAGTAAAGGTGTGGAGGACAGGGACGGAACCCGAAATTCACCCACGTTGGCCAATGTTGCATATCAGCCCTACTTCATGCGCGAAGGCTCAGTGCCATCGCTCGAAATGCAGGTGCTGGTGCCAATTCAAGAGCACAACGAATTTGCATTTAACATGGTAGAGTTGTGCGAACGCTTAAACGAAATGCCCGATTATGTGCGCATGACACAAGACGCATTCGGCACTGAAATGACTCCGTTTGCGCTAACCCGAGCCCTTGCCACATTTGAACGCACATTGATCAGCGGAAACAGTCCTTACGACCAATTCAAGCAAGGTAAAGGCGCATTGAGTGCGTCAGAAATGCGCGGAATGGACTTATTTTTTAGCTCCCGCACCAATTGTTCGACATGCCATTCAGGTTTTAATTTTACGGATTACAGCATACGCAACAATGGATATGAATCGGGTGATGTGGGTAGAATGCGTTTTACAACCGACTCTGCCGATTACTCCTTATTTAAGATTCCAAGTTTGAGAAACATCGCGTTGACTGACCCTTACATGCACGATGGTTCATTTGCTACCTTGCGCGAAGTGATTGATAATTATAATGCAGGGGGCAGCAGTGCTTATTCAGATCCGCTTATTCGGCCTTTAAACTTGACTGAAACAGAAATAAACGACCTTATTCAATTTCTTCACTCCTTAACGGATGAAGAATTCATTTCTAACCCTATTTTCAAAGAATGAAGATGAAGAAATCAGTGATATTAGTCGCCTTACTCGCCCCGTTGGTGTTTAGCCTTTGCACAAAAGACCCAAGCGGACTGCCTGAAATAACGATGAATGCTGTGTATGACGACACGCCTTATGCGATCGAATATGGGCGATTTGCGGAGCCGGATATGAACGATAATCCACTTACGATTGAAGGTGTAAAACTCGGGCGGATGTTGTTTTATGAACCCCAACTGTCAAAAGACAATTCGATCTCATGCGGCAGCTGCCATATTCAACAAGACGGCTTTTCTGATCCTGCCCAATTTTCAGCTGGTGTAGACGGGTCGTTGGGCAAAAGGCAAGCCATGCCGATCTTTAATATGCTTTGGCATACCAATGAATTTTTCTGGGATGGACGCGCTCATCTGCTCCGCGATCAATCATTGTTGCCGATCCAAGATGAATTGGAAATGAAGGAAACATTGGAAAATGTAGTCGTTAAATTGAGCGCCACCTCAGAATATCCAGCCCAGTTTATGCGGGCTTTTGGTGACGAAGAAATTACTTCAGAGCGCATGTCATTGGCCATGGAGCAGTTTATGAATTCGATCATTTCAAATCAGTCAAAATACGACAAGTTTCTCGATGGCACATTGACCCTTACCGAAAGCGAAGAACGCGGAAGGGTGCTCTATTTTGCTGAATATAACCCTGGTTTTCCTGAGCAATCGGGGGCCGATTGTGCGCACTGCCACGGAGGAAACAATTTCGACAACAATCGCTATATGAACAATGGCTTGGATGCAGATGGCGATCAAGACGATAAAGGACGAGAATTGGCCACCGGAAATGCGAGCGATCGTGCGAAATTCAAGGTGCCATCGTTAAGAAACGTAGCAATTACGGCACCTTACATGCACGATGGTCGCTTTCAAACCCTCGAAGAAGTGGTTGACCACTACGATCACGGAATTGTGATTTCAGAAACGGTTGATCCAGCGTTGGCATACAGCGCACAAACAGGGCTTCAATTGACGGCTCAAGATAAAACTGACCTGATCAATTTTTTAAAGACACTCACCGATGAAGCAATGATTGCTGACGAGCGGTTTTCAGATCCCTTCAAATAAAAAGCCGCGCACTCAACTCAATGAGCACACGGCTTTTTATACGTTTGAAGAAATGCTTATCGCACCAAGGCGTTTACCTGCATCCATCCACCACCGTTTTCGCATTGGATGCCTTGTTGCTTTAAGAAGCCTGTTGCCTGACCACTTCGCGCTCCACTGGCACAGCACAAAACCACCGGTTTACCAATCTTCTTAATTTCAGAAACCTTGCTCTGAATGTTTTGAAGCGGTATGTTCTTAGAACCAGCCACGTGTCCACCTTGAAACTCAGCAGGTGTTCTCACATCAATAATCACTGCTCCTTTGTCTATCATTTCTTTTACCATAGCGCTGCTATCGTTGCCAAACATTGATCCGAAAAATCCCATATGTATTTAATTTATGAATTTGATGGTGCAATGTTACAATGGTTCACAGGGAATGAATGTAACTTTAGTAACACAAGAACTCGACTTAGATCAATCGTGTTCTCTATTGATTGATTCATCGCGTTGGCCATTTTCTGAGGCCACGCATTTATATTCGCGCCATGCAAGCAGCCTCCGTCATTTCGCGTGAATTACAACTCAAGGAAAGCAATGTGCTCAACACCCTTCAACTGCTGGAAGAAGGGGCTACGATTCCGTTTATTTCGCGCTATCGAAAAGAGCGCACAGGAGGATTAGACGAAGTGCAAGTGCAGGCCATAAAAGATGCTTTCAAAAGCGTGCAAGAGCTCGAAAAAAGGCGTGTCTTTATCCTTGAATCCATTGAGCAACAAGGGTTTTTAACTCCCGAGCTCAAAGCTCAATTGTTGAATTGCCATGCGCTAGCCGAACTGGAAGACCTTTACATCCCCTTTAAGCCAAAGCGGAAAACTAAGGCCGAAACAGCTCGAAAACTTGGCTTGGAGCCTCTTGCCGCCATTTTGATGAAGCAGGACGCGGCCGATTATGCATCCATTGCACAGCGCTTTGTGCGTAGAGAAGTAATTGATATTGACACGGCACTATCCGGTGCACGGGATATTATGGCCGAATGGATCAACGAGCGGAAAGCCGCCCGCGATATTGTGAGAAAGCACTTTCACCATGGCGCCACCATTCGATCAAAGGTGATAAAAGGAAAAGACGATGCCGACTCTAAATTTCGCGACTACTTTGATTTTGAAGAAGCCCTTTCGCGATGCCCTGGACATCGCATTTTGGCCATCATGCGGGCAGAAGACGAAGGCATTGTGCGCGTTTCGATCACACCCGATAGAGCCGAAGGCGTTGAGCGCCTTGAGCGCTATTTTGTGCGGCAGCACAACACTACGAGCGAACAAATCAAGTTGGCCATTGCTGATGCCTACAAGCGACTGCTCGAACCTTCCATCGAAACAGAGTTCAGAAATGCAGCGAAGGAAAAAGCCGATGTAGAAGCGATACAGGTATTTGCTGAAAATTTACGCCAACTGTTACTTACGCCACCGCTCGGCTCTAAGCGAGTGCTGGCCATCGATCCAGGTTTCAGAACCGGCTGTAAAATTGTGTGCCTTGACGAGCAGGGAAGCCTGTTGCACAACGAAACCATCTATCCGCACCCACCACAAAACGAGCGCAAAAAAGCAGCTTCAAAAGTGAGCACATTGGTGCAGACCTATAAGATTCAGGCGATCGCGATCGGAAATGGAACCGCTGGAAGAGAAACAGAGCTTTTTATTCAAAGCGTGCACCTTGCTGCGGGCACCGAGGCATATGTAGTCAATGAAAATGGCGCTTCTATTTACTCCGCTTCATCTGTTGCGCGGGCTGAATTTCCAAATTATGATGTCACCGTGCGCGGTTCGGTGTCTATCGGTCGAAGGTTGATGGACCCACTGAGTGAGTTGGTGAAAATTGATCCGAAATCGATTGGTGTAGGTCAGTATCAGCACGATGTAGACCAAAAATTACTGAAGGAAAAACTGGACGCTACGGTTGAACGTGCAGTAAATCATGTAGGCGTCAACCTCAACACTGCCAGCGAACACTTGCTTCAATACGTGAGTGGAATCGGACCAAAACTCGGTGCAGCTATGGTGGCATTCAGAAATGAAAACGGACCTTTTACATCGCGTAAAGAATTACTTAGTGTACCCGGTTTAGGTACAAAAGCATTCGAGCAGTGCGCAGGATTTTTGAGAATTTCTGATGCTAAAAACCCATTGGACAACACATCTGTTCACCCAGAGCGTTATAGCCTTGTAGGCAAAATGGCGAAAGACTTGAAGTGCGATGTCACGGATTTGATACGCAACAACTCATTAATCGACTCGATAGCGATCGATCGCTACGTGAGTGATGAAATTGGCAAACCCACACTCAATGACATTATCAATGAATTGAAAAAACCAGGGCGTGACCCACGCGGAAAAGCAAGACTCTTTGAATTCTCAAAGGACGTTCGGAAGGCAGAAGATTTGCGTGAAGGAATGATCTTGCCAGGCATTGTCACGAACATAACGCGTTTTGGAGCTTTTGTAGATGTTGGAGTAAAGCAAGACGGATTGGTGCACGTGTCGCAATTGGCTGACCGCTTTGTGAGCGACCCATTGGAGGTAGTGAAGCTCAATCAAGAAGTGCGGGTGAAAGTGTTGGAAGTGGATGTAGCGCGAAAAAGGATTGCGTTTACGATGAAGTTGGGCTAGAATTAAACCGTAAACTCAAAATCATAATAATGAACATTCTCCTCATTTCTGATCTGCATTGTACCAGAAACTCCCGTCAATTCGCCTTCGCCTGACCCGGGAACAACTTCAAGGATAAGGCTTTGACCTGCACTGTCGAAACGGCCATAGTGCTGAAGCGCAAAGCTTCCCTTTTTCCCATCGAGTAAACCTTCAAAAACCTCAACAGCCACGTATGCTCCTGCATTTTTAGTACTATTCAAAACGCTGATCATCTCTCCTGTGCTTTTCCCGTTCAGCACACCCTCAAAGGACTTATCAAGTCCAAGGCGACTAACATTTAATGTTGTACCGTGTGCAGTGACGTTAGGTGGAGGGTTCATTTTCACGTAAAATTTTCCAACATATCTCTACAATCCAACAGGAGTGGCCTTAGCTCTTCTTTCGGATTGCTTATCACCTATTCCTACGACCATAAAAATAATTTCAACGCGTGGTAATTCCAGTTTCAGAAGTAAGCGCACGATTAGAAACACTAACATATAAAACCATTTTAGTTGATTCAACCATGACCCCAATGAAATATCCTCGACAAAATTCAAATCCGTTTACAATGGAACATACAGATATAGAAAAAGCCAACGCCTTTATTATTGTCGAAATAATCGAGTATGTCCCCAACTCAGTGGTCATCAAAACCATCATTAAAAAAACAACTGGAAACATCACTGCTGTTTCCTTTGATTCAGGTGAAGGGCTGGCCGAAAAAACAACTGCCTTCGACACCTTCATTCAAGTCATTGACGGCACGGCTGAGATTCTTATTAATGGTGTTTCCAACGTATTGGAGACTGGCCAGAGCATAATTATTCCGGCTAACGCGCGCAATACAATCAAAGCCAACGTAAGATTCAAAATGCTGAGTACGATCATCAAAAGCGGTTTCGAAGATTGGGCATAAACACACTAAATCACTTACATTATCACATTACTATGAAAGCAGCTGGATTTATTCTCTTGATTTTAGGACTTATCGGAACAATCGTTTTTGGCATTCAGGCCATGCAAGATTCTGATGGTTTTAACTTATTTGGAATTGAGGTAGTTATTAGCAATGCCACATGGGCACCGTTGATTATCAGTGGTGCAATCTTTGTCGCTGGATTGATTATTACTTTTTTCAGAAAAAAATAGACGTTTATTTGTTGACCTTTTAAGGTTGAGCTGGACACACTTAATGTGATGCCATCCGTTGGGGTTGAACGGATTCATTAGGCTTCAAAGCGTTGAATATAATCACGTTGAAAACAGGCCTCAAATACTGTCATTTTGAGGCGCCCGCTGAAAGCGAAGGCATCTTGAAACATAAGACAGCCCCCGCAATTTTGATTTAATAAAATCAACCCAATTACCCCTCGCCCTCTTCAAAGAAATCATGCACTTGAGCACACAACTGATTCTCAGTCATGCTGTCCGCTGAAGCTACTACCCTGATCACATCCTTCAACTCCGGATTATTCTCCACTTCTTTTTTAAAAAGCTTCTTTAACTCTCCCGGGCCAAAAATGTACAGCCCATTTACACCTGATAGCAGTTTGATGACCTTCTCGAAGTAATCTTGTAATTGCTGGTTCTTGCGATTTGTAAGTTTGCTCTGTGACGAGGCGTCTTGCTGATGATACTTCGTAGCACCCCCATATCCGCCACCCAGGTTGGTGTCTTCAACATCCGATTCAACATGATGTAAAACCTTTCTTTCATTTGCGGAAATAATAAATGCTTCGCGCTGATCTATCCAAATTCCTATGTTCATTTTCTTGCTCATTGTTCTGAAGTTTGGCTCAAAATAAGTCATGCAGCGCTGTTCTCAGTATGAGTATTGTCACCTTGCTGTATGATGTTGCTTTTTTTGGCGTTATGGCATTTTAAAGAGCCCCATGTTCCGGTTCCGTGGCGAATAAATAATTGATTCGATCAACTAGCGGATAAGGTTCAGACCCAAAATCCTTGCACTGCTCCGCAGAGCTGGGTCTTTTTTTATTCCATTGCCTGTCAGCTTATGAAGTCAAGGATTACTCCCTGCGGTCGTGATCCCGTTTTGGGGAGGTTCAGACCCAAAATCCTTGCACTGCTGCGCAGAGCTGGGTCTTTTTTTATTCCATTGCCCTTCGAGCAAGCTCGGGGCATGGAATAAAAAAATCCCGTGCACTTCGTTGCACAGGATTTTGGTCTGCGGAGAGAGAGGGATTCGAACCCTCGTTACGTTGCCGTAAACACGCTTTCCAAGCGTGCGCGTTCAGCCACTCTGCCACCTCTCCAATGTTCACGCTTCTTTAGCGTGTGTGTCAGCCTCCCGAAAGCTATCGGGACTGCCACCTCTGTAGTTGCCCTAAAAATTAGGGGCTGCGAAAGTAATGATTTGACGCTATGTATCTTATGTGAATCCCCTTTTAGTCCGTGTCGACAAGCAAATCCAACGCTTGGATATAGCGCTCCCAAGTAAAGGCTTGTGCGCGTTCTTTTGATTTTGCGATAAGGTCTTCTCTCAAGTCTTGGCTATTTACAAGCGTCAACATCGCCCGCATGATTTCCTCCGGTGATTCAGGGTTGACCAAAACGGCCGCGTCACCCGCAATTTCCTTCATCGAACCCATATCGCTCGTAACCACCGCACAACCCAACTTCATGGCTTCCGCCAACGGAAAACCAAATCCCTCGTACAGCGATACATAAACGCAAAGCCGAGCCTTCAAATAAAACTCTAACAGACGACTGCGCTGCACGTAACCGAAATATACAATGCGATGTCGATGTGCTGAGCTTGCAATCAATTCATCGATATTCACATTCCAACCTCGATCACCAACAATGTAAAGTTGAACGTCCTGATTCTCTTCACACAACAGATCGAAGGCTTCAATGATAGCGCGATGGTTTTTTCGTGGCTCGATGGTGCCAACCACCAGAATGAATGGAACATCACTTGGAATTTCGTCAGCAGCTGTTTCGTTCAACATCAAATCTCTGACTCCAGGATATATACGCACAAGCTTTTCAGCATATCCAAAATACGCAGCAACATCTCGTTTGGTTTGTTCAGAAACGGTTATGATTTTGTCGCATTGCTGCAACGACTTCTTCATAAGCCGCTGATGGGCCCACACCCGCTGACGCGGATGGAATTCTGGAAAGAGCAATGGCGTGATGTCGTGCACAACCACAAATCGTCTGCATCCCTTAAAAAGTCCAAGCGTACCGAAATGACTCGGGTCAATCAATACATCAATTCCGTGCCTTGCAAGATCGATTGGGAAGGTTCTTGTATATCTAAAAACGTTGAGGAATGACAACCGCCATGATGGAATAAAAATGTGCTCTTTTGAGTCGTCCATCTTCTTCGATCCAAGTGTGATGCAGGTATGCTTGGATGCATTAAATGCTTGCACTAATTGCTCGGTAAACACGCTAATGCCCGCGCGCTGATTAATCCATGGTTCTATAAAAACGGCAACCCTCACTCAACGAAAATTTTAGACTTCGCGCCCGTGATTCGATCAATTTCCGGCATTCACCTTCGGATCAATGGCCTGCGCTTGTTGGATGTACTGATTTCCCAAATCTGCATTGCCCATCTGGTTGTAAAGGATTCCGAGATTCAATAAAACCCGCGCATTCTCAGGTTCAATCTCGAGCGACTTGTTGAAACTGTAGAGTGCCGAATCTGCTTGGTTCATCATCGCGTAAACAATCCCGATTTTCTGGTATGCAGCAGCATTCTGTGGATCAACTTCAATGGCCTTGGCCAAGTACTTTTTCGAATTCGGAAGGTCGTTCAAGTTCTTTCCATACACTTCACCCAAGCTGGAGTAAATGCGCGACCGCTCCTTTCCTCTTTTTATCCCAACGAGGGTTTCGTATCCTTTAATAGCCGTTTGCGGATCGCCTTTCTGTGCCGCAGTATTGGCCACTACTTCCAAATTTGTCAGGATGCGTTGATCATTGCTCTTCTTTAATGCCGCCTGAGTGAAATAGTGCACGCTGTAAGGGTAATTGCCCATCTCAAAGTAGATGTTTCCGATAATGTCTAACGGTGGAAAATAAGCAGGATAAATTTTCAACGACTGCAAGCAATACTGCTCTCCGCGCTTTAATATTTCAGCCTTTTCGGCAGGGTTTGCGGTTTCTTTTGCCTTTTCGAGTAGCTCGCTTCCCATGGTCATTTTAACCTTGGCTGAACCGTCTGAAGTTTCCACATCTGCTTCGGCCAGCGTGCGGTCATTCTCCCAAGCGAAGTTTCGCGCAATCGTTTTCCCTGAAAAGCCAACAAGCATTGCCACTAAAAGGAATAAACTGACTTTATTACCAAGTTTCTTCTCTATAATTCCTGTAAATAAATAGGCCAGAATAAGCGCATAACCGAGCGAAGGAATAAACAGAAAACGCTCGTTCATAAAGGCCCCGATATCGAAGAACAGATTGCTAAACAGGATGAATGTGCCGAAATAAATCAGCAATCCGTAACCAATAATATTGGCTTTCTTTCCTTTGATTCGTTGGTAAACAGCATAAAGCCCATACCCTAAAATCAAGGCGTAAAGCACAACAGAAATCATCGCCCAAGGATTTGACCAATCGGCATAAGGACGAACCCCCGCTTCTAACTCGGCAATGGTTCTAAAGGGATGAAAAGGATAATAATCGTGGGTCAAGGGATGAGGGAAAACCAAGAGTTTGAGGTAAATGCCCATCGTTAAGAAAATGCTCGCCAAGCGTTCGCTATCTGTGGCTTGCAAATAAGGCTTGTTCATGAGTTCTTCTGCCACGTCTAAACTGGCACCTTGATCGGCAAATACCGCCAATCGGATCGCCAAATAAATCACTGTAAAAACAGCCAGTGGTGCCATCGCAGTGATGGATTGCTTCAAATTGCCTTTCGGAAAAAACAACAAGGTGAGCGGAATAACCCCCAAAAATGTAACGGACGACTCCTTCGAGAATAAACTCAGAATAAACCACACGCCAGATAAGATCAGCGCTGACTTTGACTTGTTTTCCAAATACATCAGTACCGCTCTGAATGCCAACAGTGCAAACAGCAGACTCATGATTTCATCGCGGCTTTTGATATTGGCTGCCACCTCGATATGCAGCGGATGGGCCATGTAAATTATAACGGTGAGGAACGATAAGCTCCACCACCATTTCTTATCCTTCCAACCAAAAATGCGTTTCAAGACTGACAGCAGCAACACACCAATCAATCCGTATAACACCACATTGATAAAATGCGAAAGCGCAGGATTTTTCTCGAAAAACTGCCATTCGATGGCGTGGGTTGTCAATGCAAGTGGACGGTATCTCCCTCCTTCTACCAAGTTTTTCTTCGAACCAAAAAAGCCCGTCATCAAATCGTTTGTCCAAATGTCTTTTATGCCATCAAACCCTTTCTTAGTAAACTCATTTGCTGTGATGTAGAGCTTGTCATCTAGTGCGTAGTCGAACGAAATAGTGTTGGCGTAAAGCAAAAATCCCAGCGCAAACACGAGAAAGTATGGCAAGCGATTTTTCTTTTCGATTACGGGTGTTTCATCACTCTGAACAGCTTCAACTTTCTGCTCCGATTCAAGTGGTTTTTTTGGGGTATATCCTTTGCGTTTTGCCATAGTCAATTCACAGATAATTCTCCTCTTAGATTCGTTGCCATTCTATCGCGCACCCAAGCAGAGTCGCCACTTTGGCCGAGTAAAAACATCAATTTCGTTAAGGTGGCTTCCAAGGTCATGTCACCACAACTCACCACGCCTGCTTTCAGCAGACCTACACTGGTTTCGTACTTGCCTTGCTCCACATTGCCCTTTGCGCATTGGGTAACATTTACCATCACCACACCACGCTCAACTGCTTGTTCAATGGCGCGAATCAGCCAAGGATGACGCGGTGCATTGCCCGACCCAAAAGTGAGTAAAATGATTCCCCTCAACAACGCGTTGCTCAACACCAACTCAACCAATTGCTGGGTAATTCCTGGAAACAACGTCAGCACTGCGATGCGGCTGTCGAATCCTTTGTTCAATCCAAACTCTTCTTCTTCAGCACGATACAGTTCATTGAAATCGAAATTCAAGTTTACGCCTGCTTTTGCCAGTGCTGGATAGTTCGGAGAAATGAAGGCATCGAACGCCTCGGTACTAAATTTTTTCGTGCGATTGCCTCGGTAAAGCATGTCTTCAAAATAGATGGCCACTTCTTGCAACACGGGCTCGTCATTCATCCGCAAAGTGGCAAATTCTACTGCCGTGATCAAATTTTCGCGCGCATCTGTTCTGATCATTCCAATGGGCAACTGAGAACCGGTCAAAATCACGGGCTTGGCCAATCCTGAAAACATAAAACTGAGCGCTGAAGCCGTGTATGCCAGCGTATCAGAACCGTGCAAGATCACAAAGCCATCGTACTTCTCATAATTTTGCCTCACCATCTCGGCAATGGCCATCCAATGTTCAGGTTCGATGTCTGAGCTGTCTAAAGGCTCGTCAAATGAAATGGAATCGAGGCTGGCATCGAGTTTTTTTAACTCAGGCACTTGCTCTAAAACGTGTTTTAGGTTGAATGGGACGAGGGTTTGACGGTCTTCCGACTCGATCATTCCAATGGTGCCACCGGTATATATTATCAGTATTGAGGTCACTGCGCGAAGTTGAAGGTTTTATCGAAATAAAATCCAATGGTTGCAAGAACTTGTGTTCTGCTCACGAGCATTGGATTTAAACCTGCCATACCCGCGTCAAACCCAGCGGGATAACTATACAATGATGCATTTGGGTCAAAGAGTGTTCTGCCTTCAATCCTCAAAAAACCTTGCTCGCTTGGGCTGTACTCAAAGCTCAGTGTGGCGCCATACACTGTCAAGCCTTCATCCAGCCGCCTTGTGTATGCCAATGAAGAAATACCGTTGACGATGCTGGGTGCAATCCTTCTGCTGTTGATCGATTGCGGATCGTAAAACATCTCGCCCCGAAAGGCAACTGCAAACACCTCACTCACGTGATACTTGGCTGTGGCCAATCCTGCGATCAGCGGACCTGGCAACCAATCTTGATTAGTCCGCCAAGCGTTTGAAAAAGCAACGTCAGCTCCGAGTTGCAGCTCCAACTTTTTAAATGTCAGGTTCGAATAAATGTTTTGATAGACCAAATAGTCGTCTCTTCCGAGCCCGACATTCTCTTGCCCGAGCATGGCGGAATAACTGGTGTACACCTTGTCATTCCACTTTTTTGAAACGAGCCAACCGAAGGTTTTAAACCCATTGTTGTCGATGTGCAAGTTGTAACCGTTGATCGCGTGTGCTTCGAAATGCCAATCGCTTTTGGTGTCGTAGCTGAGTCGTGCCCCGCTTTGGTAAAACGGCCCATAAAACGTTCCCAATGAAATAATGCTCATCATATTATCCTTCGGCAAGAAGCTTTCCGTGCCTACATGCGTCTTGAAAAACCCCACATCAAGCCATAGTCGCTTTGCCAGCCGCACACCTGCGTTCGCCTCTTGAACAAACCGATAATTATTGGCCCATGTAATCGCTGGAATATCACCAAAATGAAACGTAGCCACTCCGCGCACCCTGTCTGATTCATAAGCCGCAGTAAATTGTGCCACGTTCAATCCAAAGTTGTTGTGAAACGCCCCGATGCAATCGTGCTGCTGCTGTGCCACTTCATTGCCATTCGAATACCACGAATAATATCCATCGGCATAGGCACCAAGCGTTAAGGTAGAAGTGTCGCTTTTTTCGGGCGCCTGAGCCGAAGCATTAATCGTCCATAAAAGAAGGATAAGAAGGTGAATCTTCTTCATGATGGGGTAGGTTTAGTTTGAATAGGTCGATGCTGTTTTGGGTGGTGGCTGCTTCAATTTCCTCAGTGGTTGTTCGATAACATTCTGCCAATTTTTGAGCGACCAAGGCCGCATACGCAGGTTCGTTTCGATTGCCGCGATGTGGCGCTGGAGCAAGATAAGGCGCATCTGTTTCGATGATTAAGTGCGAAAGGTCTATTTCGGAAATGAACTGATCAATCTTGCCATTCTTAAACGTCACCACTCCGCCAATTCCCAGCTTAAACGTTCCGTAATCGAGAATACGCTGTGCCTGCTGTTGATCGCCTGTAAAACAATGAAATACGCCCCTCAGCCGATCGTCATGCACGCGATCGAGCACTTCAAATACCTCATCAAACGCATCGCGAACGTGAATAACGATGGGAAGGTTGAGCGCCTTTGCCCACTCGATTTGCATTTCGAAAGCTTGCACTTGAATGTGCAAGGTGGATTTATCCCAATATAAGTCGAGGCCGATTTCGCCCACCGCCCAATACTTGCGCACAGGCAGAAACAAATGACGCTTGATTTCTTCGAGTTGAGTCATGAAATCTTCCTTCACCGAGCACGGATGCAAACCCATCATCGGAAAGGCATGGTCGGGCAATCGATCTTGCACGCGGTGCATCAATGCGATGCTTTCCACATCCACATTGGGCATTAAAAAGTAACGCACGCCTGCCGTGCGCGCGCGCTCGATCATCTCAGAGAAGTCATCCTCAAATTCCGGTAGATAGATATGGGTATGGCTGTCTATCAGCATGTTTCAAATGTAATGGGAATGCCAATGCCACACAAAGCACTTTTTTACGTCTGCTCAACTTCATTCAATCAAATTCGTGACCTTCGCCTTCCGATGGAAGTTACCAAAATACTCATAGTTCGTTTCAGCTCTATTGGCGATATTGTGCTCACCACGCCCATCATTCGCGCATTGAAAACCCAGCTCGATGGTGAGGTTGAGGTTGACTTCATCACCAAAAAAGTGCACGCCTCGATCTTGGATGAAAACCCCTACATCAGCCGCGTCATCACCATCGAAAAACACGTGAGTGAAGTGTCAGAAGCACTCAAGCGAAAGCGGTATGATTATGTGGTTGACTTGCACAGCAACCTGCGCTCGCGGCAAGTGAAACGAGCGTGCAAATCGTTGTCATTTACACTCGAAAAACGCAATGTTGCCAAGTGGATTTACGTCAACACAAAAAAGGAAATCTTACCCATCGGGCATGTGGTTGAGCGAAGCTTTCATGCGCTGAAAGGCCTCGGAATTGAAGATGACGGAAAAGGACTGGACTATTTCATTCCAGCGAAATCGAAGGTGGATTTGAGCACACTTCCTGAATCCGTGCGAAGCGGTTATATCAGCTATGCCATTGGCGGAAAAATGAAAGGTAAAATACTTCCTACGGAGAAGATCATTGCCATTTGCAAGGCGATTGAAAAGCCAGTGGTTTTATTAGGTGGCCCTGAAGACCGTGCTGTGGGGGACGCTGTTTTCAACGCCTGCGGCAAGCGGGTTTTTAATGCCTGTGGTGCCTTCAGTCTGCAGCAATCAGCGAGTATTTTGCAGCAATCGGAAAAAGTAATTACGCACGACACTGGACTCATGCACATTGCATCGGCATTGAAAAAGCCTGTGATTTCGTTATGGCTCGCAACCACACCCCAAATCGGATTTTCTCCGTGGCAGCCTGGCGAAGGCTCGGTGATGATTGAAGCCGATTGCAAGAAACGCCCCACGAGCAAACTGGGAAACCGAGGTTACCAAGATGGTTGCGTGTTTAATGTGGATGTGGAAGCGGTTGTGAAAGCGGTGAACGAATGAAAAGCGTGTGGCTTATCTCATTATTGATTTTGATTCCATGGTTTGCTAAAAATCAACCTGCAACAATAATCGTTGCAGATGCTGAGAGTCAGACTCCTATTTCATTTGCCTACATTATAAACACAACTCAATTTACAGGAAATGTCACAGATTACGATGGAAAATGCTCCATTGAAATTCTTGACAATCAGCACAGCTACAAATTTTCATGCCTTGGTTACCAAAGTCTATTTATAACTGGAACAACGCTTTTAAATTCAGATACCATATTCCTTACAAGGCAAGTAAAGCAGCTCAATGAAGTAGTCGTGAACGGGAAAAGCATTTCACCCGAAAAGCGACTGAAATTAGCGTATCGCACATTTAAAAAACAAGACAACACACAGAGAAAAGTATTTATAGGATTCTATGAGGAAGAAGTAATCGACACAAGCCATATTCATGAATTGCAGTGTGTTTTCGTGATGACTAACTACGATAACCACCATAAATTTAACCTACTAAACTTAATGGACTTTAGTGCGGAATTTGTGCTTTTAGGAATTCGAATGAACAAGCATAGAGAAAATCCTTGCGCCATTAATGGGCTTAGATGGGTTGCCGATGGCAATACCGTACCCAGTATGTTGGGTCAGCAAAAATTGAAAAATAGGGTGATTCAAGATAGCATTAGTCAGGATGGTGACAACCTGATCTATTGGTTGACAGTTTTAGATAAAAATCGACTTCCAAAAATTCATATGGCCATAGATGATCATTTTCGTTTTCGATACCTCGAAAGCATTACAGGCTTCTGCTCTAAAATGGTGTTTGATCCCGCTGTATCTTTTCAATACCCTATGTATGCTTATGCTTATGTTCCTGTTATTGAGCGCACGGAAAAAGGCAAAAAGGTTAAACGTCCTGAATGCTTCTACAGAATGTTGTTGCTTGAAGAGTTAGAACATGCTGTATACCCAGAAAATGACCAAATGCCAGGTGAAAAACTTTATGACAAGGAATCGAAAAGCATGTGGAAGCAAACGGCTATCCAGAAGGATTTTTCATGGGATAAATATGAAAACGTTGTATTAAGTGATTAATAGCTAAGTTTATAACTTGTAATCGGTTCACTCAAATCGATTGGAAAAGAGCATTCAGCGTTTGTTGAAATCAAATGATGTCTTTCATTCTAAAGCATAGTAATTTGTCCCTAGCGTCTTTAAAACATTCCTCGTTTAATAGATATTTTTTATTTTATCTACCTGTATTCTTTATCGCGTGCAGCGCTGAAAACTCTCATGACTTCAATCTTAAATTTTCAAAATCACTATCCTTTCCTTTAGATACGCTTTCTTCTCGATCCGCATTTGAATTTCTCGAAATGGAAGATAAAGCCGTTTTTGTATGGGTCAATTCCGAATCATCTTCGATTAAAATTAACAGTGTATTTGATAAATCCATCGATTCAACGATTTACCTAAAACACTTTGAAAAAAGAAGCTATTCTTGCTGGGCAGCCCCGAAAACTGGGATTTTTATTACTGGACTGGGATTACTTGATGGCTCTGATAACTTATTGATGAAAGAGCACGGAAACAACAAACTTATTGAAGTGAGACATGATAGTGCCGTTGCTTTTGATGTCGGAGCCAAGGACAAAGAATTAAGTACAACATACAGTAAAATAAACCATGACGGTGATTATTTACTGATTAATGTTCGTGGTGGTAAGGAGTTTTATTCCCATTCTGTGTTGCTTGTTAAGAATTTTGGGAGTCGCGATCAAACTTCTGAGCTTCTCCATCCATTTCCCAACCTTGATTTCACACGTAACCCCTATTTGACAATTCCTTCATCTGTAATTGTCCATGATAAAGTTTATACATCATTCGCATATGAGGATTCAATTCATGTATATGACATAACCAATGGAATAAATCACAAAGTAGAGGCAAAAACAGATTCTGCTCTCAACATCAAAAAGCTGAAAGAGAATGAGCACATCAATGATCGCGTGCAATTTGTAAATGATGATGAATACTACACCTTTTTGATTTATGATGAATTTAGAGATTTGTTCTACCGAATAGCAGTGCTACGAGGCGAAAAGGTTTTAGACGACCTTCCATCAACATGGTCGCACAAGCCATGGAAGCTTCTTGTGTTCAATTCTAAATTCCAAAAACTTAAAGAAATTGATTTCACCGGTTTCGATTATTGGTATCGAGAAGTATATCCTACGAGGGAAGGACTGATCATTGGGAAAAATTTTATGGAGGATTTCATCCATAAGTTCGACAGCCTAAAATTTGACCTCTACGAAATAAACGTCAACTAAACCTAGTCAAGTTCTATCTCAACGCTCGGATCCCAAAACAACCTTCGAAACTCCTTCACTTTATCCTTTTCCAAGGCAATTATTTGATCTTAAAGCAATTGCTATATTGTAAAAGACGTTTCAAACATTCAACTCAAAATTTAGCAGGCTGTTAATCAGAATATTAAGATAAATAATTTGGATTTCTTGTTATATTTATATGTATGCAGCTAACCAAAAACTATTTAATTATGAAAAAGCTAGGATTTTTACTGCTTATTGCTGCGTTTATGACAACAGCATGCAGCAAAGAAGAGGTTGTTACAAACCTCGAACAAGAAACAACGGAAGTAAGTCAAAACACGACTAATGAGAGTTCAACAACACCAAATAAAGGCGAGAATGTTGTAGAAATCACTTCTACTTTTTGCACGTATTGTCAATATTGGGATGGCCAAGATTGTGGAACTTGCACGAGCGATTGCGATTGTTCTGCGCCCATCGATATTATTGGCAGCGTTGTTTCAAATGCAGCAAATGAACTCGAAGTGGCTATTAATGACGATGAGGTTCACGAGTTCTTCGCTGCCGATAATGAATCAACTTATGAACTTCTTTTTCCTGACATTTGTGGTGTTCTATTATCAGACCTTCAAGATCAGACAACGACCCTTAAAATTGTCGAATTCAATTCTTCAACTGCCCAATATCGTGTTATTGACAAAAGCACTGGTGTGAATCCTAACTATTCAAGTAGTGAATTGGATTGTGAGTAGGCACTATTCAAATAAAGCAAAAACAGGAGGTCATTCTCCTGTTTTTGCTTTACGTTTTGTAATTATTACCTCAATTATACTTATTCAAAATTCATGCAAGGAAGCACAAACTAATAACCCAACAATCGATTTTTCGATAAACCGCCTAGTAATAAACCCCTTGAGTTCAGAGCAGTCAATAACAACCAAGCGTATCATTGAATTGGACGGGAAGTCGTTGTTGGTCTATTTTGATCGGAATACATCTACTGTGCATTTGAAAAGCTTGTACGATAATTCGGTTGACTCGATGATCATTCCAGAAATTGAACAAGTTGCCCAATACAAATGTTGGTCAGCTCCAGAAAGTGGAATTTTCTTTACCAATTTTCTAGTGGTTGATTCTACCGGGTGCTTTCTCGGTACAGAGTATCAAACAAATCGAATTGTTCAAATCTGCAAGGATTCTTTAAAACCAATAGAAGTAGACATATCGGATAAATCTATCTCCACAACTTATTCATCAATTCAGTATGATGGCAATAAAACACTCATTCCTATTAGGGGTGGTAAAGACTTTTTCTCTTACAGTGTAGCGTTAGTTGAAGGACTAGGAACAAGCCAACAACAAAGTCAATTTCATCATCCGTATCCTAATTCAAAATTATTACGTGATCCATATTTAACACAAACCTCATCTATACTAGCTTATGATAGGATCTACACCTCTTTTGCTTTTGATGACTCACTGCATATAACCGATCTTGAAACTGGCAAGTTTTGGAAGATGAAGGCCGCAACAGCTCAACAACTCAAATTTCAGGTAAACGAGAATTTGGAACCAATTTCAGATAGAGTGGAACACATACGAAAAATCGAATACTACTCGCACCTCATTCATGATCCTTATCGTGAACTATTTTATCGTGTAGCAGTAGTGACTTCCGATACAGTTTTGGGAGGTATTCAGCCGACATGGTTTCACAAACCTTGGAAACTACTCGTTTTTAACAACGACCTTCAAAAATTGAAAGAAGTTGATTTTACAGGGTTCGACAATTGCTACAGAGAAGTCTTGGTAAGTCGAGAAGGGTTATACCTAGGTAAGAACTTCATAGAGGATTATACATTCCTCTTCGACACCTTAAAATTTGACCTCTTCGAAATAACCGTCAACTAATCTTAGTCTAGTTCTACCTCAACACTCGGGTCCCAAAACAACCTTCTATACTCCTTGACTTTATCGTTTTCGACAGTAACTCCCTCCGATTCGAGCAATTGCTCCATCGCAAAAGGCGTTTTGAAATGCATTTTACCGGTCAATAAACCTTGACTGTTCACCACGCGATGCGCGGGAACGGGCGGCTGCTGATGGTGCGCATTGTTCATCGCCCAACCCACCATGCGGGCAGACCGCGGTGCGCCCAAGTATTTGCCAATGGAGCCATAGCTGGTAACGCGTCCGTGTGGAATTAAGCGCACAACCTGATACACCTGATCAAAAAAATCTTTTTCCATGCATCGCAAAGTTAAAGGGCACTGTCTGTCACCTATTCCATCTTTTAAAATATCTCTTAAAAAGAAACTATTGTTCCACATACTTTCGCGCCATGAAGCCAATGGCCGCCCATTTTATCGTGATGTTTTTTCTCTGCAACACCCTTGCCACAGCGCAAGAGGTGGAACGAAAAAGCATCCCAGCAACGCGTGCCAGCGAACGCCCCAAAATTGACGGTGAAATTGACGACCTGGTGTGGGAAACCGCTCCTGTAGCGCAAGACTTCGTGATGTTTGAACCCGAAAATGGCGGTCCAGTAAACGAAAACATGCAAACCGAAGTGCGTGTGCTGTATGACGATCACGCCATCTACATTAGCGCAAAGCTTTTTGACAGCGCACCCGATAGCATACTAAAACAACTCACCCAACGCGATACCTACAATCAAAACACCGACTGGTTTGGCTTTTTCATCAATCCTTACAACGATGGCTTGAGCGATTTCAACTTTTGGGTCACCGCAGCGGGCACACAATCTGACGCGCGCACCACACTCAACGGAGATGATTTCAGCCTCAACTCCGTTTGGAAAAGTGCGGTTAAAATCCACGATTGGGGCTGGAGCGTTGAAGTCGAAATTCCATACATCGCACTGCGATTTCCTGAAACTCCAGTCAAAGATTGGGGCATCAACTTCATGCGGAACGTGCGCAGAAACCGAAAAACTTCAACGTGGAATTTTCTCGATAAAAGTTCGGGTTATCGATTTGAATACCAATGCGGACTGCTCACCGGAATGACGAACATTGACCCACCTGTGCGCCTTTCTGTGATGCCCTATCTATCTGCCTATGCCGATGATTTTGACGGCCAAAGCAGCTATGATGTGAATGCTGGATTGGACCTTAAATACGGCATCAACGAAAGCTTCACGCTCGACATGACGCTGATTCCAGATTTCGGTCAGGTAGCTTTTGATCAGCAGTTTTTAAACCTCTCGCCCTTCGAAAACCGCTTTGACGAAAACCGTCAGTTTTTCACCGAAGGCACGGAACTCTTCAACTTGGGCGATTTGCTCTATACGCGAAGAATAGGTGGTCGTCCGAAAAACATCCGCGGGCAAGATTTGAATTCCAACGACAGCGTTTCTATTCAGCAAGAGTTCACGCGCTTGCTCAATGCAGTAAAGGTTTCAGGCCGCACTAAAAACAATTTGGGTATTGGGGTGATGAACGCCATCACGGATGAAAATTACAGTACCCGAATTGAAGACGGAGTGGAAACACAATTGCTCACCGAACCCCTGACGAATTACAATGTGTTGGTGGTGGACCAACGTTTCAATCGCAATTCATCCATCAGTTTTGTAAATACCAACACCCTGCGCAAGGGTGCCGACCGCGATGCAAACGTAGCTGCGCTATTATCGTCTTTCATCTCAAAATCAGGAAAGTATGTGCTGAATGTGGAAGGAAAGCAAAGCGCCATTTTCGAAGACAACACCATAGATGATGGCTACAACGGCTGGTGGGAATTAAAAGATGTGGACGGACTTTGGCGTTGGGAAGTCGGACAATGGATTACTACCGACAACTTCGACATCAATGATTTAGGCTTTCAGCAGCGAAATAACCAACAGGTGCAGTACGCTACCCTGACGTATCGCAGCATCCAACCGAAAGGAAAGTTCAATCGGGTCGAGCATGAGCTTTCGAGTTCGTACCGCTTTTTGCAAAAGCCCTATCGCTACGAATACCTCGATTTTTTCTACCGCACATTTGGGTTGACACGAAATTTTTTCGCTACGGGAGTGGATGTTTCTGTGCGCCCAATCGACAGTTACGACTATTTCGAGCCGCGGGAATTTGGGCGCTGGTTTAAGCTTCCTCCACGCATCGAGGGATCGACCTTTATCTCTACAGATTATCGAAAAACTATAGCCTTAGATGCACGGTTGCGCGGAGGTTACCAGTTTGATTTTGACCGATACTTCTATTCGCTCAGACTCGCTCCTCGCTTTCGTTTGGGCGATCATTTTTTCGCGGTTGTGGAGAGCATCATCACCGACACGAGAAATGATTTTGGCTTTGTTCCAGATACCGTGGCTGAATCCATCTTTTTTGGAAGAAGAAACACCTTTACCGTTGAAAACATCATCAACGCACAGTTTGTGCTTTCGCCCGTTTCGTCATTCACACTGGCTTTGCGCCATTCTTACACCGATGTAGATTACAACTCATTCTACTTGCTCGAAAACGATGGCTCGCTAACTTCAGCAGCATTATCAGGAGTGAACGACCTCAATTTCAACACTTTTAATGTCGATTTTAAGTTTTCGTGGTGGTTTGCTCCGGCCAGCGAATTGGTGGTTTTGTATCGCAATGTGATTGCCAATGCAGGCCGAACCGTAGGTGAGAATTATTTTCAAAACCTCAACGGAACGCTTCAATCGCCCATGCAAAACAACATCTCGATTCGGCTTTCCTACTTTTTAGATTACAACACAACGCGAAACGCGCTGAGAAGAAGTTAAGGCTTGCTGAACGTGTAGCGCAAATACTTGATCGACTTTCCTTGGTCGAGCCACATTTGCTCATAATAGGTGCGGATGTTCATCACCTTTTGCATGGTTTCGTCCAATTGTTGGATACCCTCTTCATACAACTTGTCTGTGTCAAACTCCTTTTCAAAACGATAGTTGGGCCTTTCGTTGTTGAATTCAGGAATGGATTCATCCTTCGTAAATTCATACAATTCGGTACTATCTGATTTAAGGTTCAGTGTTCCGCCCGGCTTCAAAATGTGCTTGTAACGGTCAAGAAACAGCATGCTGGTGAGTCTTTTCCGTGGCTTTTCCATCTGCGGATCAGCGAACAAAATCCAAATCTCATCCACCTCATTCTCAGCAAAAAAAGAAGCAATCATGTCGATCTTAGTGCGAAGAAAGCGCACATTGGTCATGCCTTTTTCTTCTACCTCGGTGGCACCAGAAAACATGCGTGCGCCTTTAATATCGATGCCAATAAAATTACGGTCAGGAAAGATTTCTCCCATGCCCACCGAATATTCGCCCTTGCCACAGGCCAATTCTAACACGATGGGATTGCTGTTGCCAAACTCTTCACACCACTTGCCCTTTAATCGATAATCCTGTTTGAGAATTTCCTTGAACGGTGGCTCGAGCACGTGCGCCATTTCCTTCACTTTGGCAAACTTCTTCCGCTTGTTTTTTCCCATGTTAAAAGTCTGGATTTATAGCTACCAAATCGATCTCAGAAGGCACTGTGCCGCGCTTCATGGCTAATATTGTGGAGATCATGGCCGCGATGTCTTCCGGCTGCACAAAGTCATCCTTTGGCGCTTCCATTCCATCCCAACTCGAAGTGTTGATAGACGAAGGAAAAAAGCCTGTAACCTTTACTCCCATTGGCAAAAGTGTTTGATGCAACAATTTGTGATAACCCCAAAACGCAAACTTCGACAGGGTGTAACTGGCGCCATCAACCCGTGGTTTGCGGTTTACTACCGAACAGATGTTGAAGATATTGCCCGCCTTTTGCGCCTTAAATTGCCCGAGAAATTTTTGAGTTAGATAAAAAGGCGCGTAGAAATTTACATCCATTTGCTTTTCGAGGTGCATGGTTTCATCCAAGATGTTGTCGGGCATGTAAATCCCAACATTGTTTACCAAAACATCCACCGTAGCGCATGATTTCAATAGCTCATCCGCATAATTTTCTACTTCTTCTTTCACCGAAAAATCGACTGCGTGGATAAGCACTTCGTTTCCTGTTTGTTGCTCAATTTCGGCTTTGGCCGCTTTCAAATCATCCATATTCCGTGCTGAAATCCACACCCGATAACCATTCGCTGAAAGCTCTTCAGCGATGCTTCTTCCCATTCCCTTCGTTGATCCTGTTACTATTGCATTTTTCATGCGGCAAAGATGCGGAGAATCTTTGCCTTTCGCATCGGACTGATCATTGCTCAGGATTCCTATTGTTTTCATCGAAATTTCTCTGCCCGCAACTTTAATAACGTGTGGCATTATATATTTACCGTCACCTAACAAAACATGAGAGTACTTTTCATTTGCGCCATCTTAATCTCCGTTGCGGGATGCTCTTCCTCAAAAAAAGCACCTATCGAAACAGCGGTTTCTAAACCTTTGGTCGAAGAAAAAGCACCCGAACCCGTGTACGAAGAGGCACCACAAGAAATCGCTGAGAGCGAGCTTTGGCAATGGTATGATGAAGCTGACCTTCCCGATTTAGAAAGGCGCATTTCGCCCAGCGAATTCGTGCTTTACCACTGCGAATATGCCTCGTTTTTGTCATCCTTAGGCGCCAATACAGTAGAGGTTGAGCTGCCCACTACCAATGGAATGGTGCTCTTTATCTTAGAAAACTCCAATACGATGAACGAGGAATTGGCTGCCAAATTTCCCGATATCAAATCGTTCAAAGGAAAATCGGATGACGGGAAACTCAATGTGCGTTTAGACACAAACCAAGAAGGGTTATTTGTAGAAATTTCGGGTGTGGAAACGAAACAATTAATCTCGCCCATCTTAAAAGGAAACAAAACATTTTATGCGCTCTACGGTGAAGACGCCCTACCGAAATCACCGCGAGACCAATCATTTGACTAATAGTTTATGAAACAAATCTTTACACTTGCCTTAGCATTGATGATAACATTGGGCGCCTCGGCCCAAAACACCAGCCTGGTAGCCAACAATTCCATCAAAACAGGTTACACCTCATTTGTCTTTGAACTAGACGAACCCTCGTATCAAGCGCAGCTGAGCAATGCCCCACTCGAGAAAAATTCGCAAAAAAATCAAGTCGTAGAGCTTGCCATTCCGTTTCCCGATGGCTCCTTGAAAACGGCAACCGTAGTTGAGAGTCCAATTATGGCTGCTGAGCTTTCAGCGAAATACCCAGAAATCAAAACCTACAAAGTAGAAGGCGATGATTTCTTCGGCAGATTGGGATTTACTTCGAAAGGCTTTCACGGCATTCTGTTCACATCAGAAGGAACGATTTACATCGACCCAATTGGCGCACAAACGGGTGTTTATCACGCCTATAACCGCAAAGACTACATGGCTTTTTATTCAAACACTAAAGGCCACCAATGCTTGGTGGAAGATGAATACACCGACATGCAAGAAGTGATTCCGCACATCAAAGAAATGAGCAACCGAACCGGTGAGGAGTTGCGCACGTACCGATTGGCCTTAGCATGCACCGGAGAATACACACAGTTTCACGGAGGAACAGTGCAAGGTGCACTCAGCGCAATGGTAGTGAGCATGAATCGCGTAAATGGCGTGTATGAAAAAGACTTTTCCATCACTATGGAAATTATTGGCAACAACGACCAAATCATCTTTTTAGACCCGAACAGCGACCCTTATACCAACAACAGTGGTGGAGCCATGCTCAACCAAAATCAAACCACAGTAGACAACATTATTGGCTCATCCAACTATGATATCGGACACGTGTTTAGCACCGGTGGCGGTGGTGTAGCGCAGCTTGGCTCTGTTTGCGGAGGCGGCAAGGCCCGAGGTGTTACCGGAGGCGGCTCTCCAACAGGAGATCCATTCGATATTGATTACGTGGCCCACGAAATAGGGCATCAATTTGGCGCGAATCACACCCAAAACAATGATTGTAACCGTGTGGCAAGTGCAGCCTACGAACCGGGAAGCGCATCAACCATTATGGGCTACGCAGGAATATGTGCCCCCAATTTGCAGAACAATTCTGACGATTATTTCCACGCTGGATCATACAATGAGGTTGTGGCATTCAGTCAGTTTGGCTTCGGAAACACCTGCGCCACAGCTACTAACACGGGCAATACGCCTCCGGTAGTCACCGTAACCGAAATTGTGCATACCATTCCGAGAGAAACCCCTTTCGTATTGAGGGGAAGCGCTACTGACATTGACGATGACAACATCACGTACTGCTGGGAACAAATGGACTTAGGTCCTTCAGGCGATCCAAACGCACCTGTTGGAAATGCACCCATCTTCAGGTCGTGGAACCCACTAGCAAATGGCGAACGCACTTTTCCACTGTTAACGAGCATCATTGCAAACTCAACGGTGATGGGAGAAACGTATCCAACGTATTCACGAGGACTGACATTCAGGTTGACTGCTCGCGACAACAACAACGCAGGTGGCGGCATCGACTTTGACGAAGTAGATATGAATGTTGATGGCAATAAAGGTCCTTTTCTAGTGACCTCGCCCGCTCAAAACGAACAAGTAGAAGCAGGTACCTACTACACCGTAACATGGGACGTAGCACAAACAGACCAATCGCCCATTAACTGCCAATCGGTAAATATTTATTTGTGCGTGGGCAGCGGATTGTTCATTTCTGATACGTTAGCCGAAGGCGTTCCAAACAACGGCAGCTACACCGTTCAAATGCCAAATGCCAATGGCGCAGGACGCAGAATTCGCGTTGAAGCAGCCGACAATGTGTTCTTTAACCTCAATCCAGGAATCTTTCAAATAGTACCCCAAACAGCCATCGAAGGGGCAGAAATTGTGCTGGAATTAACGCCCGATTTTGGCAACAACTCACTTGACCTTACTTGGAATGATGACATTACCAATGAAGTAAACTGGCGTGTAGATCGTGCAGAAAATAACTCAGGGAACTTCTCGCTGATCGCAACGCTGCCGGGAAATTCTACTGCTTACTCTGATACTACTGCAGTGATGAACGGAATTCCTTACACCTATCGCGTGTATGCTTCAAACTCGGTTGGAAACTCATCATTCAGCAATGAAGTAAATTATTCGGGAGTGGGAATAGATGAGCGCGCAGATCAATCGAACATCAAAATCTACCCAAACCCGAGTTCTGAAGTGTTGTTTATTCAACTGGACCAAGGACTGTTGGCTACTCGGGCAACTGTTTACAATAGTCTAAGTCAAATTGAGCAGATTATTGAGCTAAAAAATAGCGGAACACACCAACTCGACATCCGTAAGTTGCCTGCCGGATTCTACTTTCTGTCTGTAGAGACAAACCTCGGAGTGAAAACCATTCCTTTCCAAGCGATAGATTAGTGCCTTTTGCTTTCTTTGATGCCAGATGGAAAGCGAAACGGTTTTAGTTGCTCCCTTGCATTGGGGTTTAGGTCACGCTACTCGATGCATCCCCATTATTGAGCAGCAGTTAGAGCGGGGTAATCGCGTGATCATCGTGGCCTCTGGCGGGCCAAAAGCTTTACTCGAAGATCGTTTCAAGTCGTGCGCATTCATTGAAATTCCGTTCATGCTCATTACCTATCCGAAAGATGGCAGCATGGTGCGCCATTTCTTCGTTCGCGGACCGCAGCTCGTGCTCAGCATTTGGCGCGAACACCTCCATTTGAAAAAGCTAATCACAAAACACGGCATTGACGTGGTTATTTCTGACGCGCGCTTTGGACTTTGGAATAAGACTGTAAAAAGCATTTTTATTACCCATCAAGTCCAGATCAAGAGTCCGGTTTTTCAATCGTTGATCAATGGATTAAACCGCTGGGTTATGAATCGCTTTGACGAAGTGTGGATTCCTGATTACGAGAAAAAGCCCGGATTGGCAGGCGAACTTTCGCACCCCAAGAAAATGCCGTTGCGCTATTCGTACATCGGTCCGCTCAGTCGATTCAAGCATCCGCTTAAGCTTAAAAGTGAAAACAACAACGTTGTAGTATTAATCAGCGGACCAGAACCACAGCGCAGCTTGTTCGAAAAGCAAATGAGCAAACGCTTTGAAAACAGCGACCAACAGGTGTTAATTTTATCTGGAAAACCCGACAAACCAAACAAATTAGAACGAGAAAATATCACGGTTGTAAATCACTTGAGCGACCAACAGCTGCTCGATGAACTGAAGGCAGCCAAATTAGTAATCGCTCGAAGTGGCTATTCGACCATAATGGATTTTCACGTGCTCGGAATAAAAGCAGAATTTATATCCACACCAGGCCAAACCGAGCAAGAATATCTAATGCAGTTGCACAGCCCTTAAAGCTGATATTCTCGAAACCGTTCTCGTTCTTCGGTCAAACTGAGCTGAGGATAAGCCTTTTCGAGTTGCTCGATGATTTCGAGTTGCTTTTTTAGAAAGCGCTGAAAAGAGTTGCTCTCTGGATCGATCGGTCGGTGCGAAGCCGCTTGAATCACCGCTGAAATTTCCTTGCAAATGATGCGCGTTTCATCGGAGAAAAAACTCGTTTGAAACTTTTGCCAGACGTACTCTATGGCCTGAGGACTCGGATGCAGCATGTCGGTAGCGTAAAACCGATAATCTCGTAAATCGTCCATCATCAGTTCATAGGCTGGAAAATAATGGCACGATTCAAACTCGTCTACTACGGAATGCACCGCACTAGTCAACTGCGCTTTGCTGCGCTGGTTTTCGATTGCCCCATCTTTCCAATGGCGCACAGGGCTTACCGTGAAAACGATGTTTGCATTTAATTTTTTGGCCTTAAAAAACTCAGGGATATGCCGCAGTATCAAGTGCGCCTCTTGTTGTGTTAAAAGCCTTTTGGAAAACTCTTTGTTCGGGATTTTATGACAGTTTGCTACGATGCGCTGTTGCTCCTTATGCTCATATACCCATGCCGAACCCAGCGTAATGAAAACTACATCAGAGTGCAGAAGCTGTTTCCTGCCAAGTGCCAATGCTTCATTGATCGCCTCAAGCGTTGCTTCTTTGTTTTGACTATTAAATCTTCCGTGATGATCTAAACTTACCCAGTGATCGCCTGATAGCAAAAGCTCGTTCTCAGTATAAGGTCTTTCATTCAACATGCGCTCAAGGGCGTTCATGATGGAGAATGGATTAAATAAAATACCAAATGGATTGACCAAGGTGTTCATCTTAACCCCAGACAACAGCGAACCCATATTCTCGGCAAAACACGACCCGATCATCGTGATTGTTGAGCGATGATTGACGTCAAAAGCGAAGTCAGGCGCCTCTATTTCAGTGCGAAACGGTTCCATAATGCGCTTATTTCGATTTTTCAAGGGTAAAGGAAAAGGTAGTTCCTTTTTCTAGTACGCTTCTAGCGCTGATGGTTTGTCCGTGTGACTCGATGATGTGTTTGCAAATGGCTAAGCCCAGTCCGCTTCCGCCTTCATGGCGCGAACGACTCTTGTCTACACGATAAAAGCGCTCGAATAACCGGCTCACATGGTCAGGGCTAACTCCAATGCCGTCATCGGCCACTTCGATCAAAATGTTTTGAGACATATCGAAAAAACGGATTTCACAGAAACCTTCTTCCTTGCCATAGTTGATGGCATTGGTAAGCAGATTGGTGAGAACCTGAAGGATTTTACTTTTATCGGCTTTCACCCAAATCGGCTTATCGTATTTTTTATTGAAGCGCAAGTCGATGTTTTTTTCTGCCGCCCTCAATTCAAAGAGCTTAAACAACTCATCACAAAGCTCTATCAAGGTGAACTTTTCGATTTTCAACACTTCGCGTCCGGCTTCAAGTTTTGAAATGCTATCGAGGTCTTCAACCAAGGCAGTCAAACGTTCCAAATTCTTGTCTGCACGACCTAAGTAATCGTAGTTGATCTTCGGATCGTCAAGGCCTCCCTCGAGCAGCGTCAATAAATACCCTTGAATATTAAAAATTGGGGTTTTCAACTCGTGCGCTAAATTGCCAATAAAGTCACGCCTAAAGCGCGCTTGCTCCTTGAGGGTTTGAATTTCACTTTGCTTTACGCTGGCCCATTCCTCTACATCTTTTTGTACGTCACCTAAAATATCTTTTGAGCGGGCCGCTTCTTTCAGGCGCTCATCCATGGTGTCGGTAGAATGAATGGAACGAAACAGCAACATAATTTTACCGTGCAGAAAGTTTTCTACTGACCACCACGCCAAAAAGTAGGTGGTGAGCATGGTGAGCGACATATAAACAGCCCACAACCAAACAGGAAATCGCTGTTCAGCAGCAAACTGCGCCACCAACAGAATCAGCGCGCCCAAAATAGTTAGCGCGACCGCTATAAATAAAGCTACCTGCTTCGGGTTTTCAATTTTCATGGACGTAAAGTGCGGCAAATTTAGGACGATTAATCCGCAAACTTGTATCCAACACCTTTAATGGTCTTGATGTGTGAACTGCCAATCTTTTCGCGCAACTTGCGAATGTGCACATCGATGGTTCGATCTCCTACTACTACGTCTTCACCCCAAACTGAAGACAAGATGCCTTCGCGTGTGAATACTTTTCCGGGCACGGAGATCAGCAATGCGAGCAATTCAAACTCTTTCTTAGGTAAGTTCAGCTCAACTTCGTCTTTTACCACTACATAGCGCTCTCGGTCGATGCGCAATGACTTCAACTCTGAAGAACCCATCGGCTGCACCGCTCCTTCTTTTCTGCGCAGTAGAGCTTTTATTCTACTGATCAAAACCCGCGGTTTAATCGGCTTTGCGATGTAATCATCGGCTCCCGCGTCAAAACCAGCGATTTGAGAATAATCTTCCCCGCGTGCAGTAAGAAATGCGATGACAATGTTTTTTGTCTCATCCTTGTCGCGCAGCTGCAGGCAAGTCTCAACACCATCCATTTCAGGCATCATCACATCCAAGAGGATGAGGTCGGGCTTCTTCTTCTTAGCAATGTCTATCGCTTCAAGACCATTGTTTGCCGTGTATACCTTGGCGCCCTCTTTTTCGAGGTTGTAGCTTAAAAATTCGAGGATGTCTTCCTCATCATCAACGACTAGAATTTTGGTTCTTGAGAGCATAGGTTCAGTGTTGTCTGAATTGTGCTTCGAATGTAGATTGGTAGACATTGACAAGATTTTATGTTAGCGTTATCAAAAGGTTAGACTTATTGGTTGTGTGTTAAATGTAATTTATTCGAATGTAAACACTTTTAATCGAATCAGGCTGCACAGCGCAGCATGCGTGAAAAGTAAAACGAAAAATATCACAAGAAAAATCATGCAACATTCATGCAACACTTTCATAACATAGAATTAACTGCACACTAATCCGCGGATAATCTAATGGCAATTCCTTTGCGCCAAATAAAATTTGAAAAAATGAAAAGAGTTTACCTATCCTCAGCAAAAGTAATGGCAGTTATGTTGTCATTAGGATTTGCATTATCTATCTCTTCTTGTAAGAAAGAAGGATGTACTGACGAAGCTGCTACTAACTATGACGAGAAAGCCAAAGAAGACGATGGCTCTTGCGAGTATCCAGCAGTTGACAACGCAACTACTGTGCGAGTTTCAAGCAATGTGACCTCAGATGCTACTTGGTCCAACGATAAAGTAGTAATTCTTGGCGGAAGAATTACAGTTGAAGCTGGTGCAACACTAACTATTGAAGCTGGAACTATTATCAAAGGAGAAGCTGGCACAGGTGCCAATGCAACTGCGTTGCTCGTAGCTCGTGGTGCTAAACTAATGGCAGAAGGAACGGCTTCTGCTCCAATTATTTTCACTTCTATAGCTGACGAGATCAATCTTGAGCAAGTTGCTAGCGGTGATTTTAAAAGTCCAAACCTTGATCCAGACATCAACGGTTTCTGGGGTGGTGTTATCATTCTAGGCAAGGCCCGTATTTCTGCTTCCAATGACAACGGTGATATCAGTGAAGTTCAGATAGATGGTATTCCTACATCTGACCCTAACGGTCTTTATGGTGGATCTGACGATGCTGACAACTCTGGTGTTATCAAATACATTTCTATCCGTCACGGAGGCTCAAACATTGGTGCTGGTAACGAGATCAACGGTCTTACCCTTGGTGGCGTTGGTAACGGTACTGTAATTGAGAACGTTGAAGTGGTTGCTAACCAAGATGACGGTATCGAATGGTTTGGTGGTTCAGTAAATGTTACGAATGCAATTACTTGGAATGCTTGCGATGATGGACTTGACACTGACCAGTCTTGGTCTGGAACAGTAGACAATTGGATAGTGATTACTGCTTGTGACCACATGTTGGAACTTGACGGACCTGAAGGATCATACATCGCTTGTCATAAAATGATCAATGGTACAATGCTTTCTACCAATGGCGATGCAGCGGCCAACACACTAATTAACTTAGATCCAAACACTGGTGTTGAGCTTACCAACATAGCTATTTATGGCATTGCAGAAGGTCAGGTGATCAACCGGGCTGATTGTGCCTCCATTGATTGTGATTGCCCATTCACTAACGTTCAACTTCAGATCCCAGCAGGAACAGAGTTGGTAGATTACATGAGTGGTGGTGTTGTGCCTGCAGGAATAACTGCATCGGCCAGTCCAACTACAGGAGCCGATATCTCTGCGTTTAGCTGGACTTGGGCCTCTCAAGCAGGTGCTTTATCAGGCCTGTAATCACATAAAATTTAACTATAGTATTTAACTTTAATGCAAACATGCAGCACTTACTTGTTGCATGTTTGTTTTTTATAATCCACTAACAATAAGTAAATGCACCCTTCTAGATCTTACTTTGGTTTGTTGACTACTCTCCTTCTTTTCCTTTCAGCCTTGTCGTTTGGTCAGAGCCAAGATGCAAAAAAGGGGATCATCAGAGGTACTGTATATGATAAATCAATGGCGATGCCGCTGATTGGGGCGAATGTTGTTGTGAAAGGAACCACTATTGGCAGCAGCACCGATGTTGATGGCAAGTTTTCTTTGCCAGTAACTCCTGGTGTGTATGACCTTGAAATTTCTTTCATTACCTTCCAGACTATCACATTGACTGGAGTAGCGGTGGAATCAGACAAGGTAGCGATGATTAATGATGTTATGCTAGAAGAAAGCACCCAGCTCTTGAATGAAGTCGTTATTCAAGCTGAGGCTTCTCGGAAATCTGAAGAGGCTTTGCTCATGATGAAGAAGAAGTCAGGGGCTATGGTTGATGGTATTTCAGCGTCACGTATGAAATTGGCTGGTGATGGAAATGCTGTAGAGGCTGCTCGAAGAGTAACCGGGGTTACGGTGGAGGGCGGTAAGTATATTTATGTACGAGGATTGGGGGATCGCTACACAAAAACAACATTAAATAGCGTGGACATTCCTGGCCTTGATCCAGATAAGAATAGTTTGCAAATGGATATTTTTCCAACTAACCTCATTGATAATATTGTGGTTAGCAAGACATTTTTGGCTGATATGCCAGCAGATTTCACTGGTGGATTAGTGAACATAGAGACGAAGGCGTTTCCTGATGAAAAGTTCATGAACGTATCTTTGGGTTTTGCATTCAATCCGGACATGCATTTTAATAGAGACTTTTTGAGTTATGAGGGGGGAAACACGGATTTCCTTGGCTTTGATGATGGCACAAGGGCGCTTCCAGCAGGAGCCAATCGTTCAACGATTCCAACGCCAATCAATTCGCCATCAGGTGATGATGTGCCACAGTTTGTGAAGTCCTTTAACCCGAACCTAGGCGCAGAGCCAAAGATGAGCCTAATGGACTATAGTGCAGGTGTTTCGTTTGGCGATCAATTGAACCTTAAGAATGGCAGCGACAAAAAACTTGGGTATATATTTTCGCTTTCGTATAAAAAGAATTATGTGCATTACGATGATGTATTCTATGGTGAGTATCAGCAGCGCATCGAACCTGATCTTTTTGAGCTTCGTGATGCAACAACACAGCAGGGAATGCAGAGTGAGGAGAATGTAATGATAGGTGCATTGGGTGGTTTGGCGTATAAAACAAAACGCGCGAAGTATCAATTAACCTTGATGCGATTACAAAGCGGGGAAAGCCGAGCAGGTAAATTTGACATCTATAATAATGGCGAAGCCGTGGGCCAGTCAGGATATATCGCTTTTTCAGACAACTTAGAATACAATCAACGCTCGTTGACTAATCTTATGCTCCATGGCTCGCATTTTCTAGAAGCCTCTGGCTGGGAGGTTGATTGGAGATTGTCTCCAACTATTTCTACATCTACAGATCCAGATATTCGCAAAACAGCATTTACTTATAACGCTTTGGACACTGTTTTTAATGCGGGAGCAGGCGGGAATCCTTCACGGATTTGGCGTACTTTGAGTGAAATAAACGCAACCGCGCGCATAGACTTAAATAAGAATTACCGATTGAAGGATCGAAAGTCGAGGTTGAGTTTTGGTGCGATGCAGACTTTCAAAGCACGTGATTACGAAATTCTGTTTTTCGACCTCCAGTTTACCGGTGGACAGAGCTGGGAATCTACTAACCCTCAAGATGTCTTGAATGAACAGTATATTTATCCTAACCGTCCAAACGGTGTTTACTATCAGTCAGGTAACAACACCCCAAACCCGAATGAGTATCAAAGTAATATATGGAATACAGGGGTTTATGTTTCAAACCAAACCCAAATTACGGCTAGGCTCAACTCTATCATAGGTGTAAGAGCAGAAAAGTTTACACAAAGACATACCGGTCGTGATCAACGTTATGCAAGTGGTGACACTGAGGGTGGTAGTGTTTTGCAGAACGACAAGGTTTTAGACGCCTTGGACTTCTTCCCGTCAGTTAATTTTATCTACTCCTTAACTGAACAACAGAACTTGAGATTGTCTTATTCAAAAACCATTGCAAGACCTTCTTTCAAAGAACTCTCCTTCGCGCAAATTATCGACCCTCTTACAAACCGTATTTTTAACGGTGGATTCTTTGAATACGATGCTTGGAATGGGCGATTAACAGAAACCCGCATTGACAACCTTGACATGAGGTGGGAATGGTTTTTGGAAAACGGTCAATTGTTTTCAGTTAGCGCGTTCTATAAGCGATTTGATGAGCCTATTGAATTGGTTAGGATTACTGAACAGCAAACCAGTACAGAGTATCAGCCTAGAAATGTTGGTGACGGAGATCTTATTGGTGTAGAATTAGAGTTTCGTAAAGATTTGAACTTTATTTCTGCCGCGCTTAAAAACTTCAGCTTGAATGGTAACTTGACTATTGTTGAATCTCGAATTGACATGACTGACGTTGAATTTAATGCGAGGAAGACCTATCAAAAGACAGGTCAAACCATAGGAGATGTTCGTCAAATGGCTGGGCAGTCGCCCTATGTGGTCAATGCTGGTATAGTGTATAATAATGCCGACAAGGGCATTGACGTAGGATTATTTTACAATGTAAAGGGCCCTACCTTGTTTATCGTTGGTGCGGGTCTGTTTCCAGATATTTACATGGAACCCTTTCATAGTTTAGATTTTGGCATGAACAAGAAATTAGGTAAAGAAGGACGTAACTCATTGGACATTCGACTCTCCAACATACTGGGTGATCAGTTGGAGATCTATTATGCCTCATATACTCCGAACGAAGGTGCGGATCCATCCAATATTTCCACTGATAAAGCTTACTTCAGCAGATTTAGTCCAGGACGCACATTGAGTGTTGGGTTCAATCGAAAGTTCTAATTCACATCATAACATAAATGTTCATCTGCCATTGCACCGGGATGCAATTACAGGACAGTCGCCATACATAATCAATGGTGTCTGGGTTGCAATAACCCAAACAACGGCTCAGAAATTAGAGTGAATTACAATTTTAAAGGTCCAATGTTGTTCATTGTTGGAGCTGGTTTATTCCCTGACACCATCATGGAATTTTTCCTCCAGCTCATGTTCAGGGTAAATAATGTAGCTAAGGAAAAGTTGAATTCGAGACATACACTCCATTTGATGATTTAGCATATACTATAAACGAACCTCTAAGCAGCATACAACCCGAAGGTGCCCTCAATATTGGCCTCAGCCATAACTTCTAGTGAGAAAAAGCAAACAAAAAAAAGCCAAGCAGTTATGCTTGGCTTTTCTTAAACTCGTTAGTTTTATTAATAATCCTTGTTTGCTATAACAACTGGTGTGCTCTTTAGACTTTCATCAGGAGTCGAGAAAGTACCAAAATCAACTCGCTTGCCATTTTTATACCTAACGAAGGTCGTAAGCTCATTCTCTGTTCGCTCTTGGTAAACCCGCTCTAAATCGTGATTATAAACAACAAAGATGTTCGCTCCTAGCGCATCTGTTCCTTCAATTTTGATTGCCCCGTTATCAAGTGGCGTAATCTTTAAGCCTTGGGTAGTTTGTGCCATCGCAGCATTCAACCCCATCATCAACATTATTGCTATTATATATTTCATAACGACCTCCTCTTTAATTCAAGAGTAAAGTTAACGCTTTATTCGTTCAATGTTACGTTAACGTTAATTTTTTAATCTCTATGTTAACTAAACCCGAGTGATACCAGTGAAACAGTGCTTGAAAAACACGCCTTAACCATTCTTTTTCAGTTGCTTAACACCGCTCAGTGATGTGCGACATCACTCTGTTTCTAAGCATACTATTATTTCCCCTCGAGCAATGTTACCCCAACATTAACACCGCAAACCACCGCACACCACGATTAAAATTCTACTCAAAGTCACCTAATCTACCCGCTCCCATTTAATAATAAGATAACCTTGCAGCCCTTTTGTGCCCTGCACTTGAAACTACATTTGCTCCTTGACTTAGTATTTATGGAAGAATCTTTTGGTGTGTTTGAGACGCTGCGACTGATCGGGTCTCTAGGCCTGTTCATTTATGGTATGAAGATCATGAGTGATGGCATTCAGAAAGTAGCTGGAAACAGAATGCGTGAAGTGCTGGCCGCAATGACCTCCAACCGTTTCACAGGTTTGTTCACTGGATTTCTCACCACCGCCTTGATTCAATCGAGTTCTGCCACAACGGTGATGATCGTGAGCTTTGTAAATGCAGGGTTACTTACGCTAAGGCAGGCCATAGGCGTTATTATGGGTGCTAATATTGGAACCACGGTAACCGCATTGCTTATTTTAATTTTTGGCTTTTCAAAATTTAGTATTTCCGATTATGCCTTACCGCTCATCGCCATTGGCTTTCCGTTACTCTTCATTAAAAACACCCAAATCAAGTCGTTAGGTGAAACATTAATCGGTTTTAGTGTGCTATTCATGGGGCTCGATTTCCTTAAAAACAGTGTGCCTGAAATCACCCATGGTCAATTGGAATATTTGGTTGGCTTGTCTCAATACGGCATTTGGTCGACCCTGCTCTTTGTTGTTATTGGTGGTCTTTTAACCATTGTGGTGCAGTCGTCAAGCGCGGCTATGGCACTCACCATCATCATGTGCGAACGCGGTATGCCACTCGAAATGGCCGCGGCCATCGTGTTGGGAGAAAATATTGGCACGACCATAACCGCAAATCTCGCAGCCATCATTGGTAATGTGCATGCAAAACGAGCGGCTCGGGCTCACTTAATCTTCAATATTTTCGGAGTAATTTGGATGCTCATCGTATTTCCATTTTTCCTCTCTGGAATTAACGGTTACATGGAAACGACCGCTATCGGAATGCCATCGGCCGAAAACAGCCAAGCCACAAAATGGGCGCTGACGCTTTTTCATGTAACATTTAATATAGTAAACGCTACTATTTTGATATGGTTTGTAAGCTCTATCGCTAAAATTGTCACCAAAATGGTTCCGACCAAGTCGGAGGAAGACGAACAATTTTCGCTGGAGTACATCGGTGCAGGCATCATGAGTACACCAGAATTATCGTTGATTGAAGCGCAAAAGGAAATGGTAAAATTCAGTCGCCTTACATACAGAATGCTCGGCTTCCTGAAAGAGCTTTTGTTTGAAAAAGACAAAAAAGAACAGCGCATCAAGATTGAACGAATCGAAAAATATGAAGAAATCACCGATAAAATTGAAGTTGAAGTTGCCGACTATTTGATGACTGTTTTACAAGGTGAACTCAGCAACGAATCGGGCAAACGCGTGCGCAGTATGCTCGACATTGTGAGTGTGATGGAACAAATTGGTGACGTATTCTTTCAAATGTCGCTCACCTACGACAGAAAAATAGAATCACGCGCATGGTTTACATTAGAACAACGAAGAAACCTTTTGGAGATGTTTGACATGATCGACCTTGCGTTTGAAAACATGATGATCAATCTTGAAAACAAATACGAGGACATCGACCTTGACAAAGCAGAATTGCTAGAAGTAGAAGTCAATAATCTTCGGGATAAAATCAGAAAAGAACACCTCGATAACATGGGTAAGCCCGATTACAACATCGATAGTGGAATGATCTACAATGACCTTTATTCATCGTTGGAAAAAGTGGGAAATTACTTACTTGAAATCAATGAAGCAATCGCTGGAAAAGTGCTCACCTAAGCGCGTAAACTAGGTGAAAAGACAGCTGTTTTATCGACTCGGAAACACAAACGGACTGCTTACTACCACGTTGCTCTTATTCTCAGCATTGTCGAGCACATAGGTTTGAAAGCGAATGGTGTCGCTGTTCTGCCTCAAGTTGGCCAAGCCAAAATCCTGAATAATCGTTCCTTCGAGCAACCAACCCGGGCGGTTCTTATTTGACCCCGGAACAACAGAAAAGAAGGCAACGGTGTCGCTTAAATTTTCAGGAAGTGGATACCATCGGACCCATTCGTTGTTGATTCGTTCAAATAAAAATGTCCTCACCGATCGGGTGGTGTTTGAATCAATTGCACCGATGTGACCAATATCGCCTTGACAATCAGAAAACTTCACCGAATATATCAAGGTGTCTCTAGAATCGTTCAGCGCTAAGGTGTCAAATTCCAATGTAGGTTCTTCTTGCTCACAATTTGTGCGCTTACACGAGATTATCACGGCCGAAAACAGCACAATTGCAACTAACTTTGAAAACACGTTGAGACTCATCATCATTGAATAATTCGAAGATAAACATCGCTCATTTAATTCACGCCATCCATTCAGACGAAGAATTTGAATCGGTGGCAAGTGAGGTTTTTCAGCTTCAAGTACAGCGAAATATTCCCTTCAAAACCTATTTACAACTCACCAATCGACCGTTTTCGATCGGCTCGCCCAACTTTATCCCGATCGAACTCTTCAAAACACACAAGGTTACGTGCACACCAAACCATGATGTTGTATTCAAAAGCAGCGGAACAACAGCCGATGATGCCCGCTCTTCGCATTTCGTGTACGACCAATCACTTTACGAATATTTAGCCGTTGCGCATTTCGAAAAAAAATACGGTGCACTTTCCGAATGGGCGATTTTGGCCTTGCTGCCATCGTACCTCGAAAATGGCGATTCATCGCTGGTCTATATGGTTGACGCATTCATGAAGCGCGCTCAACCATCATCTGAATTTTTACTACACCAACCAGAATTACTCCATCAAAAACTTTCTATGTTGAAAGCACGGAATCAAAAGACACTGCTGATTGGTGTGAGTTTCGCGTTGCTCGATTATTGTGAAAATGGAACTTTTAACTTCGATGGGTTAACCGTTATGGAAACCGGTGGTATGAAAGGAAGAAGAAAGGAGCTGACCCGTGTCGAACTGCACGATGCGCTGCAAAAGGGCTTTCCAACATCACACATTCATTCCGAATACGGAATGACGGAATTGCTGTCTCAAGCATACAGTAGCGATGGCAAATGGTTTTCTCCTGCGCCTTGGATGAGGGCCTTCACAACAGACATTAGCGACCCGTTTCTCATCCTTCCACCCGGTCAGCGCGGACTGCTAGCATTTATTGACCTCGCAAACTACCACAGCTGCTCGTTCATTCAAACCAGGGATATTGGAATAATCAATGAAGAAGGTCTTTTTACCGTTGAGGGACGTCTTGATAAAAGCGACCTTCGAGGATGCAACCTTCTTTACACCTAATTTTGAAAAAATAAGAGTATCACGTCAACGCCAAATCACATGAAAAACATTGCATTCCTAATTCTCTTAATGCTCACTATTACGAGCTGCTCATCGAAACTCATTTTAAAGAAATCTGAAATTGAGAAGTACCAATTGAGCGATGATATTTTAACCCAAGTGCAGCTGTATAACTCACACTATTTGGTGCTAACCCGCTACGAAGAAGGCACCGAAGAAAAGCTTACAACCAAAGGCACCGTAAACCTGAACTACGGCCAAGAGGTTGATCAAGTGATTATCAAAGACCTCACCCGAGGAAAAATAGTGGAATTTCTTGACGGTAACCGCATCGCAGTATCGTTTGAGCCGGATGAATCGAAATATTTAATTTTCGGACCCAATGAAAATGGGGATGTATATTTTCTTCAAGCCATGAGTTGGGAAAGCAGTCGTGGAAAGGTTCAATACGGAGCACACATATATTACACCAATCCCGATGTATCGAAGTGCAGCCTGTTCTTCAAATTGAAAAAAGAATACAAACAAAATAAGAGCGTACACATTGCTAAAGGGAATAAGATCAAGTAGATCAACTACTTATCAATAAATACGGTGAAGATCTCTTCCAATGGAATTTACGTCCGTAATATGGCCGTAATATGCAACTGATGGTCAGGGTAAATTGCCGACAGCAAATTTCACATTTCAAGTGATTTGCTCATTTTATAATAGCCTGATTATCTGAATTATTGTAAACCACCTGCAGCATTTTAAATAAAGATTTGCTAATGCTACGTGCAGCATGACCTAACAACCAAGCAATTGCTTTGCGGTCAAATACAAATCTTAGACATGAAAAAAATTTACCTATCGGCAATGGCTCTTATTGGAGCCTTTTCGGCATCGGCTCAAATTCAATTTGACCCGAAAATTGACCCCGCATACATTACGGATGTGGTGGTGGTTCCTTCTTCTCCCTTGGTCATGCAACACCTGTTCATTGGTGGAACTGACTTAGTGCAAACAACCCCTACTTACGGAAATCCAGGTGGTGCGTTCCCAGCAAAAGAATGGCATGACTTCATAGGCTTTACTCCTGACGAATCTGGCGAAAGCCTAGGATGGATCACTGTAAACCATGAGATGATCACACAAGATGACCATATTGGTGATGGTGGAGGTATGACTTCATTCAAAATCACACGCGACACGGCCACAGATACGCTCATCGTGGTAGAGCAAACCTTGGCTGATGGAAGACAAGGAAAGTTCTTCGCTATTGACTTTGTAAACACCGTGGGTGAAACAGGAATGAACTGCGGAGGTATTGAAAGCTCTTTTGATGGAAGAATCTGGACTGCTGAAGAGTGGTTTAGAGGAAGTAATAACGACATTGCTGACCGTGACGTTTCTGACTTCGTAATTGGAACTGGAACATTAAATGGACAAGCAGCACCAAACGGCTTCCCTAGTTTTGATGGCGACACGATCCAAAAATTTCAAAACTTTAACTGGATGGTCGAAGTTGACCCTCGCGAGGCTGTGGCTATTCGCAAACAATACAACTGGGGACGTTTAGGTTGGGAAGGTGGATGCATCTTGCCAGACAACAAAACTGTGTTTATTGGTGAAGACGCTACTCCAGGATTTCTTTTAAAGTTTGTTGCTGATACCCCTGGCGATTTCACCGAAGGTGATTTATTCGTGTACAAGCACGATGGAAACCCATCGAAGTGGGTTCAAGTTGACAATAACGACTTAGACGTGATGCTCAACTTAAAGCCATCAGCTGTGGCAGGTGGTGCAACCATGTTTAACCGCGTAGAATGGGTGAAATACTCTCCATACACGGAAAAGGTATATTTCACTGCTACCGGCCGTGACAACCCAGGCAGTCGTTGGGCTGACGAGCATGCTGGCGGGGCGGTTCACAATCCATCTACAATTGCTAGAGCCGCTGCCCAAGGAACCCATCCTGACAGTGCGGATTATGCAGATTACTACGGACGTGTGTTTGTTTTGGATCCTGCAACAGACGAGCTAGAGGTATTTATACAAGGTGGACCAGACGTTGCAAACGGAACAGGCCTTGGTTCTTATCCTGATGTTCATTTGTCTAACCCTGACGGGCTCGGCTTATTGACTGTGGGTGAAAAGTCTTACCTCTTGATTCAAGAAGATTTGAACGGCACTTCATACGGACGTGTCCCAGCAGAGATAAATAACCGCACATGTGAAATGTATATCGTTGACCTTGACATTGAAAATCCAACCTACGATGACTTGGTGCGCATTGCCGTGGTGCCAAGTGGTGCTGAACTCACCGGAGCTACTTCTACCCCTGACGGTAAAACACTGCTTTTCAATAGCCAACACCCAAGTTCTTCGAATCCTTTTCCTTACAATCACTCGTTGACTGTAGCGTTGACTGGATGGGACAAACTTGCTCCTGAAGAGATCGTTTACGTTCCACTAGGACAAGAAGAATTAGAAAACGAAGCGTTTACGGTTTATCCAAACCCAACGTCACGAATGATGCATTTCAACGGTGTGCAAGATGTTGCTTTATACGATATGAATGGAAAGCGCATTCGTGTAGCTCGTCAAGTATCTCGTCTTGACATTATCGACCTTGAAAAAGGTGTTTACTTCATCCAAAATGGAGAAGGAACTACTAAAAAAGTAGTCATTCAATAATTAAACGGCTATACCTTAACAAAAGCCCCACCGTTTGGTGGGGCTTTTTCTCGTTTCTAAACCTTTCTTTTTACATCGATTATGCCACGCATTCTACCCAAGCTCATCGTACTTTTCGGTCTTCTGCTTTATGTAAGCACAGCTTTTAAGCCCTACGAGGATACTTTTTTAACGACTTCGCAGTCAAAGCTTCTTCAAGGCTTGAAGGAGTTGGAATCTACAACAGCAGAATTGCACAAAGCACTGTCTGAACGGAATCTTAAAGAGGCTCAACGCTTATTTCACAAGAGCAGAAGGGTTTTTAAAACCCACGAGTTTCTCTTGGAGTATTTCCACCACAGCAGCATTAAAAAACGAGTGAACGGAGCCCCACTTCCGCAGATTGAGGAGAAAGTTGCCGACCTAAATGTGATGGAACCACAGGGTTTTCAAAGAATTGAAGAACTGATTTACGAAGATGCCATTGATTGGACTGAAACTGCCAAGCTCGCCAAAAAATTAAACCAAGAAATCAGTGCCATCAAAGACTACCAGCCGCGCATTCCTCTCTATGACCGTCATATAATTGAGGCGATGCGCTTTGAAATAATCAGAATATATACGCTCGGTCTCACAGGGTTTGAAAATCCGGCTTCAGACAGCACCATGCGCGAGGTCTTGTATGCGTTTCAATCGCTCAAAGAACCCGCTATTCACTATGCAGCTCGTGCAGGAGTGCCCTATAAAAAATCGATCGAAAAATTATTCAATGCGGGCATCAAGCATCTTCAAAACGCTGATTTTGAAACATTCGACCGCTTGGCGTTTCTTAAAGAAGTGTCTGACCCTATTTATAAACAACTTCTTGAAATCCACCTAGCATTGGGCATTGAAACATTTGAAGAAGTAAACACGGCTCCTGTGACAACCAACTACAGCGCGACATCACTTTTCGATATTAACCTATTAAACAAGGATTACTTTCTTCAGCTTCGCGCCAGCGAAATAACACCAGCACAAGTTGAATTGGGGAAACTTCTATTCTTCGATCCCGCGCTTTCTTACAACAACGCGCTCTCATGCAGCAGCTGTCATCATCCCGATAAGGCGTTCACTGATGGTCGAGCAAAAAGCCTTTCAAATGATTCTGAGCATGAAGTTGACCGCAATGCACCTACGCTTGTCAACGCCCTTTTCTCCGGTGCATATTTTCATGATTTGCGCGCAGGTAAGATTGAAATGCAGACTGAGCACGTGATGGCAAATCCACAAGAGTTCAACGTAAGGCCATTGGAATTGGCCGATAAACTGAAAGAAAGCAGTGAGTATGTGGCCTTATTCGAGAAGGCATTTCCTGGGATAAAAGACCCCATTCAACCGCGCACCATGAAAACAAGTTTGGCGGTTTATGTGAGCTCCTTGGTTTCATGGAACTCACCCTTTGATAAGTATGTGCGGGGCGAAAGCGAAACACTCAGCGCCTCAGCACAAAGCGGTTTCAACATCTTTATGGGCAAAGGCGCCTGCGGAACATGTCATTTTGCACCAAACTTCAATGGCATCGTGCCACCATTTTATGACGACACCGAAAGCGAAGTGTTGGGAATAACAAAAACCAACGATACGCTGAATCTTGTATTGGACGAAGATGAAGGCCGATACAGAAATGGGAAACGCGCAGAACAAGCCGAGCATTTTCGCTTTTCTATGAAAACACCTACCATTAGAAATATAGAATTAACCGGTCCATACTTTCACAATGGCGCCTATCCCACGTTGGAAGAAGTGATGTGGTTTTATAATCGTGGTGGTGGTCAAGGGCTTGGACTTGATATCCCAAATCAAACCTTACCTTCTGATCAACTTGGGTTGAACGAGAAAGAAATTAGTGATGTAATCGCCTTCATGAAATCATTGACAGACATTGACGGTCTTCAAAGCACACCCGAAAACCTTCCTGATTTTGACAACGACCCAAGCCTACAAAACAGAAAACCAGTGATTTATTAGCTAAACATGTGACAACGGTCACGAAAAATGAACGAACCATGAAATAGTTTTGACCATCATTACCAAAACACACACTTATGAAAAAAAACATGGGAAGTACTGACAAAATCATCCGTATCATACTCGCAGTGGTTATCGCTGCATTGTATTTTACGGGAGTAATCAATGGCACAATTGCGATTATTGGATTAGTATTCGCGGCCATCTTTATTCTAACAAGCTTTATTAGCTTTTGCCCACTTTACCTGCCATTTGGGTTGAGCACATTGCGCCAGAAAACGAAGTAAGAATCGCGTCAAACGAAAAAATTAAGGCAGCTTTTGGCTGCCTTTTTTCTTGCCTACATTTTCGAGAAGGATAAATGAAATTCCACTTTGCGCCCATTGGTTCACAAGGTCATCACGACCGGGGACTTCAAACGCCAGTGATCCTAAGAAAATGTCTTGATCGCCATCGTTGTCCACGTCTCCTCGCTCCATCACAATCCAACGTCCAGAGCTTACTTCAGGAAAAGTGGTAGCTGTAAAATTCCAATTTCCATCATTCTCGAGGAACACAAACGCCTCTTGAGGACGGGCAGCAAAATCTGGAAAAAACGAAATGGCCGTGAAATCTATGTCACCATCGCCATCAAAATCATTTGCTTCAACGCCATAAGCACCGTTAAGCCGAATGAAAATGGGCTCGTCAAAGCTTTGATTTCCTTGATTGAGGTAGATGTAAACTCCGTGATAATGCTTCAATATGGGTGGAAAATCCGCATTATCACCGGCACAGTAAATCATGTCTTCATTTCCGTCACCATTCAAGTCTTCGAGGCTGAAAAAACTCGATCCGTACGATGGTGGAAAACGCACAATTGCTTGCTCTGTAAAATTTCCTGCGCCATCATTGATGAACGCCCAAATGCCTTCATTTCCTTGTCCAAACATGGCTACAATATCCATATTGCCATCTCCATTCCAATCCCTCGGATAAGCCTTCATCGAACCCGGTTCGTTGCGTAAAACATTTCGTTCGTAGCCCCCTTTCCCATTATTTCTCCACCAACTCAAACTTCCCGTCCATTTAGCAAATTCACATACAACGATATCTTCTAATCCATCACCATCAAAATCGGCCATGCTGTGGTGCACGGGCCGTTGCAGATCGCTGATCAATGTTTCTGTGGTTCCAGCACCGTCCTTTCTCAAACGTACTAGCTTGCCATTTGGCGCGTCTGTGGGCGAAAATGACCCCATTACAGTTACGTACACGTATTCTTTGCTCTCGCTGATCCACACGGGTGATTCCCCCAAGGCGGCTTGGCCGATTTTGCGCAATGATTGATCCAACACATAGAGACCACCGGTGAATGCATCACCGAGGAATGTAAGTCCACTTTTTTCGTTGTAAGTCAACATGGTTGTGCTGGGAGGTGTTAGTCCGAATGCTGGTCGAACTGCTTTAAATTGACCACCTTCAGTAATCGCCAATTGTTCTGTTTCGATCGGATTTTCGGGAGCATTGCTCATATAATAATGCTTGATTTTCTCCCATGATGTAGAATCGATCAGTCTTCCCTCAGGATACACATTTGCGGCAAGCACTTTAGCCTCTGCCGGACCCGACTCGATCAAGCTTTGGCGTGTCACGGTATCAGAGTAAATCCCTAAAAAGTGGCCCATTCGAGGTAGTATGTATTTTTCCCAAGACGTTTTGTCTAAATCAGATGGATCAGGCACGAGGTGACAAGACGCGCACATCGCTTCGGCCAATTCCTTTCCGCTGGGTTCTGTTGATTTCTGGGCATTTACTTCCACTTTCTCACTGCCACAGTAAAGCATTACACTGGCGAGAATTGAACAAACAATGGGAAGGGCAAAATTTTTCAGCATGCGCGAACTTAGTTGTTCTGCTTTAAGCCTTTGTTACGCGTAATGGCGTTTTGGATTACGGTTGAGTCTTTTTCTTTGAAGCAATTAGAAAGTTAATTATTCATCGTAATATTGCAATGAAACAATAATTCCATGGGGCTTACAAAGTCAGATCTCTTCTCAGCCGAACAAAACCGCTTGAGCGCCATCGCTAAAGTGCTGGGTCATCCGGCTCGGATTGCAATTATTGAGCACTTGCTTTCTACCAATAAGTGCATCAACAGTGATTTAGTGCAAGAATTGGGTTTGGCCCAAGCAACAATCAGTCAGCACTTAAAAGAGCTGAAATCGGCCAATCTTATTCAAGGCACCATCGAAGGAACGTCCATGTGTTACTGCATCAATGCACAGGAATGGACGGTCATTCAAGCACTTTTCAACACGTTATTTAATCAACTGCAGCCCGCCAACGCTGGTGATTGCTGCTAAAACATACATTATGAGCACAGAACAAGAGTTAAAAGAAATCGTACGAGAAAAATACAGCAAGATCGCTCTTCAAGACAAGGACATAAACGCATCATCGTGCTGCGGTGCCACCACCTCATCCAATAAAATTTATAACATCATGATGGACGACTACACTGAGGTGCAAGGCTACGCATCGGATGCCGATCTTGGATTGGGATGTGGACTGCCTACCGCATTCGCTCACATGAAAAAGGGCGATACGGTGATCGACTTAGGTTCAGGCGCAGGCAACGATTGTTTTGTAGCCCGCCACGAAGTAGGTGAATCGGGTAAGGTGATCGGAATTGACTTTACTGAAGCCATGATTAACAAGGCGCGAGAGAATGCGGATAGGCTCGGCTACAACAATGTAGAATTTCGCTTTGGAGATATTGAGTCAATGCCCGCAAGTGATGCTTCTGCTGACGTGGTAGTAAGCAATTGCGTACTCAACCTCGTGCCCAACAAAGAGGCCGTTATTCGCGATATTTTTCGGGTGCTAAAGCCAGGTGGACACTTCAGCATTTCAGACATTGTGTTGGTGGGCGAATTGCCCGAGGCGTTGCAAAAAGACGCTGAGATGTATGCAGGATGTGTGGCCGGTGCGATTCAAAAAAACGACTACCTGGGCTTCATTGAAGCGCAAGGCTTTGAAAACATCACCGTTCAGAAAGAAAAGACGATCATTATCCCAGAAGACATTCTGGATAAATACCTTTCGGCCGAGCAAGTACACTCGTTTCAAAGTGGAAATACAGGAATATTCAGCATCACCGTTTTTGCAGAAAAACCCGGTTCTAAGGCGCCTAAAGTCAAAATGAACCTCGCAGATTTAAATTCATCCACCAACGCATGCGCCCCGGGCTCGGGATGCTGTTAAACCCAAATTATAATATGAAAACACAACTCTCTGAAAGCCTCAAAAAGATGGAAGCCAGCGTGGCCACCATCAGTGAAGAGCGAAAAGCCAAGCTCATGCCTTTGGTATATTTCATCCTCGACAACCAGCGCGCAAACGACCCGTCAGAACTCATTTTTGTGTGCACGCACAATGCGCGCAGAAGTCACATGGCTCAATTATGGGCTGCTGCAGCTGCGCTGTATTGCGACCTAGAAAACATCGAATGCTACTCAGGCGGTGTAGAAGTAACACGCATACACCCGAATGCTTTGGCGTCTCTTGAGCGCAGTGGATTTGAGTTTTCGGGCGAAGATGAAGGAAGCAATCCCGTTTTTCTAGTTCAACTGAACGAGAGCGTGATGGTGGAAGTGTTTTCAAAGCACTTCGGTGACGACACCAATCCGCAGAAAAACTTTGCGGCAGTTTTGGTGTGTTCAGATGTTGCTGAGGCTTGTCCTTTTGTGGCTGGCGCATCGCTAAGGCATCCTTTGGCGTTCGATGACCCAAAAGAATTTGATGGAACTGAAAGAGCTGAAGAAAAGTATGACGAACGCAGTTTTCAAATCGGAACCGAAATGCTTTATGTGATGCACACGGTTTCACAAAAGCTTGCGGAATGAGCGGAATCAGTTTCTTCGAAAAATACCTCACGCTTTGGGTGATCTTGTGCATAGGGGTTGGCATTGGAATTGGAGCTGTGCTTGGCGAAGACATCGAGGTAATTGCAAGTTGGGAATATGCTCACGTAAATATTCCTGTAGCCGTTCTGATTTGGATGATGATTTTCCCGATGATGGTACAGATTGATTTTAGTTCGCTCAAAAATGTGCGCAACAATCAAAAGGGCCTTTGGCTTACGGTGGTGGTGAACTGGTTGATCAAACCGTTTACGATGGCCTTTTTCGCGTGGATTTTCTTCGACAAAATCTATGCAGCTTGGTTGAGCCCCGCACTAGCCGATGAATACATCGCGGGGGCAATTTTACTCGGAGCTGCTCCGTGCACAGCCATGGTGTTTGTGTGGTCGTATTTAAGTAAAGGAGATGCCAATTTCACCTTAGTTCAAGTTTCCGTCAATGACCTCATTCTATTGGTAGCTTTTGTGCCGATTGTTCAATTTTTACTGGGCATTACCGACTTTCAAATTCCGTATGACGTGCTCGTCACTTCGGTCATAGCCTTTGTTGTAATTCCGCTGGGGGCTGGTTATTTGGTAAACAAATGGCTCGTAAAGAAGAAAGGACTCGAATGGTTTAACCGTGAATTTTTACCCAAGCTCAAACCACTTTCCATTGCGGCACTGCTTTCAACATTGGTGTTGCTTTTCGCCTTTCAAGGCGATCAAATTTTGAACGCGCCATTTTACATTTTGCTGATAGCCATTCCGCTAACGCTTCAAACCTACTTCATCTACTTCCTGAGTTGGTTTACAGGTAAATTTTTAAAATTGCCTTATCGCATTTGCGCGCCAGCAGCTATGATTGGTGCAAGTAATTTCTTTGAACTGGCCGTGGCTGTGGCGATTGCGTTATTTGGTCTAAACTCTGGTGCTGCATTGGTAACAGTGGTTGGTGTTTTGATTGAAGTGCCGATAATGCTCCATTTGGTCTCAATATCAAAAAGGTTAGAGTATAACTAATTAGAAGCCGACAGTCTTTTATAAAATAATTTTAACCTTGTTAGTTAAAGTTAGTTACATTTAAATGTAAACCAAAATTTATGAAAAACAAAAATTTTAAACTCACTCTTGTAGCGGGTTTACTGCTTGCAACGGTTGGAGTTCAGTTTTCTGGATGTAAGAAAGGCGCAGAAGACCCATTTCTTTCCCTTCGCTCTAGAAAAGCTCGCCTTACAGGTGAGTGGACCGTTTCTTCCTTTGCTCAAAATGGTAGCTATGAGGCCACGTATGACAATGACCCTCAGGTGGACGATGAGCGCATCGCTTATTCCAGCATGTACAGCATGACGTTCAACGGTTCGTCTATTGAAGAGTCTAGTTCTTATGTAAACACCTACGATGGAACAGGCTTCTACGATGAAGAAAGTAATGAAAGAATGGCTTCAGGATCCACCTACGAGGAGAAGAACACCACAAAGTATACTGACAACACATCAGATATCTATACTGTAGATGGGGACTATGCTAGCTCAGCTAACATGACTTACACCTTCAACAGTGACGGTACGTTTACTGCTACCTCAAGCATGAGTCAGTCATATACGCGTTCTGAAACAGAAACGGGATATACACTTGACTACACTTCTACTGAATCAAGCACTAGCACTATTTCTGGTACATGGTCTTTCATCGATGGTAACAAGTCAGATGAATTCAAAAACAAGGAGCGTATTGCTCTTTGGTACAAGAGTGTAAGCGAAGTGTATGTTTCTGAAGCAGAGTGGGATTTTACGGATACCGATGCCACCGACTTCTGGAACTACAACAATTCAGATGAATCTGAAAGCGATACCTCAGAAGACACGTATACTTACGATGACACTGATTCGGATGAAATGTGGGAACTTGTAATGCTTTCCAACAAAGAAATGCAGGTAACCGGCCGTTATTCATATTCTGGAACTGGATCGTATACTTCAGAGCAGACGTATTACGATGGTTCAAGCACCATCACCTCACAATACGAGTCAAACTCTAACTACACCAGCACTGGTACTATTGACATGACCCTTACACAGGAGTAAGCATCATTTTTGAAACAAAAAAGCCCCAGCACTTGCTGGGGCTTTTTTTATACTCTAACTTTTCTATTCCGCAATTACTAAGAAATAGTTCTTCTTACCACGCTGAACCAATAGGTATTTACCTGCTATCAAATCAGCCGAAGAAGAAGTAAACTCCTCACTTATTTTGCTTTTGTTAATGGCTATCGAATTCTCTTTCAGAGCCCTTCTCGCTTCACCGTTTGACGCAAGAAAACCCGTTTTGTCTGCCAACAACTCAATAATTCCCATTCCATTCTCAATTTCGGCTTTAGAAACCCTTCCTTGAGGAACACCTTCGAAAACATCAAGCACCGTTGCTTCATCAAGACTCATCAGCGCTTCACTTGTTGCCTTACCAAAAAGCACCTCAGATGCATTAATTGCATTTTCTAAATCGCCTGATGAATGAACCCTTGTTGTCAACTCTTCTGCCAGCGCACGTTGCATTGCTCTCAAATGTGGTGCTTGTAAATGTTCCGTTTCTATAGCTTCAATTTCCTCTTTATTCTTGGTTGAAAACACTCGCATGTAATTCCCCACATCGCCATCAGCTGTATTAAGTAAAAATTGATAAAACTTATACGGTGATGTTCTATTAGGGTCTAACCATACGTTTCCACCTTCTGTTTTACCAAACTTGGTTCCATCTGCTTTTTTAATGAGTGGCGTTGTGAGAGCATAAGCCTCGCCTCCTTCCATTCTTCGTATGAGCTCGGTGCCGGTGGTAATATTTCCCCATTGATCACTGCCTCCCATTTGAATGTTGCAGCCATAATGCTTCCATAAATGGTAAAAATCATAGCCCTGAATGAGTTGATAGCTGAACTCTGTAAAAGACATTCCATTTTCAAGCCTGTTTTTCACAGAGTCTTTGGCAAGCATGTAATTGATGGGAATGTGTTTCCCAACATCTCGAATAAACCCCAGAAAATCAAAGTCTTTGAACCAGTCGTAATTGTTGACAATCTGAGCGGCATATTTTCCTTCAAAATCGAGGAACTTCTCAAGTTGTTTTCGCTGACAATCAAGGTTGTGCTGCAACAAGTCTACACTCAATAAATTTCTCTCTGCTGATTTGCCGCTTGGATCGCCAACCATTCCAGTAGCGCCACCAACTAAGGCAATTGGATTATTGCCTGTTCTTTGAAAATGAGTTAAAGTCATGACTTGCACCATGTTGCCAATTCCAAGTGAATCAGCCGTTGGATCAAATCCAATATAACCAGTGGCTCCACCCTTCGACACTAAATCTTCTGTCCCCGGAACCATGTCTTGCAACATGCCCCTCCATCTCAATTCTTCAACAAAATTGTTCATTCTTCCCTCGTTTGAGCGGCAAAAATAAGCTTATATCTAAGTAACTTCTAGAACCTTATACCTTACTCGTTGATGATCTCGAAGAGTTTATCAAGGTTTGGCGTTAAGATGATTTCAATTCTGCGGTTTTTTGCCTTGCCTTCTGCTGTGCTATTATCTGCTACAGGGATAAACTCTCCGCGGCCTGCGGCAGTCAACATAGTGTTATTAACTCCACCATCATTGGTCATTATCTTAACGACTGACGTTGCCCGCATCACCGATAAATCCCAATTGTCTTTTATTGCGCCAGATCCATTAAACGGGTCGGTATCCGTGTGACCTTCTACCAAAATGGTAATTTCTTTTTCATTCTTAATTACGGCTGAAAGATCGAGCAAAGCTTTCTTTCCATCTGCGTTTACAATGGTGCTTCCGCTCGGAAACAGGAGCTTAGCTTCAAGGCTTACATATATTTTACCGTTTCGTTGCTCAACAGTTAATCCCTTGTCGGCAAAGCCTGTTAATGCGGCAGAGATTCGATCTTTTAATGCTCGAAAGGCTGCATCCTTTTCAGCAATAATGTTCTCAAGCTCTTTTACCCGAGCTTCTCTTTTCTCTAATTCAGATTGTACATCATTCAACCTTTGCTCCTTGAGACCAAGTTCTCTTTCTAACTCTCTTAGGTCATCTTCTCTGCGCTGAAGGTCAAGCTGAGTTTCTCTTAATTCTTCTAATAATTTACGGTTTTCTTTATCGCCCTCGTTGCGAGATTTACTCAATCTTTCCGTTAAATCTTCATTGAGTTTATCGAGCGATTGATATTTAGATTGAAGCTTCCTGTAGTATTTGCCATCAGACGCAGTATCAATTTTAATTTGATTAATCTCCTTGGTCATCTTGGCGATGCTGGCTTTCATTTCCTCATTATCTGCGAGCAATTTTCTGTTGCTATTGGTCAGAGACTCGCGTTCATTCTCGCATGTCTCTTGTTTTGTTTTCAACTCCTCATACTGACGAGAAGGAACACACGATGATGCAACAATAGCTATAGCAGCTAAAAACAATGGAAATTTCATACCTAAATAACTTTGATTATTAAGCAAAGCTACTGGCAAGAAGATAAAGGAAAATCAACGCGTGGAGGAATTATGAACAGTGGTGTTTTCGTTAAGCTGAGACGATCCGACTATTTATCCAATTTCAGGCTTTCATCAATCCAAACTTTTCGGAAATCACGATACTCAATACTATTTTGAGGCAGTCCTTTCACGTATTTAGGAAGTAACCTGGTAAACTCTTCATAATAAAGGGGCATCACGACTGCATCATCAATTAGCATTTGATCAAGGCTGCTAAAAATTCTATACCGTGTGGTTTCATCAAGCTCACGAATGCCCATATGGTATAGGCTGTCATACAAGCCACTATGGTAATTTACAGTATTGAGTTAGGTAGCTGACGCATCTTTCATATCATCCCCTAAAAAGAGGCACAGAAAATTCTCAGGATCGGGATAATCTGCCAACCATCCTGTTCTCCAAAAGGCTGCTTCACCATTTTCAGCATTATCCGATTGTTGGGCCATGCTTAGCACCTTAATTTCAATATTTACGTTTAAGTTTTCCTTAAGCATTTGCTGAATTACCTGAGCAATTACCTCATAGTTCTGACCACCACTTGTGGTTTCAAGAGTAACAGAAGGAAATCCTTCCCCATTTGGATAACCTGCTTGCTGAAGCAATTCACGAGCCTTCTCTGGATTGAACTCATTTCCGCGAATGGTTTCGTGAGGATAGTTATTAAGTACTGGCGGAACGATTCCATAAATTCCCGGTGTACCTTCCCCCTGAAGTGTGTACTCAATTAAAGCTCTTCGATCAACGGCCAGATTAAAGGCTTTTCTGATTCTAACATCTTTGAAAAGCTCGTTTGAATGCTGAAAAGCATAGTAATGAACGCTTAGAGACGGCATAACCTGAGGGCGATAGGACATGACTTCTTTTCCAGTAGTCTCATCGAGGCTTCCCATGACATCTCCGTACATGTCAATAGGAAGTGTAAAAATCATGTCCAAGTCACCATTCTTAAAATTAAGCAACTCACTTTTTTTGTCTTTAACAAATGACATTTGCAGTGCGTCCAAATAGGGTAATGCATTTCCAAATTCATCAACGCCCCAGTAGTTTTCGTTTCGTTCTAAAACAACCAACTCGTCCCTTTGGAACACCTTTAAGAAAAACGGCCCAGTTCCAACAGCTTTGCTTGCCATTTGATCTCCGTAAGCTTCTACAGCTTCCTTTGGAAAAATATAAAACGCATTATGTCCCATCAACCTCAAGAATGAAGCAAAAGGAAAATTGAGTTTTATTTTAACTGTATAATCGTCAACTACTTCAATACAATCGAGGGGTGAAGGATTCTCGCCATTCGATTTAGCGCTATAATATTCTTTTGCACCTTTGAGTCGCTCTCTAACCAGCCAGAACATCTGATTGTTTGCGCTTGGCGTACATAATTGCTCAAAGCAATATTGAACATCTGCAGCCTTCACTTCACGACCTTCACCGCCACTAAAACAAGCATCATCATGAAACTTCACTCCTTTTCTTAAGCGAAACGTCCATTCGGTTGCGTCTTCATTAGACTCCCAACTTTCAGCAAGACAAGGAATAGGTTCGAGCGTGGATTGATCAAATTGAACCAATCCTTCATAGACTTGGCTGGCTACTCTAAAACCCGCAACCTCAGTGATTTCAAGAGGAAAGAGGCTGCGGATATCCATAACCTCGTTTACTCTAAAAACGCCACCAATTTGGACACCTCCCTTACCCTCACGAAAGGTGCTTTTTTGATCATTCGCACATCCAATCAAAAACAATGCGATGACAACGGAAGTAAGTAGTCTTGTCATAGTAAGTAGTTCTACGCGAATATATAAGAAGAGTTCTAAGAAATGCCATAATACAATCAGAGTCATGTTTCTGGAAAGATAATTATGACGAACAACAAGTTTTCTACTCAGGTAAGCGTTAATTTGAAGGATTTTCAATGAAGCCCCTTACCCGAATATTTTGCTTGGTACTAAGACCAAAGCTGCTGCTAATTTTGCTGGCGTTGGTTGCTGTGCAAAAGGGCAGCGCGCAAGATGATGTGAGGCAATTAACAATTGATGAGCGCCAAACAATACTGGACACGAATAGTATTATCCCTGAAAGTTTCGAGCTAAAAGGTCTAGAGCTACAGCAGTACAGCATCGATTTTGCAAAGGCTGAACTCAGCATTATCGACAGCTCGGTGCCTCTTCCCATCGAAATAATTGTAAGTTTCCGAACATTTCCATTCAACTTCTCGAAACCGTATCAGCACAAAGACGAGTCGTTGATCATCGCAAGACAGCGCGTTTACAATCCTTTCCGATCAACCGGTGATGCTCAAAACCAAAGCCTTCTGGATTTTGGTGACATTGAAAAACGGGGAAGTATTTCGCGTGGAATCAGTTCTGGAAACAACCAAAATTTATCGGTCAATTCAAGTTTAAACCTTCAACTTTCTGGTCGGTTAAACGAGCGCTTTAGCCTTGTAGCGGCCATTGCCGATCAAAATATACCGATTCAGCCCGAAGGCAACACCCAGCAACTTCAAGATTTTGACCAAGTTTATATCCAAATATTTGACGCTAACACGCGCATCACAGCAGGCGATTTTCAAACGGTGCGCAACGAAGGCTATTTCATGCAATTCAATAAACGGTTGCAAGGTGGTCGCATAGAAAGCACGATCATTCCTTTCAATGAAGACACAACGCGGGTGCTACAAGTGGAAGCAAGTGGCGCGGTTTCACGCGGAAAATTTGCGCGAAAAACCATCCAAGGCGTAGAGGGAAACCAAGGTCCATACAGGCTCACCGGAGCCGATGGCGAACCATTTATTGTGGTACTTTCAGGCACCGAACGTCTTTACATTGACGGCAGACTTTTGCTGCGCGGACAAGAAAACGACTACGTCATCAATTACAACACTTCTGAAATCACCTTCACTGCGAAAACCTTGATCACAAAAGACCGCAGAATTGTGGCTGAATACCAGTATTCTGACCGCAATTATGCCCGATCTCTCATCTACAGCTCGGCCAATTATAAAGGCCAACGAATGAAGCTAGATTTGGCTTTCTATACCGAGCAAGACGCCAAAAATCAGCCGTTGCAACAAACGCTCACTGACCAACAAAAAGATGTGCTGCGAGGCGCAGGCGATAACACTGCACGCACGCTTGCTCCGAGCTTAGACTCCGTGGGTTTTAGCGAAAATCAGCTGTTGTATGACTTGGTTGACACTTCGTACATCGATGCCGTACTCAACCTCGAAATTGAAGCGAGAGGAGTGCTCGTCTATTCCACTGACCCTGAAAAAGCGGTTTATCAAGCCGTGTTTTCAAATGTTGGTGCAGGAAATGGAAACTATGTTTTTTCAGAGCAATTGGCTTTTGGCCGTGTGTATGCGTGGGTGCCACCTATTGATGGCACGCCTCAAGGCTCATACGAACCCGTGATTCAACTCGTAACGCCTAAGCAACGGCAAATGATTACGGCAAGGGCTGAATACGCCCTCACCGAAAGCATCAACGCCACGGTTGAATGGGCAGGAAGCAATAATGATATCAATACCTTCAGCACGTTAGACGGGCAAGATGATTTGGGCATGGGAACCAAAGTCACCATTGATGGCAGTCAAAAAATGACTGAAAAATGGCGGGCTCTGGCCAAAGTCGACTATGAATTTCTACAGCAGAACTTTTCACAAATAGAGCGTTTTCGCGATGTGGAGTTTGACCGCGACTGGAACATCCGTGACCTTATCATTCCTGACAATCAAAATGTGATAGGCGCAGAAATCGGTGCCCAACACAAAGAAAGTTTTAGGACGTTGTATGGCGTTAAATCATTCACTGCTGGCAATTCATTCCGAGGAATTCAAAATTCAGCAGCTGTTTTTTCCGACTTTAAACACCTGAAAGGAAACTATGCTGCCAGTATCACCAATCAAGAGGGAGAACTCATCAGAAGCGATTATTTTCAGCACAACACCGCTGTCACCATTCCATTCTGGAAGCTTCAATTGGGATTTAAGGACGACTTAGAGGAAAACAGACGCTACGACCCTAGCGCTGACACGTTGAACAACCTTTCCTTCAAATGGTGGGAATGGGAAGCTTCTATCGCCACGCCCGACAGCGCAAAAAACAGGCACAAACTCTCTTACTCAGAGCGCACCGACTGGTTGAAAGATAATGCCGACTTGGGAAAAGCCACGTTTGCCCGAATTTATGGCTACGAAATGGGGTTGACGAAAATGTCGAACTCGAGTTTGAACGTCCGCGTAAACTACCGCACATTGGATATTCTAAACAATGAACTCACGGCTCAAAAACAAGAAAACACCCTGCTCTCGCGGGCCGAATATCAATTTCGAATTTTCAAGGGCGCCATCAGTTCTTCTACGTTTTATGAAATTGGCTCAGGACTGGAAAACAGACGCGAGTTTGTGTACATTGAAACCACGCCCGGACAGGGAACACACATCCACATCGACTACAACAAAAATGACGTGAAAGAACTGGACGAATTTGAACTGGCCATTCAAGCTGACCAAGTAGCCTCTGCTAATTACCTCAAAGTATTCGTGCCCACAAACGATTACATCAAGGTGTTTCGAAACCAGTTTACGCAGTCAATATTTTTCAGACCAGCCAGCATATGGCGCAGCAAAGAAGGCGTGCGCAATATTGTGAGTTATTTTTCAGACCAGTTTTCATTCTCTGCCGACCGTAAAAATTTGGAGTTGGATCTGTTGGACCAGTTCAATCCATTCATCTTCGACCTCGCTGACTCGGTGTTGCAATCGACCAACTCTAACCTGCGAAATATCTTCTATTTCAATCAGTCGCATCCCATTTTTGGTGCCGACATTACCTATCAGCGTCTCGATGCGCGAAACTTATTGACCAGTGGATTTGAGTCACGCGAAAACGAAAAAACAAGTGCTGGGTTTCGTTGGAATTTTACATCGATACTCGGACTTGAGTCACGGGCAGAGCAGGGCCGAAAAACATCCAAATCGGATGCGGGAATCTTAAGTTCGAGGAACTATAACATCCACTACCAGCAGGTTGAGCCAACCTTGGTGCTGCAACCCGGCACAAAGTGGCGCTTGAGCTTTTCATTCAACTACAAAGAGCAAGAAAACAAGCTGAATGTAGAAGGCGCCTTCAGCGGGGGCGAAAAATCAATCGCACGGAGAAGTGCCCTCGAATTTAACCTCAGTTCTCCTGAAAAAGGGAGTTTATTGATGACTGGAAGCCTCGTGCAAATCAATTACTCCGGTGCGGCCGGAAGTGCCGTTGGGTTTGAAATGTTGGATGGTTTACAACCCGGACTCAACGGTACGTGGGGCATTTCTTACCAACGCACCTTGGCCAATAATTTACAAATCAACCTGACCTATAACGGTCGTCAATCACCAGGCCTGCGCACCATTCACACGGGTGGAGTGGAAGCCCGAGCCTTTTTCTAAGCCATTATTTCAGCTCGAAACCAGTGGTGCCCATCAGGTAGTCTTCAGCGTACATCTCAACAATGTATTTACCTTCGAGTGCTTCTTCCATCATGTCCCAGTACAAGCAAAGGTCCATTTCTTCGCCTTCATATACGATCTCTTCTTTGCGCGAATAAAGGCCTTCTTTACCGTCATAGGTAAACATGTATTCCTTCGATTGATCGAACGAAAGCACTTCGCCATCAGGACCAACAATGCGTAAATAAATCACCTTTTTGCCGGGCTTTGTCACTTCATTTTTATCGATCGTAAAGCACGTTTTAATCTTGTCGGTGCGCTTCGCGCGGTCTGTTTCGCGGTGCACGGTGCTGTTTTTCACCCGCTGACCAAATGAAACCAAATCAACCGCTTTGAGTTTCGAACCCAACTTCACCTTCTCGGCCAACTGCTGGTTTTTATCACTCAGCTCAAGGTTTTGATCTTTTTGTTCACTCAGCTTATTCTCTACCTCAGCCTTTTGAACAATCAACTCTTGATTCGCGGTATTCAACGAATCGATGGTTACCAAATAATTCTTCATCACATCGCGCAGTGTTGACGCTTCTTTGCGCAATTTGTAAATGACCCACGCATCGTCTTTGTGCTTCTCTGCCTCTTTCAGCATTTTCTCAATTTGCTCTTTTTGCTCTTCAATTTGAGCGAGCATTTCGGCATTGTCGGTCGTCACAGAATCGTAACGTGCAAGCATGTCTTCCAATTCCTTGGTCAGGTTACTTTTCTCAGTAGTGAGGTCAGTATTGTCTGTAACCAACTGCACATTCTCTTGCCGCTCGTTGTAAAAAAGATACAGTGTAGCTATGTTGGTAATCAACAAAAGCAGCACCAATACCGTTAAATTTCTACTCTTCTTGTTTTCGTTCTCGGCCATTACGCGATCGTATTTGTTTAATGCAAAGCTATTAAGGTTGAAGAGCTAACGATGGGTGTTGAAAATGATTTTTGGGCAAGCGGTTGTTAGCACAGAATATTTGTCGTTGTGGGCGATTCATCTTGGCGTCAGGCTTACTTTTGACGCATGCATCGTGTATTCAACATCGCCATTGGGTTTGTAAGTGTTATTCCTGGAATCATTATGGCGCTTGGCGTATGGCAGTATTTTCAAGAACTCCCGATGGTGGATGTGTTGATTGGCCGAACGGTTGGAGCCTTCGCCATCATTTCGGTGGTGGCTGCCATTCAACCAAAGAAAGAACTGAAAAAAGTTTCGCAATTGGGCATCAGCATTGGCTTTTTGTGGATGCTCACCGCCATGATTTTGGAGCTTGAACTATGAGCGATGCCCGCGCAGAAAAATGGTTTGCCTCGAATCAATGGAAGGTTTTTCCGTTTCAATATTCTGCTTGGGAGCATTTTAACACCGGATTCAATGGCATCGTGAACGCGCCCACAGGAAGCGGAAAGACCTATTCGCTTATGCTTCCGATTCTCGAACACATCGAGCCACAAAAAGGCCTTCAAGCGATTTGGATTACGCCCATTCGCGCGCTTTCAAAAGAAATTCTGCAATCAACCGAAAAAGCAGCTGCCGGACTCGGACTCGACATTCGCGTGGCCATCAGAACGGGCGACACGAGCACCAAAGACAAAACACGGCTCAAGAAATCGCCCCCACACATCCTCATCACTACACCAGAAACCATTCATTTGCTGCTTGCGCAGAAAGGCTACGCTGCGTATTTCAAACACCTCAAAGCCATCGTGATGGATGAGTGGCACGAACTGATGGGGTCCAAAAGGGGCGTGCAAATTGAGCTTGCATTATCGCGGTTTAAACGTGTTTCGCCACAATTGCGCATTTGGGGCATTTCTGCCACCATTGGAAATATGGATGAATCCCTTCAAGTGCTGCTAGGAAGCTGGTACGAAACGAAGCCTAAAGTGATCATTAAGAGCGAAATCAAAAAAAAATACATCGTAAAATCAATATTCCCCGATGAGCTCGACACCTTGCCCTGGACAGGCCACTTGGGCATTCGATTGATCGATAAAATCATCCCTATTTTACTGCACAGCGAGAGCACCTTGATTTTCTTGAATACCCGCGGACAAGCAGAAATTTGGTATCAAAAACTCTTAGAACACTCGCCTGACTTTGCGGGTGTTGTGGCGCTGCACCACGGATCTATGAGCAGAGAAACAAGGCACTGGGTGGAGGACGCACTTTATGAAGGGCGATTGAAGGTGGTGATTTGCACTTCGAGTTTAGACTTGGGCGTAGATTTTCGTCCCGTAGACACGATCATTCAAGTGGGCGGACCAAAAGGCGTGTCGCGGTTTATGCAGCGGGCAGGCCGCAGCGGCCACCAACCTGGCGCCACCAGCACGATCTATTTTTTACCCACACATTCGCTCGAACTGATCGAAGCAGCTGCGCTGCGCGAAGCGGTTGATCAGGAACTTACCGAAAGCCGCTTGCCATACATCCGCTCGTTTGATGTGCTGATTCAATACTTGGTAACGTTGGCTGTTTCTGATGGTTTCCGGCCCCATGAAATCTTCAAAGAAGTACAAAATACGTTTTGCTACAATTCCATTTCAGAAGACGAGTGGCGTTGGTGCTTAAACTTCATTGTGCATGGTGGAAATTCACTGCACGGTTACGATGAGTTTCACAAAGTGGTAATTGAAGATGGGGTGTATAAAGTAACCAGCCGAAAAGTAGCCATGCGCCACCGCTTGAGCATGGGAACCATCGTGAGCGATGCCATGCTGAAAGTAAAACTGCAACGCGGTGGTTACTTGGGCAACATCGAAGAGTACTTTGTGGCCAAGCTCAATCCAGGAGACAACTTCTGGTTTTCTGGCAGAAGTTTGGAATTGATCCGCATCAAAGACATGACGGTGCAGGTGCGCAAGTCAAACAAACAAACCGGTCCTATTCCGAGTTGGATGGGCGGCCGCATGCCGCTGAGTTCGCAGATGTCGAAAATGCTCAGAAAAAAGCTCAACGAAGCGGTGATGGAAACTTCGGATGACGAAGAAATACACTTCCTCAAACCCTTGATAGAGCGACAGCAAGCCACTTCCATTGTGCCGAAAGAAAACCAATTTTTGATCGAACAATACGAGAGTAAAGATGGTCACCACGTGCTCATGTTTCCGTTTGAAGGCCGCTTTGTGCACGAGGGCATCGGTGCGCTGATCGCCTACCGCATTTCACTGTTGCAGCCCATTTCGTTCAGCATCGCGATGAACGATTACGGGTTTGAACTGCTTTCAGACCAACCCATTCCGATTCAAGACGCCATTGACTCTAATGTGTTTTCTACCGATCATCTGATGGATGATATTTTGGCAAGTATTAATTCAGTGGAAATGGCCAAGCGCAGGTTTCGCGACATCGCCAGCATCAGTGGACTGGTGTTTCAAGGATATCCGCATAAGCAAAAGAAAGAGCGCCATTTGCAGGCGAGTTCGCAGCTGTTTTTCAGCGTGTTTCAAGACTATGAAAAAGACAACCTTTTGCTGCGCCAAGCATTTGACGAAGTGATGGATTTTCAGTTGGAAGAAGTGCGCATGCGGGCTGCGTTAAGCAGAATCAACTCCCAAGAAATCGTGATCACCAACCCGGGTTCGTTCACCCCATTTGCATTTCCGATTATTGTAGATCGACTGCGCGAAAAACTGACATCCGAAAGCCTGCAAGACCGAATAAAAAAGATGAAGATTCAACGTTGATGGCGATGTCAAATGCAAGATATTTGAGCAGATGAAGAAACTCGCATTCATACTTTTCGTTTTCTTCCACTTTGGCGCGCAAGCTAGCAGTGTTGATAGCCTATTTCAAGCGTTGAAATACCGATCGTCTGACATTCAGCTCAAGGCGTTAGACAGCGCTTATAAGTCATTGCGCTATGCTGATTCAGCTTCGTTTGTGGCTTTTCACCTCAAGGCAATGCAAGTAGATCTCGACTGGCAAGAAAAACACCAACTGCTCTACAAAGGACGCTACCATCTCGGCCGATGGATGATTGCCCACGATGGAGTGGCCGAAGGCGTCATGCTTCTCACCGCCCTTGGCAATGAAATCAGCGCAGAACGCTACCCAGAAATTAAAGCCCATGTACACATTTCACTGAGTGGCGTTTACCACGATATGGGTTCGATTGATAATGCTTTAAAACACTCGTTGCTCGCACTTGAAAGCATGCAATTTGCCAGCGACTCCTCTTTTTTCCCCACGGTGTTTAACTCCATCGGTGAAGACTACCGCACCTTAAATAACTACGAGGAGGCTATCACTTATTTCGACCGCGGATTATCTGCCGCTGAATCTCAGCGCGATTCGTTTCACATCGCCATGATTTCGAGCAATAAAGGACTTGCCCTCACCCAACTCAACCGTTTTGACGAAGCCGAAGAAACACTCAACCGCGGCTACGATGTGGCAGTAAACATTGGAAATGCATTCGGACAAGCAATACTGCTCACCAATGCTGGCTTTAGCGCCAAAGAAAAAGGAGATTATCGAAAAGCATTGGAATATTATCAGCGTTCACTCGACATTAAACAAACGTTGGGAAACAAGCGCAGCATTGCGTACACACTCAACGACATTGGCGAAACGTATTACCTATTGGGCCAATACACAAAGAGCTTAACGCATTCGCTGCGGGCTTTGCGTATGATTGATGTTTCTGACTCACCTTATTATGTGCGAGATATCAACCTAACCCTTGCACGCACCTATGCGGCCAACAAGCAACACGATAGCGCTTATTTTCACTTAGACGCCTCGCGCGAATTGCAAGAAAAAATCCTCAGCGAAGACAACCTGAAAGAAGTTGCCCGCATTGAGCAAATCCACGCATTGCGCGAAAAAGACTTAGAAAATGCCTTGCTCAAAGCAGAAAATCGGAGCAGCCAAGCAACGTTGCAACGCGGGCGATGGTTGTTGGCATTTGTCATTTTATTTAGCCTTGCCGCAGTGGCACTCGGAATCATGTATTACCGAAACAACCGCACGCGTAAAAAATTCAACGCCAAACTTGAAGCACAAAACAGGGCCCTTAAGGCTACCAATCAACAGCTCAACCAATTACTCAACGAACAAAATTCGCTGTTCAACATTGTGACCCACGACTTAAAAGGTCCGCTAATGAACAGCGCCCAACTGCTTAGTTTGGAATCTGAAGCGGAAACATCGGCCGAAAAAGAAAAATTGAAAACGATGCTTCACCGTTCAGTGCATGGCGCGTTGGGATTTATCTCAGAGTTCAATGCGTTGCGCGAATTGGAAGAAAAAAACGAACTGCCTAAAAAAGAGCTTTTTGACCTTGCTGCGCTGATCAAAGAAGTATTATCTCATTATGAACATGAGTTAAACGCCCGAAAAATTCACGTCCATTTCAACGAAAATCAACGCGTAGAAATTAACAGTGTGCCATCTTATGTGCGGCATATTTTGCTAAACCTTCTTTCCAATGCAGTGAAGTTTTCGCCCGATAAGGGCAGTATTTTCATCACTATTTCGCAATCTGGAAGCACAAGAATATCCATCGAAGACCAAGGCATGGGCATCAAACCTGAAAATCTAGAACGCATTTTCGAACGTTTTTTTCGTGCTCCTGCGGGCTTAGTAAGCGCAAAGTCTAACGGGCTCGGACTTTCTTTGGTGAAGTTACTCGTAGAGAAGCTCAACGGAAAAATCACCGTAAAAAGTACCGTAAACCAAGGCAGCGAATTCATCGTTCATATTCCTGAATCGCGTTGATGAACGATTCATTGCTTTCAGTAGATGTTGAAGGACACGAAGTGCTGCTTGGCGATCGCTTTTTGAAGATTGAAAATACCGTTGTGATCTCCGATGTGCACTTAGGTAAAACCATGCATTTCAGAAAAGCGGGATTACCGATTCCATCCACTGCCCGCGAAGCCGACCAGCGCGCTTTGCTTAAATTGCTCAACACCCAACAACCAGAACGGCTCATCGTTTTGGGCGATCTTTTTCACAGCGTGCACAACTCTGAAGCCGAAGAGTTGGCCATGATTACCAGTCAGTTTACAGCGGTAGAGTTTACGTTGGTTATGGGCAATCACGATGTTATGGCCGCTTCCCATTACCGGTCGATTGATTTTGAAACCTGTCATGCACTCGATCTCGGTCCTTTTACCTTAACGCATGAGCCACTGCAAGATGCCGAATTAAACAAAGTCAACCTACACGGACACCTTCATCCGGGGGTTTTGTTGCGCGGCAAGGGTCGGCAATCGGTGGTTGTTCCTTGCTTTCATTTTCAAAAAACACACTGTTGCATGCCCGCATTTGGGGCGCTCACTGGGTTGATGAAAGTAAAGCCGAAAAGAACCGACCGCATTTTTGGGGTGATCGACAAGCAGGTGGTTGGGCTTTTGTGAACCGGTTGTGCGCCCAAGGGCTATGCTCAATGTCCGTCTACCGATAGAAATCGGGTTCGAGTGAATTTGAATCACTGGAGGAGCTTTATTAGCCTTAATTCGAGGCTAATACTCGTTATTCGTTCGTCAAATGAAATGAGTAAGCATTAAATATTCTAAAGGTTTCTAAATTCTAAAAGAACTAACTTTGTTATGAACTAAAACAAAATTATGATGAAGCAAATTGTTTTAAAACTGGTTATTTTATTACTGTTATCGTCATGCGGAAAACACAAGGATCCGAAGGCATCTTTTTCTGTTGACATTTTACAGACAGTAGATTCTACGTATAATTTTAGCTTTCAAAATAACTCAGAGAATGCAGTAAACTACGAATGGGATTTCGGGGATGGCAGCACTTCTTCGCAAACCAATCCTAAACATATTTACGGAAAGAAAGGTGTGTTTGAAGTTCAGCTTACAGTCACTAACGAAAAAGGAGATTTTGAAAGTTCATCACAAAAAATCATTATTGGAGATTGGTACCTAGCTTCTTTTGAAGCCGATATAAGTGGTTTGAATTGGAGTTTAGTAGAACACTATGCTGACTGCAATAACAATAACACAACAATTGATGGAAATTTTTTAGAATACAGAATAGACGGTGGCGGCAGGCTTGAAAGTCGTCCAAATACTTCGACAGACTTTCTTTCGTATCAATTCGACTACGACAATAGAGACTTATTTATAGACAGGAACTTATTAAATGCTATTGCTACTGAAGTTCCATATAGATTGACATTTTATTATGAGATTTATTCCCCAGGAACAGCATTTGGTAATCCCAACTGCAGAGTTCGTTTTACCTCAGTCTATCCAAGCCAAAGTACTTTGTCACCCCTAGCTTATTCTGCCTTGTTATTGCAAGAAGAGAACCAACCTTTTGAAATCGAACACGAATTTTGGGATGATGATCGTGAAGTTATGTTTAAAGGCATTTCAAAGTTAGGAATACAGTTTTTTGAATAACTGACCTTCTTGTTTTGACATGGATCAGAATAAACCATTGTATAAACCTAGAGTAAACTTAAGCTAACGCGAAAGTGTTGTCTTTGCCCAATGCATTATGGGTTTTCACGACACTTATGCCAAAGCATGATGCAGCAGGTGTTACTCGGGTTTCAAGCCAATATTTGTGTGATTCACGTATAATACTAAGCCAGTTTTTAGAAAAATCATAAGCCATGATAAAAGATCAGAATTCTATTGAAGCCTGCAACAGGGAACACAGCTTAAAAGTATATGGTCCGTATATAAAAAAAGGTCAAATTATCATTGATTCATCTCAGGGCAACGAAGTACTTTCTTGTATGTATAATTTTTGGGTGATTCAGATTAATGAAAATAAGGTTGAGTTTCACCCATATAAAAAAGGGGATCTTTTAGTTACGAGAAATTATACACTTGATGACAAAATAACTGACCACACTATTCTGGGGAGCCATTCTAAACTTGAGGATGCTCAGGAAGAAGCTAAAAAATTTCAAAGACAACCTTTACAAAATCTGAATTACTGATGGTTTAGAATAGTTAGTCAATTCCAAAAGGTTACTCCATTGAAATACATTTTTGGTTCATTGGAATATTGTCAAAGCGCCCCCGATAGGCATCGGGATGCAACGCGTGCGAGTTGTATCCTGAAATTAACTTTTTTCCTTTTGTCTTGACACAAAAAGAAACGGCAACCGATCGAAGGGAGCTCACGAACACCAATCAACAAAAGCCTTTTGAGTAAAAGTCAAGGCTGTAAATTCACAAAGTAACCTGCTCTACTTCATAACCACTGTCTGAGATGTCCACTGTCTGTCTACCGATAGAAGTCTGTATCGAGTGTCCCGCCAAAAGCGGGATGTATCGAGAATCAGACAGACATAAAACTATTTCCTGGTCGTTCTCGATACAAAACACCGTATTTCCCCTTCCTTCGCATTTCTTTCCTTTTTTTGCATTCTAAATCAAAGACCATGAGCGATAAGATCAATGCAGACAAAGCACCAAAACCCGTAGGACTGTATCCACACGCCAGACGCGTTGGTAACTTGCTATTCTTGTCGGGCGTTGGTCCGCGCACTGCTGGCTCTGATGCCAACGACAGTGGAGTTCCTGGCTTGAAACTCGATCACAACGGCAACTTTCTAGAATTTGATTTTGAAGCCCAATGCCGTTCGGTTTTCGACAATGTGCGCGCAGTGCTTGAGGCTTCTGGAAGCTCTTGGAATAACCTTGTGGACGTAACTGTGTTTTTGGTGAACATGAAGCGCGATTTCGCCACCTACAACCGCGTTTATGCCGAATATTTCAAAGAAGCACAACCGTGCAGAACTACCGTTGAAATCAATTCATTGCCTACGCCCATCGCCATTGAATTGAAGTGCATTGCCACGATAGATTGATTGAACTCAACGCAACCTATTTCGGTTGTAGTTGATCGCTGCTTTCTTCAACGCACCCTTCTTGAAATAAGGTATAATGATGTACATGGTGGTGGGCACTGCTCCTGCTAGCACTAACGCAATTTGCGAAGGCGAAGAAACATCATCATAGGTCCACGCATTATAGGCAAAAACACCAAATAAGGGCAGTGCCGTGCCGAGCGAAACTTGCCTGGCGATGGCCCAATTTCTGAACCGATTCATGTACTTTTTACTCTCGGGGTCGAAGTCGAAATCGCGCCTAAGATTTCCACCATAAATACCTACCCAACGCGAATCAGACTCGGAAGCCTTTCTGTACGTATGCCAATAAAAAAACGAGCGGCTATCAGCTCCAGTGCTCGTGAATGTATAGCTCCTTATCATGATAGAACGCACCACTAAACTGTCGCTGGTAGATTCGATTTGAGCAATGAGCTTTGAATAGGAAAAGGTCAGAAGGATGATGAAAAATAGGCAGTGTTTCATAGGTAAAACAAACGTGAGAAATATTTTAATGTAAGCGGACTTCTGGTTGGCAAAAATGAACTTCTCGCATTGAATCAAAATGCCGGGTCTTTTCGCAATTGTTTTCAACTTCCAAGTCGAAACTAGATTTTACCTTTGCCGCCTTTTGTAAGAATTGGCTAGAACGTTGACATGAAAGGATTTAAAGAACATGATGGGCTGAACCTGCCAAACATCGCTGAACAGGTGCTGGAAAAGTGGAAGAACGAGAAGACGTTTGAGGCGAGTATTGCAACCCGTGAAGGCGGCCCAAGCTTCGTTTTTTATGAAGGTCCACCCTCGGCAAACGGCATGCCTGGCATTCACCATGTGATGGGACGAACCATCAAAGATTTATTTTGTCGGTATAAGACACAACGCGGTTTCCAAGTCAACAGAAAAGCCGGTTGGGATACCCACGGACTGCCTGTTGAATTAGGCGTTGAGAAAGAACTCGGCATCACCAAAGAAGACATCGGCAAAAAAATCACCATCGAAGAATACAACAAAGCGTGCCGCGAAGCAGTGATGCGCTATACCGATGTGTGGAACGACCTCACCGAAAAAATGGGGTATTGGGTCGACATGAGCGACCCGTATGTGACCTATGAAAACAACTACATCGAGAGCGTGTGGTGGTTGCTCAGCCAATTGTATGAGAAGAACATGCTCTACAAAGGCTACACCATTCAACCCTACTCGCCTGCTGCCGGAACAGGACTGAGCTCGCACGAACTCAACCTGCCAGGAACGTATAAAGATGTGAAGGATACGAGCGCTACGGCATTGTTTAAAGTAACGAGTAGTGAGTTACAAGTAGTGAGTGATGCTACTGAAAAAGGAAACTTGTTCTTCATGGCGTGGACAACTACACCGTGGACATTGCCTTCGAATACAGCCTTAACCGTTGGCGCAAACATTGACTACGTTCTTATTGACACATTTAATCCATATACGGCTGAAAATCAAAAAGTAATTCTGGCCAAAGCCCTTCTTACTAAGTACTTTAAAACAGACGGTTTAGAGGCAGAAATGTCTTACACACCATCTGATAAAATGCTTCCATATCGTGTTTTGGCTTCTTTCAAAGGCTTCGAATTGGTAGGCTCTCGCTATGAACAACTGTTGCCCTACGCCCAACCTATGCGCGATGCCGACAAAGCTTTTCAAGTGATTGCGGGCGATTTTGTGACCACCGAAGACGGAACAGGAATAGTGCACACCGCGCCAACCTTTGGTGCTGACGATATGCAAGTGGCAAAAGCTGCAGGTGTTCCACCCATGCTTGTAGAAAATGAAAATGGCGACCCTGTGCCGTTAGTTGACCTGCAGGGTCGATTTGTAATGAACGTAAACGATCCTGTGTGGGGATTGGCGGGTGAACCCGTAAAAGCGGAATATTTGAGCGATGCTGAACGCGAAGCCGCCTTTGAAAAACAGAAAGTGAGCCTCAAAGAGCACATTCCAAACCTGAGCAATTACCTCAGCGTTGACGAGCGCATCGCCTTAAAACTAAAGCTCGAGGGCAAGGCATTTAAGGTAGAGAAATACCAGCACAACTATCCGCATTGCTGGCGTACCGACAAGCCGATATTGTATTATCCGCTCGATTCGTGGTTCATTAAAGCTTCATCAGCACGGGATAAGATGATTGCGTTGAACAACACCATCAATTGGAAACCCGAAAGCACAGGAACAGGTCGTTTTGGCAACTGGCTGGAAAACGTAAACGACTGGAACTTAAGCCGCTCGAGGTATTGGGGAACACCGCTTCCGATTTGGCGCACTGGGCCTTATGGTCCGCTGATGGAAGAGTGCGTTGGTGCCATCGCTGAATTCACCGAAAAAAATGCCTACTATATCTCTGAAGAATGCTTGGACGAAAAAGGAAACCGCTTTGATGGTCAGTCGTTGCGCAAGTATTTGGGTGAAAAACGCATGATGGGCGAAAATGTCAACACCATTTGGAACGACCTCATCAGATCGCGAAAAATCAAAACATTCGCCTCGCTTCCTGAGGAGATGATTGACTTGCACCGACCAATGGTTGATTATGTCATCTTTTTTAGAAACGGCCTTGTATTGGCCCGCGAACTCGATTTGATCGATGTTTGGTTTGACAGCGGTGCGATGCCGTATGCGCAATGGCATTATCCATTTGAAGCAGGACATAAAATGCCGGATGGAAGTGTGCATCCAGCAGCTCAAGCTGCCAATGAAACCAAAGGTATGTTCGACAGCGCTTCCCCTCTTGGGAGGGGATCGAGGGGTGGGTTAGATTGGAAAGAAAAAGTCATCCCTTATGACAAAGAGTTGACAGAACGCGCACGTCAAATGCGAAACAACCCAACTGAAGGAGAACGAAATGTTTGGCAACACCTAAAAGGAAAGCAAATCGGTGGTTATGATTTTGATCGTCAAAAACCGCTTAACTCATTCATTGCAGACTTTTATTGTCAAGAATTAAGCTTAATTGTGGAAATAGACGGGAAGTCGCACTTGAGCGAAGCACAACAGAAAAAGGACGCTGCCCGTGACAAGAAACTAGGTGCGTTAGGATTAAATACTTTGAGATTCAGTGGAGATCTGGTTCATAACAAAATAGACGAAGTTGTAGGTTGGATTCAAACCTATGTTTCTTGTTTTGAGAAAGACGATTGGAACGCATTCGAAAAAGATGGAATTAATTTTCTGAATAAATATGCTGGAAAAAACTGGAAGCCTGTTTCTGATGCTGGAAAAAACCCACCCCCTAGCCCCCTCCCTAGAGGGGGTAGCTCAACCCACCCCCTGACCCCCTCCCAAGAGGGGGAGTTAGGAATTCCATTTCCAGCCGACTTTATCGCTGAAGGCGTTGACCAAACACGCGGTTGGTTCTATACACTGCACGCCATTTCATCCATGATCAAAGGCTCGGTGGCCTTTAAAAATGTGGTGAGCAATGGGTTGGTGCTCGACAAAAACGGACTGAAAATGTCAAAACGTTTGGGGAATGGAATTGACCCATTCGAAACGCTTGGAAAGTTCGGTCCTGACGCCACACGCTGGTATATGATTACCAATGCCATGCCTTGGGATAATTTGAAATTTGACTTGGATGGTATTATCGAGGTTCAGCGCAAATATTTCAGAGCGCTGCACAACAGTTATTCCTTCTTTGCGCTGTATGCCAACGTTGATAAATTCACACACGCAGAAGCTGAAATTCCGTTGGCCAATCGTCCGGAAATAGACCGTTGGGTGATTTCGCGCTTAAACAGTTTGGTAAAAGAAGTGGAAGAAGCTTTTGACAACTACGAACCCACGCGCGCTGGCCGAGCCATCCAAGATTTCGTGGTAGACGAGCTTAGCAACTGGTATGTGCGCTTGTGCAGAAGGCGTTTTTGGAAAGGCGATTATTCTGACGACAAGATTGCCGCCTATCAAACACTATATCGTTGTCTGATTAATGTGGCAAAACTGAGTGCTCCAATCGCTCCGTTCTATTCCGATTCATTGTTCTGTGATTTGAATAACATCACAAGAAAGGATTCTGCGAATTCCGTGCATATTTCAGGGTGGCCAGCGATCAACGAATCTGAAATTGATAATGATTTGGAACAACGAATGGCCTTGGCGCAAACAGCTTCTTCACTTGCACTTTCCTTGCGCAAGAAAGAAAACATCCGTGTGCGTCAACCGCTTCAAAAAATTATGATCCCTGTGATCAGTGCGGAATTTGAAAAGCATTTGAAGCAGGTAGAAGACCTCATATTGAGTGAAATCAATGTAAAGGAGCTTGAATACATCAAAGATGATGGCGTTTTTGTAAAAAGCATCAAGCCGAATTTTAAAGCACTCGGACCGAAAGTGGGTAAAAATATGAAGGTGCTCGCAGGGAAAGTTGCTCAGTTTGGACAAGCAGAAATTCAACAACTTGAAACAGAAGGAAGTATTCAGCTGGACCTCGATGGTGAGCCATTTGAGCTCATCAAAGATGACGTTGAGATCAGCACCAAAGACATTCCGGGGTGGAGTGTTGCCAGCGAAGGTGCTATGACTGTGGCGTTGGATATCACCATAAGTGATGTATTACGCTCAGAAGGCATCGCTCGAGAGTTGGTGAATCGCATCCAAAATATGCGAAAAGAGAGTGGTTTAGAGGTTACTGACAAAATCATTCTGATGGTTGAAAAGCAAGCAGAGGTGACACGTGCAGTCGAATCCAATAAGAATTATATTTGTGACGAAACACTAGCCTCCGAGCTTTCGCTTGAAGAGGCCATCACGAACGACAAAGCAATTAACGTTGAAGTAGAGGACGGGATCTCTACTAGAATTTTTTTACAGAAAGCAGAATAACAGGAAGCTATGGCAGAATCAGAAAAAACACGGTATTCAGACGCGGAACTACAGGAGTTTCGTGAAATAATCAATGCGAAGTTGGTAGAGGCGAAGTCAGATCTTGATCTTTTGAATTCTACCATGTCGCTCAGAGACAACAATGGTACAGACGATACTTCACCCACATTTAAGTTGATTGAAGATGGTTCTGACGTGCTTTCAAGGGAAGAAACTTCTCAGCTTGCTGCAAGACAAGAGAAGTTTATCAAGCACCTCAACGATGCCTTAGTGCGCATTGAAAATAAGACGTACGGCATTTGCAGACAAACGGGAAAACTCATCTCGAAAGAGCGTTTGCGCATCGTTCCTCATGCTACATTGAGCATTGAAGCTAAGAACCTTCAACCTTAATAAACCCTTTAAATTCAGGAGCTTTTGAAAAAAGCCCTTCTTATTTCGCTGGCGGTATTGTTTGCCGATCAAGCCGTTAAACTCTGGATCAAATCAAACATGTATTTGGGCCAAGAATTTGCTGTGGTTGGCAATTGGTTTATCATTCACTTCACCGAAAACAATGGCATGGCCTTCGGTATGGAGTTTGGCGGTGACACAGGCAAAATTGCCCTTTCCATTTTCAGAATTGTAGCTGTTTCATTTATCGGTTACTACCTTTTCACGACCGCTAAAAAAGGCGCCAAAACGGGCCTTATTGTCGCTGGTTCTCTGATTTTTGCCGGTGCATTGGGGAACATTATCGATTCGATGTTTTACGGCCTTATCTTCAACGATAGCTACCATCAAATAGCTGAGTTTATGCCTGAAGAAGGTGGATACGCTCCGTTTCTTTTCGGTCGTGTGGTTGACATGCTTTACTTTCCGCTGATTTCAGGCACTTTTCCTGATTGGATGCCTATTTGGGGCGGAGAACGCTTCATGTTTTTCAGGCCAGTATTCAACATCGCTGATACTGCTATCTCCACCGGTATTGGGATGATCATCGTTTTTCAAAAGCGCTATTTCCCTGAAGAAAAGAAAGCATCGGAAGAGTCATTCTCAGCCGAAGCTTAGTAGGCCACAAACACTATTTTCTTCGAGTCGATCACTTGCCCATCAATGACAAGGTTGTAGACATAGGTTCCCACTTTGCCGTATCCGTGATCATACTGCACTTCGTTTATTCCCAATTGAATCGGTGTTTTCATTTGCTCAAGCACCTTGCCTTGAATATCCGAAATGGTGATCAGCGCATCGCGATTGCTGGGCATATCGTGCACGATAAAGCTGATCATCGTGCTTTCGTCAAACGGATTGGGCTTGTTTTGCAAAAGCTCTATTCCTCTCTTCGCGGCCGTTTCGTTGACACTCAAAATTTGAATCACCTTTTCTTGTGAAAACAAACTTTCAACTCCACCTTTATTAACCCTACACACCGAAAAAAAGTGGTTGAATCCGGGAATAATTTTCACCTCGGCAGTGCTTTCATTTACTGTGACCACGGTATCCCAATCGTTGGTTTCAGTGCGGTAGGCAATTTTGTATGGCGGAGCGCCACAAAAATCGCCCGTTATGGCGACCTTGGCCTTACTCCATGTGCTTTGCTCCACTTCAAAACTCAAATCTGAGCATACATTTTGGGCGATCATCGTTGCAGCATTCGCGTTGATGGCGGCATTTCGCGCCAAATAATTGAAGTCAACAAAAAAGCTGTCTAGCTGTCCATCGGCATCGGTGTCAATGCCCAGCACATCATCGCTCGTATGCTGGCGATCGTCATAGTTTGGTCCGTTCGATGCATCACCGTGTTCGTTTGCCGAGGTGAAACGCATGGCAGGATAGCCGGCTGCACGAAAAGGAATATGATCGCCCCCGCGGCCGGTTCGATCTTCAGCCGTCATGATGGTGAGAAGCTGCGGCACCTTCACGTGCTGCTCTAATTCCTCATGGTACTGCAGTTTGATGTAACGCGCCAATTGTTTGCTGGATGAATTGAAACTACCCCATGAAAAAAGGCGCACTTGCGTGCTATCGATGTTGTTTTCACTAGGACAAGAAGGCGGAGAACTTGTCTCGCCACAAATCACACCTCCAATAACGTCATTATTCAAAACTACGGCCACAGGAATGTTATTGTTTGTGCAATAAGTAGCCATCGCATCGGCACCGTGTAAGCCCTGTTCTTCGCCTGTTGTGAGCATAAAAACGATGGTTCGATTGTATTGATATTTTGCCATCACGCGAGCGAGCTCCATTACCAAAGCGCTTCCGCTGCCATTGTCTTCCATTCCTTCAGCGAGGCATGCGGTGTCGCACGAAGTGTTACAACGGCTATCGAGGTGCCCTTCAATGATAATAACTCCCGTTTGACTGCCATCATCGTCCTGTGTTTGCATTCCTGGCAGCACAGCAACTACATTTTTATGCTGCGTCACGCCACAAATGTTTAAGTCAAATTGAAGGAATGAAACCTGAAGTCTATTCTCATTCTCAGCGCTGAACTTTTCAAACATGTGGTGCGCCCATCGCCTTGCGGCACCAATTCCACGTGTATTCGACACGGTATCAGAACCGGTATTTCTGGTTTCAAAAGCACTCATCCGCCTGAGGTAACTGTGCAGCGAATCAGGGTTTATTCGATCTGTGAGTTCTGCGGCAATGGCATGCGGAACGTCAAACACCACCGAAGGTTCATAATTGGAAGGCGCGTAATTTCCTGAAAGAATATCGGTCACTTCCCCATTGGTAAAGTGAATGTTGGTTTGTGCTTGCATTGCGAATGCAAGACTCAACACAGTCAGAAACGTAACGAATTTTTTCATGAGAATAAATTGAAGATGAAAGGTAATGAAATCCCCCAAGGAGCTGTGCAAAACTGAAAATGACAGCGACCAAACGATTCATTATCATTCGTTAAAAGATAAATTCTTCAGTTTCAGTGAGAGCAGTTACTTTTGATAGTGTCATATGATACTATCACTGTCTAAAAAATGAAGCCTCAATATAATATATCAGGAAAAATCTTATCGCTTGTAGCGGCTATTTCTGAGTCTATTGGCGAAGTTAACGCTACACACTTAAACAAACCTCCTGCGGCACTCAGAAAGAAAAATAGGATCAAGACCATCCATGCATCGCTGGAAATTGAAGGCAACACCCTGACCCTTGATCAAATATCTGCGATCATGGACAACCAAAACGTGATAGGACCAAAAAACGACATCTTAGAAGTCACCAATGCGATTGCCGTTTATGAACATCTTGACAAACTCAACCCCTTCAGTTTTGAGTCGTTTTGTGATGCACATAGTAAATTAATGAACGGATTAATTGATTCTGCTGGACGACTCAGAAGCACTTCGGTGGGAATAGCCCAAGGAACTGAAGTAAAGCACATTGCTCCTCCAAGCACCATGCTCAAACCACTCATGAATGACTTGTTTGACTATCTCAATCACGATGATGACTTAATGTTGATCAAAAGCTGTGTGTTTCATTATGAATTAGAATTTATCCATCCCTTCATTGATGGAAATGGAAGAATGGGCAGACTTTGGCAAACGTTGCTCTTAGGAGATGCTTATCCTGTCTTTGAATTTTTACCCATCGAAACCATTATCAAAGACCGACAAGAAGAGTATTATGAAGCACTAGCAAGGTCAGATAATTCAGGAGAATCAACCATTTTCATTGAGTTTACACTTGCAGTAATTCGCGAGTCGTTGGATGGGTTATTGAACATCCAAAACATCAACTTGTCAAATGCAGATCGAATTAACCTATTCAAGACAAGCGCAAAATCAAACTATTTCACGCGAAAAGACTACTTGAAAAACTTCAGAGAAATATCATCTGCTACCGCTAGTCGCGATTTGAAATTTGCTGTTGAAAATGGATTGATCGAAAAAAAGGGCGTTAAAAACACCGCACGGTATCGTTTCAAATAAATCCTTACCATCACTCTGAATTCGCTCTTTCCCGTTCACTTTTTCCATGAACTTCATACGTTGTCCGCTTTAATTCTGCGCTTACTTTCGCGGCATGAGCGCAACCAGCAAAAACGATACTCAACTCCACCGATTTATACTTATTAGCCGAGCAGAAGGTATTTCATTCCTCTTATTGGTGTTGATCGCCATGCCTTTAAAATACATGGCTGGATTGCCGCTGATGGTGAAATACATGGGTTGGGCACACGGTGTGCTGTTTATTGCCTACATTGCTCAATTGCTTTATGTTGCCTACCTCTTAAAATGGGACCTCCTCAGAATCATCTATGGATTTATCGCTGCGCTGCTTCCGTTTGGGCCATTTATTTTTGAACGCAGCTTGAACCGCTAGCTCAAATCTACTGAACCACAACCCTTTTCAAGAAGGTGGAGCCTTGAACCAGAATAGACAATATATATGTACCCGCAGCTATTGACGTCACATTAAGCTCGTCAACATTTTCTGTTTCTAGAACCATGTTACCGGCCAAATCATAAAGTGATATCCTTTCTGGCGCCTCATTATTACTTAGCTGAATGTGCAAGTAATCACGCGTAGGGTTTGGGAATATTTTTAAGCTTACCGACTCCAAATTCTCTTGACCTATAATCAGCATGGCAAAAACTGTATCAATAAATGAACACCCTGCTTCGTTAAACACGGTCAGAGTATAGCTTCCAGAGGCATCAACCGCAGTGGTCGAATCAGTAGAACCTGTTGACCATAAATACTGATCATAAGTTCCAGGTGAACCAATTAGCGGTGAACTCCAAACAAATAATGTGTCCTCCTCAAAGGACATAACTGGACTTTCATTATTTGACTGCACCACGAACGAAGATGTAAAAGAGCAGCCCGCCTGATCTGTGACCGTAAGGTCATAAACTCCGACAGCTAGATCAGTAATGCTAGATAAACTATCGCCATTGCTCCAAGCAAAAGAATAATTTCCTGCTCCTCCAATTACGGTAAGGCTCAGTGAACCATCATTTCTATCTGGACAAGTAGTGTTTTCAATATCAACTTGGTTTGTGTCAAGCTCGTCATAAACCATTATCATAACCTCATTTGAATACGCCTCTTCTAGACAAACCAGAGACATAGATTTCCTTCTAAAATAAGTGTCTTCGGTAAGCGCAACTGATTGATAGGAAGTATCTGTATTTACACCTTGAGCACTCTGCCAAGAACCTAAGGCTGTTGAATCTTGCCACTCATAAGTATATACCCCATTCGATCCCTCCGGCAAGGAATTATTCAAAACCGCTGGAGGATAAGAATTAAAACAGACCGTATCAACAACTTGAGCTTGAACGGCCACAGCAAACCATAGAAGTGCAAAAACAGCCAAAATTAATCCTCGTATGTTGCTTCTTTTTAACATTCTAGTTTCCAATAATAATTGATCCACCTATAAGAACTGCTGGCTCGCTTAATGTTTCTGATGTATTGTCACTGCACCCATTCGCATCGGTTACAGTCACCGTGTATGTACCTGCTGAAATTGAATTGATATCCTCAGTTACCGCGCCATTACTCCAACTAAAGGTATATGATGTCGTTCCTCCAGAAACAGTAAGGTCAATCGCACCGTCTAAGCCACCATTACATGTAACATTTACAGCAGATGTGCTTAAAACAAGAAGAGTTGGTTCAGTTACAGTAGCGCTCTCAGTATCGGAACATCCATTAGCGTCTGCAATAGTCACAGTATAAGTTCCGGCTGATAACCCAGCGGCTATTACCGCGGTTGATCCGTCGCTCCATAAATACGTATATGCTGTTGTGCCGCCTGTTGCTGAAGCGGTGAGAGATCCGTTTGCGCCTCCATTACAAGAAACATTGACGTTTCCGGAAATTGAAGCCACTAGTATAGCGGGCTCGGTAATAGTAACTACATCAGTATCTGTGCATCCATTAGCGTCTGTTACCGTAACAGTATAACTGCCTGCCAAAAGGCCTGTTGCCCCAGCTGTGCCAGCTCCATTACTCCATAAAAACGAGTAAGGTGCCGTTCCTCCAGCACCTGATGCTGTGGCTGAACCATCATTTGATCCATTACATGAGGCGTTATTAGATGAAGCAACATTTGCAACCAATGCCGTAGGCTCTGAAATTATCACGGCATCGGTATCCGTACATCCATTAGCGTCTGTTACCGTAACAGTATATGTTCCGGCTAATAAACCTGTTGCTGTTGCAGAACTGGCTCCATTACTCCAAGCATATGTATACGCTCCTGTTCCACCTGTTGCATTAGCGATAGCAGAGCCCGTGTTTCCTCCATTACAAACAACATTAATAGTCGAGCCAATTGATGCAACCAATGCCGTTGGTTCACTAATAGTGAACGAGTAGTTTAATGTGCCACATCCAGCAGCGTCCGATACGGTTACTGTATATGTACCCGCTGTCAATCCTGTTGCTGAAGAAGCGCTTCCTCCGTTAGACCAAGAATATATATACGGTGTATTTCCACCTGTAATGGTCAGAGAAATCGACCCGGTGCTTGCGCCATTACACGTAACATTAGTAACTGATGTTGAAATCGTGTCAAATACATCGAATACGTGTATTTGAACCGGGTTGGAATAGGCAGTTCCGCAACTCGTAGAAGTGACTTTTCTTCTGAAATAAGTAGATTGGATCAATGAGCTTGGCTGAAAATCTAAATTATTTGAAGCTGCAATTGAAGCCCATGATCCTCCGGAAACTGAATCCTGCCATTCATAGGTAAAAGCACCATCACCGCCTGTAGCGGGTGCAGTACTTGTCAACGAATCTGGAATTCCATTAAAACAAACACTATCAATAGTTTGTGCATTCAATATCATTGGAGCAAAGAATACTGCCACAATGCTCATTTTAGCTAGGCGAGAAAGAAGTCCTTTAATCATCATTAGTTCGTAGAAATTATTCCCCCATCTAAAAGGGCTGGTTCTGTAATTGTATCATTCGCTGATTCAGTGCATCCTGTATTATCAATTACAGTAACTGAATATATACCCGCACTTACGTTTGTAATATCCTCTGTGGCCTGGCCGCTATTCCAATTAAAACTCAAAGGGGCGACACCGCCAGTTACTGTTAAGTCTATTGCACCATCACTATTTCCAGTGCATGAAACTGCTGTTGCAGTTGTGCTAAGGGAAAGTGTATTACCGGTAATGGTCAAATTCAGTGTTGCTACTGAATCACAACCTGATGCATTTGTAAAAGTCGTGGTGTAGGTTCCTGAAGTTGTATAAGCATTGCTATTAGCAGGCCAAGTATACGCAGCACACGCTGTGATCGTTTCTGATCCCGAACTGCTATTGTTTATGGTAAGGTTTAGAGTAACAACAGAGTCGCAACCACCTGTGCTTGTCACAGTAGTAACATATAACCCCGAAACCGTGTAAGCACTGCTATTGAGCGGCCACGTGTGTGTGTCGCACTCGACCACCGTCTCAGAGCTAGAGAGGCCGCTTGTAATGGTGAGATTCAATGTAGCAATAGAGTCACAACCAGAGGTATTCGTCAATGTGTCCATATATGAACCTGATGCCGTGTAGGTCTGCCCATTCGTTGCCCAAGTATATGTATCGCAAGCAGTAACAGCCTCTGAGCCTGAATTGCTGCTATTTATAGTCAAGTTTAAGGTGACGATGGAATCACAGCCGGCAGCCGAAATGTTGGAGTCTATGAAATTACCGCCTGAACTATAGGATAACCCTGTATTGTTCCACAAATAGCTATCGCATGCCGTTACAGGAATACTTGTATTTATTACTGAGCAAGGTGCGTCAATGACCACATCATCAATGTAAAGCAACCATTCGTCCGTGGTATTGGAATAAATAGAAACATAAATCGCTTGGCCATCGAAAGCAGACAAGTCGAAAGAATAGTCTGTGTAGCTTCCTGTTGATGGGAATATATCTTGGGCAATGATATTCGTGAAATTAACTGCGGCATTTCCTGATGTTGAAACATAAACATCAAAGTCTTCGGGATATGCTAAGCTCTGGTTTTTAGCAGAAAAACTGAATCGGTTTGAAACTCCATTGGTTACTGTAAATTGAGGTGTAACCAGATGATCGTCATGTGCTGCAGGACTAAAGGTAATGTTCGCGCTAAACCCTCCGCCTACACCTTGACCAGAAGTCAAGACCCAAGTGTTAGCATCGCCACCATTAATTACTGTCCAGCAAGGAGATCCTGCCTCAAAATCCATGGTATAGGGAAATGCAGTAATAGGTCCGCACATTGTTGAGAAAGAATAAGGGCCTGCCCAAGCACTAGTGGAACCCCCACCGCAATCGGCCTGAACATAAAAATCATATGTAAATCCGGTAGCTAGGCCCGAAAGACTGCAGGGGTTGGAAGTTGTAGCTACTGAAGTGCCCGTGCCTTGCGTAAAACCAGATAAGCCATACTCTATATTCCAAGCCGTTTCAGTTGCCCCAGCTGTCCAAGAAAGATCTGCAGTGCTGGAGCCAATATTAGTGGCTGCTACACTTGTAGGATAAGAACATGCAGAACTCAAGTAGGAAGATGAAAACAAGCCTCTACCGTGGGTGGAGGCAATAACTTCTGAGTCACTAGTGCGCGTTTGAAGCATATCTACACGAACATTAGCTAAGCCTGAGTTGGATGGAATCCATGTTGGACTAACGCTTAGAAAATTATTGGTTGACCAGACTCCAACCTCGGTTGCTAAAATCACTTCATTACTGTCCGTTGGATTCATAAGCGACCATCTCACGGGCATGTCCGGCAAGTTTCCTTCTTTCGAAGTCCAGGTTGTCCCTCCGTTTGACGTATACCAAACACTATTAACTCCGTAATTAAAGAATGTTACGATGATTTCATCATCTGATGCTCCAAATTCTACAGAAGAAATTGTTGCGTTTGGAAACGATGCTCCAGCAATATTGACTACTGTAGGGCTCACTCCAATATTGGCGCTGGTAACCTTATATAAATTACCACCACCCGTTCCAATAAACAGTTTCGTTGAAACGGTAGTGTATGGCGATACTTTAATGTGAGTGGCTTTTGAGAACATGCCACTAATAGTAACCGTAGAAGTGATGGGCGAGGTTCCTATTCCGCTTATTCGATAAATTGAATTAACGTCTTTGCAAGAATAAAGTATGTTCTGATTATCGTCATAATCTGCAGGATTGATAAAAGAACCAGTAGTTTGATCTGCAATTAAAGTTGTTCCGAATGATGCTCCACCGTTGGAGGAATAATAAAAACTATTGAAAACATAGGATGCAATAGCTTGATTACCATTTGTTTGGTCAATAAAACAAAATGCTCCGTCACCACCAAATACCTGAGATGTGGAGTTAACACCAATAGAAGTATAACGCTGCGTGCCGTTATCTTGTGCGCCAGCCAAAAACACATTAGAACCAGTCGTTGGGTTCATGGCACAAGCGTAGTATTGAGTGACATTGTAATATGAAACTTGGTGTGAAATAGCGCTCGGTGAACTACCCGCGGTAGATAATGAAGATGCGTAATAAACCCCACCATCATTGCCAATTACAGCCTCATTCGCTGCTCCTGGTCTAAATACGAATGCATGTTGGTCTGCATGAACCAGCGGACATGATAAAGCTGCTAGGTTATTATTATTGCTCCATTTCGAGATTTGCGACCAAGTTAACCCTGCATTCGAAGATCTAAATAGATCTATTCCGCCAACATATAATGTGTTAGCATCAGTCGGGTCAACTTCGCAGACAAGATCGTACCACGCTTGACCTCTGGTAAAGTCAGTATTGGGAATTCCGTTATCGACATCCGCGGGTTCAGTTATAGTCATCGATGTCGATGAACTTGTCCATGCCGTTCCAGCATTCGTGGTTTTAATAACTTCATCTACTGCGCTAGAAGCTTCAACTACAGCATAAACTACATTGCTGTTACTTGGTGCGCAAGCAATCTCAACCCGCCTATTTGATCCTCTAACGGTTGATACAGTCCAGGTCGTTCCATTATCAGAATACAAAATCGTACCACCTCCATTACCATAGGAATTTGCTCTTGTTCCGACCCAAATGCGATTGTTTGCAGCTATTTCAATATCGGCTGGTGCGTAGAAGCTATTGGCCACTCCTGTTGTAGGCATTACTTGTGTGAATGTTGTACCGCCATTTGTAGAGCGAAACATACCTTGTGAGGTGTTAGCAAATCCTTGCCAAGCACCTTGATAGTACATTTGACTAGTTCCAACGTACAATGCGCTGACCCCACTCTCGTCTCTTACAACAAGGTCGTTCACATAATAATAATCATCTGTAGCAGAAAGTTGGGTAAAAGACGTTCCTCCGTTTGTGCTTTTCCAAACACCGGCTCCACGACTGCTTCCTGTTCCAAAACCTTCTCCAGTTCCTACATAAATGATTTGACTGTTATTTGGATCAAACGCTATTGCAGTAACCGCAAGATTGTCCCAAAAATCATTTACAGCTATCCACTGTGATGCCGCATTTGTAATGTCAGAATTATACCACAATCCACCCGTAACAGCACCAGCCCAGACTTTTTTATTGGTTAGGTCGTTTGGGTCAAACACAATAGCCCTTGTTCTACCACCGACATTGTTTGGGCCACGTTCAATCCAAGGAATGGTAACAGACCCTGGGATTCCCGCTTGACTTGCTTGATAAGCATCTACTGCATTGTGTGCATTAATAAGCCGTTCGTTAGCTGGCCTTCCCAACACGGGGTCCATCGTTCTTAAAAAATCCTGCTCCCATCCCAAGTCTGGGCGATCTTCTTTCGGAATTGCTTTTAACTCTTCCATGGTGTAATGTTTTCGTTTCGAAAATGGATGATTCTCTAAATACTGCTCATACTTTACCCTGTTAGCGGGATCAGTCGCGTCAAAATCAGGCGTAATTACAACTGAAGTTCTTTGCGCAAAAAGCGAAAAACTTTGAATGAATATAGCAATAAATAGTATCGATTTACGACACATCATCAGGCTTGGTGTTTGGTTAGCTAGCGCTGCTAGCTTTCAATTTCAACGAATGACTGTAAAAAACATTTAATTCCAGTGTACAAACTTAGCCAAATATTCTAGAGCAAGCGAATTGCAGATCAATCTAATTCCGCCTATTCGCAGCAAAAATTTTACCTCTTCTTTAGAGGGTTGAATAGTTACCCAGTTTGATGGATAGTCTCTCTCATTAAATACCACCTTACCGTAAGAAGAAATGAGTTCCTTTCCTTCTTCAAAATAGAGTTTATAAGCTCTTTTGTCAACTACACCCCCCTATCGATTCAACCGCAGAGCTTCACTTTCGAGAAGGAATAACTCTCCCTTGTTATCCCAAAAATGCTGATGTTTTTCCATTCTAGAGATCTTTGATAATGTAACGTACATTAGGAAGGTGTCGCGGCCCGAGAGTTTAAACCGCACCTTTCCTGAAACCCCATTGCTGTCAAAATCATACGATGACTCGAACAAACTTTGATCATTTTCGATAATATGCCGAATGTCATCCATGGACGCTTCGAGGGGTTTCAACAAAAACTCACGGTCTTGCGCAGGCAGGTTACGGGTAATTTTCTCATGCTTTTGTGGGATGCCTTTGCCTTGGGGTTCGCACGAAATGGCAAGCGCAGCAACAAAACATAAGACTACAATCCGCATCACAAATCCTTCACTATTTCTGCAATTTGCACTGCGTTGGTAGCCGCGCCTTTTCGCAAATTATCGGCTACAATCCACATATTCATGGCATTCGGTCGGGATGTGTCGCGTCTGATCCTTCCCACGAAAACTGCGTCTTTGCCCTCGGCATACAAGGGCATGGGATAGGTATTGGTTTCAGGAAAATCTTGAACTATGATGCCCGGAGTTCCGCCAATAAGTCTGCGCACTTCTGAAAGTTCAAACGGTTTTTTGGTCTCAATATTTACTGCTTCGCTGTGGCCGCCTTTTACTGGCACGCGCACAACTGTAGCTGTAATTTGAATGGAGTCATCGCCCAAAATCTTGCGCGTTTCGTGCACCAATTTTAGCTCTTCGGTGGTGTTTCCGTCATCGTCAAAATCGCCCCCATGAGGCAAGCAATTCATGTCGATGGGATACGGGTAGGCCATTTCACCTTGCTTGCCATTGCGCTCGTTTTTCAATTGCTCCAACGCCTTCACGCCCGTGCCAGAGACACTTTGATAGGTGGAAATAACCAATCGTTCGATGCCATAAGCCGCGTGAATTTCCTTCAACGCCAACACCATTTGAATCGTGCTGCAATTTGGATTCGCGATGATCTTATCGGCTTTGGTAAGCAAGTGGCCGTTGATTTCTGGGACGATCAATTTCTTGTCGGCCATCATGCGCCAAGCCGAAGAATTGTCAACCACAGTGGTGCCTACTTGCGCAAACTTTGGCGCCCATTCGAGGCTGGTTGACCCACCGGCCGAAAAGATGGCGATGTCTGGTTTCAGAGAAACTGCTTGCGTCAAACCAATGACTTTATGCACACTTCCACCAAAAGCAATTTCACTGCCTATCGATTTTTCGCTCGCTACAAGATACAATGCTGAAATCGGGAAACTGCGCTCAGCGAGCACCTTCAACATCACTTGGCCCACCATTCCTGTGGCTCCTACAACCGCTATTCTCATGTTTTTAACGCTAACTTAATTCGCGGCCAAAAGTAGGATAATTACATTTGTTTAAATCTCTGTAACCTGCGGCCGTTGAAGCACTTATTAACCATTCTTGTTTTCCTTCCATTGGTCGCTTTGGGTCAATTCACTGACGCATTTACAGATGGCGATTTTAGTAACAATCCCACATGGCAAGGCGAAGAAGCAAATTTTGAGGTGGATGCAAACGATGCTTTACGCCTCAACGCACCGGCTGTTACCGACAAATCATTTCTCTATACTTCGTCCATCGCCATTGATACCGCAAGCTGGCAATGCTATGTAAGAATGGAATTTAATCCTTCGGCAAGCAACAAAGCCAGAATCTACCTTGTGAGTGATCAGCCAAATTTAGAGGCCGCACTCAATGGCTACTTTATCCAACTTGGAAACACCGAAGACGAGGTGAGCTTGTATCGCCAATCAGGAACTTCAACAACAAAAATCATCGATGGCGAAGATGGAATCTTGAATGAAGCTGTTGTTGAAGTATTGGTTCGAGCCACACGCGATACGGATGGAAACTGGGAGCTATTTGCTGATACAAGTTTGACTGCAAATTATATCTCGCAAGGCGTTGTGCAAGACACCACGCATCAAACCTCAGCCTACTTTGGCGTGCTTTGCGACTACACCAGTACGCGATCAGATAAGTTTTATTTTGACGATTTCGTGGTGACAGGAAACGCATATTTAGACCTCAATCCACCGGTGATTTCAAGTGTGATAGCCACGAATGCAAACAGCCTTCAGCTTACATTCAACGAAGCGCTTGACCAATCCAGTGCAGAAACTGTGGGAAATTATTCGGTAAACAATGGCATTGGATCGCCCAGCATAGCTGTATTGATTCAGCCAACGGTAGTAGACTTAACCTTCGGATCTGCTTTCCCAGTTGGAACGGAATTGACCCTCACCACAAATCAAGTAAGCGATGTGAGCGGAAACCCGATCGTGAATTCAAGCAACGTATTCATTTATTTCGAATTTGGATCGCCTGCCTTTAAAGACATAATAATCAACGAGTTTATGGCTGACCCCACGCCACCAATGGGATTGCCCGAACTCGAATACGTTGAACTATACAACGTGAGCAGCAGCTACTTCAACGTGAGCGACTTGGTTTTTTCTGATGCCGCTAGTTCAGGTTCAGTGACGACATTCGAAGTGCTGGCGCCTGGAGAATATGTGATCTTGTGTGCCGCAGCAAACACCGCGGCATTCGCTCCATTTGGACGCACCATCGCGCTGACTTCACTTCCTGCGCTCAATAATTCAGGTGACGAAATTTCGATTTCGATCGACAGTGTTATCATTGACCAACTGTCTTACGATTTGAGTTGGTACAACGACCCGATAAAAGACGATGGCGGTTATTCCTTGGAGCTCATCAACCCTACCAATCCGTGTAGCGGTAAAAACAACTGGACGGCTTCAACTAGCGCACAAGGCGGCACACCGGGCCAATTGAACAGTGTATTCAACAACGACCCCGATATTACTTCGCCAACGGCCGAACGCATTGAAATTTTGAGCCTCACTGAACTCGAAGTTGTTTTTGACGAAGTGATGGACAGCGCATCGTTGGCACTGGGAAACTACACAATCAACAATAGCATAGCCATACAATCAGTTCAGCTTGATGCGTATTTTGAACGAGTAATACTGAACCTCACTCCTGCGTTGGATTCGAGTGTCGCCTATACGCTCACCATTTCAGGGCAAAGTGATTGCTCAGGAAACAGCATCGAAGCAACGAGTTTTGAGTTCGGCATTGGTTCGTCACCGAAGCCTTACGACCTTATCATCAATGAAATTTACCCTGTTCCTTCTGAAACTTCGAGCATGCCAAATGCCGAATACGTAGAAATTTATAACCGGAGTGACAAGCTGATTTCAACCGCTGGATTGAGGTTTGCAGACGCCACTTCTTCTTCTGCTTTATTTACGCGGTCGATCCTTCCTGAAGAATACGTGATCGTTTGTGACGATGCATATGAAGCCTTGTTCAGCGCCTTTGGCAAGGTAATTCCTTGCGCTACCTTACCGAGTTTAAACAATAGAGGCGATCAACTTTCCCTCACGTTTGAAGGAATAGAGATTGATGCTGTTTCCTATTCAGAATCGTGGTATGAAGATGAAAAAAAGGCGGATGGAGGATGGAGTTTGGAGCGCATCTCCCCCAACGACCTTTGCGGCACCGCAAGCAATTGGACGGAAAGTGAAGCATCGATTGGTGGAAGTCCTGGCGCTGAAAACTCCATTTTTAAGGACCTTTCCATGCCTACCATCACGATTGAATCCGCACAATTCACAAGCTTAAATTCAATCGAATTGAATTTTAGTGGGCGCCTTGATTCCCTTTTCAATCCTGCAGCACGTTTAAATGGAGACCTACTCAGCATGACATTTTCTGCGTCTGGTGATGGCAGCGTGGTGCTTTCAGAAAACCAATTTAAAGACGGACAGCTCTATTTCATTGAAATCGATTCGTTGCTCAATTGTGCTGGATTTGCCAGTTATGATTTGAGCGTTGAGCTCTATTTACACGACTCAGGCGATGTGGTGATCAATGAAGTGCTGTCGAATCCGCGAGGTTCGGGAAGTGATTTCGTGGAATTATTCAATTCCGCCCAATATGCGATCAACCTCAACGGATGGTCGCTGGCTTACTTCGATTCAAGAGACAGTTTGAGGTTTAACCTCATTCCATCAAAAACATTGGGCACGCAAGGCTATGTTGCTTTGTGTGAAGACGCCAATAACATACTTGTCAATTATCCATTCGCAGTGGAAGACAATCTGCATTTGACTGACTTACCGAGCTACCCCAACAGTGAAGGGTCGGTGATTCTTTACGATCCACTCTCGCGACAAATGGACCGTTTAGATTATACCGAAGAGTTGCATTTTGCTTTGTTGGATGATTTAGACGGTGTGTCGCTTGAGCGTTTAAGTCCTTCAAGGCCGAGCAGCGATGCTGGCAATTGGCATTCAGCATCATCAACAGAAAATTACGCGACTCCGGGTTACCGAAATTCGCAAGACTATCAAACTTCAAATCAGGCAGCAGGAGTAACACTCAGCGGTGAATTTATTTCTCCCGATAACGATGGCTACCAAGATGTGGTAAACATCAACTACAATTTTCCTTCGGCCGGCTACTCCATGACTGTGCGCGTATTTAACGACCGCGGAGTAGAAATTAAAACCGTAGCCAGCAATCAATTGATCGGTGCTGATGGAAGTTTTACGTGGGACGGCACCAACGACAATGGCGAAAAAGCCGCTACCGGCATCCACATCATATTGGTAGAAGCCTTTAACCTGAAAAATGAAAAGTTAAGGTTTCGTTTACCCGTTGTCGTAGCTTCAAGACTCAAGTAGTTAAAAAGACGAGTTAATTAATCTTTAATTAATATTCACGCAAGCAAGTCTTTCCACCTTTGCACAAATAAAAATTTAGACATGAAAAAACTTTTACTTTCTCTCTTATTTGTAGGTGGTGCTTCGTTGATTACGAAAGCTCAACTATTGGTAGAGAATTTCGATTACACAGCCGGCACATTATTGACGGCAAACGGATGGACAGCGCACAGCGGTGCTGGCCAAACACCTATTACTGTTGGCTCTTCAAGCCTCACTTTTCCAACGTATTCACCGGTTGGTGTTGGCGGATTAGCAGTAAGCTCTAACACTGGTGAAGACGTTAACCTTTCGTTCACGGAAGTAACATCTGGCAGTACTTATGCCAGCTTCTTGATGACTGTTGACACCATTGGTGGGAGCGGCTATTTTTTCCATTTCATGGAAACAGCTGCTTCTTTCAACTACAGAGGAAGAGTGTTTTTCCAAGAAGATGGTACAAACCCTAATGCTATGAACTTCGGTTTGTCAAATGGATCTGGAACCGGAACATACGACACCACTCCTTTCTTGAAAGGCGATACAGTTTTAGTTGTTTTAAAATACACCATCGTAGCTGGTGCCTCAAATGACGAAGTGAGTCTCTTTGTGTTTGATCCTTCTGGCTCATTTGCCACTGAACCTGCCACCCCGCTTATTGGGCCTTTGACCTCTGCTAGCGTAAGCGATATTAATCCTGGCAGAATTGCTTTGAGACAGTTTAACAGCTCTACCCATTTTACAGTTGATGCCATCCAAGTTAATACTGTGTGGAATATGCAACCTCCAGGGCTTGCTCAAATCGACCTTCCTATTACTTGGGACGACACGGCAAATGTTGATTACACCACCGTTCCTTTTGGTGGAACAAACTCTGCACTTGGGCTCGACCCGATGAACGCTACAAACAATGTACTTGAAGTAGTTAAGACCACTGGGGCTCAAACTTGGGCAGGTGTTACACTTAGTACAACTGCTGGATTGGCTTCAACAATTCCTTTCACAGCAAACGATAATTTAATCTCTGTAGACGTGTATTCGCCTGCAGCAGGAATGACTATAAAGCTAAAAGCCGAAGTAGTAGGATCGCCAGCTCAAAGTGTTGAAACAGATATGACCACAACGGTTGCTAACGCTTGGGAAACATTGGTGTTTGACTTTACAAATAACACACCTTCAACTCCTGCTATCAACTACGCCTTCAACTACAACATGCTATCTGCTTTCTTCGACTTTGGTGTAGTGGGAGCCAACGATACGTTTTACTGTGATAGCGTTTATTTTGGTGGTAGTGTTCCTACTCCTGAGTTCAACATTACCAGCGCAAGCAGCATCGTAACAGAAGAGGCTGATGCAATGAGTTATGACATTATCTACAACTGCAACAACCTTACAGGCAATACTGCAACAGTAGAGTTTGCAATGGATGCTGCTTCAACGGCTAATATGAATGATTTCACCATCAATGGCTCATTACCACTTACGTTGGTGGCGTTACCTTTCCAAAACACGACTGATACAATAACTGTAACCATCGTGAACGACATCGCACGAGAACAGCCTGAAGATTTAATTTTTGTTCTACAAAACTCTGTAAACGCGAATATTGGAACTGCTAACCAAGTGGAAATCACTATCAATGATGATGACAATTTCTATCCTATAGCCGATATCAACAACGATGATGCAAATGGAGTACCTGATTCTATCGGCAATGTATACTGGACAAAAGGCGTGGTTCTTGGAATCGACTTTGACGGAAACGCGGGTCTATCTTTCACCCTATGGGACAATGAAGGAATCAACATCTTCAACTTCATTGATGTTAGCGACTACGTAGTTACCGAGGGTGACTCATTGATGGTGCGCGGAGAAATTGACTTCTTCAATGGTCTAACCGAAGTTTTTGTTGATTCGATTAAGGTAATCAATTCTGGAAATCCACTTCCATCTCCAATGCTTGTTGCCGCCCCAAGTCAAATGACAGAATCTGAGCCAATCAAAATTAACAATGTTCAAGTGATCGATGCTGGCCAGTGGCCAAGTGGAGGATCAAGCAATGTTCGTTTACTTACTTGCCTCGGAGATACGATTGTGATGCGCATCGATTCTGACACAGACATTAACGATAATTGGCCAACTGCACCAACCGGCTTGTTCAATGTAACTGGAATTGGAGGTCAATTTGACAACTCTGCTCCTTACTTGGACAACTATCAAATCTTCCCTGTCTATTTTACGGACATCGACACTACTTCCATGCCTACTCCAAGCTTGTTGATCAATGAATTGATGGCCGAGAATGACACGTCTTACCAAGATGAGAATGGCGACTATGACGATTGGATCGAGCTTTACAACCCAGGTACTTCCGATGTTTCGCTTGCTGGTTTATTCGTTACAAATGACGACCTTGACATCACGAAGTTTCAAATAGATATGGCTTCTACTGAGATGGTTCCTGCCGGTGGCTATGCCATCATTTGGGCTGATAATGAAACCACACAAGGTGACCTTCACACCAACTTTGAGTTGGATGCAGCTGGCGGTTATGTTGGCTTAGCTTACATGAATGGATGTGCTGTTGAAATGATTGATGATATAGAATACGTGGCACTTGAGGCCAACCAATCCTATGGACGTGAGTCTGACGGTGGAACTCCTTGGGTGATTTTTGATATTGCTACGCCAAACGCGATGAACCAATACTTATCTGTGGAAGAGTTCAGCAACTCAAGCCTTAAAGCTTGGCCTAATCCAAACAATGGTGAGGCGCTTTTCTTCAATGAAAAAGTATCATTTAGCTTGTATAACTTGACTGGTCAGTTGATCATGACTGAAAACAACGTTACATCGACTAATCTTTCTGACTTGACAGAGGGCTTATACATAATCGAAACAACTTCTGGAGAAGCCTTCAGAGTGATCGTGAAATAAGGATCGAACTTCAAAACCAAAAAAGCCCCGCGAATTATCGCGGGGCTTTTTTTGTGTCAACTTTCGGCTGCCAACATTGTTTTAATAGTATGAAAAGCATTTCACGTGACGTTGTTGTAAAATCAATCAGACCTGAGCTTAATCTCATTTCAGCCTCAGGTGACATTGAGCTTTTTCAAAACAGCGTTCTTCGCCCCATATTGAAATTTCAAAACGAGTTTTTGCTGGCTACCGCGAGGCAATACATTAAAAAGTACCACAAGAGTTTCAATGCATTGAAGAAGGTCAATCAAGAATCAATTCTCGTGCAAGCTTCAAAACAAGACCCTGAATTTAGATCGTTCGTAGTTTGGCCTGTTGTAGGAATGATGACCACGACTGAACTGGATTTCTACCATCAGCACCGAGGCGAACTAAACAAGCGCATCAGCACGATGGCATTGCAACGCATACTGAGCCAAATGGAGCGCCTGTATTAATTATTGCTTTACGAAATAGAGCTTGTCGAAATGAAAGTCGTAGTTGGGCAGGTCAATGGTAAACCCTTTAATGATGTCTTCTTTCACATCAAACGTTGCTACACCAAAGGGTAAGAATGGATCGTTGACATTAAACTTATAGGCATGATCGTTCCACGGCTCCATTTTTCCCGTAAAGAGCTCTTTAGCGGGCAGCAATGATAAAATCAGCCCATCTTCACCCATGCTCACCTCAGCCTTGCCGTACATTGCATCTTCGTAAATCCCTAAATAATCTGTGTTGGGCAACATCATTGGATCTTCCTTTCTTGTTTCTAGTCGTTTTACTTCCTTCTCCTGCTCGCGCTGATTACCAGCAAGTTTAAACTCATAAAACATATCGAGCCATTTCGTGTAATCCCTTCCATTCGCCCAATCGATTACTGCATACATCAGAAAGTTGGGCACTGAAGTCATATCATTGGTCAATGTGATGATTCCTAAATTATCTTCTGGCACAAGGGCTAATTTTGAAATATAACCTGGTAGACCGCCACCATGATGGATCACTTTTTTACCGTCATAGTCCATCAAAAACCAACCGAGACCGTAGCCCTTAAAATGCGTTCCATTGCGCTGGTCAAAAGCTCCTACTGCTAATGGCGTATGCAATGACCACAATTTGTTTATCGTCTGTGGAGAAAGTAAGGTGTCGCCTTTCACAATGCCGTTATCCAACCAAAAGTCAATCCACTTACTCATGTCAGCCGTGCTTGAGTTGAGTGCGGCCGTGGCCCCACTGTTGTCATAGCTGAGCATAAAAATTTCATTGCCCTTCAGATGGGGTTTAGCCGTGTTTAAATCAGTTGAAAATGTTTGAAACGATGATGTTGTGCGCACCATGCCCAACGGCTTCAAGATGCGCGATTCAACGAATGCATCCCACGACATGCCCGATACACTTTCGATCACCTCTCCTGCTGTCATAAACATCAAGTTTTGGTAGCCAAACTCTTCCCTAAAACCATGCGTCAATGGTCGCGCGCGCAAGCGTTCTATAGCCTCTTTTCGAGTGTATGTACTACCATACCACAATAAATCTCCGTCAAAAGTGATCAATCCGCTTCGATGGCAGAGCAAATCTTCGATCGTCATATTGGCCGTAACATAGGGGTCGTATAAAGCAAACCACGGCAGGTGGTCTATTACTTTGTCGTCCCATTTGAGTTTTCCCTCGTCAACCAACATACCAATGCCTGCTGAAGTAAACGCTTTTGAAAGTGACGCAATACCATAAAGTGTGTTTTCATCAGGAGGTCCCGTTTTGGCCTTTTCACTCTTTTCACCGAAGTTGGCATTGAGCACAACGAGTCCGTCCTTGACTACCGAAACCGACATGGCGGGCAATTCAAACTTTTCGTAGCACGATTGTAAAAATGTATTGAACTCTTCGGGATTGGGTTGTGCAATTGTTTGAACAGACCATGCTATGGAAAGGGAAATGAGGAATAATTTCTTCATGGTAATGTTTGCTTATAAGTGCTTTGTGAGCCGCCTCAAAGTTAATCGGATTTAAAAACAACGGGCAGCCCAAATGAGCTGCCCGTTGTAGGTAGGTAGATATAGGTTTCGTTTGTTATTCAGTCACGATCAGTGAGGTATTTCCGACACCCTCGGGTGAGTTAAACTGAATTAAATAAACTCCGTTACTCATTTGATCTAGATTGAGTGAATGGTTACTCGAATTAACAGTAAAGCTTTGTACAGTTCTTCCTTGCGTATCGAAAAGTGTTACTGATGCATTATTTATCCACGTATCAGGAAAAGTAAACGACACCATGTCTTTAGCAGGATTTGGATACACAGTAACTTGTTGGGCAACGGGGTCTTCAATACCAACTGTTGAAACAGTAGTTGCAGCGGAGCCTTCGCAGCCAAACTCATCGATGACGGTAACCGTATAGGTGCCATTTTGAGTTACGGTGATGGAAGATGCTGTGCTACCGTTAGACCACTCGTAACTCGTGTAAGATCCTGAAATAAAAAGTTGAATGTTAAACCCTGCCGCGATCTGACTTTGAATGGCTGGATTTGGAACCGGTCGCTCGATCACGGCCAACTCTGCTGTTCCAGTGCACCCATCAGGAGCGGTTACGCGAATCACATATACACCGCCTGCAGAAATTTCGAGCGAATCAGATGTACTAATTGTTACCGAATCCAGCATCCAATCGTATTCATTGTAAGACCCGATTACACCTGCGGTAAAAGACTCTCCAAAGCATAAATCTATCGGGCCAACTGGATCTGTAACAGGCTCTAAGTCCTCAATGGTTAATGTCATTTGATCTGACCCAACACAGCCGTTGTTTCCATTGTATGTCGCGGTGTATGTTCCTGCTTGACTCACAAATCGAACAGGGCCTGTACTGCCATCTTCCCAAACTACGCTGGCGTTTGGAACATTGGCAAACAAAGCATAAGGTAAAGCGTCAGAACAAGTTGTTACGTCTGGTATATCAAATGATGGTGTAGTTAAAACATTGACGGTTTTACTCTCCACAACAGCACATTGCGTTAATGCGTCAGAAACTGTCACCGTGTAAGTTCCCGTTGAGTCAACGAAAATAGATGATGCAGTAGCGCCTGTATTCCAGAGATAATCAACTCCTGTTGAGGTTGACGTTCCGTCTATGGTAATACCACCATTTCCACTGCAAAACGTAGTATCACTTCCTAAATCAACACCTGCTGGTTTAGGTCCATAGCAGCCAAACATTCTAAACGCATAGCCCGAGTCATATGCATTAATTATTGGTCCGATGCAAGAATAAAGAGGAGCCCATGTCGTGCATCCGGTACCAAAACCATCGTTTGGATTAGTCCACATTCCCGCTTCACCAACTAGGTTAGAGTCTCTCAACCAATACCACTGCCCCCCTGTGCCTCCTGCGGGAAGAATGAAGTCTTTTCTTGCCTGAGCAACCAGCCAATAACTTCCCGATGTTAGAACTATAGGATTATCAACCCAATCAGGCGTTAACCAAGCGTCTTGGTTGTAATCTACATCTGAAGTTATACTATCTGAAAAAACCAACGGACCAAATGTTCCGCCCACATTCTCATATATTTTTACAACCATTCCTGCCTCAAGAACAGTTGCTGTGGGAGAATAAGTCCCATAAAAAATAATAGAATCCACATACCAAGTTTCACCAGCGGGTACTACAAAATCATCAGCACCAAAGCAATCTATAGCATTATTCGCGGTTTCAAAGTCCTGCGCGGCCATTCCCCCAGCCGGAGCTTGTATAGGGTCAAACAATAGAACTTGAGCAGACGATCCGAGAGAAATTAAGCAAAACAGTAAGAATAATAATTTTTTCATAGTGTTAATATTATGGTTTCTCGATGAAATTAATGCTTTTATCGAAACAACACCTTTTTATGACAAATAATTTCAATTTCAATTTTGTCAAAAGCTGCCAATAATTGTAAAAAAGTGGAAGAATCGAGCCCAGAAAATGACGATCTAACTTTTCAAACTATCTTCGCCAGCATTGCATTTTTATGACATGTCAGAGGCCTTAGTAATCATACCAACCTACAACGAAAAAGAGAACATTGAAAAAATGGTTCACAAGGTATTTTCGTTGCCAGCAGATTTTCATTTATTGATCGTTGATGATGGTTCGCCTGATGGCACGGCTGCCATCGTTAAAGCGCTGCAAAAAGACTACGAAGGAAAGCTTCACATTTCTGAACGAACAGGAAAGCTTGGATTAGGCACGGCATACATCCATGGGTTTAAATGGGGTTTAGCCCGCGACTACCAGTTTTTCTTTGAAATGGATTGTGATTTTTCACACGATCCTGACGACCTGCTTCGCCTCTATGACGCAACAAAAAACAAAGGAGCGGACGTGGCCATTGGTTCACGGTATGTAAAAGGCGGGCGCGTTGCCAACTGGCCGATTGGCCGTGTATTGATGTCATACTACGCATCGGTGTATGTGCGTTTGGTGCTGTGGATGAACATAAAAGACACCACTGCCGGATTTAAGTGCTACAAACGAGCCGTGCTCGAAGCAATACACTTAGACGAGGTAAAGTTTATCGGATATGCCTTTCAAATTGAAATGAAATACCGCGCTTGGAAAAAGAAATTTAAACTGGTTGAAGTGCCTATTGTGTTTACCGATAGGATAGCTGGAACATCAAAAATGAGTTCTGGTATTTTCAAGGAAGCGTTTTGGGGTGTGCTTCAAATGCGTTTTACGATATGAAACAAACATTAATTACCAACGCGACCATAGTTAACGAAGGAAAATCATTCGTTGGCAGCGTGTTAATTGAAGGCCAACTCATAAAAGAAGTCTTTACCGGCTCTGCTCCGAGCGGTCTTTCAGAGAATATTAAAGTAATAGACGCCACTGGCCTAACGCTTATGCCTGGGATTATCGATGACCAAGTGCATTTTCGCGAACCGGGCATGCTGCACAAAGAAGAAATTTATACCGGTGCCAAAGCGGGCGTTGCTGGCGGAACTACCACCTTCATGGAGATGCCTAACACCAATCCGCAAACCACTACCCAAGAGGAACTTCAGAAAAAATTTGACCGAGCAGCAGACGTTTCTTTAGCGAATTATTCCTTCTTTTTCGGAGCCACCAATGATAACCTCGACCAAGTATTGGCAACCGATGAAAAAAATGTGTGCGGACTAAAAATATTTATGGGTTCATCAACGGGAAATATGCTCGTTGATAACACGGAAGCACTAGAAAAAATCTTTGCAAGCACCAAGCTTCTAATTGCAACGCATTGCGAAGATGAAGCAACCATCAGAAAAAACAGCGCACTTTATAAAGAGCGATTTGGTGATCACGTGCCAATGAGCGCTCACCCTTTAATTCGCTCAGTAGAGGCGTGCTATCTATCTTCGAGCATGGCCGCTGCATTGGCCAAGAAACACGACACGCGCTTGCATATTTTACACATCAGCTCTGCGCGCGAAACGGAATTGTTTAGAAACGATATACCACTCAAAGACAAGCGCCTGACCGCTGAAGCGTGCATACACCATTTGTGGTTTACAGATGCTGACTACGATCAAAAAGGAACCTACATCAAATGGAATCCTGCCGTTAAAACCGCTGCCGATCGTGAAGGCATTTGGAAGGCATTGCTCGATGATCGAATCGACATTATTGCTACCGACCACGCTCCGCACACGATCGAAGAAAAATCAAAGAATTATTGGTCGGCTCCTTCTGGCGGACCACTCATCCAACATTCATTGCAAGCCATGATAGATTTTGTGAAGCAAGGAAGAATTACCATTGAGCGGGCCGTTGAAAAACTTTCGCATGCTCCGGCCATATGCTTTCAAATCCACAAACGCGGTTTTATCCGTGCTGGTTATTTCGCAGACTTGGTGCTTGTTGATTTAAACGCACATCAAACGGTTGAAAAATCTAATTTGCTGTACAAATGTGGCTGGTCGCCCTTTGAAGGACACACCTTTAAGTCTGTGATTGACTCAACATTTGTAAACGGGAATCGCGTATATTATCGCGGGGTGTTTGACGAAAAACTGCGCGGAAACGCCATTACGTTCGAGCGATGATCCGGATCTTTGCTGCGGTTTGTCTCTTACTTATTATTATGGCGAGTTGCGGTAATAAGAAAAAAGAATTGACCCCTAAACCTGAAGGCGTCCTTTCAAAAGACAGCTTAGCTTTTTACCTCAGCGAGGTGCACATTATTGACGCGGCCATGCGCCATCGAGAGGTGCGTAAAAAAAGTCTGCAAAAGCAAGCCCGTGAAGGATTTCAACACTATTTTGATACGGCTGGCGTGTCGCAAGACCGCTTTGTAAAAAGCTTAGATTATTGGAAAGATAACTATTCAGAAATGGAAGAAATCTACGACCTATCGATGGAGATACTAAGTACAAAACTGGCGAAATTGAAAGAAGTAGAATCCAACGACTCCATCCGCAATGACACACTCAATAATGCTCAACCCAAACAGCGCTGATCATGCGCCATCACGAAGTTTGTAAACTTGATGAGTATACTGCAGCGCGTCTTCTACCGACCTGAATTCGTAACCCAAGTTTTTCATTTTTTGATTGGAGTAGACCACCTTTCGATACGCTGATTTCAAGTTTTCAGAGGTCAGCTTCAACGGACTCAGTTTCAATTTTTCTAAGATTGATAATACACCCACGATGGCGAATACAGGCTTTTTAGGCACGGCCACCGATGGTTTTTTTCCTCCAAACTGTTTGTGAAACGTCAAGAACAGTTCCTTGAACGGCATGTTTTCACCAATCAACAAATGCTTTCCTTGAACGTCTGTCTTGCTCGACATAGAAATCGCCATCTCGGCCACGTCTCTGGCATCTACAAAACCATTGCTTCCAGATGGATAAAACTTCAAGCCTTTCAACCCTGAAAGAAAAATAGTCGTGCTGCTATTGCCCCAATTTCCTGGGCCTAAAATCACGCCTGGGTTCACTACCACAGCATCTAAACCTTCTTGCACCCCTCTGAACACTTCCAATTCGGCATAGCGCTTTGTAAGCGTGTAATCAGACTTCCCTTTATCAGAGACCCACACACTTTCTTCGTCTCGTTGTCCATTCAACTCAACATCGCCAATAGTGGCGGTGGAGCTTATATAAATAAGCTTTGCCTTACTTTTTAAACACGCGTTCACAACGTTTTCGGTTCCAAGCACGTTTATTTCGTGTAAAAGTTTTGCGTCATAAGGATCGAATGACACCATGGCCGCACAATGATATACTTGATCACATCCCCTTATCGCTTCATCCAGAACAACAGGGTCAGTGATATCTCCTTCAAAATAATGTGCAGTGTTTTCGAGACTATGAAACCTAAACAATTGGTTGAGCGCTACCTTATTCGATGAAGGGCGATGAAGAATACGCACCTCTTGTCCTGCTTTAATCAGCGCAATAGCAATATGCGAACCTACGATGCCTGTGGCTCCAGTTATGAGAATCATATCACCTTAAGATGCTTTGGTGGTAATTTGTTCATCGTGCGCTTACAGCTTCATTTCAGGAATGTCGCCTTCAATGATCAATCGACCTTCGGTAGCGGCTTTGATTTCATCAACCGAAACACCCGGTGCTCTTTCGATCAGTTTAAAGCCTTTTTCGGTAATGTCTAACACGGCTAAATTACTGACCACTCTTGTGACGCATTTTACTCCTGTCAACGGCAAAGTGCACTGCCGAAGCAATTTTGATTCTCCCTGTTTATTGGTGTGCATCATCGCCACAATAATGTTTTTTGCGGATGCCACTAAATCCATTGCACCACCCATTCCTTTTACCATCATACCTGGGATTTTCCAGTTGGCAATATCACCTTGCTCACTCACTTCCATGGCTCCTAAAACCGTGAGGTCAACGTGCTGACCGCGAATCATGGCAAAGCTGGTTGAAGAATCAAAATACACTGCCCCAGGCAGGGCTGTAATTGTTTGCTTGCCCGCATTAATCAAGTCGGCATCTTCTTCCCCTTCAAAAGGAAAAGGGCCCATTCCAAGCATTCCATTCTCCGATTGAAACTCGACATCGATACCAGACGGAATGTAGTTGGCAACAAGCGTTGGAATTCCTATTCCAAGGTTTACATAGTATCCATCCCGCAGCTCCTGAGCAATTCTTTGAGCGATTCCGTTTTTGTCTAATGCCATGGTTCGAATTTATAGTTTATTGTGCTTAACCGACTCTGTTTCTAACGCAACTGTGCAGTTTTTAATGTTCATTTTCACTCGTTCAACATTCCAAAAATAAACCAAGACCGATGTCTCGCCTTCTTGGCTAAAGGGAATTCGAATATCAATGGGTAAGTCGCTTTCTTGGTCTCGATGATCAATAAAGTGATTCAGTTTAAATGCGGTCCTCTTTGATCCATGTTTCGATTCTTCTGAAATGACCAACTGGAGTTCATTGTTGTATTTCAATAGTTCAATGTTTGCTTTAATTCTCAGCGTTTTCAGCGCTGTATCTGCGGTTGTAACATTGGATTTAAAAACGTTATAAAACTCTTGTCTTTCATCCATCGCTTGAGGGCAGGGTTGTGCGTCAATTGTTCTGATAGGCGTTACTTTCGAACGTTCTAACAAAACATAATCAGCCTCTTTTTCGCAGATGACCGTATCAAAGGCGTTGATGGTAAAATCAAAGGCAGTATTCTTCTTTAGAAACAGAAAGTCAGCAGTTAGTATGGTTCTTTTATTTTCAACTCCCTCGAAGTAAATGAGGTCTACATTCTCTCGATAGCTCAAGTATTCCCAATTGCTGAGTGCTTTATAATTTGACACAATTATCGGTGGGCCTTGTGATTGCTGAAATTTATACAGATACTGATGCACTCCTTTAGGTATAAGTTCGTCCGGCCAGAGGACAGAGCGCTTGGGAGAAAAACTCAAAAATAAACCGGCTATAAAAAATGCAGAAAAGGCCACTGAAATCCACGGTGCACGTCTTGACCACTTATCACATTGATATACAAATGCCACCATCAAAAGCAGAAAGGCATGCGTAAACGTTCGTTCCACGGGAAACGGTGACTGAAGAATTAAATTTTGAGCAACAGGTGCTAAGAACGCAGTAAGAAAAAATAAATAAAGCGCAGATACAACATTCCATTGCAGCAATGCTTTAACGTTGAAAATCCCAAAGAAAATAAGCAGTAAAACAACGGGCACATAGAGCCACCAAAACCCAACTAAGCCCGTAAATAATTCACTTGTGACACCCAAACTTATGGCGATATAATTATCTGTGCCTAAATACAAAAGACCTCGCCTTTTTAACTCAAACCCATACCATACGAAGCCAATAATTGCAAACAACCAAGCAGCGATTTCAGCGTTGCGAAGCGATTTCAGCGCTGCCAATAGTACTCCTATAAAAACAACAGCTGCCGCAAATAGAGGCAATAAATTTAAGTTAGCGGAAACCATTAAAACTCCAGACAGCATCACTTTCCATAGCCTACTCTCAGGGTGGCGGATGAAATAAAGCACTTCATTGACGAAAAGCAGCAAGAGTGCAAACGAAATACCGTACCCCCTGCACAGACTAAAGAGGTCTAATACGATGGTTGAGAACATAAGCATAATGGATAAAGCAATTGCCGATAGTAAATGCTTTAAGTTATGCCGAGCAAACCTCGCAATTTGTGCTATGAAAAGCCCAAATGAAAGCACGTTCGGTAGCCTTAACGAAAACGTACTATCGCCAAATACATTCGCGGACAGGTAGGTAAGGAAGGAATTTAGAACGTGATTATTTGCCTCCCAAAGCGAAAACCAAGGGATAAAACTTCGTGTGCGTATAAAGTTTATAAAGGTTGAAGCTTCATCAATAGTAATGGGTGTTGCTATTGCTTTTTGCACTACTATGAGCCATGCAATAAAACCAATTGCGTACACACTGATTTCATTTCGCTCAGGAGCACGAAAACCAAACATAAACGCTTATGATTTAGACCTTACAGTCCTTTGCTCTATCCGCTTTTCAAATTTTTCTCCTTTAAAGATGCGCTGAACAAAAATCCCTGGAGTATGAATTTCATTTGGGTCTAACTCACCCACAGGAACCAGCTCCTCAACTTCTGCCACAGTAATTTTTCCGGCCATGGCCATCGCGTGGTTAAAGTTTCTGGCTGTGGCATTGAAAATTAAATTTCCTGCTGTGTCGCCTTTATCGGCTTTCACAAACGCAAAGGGTGCGTTGAATGCTAACTCCAACAAGTGCGGTTTATCGTTAAACCAACGCACTTCTTTACCCAACGCAACCTCGGTTCCGTATCCTGCAGGAGTGAAAAAAGCAGGAATTCCGGCACCAGCCGCACGGCATCGCTCAGCAAGTGTTCCTTGAGGAATTAACTCAACTTCCAACTCACCGGAAAGCATTTGACGCTCAAATTCATCGTTTTCACCGACATAGGATGAGATCATTTTTGAAACTTGACGCGATTCAAGTAAAACACCCAAACCAAAGCCATCTACTCCTGCATTGTTTGAAATGCACGTGAGGCCCTTGGTGCCTTTTTCGCGAATAGCAGCAATTGCGTTCTCTGGAATACCGCACAGACCAAACCCGCCAAACATAACGGTCATATTGTCTTTTAGCCCTTCAATGGCTTCTTGTGCGTTTTGCACTACTTTGTTGATTGCCATAACTAATCTTTATTCAAATAATCCTCCTGCGTCAATTTCTCCTTGATTGAATCCTTGTCCATCAGAAGTAGTGTTGCTGCAATCGAATTTATAATTTTTCAATGTTTCGGGCACTTCAAACGGGCGTACATCGACACCTAACGTAGAATCGGCCCACACTTTCTTCATGTAGTAGCACCAAATTGGTAAGGCCGTATTTGCTCCTTGACCAAGTGATGTGCGCGTAAAACGCACGCTACGATCATCAGCCCCCACCCATACTCCGGTGACTAAATCTGGCACAGTACCCATAAACCAACCATCTGAATTTCCTTGCGTTGTTCCTGTTTTACCTGCAATTTTATAATCCCAAGGAATTCCATCGTATCCGCGATCGGGACTGTCATAGTGCATTCGCATGGCTGTGCCTGTTTTCTTGCCTTCGGGTCCACCGCGTTCACCTTCTGTAACTCCCATCATAATATCGAGCATTTTATAGGCCTGCTCTTCACTCATCACTTCCACTATATCCTGTGTTTTTTCGTAGATTACCGTGCCAGCATTGTCTTCGATACGCAATAGATAAATGGGCTCCATGCGCATTCCTCGGTTCGCAAATGTGCTGTAAGCGGTCACCATTTCATGTAAGGTTAAATCGGCCACACCAAGCGCCAAAGATGGTACAGGGTCAATGTGCGACTGGATACCGCATTTCCGAGCGAAAGCTACCGCTGCTTGCGGTGTAAACCTTTTCATCACCCAAGTAGTTATCGTATTCATGGAGTTTGCCAGCCCATATTTCAACGTTACTTCATACCCATATTCGTCTCCCTCGTTTTTTGGTGTCCAATCTTTGAGTAAGCCGAACTCACCCTTTTTAAACGTGTAGGGGATATTAGGCACAAGATGGCATGCTGAAAGCCCCGCCTCGAGCGCCAATGCATATACAAACGGCTTAAACGTTGATCCTACTTGCCGTTTCGCTGACCCAACATGGTCGTATTCAAAATACTTATGGTCAATGCCTCCCACCCACGCTTTGATATGTCCAGTGTGCGGATCTAAACTCATCAAGCCCGACTGCAAAAAACTCTTGTAATATCGAATGGAGTCGTTGGGAGTCATCATCGTGTCTATTTCCCCATTCCATGAAAAAACTTTCATTCTAGTAGGGACGTCAAATATTACTGAAATAGAATCTTCTGGAACGATGCGTTTTTGCTCGCCACAATCTTCAGCCGAGCACACCCAATATTCAACGCCATTTATTTTTTCACGCTGCACAAAATCACCCCTGCGATGGCAGTTGTGGCATTCTTGACCTACTAAAACACGGTAGCGAGAAGTGCGTTTTCTTGCCGTATTCATCACTTGAGCCACCTCCTTTTCGGTCAAGCTTGCAAACGGAAAGTTGGAGCGTTTTTTTAATTCTCGAGAAAATGTTGGTTGAAGGTATTCGCTCAAATACTGCCGCACCGACCATTCGGCATACTGTTGCATTTTACTATTAATCGTAGTGAAAATGCGCAAACCATCACTGTAAATATTATAAGGCTCTCCATTCTCTTTGGCGATGATATAATCACCCGTTTCTGGATTTCTTTCGCGTAGAAGATCTTTGAGTTTGCTGCGCAGTTCTTCTCTAAAATAAGTGGCTGTTCCTTCGCTGTGGTCTACGGTGGTGTAACTTAAATCGAGCGGTAGCTGACTAAGAGAGTCAAATTCAACAGCGGTGATAAAGTCATTGCGCAGCATTTGCCCAAGCACCACGTTTCGTCTTAATAGCACCGTATCTTTTCGGTACTCTTTCACAGGATTAAACAATGACGGGTTTTTCGCCATTCCTACCAGCATGGCTGCTTGATGAATTTTTAGGGAATCGGGCGAGGTATTAAAATAAACTTGAGAAGCCGACTTTATGCCTACGGCATTATTCACAAAATCAAACCGGTTGAAATACATGGTGATGATCTCTTCTTTGGTATAAAACCGTTCCAGTTTTGCTGAAATAATCCATTCTTGAATCTTTTGCACAATTCGTTCGAGCGTATTGATTGACCGCTGCTCTGTGAAGAGCATTTTTGCGAGTTGCTGCGTAATTGTGCTTGCTCCACCCTTCGATCCGAGGTACAAAACCGCGCGAAACGTTCCCTTTAAGTCGATGCCCGGATGTTCCAAAAACCGCTCATCTTCTGTAGAAATAAGCGCGTTTATCAAGTGGGGTGATAAATCGCGGTAGTAGATGTTGGTTCTGTTTTGGTAGAAATATTTTCCCAAAATCTTGCCGTCAGCGCTGTAAACTTCGCTGGCTAAATCACTTCTTGGATTCTGTAAGTCTTCTACGGTAGGCATTTTACCCAACACGCCTTTCTCTGCAAGGTAAAACATCGAAAAAAACGCCAGCAGTCCCAAAAGAACTATGACCCAAAAAATGATGATATATTTCTTCATAAATCGCTGCTTCGCAATTTAGTAACTTGCTTTTTCTATGCGCAGTCCAATATCATAAATTTCGTCAACGGTATCAGAGCGCATTGCGTGCTGAAGTTCGAACTTGTAGTTCCCGGCTTGTGGCAACTGAAGGTTTCTTTTAAACATGATCTGGTTATCTAACAAATCGCCCAACCCTGAGCCAAACCAACGCCCTGATTTCTCGGCCAGCGGACAGTCAACGGTATCAACCCGATAAGTGTTATTCGGATAGTAGGTTTTAAAATACAAAATCAGGTTTTGATACTTGTAATTAGACCCATGCCTAACCAAGATGAAAAAATTCATCGGTGCCAAGGTGTCGCTAAGCTCTGTTTCCATCGCATAGGTGTCTTCAAATGCCCACTTTCCAGCTTCAATAGACGCTGTTTCGCTGAGTATTACATTTTGATCACAAGCGCCCAACGCCATACCAAGTATGAATAACCAAATGCTCAGCTTCATGAATTATCCTTTGGTGAAGGGCCTTTTTCATTACCCTTATTTCGGTTGGGTCTGGGTTTTTTATTCCTGTTTGGTCTTCCTTCGCGCGATTGATTCGGTTGTCCCTCTTTTGCGTTGGCTTGCTGAGGGTCTTTTTGTGGATTACCACCACCCGTATTTGGCTTTCTGCGCTTTTTATTTTTCTTGTTTGATTTGGGTTTGTCAAACCGGGTGAGTTCTTCTTGGCCCACCACATTATCAAATTTTAGTTCAACCGTTGTTACCTCTTCAACAAAAGAAAAGGCAGATAAGTCGTCTACAATTTTCCCACTTGCATTCAAGGCAATCACCTCTTTCACACGATCAACTTCAAGTGGGATGAACTCGCTGAAATTATCCTCATAGGCATACCACATCATGCCTTTAAAAATGTCACTTTTTTGATGAAACGCTGTTCCTTTTTTCGTTTTCAACTTTATTTTATGGTCGGGGAAGTCTTTAATGGCATCCATATATGAGTCGAGCTCATAGTTCAAACAGCACTTCAGTTTGCCGCACTGTCCGGCCATTTTCATGGGGTTAATACTCAGTTGTTGATAACGCGCTGCAGATGTTGAGACCGTTCTAAAATCCGTTAACCAAGTGCTGCAACACAATTCTCTTCCGCATGAGCCAATACCTCCGAGTCGCCCCGCTTCTTGCCTCGAACCAATTTGTCGCATTTCAATACGCACCCTAAACATGTCTGCCAATACCTTAATCAACTCACGAAAATCAACGCGTTCTTCTGAGATGTAGTAGAAGGTAACCCTGTTTTTATCTCCTTGATATTCAGCGTCAGAGATTTTCATGTTGAGGTTCATGTCTCTTACCACCTTTCGGGTTTTGAGCATCGCCTCATCTTCCATGCTGCGCGCCTCACGATATACTTCTAAGTCGCCATCGTGTGCTTTTCGATATATCTTTTTCAAGTCGCGGCTGTTAGAAGAAATTCCAGCTTTTTTCATCTGAAATTTCACCAATTCGCCCGTCAATGAAACCATTCCGATATCATGACCTGTTGGCGCTTCTACTGCCACGGCCTCACCTACAATCAGAGAAATGTGCTCTGTATTTCTGAAAATTTCTTTTCGGGTATTCTTAAACCGCACTTCCACAAACTCTGATTCACCAGAGGCAGTACGCTCCATTCCTGTCAACCAATCAAAAACGTCCAATTTGTTGCAGCCACTTGTCCCGCAATTTCCATTGTTTTTGCACCCCGCTGGTGTAGTTCCACATCCGCCACTTCCACAATTTCCACATCCCATATTATTCTAAATTCATTGTTACAAATCTACTTTGAATTAAGCTAAGAATTAGCCGCGAGCTTTTTCCCTTGATGAATGAGTCTTACTGATTTTATACTTGTGTCATACCATGTAATTCTTGGGTTCACATTACGGTCAATGTGAAATGCCGACTCTTCTAACAGCTCCATAAACGACTTTATATTTGAGGTATTAATAAATGGTGAGAAATTCTTGTAGAAATCGGCTTCTTCTCCTTCCATCGGAATATGAATGTCAAGCCACCCCAAACGAAAACATCGGTCGAGTACTTTTAGTGCCGATTCGATGAAAATAAGTTGTGTTTCACGCGTGTTTCTTGCCATGGCCTCAGACCAATCATACAGACCAACCATGTCTCTTCGGTAAGAAAGCCTCATCCAATTTCTAAATACTTCAAGCCAAGGGTCTTCTTTATCATTTGCTTCTTTCACTGCGATTTGAAGATTGCCTTCTGCGCGAAACGCCAAATTCATCGCTTGATTATAGTCGGTTTGATACTTATGCTCAATAAAACGAGCTATTTCAGCATCAGAATAGTGTTGTTCTTGAAACCGTTGAGTTCGTGAAAGTATCGTGCTTAAAAGCTTTGAGGGCGACTCGGTGATGAGAAGAAAAATGGTGTTTGAACTGGGCTCTTCAAAATGTTTGAGCATTTTATTCCCAAAGTCTGGATTCATCCGATCGGCATGCCATATAACAAACACTCTGAACTTTCCTTCATAGGCGCGCAAGGCGAGTTTGCTGCGCAGCGACTTACTTTCTCCCGCTCCAATAAAGCCTTGCTTTTTCTCAATATCGATGACATTGTACCAATCTTGCAAAGACAAAAATGGGTTTTCAGAAACCGTTTGACGCCAAAATTCACCAAAGTCTTCAGACTTTAAATCTTTGCCACTTTTTACAAGTTTACTTGTGTTAATGGGCAATACGTAGTGCACATCAGGGTGCGTAAAGTTTTGGTTTTTCACACACGATGAACATTCACCGCAAACATCGCCCTGCTGCCTATTGTCGCACATCAAGTATTGTGTGAGAAACAGCGCAATGGGTAAGCTTGCACCTCCCTTCACTCCCTGCAAAAGCAATGCGTGCGGTACCCGTTCATCATCTACAAGCCTTGTAATGACCGCCTTTAATTCGTCCTGACCCGGAATTTCATTTCTCCTCATGTGCTTTGCTTTCTTCTTTCGGGCTTAAAGTTAATTTTGCTGCCCAAACTAGCGCTATGTCATCAATGGATTCTTTTAATTTTAAGGGTAAAAGGGCTTTAATTCGGGTAGATTTCAATGTTCCACTCAACGATCAACTCGAAGTTACCGATGCAACCCGCATTTCTGCCGCCTCATCAACTATAAAAAAAATACTGAACGATGGTGGGTCGGTTGTGCTTATGTCGCATTTGGGTCGCCCGAAAAATGGACCCGAAGACACGTTTTCGTTAAGGCATATTGTTAAGGCATTAGAGGCTGAGATCGAAACCACGGTTATTTTCACTGATAACTGTATTGGCGAAAAAGCATTAACAGCATCTTCAAGCTTAAAGCCGGGAGAAGTGCTCTTATTAGAAAATTTACGATTCCATAAAGAAGAAACAGCCGGTGATGAGGGTTTCGCAAAAGAATTAAGTAAGCACGGAGATGTGTATGTGAACGATGCATTTGGAACGGCTCACCGCGCTCATGCATCTACCACCATTGTTGCAAAGTTTATGAAGAATAAACTCTTTGGATACCTCATGGATGCCGAAGTGGCCAACGGTCAACGTGTTTTAAAAAGTGCTGAGCATCCCTACACCGCCATCATTGGCGGAGCTAAAGTGAGCAGTAAGATTGATGTGATCACGCATCTTTTAGACCGCATTGATAATCTAATAATTGGAGGCGGAATGGCGTACACCTTTTTCAAAGCGCAAGGCGGAGCGATTGGAAATTCATTGGTTGAGCTCGATTACCTAGAAACCGCAAAAAATATTCTTACCCAAGCAAAAGAGAAAAATGTGCGCGTCTTGCTGCCAGAAGACAGCGTTGTAGCCGACTCTTTTAGCAATGAAGCCAATACAAACGTGGTTTCATCAATGCAGATTGAAGATGGTTGGATGGGGCTAGATGTTGGGCCAAAGGCCATTGAGACCTATCGTTCAGTTATTGCCGCGAGTAAAACTATCCTATGGAATGGGCCGCTTGGTGTATTTGAAATGGATCGCTTTTCAACCGGAACAAAAGCGCTCGGTGAAATGATCGCAACTTCAGACGCGTACAGTTTAGTAGGCGGTGGTGATTCTGTGGCGGCAGTGAAAAAATTTAACCTCACTGATAAAATGAGTTATGTATCAACAGGAGGTGGCGCCCTGCTAGAACTACTGGAAGGTAAAACACTGCCCGGGGTAGCGGCAATTCAATAAAAAATTACGATTCTTCTGTTTCAGGAGCAAGCATTTCTTCTGCGCTTGACAACCACTCAGAATCCATTAATACCGGTAACACGATTGGAGCAATGGACTTTACCGGATTAAACAGTAAGCTTTTGTTGGGTTCTGATTTAGACAGCACAGGAATGTGACGATCTAACCAACCTAGTAAATTAAGGACAATAGAGATTATCAGCGCCACTTTAAGCGTTCCAAACACAAGCCCAGCTAGTTTATTGATAAGCTTAAGTGCCACCATATTCACCGCTTTTTCCACCACTTTAGCCAAGGCATACACCCCAAAGACAACCGCCACAAACGTTACTATAAACGAAAGGTAACCCAACCAAGAACCTTCAATCTCGAACCATGTTTTGAGTTTTTCAGCTGTGCTTTCTGAAAAATTTGCCGAGACATAAATACCCGCGATCAATGCTGCAATAGACGCCAATTCTATGATGAGCCCTTTTCGAAACCCTTTCCAAGCTGCAAAAACAAGTGGGATAAACAAGATAATGTCCCAGTGGTTAAAATCCATGCATCAAATGTAGGCTGAGAGTTCGCTGGCCTGCTATACTTTTGAAGCGATGAATGAACAGGATTTTGAACAAGGTTGGAAAGTGGCGATGGATAAATTAGAAAAACGCTTTAATCAGCCCATCGACTTGCAGGCGGCACTCTTCCTTATTGGCTTAAATGAACTCGGACAAGGGCCAAGAAAGCTTAATAAAGATCAAAAAATTGACGTAATACACATTGCGGTGTGCTCACTGTTAGAGCCGTTTGGGTATTATGTGTTTGAAGGAAACGATAAAGACGGTTGGCCGCATTTCTCGCGCAGCGCCACCTTACCTAAACTGAACGCTCAAGAACAAGAGCACATCATGAAAGAATCTATTATCAATTACATTCAAGAATGGTGATCGACTCTGAAGTTATCTCATCGTTTTCTACTTGAACAAAGCCTTCACCACAAAGTGAATCTACAGAAATGGTTGTAATTACGTTTTGCTGAAGCCCTGTGGTCCTTACCGTTGTATCATAACGAACGGCACGAACCCGCAAAACTACAGGTAACTCAAACTCTTGGGTGTAAACCCCAACGCTATTCGTTTTTCCTTCTCTTCTTACGATGCATCCCGGTTCGGTGCAAAACATCGTTACTTTTACTCCGCTTTGAGCGAGGTTGTTTTCATCGTAAACCTTCACTTCAGCTATGCCAGGATCTGGCGTATTGTTGCATGCTGTGAACAAAACCGCGCAAATGGCAACAAAAACTAGTGATGCTTGAAAAATTCTCTTCATGTGATTTATTCTAAAAGGCTGTCAAAAATAACATAATTATAAGTCGCAATTTTCGCTAAACTTTGTGATTCTTAGAATAAAAGAAAAATTCGCTATGAAAATCACCCTGATTTCGTCCATTTTACTCGTTGTTTCGCAGTTGTCAATGTCCCAAGAAAACCGCACGCGCGTTGTTATTGAGACCGATTCTGGAAACATGGTTATAGAACTCTACAATGAAACCCCAGCGCACAGAGATAACTTCATAAAATTGACGAAAGAGGGATTCTACAACGGCACTTCTTTTCATCGTGTGATTGAAAACTTCATGATTCAGGGTGGCGACCCAAACACAAAAGAAGGCGCTGAAGGTGCAGCAGGCAGTGGTGGACCAGGATATACTATCCCAGCTGAAATTCTCCCTCAATTTTGTCATCAAAAGGGAGCCCTTTCTGCAGCGCGAAAAGGCGACAATGTGAACCCTTCCAGAGAAAGTTCTGGAAGCCAATTTTATATTGTTCAAGGCAAAAAAACTTCTCCAACTGAACTTAAGAAATTTGAAGAGCGCTACAATTTTGACCATAAAAACGCCATTTCTAAGCTGTTTTTCTCAGAACCTGAAAATGCAGATTACGTTGCGCGCATCAGAGAAGCACAAGCATCAGGTAATCAAGATGAAATTAAGGCCGTCATGGATGAAGTAAGTCCTCTTATTGATGCGCGCTTTGAAAACAAGACATTCAGTTATACCGAAGCTCAAATTGAAATGTATAATACTGTTGGCGGAACTCCTTTCTTAGACCAGCAATACACCGTATTTGGACAAGTGGTGGAAGGCTTAGACGTAATCGACAAACTGGCTTCGATCAAAAAGATTGGTGAAAGCCCTGTAGTGCCGCACAGAATGACCGTTAAGGTGGTTGAATAAGTTTATTTTCGCGGCATGAATTTTTCAGAAAAACTACAGCAATTGGTGGCTGACCTTGATCAAGAAAAAGCCTCAACCGCTGAAGAAACTGAGCAGTTTAGAATTAAATACTTGGGTTCTAAAGGTGTGTTTAAGGCTTTGTTTGAAGACTTTAAAACGGTTTCTTCCGATGAGAAGCGAGCGTTTGGGAAACAGCTCAATCAACTTAAATCAACTGCTGAAGCTAAGTTTGAAGAGATGAAGGCTTCTTTGAACGCCTCCACCACTGCAACCAAACCACACCTCGATCTTACGCGCCCAGGCTCACTGTTTGATATTGGAGCTGAGCACCCCATTTCTATCATAAAGCGCGAAATCATCGACATCTTTCATGGCATTGGTTTTTCTGTAGCCGAAGGGCCCGAAATAGAAGACGATTGGCATAATTTCTCTGCGCTGAACTTCCCTCCAGAACACCCGGCTCGTGACATGCAAGATACCTTCTTCGTTAAAAACCCAAACGGATCTGACGATTTCGTGCTAAGAACGCATACATCATCTGTTCAAGTGCGCACAATGACCGAGCAAAAACCCCCTATACGCATCATTGCTCCGGGCAGGGTTTTTAGAAACGAAGCTGTTTCTGCGCGCTCGCATTGTATTTTTCACCAGATCGAAGGATTATACATTGATGAAGGAGTAACATTTGCTGATTTAAAACAAACACTTGAATACTTCGCCAAAGAGTTTTTTGGAAAAAGTAAAATTCGCCTCCGCCCTTCTTATTTCCCGTTCACGGAGCCCAGTGCAGAAGTAGATGTTTACTGGGGATTGGAAAATGAATTGGACCATCGCATTACAAAAGGCACGGGTTGGTTAGAAGTAATGGGCTGTGGCATGGTTGATCCCGCTGTTTTGGCAAGTTCAAACATTGATCCTGAAAAATATTCCGGGTTTGCTTTTGGTATGGGCTTAGAACGAAGCGCTATGCAACGCTTTCAGATTCCTGATATACGCATGATCTTTGAGAATGATGTTCGGTTTTTAAAACAATTTCAATCTGCGCTTTGAGTTTAAAACACCTTCTTTTCGCGCTACTATCACTCGTCATCATTGGCTGCGAAAAACTTCCCAGCGCACAAGACCCGGTAATCCTTGAGAACGTCCCCACCATGGCCGATGTGGCTGATAGTTTGAACCGCGTTTCAGCAAATGCCAGCAAATGGTCTGTGATTGGCGACTCCATTGTTCACTCACAATCCTACACCATTGATTGGGTAAAAGAATTTCAAGCTTTTTTAAAAGACAACGTAAATAAAAACCGTTTTGCCGATGCTTACACGATCACCGATTCTTCGCGTTCAAGCATTAGAACCATTGAATTTCAAGCACTCGATGAAACGCAAGAAATTAGATCTGTAAAAATCATAATAAACAATGGTAAGGTTATCCATTACTCCATCCATAAGGAGCGCGCTAACCTACTTTCTAGTTCGTCACAACACTTCAAATTCAATGGAACGAGCTATGAACTAAGCATAAAACAATCGATTAAGTGGTTTTTCAACAACGAACAATTTGTTCATGGCACTATACTGCCTCAAGGTCAGTTGTGGCATGCTGATTTTGAACACCGCAATGCGCGCATACCAATTGAATTTATCATCAACGCTGACAATGAGTTAATTGTAAAAAATGACAAAGAGTTTTTAACGTTTCTTCCCGCCAGCAGCGAAGGTGATTCTTCCATTTATGAGTCGGCCTTTTTTCGTTCTTATTTCAAACTGAAGTTGTTGAACGACTCTACGTTAAAAGGAAGATGGATAAATGAAAGGACTGAAATCGTAAAAAGTATCGGTGTTGCAGCTACAACCATACACCCTTATAGATTTAAACCCAGCATCGTGCCTGAGGTAAATCTATCTGGTAGCCATAAGTTTATGTTCCTCGATCATGATGGGAATATTGAAGAAACACACGTGCTGAAGCTCGAACAAAACAAGTTTTTACTTACCGGCTCATTACTCACTGAAACGGGTGACTATCGCTTTTTAGAGGGCGTTGTTCGCGGTGATTCTATGTTTTTAAGTACGATGGACGGCACACACCTGATGTACTTTGAAGGTCATGCGGATGAAGGTAAAATCAAAGGCGTGTTTTTAGCAGGCCATTCCTATTCGCAAAAATGGATGGCTGAGCTCAACACGCCTCATCAACTTTCGAGTCCTGAAAGTATTACAAAAATCAACTCCGGTGAATCGTTCAGCTTTTCGTTTCCAGATGAAAACGGTAAGGAAGTTTCCATTCATGACGATCAATTCAAAAACAAGGTGCTTTTAGTGAGCATCATGGGCACCTGGTGCTCTAATTGCCTCGATGAAAGTCGTTTTCTCAAAGAAATTTATGACGAATTTCCTACTGATCAAGTGGCTATTGTAGCATTGGACTTTGAATTGATAAACGATTCCCTGAAAGCCATCCAAAACATCTTGAAGTATAAACGAAACATCGGAATTGAATATCCTATACTTCTAGCAGGCCTTAAGTCATCGAAAGAAGTTACTGCGAAAGCGCTTCCTTCACTCAATGGAATATTCTCTTATCCAACATTGATTGTGCTTGATAAAAACCACGATGTAATGCGTATCCACACAGGATTCAATGGTCCCGCAACCGGGCAAGAAAATTATGCAGCGTTTACAAAAAAATACAAGTCCCTAATCTCTGATTTAATCCAACAATAACTTTATTGGCCGCTTGTATCTGCAATACTGGTCGCTGTTAGTCCTGCTATATCACGATCAAAATGGTACCACGCACTTTTATCATCTGCCATTAGCTTGATCTTATCGAGCACTGTTTTTGCCAATGCTTCTTCTTCCAATTGCTCAGAAACATACCATTGGAGGAAATTTTGAGTAGTAAAGTCCTTTTCTTCTAAGCAGATTCCAACCAATTCACCAATACTTTGGGTTACTGCCACTTCATGTTGATAAAGCTCTTCGAAAAGCTGTTTCACGCTAGTGAAGTCTGATTTTGGTTGATCAAAGGCAGGAACAATCACTTTTCCATCGCGCTCGTTGATGTATTTTACGAGTTTGAGCATGTGAAAACGCTCCTCGTCAGAATGCTTGTATAAAAATTGAGAAACACCAGCGTAGCCATTTTCCTCAGCCCAGACAGCCATTGATAAATAAAAATTACTGGAAGAGCCCTCCATTTTGATTTGCTCATTTAAGGCGTCTTGTACTCTAGTTGATAACATAATCTCTTTTGATTTTGTGCGAAGTTAGGGACTGTGAGAAGAACAATACTGACGTTGGGTTCACAATAACTTAAATCATACTCATTTTAAATAAGTTATAAACTGTTTCCTTTGTAAGTGATATGCCAAAGCAAACACAAAAGAAACTAGCCAAACAAGTTAAAAAGCTAGAAGGCCGAGTAAGCCATTATTTCAAAGAAAACCCTAAGTCTCTAATCAACCAAAAGCAACTTGCGGCTCGCTTAGAGATCGATGACGCGGTAGAACGACAACTATTAGCAGCGGTGATTGAATCGTTGATTAAACAAGGTTTACTAGACGAGCCGCACGCGGGAAAATTCATTTGGAAAGGTCCTCTCGATGAGATGCAGGGTATAATCTCCTTTAATAGAAGCGGAAATGCCTTTGTTGAAATCGCAGGGTTCTCTAAAGACGTTATGATTCCTGAGCAATTTACTGGGAAAGCACTTGATGGGGATTTAGTTTCCATTCGATTATTGAACAGCCGAAAAGACAGCGGCAGAGTAAAAGGAAAAGTAATCGATGTGATAGAACGCGCCCGAGAAACATTTCCTGCGATTATCTTTAAAAATGAAGGTCGCTTTTATGCCCTTCCTGACAATCAGAAAATATCAATAGATTTTTACATCCCCAACGATAAACTGAACGGAGCAAAAGAGGGTGAAAAGGTGGTGGTGAAATTGGTGGAATGGGAGAATATGCGCTTGAGTCCTGTTGCACATGTAACCGATGTTCTCGGTATGCCAGGTGATATGAAGGCGGAAGGAGATGCTATTCTCGCGCAATTTGGATTCCCTTTGCGCTTTCCAAGCGAGGTTGAAAAAGAATGCGAGGCCATTTCACACGAGATTACAAATGAAGAAATTGCAAAACGGAAAGATTTTAGAAAAACACTCACATTTACCATTGATCCGGCTGACGCGAAAGACTTTGACGATGCCATTTCTTTTAAAACGTTAGACAATGGCCATGTTGAAATTGGGGTTCATATTGCTGATGTAACACATTATGTCCGCGAAGGAACAGCCCTTGAGAAAGAAGCACAAAATAGAGCCACTTCGGTCTACTTGGTTGATCGGGTAATTCCAATGCTTCCTGAGATTCTTTCGAATCAACTTTGCTCCTTGCGGCCAAAAGAAGAAAAACTCACGTTTAGCGGTGTTTTTGAAATGGATGATAAGGCTAAAATCCATGATACATGGATTGGTAAAACTGTCATTTATAGCGATCACCGTTTCGCCTACGAAGACGTGCAAGAAATACTCGAAAAACAAGATGGTCAATACGAACCAGAACTTACAACCATTAATAATATCGCCAAAATTCTGCGCGCAAATCGATTAAAATCTGGTTCCATTGCGTTCGAAAAAACGGAAGTGAAATTTAATCTGAGTGAGGATAAAAAACCCATCGATGTATTCTTCAAGGTGCAAAAAGATGCGCATAAATTGATCGAAGAATTCATGCTACTAGCAAATAAAGCGGTAGCTTTAAAAGTAGGAAAAAAGGAAAAAACCGGTGATCACGCAAAAACCTTTGTCTATCGAATTCACGATCTGCCGGATCCAACAAAACTGAAAGATTTTTCTGATTTCATAAAGCGTTTTGGTCATCGCGTTGATTTTAATACCCCCCAAAATATTACCAATTCTATCAATGACCTCTTAACAAAAATAAAGGGTAAACCGGAACAAAATATTATTGAAATGCTCGCCATTCGATCAATGGCAAAGGCAGAATACTCACCGAATAACATCGGTCATTTTGGCTTGGCTTTTCCTTTTTATAGCCACTTCACTTCGCCCATTAGGCGCTATCCTGATATGATGGCTCACCGAATGCTTTTTAGCTATTTGAATGGCGGTGCTTCTGAAAAAATTGATGCTGTTGATAAGCTATGTAAACACAGTAGTTTAATGGAGCGTAAAGCATCAGAAGCTGAACGCGAATCCACTAAATTGTATCAAGTCATTTACATGCAAGACTCGGTGGGTAAAGTATTTGATGGAATAGTAAGTGGTGTTACCGAATGGGGAATGTTCGTTGAGATTGAATCTAACAAATGCGAAGGTTTGGTTCGCTTGAGAGATATTGATGGCGACTACTTCATTTTCGACCAAAAGAATATGAGTATCGTAGGTCAACGCACACGAAAAGCATATGCTTTAGGTGATAAGATCAGAATTAAAGTGGAGGCGGCAGATGTTGAAAATAGACGAATCGATCTGAAATTAGTGTAATTAGATCATGTTGATTCGTTGCTGTAGCAACTCTTTATACGATCCACCAACAGGAACTACTTTCTTATCGTTTTCTAGCACTACATTAGAGTGATCGATCTCTTTTATTTTATCCAGCCTTACAATGAATGAACGATGCACCCGTATGAAGTCTTTCTCTGGCATCTTGCTTTCAATATCCTTCATTGTACTATGAATCGTGTATCGCCTTTCTAAGGTATTAATCACTACATAGTCTTTCAATGCCTCAATAAAATAAATTTCGCTGTATTTTATTTTTACCAATCGCTGATTGGCTTTAACAAACATCATGTCGGTTGAATCTTGCTTTTCAACCATACTGTAATACATGTCGCGTTCTTTCCTCACTTCCATCTCACGACCGTGCTTATACAAAGCAATTTCAATGGCCGTTTGAATATCAATTTCTTTAAACGGCTTAATGATATACCCGTAAGGTTCCGTTTCCTTTGCTTTATCTACAGTATTTCTATCAGTGTATGCAGTAAGAAAAATTACAGGAATACTTTTCTTCTTTCGTATGATGTCTGCCGCTTCTATTCCACTCATTTCTCCTTTTAGCATGATATCCATCATCACTAAATCAAGATCAAATTCTTGTGCTTTTTCCACCGCTTCTTCTCCAGAAGAAACGACTCCAACCACATTATATCCCAATTTTCTCAGACAAACTTGGATGTCTTTGGCCACAATACTTTCATCTTCAACAACTAGGATATTCATACTATAAGCGGATTTTGGAGGGCAAAAGATAAAAATATTTCATATGCCCTGTCATAGTTATTCTTAAATCTAATTTTCATCTTGATCTTCAACCTTGATTTTCAATCCATCAACCTTAACTTCTCTTCCTGAACTGTATTCAATAGTTACAAAAACACTACCGTCAGGATTGTAGCGTTTCCACTCGCCTTCCTTTATATCGGAAACAAATTTTCCTTCGAGCTTTTTCACGCCCGTATCGTAATACCATGTGTGCTTTCCTTGCGCTAAATCATCAAAATATTCCCCTTCAAAGCGCGTTTTTCCATTTGATAAATAAATATATGTCCAAACCCCTTTCCTCATTCCATACTCATAGTTTCCTGATTGATAATGATCTCCCATTTCATAAAACCACTCGCCTTCCTCTAATCCATCTACAAATTCTCCTTTAGTGATCACTTTTCCACTATCAGAATACTCAATAAGCCACCCATCTTCCTTTCCATTCTTAAACGTTTCTTCTCTCATCAATTGTCCTGAATCATAAAACCAACGCCATTTGTCTGTCGGCTTTCCTTTGCTCGAGTATTTTCCGCGTTGTTCTATTGATCCATCCTTAAAATAGTATATCCACTCACCACTTCGATAACCTTCTTCATACTCACCTATGCCTTTTAATTCACCATCTGGGTAATAATATTCTCTCCAAGTTCCGATGCGCAATCCCTTGCGATTAAGCTTTCCCGAAGCAACGAGATAAGCGTTTTTAAAAATTTTAGTACTATCAATACTTCCATCTTCTGCAAACCATATATGTGTCCCGTGTGGCTTTCCATCGCGGTAAGTTCCTCTAAATCTAATCTGGCCATCACTGTCGGGATAAAACTTTTCTTTTACCTCCAAATCTGCCAATTCTTCCGCGTCCGTTACAAGTTGTCCTTTGTCATATTTATACGTTCCTATAAGCATTCCTTTTACGGAATAATCTTTCCAATAACCATGTTTTAGATTATCCTGGTAACGACCTTCTGATTTTACCGTTCGATCGTCATAAAACTCCTTCCATAATCCTTGTTTATCTCCATTCTTATCCTTCCTATTTATCTTTTCTTGGCGTACGAATATTCCATTTTGATATTCTGTGATGGTTATGATTTCTCCTTTGGGATTGAACTCATATTCTATCCCCTTTTCTGCTCCATTTACATATGGCGTTTCAGTGTGAATTGTTCCATTGGAATAATACGAAAATGCCAAACCACTTTTTTTATCCGCTTCATAATTGATTGATTCCAATAAAAACCCATCGTTGCTGTATTTTTTAGTAAGTCCATTACGCTTGCCATCCCGGTAATTTATTTCCTCGGTTAAAATTCCTTCAGCATTATAAAATTTCCAAATACTATCCAATTGATGTCCATCTCTATTTCCCTCAGATTTTAGAATACCGGTTTCGTAGTAATTCTTCCAATACCCTTCTGGCTGACCGTTTTGTAACTTTCCTTCACTAGAAAGCTGACCGTTATCGAAATAGAATTTGTTGTAGCCATTGGGATTGGTTTTCTGCGCATTGATTGATGAAACCAAAAGTAGGTGGCACAAAAGTCCTATCAGAAGCGTGTATATCTTTTCTTTATGCACTGAATAAAAAACAATAAAGTTTAAATAAATCTATTATTACTATATAAGCTGTTAGTTGTGTGGAAAGATTTGTTCGAAGTTAATAGGTCAAGTGATTTATGAATTGAAGTTAACAGCATTTAAACATAGAATTTATTGTCAATCAGTCCTATTATGATGTTATTAACGTAATGTGTTTTTCATTGTTAACAGGGTTTTGACTAACAACTATTTTTAAGAATTGGTCAAGTGATGGTTGATAAGTGCAGTTGATAGAATCAACAACTCTTGCTTGATTTATACAACGTCAAGTTCTCTTAAAATAATTTACGACTTCGCCATTTTTATTTATTCCAACAAATCAACAGCAATAAACAGGTTATTAATAATCAGCGGCAACTTTACCTTTGTGCCAAATTGAAAACACGATGAAAGTAGCAATTGCTTGTGACCATGCTGGATTTGAATTGAAAGATTATTTAAAAGATAAACTAAATGGTAGAAATGTTGAAGTAATTGACTACGGAACGAATGGACCGGAAAGTGTTGATTATCCCGATTTCGGTCACAAAGTGTGTAACGATGTAGAGAATGGAACAGTGGATTTTGGCATACTCATCTGCGGTACGGCAAATGGAATGGCTATGACGGCAAATAAGCGCGCACACATTCGTTGTGGCTTGTGTTGGTCGCCTGAAATTGCGGCACTCACCAAACAGCATAATAACGCAAATGTGATTGCGATTCCTGCACGATTTGTATCAAATGAAGAAGGATGGAAAATTACAGACGCATACATGCAAGCATCGTTTGAAGGTGGAAGACATCAGAACAGAATCGACAAAATTCCTTGTGGATAAGTGATAGCTGCCATCGACCTTCAAAGAGCGGCTTCAAGAATTTCAACTTTTCGGGTTCATTCACCGCTGATATCAGATACTTTCTTGGACGAACTATGGGATTGTGAGGTGTATTTAAAGTGTGAGCAATTTCAGCCTGTAGGGGCATTTAAGATTAGGGGAGCTGCAAATTTTGCGCTTCAGCTTACGACAGAACAAGCACAGAAAGGTTTTGTAACGCACAGCTCTGGTAATCATGCACAAGCGGTTGCCTACATGGCGCATAAACTCAAGGTAAAATCTTACGTGGTGATGCCAAGAAATTCAAACGAGCAGAAAATAGAAAACGCACAAAAATGGGGTGCCGAAATTATTCTTTGTGAGCCTACTATTGATGCTCGAATACAAACCACTGAATCTATTGCGTCTGATACCCAAGGCGCAATCATTCCGCCTTTCGATCACGAGTGGATTGTGGCAGGTCAAGCCACCGTTGCAATGGAAATACTGGCAGAGCAGTCAGATTTAGATATGATCGTGGCCCCGCTCGGTGGAGGCGGATTATTGTCAGGAACAAGTTTGGCGGCTCATTATTTTTCTCCCACAACCCAAGTGCTGGGCGCTGAACCTGAAGCAGCAGCAGATGGATTTAAAGGATTTATGACAGGCGTGAGAGCGCTTTCAGTGCAGGCAAATACGATCGCTGACGGATTGCGCACGACTGTTGGTGAAATTCCATTTGAGATTATTAAAGAACACGTTGATGATATTTGGTTAGCAGAAGAAGATCAAATAAGTGCGTGGATGTATCGCATTTGGAATGAAACCAAAATGATCATTGAACCATCGTGTGCAGTTCCTTTCGTTGCATTAAATGCTCAGAAAAAAAAGCTAAGAGGAAAAAAAATCGCAGTCATTATTACGGGAGGAAACGTAGACCTTAATACCTTGCCTTAACCAGCGGGTTGTACGCTTTTAGCTATTGCTTCGATTTCACGAATCAAAGGTGCCTTGTCAAATTGCGGTGCATAGGCATACCCTTCAAGCAGGTATTGCATGCCATTTTTGGGATTGTAAAACGCTAAAGCATAAAAAGGTCCGCCCATAAAATAGCCCTCCATTCTCCATAACCCGCGAATTTCTTTTGCCGTTTGCTCATGAAAAGAAATCAGTTTAGATTGTGGTAAAACAAAACGATCACTCACACTCATGTAGCTGTTTTGTGGGCCTTCTACAAATCGCTTATTGACTTCACTTTTCCATGCGAGTAGGCTTGAATCAGAAAAATCAGCTGTATCGGTATAGGGCCGTTGATAAATCATGAATCCTTGACTTATGGTATGCTGATAGCCACCAAGAGGTTTTGATTGATCGAGCCGCAGCCATAGAAAGCTAGGTTCGTCAACAGCCACTTGAAACTTGTCTTGTATGATTAAGTCAAGGCCTGTTTTCTCTTTGATGGTTTTGTTTAAATCTTCACTTCCAAAGTCCTTATTGCGGTCGATTAGTCGATCAATTTCAGCTTGGTGAAAGAGCGTCATAATGTCTTTAACCCTTGATTTCAGAACGCCGGGCAGTTCGTCAAGAGACTGCACACGAATCACAATAAAAAGTTGTTGGCGAGCATACACATCTCTGCGCACTTGAACAGCGGTTCTGGCGTTTGTCCGCACTTCCACTTTTAGAATGTTGCGGTGGGTTTTAAAGAAATCGTTGAAGCCGCTTTCCTTTATTTCTATGCGTTTGAGCAACAACTCGTCTTGCGGAAGCCCATACATGAGTTGATCTAAGGATGCGCTTAAGGTGTCGCCTGTGCTTAAATTCCAAACCTCGTCAGGAGCAATAACGGCTATTTCGCCTTTCGATCCTGTATTTCTGGGTAAGAGGTCTTTTCTACTCGCCTCGCCACAGCCAACAAATGAGCCGGCAAGTAGTGCAACAATTATGAATAACGAAAACCTCATGCTTTACCTACAACGATTTTTTGACCGGGTTTCATATTGTTAAAATTCAAATGGCTATTCCACGCCTTCAAATCTTCCACAGAAATGCCACGTGCCTTTGCAATATCCCAAAGCGTATCTCCTTGTCGGATGCTGTAATACACATTATTTCCACTTTGTGTGGTTTGCGCAGGTTTTGGCGCTGGCGATTGTGGACTGCTGATTTGATCAGCGTATAAGACCAGTTTTTGTCCCGGTTTTAAATTTGTTCCTGACAAGCCATTCCAATATTGAATTTGGCGCACAGAGCAACCATATCGGCTGGCTATTTTACCTAAAAAATCACCTGACTTTACGGTGTAGTAGATAACATCTTTAGGCGCCTCAACTTCTTCTTTCGTTGGTTCATCGGTTGTGCTCTTTGTTAATAATGCTTTGATAGTGTCTTCATTCGCCATCCAAAGCGACAGTTTTTCTTTCGGGAGATACAGTGCGGTATAATCACCATACGCGGGCACTAAGTTTAAGCGATAGCTTGGATTTAAATCCTGAATGGTTTTTTCATCTATATCAAGTATTGAAGCGATGTCGGAAAAAAGGAGCTTTTCGTGCACGTGAATACTGTCTATTTCAAATGATCGATACTCAATTGGTGTTGCTGATATTAGGTGATCAGCATGATGAGAGAACAGATAGTTTACAGCGATAAAAGCGGGAACATAACCTCTAGTTTCACGCGGTAAGTAGGGGTAAATGTCCCAATAATTGTTTTTTCCACCTGCTCTTCGAATGGCTCGAGCAACGCGACCTTCACCACAGTTGTAAGCAGCGAGCGCTAAGTTCCAATCGCCAAACATGTTATATAAATAGGATAAGTATTTGGCCGCTGCCTCTGTTGATTTCACAGGGTCGTTGCGCTCATCTACGTATGAGTTTATATCGAGACCAAAGTTTTTTCCAGTGCCGTACATAAATTGCCAAAGGCCGGTGGCTCCTGCCCTGCTTCTTGCTTTCGGGTCGAGGGCCGATTCTACAACCGCTAAATATTTTAATTCGAGAGGCAAGTTGTACTTATCAAAAACTTCTTCGAACAAAGGGAAGTACTGTTCAGACCTGCCTATGCACTTTGCGCTCAACTCTCGCCTTTTTGAAACATAAAGGTGAATGAATGCCTCTATTGTGGTGTTGTAAGTAAGGTCAAATGGCGTTTTTTCATCCAAAAGTGCCAAGCGTGTTTGATATACATCACTGCTAAAGAAGGGTAAGCTATCTGAAATTTCTAAGTCTTGGATACTTGTTGGGTCATTGAGCAAAGGCAAAAGCGACTCATGATAGCAAAAAATGGCGCTGTCAATTTTTGCCGCCTGTGGGATGTCTGTGAGAATAAGAGAAGAGTCTTTTGTGTTAATAGTCAAACTGTCTAAAGAAACAGTGCGGGCATTCATCGATAGTCCGATGCACACATAAAGTATGGATAAGAAAAACTTCATAATCTCTTAGACGATTTAATAAATGATAAGCTTCAAAGATGAGTCGAATGCTATAATTATCGCGCGAGTCATCAATGCATTTTCAACGAAAAATTGTTAACCTTGAATTTGGCTATACTAACGAAGCCGCTGCGAATAAAGTTTCTTCATCAAATGATTTTCCGAGGATTTGAAAGCCTAACGGAAGGCCTTCATCAGTTGTTCCCATCGGAACAGAAATGGCTGGATTACCAGCAAGGTTGGCTTGTACAGTGAAAATATCTTCTAAATAGAGCGCAATCGGATCGTTTGCTTTTTCCCCAATTTTAAATGCAGGATGCGGTGTGGTTGGGCTGATCAAGAAATCTGCTTTGGCTAAAATCTGATCTGTGGCATCCTTGATCAATCGCCTTACTTTTTGTCCTTTGCTGTAATAAGCATCATAATACCCAGCGCTTAAAACAAATGTTCCGAGCATGATTCTGCGCTTTACTTCTTGTCCAAAACCTTCGGTCCGACTATTAAAGTAGGTGCTCGGAATGTCAGCAGAGGCCTCGCTTCGCGCGCCATAATGAACACCATCATAACGCCCTAAGTTGGAAGAAGCTTCAGCGGTGGTCAAAACATAATAACACGGAACAAGCTGATCGAGGTAAGGAAAAGAAGTGCTAATAACTTCATGACCAGCGCGCTTTAAAGCTTCAATCTTCTCCAAAAACAATGCTTTGGTTTTTGGATGAAGTCCAGGGCTATCGATTACTTCGTTATAGTAAGCGAAGGTAAAATGCTTCTTTTCGGCCTTTTTTTGGTGAACAGGCTGCTTGGCACTGGTCGAGTCCATAGCATCACGTCCGGCCATAACACGGTAAAGTAACTCAGAGTCTTGCACTGTTTTTGTGAACGGACCAATTTGATCAAAACTAGATGCAAAGGCGATTAATCCGTAACGTGAAATTCTACCGTAGGTTGGCTTTAATCCAACTAGGCCCGTAAAAGATGCAGGTTGCCTTATCGATCCACCGGTATCTGAACCCAAACTTGCCATACACAGGCCGGCAGCTACACTGGCGGCAGAGCCTCCGGAAGAACCTCCAGGAACAAGAGATGGGTCAATAGGATTGCGCACTGCACCGTAAGCTGAATTTTCGTTGGAGCTGCCCATAGCAAACTCATCACAATTGAGCCGACCAATGATAATGGAGTCTTGATCGATTAACTTTTGAACGGCCGTAGCGGTGAACAGTGATTGAAACCCATTTAAGATTTTAGATGATGCTCCAACTTTATGGTTTTTATAACAGAGGTTGTCTTTTATACCAATGATTGCACCTGCGAGCTCACCAAGGCTTACCCCTGAAGTAATTTTCTGATCGAGCGCCTTTGCGGCTGCGAGAGAAGAATTCGAAAAAACCTCTAGAAATGCGTTGTATTTATCCTCGCGCTCGATTTTTTGCAAGAAGAACTCTACTAAATCAGTTGCTGAATATTTTTTTGCAAGAAGGTCTTCTCGCACCGTGGCGAGGTTTACGAAGGAATAATCACTTAGAGCCAAATCGGTGAGATGTTAATTCTTAGTGTTGTCGTTGTTGTCGTCTTCTTTGGTGGCGTCTTTAAACTCTTTCATGCCTTTACCAAGACCCTTCATGAGCTCGGGAATTTTCTTGCCACCAAATAGTAACAACAAAACAGCGATAATCAGTACAATTTGCCAAGGTCCTATGCTTCCCATGATAAAATATTAGTGTGCGAAGGTAAAAAAAGGTGAACGGCTGTGTGCTCGTAGAGCTTACTTATCTAAAACTTTCGGAACTTTAAAATAATCACTGTCTTTTGACGGAGCGTTGATTAGTGCTTCAGCTTGAGAAAGCTCCTCTCCCACCTCATCTTTTCTGAGTTCCAATGGTTCGGTGGTCATATAGATCAACGGCTCTACACCATCAGTGTTTACAGTGTTCAATGTGTCGATAAAGGCAATCATTTTATGGAGGTCGCCTTTCATTTTTGTGCGTTCGTCACCGTCAAAATTTAACCGTGATAAATCCGCAAGTTTTTCAATCAAGTTATCGGTGATCTCCATAAAGTTCTTTCAGAGGTTTTTCGATGGTGGCAAAGGTATCTATTCGCAATTGATTCACTCCTGATTCGGAATAATCAGAAGGATAAAGAGCGGGATGTATGATTACCCGCGAAGGACCAGGTCCGCCCATACGTTTTAATGCTGGCCCTGCTTGAAGCCGCTGAATATTAGTAAGAAACGTAACCGGCACGATGGGAACATTTTTTTCCATCGCCAACTTGAAGGCACCGTTCTTAAATAGTTTAAGCATGGGAGCGTTTGGAGGAATGGTTCCTTCTGGAAAAATCACAATGTTATGTCCTTTGTCTAATTCATTTTTTGAGCGCTCGTATGCGCTGTGGGCACCAGAGATGCTTTCTCGGTCTACAGAAATGTTCATTCCTTTCGAAAAGAAAATGTGAAACAAAGGCCAATTGTTCAGTTCCATCTTCCCCATAAAAATGAAATAGTCTTTAAACACGCGATACATGGTAATGATATCGAGGTAGGATGAGTGATTCGGGCAAATGATAAACGGAGCTTTTGGTAGCGCCTCTTTTTGTTCAATTTTCATCCAAATCCCAGGAACAGAAATCAACCACCACGCCCATGTTTGCATGATGCTGAATGCTTTTGGCCAGCGCTCAGACTTGCTTAATGCCCAGTTTAAAAGAGGGTATAACAACGTTAATGTGGTAACGAAAAACAGGAAAAACCAAATTTTCCAAACAACGCGAAAAGGCTGAAGTAGGTAATACATCAGGACAAAGGTAAGTTGAAATAAATGTGTGCGTTGAGAATACTTTGCAGCAGTACAGTAAGATTATCGGGCAATTCGATCATACTCCTTTACATTTGGCGAAATTTATTTCGATGTCTAGAATTCTAACAGGAATACAAGCTACAGGAGTGCCCCATTTAGGTAACATTCTCGGTGCGATAGAGCCTGCCATTCGCACTACAAAGGATCCTTCAAATGAAGCATTTTTGTTTATCGCAAACATGCATTCGCTCACTGCGATCAAAGATCCAATACTGGTGCGTGAGAATACGTATGGAGTTGCGGCTGCGTGGTTGGCGTTTGGCCTCGATACTGATAAAAACACATTCTACCGGCAAAGCGACATTCCGGAGGTTACAGAGTTGATGTGGTATTTAAATTGTGTTACGCCTTTTCCTATGTTGGCCAACGCACATAGTTTTAAAGATAAAAGCGAGAATTTGAGTGATGTGAATGCGGGTTTATTTACCTATCCAGTGCTTATGGCGGCAGACATTCTGCTATACGATGCAGAATTTGTTCCTGTGGGAAAAGACCAAATGCAGCATCTCGAAATGACAAGAGACATGGCCGGTGCTTTTCATTCGAAATATCAAGAGACATTCGTTTTACCGGAAGCCACATTTGATGAGCGCGTCATGATTGTGCCTGGAACCGATGGCCGAAAAATGAGCAAGAGCTACAATAACTACATCGATATATTCCTGCCTGAAAAGCAGCTTAAGAAGCAAGTAATGAGTGTAGTAACAGATAGCACACCTATGGAGAAGCCCAAAAACCCAGACACGTGCAATGTATTTGCGTTGTATCAATTGCTTGCTGATGATGCGAAGGTGGCAAAAATGCGGAAGAATTATTTGGGTGGAAATTATGGTTATGGACATGCTAAAACAGCATTATTCGAACTGATTTTAGATCGGTTTGACGTGCAGCGAAATGAGTATGCGAGCTTTATGAATGACAGAGAAGAGCTCGATAAACTGCTGTTGAATGGAGCTGAAAAGGCACGAAAAGTTGCCTCGGCAACATTGACAAGAGTGAGAGCTGCGCTCGAGTTTTAAGGCGCCACTCCGTGTCGTTTTGCGAATTTTTTATTGAGTCGCGTCTGATGATTTTCTAAATCGATCATCACACCTTCAATGAAAGCAACGGTAACATTATTCCCAGTGATGTCTAAAGCGTCACCTTCAGAAATGAATAACGTAGCCGCTTTGCCTGACTCAAGTGTTCCATGCGTTTTTTCTATTCCCAAAAGTTTCGCAGGAGTTTCTGTCAGTGATTGAATCGCCAACTCATAGTCAAGACCATAATGTACAGCTGTGCCTGCGTGAAAAGGAAGGTTTCTGCTGATCATCGCCTCCATACTTCCGCTGCTGGCAAAAGCAATTTCAACGCCTTGATTCACAAGCAATGACGCGAGTTTGAAGGGCTCGTCAACGGGCGAGTCTTCGTGCGATGGCAGTTGGTGCACACGGTCAATAACAATACTGATGTTGTTTTCTTTTAAAGCTGTCGCCACCAAATGTGATTCTGATCCACCCACAATGGTTGCGTTTTTGATTCCGTTTGAGCGAATAAACTGCACAACGTCAAGAATGTCTTTCGCCCAATTCACACGGATATATACTCGTTTTGACGCATCGAAAACACCTCTCATCGCCTCGAAACGCAGGTTTTGTTCTGCAGGAGTTTGGCTTAAACTGTATGCTTTTGATTCGGCAAAGAAATCTTTGATGCTTTTTACTTGATCGTCATAGTTTTTGTTGATTTTGGAAGAACCAGGCTCAGCCCACCAGCCGGTTTGACGATAGCGGTCGGGCCACGACAGAAAGATGCCTTCATCTGCTTTTATGGCAGCTTCTTGCCAGTTCCAGCCATTAAAATGAACTACCGATGACTGTCCAGATATTCCTTTTCCAACGGGTGAAATTTGGCCCATTAACACGCCATTGGTCCGCACAGTGCCGATAATTTTTGACTCGGTATTAAACGCGGGCAGTGTTCTTACATTGGGCAGAAAATCACCCACCTCTTGATAGTCGTGGCTCGCTTGTACAGCATCGATCTCTGTTAATCCCAAGCGACTGTCCATGATAATGAAGCCAGGGTAAATGTGTTTTCCTGAAGCGTCAATGATGGTGTCGTAATCTGCTTCATTGATGCGTGTCTTGTTGGCATCAGCAACCTTTGTGATGCTTTTGCCTTGCAGCTCGATATAGGCATTATCAATTTTTTCGCCATTACCCAAGTGTGCCGTGGCGTACCGAATCAGCGTTTTGCTTTGACTAAATTCTTGAGGCTGACAGAAGCTTGTGAGTGGCAGTATGCACCACACAAACACCGACATGTATGTTAACTTTTTCATTCTGTGAGGTAATCTTCAACCAACGTATCGCAGTGATATTCGTGCTGATCTTTTGGTTTAACGGGCTTTTTCGTTGAGCTTTTATCGGCCATCATCTTTGCGGTTATGCGCGCTCGTTCTTTCTGAATGGCAAGTTGTTGAGCATTTTGAGAGGCATAATCAAAATATTGCTGGCCTTCTATGTAGGTCTTTTCAGCGTGTGAATACACAGATAACGGATGGTCACTCCATAGCACGAGGTCGGCATCTTTACCCTCTTCAATACTGCCAATACGATCATCTAAATGAAGCATTTTAGCCGGGTTGATGGTTATCATTTTCAACGCCTCTTCCTCGCTTATTCCACCGTATTTCATAGTTTTCGCTGCTTCTTGATTTAAACGCCTGCCCATTTCTGCATCGTCTGAGTTGATTGCGGTGTTTACGCCAACTTTGGTGAGTAAGGCAGCATTGTAGGGAATAGCATCGTTTACTTCGAACTTATAAGCCCACCAATCTGAAAATGTGGAGGCCTGCGCACCGTGCTCGAGCATTTTATCTGCTACTTTATAGCCTTCTAGAATGTGGGTGAATGTATTTACCTTGAAGTCAAAGCTATCTGCCACATCCATGAGCATTAAAATTTCGGATTGAACGTATGAATGGCAGCTGATGAATCGTTTTTTATCCAGAATCTCTACCAACGCATCTAGTTCTAAGTCTCTTCGGACCTTTGGTGAAGATGACACGGTCTTGTTTTTAGAGGGGGGCGATTGCGTCATTAACGATTGATACTCTTTGGCACGTGTAAACGCATCCACGTAGCTTTGTTCAACTCCCATTCTGGTAAGTGGAAAACGCCCTTTGTTGTTTCTCGAGTTGCTTCGTTTCACGTTTTCACCAAGGGCAAATTTTATAAAGCCGTCAGCATCATCAATTAACATTTCAGAAGCAGACCGACCCCATTTAAGTTTTATCAACGCGCTTTGTCCACCAATCGGATTGGCAGATCCGTGCAAGAGTTGCGCTGCGGTTACTCCACCAGCCAATTGACGATAAAGATTAATGTTCCATGGGTCAATAGCGTCAGACATGCGCACTTCGGCTGATGATGCTTGTGCGCCTTCATTCACTCCACCCCTCAATCCAATGTGCGAGTGTTCATCGATGATTCCTGGAGTAACGTGCCTTCCTTTTGCGTCTAACCGAATCAAATCATTCGGATAAAGCATTCCAGCGCCAACAGCTTTGATTTTGCCATTTTCAATCCAAATATCCGCTCGCTCAAGTTTTCCTGTATCTGCACAAGTCCATACAACAGCGTTAGTGATGACAAACGATGGGTTGCTTTCTTGCGTTGAGCTCACTCCGAAGGCCTTATTGGGGTTAAGGAACGAAGGGCGGATTAACGTGTCATTTTTTGGTTCTGATTTCGAAGTATCTTGTTTTGGTTTACCCCGGTCTTTTATTGCCGCCCAAGTGATCCAAGCTCCGTTCGAATCAATACCATTTCCATCCCACAAGGTTCCGTTAAGGCTTATTTTTCCGGATAATCGGTAGAGTAGATTTTTAGTCGAGTCTTCCTTCAAAACCAGTGTAAGCAACTCATCTTCATTTTCAATTTCTACCGCAATTTTGAGCTTTGTGGCCTTATTAAACCCGCTTGATTTAATGGCTTTATTTTTAACATCACGCACCGAGACTTCGTATTCTTTTCCATCCACTACGAGGTTGTATTTTCCGATTAAGGACGTATTAAGTGTAGGAGTGCTAAATACCCGCTCTCCGACATTCCAATGTTCAACAATGCGAAATGTGGGGTCGTTTATGTGGCCTTCTGAGATAAAAAAGCTGGCAATTTTTTGAGGTGACAACGTTCCAAGCTCCTTTTCTAAGCCAAGTATTTTGGCGGGATTTGTAGTCAATGACTGAAGCAGGTCACGGTGACTCATTCCGGTTTTATTCAAGGTTACTAAAGCGGCTAAAAATTCTTTGTGTGTTTTGATTGTGTCTCGGGTTAGAGAGATGTTATGCCCCGCTTCCAATAAGATCGTTGCGCAAAAAGGTGCAGCTTCCCAGTGTTTTAATTCTGAAAGTGAAATCATTCGAGCCTCAAAAGGATCCTTGATATCGAAGGCTTTCGGAAAGTTTAATGGCAGGATGATGCTGGCGTTCTCAGGAAGTTCATCCAAGTTGAGGTATTCTTGTCCTGTCGCTTTGATGGTAAATGGGAGGCCAAACTCTTCTGAAATGCCTTGAACGTTTCGGATGGATAAGGCGTGATTTAGCTCGAAAATACGCGTGACTTTAGGGTTTTTATTTAACGCAACTAATGATGTGTTGAATTCCTTTGATTCACCTTGGACGTACCATTGCGCATCATACAAAGTTTGTCTTATCAATGCTATAGCGCCTACCAATGACGAAGGATAATCCTGCTTACTCGAGCCTTTTGAAAAGGAGAAATGTTGAATGCTATTGTTTCGGATGATCGCTTTGTTAGGCTGATCAATTCCCAGATGAAAGGTGGAAGAAGACCCACGCATAATGCCATCTCTGAGGTGAACGTTTACCACTCCAAAGCCAGAGATTAACCAATCGTTTTTGGTCTTTTCATTGATTGGAAATTCCTGTTGGTACTCAAACTCGGGATGTATCGCGTGGTTCCAATTACTTGCAACCGTAGGGTGTTGCTCACGTTTTTCTTTGGCGTTGAATCCAGCGTAAGCATCTATAAAAGAGGGATAAATAGTGAGTCCGTTGCAAGGATGTATTACTGCGTTTTTTGGGAGTTGAATGCCTTTGCCTACCGCTGTAATTCTTCCGTCTTGCACAACGAGCGAAGCCGAATCGAACTTTTGCTCGGGTGAAATATAAATTTCGGCATTCACAAATGCATGTACAGTATGGCGATCATCATGCACACCATTTACTGGGAACGTTTCTTGAGAGTGAGATATAGATAACAATCCAAGAAGCAGGCTGAGTAGTAAAAATTTTCCTTTCATTTGAGGGTCAAAGGTAAATGCGGGATGAATCCAATTTATGGGGGTAAATATTGCTTTTAAGAAAAGACTGTTCACATACATCTTGGCATATATGAGAATGCCCCTTACTTTTGATGCTTAAATTTACAGCAATGATTACAGGCTTATTACATCTGCATAGTTCGTTTCGTTACCTCGTGTTGCTGCTCATTGTTTTAGCCATTGCGGATGCAGTAGTTGCTTTATCAAACGGTAAGGCGTTCAACAAAACCAGTAAAATGCTCGCCTTGGGAGCTTTGATTTTATCGCATATCCAATTAATTGTTGGCTTGCTACTTTACTTTTTAGGCTCAAAAGGGTTTAATATTATCATGAATGTAGATGGGTTTATGAAAGACGCTGCTTCACGATTTTATGCGGTAGAGCATTTTTCTATGATGATTATTGCCATTGCTTTGGTCACAGTTGGCTACAGCCGCTCTAAAAAGCAAGAAGAGTCCAAAAGAAAGTACAAGGCGATAGCGATTTTTTACAGCATTGCTCTGCTCATCATATTTATTATGATTCCTTGGCCGTTCATGAAAGAATTCGGCACTTGGTTTTGATTTATACTACGGTAAGATTTACCCTTAAAAGCTCAATGAATTATGGAGCTTAATACAACGAGCATTCAACCAGAGCGAGCAGTTTTGGTCGGATTGTCGCATCGCGAGCAGTCTGCTGAGAAGTTGTCAGAATACATGGCTGAACTAGAGTTTTTGGCCGATACATTAGGGTTGGTGACCATCAAATCGTTTACTCAAAACCTTGACACACCAAATCCGAAAACGTTTATCGGAACGGGAAAGCTCCATGAGGTAGTTGCTTTTACAAAGGATAACGACATCAATGTGGTCGTTTTTGATGATGACCTAACCCCGTCTCAAATTCGAAACCTTGAGAAAGAGATTAACTTAAAGATTTACGATCGGAGCTTATTAATCCTAGATATTTTCCAGTCGAGGGCACAAACTTCTCAAGCGAAAACGCAAGTAGAATTAGCGCGGTATGAATATTTACTTCCTCGATTAACGAGAATGTGGACCCACCTGGAAAGGCAGCGCGGTGGGACATCTACCCGAGGTGGAGCGGGTGAGAAAGAGATCGAAACCGACAGAAGAATTATTCGCGATCAAATCACATTGTTGAAAAAGAAGCTCGTGAAGATCGACAAGCAAATGCACACTCAGCGCGGTAATAGAGGCGCAATGGTGCGTGTTGCGCTAGTTGGATACACGAACGTGGGTAAGTCAACCATAATGAACATCTTAAGCAAGAGTGAAGTATTTGCGGAGAATAAGCTGTTTGCAACGCTTGACACAACCGTGAGAAAAGTGGTCGTAGAGAACTTGCCGTTTCTTCTGGCTGATACGGTCGGGTTTATTAGAAAACTTCCGCATCAGCTTATCGAATCGTTTAAGTCAACGTTGGATGAAGTGCGTGAAGCAGATATTTTAGTGCACATAGTGGATATTTCGCACCCACAATTTGAAGACCACATCAAAACCGTTGAGAAAACCCTTTCCGAGATTGAAGCCATTGACAAACCAACAATTCTTGTTTTTAATAAAATTGATAATTATCCAGAGCCGCCTCAAGAAGAGTGGAAATGGGATGGAGAAATTAATCCAGCTATAAAGTTAGGAGATCTTGAGAAGTCGTGGATGGCGCATCAAGATCACCAGACTATTTTTATTTCAGCCATTGAGAAAACCAACATTATTGAATTGAAACAGTTGCTCTACGATAAGGTCAAGGAAATACACGCAAAGCGTTTTCCTTATAACAACTATCTTTATGAGCTGCCTTCTAATGAGGATGCATAAACTACCTATCCGTTCATGTCTTTAATGACGTTGAGGGCCTCTTCTAACGTGACATCTTTCTTTAGGTTTTTAAGCCACTTTTCGTTGATTTCTGTTTTTACCGAATCAGCTTCAAAAGAGCCTAAGTCTGCCTTTAGGTTGCTGATATTAAGTTCGAGTTCATTTTCCTTAATACTGCTATCAAACGCATCTTCTTGAGCGTCAAGCATGGCTTGTTTTTTACTGAAGCTGTCGTAATTTAGCGAGATGATGGTTTCATCCGTTTGCTGCTTTAACAATCGTGCGTTCTCATCAATGAGGTTAAAGACGATATTGTTTTTAATGCGCTTCTGACTTTGATCAATTACGCCTGCTTCATTGTATTTTGGGCTCCACTTTTGGTATTCAACAGCTTCAATCTCGCCCCAAGGCATTACAAATTCTTGCTCTTTCTCTCCCATTTCAAAGTAGGCGTATTGAGTAGGAACAACGATGTCAGATTCTACTCCTTTTAATTGCGTGGCGTCACCATTTATTCGATAAAACTTCTGGGTAGTAATTTTTACTGCGCCAAGCGGGCGGTATTTACTCGTGCCAGCAGTTAAATATCGATCGAGTTCATAGAATCGTTGAACCGTTCCTTTGCCGAAACTAGAGGTTGAGCCCAGAATGATTCCGCGATCGTAATCTTGAATGGCTGCGGCTAAAATTTCGGAAGCCGATGCGCTAAATTGGTTAATCATAACCACTAAAGGACCATCATATTCTATGGATTTATCATTGTCTTTCATGATTTCAGCAGGCGTATATCGGCCTTTCACTTGCACCACAGGTCCTTGCTCAATGAAGTGACCCGTCATTTCAATAGCATCCTTTAACGATCCGCCACCGTTTCCTCTAAGGTCGAGAATAACGCCATCTATACGCTCGGCTTTGAGCTTAATCAATTCTTTTTCAACGTCATCTGCGGCAGATCTGCCGCCTGATTTATTAAAATCAGCATAAAATTTAGGAAGTCTAATGTAGCCAATGCGCGAACCATTATGCTCGATGATGGCAGACTTGGCGTACGTTTCTTCCAATACAACTACGTCACGTACAATAGTAACGTCTTTGATTAAGCCGTTTAATTTTTTAACGGTAAGAATGACCTTGGTTCCTTTTTTACCGCGTATCAGCTTTACGGCATCGTCAATGCGTGTATCAGTAATATCTACAGGTGGCGTGTTTTCTTGAGCCACTTTAAGAATGAGGTCTCCTTCTTCGAGTTCGCCTTGTAAGTATGACGGGCTGCCAGGGACAATTGAAGTGACGCGGATAAACCCATCGCGTTCTTGGAGTTGTGCGCCTATTCCTTCGAGCTGTCCGCTCATCGAAATATCAAAATTGGCTTTGTCTTTTGGAGGAAAATAACCCGTGTGAGGCCCATAAACTCCAACAATAGAATTGAGGTAAATTTCCTTTAGGTCGTCACGCGTCCATTTTTCCATACGCTCAAAAAAGCGATCATTGCTTTTGCGAATGTTCTGTCTGGCCTTAGCCTCCATCTCTTCGAAGGTCATTATGGTCAGCGTATCGTTTTCTTCTGAAGCTTTTTCTTGTTTTCGCTCCATGTCATGGATGCGCGTGAGCGCTTCATATTTTAGGCTTTTTTGCCAGAATGCCTTAAGCTCTTTTTTATTTTTTGGAAAGTCACGTTTTTCTTCGTCTAATTCGATTGTTTCGTTGGATGAAAAATCAAAAGGTGATTCCAGTATTTCCTGATAGATGATTTTTACTTCACCGACTCGTTCTCTTAAAATATCATTTGTCAAATCAAAAAACACATAATTACCCGCCTTGATCTGGTCATCAATTTTTGTCTTGTATTCTGAAAGCCTTGCGATGTCTGCCTCTAAAAAGAATCGCTTGTTGAAGTCAATTCGCTTCAAGTAAAGGGTGTAAACATTTTCTGAAAATTCATCGTTAAGCACTTTGGGTTGAAAGTGGCTGTTTTCGATGCTTTTAACTAAAACATCAAGCAGCACTTTGTCTTTAGTACGGTCAATTTCAGTGGTTGAAGCTTCTCCCCGTTCTTCCGTTTCATAGAGAATGTAAGAACACAGAATGATCGCTGCTGCGGTGGAAACGATAAGTTGGATACCTTTTAACTTCATAAATATTTTACTTAGGATTCACTTGATGAACAAACTTCGTAGGCAATAGTTATCAAATGTAACATTGACTGGATTACTTTTAGAATTCTTAATTGTGAAAAGAACCTATCTTATATGAGAAAATTATACTTTTTTAGTGCTGTTTTTTCGTGTGCTTTTTTCGGAATTCACGCTCAAAACACCCTTCAACTAACTTCAGGAAAATTTGAGATACCTCATACAGAAAACCAGCGGCTTGAAACCAATGATATTGCAAATTGGCCTGATTTTCAAGGAAAAAAGTATGGATTAGTTGAGCTAAACCATTTTCCATCAAAAGATGAACAAGCTCATTTAGCGGTAAATGGCGTAGAATTTTTAGCGTTTTTACCAAGCAGTTTTTATCTCATTGCTGTTTCGAATAATGCTTCGTTGAATCTCGTCAATCAATTTGGTGTTGTTTCAGCGACTGCCTACTTAGAGGAGTTTAAAGGAAATGTGGATTTCTGGAATCCTCCGTCCCGAGCTGTCACTGAGGAAGAGCTCGTGTTGGTAAATGTACACCCATTTTCAAATGTTCATCTAAGTGAAATAATTGCAGATATACCTGAAGGAAGTGAGGTCATAGAAATCCGGAAAACCTATCATTTTGTTACCGTAAAAGTTTCTGAGTTAGGTCTCCAAGAATTGAGAAATCACTCAGCAGTGCAATACCTTGATTGGTTATATGAATATGGCGAACCAGAGAACTACACCGGACGAAGCTCCCATCGCTCAAATGTAATTAGTAGTGATAACTCAAATGGGCTGAGTTTTGATGGTGAAGGAATTGGAGTTATGCTTCAGGATGATGGTATGATAGGTCCGCATATCGATCATGAAGGGCGCATAGGTGCGCAGTTTTGGACAGGAAATGATGGTGACCATGGTGATCACGTTGGAGGAACGATCTCTGGCGCAGGAAACATCGACCCCAACAATGCAGGACAAGCCAAAGCAGCAGAGCTATACGTTTATAAAGCAGCCCCGCAATATCAAGGCTACGACAGTATAGCGAACCATTACAATGCATACGATGTGGTCATTACAAGCACATCATACAGCAATGGTTGTAATGCCGGATATACCGCTTTAGCCCGATTAATGGACCAGCAATCGGTATCCTTACCTTCACTCATGCATGTGTTCTCAGCAGGAAATAGCGGAACATCAAATTGTGGCTATGGAGCGGGTAATGTGTGGGGAAATATTACAGGAGGTCATAAAGTAGGAAAGAACGTAATAGCAGTGGCTAATCTGAATTTATTCGATGCGGTTGCAAATAGCAGCAGCAGAGGCCCCGCGCATGACGGTCGAATCAAGCCGGATATAAGTGCCAAAGGAACCAATGTTGTTTCAACACTGGAAAATAATGAGTACGGCCCAAAAACGGGAACAAGCATGTCATGTCCCGGTGTTTCAGGAACTCTTGCTCAATTATATAACGCCTATGAGTCGATTAATGGCGTTTTACCAGAAGGTGGATTAATGAAGGCAATTGCTCTGAATACAGCTGACGACCTCGGAACGATAGGACCAGATTTTATCTATGGATGGGGTCGAATTAACGCCCGAAAGGCTTATGAACTTATTGGTGGTAATAATATAGTGAACGCAACAATTGCTCAAGGCGCACAAAACAATCACATTGTTAATGTGCCTGCTACAGCAACAAATGCCCGATTTATGGTTTATTGGACAGACCCAGAGGCAGCTGTAAATGCCGGCACAGCATTAATCAACGACCTGGATATAATAGCAGTTTCACCTTCAGGTGACACAATTAAACCGTGGGTTTTAGACCCAACACCAAATCCTGCTACACTTGGCAACCCCGCTATTCAAGGTGAGGATCACTTAAATAATGTTGAACAAGTTGAAGTTAACTCACCAGAAGCTGGAAATTATACCGTTTATGTGAATGGCGGGTCAATTCCAATGGGGCCACAATCGTATCATTTGGTCTATTGGTTTGAAGAAGAGCCCTTTGTGCTGACTTATCCGATAGGAGGAGAATCATTCGAGCCCTTTACTACGGAAGTGATTCGTTGGGACGCGAATAATGATAGTGTAAATGTTGCCTTGGAATATTCTACGGATGGCGGAATCTCTTGGAACATGATGAATGCTTCGGTGAATCCAATGCAGGGCTATTTCGCTTGGACAGTGCAGCCAGCTGCATCAGGCAAGTGTATGATTAGAGTAACTCAAGATGGCAACACGATACAATCGGATGAGTTTTCAATTATGCCAACCACTGAGAATTTGATTGTGGAATGGGCCTGCCCAGATTCGATTGGATTAACGTGGAATGGTTCAGCAAGCGCCACATCTTATGATATTTATAAGCTAGGAGTAAAGTACATGGATTCTATTGGAACTTCAGTTGCCACCAGCTTTGTAGATTACAACTCAAACCCAATGAGTGATAATTTGTGGTACAGTGCGTCAGCCGATGGACCAGATGGAGCGAAGAGTAAAAGGCAAATTGCCATTCAAAAAGCACCCGGAGTGTTTAATTGCTTTCTGCCTGTTGATTTAGCGCTCGAATCAATATCGCCATTTAATACGACTATCTATCCTTGTCATGGGGATCAGCAGATAGGGTTTGTCGTCAAAAATTTTGGTACGGCACCAGTAATGTCTTTTGACGCTTCGTATGCGCTTGGAGGAGTCCAACAAGCGCTGCAATCATTTTCGGTTAACATTGCTCCTAACGAAACAGATACCTTGTTTTTCAGCGGAAATATTGCATTTCAGCAAGGGTTAAATACGGTTGAAGTATTAATTGACTTTAGTGGTGACTTGAATGCTTTTAACGATAGTCTAAGCGTGAACTATTTTAATGCTGAAACAGCGGCTGTTGAGCCAATCTGGCGTGAGGATTTTGACGCTTATTCTGTTTGCTCTGATAATCCAGATTGCGGGGCTACTTCTTGCCCTTTGCCAAATGGATGGACCAATGAGCAAAACGGAATTTTTGATGATGTAGATTGGCGCGTTTTTTCAGGCTCAACCTTTTCAGCTGCTACAGGCCCATCGGGTGATAATACATCAGGAAATGGAAATTATATCTACCTAGAATCAAGCGGAGAATGTTCGTTTAATCAGGCAAATTTGATTTCACCCTGCTTTGATTTGACCCCATCGTCAGCAGCAAAGTTGACCTATTATTATCACATGTATGGTGCCGATATGGGCGAGTTGCATGTGGATGTTTTTGATGGTACGAATTGGCTGTTGGATGTTGCTCCTGCGCAATCAGGAAATAGAGGAAATCTGTGGTATTTTGTGGAAGTTGATTTATCGGCATTCAGCGGCAAGTCCATCAATGTAAGATTTAGAGGAATTACAGGCGCATCTTTTAGAGGTGATATGGCGTTGGATGATATTTCGATCACACATATGCCAGTCGCAAACTTTGATTACTTCACACAAACCGATGGACAAACTGTTCTTTTTACCGATTTGAGTGCCTATGCCGATTCTATGACATTTAATGTTGGTGATGGCTCTTCGATTCAAGATTCAGTTCCAAGTGCGCATGTGTATTCTCAGCAAATCACCTATTCAGTTACACAGATTGTTTGGAATCAAATAGGCAGCGACACCATGACGAAAGAAATCATGAATTTGAGTGTGGAAGAAACGGATGACGCATCCTTCTCAATGTTCCCCAACCCTGCGAATGATGTGCTTACATTAATTACGACAGATTCAGATGCTGAATATGAATTATACTCTTCAGATGGGCGCTTGGTAATGGTCATTAAACCCAACAGACAGCAGAATGTAGAGATAAACGTTCGTCATCTTTCTAACGGACTTTATTTTCTATCGGCAAAAGGCGATGTCAACCAAAAAAGACCACTAGTGATTGCTAGATGATGCTCTGTATAAGGAAAATTTGCAGTGCTTGATGCTATTGCAACTTAGGATTGCGTTTATTTGAAGGAACATTAAATAGATTTTATGAGATTATTGAAAGTTTTTTTGGTTTTGGTTTTAAGTTCAACGAGTGCGTTTCAATTGGCAGCGCAAGTAGAAGGAGTGGCGAATGATAGAGAAGGCGTAGTGCTTTTCATCGAATCAATGCCAGCAAATCAATACAGGCATTTAGGTACGGTGGAGTGCTCGACCTTTAGTCCAGATGATATTGACCCATTGATTGATCATGTGCTGAAGCAGGCCAGAAAGAATTACGATGAATTTGATGCCTTAATTTTCAGACCAGGAATGGGTTTGTGTAAGGCCGATGCTGTGCAGTTTTATCGCGACCCAAAAGCAAAAAAGCCAAGAGGGAGTTCCAGAGGTGAGCCCGAAGTTGACGCTGCATTTAAGTTATCAAAAGCCGTTGAACGAAACGGGGTGTTAGTGTTTTTACAAAACAACCCTTCTGAAGAATACACCCTGTTAGGTCGTGTAGAAACGCCAGTCACGTTCAGATCAAAAAATATTGAGGAGCTTGTTTCTGAAATCAGTAAAATTTCCAAAAGCACCTATCCTGATATGGATGCAATTGTAATCATGGAAGGAAGTAACCTCAGAAAAGCGAGCGTTATAAAGTTTAACTAACAACCAAATGCATAATTTTTTCGTCTTCAATTGAATTCATGATTACTGAAAAGGTCATAAAGGCTTGCGCCAAGCAAGATAAAAACGCTCAAAAAGCTATTTATGAGACGTGCTATCCTTTAATGTTGGCCATCTTGAGAAGGTACATTCGTGATGAAGAAGAAGTCTTAGATGTCCTAAACCAAGGCTATATGAAGATCTTTAATAAGATCGATCAATACCATTTTGAAAATTCGTTTGAAGGTTGGTGTAAGCGCATTATCATCAACACAGCACTCGATCATTTAAGGTCGAGTAAAAGGTATAAGGATGTGTTTTCATTTGACGCCATTATGCCTTCTCACAAAGTGTATAATGATGGGTTGAGCAACTTATCAGTAGATGAGCTCATGGAAATAATTGACGGCATCTCTCCGATCAGTAAAACTGTTTTTAACCTTTTTGCCATTGATGGGTTTAGCCACAAGGAAATAGCTGATCAACTGAACATTTCCATTGGCACCTCTAAGTGGCATTTATCTTCTGCAAGAAAACAGATTCAGTCGAGACTAAAAGAAGCTTATCCAGATTTAGCAATGATGTATGGATAACAATCATCAAGACGATATAGACAAGACCTTTCGTGATCGATTTGATGGACTAAAAGACCACTCTATTGATCCTTCAGTCCAGTGGTCTGAGTTTGAAGCAGTGGGCAGCGCACCAATGGATGTTGGATTTTCTTCTTCCAGTGCTTTGTCATCTTCTTGGGGTGTTGCTGCCTCAGTTGCTGGCCTGCTGGGTTTAGCGGTGTTCACATCGCAGGATAAAACCGAATTACCCCTTCCTAAAATACAAGATCAAACACATGAGGTTTCGATAGTGAATGAAGGCTTTGACCTGAATAACGATGTTTTCAGGGTAAGCTCTGGCGTTAGCAATGACCAAGGTACATCATCTACTGACCTTGAACGAATGGCTTTTTCGCAAGCGAAGATATCAGTGAAAGAAACAGCTGAGGTTCGTGAGCAAGTTATGTTTCGAACTGAACCCATCCAGAAAGAATCGAGCGTTCAGAGCTTCAATGCAGCCCAAAAAGAACAATTGCAAAGAATGGATCCTCTTGATCTGACCATTGAATTGGCAGGAGTAGAAAAGAGAGATATCCCCGCAATCAAAACCAATGAAAGCATAGTTTTTCAGCGATCAAAGAATTTGTTTGTTCGAGCTGGTGGTCGCACCGGAACGGGGGAATCAAACTCGGAAATAGCGCCCGCGCAATGGAGGTTGAATGGATTAATTTCTGTAGGCTATACCTACGCTATTTCGGCTAAAACATTTGTGAGTATTGAGGCGGGTTACCTTGTTCGTTCAGGAAATGGAGTAGAACGTTCGAGAAGAATTGATCTTGATCCATTGTTCTCTATGTTTTCATCTTCCAATGGTTTTACGAATTCATCATCCCTTGTGTTGCCATCACCAAACTCTATAGATGTACGAGAAAGTTTGGTGGCGACACAAATGAGTTTTGTGCATATTCCAGCGCTTGTTCACGTGACTGTAAGTCCTAAATCAAACGCATCGATTGGATGTTATGCCGATTATCTATTGAGCGTTAGAAACGAATCGTATATGGTGTATAATGGTCAGGATTATATTAATGCAGATTTGGGCCTTGGAACCCTAGAAACGAAAGAAGGTCTTAATTTAATGCGTTTAGGGCTAATTGCTGGTTATGAGCATTCTATTACAGACAAGTTTTCGGGAGATGTTAGAGCAACGCTGCCAATAACAAGTATTTACGATCGTAAAAGCGATTTGTATGCTCCGAAAGAACCAAATAAAATGGTTGATATTCAGTTTTCTATTAATTATAAAATTTAGAAAGAGATTACCTTATTCTTCTTTCTTTTCTTCCCAAAATTTAGTTTCGGTGCTTTGAATTTTCGTTTCGAGTTTTTGATGCCCTTTGTTTTGTAAGTTTTTCCTTTCGCCCGATTTGGGGTTATTTTTCTCCTGCTTTTCTTGTAGGACTCACCCTTCATCCGCCTGCTTTGCTTAAACTTTCTATTGGTCACAGAAGGGGTAAAAGACTTGCTTAAAGTTACTTGAAGAAACATGTAGGTATCGTTACTTTTTGCATTTCCTCTTGGTTGGTCTTTGGTATACCAATCAGGATTAGGAACATCAGAAAGGGCCACACTTGGGTTTGCGAAATATGCGGCAAGTTTTCCATCCCGTTCTAAGATCTTATCGTTGTCATAATAAAATCCACTTGCGTCATCGATGTAGTCAGTAGTGGTCCAGCGATAAGCAAAGTCGAGTCCTAAGGTGAAGTTGTTATTCAATAACATGTACACACCACCTCCTAAAGGAAACCCGAAAGCCATTCGCCTGTATGGATCAGGCCCATCTGCGAAACCCTGCCCACCTGTGTTTAATGGCTGTAAAGCATAGTAATCATTTCCAATCTTACCTTTTGGGTTGAAATAGAAAAGCCCTGCCCCAGCGCTTACATAAGCTCCAAAACGATTACCATTGAAAATTTTGGTTGTGTTGGCTCCTGAAAGATGGATGTAGGTGGGTTTGATGAGGTGAAACTCATAAATGGCTGAAAGTTCAACAATTGCGGATTTGAAATTTATGTTTCGATAGCGCCTGTTTGGATAGGCAGTGAGTGCATCATCTCCCCTAACCTCACCGTAAGTTAGATAACCGCGCATGGCATGATATTCTCGTAAAAAATAGCGGGCACCAGCTGACAAACTGTACCGTGTTAAGGTTGGCTCTAAATCGAACACAAAAGGCTGGGAAACACCATCTTGTCCGCCAAGGTCGCCAAGAAAATTAGAGGGGCCTGCACCAATCATAAACTCTAGCCGTGTCGCTTTCCAGTCGATGGGACTATCCTTCAGCTTCGGATCTGAATAGCTTTTGTTACTCGGCCCTTTGCTAATCTTTGGGTCTTTCAATTGCTGAGCATGCGCCATTGAAAATGAAAGCATAAGCCACGCTATGAGCAGTGAGGTACAGTATGTGATTTTAGGATTCAATGCTGAATTACAAAACGTTACAAAGGTAAGCGACATTTAACTTCCCTTGAGACGATATCTGTCAAGCGTTGGTCAATGTCAAAACAGTAATTTCTGGCAAGATTCCAAAACGGCCGGGATAGCCGATGTATCCAAAACCCCGATTGACATATAACTGTTGTCCATCTTGCTGATACAAGTCGGCCCACTCAGGATAAAAGTACTTTACAGGGCTCCATTTAACACTGCCCACTTCAATGCCAAACTGCATACCATGAGTGTGGCCTGAAAACATCACTGAGATGTCTTTATATTTTGGCAATACCTCTTCTTTCCAGTGGCTTGGATCGTGTGATAAAAGAAGTTTAACAGGCTCTTTTTCAGTGCCGATTAATGCTTTTTCCATATCTCCATACTTCGGAAACCTTCCTTTAGCACCCCAGTTTTCAATTCCAATTACACAGATGCTGTCGTTTCCCCTTACAATTCTCCTGTTTTCATTGATCAATACATCCCAGCCAAGTTCGGTGCGTTGACGATGAATAAGAGATTGCAAATTATCTCGCTTTTCCTGCACATTCTCCCAAGGCACGTAATCGCCATAATCATGATTTCCCAATACGCTAAAGACACCGTCTTTGCTTTTTATTTTCGAGAATACTTCGACCCAACCATCGAGCTCGTTAGCCCGGTTGTTGACTAAATCACCAGTGAAGAAAACAGCATCTGCTTCTTGCTCGTTGATGAGATTAATCCCTTTAATTACAGCATTTTTATTCCAAAATGACCCAAGATGAATGTCAGAAATTTGGAGAATTTTGTACCCCTCGAAAGAGGCAGGAAGGTCTTTGATCTTTAATTTTCTCCTTCTAACGGTGTAGTCGTGCGCACCGCTCAGCACACCCCAACCCATAGTTAATAAAGGTAAAGCGGCAGATACCGCGCCTATGCTTGCTAAGAATTCATTTCTGGAAACTCCAGCGTCAGATTCTGCCAATGATGGATTCATTTTTTTCCAAACCAGCTTAACCAATCGAAGGGCATCATCTAATAAGAGGAAAAGTGCAAAAAAGAACTTGCCTAGAATATTTGCAACACCAATCGTTGCGATGATCATCAAAATTTTGCGCCCTTTGTCATTAGAGGATAGCGGCTCGTACAACAAAAATGACAGCAACGTCATTACTGTTAGTCCCCAGAACACGATTTTCAAAATCCGTTGGAGGGTTGCGGGAAAGTTGCTCATGGCTACTTTCAATCCCTGATACGCGTAAATATCAAAGAGTAAAAGGGCTCCTGATAGGATTGCGAATAAGAGCAGTCTATTCATAAGGCGTTCAAACAAAAAAACCTCGAATAAGTTTCGAGGTTTTTGGATTAAAGTGTGAGGTCTCGAGCGGATTCGAACCGCTGTAGCTGGTTTTGCAGACCAGTGCCTAGCCACTCGGCCACGAGACCCATTGAAGGCGCGAATTTAGCTAATTATTTTCTGTCCTTTCGATGGAAGTTTTAACGGCTACGTAATCTATCTGAAATCGCACAGGAGGAGCGAGTTTCTTGATTTCAATGTCAACTTGAGTTGCTGATATAAAGTGATTTAAAATTTCTTTACCCAACGTTTCAGCAACTGTTTCAATCAAATTTTGAGGAGTTGCAAAGACCCTTTCAGCAATTTCCATGACGCGCACATAATCTACCGCTTGTTGAATATCATCCGTTTTTGCAGCCAACGAATTGTCTACGTGTATTTCAATATCTGCTAAAAACACACCTCCTGTGAGGCGCTCTTCAGCATGACAACCGTGCTTTGCATGAAAGCGCAACCCTTTTACTATAACTCTATCCATTTGAAAGCGTCTGAACTCCGTCTCGCAACCTTTTTATACTTTCTGCTTTTCCTAGAAAAGCCATTATGTCAAATAGGCTAGGTCCCGCGCCTTTACCTGAAACTAGCACCCTAAGCAATGGAAGTACAGCGCCCATTCCTATTTCTCGATCCTTTAAATAAGTTGTAAATATTTCATTCAATTGATCAGCTGTGAAGTCTGAATCTTCGAAAAGGGAAGTGATTTCGGAAATGATGTGCCCTGAGTTTTCCTTCCACTTTTTGCTAATGGTTTGGTCGTCATAGGAAGCAGGTCTTTCAAAAAGGTAACGCCCTTCTAGCATGTCCTCAACAAATACGGCCCGCTCTTTCATCAAGCTCACAAATATTGGGAGCTTTTCTGTGCTGTATTCTATACCTGCTCGCTCTAAATATGGGATAAGTAGTTGAACAAGCTCATCGTCAGACTTCATGCGCAGATACTGCTGATTGTACCAACGGGTTTTATCGGCATCAAACTTTGACCCTGATTTACCAACGCGTTCCAATTTGAACGTTTCGATTAACTCATCCATAGAAAACAGCTCTTGTTGTGTTCCTGGGTTCCAGCCTAAAAAAGCAAGCATGTTTACAAAAGCTTCTGGGAAAAAGCCTTTTTCGCGATAACCAGAAGAGATTTCACCGGTAGTTTGGTCTTTCCACTCCAATGGAAAAACAGGAAAACCGAGTCTATCTCCGTCTCGTTTACTCAGTTTGCCATTGCCGTCAGGGCGCAAGATTAAAGGCAGGTGAGCAAATTCAGGACGCACATCTTCCCATCCCAAAAAGCGATAGAGCAAAATATGCAACGGTGCTGATGGAAGCCATTCCTCACCTCGAATAACATGAGAAATCCGCATAGTGTAGTCATCTACAATATTTGCGAGATGATAAGTAGGCATGCCGTCAGATTTAAATAGCACCTTATCGTCTAGGCTAGAGGTGTTAACCTGCACCCAACCACGAATAATGTCTTGAAACCTCACCTCTTCATTCCGTGGTATTTTCACACGAATGGTATAAGGTTCGCCTGCATCTAGTTTAGCTTGAACCTCATCTGAAGACATCGTCAGAGAGTTTTTCATCGTCATACGGATAGCCGCATTGTATTGCGGGTTTGGAACTTTTGCCCGCTTCAGTCGCTCGCGCATTTCGTCAAGTTCTTCAGCTGTATCAAAGGCATAATAGGCATGACCTGCAGCGATTAACTGATCGGCATATTGACGATACATTGGCTTTCGTTCAGATTGTCGATAGGGCCCAAAATCTCCGCCTTTCCATGGGTCTTCATCTGTATGCATGCCCGTCCATTCTAGTGCTTCTTTAATATAGTCTTCAGCACCAGGTACAAACCTTGCTTGGTCAGTATCTTCAATTCTTAAAATGAATTGGCCGTTGTTTGCTTTGGCAAATAAATAGTTGAACAATGCAGTGCGAACTCCACCCATGTGCAGTGGGCCTGTAGGACTAGGGGCAAATCTCACTTTTACGTCTCTCACAATGATTACTTTTTTAGGGCGCCAAAGATAGCTAGTCCTTTTACCCGTATGCGCTTAGTTTGATTTTCTTTAACCCACGTTAACAGCAAATGACGCAATTGGTTAATACCTTTGAAAGCATCTATGGACAGTTTGGTCAGGTTAAAGCAAAACATCCGCGCATACTTGAGGCGGACATACTTAAGTCAATTCATCAGTGGATCTCTTATAACCGCTGGTCTGTTGGGGTTTTTGTGGGTGTTATTTTCACTGCTTGAGTATTTATTTCGCTTTGGAACTCAGGCAAGAGCCGTGCTGTTTTATGGCTTTGTGGTTATCGCGATTGGCTTACTGGTAATACAAATTGTTATTCCACTACTCAGGTTTTTGGGTTTGTTAAACCATAAAAAACCCAACGATGTAGCAAAAGAAATCGGGAGTAAAATTGCATTTATCGAAGACCGACTTTTAAATGTGCTGAGTTTAGAATCAACGTTGCCGAATTCACACAGTGCACTAACCGAGGCTAGTCTTCGGCAAAAAGCGAATCAGTTGAATGGGTTTAATTTTTCAGATGCGGTTGATTTTAGAGCTAGCTTTAGGTGGATTGGGTTAACGCTGATTCCTCTTTTGATTTCAGTTTTTCTCTACATGTGGGATGCAAATCTTCTCTCTGACGGGTCTGCCCGTCTGGTCAGTTATAATCAGAGTTTTATTGCACCAGCTCCGTTTCAGTTCGACATTAAAAATGAGGTGCTCGAAGTGGCAGAAGGCGCTTCTTTTCATTTGCAGGTCAATACCATAGGGAAAAGTATTCCGGAAAACGTGTTCCTAATCGTTGATGGCGCGGAGTTTCGAATGAAGAGTGAAAGCCGTGGTGCGTTTACGTTTGAATTTAATAACGTACGCAGCAATAAGCAGTTTCAACTACGTGGTGCTTCTGTTTATTCTGAAGACTTTCTATTAGAGGCCATCCCGCTGCCGAAAGTGCTTAGAAGTGAAGCATACTTAGATTTTCCTTCCTACACGAGAAAGCCAAACGAAACGGTTTTGAATAGAACTCAACTTGTCATTCCTGAAGGCACTCAAGTGAGATGGCGACTGGATGTCAAGAACGCAAGAACTAGTGTTGTTCATATTGATTCAACGCGCATTGAAGGCTCTGGAAACAGTGATATGCTTTCAATTCAAAGAGCGTTCTTTAAGTCATCGACACTAAATGTGGCCCTGCAAGGTCAGAAAGGGCTTCAAGACAGTGTACAGATTAAAGTGAGCGTAGTGCCAGATGCTAATCCTTTGATTTCTGTGGAGAACAGGGTTGACTCAGCAAGTGGTAGTTATTTTTTTAAGGGAAGATTAAATGACGATTATGGGTTTACTAAATTGCGCTTTGTTGTTCAATCAAATGGGTTGAATATAAATACAGAAGCGTTGATGGTTGATCCCGACATGTTGGATCAAGGGTTTTCTTTTGCGTGGAGCCCCGATACCTTAATTCAAAACCCAGGAGATGAATTGGTTTATTTCTTTGAAGTTTGGGATAATGATGCTATAAATGGCGCGAAGTCTTCAAGGTCAAAGTCTTGGAGTATTAAAGTTCCTACCCTTGATGAGTTGAATGAAGAGAGCAGTGAGCGATCGTCTTCAACCAAGGCATCACTGTCAAATTCAACTTCTGAATTGGATAAAATGCAGAAGGAGTTGGAAAAACTGAAGCGCGATTTGCTCCAAAAAAAGAATCCAGATTGGCAAGATCGGGAAGCGCTTAAGGATATCCTAGAGAAGCAAAAGAAGATGATGGAGAATCTGGAGAAGAAAGCGCTCCAGCAAGGTAAACAACAGGAGATGGATAAAAAGTTTAATTCTTACTCTGAGGACATAATGCAAAAGCAAGAGATGATCCAAGAAATGTTTGAAAAACTATTTGACGAGGAGTTTAAAGAGAAATATGAGGAGATGAGTAAGTTGCTTGATGAGATGAGTAAGTCGGAAATGCTCCAGAAACTTGAACAAATGAATCTGGATAATGAGCAACTTGAAAAGGAATTAGACCGCACGTTGGAGTTGTTCAAACAATTAGAACTTGAAAAGAAAGTGGAGGACAACCTGGAAAGGCTTGGTGAGCTGGTTAAAGAGCAGAATGAGCTTACTGAGCAAACCCAAGATAAAAAATCGCTTACTGACGATCTAATGGAGAGACAAGAAGATTTAAATGAGAAGATGGATCATTTAGACAAGGAGCTCACGAAAATGGACGAGCTGAATCAGGCATTAGAAGAACCTCAGCCGCTTCCGGATCTGAGTGAACTATCTAATGGCGCTAAAAACGACATGAGAGAGGCGAAGGATGAATTAGAGAAATCCAACAAAGGCAAGGCAGCGAAAAGCCAGAGTGAGGCCAGTGATAAAATGGATGAGATGAAAGAATCATTGTCATCTTTTCAGGAACAACAGTCGAAAGGTCAACAAGCAGAGAACCTTGAAGATATGCGTCAATTGTTGGAGAATATTATTGACTTGTCGCTGAATCAAGAACAAGTGATGGAAGCTTTTAAACCAGTAAAGGGAAATGACCCAAAATATGTGGAGCTTACTAAGAAACAAAAGAATTTAGTGGATGATACGCGCAGTGTAGAGGACTCATTGTTGGCATTGAGTAAGCGTGTGCCACAGATTAGTAAGGTAATAAATGATGAGATGTCGGCTGTAAAGTTCAATATGGCAAAGTCGCTAAATTACATGAGCGATCAGCCACCAAACCGTGAAGATCAATACAAGGCAATGTCATTAGAGCGGCAACAATACGCAATGACGTCATTGAATAATTTAGCGCTGCTTTTCGATGAGATTATTAAGAATATGCAGAAGCAAATGGCGCCTATGTCTAAGGGCTCGGGTGAATGTGATAAGCCAGGCAGTGGTAAAGGCACGAAGCCATCTGCTGCTGAAATGAAAAAGATGCAAGAGAGCTTGAATAAGCAATTGGAGGCCTTAAAAAAGGCTCTGGAGAAAGGAGAAAATCCAAATGGCAAGAAACCAGGGCAGAAGCCAGGCAGTGCCGATGGTCAGAGTGGATTGGGTGGTGGCATGAGTAAAGAGATGGCTCAAATGGCTGCTCAGCAGGCTGCATTGCGAAAGCAAATACGCGAGATGAGTGAATCGTTGAATAAAGAAGGTGGGGGTTCAGGCAGCAACTTAAAAGAGATTGAAAAGTTGATGGAACAAACAGAGGAAGATATTCTATTTCAAAAAATTGATGCCCAAACGATGAAGAGGCAGCAGGATATTCTTAGCAAATTGCTTGAATCGGAGAAGGCTGATCGAGAAAGAGAATTTGAACAACGAAGGGAATCTAAAACTTCAACCACTGAATTTGCGATCCCTGATGATATTTGGAATAAATTTGAAACGGATAAGCAAAAGGAATTGGAGTTGTATAAAACCTTGCCACCTTCCTTGAAACCTTTTTATAGAATAGAAGTAAACCGCTACTTTAGTAACTTTCAAGAATAAGAGTTGGGTACACATGTTTCCATAGAAATTGCTGCTTCAATTGATGAACTCTATAAGGTGGAGAATGCCATTGAAGAGTTATATGCAAGCGGGAAATTAAGTGAAGTAAACTACGGTAATGTTATTGTGGCTTCCACAGAGGCTGCTTTGAATGCCATAAACCATGGCTCGAAAGAGAATCCTGAGCAAAAAGTATTCTTTGATCTTACGGTTGATGAAAAAGAGATTATGGTCGTAGTAGAAGACTCAGGCGCGGGGTTTGATTATACAAACCTTCCTGATCCAACGGACCCTGAAAATATTGAGAAAGGAAGTGGCCGCGGTATATTTATTATGACCAATCTTTCTGACAGCATCAAGTTCGAGAATAACGGAGCCAAAGTAACTATGAGGTTCCTTTTAAGCGAGCCAGTTTCGTCAGAGGCGTAATTTTGCGACCTCATGACAGCGGAAGAAATCGAAATCTTTAATGAAAGTGCCCTCAACTTAGACTTAGACCAGTTGTGTGGGTTTACGTCTGCCGCACGAACCTTGTTGAGGGTTGATTTTGAGGTCGAACTGGGTTGGCTAAACATTGTTCTTTTACAACCAAAGGAGCATACTTTATTGAATATCAATCATTTAGGGCATGACTATGCGACTGATATTTTGACATTTGAGTATGTGGAAGAGAGTACAGTGAATGGAGAAATCTACATTAATGCAGAGGTTCTTGTAGAGAATGCGAGTGAGTATGATGTAACTGTTGAGAACGAATTATGCAGACTCATTATCCATGGCCTGCTGCATCTTTGTGGTCAAGATGACCAATCTTTCCATGATCGAGCAAAAATGACTGAGTTAGAAGATAAGTATTTAGGAATATTGGAAATAAAAGGTTTCATGTGAAACATGGAGAATAGATATGATGTAATAGTGGTTGGAGCGGGGCATGCGGGTTGTGAAGCCGCAGCCGCGGCTGCTAACATGGGGTCAAAGACACTATTGATCACTATGGACATGACGAAGTTTGCGCAGATGTCTTGTAATCCAGCCATGGGTGGAGTGGCTAAAGGTCAAATGGTGAGAGAGATTGATGCGCTTGGTGGTTACTCTGCTCTAGTGAGCGATTACAGTGCGGTTCAGTTTAGAATGCTGAACCGATCAAAAGGTCCCGCTATGTGGAGTCCTCGATCCCAAAATGACCGGGCGTTGTTTACAACCAAATGGCGTGAATTATTGGAGAGTACCCCAAATTTATTTTTCTGGCAGGATTCGGTAGTGGAGTTGTTGATTGAAGGAGATAAGTTGGAAGGTGTGAAAACGTCTCTGGGGTTATCTTTTTTCGCCAAGAGTGTCGTGCTCACTTCAGGAACCTTTATGAACGGATTGATCCATGTAGGCTCAAAAATGCTGGGAGGAGGAAGAATGGGAGAGAAGTCATCTACAGGAATTACAGAGCAATTAAGGACATTCGGTTTTGAAAGCGGACGAATGAAGACAGGGACACCGCCTCGAATCGATGGCCGATCATTGGATTATTCAAAGATGGAGGTTCAGTTAGGTGATAGCGATCCTATGAAGTTTTCGTTTTTGGGAAACCTTCGCCTGAAAAAGCAATTGTCTTGTCACATTACGTATACAAATCCTTCAGTCCACGATATGATAGGTGAAAGTATAAGTTTGTCACCAATGTATAATGGTCAGATTGACTCTGTCGGGCCGAGGTATTGCCCTTCGATAGAGGATAAGATTCATCGATTTGCGGACAAAGATCGGCATCAGATATTTGTTGAACCTGAGGGATGGAACACCCAAGAAGTTTATGTCAATGGATTTTCAACCTCTCTGCCGCTAGAGGTTCAATACCGGGCCATCAAATTAATTCCTGGCTTTGAGAACGCGGTTATGTTTAGGCCGGGCTATGCCATCGAGTACGATTATTTCCCACCTACTCAGTTGAATCTTAACCTAGAAACGAAAATTGTACCGGGATTGTTTTTTGCTGGTCAAATCAATGGAACTACAGGATATGAAGAGGCGGCAGCTCAAGGTTTAATAGCGGGAATGAATGCCCATTTAAAGGTAAATGAAAAGGAGCCGTTTATTTTAGGCAGGAAGGATGCGTATATCGGTGTCCTCATTGATGACTTGATTACAAAGGGAACCGATGAGCCTTATCGCATGTTTACATCAAGAGCCGAGTATAGGATTTCGTTAAGACAAGATAGCGCAGCTGAACGTTTGACACAACAGTCATATGAAGTCGGCCTAGCTGGTATAAAGCGCCTTAAAGAAGTGGAAAAGTTTCTAGGGAAGCGTGAAAAGGTGATGAAGGCGTTTAATAAGGCCAGTATTACACCGGATGAGGCCAATGTATTTTTGCAAGAAAACGGATCAGCGGCATTGGAGCAAACTGTGAAGGTTGCGTCAGTATTGACTCGTCCCAACGTTCATGCAAAAGATGTTGTCCATTTGAGTGTGGCGTTTAAAGAATATATTGGCTCAGAGATCATACCAGCGGAGGTGTATGAGTCGGCTGAGATATTATTAAAGTATAAAGGCTACATTGAACGAGAGGATGAAATGGCGCAGAAAATGTTGTCGCTCGATAAAATGAAGATACCCCATAAGTTTAATTATTTGGATCAAGAATCCATGTCCATTGAATCCCGTCAAAAACTTGATAGAGTGAAACCTTTGAATTTGGGACAAGCGAGTCGGGTGCCAGGAGTAAAGCCTTCCGATATTTCTGTGTTGATGGTTGCCTTGAACCGGAATGTTTCACATGAAACTTTAAATTAAAGGATATTCAATGATGAGTGGTGATATGAGTGTTTGCGTTCAAGTCTCTCATTAGCATTGAGGAGGCGTAGGGATTTTAAGTAATTGAAAAACAGATGATTAGGTTAAATGGGCAATATTTTTAATGTGAGTCGTTTCTGTACAATGAAATTTCTATTCGTTTTGGTCTTTTCAGCATTTGGTGCTTCAGCCTATTCACAATCTAAAGTAGGAACGTGGAGATCACACTTGCCGATGAGTAGTTTCACGATGATTGATAATCTCGATTCGAAACTCTTTGGAGTGAATCAATTCGGAATAGTAGTATATGACAGGTCAGATGAATCAGTCTTAGCACTTTCCAAGATCAATCAATTGACACAAACAGGCATCACAGCTTTTCGTTGTTCTGAAGAAAGTGGTCTTTGTGTTATCGGTTATGTTGATGGAAATATCGATGTCATCGACATGCAGAACAATGTGACCAATCAACCCGCAGTGGCAAACTCTACAATTGTTGGGGACAAGGCAATCAACGACATCATATTTGAAGAAGAGACAGCATTAATTTTGACCGGTTTAGGCGCTGTGCGAATGGAATTAAGCACGTTAAACATCCTTGAATTCAGCCTCACAACTATAGATGGGCAGAACACGGGGATGGTGGAGGGCGCGATCTTTAGTGGAAACCTTTATTTTACGAACGAACTAGGAATTTTTAGGATCCCGCGAAATGAGTTGTTCGTTTCTCCGCAACCTGAACGGATCAGCTTTGACCGAAACCTTGAGAACGTTGCTCATTTTTTTGAATTGGAGAACGGCTTGTATCTGTTGTATGCTAACCCCCTAGACGCAAATGACACATTGTTTAAGCTCGTGGATAATCAATTTTTAGCGCAAGCTACACAAGCTAACACAGAGATGAGGTACATTGACGTAAACCAAGAGCAAATGGTCATTACTAGGCGTGATCGGTATACATTGCTTGATCTTGATTTTAATGCGCTAAACGAAATCGATCAGTACTTCGATGATTCAGGTGTTGACGCCAGGATGGCCGCGTTTTATTCGAGTGGGGATTCTATCATGATTGCCGATGCAAGCTATGGTGGGGTAATCGCCAGTTTTTCCAATAAAAGCAACACTACAATCTTCAACATCTCTTCTCCTAGTAGGGGCGGAATAAGTGAATTGAAAGAACAAGAAAACATTTTATACGGGTTGACAGGTGGAAATAGCGGAACCTTTAACACTCCATTTTTATTTGAATTCAAAGACAATGAATGGCAGTCAAACTTATTGTTGTATTCGGAGGTCGGAGACGTGGTTAACCCAGTGGACATAGCTATTGTTGACGACAAAAAGCACATTGGTTTAGACCGCAGTGGATTGATGATTTTGGATAAAGACAATAAGGTGCTTAATTATTTCAGCGATGCCAACAATTTAATTGGTGATGATGATAACGGTTACTACGGTATTAGAGGTGTCGAAAAAGACGAAGAGGATAATATTTGGATGCTCAACAGCCAAAATGTTAGCACATTAAGCCTATTGGATGTTGATGGTAATTGGTACGGTATTTCTCTTCCTGAAGTCTTAAAGCCCATTGCATTTGATCTATTAAGGTTATCTAATGGGTACTTGGTTTTTTCTTTGAAAGAAGCAGGCATTGTGATTTACGACCCAGGGGAAACACCAACAGATTTTAGCGATGATCGCTATGAGTTTATAAACTCAAATCCGTCAGAAGGTAATTTGCCGAATAACACGGTCAATTGTCTCGCTGAAGACCGCGATGGTGAGCTTTGGATCGGAACAGATGAAGGAATTGGAATTATTTACAATCCGAGTAGTGTGTTTGACAATGGTTTTGAGGGTGTTCAGCGCGTAATTGTTAACCAAGATGGCTTCAACGGCTATTTATTTGAAACAGATGCAGTAATGTCTATCGCTGTGGATGGAGCAAATAGAAAGTGGGTTGCCCCACGAGGCGCGGGCTTATTTTTGATTTCAGCGGATGGAACAGAAGAAATACTCTCGTTTACAGAATCTGATAGTCCATTGCTAAGTGATAATATTTCTGATCTGGTTATTTTACCCAAAACAGGCGAATTGTTTGTGGCTACAGAAAGTGGTTTGTTGTCTTACCAACCAGATGCCTCAGAACCACAACTTGCATTAACCGAAATTAAAGTGGTTCCAAACCCCGTAAAACCTGGCTACTCAGGATTAATAACATTCACCAACCTTACGGCAGATGCACCAGTGAGGATTACAGACGCAGCAGGAAACTTGATTTTTGAAACCGTGAGCCGAGGCGGAACAGCCGTTTGGGATGGCCGAAACCGCAGCGGTGAGAAGGTTGCGTCAGGAGTTTATTTGGTGTTTGCCGCTTCACGTGATGGTGTGGGCGGGGCAATTGCTAAGATTATGATTTTGAACTAGACAGTCATGATAAAGGATCAAGGATTAGTTCTTCGCTCTATTCCATACTCTGATTCTGCTCGTATTTATCAATGTTTCACGTTGAACCACGGATTGATTTCACTGTTCGGAAGGAGTTCAAAATCCAAAAGCACAATGAAGCTGCAAACTGGAGCTTTCATCGTGTTTGCCGCAAAGCAAAAACCAAATTCTTCCTTGTTCACGCTCACTGAAGTGTCGTGGGACACCTCGGTTCCAACTGATATTCCTAACGGACAAGAGTCAGCCCTTTGGATGTTTACCATAGAATTGATGCATAAATCATTGAAGGAACAAATGGCAATTCCTCAGTTGTTTCACCGTTTAGCAACATATTACGCCTACCTCACTCAAGGCGAATTGAGCCTGAACCCAATTCTCCCTTTGGTTATTGTGTCTCACGATTTGGGCGTGTGCGATTCGCAAATGGTAATGAAGTTGGCAGATGACCAAGTGGTTTCTCAATTGCTGATTTTGGGGATAAATGCGTCAGAAGAAACGAGACGAAAAACAGATTCACTTTCCTCAAAAGACATATTCAATGTAGAGCTTGATCGGTTTCAGCAGCATTTTAATATTCACAACGTTGAGTCATTATACCTGCTAGACGTTTAAAAGCCATTACCTTAGCGATGTATGATATTGGCGAAACGTTTTAGAACAGTTTTACTTTTTTTGCTTTTGACTCAAATTGCGCTGAGTCAAACAGACGAAAAGCGCCAATCTGATTTTTTTGGAAAGAAGTCAAAGCAAGAAAATCGTTCATTGCTCAAGAGTGCATTTTCTAAAAAGGAAAAGCCTGAAAAGAGAGGATTATTGAGTAGTCCTTTTGTGCGAAAAGAACGAACCAAACGAGAGAAGAAAAATCCTTTCTTGCCGGATTTTTACGCTAAAGCGGTCGATCAATTGGCTGAACGAAGCCAATTGCCATCATTCTTTAATTCGGCATTGGAAAAGGAGAAACAACGAACCCAACAACCTGATTTTTTCTCGAAAGGCATTTTTAAGACGAAAAGGACCGAGCCTGGCGACTACTTTTCAAAATCAGTTTTTGGCAAGAAACGGGGCATTCAAGCGGATCATTTTTCATCGGGTGTTTCTGAGAAAGAGCATAGCGAAGACGACCTTACTTCAGGTAAGGTGACAAAGAAAAAGGTAGGTAATCGATTCATTGGCGAACGTTTTCGTCTGTTTACGAAGGATCCAAACCAGAAGAAGAAGCCAAAGAAATCTAAGAAAAAACGCGATCCATTTGGAAAAAAGAAACGCGATTTGGATAATCCGCAAAGTCCGAGGAATGAAATGGATCTTTTTCAAGGTGGCGTATTGCCAAAGATGAAAGACATGCGATAATGTGTCTGAATAGAGCGGTGTAAGAACATAAATGCGGTGCCGCTGCTAACAGTGATAACCGGAAATAAAAAAGCCTCAGAAAATCTCTGAGGCTTTAACCTTGTTTATTACGCTCCTCCTCTTGGGCTCGAACCAAGGACCCTCTGATTAACAGTCAGATGCTCTAACCAACTGAGCTAAGGAGGAATGCTTTTTCCTTCATTTTAAAAGGGCTGCAATATTAGTGCAGAACTATCAATCTCGCAAGTGCTATTTTTAAAGTTCAAATCACCACTTTTGCCGTAGATTAAAAATTGGAGTTTATGAGCACGGTAGTGGTTGGTACAATGGCATTCGATTCGTTAGAAACACCGTTTGGAAAGGCAGACCGAATTGTGGGTGGCGCAGCCACATATATAGGATTGGCGGCAAGCTATTTAGCGGATGACATTCAAATGGTGAGTGTGGTTGGTGAGGACTTTCCAGAAGCATTCATGGATGACCTTAAATCACGGGGCATTAAACTGGATGGCGTTGAACAGAAAAAAGGAGAAAAATCATTTTATTGGTCAGGAAAGTATCGCAATGACATGAACACGCGCGATACGTTAGACACCCAACTCAATGTGCTTGCCGATTTTAAACCCAATGTACCTGCAGACTATCGAAATGCAGATTTTCTAATGCTAGGCAATTTGACACCAGCTGTGCAAATGTCAGTAATTGAGCAAATGACTACTCGACCTAAACTCGTTGTGCTCGATACGATGAACTTTTGGATGGAAATCGCGCTGGAAGATTTAAAGAAAGTCTTGAAAAAGGTAGATGTGGTGACCATCAATGACGAAGAAGCGCGGATTCTATCAGGCGAGTACTCACTGGTGAAAGCAGCTAAAAAGATTTTGAGCATGGGCCCAGAATATTTGATCATCAAAAAGGGCGAACACGGGGCTCTGCTTTTTAATTCAGAAGAAGTGTTTTTTGCCCCGGCATTGCCACTGGAAGAGGTGTTTGACCCAACAGGTGCAGGCGATACATTTGCCGGTGGCTTTATTGGTTTTTTAGCCGCCTCGAAGGATATCAGTTTTGAAAACATGAAGTGTGCCATCATCTATGGCTCGGCTTTAGCCTCATTTTGCGTTGAGAAGTTTGGTACTGAACGCCTTCAAAACCTGACAAAAAAAGAGATCGACAACCGCATTCAGCAGTTTATCGATCTCACGCAAGTCGAAATAAAATTCTAAGACTTATTTGCAGTCTGTAGCAAGGGCTGAGGTTACAAAAACAGTAACGTCTGGCCAAAGAATGCTTTTGCCATCAGCGCCTTTGTGAAGGTCTTCGCATACTTCGTTGAGCGCGTTGAGCGCATCTGTGGCTGACCACGACTCCACACTTAATCCGAATTTGATATCAAGGATGCCATTTTTTATGGTGTAATCACCCGAAACAGATTGGCTCTGTCCGTTCATTACAATGTTTGCCTCCACATTGCCAGCCTCATTATCACCTGAAACGGAAGTTATCTCTCCACTGATTTCTTGTCCATTGGTCAGCGCACCAAAAAATGTTTCTTTGATTTTTGGGTCGCGTGTGGGGTCGCCTGAATTGGAAGAAGCTGTGTTGATATTTATTGAAGCCCCGTTTAATACATCAGCGATGGAGTTACCCGTGCCCGTATTTGAAATAGAAACTTCTTCAAAAACGCCTTTTACACCAACTTTTTCAGTGTATTTATATGCGACCCACATTACTTCTGCGGTATTGTTGTACGCGTAAGTACAAACTTGTGCGACTTCTTCCGTTGCAGCGGCCTCTTCATTTGTTGAAGATTCCTTGGTGCTGGTGCCTCCACATGCTGTTATTAATGCAGCGATGGTGAGGGTTCCAAAAATGTTTCTTGTTTTCATAGTTATTCGAATGATATTAATAATGTGTTCTTATCGATTGCATCGCCTTTTTCCACAGCGATTGACTTTATAGTAACGTTTGAAGGCGACTTTAGGACATTCTCCATTTTCATGGCTTCCAACACGATCAACGGATCGCCTTCTTTTATTTGTTGGCCCACTTCAACACGAATATCTAACACTAAACCAGGCATTGGCGCTTTTAGTTCTTTAACCTCTTTCTTGGCCTTAATGTTTAAACCCAGTCGCTCTAATAAAATATCTGTTTCATACTTAATCACTGGATTGTAGAGTTTTCCGTTGATTTTAATTTGAGGATTTTTGTCTTGATTAGAAATAACCTCAACACTAATTGACTTACCATCAATGATCACATTGTAGCGGTTATTGCCCAATGCCGAACTATCAAGGTTGAGGGTTTTGCCATTTATAATGACTGCATTTTCTTGCTTTGATGCTTCTACCCTGTAGACGCGATCGTCAATAATTATTTCTTGCATCGAGCAAAGGTATCAATAGACTGATTATAGCCATCTTTGGATCCATGCGAAAACAGACTTATTTTAAGCCCCTTATCGGTCTTCTCATTGTGTTTGCGGTTTCATCGTGTCAACTTTTTAAGCGATCGCAACAAGGACTAACATCTGCGAATCCTATTTTGTTAGACACCATCAGTTTGGATTTTTCGCTCGAAAAGCCGCTGCCTTATCGACCTGCAGCAGAAAGAAAGATCGATATTCACCACCTTGAGTTGGATCTTAAATTTGGGCTCGAAAAGGAAGAAGTCTACGGAAAAGCTGCACTTACCTTATCGGCCTACGCTCAGCCGCAGGACACAATTAGCTTAGATGCGCGTGGATTTGAGATTCACGAAGTTGCATTGACCATTGATGATTCCGTCCGTGTAGCTGAATACCGCTACAATCAGCGGAAGCTGGAAATTCTGCTTCCTTTTTCAATGGGCGTAACTGACACCTTCGAGGTGAGTGTGAAATACACAGCCCGGCCATCACTGCTTGAACGAGGCGAAGGCAGGGCGATTAGCTCGAGTCAAGGGCTGTATTTTATAAATGCCAAGGGAGACATCGATGGAATGCCGCAACAAATATGGTCGCAAGGTGAAACCGAATATAACTCAGGTTGGTTTCCGAGCATTGATAAACCCCATGAGAAATTTACGCAGGAAGTGTTCTTAACAGTTGACACATTATTTAAAAGCATTTCGAATGGCAAGCTGATGTATTCGACCGAAAATGGCGATGGAACGCGCACAGACTATTGGAAACAAGAATTACCCCACAGCAACTATTTGGTGATGATTGCGATCGGTGATTTCGCGGTTGTGAAAGATGAGTGGCGCGAAAAAGATGTTTGGTACTATGTAGATCATGAGTTTGAAGAATTTGCGGACGAAATCTTCGGCAACACGCCCGAAATGCTTGAGTTCTACTCAACGATTCTAAACTATAATTATCCTTGGGAAAAGTACCATCAAATTGTGGTGAAGGACTTTGTTTCTGGCGCAATGGAAAACACGAGTGCTGTGATTCATGGTGATTTTGTGCAGCAAACACCCCGCGAAATGCTGGATGGAACGCACGAAGATGTTATTGCACACGAATTGTTTCACCATTGGTTCGGTGATTTGGTAACGGCCGAAAGTTGGGCTCAAATCACAATGAACGAAGGTTTTGCCACTTATGGTGAATACCTGTGGCAAGCACACAAATACGGAATTGATGAAGCAAAATACCATCTAAGCCGCGACCTTGAAGCGTATTTAGACGAGGCCCGCACCAAAACCAAACCTCTTATCCGATATAGGTATGAAAATGCAGACGACCTCTTCGACCGGCACAGTTACCAAAAAGGGGGGCGTGTGATTCATATGTTGCGCAACGAAGTAGGAGACGACATGTTTTTCAAAGGTCTCACTCATTACTTAACAACCAATGAGTTTTCTTCCGTTGAAGATGATCACCTGCGGTTATCAATGGAACAGGTGACGGGGAGAGACTTGAAATGGTTTTTTGACCAGTGGTTTCATCGTCAAGGTCACCCGATTGTTGACGTTGCTTATGTGTTGGATTCAAACTCAAATCAGCTGGAAGTTTATATTACACAGAATCAGACTGAAGAAGCGTTTGCGTTTCATGTGAATCTAGTGCTTGACAACGATGATTCACTGATTAGCCACCGTTTGTGGATAGATCAAAAAATCGATACCATTATTGTTCAACTCGAAACGCTTCCAGCATGGTATGCCATCGATCCTGATGGCGATATGCTTTGGCAAGTGAATGAAGTGAAACCGATTTCAGTTTGGCAAGCACAACTCTCACAATATTCACGTTCTGCGGGGAAAGTGAGCGCAATGAAGGCGATCAACATGGATGAAGGGCGAGATAATAGCCGTTACCAAAACGAGTTAATTGACCTTATTCAAAGCGATGAGTTTTGGTTGACCAAAGCAATGGCTTCGGCAAGTTTATTATACACTGACGGGCTCGATACAAATCGCGTTGTAAATGCGCTGAATCAATTGATTGCAACCGAGAAAAAGTCAGACACTAGAGCTGTGGCTTTGCAGGTGTTAGATAGCTTAACACCGAACAATGCCGATAATAATGAATCGTTCGTTTCGGCCTTGTCTGATTCATCATACTTAGTACTCAAAACCGCCCTTTCAATTCTTATGCAAAGGGATGCATGTGCAGCCATTGATCATATTCAGCACCTGTCACTAGAGGAGAATAATGAGCTCTTGCTATGGTCGTCACGGATTCACGCACAATGCGGCAGCATTTCTTCGTTGGCTTTTTTTCAGCAGAATGCAGATCAATTGACAGGGGTTGACGCCTACATGTTTAATAATGATTTTGCAAAATACGCTTCCAATTGCGATCAAGAAAAAGTGTACGATGCGTTGGTTAAGCACATGAGTATGCTTGCACTGAATGAAGAGTCGTGGTGGGCTAGAATTTCAGCGGTGCAGGCATTAGAAGCAGCAAGGGATTTCTACGCGAGTGAAATCCAAGCCATAGAAGCAAACACTGAAGTGAGTTCAGATGAAACAGAACGCTTAGCCGTCTTGCGGAATAAAAAGGCGAGTTTATCGGCCTTGATTGACGAGGCAAAGGAGATTTCTAGTGATGAAGAATGATTAAGGGTGATAACCATTTTCAACTTCAAAGGCAGCGTCTTGTTTTAAGTTTGTTCCTGTGGCAGCTTCTACGGCAAGTTCATCGCAGCGCTCATTCATGGGGTGTCCTGCATGTCCTTTCACCCATTGAAATTTCACATCGTGTTTTGGATAGATGCGCAGGAAACGGACCCATAAATCGATGTTTTTTTTGCCTTTAAATCCCTTTTTCTGCCATCCAAAGACCCATTTCTTTTCTATTGAGTCGACCACATACTTGCTGTCTGAAACAACCAAGACCTGATGTGCAGCGCCTTTTATTTGCTCAAGTCCAACAATCACGCTGAGTAGCTCCATCCGATTGTTTGTAGTGTATCGAAAGCCTTCTGATAGTTCTTTTTTATGCTCACCCGAAATCATCACCACGCCATATCCACCCGGACCGGGATTTCCTCTTGAAGAACCATCGGTATAAATAGAAATACGCGCCATTTACTCGAACGAGAAGAATGTTTCGGGGTTCAGTGGAATTCCATTTCTCCACATTTCAAAATGCAGGTGCGGACCGGAAGAATATTCGCCCGTTTCACCAATAATCGCAATGGGCTCACCTGCGCGCACTTGGTCGCCTTCTTTTTTCAATAAACTTGAGTTGTGTTTATAAAGGGAGATGAGGTCATTATCGTGCTGGATTTGAAGAATATAGCCTGTTTCTGCCGTGTACGAAGCAATGATTACTGTGCCGTCATCAATTGCTTTGATGCTCGCATCTTTATGGGCGGCAACATCAACACCAAAGTGATTGCGCTGCACATTAAAACGATCCATGATGGTACCTTTTATAGGCGGAAAAAGCAAGTACGCTGTTTTCGAATCGCGGTTAAAACTAGGATTGAGGTTCACGAGGTCTTCGCGTTCTATCTCTTTTCTCAGAAGCGAATCTTCTAAACTTCTGGTGTATTCAACTTCTAGCGGGTCAACCGCGATAAAAGCCGAAGCATCGTAGGCTGATGTATCTATTCTTCCTTCCACTAAAAGTCGAATATTGTTGATATATGCATCCCGTTGATTGAGCTCTACTTCCATTGAATCAGCTTTGAACGCGGTTTCAATAGCCAACTTTCTCACCCGCACTTCTTCAGCATAATCAGGAAGGTAATACCGAAGTGGTGTCCACCCTAACAATGCAAAAGCGGAAACAGAAATCAAGAGAAAGGCCACACCAGATAAAACAATAACATTGAGCGGGGTCAAAAGAAATGAAAAGCGTTCCTCAAACGTATCTATATTGAGAATCACTAACTTATAATGATTTCTGAGCCGTTTATACAGCTTTTCTCTAACAGTTTTATCGTCTTTACTCTTGGCCATGTGTGAATTGTTCAAATATCTCAATAATACCGAAGGCAAAACCTGCGTTTACATCTCTTTAGAATTCAGATAAATTTGCCATCCTTTGAAGCCTTATTTTCTCAGGCCACATCTTGACCATTAAAAGATACATATATACGTTAATTGCTGCGTTGATTCTAGCGGGATGCTCGCAAGAGAAGAACACGATTGTCAACCGGTCATACCATAATTTGACCGCAAGATACAATGGCTTTTTTAACGGCAGGTTGGCGCTTCAAGATGCGCATAATGCGATGCAGGAGGCTTATGTAGAAGATTTCACCCAACGCATTCCAATTTTTATCTCATCAAATAAGGAGGTTGTTCAACCCGTTTACCCACAGTTGGAAAGAGCAATTACCAAAACATCAATGGTGGTTGACCGCCATAGTATGGACATCAGTGGTAAAGAATACTGCAGTTGGATTGACGATACGTGGTTGGTTATGGGCGAAGCTCAATTTTTGAAAGGAGAATACATACAAGCCAAACAAATCTTTGACTTTACTAAAAGAAAGTATCCAGACCCGAAGACAAAGCAAATCTCGTACTTGTATTTGGGAAGAATTTTCATGGAGGAAGAGCGCTATGAACGCGCTGGAGATCAATTTAGAAAGTTAAGTCTTGAGGATGGCTTCCCAGAAAAAATGCTGGGCGAATTGTACGCTGTGAAAACAGATTTTTATTTGCGTCAAAACAGAATAGATGACGCGATCGAACAATTGGAAAAATCCATTGCATTCACAAAAAAAAGGCAAGTAAAAACCCGCAGAATTTTTCTCTTAGCGCAGCTAAATAAGGAAATTGGCGAAGGCGCGGTGTCGAGTGATTTGTATGCTGAGGTAATAAAACGCAACCCTGACTATGAGATGTCTTTCTACGCTAAAATTAATCGGGCATTGGCTTATGAAGTAACGGGAGGCAATAGCCAAGAGATAAAAGACATCTTGTTTAAGATGATCAAGGATGATAAAAACGCAGATTATTTAGATCAAATATATTATGCCTTGGCTGAGCTCGAGCTTAAGGAAGGCAACGAAGAACAGGGCGTAGCATATTTGCATTTAGCCACGAAAAAATCAGTCATGAATGGCAATGCAAAAGGCTTGGCATACTACCGCCTCGCTGAAATTTACTTCGCAAAGCCAGCGTATGCAGTAGCGCAGACATATTATGACAGTACGGTGGCTTTTTTGAGCACAGAACACCCCGATTATGACGTGATTTTAGCCCGGGCAAACAGCCTTACCCAAATGATGCGCGACATTTCTATTGTAGAAACAGAAGATAGCTTACAAGCCTTTGCCTTGTTGCCTGAGAAAGAGCAAGAAAAGCTAATTGAGAGACGCATCGAAGATTACATTCAAGCTGAAAAAGACGCTGAGCGCCAAAAAGAATTAGCAGAGCTTCAAAACCAGAGTGCTAAATTCAGTCAAAACGACCAGTTTAACAAGAATATGAAAAGTGGTGATTGGTACTTCTATAATCCAGGAGCCATTGGCTTTGGCGCCTCAGAATTCAAGAAAATATGGGGGGGGAACAGAAAGAATGAAGATGACTGGCGCAGGACAGATAAAACATCCAACGCGCCTTTACTCATTGCTGATGAAGAAACAATTTTAGAGGAGGACACCATTGATGGCGCTGACGACCCTAAAAACCCTAACTTCTATAAGAAATCAATCCCCAATACCGATGAAAAAATGAAACGGTCGCATGCATTGATTATCGAAGCATTGTATGATTTGGGTTTGGTGTATAAGGAGCAAATGAACGATTATCCGCCCGCTGCTGAAACCTTCGAAGAATTGATCTCCAGATACGATACCTCAAAATACCACGTCACAAGTCATTATCAACTCTATCTGATGTATGCCGAGATGGGAAATCCATCAAAGTCAGAATACCACAAGAATCAAATATTGACTAAATACCCTAACTCAGACTATGCACAAGTGATTTTAAACCCAAATTTTGCCGCCTCAGATAAGGTGAAAGATGAAGAAGTAGAGAAACTTTATCAAGAATCGTACGCCTACTTTGAGCAAGGGTTTTATAGAAATGCCTATGAATTGGTGACCCTCGGACTTGAAAAATACCCGAACAGCAGTTTTCTGCCGCAGTTTAAATTTTTAGAGGCATTGTGTTTGGGTTACATCGATAGTGAAGCCCGAATGATTGCAGAATTGGAAACGGTAAAGAGTAAGTATGCCGGTTCTGAAGTGGGCAAAGAAGCTGATGAAATTCTACAGTATTTCAAGAACGGCAAATCTTTCGGAAATGAACTCGCTAAAACGAATGAGAAAATAGAGGCAGAAGAGGCGAAGGCCAGCATGGAGAAATATACCTATGACATTGGGGCTTCTCACAACTTTATTCTTCTTGTACCTGACACGATGGATTTAGAGGCCCTCAAACGAAAGGTTTCAGATTTTAATCGAAAATACTTCAGCACCAAAGGCTTTAAGACTTCAATGATCATGTTGAAGGATGCGAAAGCCATGGTTATTGTTTCAAACGTTGGCTATGCCACCAAGGCCATTGATTATTATACAACTTTCAAGGGCGCATCAGAATTCAAAAAATTGATTGAAAATGGCAATAGTGCGTTTGTGATTTCTTACGACAACTACGCCCAATTTTACAAGGATCAGAATGTTGACGCGTACCAGATGTTTTTTGACGAGAACTACTTGAAGGGCAAGTAGGAACTTAGTTTTCAAGGTATATGGATGAATCGCCTACTTTTGCAAAAATCGTAAGATCATGATGAGTAGAAATTCGAAGACTACTGGAAAGAATGGAGAAGGAGAGTTTGGAGCACACAACCAAATAGCCAAGGGAACGCGGATCCAAGGAGACATTAAAACAGAAGGCGTTTTGCGGATTGATGGAACCTTGATCGGCTCTGTTGATTCTTCAGGAAAAGTGGTGGTTGGTCCATCCGGAAGAATTGAAGGTTCTATACGTTGCAATTCTGCGAATATCAGCGGTGAGGTAAAGGCAAAAGTGTTCGTCAAAGAATTACTCACTCTTCAAGCATCAGCAAAACTTCAAGGAGAAATTACAACAGGAAAATTAGCCATCGAACCAGGAGCAGTATTCAGCGGAAGCTGCAGTATGGGAGGTGTCGTGAAAGAAATTTCTCAAAAGGAACAAGAGCAACTTGCCGAAAAAACAGCTTAAAAAAATTGTAGAAGTATCCGGTATCGGACTTCAACTCGCAATTACTGTTTTTCTAGGGGCTTATTTGGGTAAATACCTGGATGATACCTATCCTATTAGTCAAAAAAGAATCTATACGCTACTGCTTACCTTGCTGGCCACAGGCATTGCTATCTTCAACGTAAACCGTCAACTCAACAGTAAAAAAGATTGAACGTGATTTCAGCACTGCGATACAGTGGAATTTTATTTCTGCTTTTGGCCGCATCAATGTTGGTTCAATGGACAGCACTTAATGCAGCCGGAAAACCAACCGAATTTTTGACCTTAGTGCCGTTTTACATCATGAATTACGCGATGGGCGTAATTATCGTTTCAACCCTGATTTATCTTTCTAAGAAAAAGGGCGAAGTTTTAGGCTTTGTGTTCATGGGAGGTAGTTTGGTGAAATTTGCCGTGTTTTTCGTGGTCTTCTACCCCGAGCTTCACGAGAATGAAGCCAGTAAAAAAGCAACCTTTGTTTTATTCTTTATTCCTTACGCAATCACAGTGATAGCAGAGGTTTGGTACCTAATTCGATTCCTTAATAAGCAAGATTAAACGGAAGGGCGGATAACCAACCCAAATTCAATTGCTTTTTCTCTTTTAGATTCTAACTATAATGCGTACTCTTGCAGCCAATTTTAAAACCCCTTATTCATCAAGGAGTATGCGATTAAAAATTGTCTTTTTATTTGTACTTTTTGCTCTGATTTTCAATCCATTTACAGTTAAGTCTGAGGATACTGAAAAAGCAGCGGATAGCACCAACATCAGGGCTGAGATCAAGCAAGATATTCTTCATCACTTGCAAGATGCTCACGATTTTCATTTGCTTACCGATGAATCGACAGGAACACATTACGGATTTCCGCTTCCGGTAATTCTGTGGGATGATGGTTTGAAGATGTTTATGTCTTCGAAGTTTCACCACGGTGAAGAAGTAGCTGAAGTGAACGGCAATTATTACGCCCTGTATCACAAACACATCTATAAAACAGACGCTGATGGAACGCTGAACTACGATGAAAACCATCACGTTACCAATGCTAAACCATTGGATTTCTCGATCACCAAAAGCGTGTTCAGTGTTATCGTGGTTTCGATCATTATTTTCTTTCTGTTCAAGGCGCTCGGAGACGGTTACAAGAACAGCGCGATTCCAAGAGGAGTGGGTAAATTTTTAGAGCCACTCGTTTTGTTTGTAAGAGACGAAATCGCCATTCCAAACATTGGCGAAAAACATTACCAGAAATACATGAGCTATTTGCTCACCGTGTTTGTGTTCATTTGGTTTATTAATCTCACGGGCCTTACGCCACTTGGAATAAACGTTACGGGCAATATCGCAGTGACATTTGCTTTGGCATTGATGACGTTTATCATCACTCAGGTCTCAGGTAGAGGATACTATTGGAAACACATTTTCTGGATGCCAGGAGTGCCCGTTCCAATGAAGATTATCTTAGCACCGATTGAGCTACTTGGGGTCATCATCAAGCCTTTCGCATTGATGATTCGTTTGTATGCGAATATATCGGCAGGTCACATCGTATTGATGAGCTTAGTTGGGTTGTTGTTTATTTTCAACAACTGGTTTGCGCGAGGTGCGTTTTTAGGGTTAACCCTATTCTTATCGATCATTGAATTGCTTGTTGCGTTTCTTCAGGCTTACATATTTACCATGTTGACCGCCCTTTATTTTGGGTTTGCAGTTGAAGAACACGATGAACATCAATAACAATAAAAGTCTTATTAACTCTTAATTTATATTGAATATGGAAATTCCAGCAATTGTGGGAGCAGGTTTAGTAGTAATCGGTGCCGGTATCGGTATTGGTAACATTGGTGGTTCAGCGATGGAAGCTATCGCTCGTCAGCCAGAGGCTACAAATAAAATCCAAACGGCAATGTTAATTGCTGCCGCTCTTATTGAAGGTATTGGATTTGCTGCGCTTTTCGCAGTTTAATTAAGAACCTCAACAGTGGCAGCGGTTGGCTGTCACTGTTGTTTATTTTATCAATCAAAGAAATCAAAGATTCGTGGAAAAATTAATTAGTGAATTTTCAGTCGGTTTGTTTTTCTGGCAAACCTTCTTGTTTTTGGTGCTACTTTTCTTACTGAGAAAGTACGCGTGGAAACCAACGCTTATGGCTGTAAACCGCAGAGAGAAATCTATTGAAGAAGCCTTAGAGTCAGCAGAATTAGCGCGCAAGGAGTTGAAAAAGTTGCAAAACAGCAACAGTGCTCTTTTGCAAGAAGCAAGAGACGAACGCGAGCAATTGCTAAAGGAAGCAAAAGCAATGAAAAACGAAATCATTGCAGAGGCAAAAACCAAAGCCCAAGAAGAGGCTGAAAAAGTATTGATCGCAGCGCGCGAAGAGATCAAAATCGAAAAGTCAAAAGCCATTGCAGCGCTAAAAACGCAAGTAGCTGATTTTTCATTCCAAATTGCTGAAAAATTGTTGACCGAAAAGTTGTCTGACAAAGACAAGCAAAGCGCAACAGTGACCACAGCATTGAACGAAATTAACTTCAACTAATGAAAGGAACGAAGGCAGCAGCCAGGTATGCTCAGTCATTGATCGGATTAGCCATCGAAAGGGGCGAATTAGATCGAGTAAAGGCGGATATGGAGGTGATTGCAAAAATTTGTGCCGAAAGCCACGAATTAGATCTGCTCCTTCAATCACCGATCATCAAAACGGATCAAAAACTCAAAGCGCTTGGGTCAATTTTTGAAAAGGCGGTGTCAAAATTGACGCTTCAGTTTATGGAATTGCTCACAAAAAAAGGCAGAGAAGGATTGATTCCAGCCGTGGCGGTGTCATTTTCTGAGCTTTACAATCAACACGTAGGTCTTGTCATCGTGGATGTCACTTCAGCAGTAGCGTTGTCAGCATCGCAAATAAGTGATATCACAAAGTCGCTTTCTAATTTGGGTAAAAGCATCGAGTTGGTGCAACACGTTGACCCGCATGTTTTAGGAGGCCTAAAAATCAAAGTAGGCGATCAACGCGTTGACGCTACGTTGAGAAGGAAATTGAACGAATTAAAATACGAAACACACAAATAATTAGCTTTCAGCAATCTAATCAGATCAAGTTATGCCTGAAATTAAACCAGCAGAAGTATCAGCAATTCTTAGAGAACAACTCTCAGGAGCTAAAACCGAAGCAGAACTAGAAGAAGTAGGTTCAGTGCTCCAAGTAGGAGACGGAATCGCACGTATTTATGGCTTGTCTAATGTGCAAGCAGGAGAGTTGATTGAGTTCGAAAACGGACTTCAAGCCATCGCTCTAAACCTCGAAGAAGACAACGTTGGTGCGGTACTTTTGGGCCATTCAAACGACATCAAAGAAGGCGACATCGCTAAACGCACCAAGAAAATTGCTTCCATCAATGTAGGTGAAGGAATTGTTGGTCGTGTAGTTAACACCCTTGGGCAGCCAATCGATGGTAAAGGTCCAGTTGAAGGTAAGCTGTATGAAATGCCATTGGAGCGCAAAGCTCCGGGAGTTATCTTCCGTCAGCCAGTAACCGAGCCGTTGCAAACTGGAATTAAAGCGATTGACGCAATGATTCCGATTGGACGAGGACAACGAGAGTTGATCATTGGCGACCGTCAAACAGGAAAGACTACGGTGGCGATTGATACCATCATCAACCAAAAAGAATTCTACGACAGAGGCGAGCCTGTTTATTGTATTTATGTTGCTTCTGCTCAAAAAGCGTCAACAGTTGCAGGTATTGTGAAGCGCTTCGAAGACGCAGGCGCAATGGCCTACACTACGGTTGTTGCTGCAAACGCTTCTGATCCTTCTCCAATGCAGTTTTACGCGCCTATGGCAGGTGCTGCGATTGGTGAGTTTTTTAGAGACACCGGAAGACCAGCATTGATCGTATATGATGATTTGTCGAAACAAGCGGTTGCTTACCGTGAAGTATCTCTTCTTTTGAGAAGACCTCCAGGACGTGAAGCATATCCAGGTGATGTGTTTTATCTTCACTCGCGCTTGTTAGAGCGTGCTGCAAAAGTGATCAATGACGATACGATTGCCGCTCAAATGAACGACCTCCCAGAGTCATTGAAAGGAATGGTGAAAGGCGGTGGATCACTTACGGCACTTCCAATTATTGAAACTCAGGCAGGTGACGTTTCTGCCTACATTCCAACCAACGTAATTTCGATTACGGATGGTCAGATTTTCCTTGAAGCAAACTTATTCTTGTCAGGTGTTAGACCAGCGATTAACGTAGGTATTTCCGTATCGCGTGTTGGGGGTAATGCACAGATCAAGTCAATGAAGAAAGTGGCTGGCACATTGAAGCTTGACCAGGCGCAGTACCGCGAACTTGAAGCGTTTTCTAAGTTCGGTTCAGACCTTGACGCTGCCACCAAGAGCGTATTAGACAAAGGGTCAAGAAACGTTGAGATCTTGAAGCAAAACGAAAATCAGCCGATGCCGGTTGAGAAACAAATTGCGATTATCTATTGCGGAACAAAGAACTTGCTTCGAAGCGTGCCCGTAAACAAGGTGAAAGAATTTGAAGTAGAATACCTCGACTTTTTAGACCGCAAGCACAGAGATGTGCTCGATGCTCTGAAAGCAGGTAAACTAACCGATGAGATTACTGACACATTAGCGAAAGTGTGTGCAGAGTTAAGTGCGAAGTATAACACAAAGAAATAAGTAACCATGCCTAACTTAAAAGAGGTAAGGGTAAGAATTACATCCGTAAACAGCACAAAGCAGATTACATCTGCGATGAAAATGGTGTCGGCAGCAAAACTGCGCAAGGCACAAGATGCTGTTACACAGATGAGACCTTATGCAGAGAAACTCCAAGAAATTCTTAGGGGCGTAAGCGCTGGCTTGGATACTTCTGAAAACGTGTATGGACGAAATGACAAAGATGACAACGTCTTGATCATCGCCATAAGCTCAAACAGAGGACTTTGCGGAGCGTTTAACTCTCAGGTTATAAAGCAGGTTAAGCATCTTATCGCTGACGATTACAAAACCAAGAATGTCACCATTCTGACATTTGGTAAAAAGGCAGAAGAGGCATTTCGAAAAACAGATTATTTCATAAAAGGAACCTTGCTTCCACGCCATACCAATGAGATTTTTGATGACCTCACCTATGAGCGAACCGCTGAAGCCGCATTAAAAGTTATGGGAGCGTTCAAAGCAAGGCAGTTTGACCGTGTAATGTTGGTGTACAACTCTTTCAAGAATGCAGCTGTTCAAGAAGTAAAAACAGAACAGTTTCTTCCTGTCCTTCCGCCACAAAATGACGGAACAGGAGTTGATGCCGACTATATTTTTGAGCCGAACAAAAGCGAAATCGTTGGCGACTTAATTCCAAAGTCGCTCAAGACCCAATTATTTAAAGCTTTGCTTGACAGCACAGCATCAGAGCACGGTGCGCGTATGACTGCGATGCACAAGGCCACAGACAACGCCACAGACCTCATTAAAGAGTTGAAATTAACATACAACAAAGCAAGACAAGCAGCGATTACCAAAGAGATTTTGGAAATCGTGGGAGGTGCTGAAGCGCTGAACAACTAAGCGAGAAGGTATAAACAATTAAAGGCCTCACGTTAACCGCGTGGGGCTTTTTCGTTGAGTGCACCGGTATTCTTAATTACATTTATCACGTGAAATTAAGAACGCGTATAACGCTTGCAATGCTAACGCTGGTGATCACTTCATTGATGATCATTGGAATGGTGACGATTTGGTTTTTCACAAGTCAGAATAAAGAATACCACGAAGAGCGTTTACAGCGTAAAGAGCGGGCAATCAAAACAGAGATGAACTACTTTTCAAAAGAAGTAGAGCTGCAAGAAGATATGGATGTGGTGATCAAAGAGTTTGAAGAGGAAGTCTTCAGGCTGGCCAACGTGCATCAGCTAGAAATCAATGTTTTTAATACTTCGGGCGAGATTCTAGTAGCTGCAAGACCCGATTCAGTGCATTCTGAATACATCCATAAACGGGTGCCCGAATCAGCCATGGCTGACCTGGCCACGATGAATCGAATCATCATTCCAGAAGAAGAAGGAGATCGAAAGTATTTGTCTGATTACACCAACCTTTACAGCGCTTCAGGCGAAAGAATCGCCATTCTCAACCTTCCATATATACAAGATTCATCGGTCAATCAATCAGATTTAGAGGGCTTTTTGGGTTCGATAGGAGTGGTATACCTCTTTATTCTTTTAGGTGGAATCGGTCTTACGTTTTACCTTTCTAAATCGATTACCAGCAATCTAACTGAGCTCAGTGATCGCATGCAGCATGTAGATCTCAACAAACGCAATGAGCCGTTTGATTGGAAGTCGGATGATGAAATCGGTAAATTGGTGAATGCCTACAATATGATGCTTGAAAAGCTGGAAGAGAGTAGGCAAGAACTCTCCAAAACTGAGCGTGAATCAGCCTGGCGCGAAATGGCTCGACAAGTGGCGCATGAGATAAAGAATCCTTTGACGCCCATTAAGCTAAGTGTTCAGCATTTGCAGGCAACAGCGAATTACGATGACCAAGCGTGGCGCGAAAAATTCAAGCGAACCATGACCACTATTATCCAACAAATTGAATCGCTCAGCAACATCGCGAGCGAGTTTTCTGATTTTGCTAAAATGCCTCAAGCAAAAGCAGAGGTGACCTCATTAAGCGAGGCTATTGGCGCTGTGGTTGAATTGTATTCTGACGTACCTTTCTTGCTAACAACACGCCTGCCTGAAAATGACATAAAAGCGTTTATCGATCCAGAGCAGTTGGGCAGGGTGCTTAACAACCTGATCAAGAACGCCAAACATGCTGTTGTAGATTCAGAATCACCCAAGGTGGAAATTGGCCTCGCACAGGAAGGTGATGCAACCATTATAACCATTACCGATAATGGTTCAGGCATAGAAGAAGACTTAAAGGATAAAATATTCAGACCGAATTTTACTACCAAGAGCAGCGGAACAGGTCTCGGACTTTCGATCTGTAAGCAAATCGTTGAAAGTGCCGGAGGAAGCATCACTTTTGAGAGCAGTCTAAGTGAAGGCACACAGTTTACGATCGCCCTGCCACGCGTGATTTAAAATTCGTTGAAAAACCGAGAACACCCGCACGCAACATTTAATTTTGCAAAAAACAGCACTCATGAATTACGCCCATCTAAAAGTTTCAAGCAAGGATTTTATTGCAATCGTTACGATCAACCGGCCAGACAAGCTCAACGCCCTTAATATTGAGGTAATTGATCAATTGAGCAAGTGCTTGACGCAACTAAATCACGATGAATCTGTGCGCTGCATTATCCTCACGGGTGAAGGACAAAAGGCCTTTGTTGCTGGAGCAGATATAAGCGAGTTTGCTGGTTTCAGTGTTAAAAATGGGCGAGAGTTGAGTGCGAGTGGGCATAAGAAACTGTTCAGTATGATTGAGGAAATGAACACACCTGTAATCGCTGCGATCAATGGTTTTGCCCTCGGTGGTGGGCTTGAGCTCGCAATGAGTTGCCACATTCGCATTGCATCAGAAAATGCACGAATGGGACTACCAGAAGTGTCGTTGGGTGTGATTCCAGGATATGGAGGAACGCAACGCTTGACGAAACTTGTGGGAAAAGGAAGAGCCTTTGAAATGATTACTACGGCACAAATGATCGATGCCAATACTGCCCTGAATCATGGTTTAGTGAACCACATGGTGCCGTTGGATGAACTCTTACAGAAGGCACATAACATTGCTTCAAAAATCGTGAAGAACTCTCCTACAGCCATCGGATACGCTATACAAGCAGTAAATGCTGGTGACGAAGGTGGTTTAGAGGGCTATGAGCATGAAATTCATCTTTTTGGCGAAGCATTTGGGTCAGAAGATTTTAAAGAGGGAACCACCGCTTTTCTCGAAAAAAGAAAACCTGAGTTTAAAGGAAAATAGACGCTTATAACATCCTCTTGAGCGTGATGCTTGGGTTCCGCACATTGAAGCGCCCTAAACCTTTGTTCCACAGGTAGATGGTAAGTCTATCGTTTTTCTCAATTGGCACAGCAAGGTCATAGCTATACTTCCACTCTTTCCATTGATTTATTTCCAAATCTGGTCGATCATTGATTCGAAAAGCATCGTAGTGCTTTCGTCTGTCTAGACTGTCCTTTACGTCAATAACGATATACGACTCGGTAGCTGCATTTTGGGTGAATTCTATTCGCTCGAGCTGGTATTCAATAAATATGCGGTCGTTGACAGATTCTGAAAATCGGTATTTATAAACACCATTGTACTCTACTTCTTCATTGAGAATAAATGCCATCGCTTCTTCTGATTGATCAACGTGATGAACATTCCAATGTCCGTCATTGGCTCCATTCCAATTGCCTGAATATATGATTTGAGAAGAACGATGGTATGGCATAATGTCGTTTCTACCTCCCAATTGCGAAGTATGTTCCGAACCGATTTTTCCGAACACCCAGATGTAACGAGCTGAGTCCATATTCCACATCGGCAAGATTTGCGCATAGGCTTGATAGCTCTGAAAAGCGTTTAACACCATGCAAAAAACGAGAAATGCATAAGCAAAAACACGTTTAATATTTGTGTCCAACACGTTCACCAGCAGTGAAATAGGAATTATAATGATAGCGTAAAAGTCAATCATTGGCCGCGACCCAAACGACCCACCGTAGTGCCAAGACCACCACGCACTTAGCACATACACCGTGAGCAGGAAGAAAAGTGAATAGTTCCAAAAAGAAAATGCATCTTTTTTATAAAGCACGATGAGGCCAGGAATCAGCAGTAAGAAAAGTGGGGAATAAACAATCCAGCCGCGCTTAAATCCTACTAAAAACTCAAAAAATGCGGGATTCGAAAAGTAGAAGCCTTCATGGGTATAACTCCACACCAACCAGTAACCAGTTTGAATTTTATAAAGCAACAGTTGAATACCTGCGATGCCTATAATCAAAACGACACATAAAATTGACCTTCCTGCGTTGTTTAAAAGATAGTTTAAACCACTGCGCAATCCTTTTATTGAGCCGGAAAGAAAAGGAACCGAAAACAAGATCAAGCCATCTACAGGACGAATCAATACGGTGAGTCCGAAAAACAAAGATGCCCACAAAAGATCGTTGAAATTAGGATCTAGAAAATAACGCATCGTGAAAAAGGAAAAAGCCGCGATGGTAAAAAATGAGTAAACATGAGCATTGGTGACCTCTTGTGAGGTATAGTAAAGCATGTTTGTACCTAGGGCCAAAACGATCACCATTAAGGATTGAACCAACGGCTGAACTTTATAAAGCGACAAAATTTTAAACACAAACAATAGCCCAGCCAAAAGGTAGAACAGCGCGGAAATCCCCATGCTGATTTGAAAAGGCAGCTCAAGTCCGTTTATTGAATCATTTGTGATCGAAGTGACGACAAACGCAATCAAGAAAAACGGCAACATGAGCAGGGCGGTGCCGCTGTAGTATTTATTTACAGGCCTGCCCTCAGAAGCCACAATCGTTCGGCCATTTGCGGCTTGTTGGTCTAAATCATGATCGATAAAAATGGAGGTTAAATAGTCGTAATATCCGCGACCATCACCTTTTATTGCACCTTGTCCTGCGTATGAATCATCTCCATATTGTGACCAAGTAAAAGCGATTTGCAACAATCCTGTGATCAGTATCACCACTGACAACACAACTATTTTCTGTTTAACAGGCCACTTCATCTATCGCGAAGGTCTTGTTTTTCTCACCTTAATTTGCTTCAGGTATTTTGATGGCGCTATTTGTAAGCAAAGAATGCGAAGTTGAAATCTTTAACAAAGCCGCAGAAATCTCCTCAGATTGGGACGTTTCTTTGTAGCAACACATGGCATCACCGTTAAGAAAACTTGTTGGTCAAACAGCCATTTATGGGCTGAGCAGCATTTTGGGTAGGTTTTTAAATTACCTGCTTACTCCGCTGTATACCAGTAAAATGGTTTTTCAACCCGAGCAATACGGGATCATCACAGAAATGTATGCCTATGTAGCATTTTTAGTAGTGTTGCTCACCTACGGAATGGAAACAGCGTTTTTTCGCTACTTCACCCAAGTAAAAGAAAATCCTGATAAGGTGTATTCCACCGCGCTGTGGTCGTTGCTCGTTAGTTCGTTTGTTTTTATTGTGGGCGTATCAATTTTTGCGCAGCCAATAGCGGAGTTTTTAGGCTATCCCAACGACAAAGAATACATCTCTTGGTTCGGAATTATCGTTGGTCTTGACGCCCTCATTGCCATACCGCTGGCTAAATTAAGGGCTGAGAATAAACCCGTCAAATTTGCGGTAATCAACTTTGTATTTATCGGGGTCAACATCGGGTTGAACCTCTTTTTTCTTGCTTATTGTTTGCCAAAATATCAAGCCGGTGAAATCAATTGGTTGGTATCTACCTTTTATAATCCAGAGACAGGCGTTGGATACGTGTTCATCGCCAATCTGATCGCCAGTGCAGTTCGGTTTTTGATGGTTTCGCCTCAGCTGTTTAAGTTGAAATTTGATTTTGACCGTGTGCTTTGGAAGAAAATGATGCTCTACGCAATGCCGCTCCTTATTGCTGGTTTAGCCGGGATTGTCAACGAAACCCTCGATCGAGCAATGCTGAAATGGATGCTCTTTGACCACTTGGGCGAATTGCAAACCATGACTCAATTGGGTATTTATGGGGCGTGCTATAAGCTATCGATCGTGATTACGTTGTGCATTCAAGCCTATCGCTACGCGGCCGAACCGTTTTTCTTTGACCACGCAAAACACTCTGACTCGCGCAAGACCTACGCACGCATGTTGCACGTGTTTTTTGCTTTTGTGATGCTCATCTTTTTGGTGGTGACCTTATTCATTGATGTATTCAAATACTTTATCCCCAACGAGGCGTATTGGGTTGGCCTCGACATCGTGCCTTTGCTGCTGTTGGCCAACGTATTTTTGGGCGTTTACTTCAACCTAAGCGTGTGGTATAAACTTACCGATAAAACCATGTTTGGGTCATACATTGCAATTACAGGCGCGATCATCACCGTGGCGCTCAACTTTTTATTGATCCCAGTATTTGGGTTCAGGGGTTCGGCTTATGCCACGTTAGTGTGCTATTTTAGCATGGCAGCCATTAGCTATTACTTCGGGCAAAAACATTTTCAAGTGCCGTACAACATCGGTAAGCTATCGGGCTATTTTATCCTCGCTTTAGTGCTTTTTGGGTTGGATGCGGGATTTGATTATGAAAATACGCTTCTCGCAAACGCAGTTCGCATTGCTATGATTGTGCTTTTTGCAGGCGTAATAGCTTATTTCGAATTTTATAAAAACAGAATAGATGCCATTGCAGATAGAAATCGTCAATAATAGTCATCATGCCTTACCCAGTTTTGCCACTGTGCTTTCGGCAGGCATGGATTTAAGGGCGTATTTACCAGAATCATCCATCGTATTGAAACCAGGTGAACGGGCGTTGATTCCGACAGGATTACACATCGCCTTGCCCGCAGGTTATGAAGCCCAAGTGCGTCCTCGGTCAGGATTGGCGTATAAGTCAGGTGTTACGGTGTTGAATTCACCAGGAACGATTGATGCAGACTATCGTGGAGATGTAGGAGTAATTTTAATCAACCACTCTGATCAAACATTTGAAGTCCAAGACGGAGCGCGTATCGCTCAAATGGTCATCGCCAAATACGAAACGGTGACCTGGCAAGAAGTGGCAGAACTTCCTACAAGCGAACGTGGAAAAGGCGGCTTTGGAAGTACTGGTAAAGCATAGTTAAACATTAATTAACCCTTATTCTCATAAGATGCGGCTCGACCTCTAATGCTTTTCGCATTTTTGCGGCTCAAAGACTTGATACCGATGAATTTGATTATTCCAATGGCAGGGCAGGGAAAGCGCATGCGACCTCACACCCTAATGACACCGAAACCACTTATTCCAGTGGGAGGGAAACCAATTGTGCAGCGACTTGTAGAAGACATCGCAGCCATGTGTGACGAGCCGATCAACGAAATTGGGTTCATCATTGGCGACTTCGGAGATGCCGTTGAGGCGGAATTGCTCGACATCGCATCGAGCCTCGGAGCGAAGGGAAAAATCTATTACCAAGACGTGGCGTTGGGCACGGGTCATGCCATTTATTGCGCTGAACCATCTTTATCAGGACCAGTGATTGTGGCGTTTGCCGACACACTGTTTCGAGCAGATTTTAAGATTGACTCAACACAAGACGGCACCATTTGGGTGAAGCAAATCGAGGATCCAAGCCAATTCGGTGTAGTTAAAGTAAATGAAGTTGGCGCAATCACTGATTTTGTAGAGAAGCCTAAAGACTTTGTAAGTGATCTAGCGATTATCGGGATTTACTTTTTCAAGGATGGAGATCACTTGAAAAGAGAATTGAAGTATTTGATGGACAACAATGTGGTGAAAGGCGGTGAATACCAATTGACTGATGCCCTTGAAAACATGAAGCAGCAAGGCGTAGTGTTTCGCCCGGGCACCGTTGACCATTGGATGGATTGCGGTAATAAAAACGCTACGGTTGACACCAACAAGATGGTCCTCGAGTTTGAGAAAGACCTAAATATGGTGTCTGCATCTGCTAAGATTGAAAACTCTGTGTTGATCCAACCGGTGCAGGTTTCAGATGGAGTGATCATTGAAAATTCGGTGGTAGGCCCTTACGTCAGCATCGGAAAAGAAACGGTGATTAAGAACACACGGGTGAGCAATAGCATTGTTCGATCACACAGTTCAATCAACAATGCTACCATCGAGAACTCGCTGATTGGCATGCACACCACCATTGATTTAAATGCCTTAGACCTCAGCATGGGCGATTACTCAACGATGAATTAGGGCGAGTGATAAATGCCATTTCATACCGCTTGGTAATTGCAGTATTTCTTCTGCAGTGCTTTAGTACACCACTATTTGCGCAGAAGAACAAAGGCCTCACCGAAGATCAACACGTTCGATTGACCACGTTGTTTTTAGACGCTGAAAGAGCCCATGTGCTGGGTAATTTAGAAGAAGCGACCAGGTTATTTCAAGAATGTTTGACCATTGATCCTGACAACGATGCGGTGTTTTTTAACATTGGGAAGATTCATCTGGAGATGGAAATGCTGCCTGAGGCTGAACGTAATTTTGAGAAAGCCACAGCATTGGATGGCTCAAATAAGTGGTATTGGCTAAGCTGGGCGCAGACCTTGATCGCGCAAGCAAAGTATTCAGAAGCATCGAAGATTTACGCGAAAATGACCGAGCGATATCCACAAGACCTGCAGTTGCAGATGGATTACGCGAGCACGATGCTGCAAGCCGGAAATGCGAAAAAGGCGCTGAAAGAATTCGATAAAATTGAGGCAAAAACGGGTCCTAGCCATGACATAGCCAGAAGAAAGTATCAGTATTACATCAACGCAGGCAAATACGATGATGCGGCCAATGAAATTGAGAAACTACTCGGTGTTTACACTGGCGACAACCAGCTGTATGGTATGCTGGCAGAGCTCTACAAGGCACAAGGTAAAATTGAAAAGGCCATTTTGGTTTATGAAAAAGCCTATGCCGCAGAGCCTACCAATCCTTACATCCAATTATCCTTGGCCGAGTTTTATGACCGGGCAGGCAAAAAAGATTCGTCTTACACGTTCTTAAAAAAGGCATACGAAAACCCAAACCTCGACATCGATACCAAAGTAAGTGTGCTTTTGAAGATGTTTAATGAGGCCGAGCGGAACGAAAATGTGCGCAAACAAGCGCTTGAATTGTGTATTTCAGTGGTGAATACCCACCCTGAAGAAGCAAAAAGCTATTCGGTGTATGGCGACTATCTCAATTTAGATGGGCAGAGAAGCGCAGCGGTTGAGCAATACAGAAAAGCAGTAGCTATTGACCCATCTCGTTTTGCTATATGGAACCAAATTTTGTTTATTGACGAAGAGTTGAATGATAATGTGGCCCTCATTGAGGACAGTGAAAAAGCCATGGAGTATTTTCCTGCGCAGCCAACGGTTTATCTGTTCAACGGAATCGCACACAATCAGCAAAAACAATTTGAAGAAGCTGTAAAAAGCCTAAAAAGAGGCGCTGAACTCGTTATCGGAAACAACTTTTTGTCTGCTCAAATTCTGGCGAGTTTAGGCGATGCCTACCACGAATTAGAAAAAAATGCGTCATCAGATAGCGCTTATGATGCCTCGTTGAGCTACAATCCTGAAAATGCTTATGTATTGAACAACTACAGCTATTTTCTGTCATTGCGCGAAGAACGGTTGGAAATTGCCAAAGAGATGTCTGCCAAAGCCTTAGAAATGGAACCGGCAAACCCCTCTTACCTCGACACCTACGGCTGGATATTGTTTAAGCTTAATGAGTTTGACTTGGCCGCACAGCATTTAGAGAGCGCTCTAGAACTCGGTGGAAATAATTCTGCGGAAGTGCATGAACATTATGGAGACGTGTTGTTTAAATTAGGGCGAACCGATGAAGCGGTAGAACATTGGAAACAAGCCGAAACATTGGGAAGTGAAAATCCACGACTGCAAGAAAAGATTAATACCAAGACGCTCGTTGACTAAAAGCATAGCCTATATTTTCATTGCCACCGTGCTGCTGGGTTTTGCTTCGTGTAAGGGCAATAAAGAAACTTTGGCCGATAACAATGTTCCGAACAGGAAGACCGATGAGCTTTTGGCTTTGATGAGCGACAATGAAATTAAATGCGACTGGCTGAGCATCAAGTATGATGTTGAATTGAAAACATCGAAAATTGACGACAGTTTCAAGATGTATGTGCGCATGAAACAAGACAGCGCGATTTGGGTTTCTGCCACCTATTATGCGGTGGAAGTGGCGCGATTTTTATTCACGCCAGACAGCGTGAAGTTCATGGACAGGAAAAACAATCAATACTATATTGGGAAGTATGATTACATCTCTGAGCGCTTTGAGGTAGAGGCTAACTTTAAAATGGTGCAGGCGTTGATCCTTGCAAATAGCATTGATATTCTGAACATTGAATCAGAAGATGATAAGATCAAAAGCTCGAGGAACGATGGCAACTATTATTTGAGTGTGTTGAGAAAGGGACAACTTAGGCGTGCAATGCGCAGAGACGAAGAGAAAAAAGACACAGATTTAGGAATCAGTGTGTGGGTAAAGCCAGACAATTTTAGGATTCACAAGACCGTCATTGCCGATTTTGATTCAGACAGAAGCATCACTGCAACCTTTGCTGAGTATGAAAAAACATGCAATTCGTATTTTCCTAAAAAGGTTTCTTACATCGCCATTTCAGCCAATGAACAAGCCGAGGTGAAAACATCGGCAATGAAAGTCACTCCGGATAAGAAAGTAAGCCTTTCCTTTACCATTCCGGAAAAATATGAACCACTGGTCCCTTAGCATACTCCTCATTCTAGTCTTTGCCTTTTCAGGCATGGGGCAGACCAGCGATGAGCTAAAGCGAAAACAACAAAAGCTGCGCGAAGACATCAGCTACAAGGAGAAACTGCTCAAACAGATCGAACAAGACAGCAAGAGCTCAACCACCAAAATAGTGCTGCTCAATAAAAAAATCACGCAGCGCGAAGAGTTAATCACCTCCATCAAGGACGAAATTCAATTGATTGATCAGAAAATCAAAGAAAATGAAGACTTGGTTGTGGCGCTTCAAAAAGACATAACGCAGCTCAAAGAGGAATACGCCAAAATGGTGGTTCAGGCGTATAAAACGCGCAACGCCAGCGGAAAAATCATGTACATTTTTGCCAGTGAAGACTTCGGTCAAGCGTTTAGACGACTGAAATACCTTCAGCAACTGAGTGATTACAGAAAGCGTCAGGCAGAGGCCATTATTTTGACGCAGAGTAGTTTAGAGCACAAGCGAATGGTTCTTGAAGAACAGCGGAAAGAAAAAAACGCGGTGCTGAACAGCCAAAACCAGGAGAAACTTACCCTCAACAGAGAGCGCCAAGAAAAAGAGAGCGAATTAAAAAAGCTCTCGACTAAAGAAGTTCAATACAAAAAGGAACTCGCAGCAGCAGAGAAAGCCGCAAATGAGTTGAAGAACCTGATCAAGAAAGCCATCGAGCGCGAAATTGCCGCACGAAACGAAGCAGCCGGAACCACGGGATCGACTTACAATCTAACGCCAGAAGCCCGAGAATTGGGAAATAATTTTGTGGCAAACAAGGGCAAGCTTCCGTGGCCAGTCGATAAAGGAGAGATTACCGCTTACTTCGGAGAGCAGCCGCACGCCTTTTTAAAGGGCATTACGGTGAAGAATAACGGAGTTACCATTTCTACCACAGGCAATAGCAGAGCACGCGCAGTGTTTGATGGCGAAGTGTCTAAGATCATCATCCTCCCTGGAGCGGGAAAAGTGGTGATGGTAAGGCACGGAGAGTACATTTCCATTTATACCAACCTGAAAGAAACCTTCGTCAATACCGGAGACAAGGTAAAAACCAAGGAAGAGATTGGTGTGATTATTTCCGACAAAGGAAAAACAGAATTCGAGTTCCAACTTTGGAAAGGCACAGACCTTTTGGATCCATCCTATTGGATATTCAAAGGAAGGTAAACGAAAAAGCCCCCTTTCTTTAGAAAAGAGGGCTTCAACAATTTATGTGGTTTATACTTAGCAGTATTCGTCAAACGCTGCCTTGAGGTTTTCAGCGATCAATTCTGCCGGTCGGCCTTCAATGTGATGACGCTCGATAAAATGAACCAATTTTCCATCTTTCATTAAGCCGATTGACGGTGAAGAAGGAGGATACGGCAAGAAATATTTTCTCGCTTGTGCCACCGCTTCTTGATCAACACCAGCAAATACAGTAGCTAGCTGCGATGGTTTTTTGTCGTTTTCAATCGCCATGCGCACTGCAGGACGAGCATTCGCAGCAGCGCAACCACACACACTATTCACCATGATTAGAGCCGTGCCGCTCATATTGTTCATTAAATTATCTACTGCGTCAGCAGTTAAAAGCTCATCAAATCCCACTTCAGTGAGTTCTGATTTCATTGGAGCTACTATTTCTTCAGGATACATATTACTTTATTTTGATTCAAAATTAACAACTTGTCCATCAAACGGTTCAACGGATTAACAATTGCTCAGCTATTTCTGCGCATTTGAAAGAATCGTTGGATGATTTCTGCACATTCGCTGGCCATTATTCCAGACTCAACTTCGGTCTTAGGATGCGTCATGCGAGGGTTGATGCTGTGAAAACCGCGCTTTTCATCGCGAGCCCCAAATACAATCTTACCTATCTGCGACCAGTACAACGCTCCAGCGCACATTCCACAGGGTTCTAAGGTCACGTACAACGTACACTTGTTCAGGTATTTGCCTCCAAGATGATTGGCGGCTGAAGTAATGGCTTGCATCTCAGCATGAGCGGTTACATCATTCAGTTGCTCCGTTAAATTGTGTGCCCGAGCGATGATTTTTCCTCTTGAAACGACCACCGCACCCACGGGCACTTCTCCTTTTTCGAACGCCAACTCTGCTTCTTGATAGGCCATTTTCATGAAGTATTCATCACTCAGTGCATTGATTTCCATGGTACAATTAGGGTTTAGTAGGATTGAATGAGTATTTGGTTTTGGTGTGTATTAGATTATCAGGTAGATTTGCGAGTTTACGTTAAAATCCTAACTATGGCTAGAATATATACTCTAATTATTGCTTTACTTATTGGCGCTACTTCCTTTGCTCAACTATCGGTAACCGTTGAAAACTCCGAGATATGTGCGGGAGATACCACATGGTTACAAGCGAGCGGAATGACGCTCTATGGATGGAGTGATTCCACAAAATTGGATGCAGTTACAGGCGATTCGGTAAACTTTTCGACTACAACGCCAGGTATTTATTCCATTACGGTCCTTGGTTACACTATTTTTCCCGTTGATACCGATACGGTTTCTGTAACAATTACAGTAAACGCACTTCCATCTGCTGCAATTTCTTCGAGCGCAGGGGGCGTTATCTGCGAAGGTTCAAGCACCGAACTTGCGGCAGTTTCCGGATTGAGTTCTTACCTGTGGACACCCGCTGCATCGTTGAGTAACGACTCTACGGATACGGTATTTGCTTCACCAACCCAATTGACAACTTACCACTTGATGGTAACCGACAGCAATGGATGTATGGCTTCTGACAGCATTACAATAGATGTGTTGGCAGCACCATCAGTGAGTATTTTGAGCTCTGCTGCTGCCTCAGGTAATTCTATTTGCCAAGGAAACAGTGCTACACTAACAGCGGCTGCTCCCACAGCGGCTTCGTATGAATGGTCGCCCGTTGGTTCATTAAACGATCCGTTTGCGGCAGTCGTTACCGCTTCGCCCATCTCATCAACCAATTATACACTTCAAGTGATAGACTCAAACGGATGCTCGGCTTCTGCTACCTATCAATTGGGTGTGAGCACTACTATTCCGTTTATTACAGTTGAGCGCGAAGACAGTATTATTTGCTTTGGTGATACGGTAGATATTGAGCTAATAACTTCTGCAACACTGATTAACTGGACTCCGAGCAATACAGTAGACAATCCAACAGCAAAAATTGTGAGGGTTTTCCCAACGGTTACAACCACCTACACCGTTGATGTGAATAGGCAAGGATGTGAATCTTCGGTTGATATTCTTGTTGAAGTGCTCGAATTACCATCCATCAATGCCACGCAATCATCGAATGGAGCGCCCATTTGTTTGGATGAGACCGATTTCATTACCGTTAATTGTCCAGCGTGCATTTCGTATACGTGGCAATTTCCGAACTCTTCATTGACAACTACACGCGACACATTAACCGTTTCTCCAACCGTTGTTGGTCCAAACGTCATTGCCATTAGAGGGGTGAATGCCAATGGATGCGAAGCTTCTGAAACCATTACAGTAAACGTTGATGATTGCTTCGTTGGCGATCCATTTCCACCACTCAGCATCGCGCCTGTAGAGGAACCTTCGTTAGAGATCATTACACGGTCAAACGAATTTGAGTTTGTTGGCAACGCAGTGGTTGAATCGTTAGAGATTTACAACCTGTTGGGCGAAAAGATTTACGCATTAAGCGCCAATCAAAGCACCTCTGTGAAATTCCCAACCGAGGGGCTTTCAGCCGGAGTTTACATCGCTTCCCTCACCATGAATGGCCAAGTGATGGTTGAAAAGGTGTACGTTCAATAACACATTAAAACAAGCAACATGGTAAAGCCCTGCGCCTCCAGCGTGGGGCTTTTTTGTTTATTGGCTTGGAAAACAGGCACTGAACAGGTTCAGCAGTGTAAATAAAACGGGCGAAATTGGAGGATAAATGATATGTTTATCAATGGTAATTGAAGTTGGGTGGCATGCTGAAAAGCTGACCGCACTAATAGCACATTTGGTTTTTGCCAACGCTCGACCGAAATGAATGAGAAACGAACGAATTGAAATAAAGAAAACAAATGTTTGAACAGACTTTTAAAAATATAGACGACATACTTCACAAAGATGCGGGTTGCGGAAGTGAATTGGATTATGTCGAACAGACCTCTTGGGTATTATTCCTGAAATACTTAGACGACTTGGAACGTGACCGTGCCACTTCTGCCGAACTCACAGGAAAAAGCTATACACCCATTATTGACCAGGAATATCAATGGAGTGTTTGGGCTGCTCCCAAAATAAAAAGGGCGGGTACTGAGCGTGTCGAAGTGGACCACAATGCCCTGACAGGTGATGACCTTTTGGACTTTGTAAACGGTAAACTTTTCCCCTACCTCAAAAAATTCAAACTGTCTGCCGAGAATGCCGACACCATTGAATACAAGATTGGCGAGATTTTCAGTGAACTAAAAAACCGTATACAAAGCGGCTACAATTTGCGAGAAGTGATTAATCGTATTGACGAATTGCGTTTTCGTACTCATGCAGAGAAGCACGAAATGAGCCATCTGTATGAAGACAAAATCAAAAATATGGGCAATGCAGGGCGAAACGGTGGCGAATACTACACGCCCCGACCGCTCATTACGACCATTGTAAAAGTGGTTGACCCAAAAATTGGCGACAAAATTTATGACGGTGCGGTGGGTTCAGCGGGTTTCTTGTGCGAAGCATTCGACTATCTGAAATCAGGCCCTTCGACAAGCTCAGGGTCCGGCCTTTCTACCAAAGAATGGGAGACTTTGCAAAAACGCACCTTTTACGGCAAAGAGAAAAAATCATTGGCGTATATCATTGGCATTATGAATATGATTTTGCACGGTGTGGAAGCTCCCAACATCATACACACCAACACGCTTGCTGAAAACCTTGCCGACATACAGGAAAAAGACCGTTATGATGTGGTGCTTGCCAATCCGCCTTTTGGTGGAAAGGAACGTGCCGAAGTGCAACAAAACTTCCCGATTAAAACAGGCGAAACCGCTTCCCTCTTTTTGCAGCACTTCATTAAAATATTGAAAGCAGGTGGCAAGGCAGGTGTAGTTATAAAAAACACTTTTTTGAGCAATACCGACAATGCCACCGTAGCCATACGCAAAACCTTGTTAGAAAACTGCAACCTGCACACCGTGTTGGATTTGCCCGGTGGCACCTTTACCGGTGCAGGGGTAAAAACCGTGGTGCTGTTTTTTGAAAAAGGCAAAGCCACACAAAAGGTTTGGTTTTACCAATTGAACCTCGACCGCAATTTGGGCAAGACCAACCCACTCAATGAAAACGACTTGACAGAATTTGTAGAACTACAAAAAACATTTGCCGATAGCGAAAACTCTTGGACGGTAAATGTAAAAGACATTGACCAAAGCACTTTTGATTTGAGCGTAAAAAACCCGAACAAAAAAGAAGAAGTAACGCTACGCCAGCCGCAAGCCATTTTGGAAGAAATCAAAGCATTGGACGAAGAAAGTGCCGAAATCCTTAACTCAATTTTGGAACTGATATGAAGAATTGGGAAGTAAAATATCTTGATGATGTATGTGAGCTTATTACTTGCGGTGTTGCTGCAAGACCAAACTATGTTGATGAAGGTGTCCCGTTTTTATCTGCAAAAAATGTAAAAGATGGACAGATTATTTGGAGTGGATACAATTGCATTACAGAAGAAACGCATAAAGAACTGACCAAAAACAACAAACCAGTAAAAGGTGATTTACTTTACACAAGAGTTGGAAGTTATGGTGAAGCCGCTGTTATTGAAGATGATTATGAGTTTAGTGTTTTCGTTAGTTTGACTTTAATTAAAGTTGAAAAATCAAAACTCAATAATTACTATTTAAAACACTATTTAAATTCGGAAGGAGTTAAAAACCTTGCAAAAGCAAGTATTAGCGGTTCAGGTGTTGGAAATCTAAATGTTGGAACTGTAAGAAAATTTACAATCCCCCTTCCTCCTCTCCCCGAACAAAAACACATTGTTTCCATATTAGATGAAGCCTTTGCCGCCATAGCCAAGGCAAAAGCCAATGCCGAACAAAACCTCAAAAACGCCAAAGAACTTTTTGAAAGTTATTTGCAGGGGGTGTTTGAGAAAAAAGGTGATGGTTGGGAAGAAAAGAAGTTGGGGGAAGTTATTTCATACGATAAAAATCAAAACATTCACAAAGGATTGCCTTATGTTGGTTTAGAACATATTGAATCAAATTCGGGTAGATTTATTGGAAGTTTAGAACCACAAATAGTTAAGAGTTCAACTTTCTATTTTAATGAGCAGCACGTTCTTTACGGAAGATTAAGACCGTATTTGAATAAAGTTTTGTTGCCAGATTTTGAAGGTCATTGTTCAACTGAAATATTTCCAATCAAAGTTGGAAGGCAAATTGCGAAAGAGTTTTTATTCTATTGGCTTATCGCAGGTTCAACCGTTAAGAAAATTGATGCGACTTGGACAGGTGCAAGAATGCCAAGAGCAAATATGAACCAGGTGTTAGAATTTGATTTTGCATTTCCGCCACTCAAAGACCAACAAACCATCGTCCGCCAATTAGATGCCCTGAGAGCCGAAACACAAAAGTTGGAAGCGGTGTATCAAAAGAAAATTGATGATTTGGAAGAACTGAAAAAATCAATCTTGCAAAAGGCATTTGCGGGGGAGTTGGGTGATGGTGAGCCTGCCGAACCAAAAACAGAAAAATCCCGAAGGGATGATAAGATTATAGAAAACAAGATTAACCACACACGAACCAACCCCGAAGGGGTGTTATGATTATAGATAATATGATTATAAAGATGAACACACCGCCAATAATAAAACCCCAAAGGGGTGCAATATATGCCACCCCTTCGGGGTTGGGATACCAATTCGATACCCGATGCTATAATCTTGTTACCCCTTCGGGGTTTGTAAACCGCAAGAATCTAATTTTCAACAATTCTTACAACCCTTCTGGGTTAAATTCATAAATTATGGCAGGCACATTTTCACAAATTTATATCCAATACGTTTTTGCTGTAAAAGGCAGAGAAAATTTATTGCAAAAACCTTGGCGTGATGAAGTGTTCAAATACATTGCAGGGATTATCAAAGGCAAAAATCAAAAACCAATTATCGTTAATGGTGTCGCAGACCACGTTCACGTATTTGTGGGTTTAAAGCCAGCAATGAGCATCTCCGATTTAGTGAGAGACATTAAAAACAATTCTTCCAATTTCATAAACGAACAAAAATTCATAAAAGGGAAATTCTCTTGGCAAGAAGGATACGGAGCATTCTCTTATGCTCATTCGCAAATTGAAAATGTGTATCAATACATTGCCAATCAGGAAGAACATCACAGGAAGAAAACATTCAAAGAAGAATATCTTGATTTTCTTCAAAAATTTGAAATTGAATACAATGAAAAATATTTATTTGAATGGATAGATTAAACATATCACCCCTTCGGGGTTTAATTGACTTTTGGTTTGCATTGAGCTATAATCTTTTCATCCCTTCGGGATTGCAAAACAAAATCGGTATTCTTTTGAGCAAAATCTGCAAGAAAATCAATAATTGCTCAATAAAGATGTTCAATAGATATCAAGAAAATATGCCAGCTACATTCCATTTTGGGCCTAAAATCTTATTTGATGGCTGTTTGACCACCTCAGAATTCTTATGTGATGGTTATGTGATAGGTGGTGCCAATAATCAATTCAACTCATTGATAATCAATGATTATTCATGTGATGGTTATGTGATTGGCAGCCCGATTTTATTTGATGGTCATTTGATAATAGAGAAATTATGAACGAAGCAGAGACAAGAGCAGAACTCATAGACCCAAAGCTAAAGGCTTGTGGTTGGGGCGTTGTGGAAGGCTCTAAAGTCCTTCGTGAATACAACATAACGGTAGGTAAAATTCAAACAGGCGGTGGAAGGGGCAAAAGAGAAATTGCCGATTATTTGTTGGTTTACAAAGGCATTAAATTGGCAGTGGTAGAAGCCAAAAGTGATGATTTGGAAGTGGGCGAAGGCGTAATGCAAGCCAAGAAATATGCAGACAAACTAAAATTAGAAACCACCTACAGCACCAACGGAAAAGCCATTTACCAAATCTGTATGAAAACAGGCGAAGAAGGTTTGGTAACAGATTTTCTTAGCCCTGATGAACTTTGGAATAAAACCTTTGCCGAGCAAAACGAATGGAGAGAAAAATTTGCCAATGTTCCTTTTGAAGATAAAAGTGGTACTTGGCAATTGCGCTATTATCAAGAAATAGCCGTAAAAAACACCTTGGAAGCATTGGCAAGTGGCGGTGAACGTATTTTGCTCACCCTTGCAACAGGAACAGGAAAAACGGCCATTGCTTTTCAAATCGCATGGAAATTGTTTCAAACCCGGTGGAACTTGCAACGAGACGGCAGCCGAAGACCGAGAATTTTGTTTTTAGCAGACAGAAACATATTGGCAGATCAGGCTTTTAATTCCTTCTCTGCATTTCCTGAAGATGCATTGGTGCGAATAAAACCCAAGGAGGTCAACAAGAAGGGACATGTACCGACCAACGGAAGTATTTTCTTCACAATCTTTCAGTCTTTCATGTCCGGCACAGATGCTTCAGGAGATCCGCAGCCCAATTTTGGTCAGTACCCTGCCGACTTCTTTGATTTCATCATTATAGACGAGTGCCACCGTGGCGGAGCAAATGACGAAAGCAATTGGCGGGGCATTTTAGAATATTTCAGTCCGGCAGTGCAATTGGGTTTAACCGCCACACCCAAGCGAGACGACAACGTGGACACCTACAAATACTTTGGCGAACCAGTTTACATCTATTCGCTGAAAGAAGGTATCAATGACGGTTTCTTAACACCTTTCAAGGTAAAACGCATCAAAACCACGTTGGACGATTACCGCTACACTTCGGACGATACCATTGTGGAAGGCGAAATTGAAGAAGGTAAACTCTATGAAGAAAAGGACTTTAACCGCAGCATTGAAATTGTAGAACGAGAAGCCAAGCGGGTAAACATCTTTTTAGCTGAAGCCAATCAAAATGAAAAGGCTATCATTTTTGGTGCAAATCAAGCGCATGCAGCTTTGCTTCGTGATTTGGTCAACCAAGAAAGGGCTCGGTCCCTGAGCCTGTCGAAGGGAGACCCTTTCTACTGCGTTCGAGTAACTGCCAATGACGGTGAAGAAGGCGAAAGACTGTTGAGGGAATTTCAGGACAATGAAAAAACATTGCCAACCATTCTGACAACTTCGCAGAAACTCTCCACAGGTGTTGATGCACGGAACATTCGGAATATCGTTTTGCTTCGTCCTGTCAATTCCATGATTGAGTTCAAACAAATCGTTGGTCGTGGTACACGTTTATTTGACGGCAAAGAGTTTTTCACCATTTACGATTTTGTAGATGCCTACAAACATTTCTCAGACCCTGAATGGGATGGAGAACCCTTAGAGCCTGAACCGAGTGAACCAAGACCTTATCCACCACCTGAACCCAAAGAAAAGCCAGATGTTGAAGATCCTGACGAGCCAAGACCCAAAAAGAAAAAAGCCAAGGTTAAGCTGAGAGACGGAAAAGAAAGAACCATACAACACACTGTTCAAACTTCCTTTTGGAGTGCAGACGGAAAGCCCGTTTCGGCAGAAGAATTTTTGAATAATCTGTTTGGCGAACTTCCCAAACTATTCAAAGACGAAGAAGAATTGCGGAAACTGTGGAGTAATCCACTGACCAGAAGAACCTTGTTAGAAAACTTAGATGCAGCAGGTTTTCCGAAAGACGACTTACTGACTTTACAGAAGTTGGTAGATATGGAAAAAAGCGATTTGTATGATGTATTGGAATACGTTTTCAATGGCGACTATATCGCAATGACCCGAGAAGCCAGAGCCAAGGCAGCCGAAGCAACCATCTTTGCTTTACTGAATGACAAACAAAGAGAATTTATCGCATTCGTACTGAGCAAGTACGTTGATACAGGAGTTGACGAACTCGACCAAGAAAAACTACCAATCTTGCTGACAAATAAATATCAATCATTGGAAGATGCCAAAGAAATATTAGGAGACGTGGCAAATATCAGCAGACTGTTTGTAGAATTTCAGGAACATCTATACAATCAGAAAGTAGCGTAATGAAAGAAACCATGCGACATAAAGCCCACGCTTCACAGCCACACACATTGCAAAGCCCCAATAGCCAACGCTACAACTAGAGCTTTGTCAAGGTGCTTCCCCGCCCCCGCGCGAACCGACCGAAGGGTGCTCAGCGAAGCGATTCTTATCGGGTGGCATTTAAGTTTTCTCGGACAACGCCTCAATTTCTAGCAGACGCTTTTCAATGTTTTGTCTTCTAAACTCCAGTGCTTCAAATTGGAGTTCGGCATTTTGAATTTCACTTTCGTCAGGAATTAGCTTACTGCTCTTGGGCAAGCGGTTGATTTCGGTTTGGTATTTCTCCAACAATTTTTCTTGTGCTTCTATCAAAGATGCTGCGCCATTGCTTTGTTGCAAATGGGCTAGGGTGGCGTTGGTGGTTTGCAGCAAGGTGGTCAATGCGGTGTACGCTGCGCTTAGTATTGTTCTGCGGGCGATTTTCTGGTCGATGTTTGCCCGAAGCTTTTGGTTGCGCTGTGCCAACTCATAAGCCTGCGCATATAGCGTTGAATGCAGCTGGTGCAATGCGTGTTGTGAAAGTTTGTTCAGTGTGATGTTCTTGGTCATCGGTAAACGCGGATAAATAATTCAACCAGGCTTTCGGTACCGCTCAATGCGACCAACTGCTCAACCACCGCTGCGCTAGGCGCATAGTGACCGCTTTCAATTCGATTTAACGTGGGCGCGGCCAGCTTTAGTTTGGCTGCCAACTGCCGAACTGATAAGCGCAGATGCGTTCTGGTGTGTCGAAAGAGTTTTGCGGTATGTGTGTTGTCTTGTGTCATGGCGCTGCATGAAAAACACAACGTGCAACAACACTACTTTATTTTGTTTTGCGCAACAACAGCCTCATGATGTTTAATGTTGCGCCATTGACCAACTGGTATTGATCCCTAACTGCAAGCGCGTAGAGGCGATGCACATTTTTCTCACGGTTGCCTCCTGTTTCTCTTTTCTGTTTTATATTTCGATGCGGAATTGTTATTGAGTATGAACGAAAGCCAAATGACAACAAACCAAAACAAATGGGAAATCCCTACGAAAAAGGAGGCTAAAACCCTTAAACGCTAACTTTATTGCTGATTACACAAGTTAGGCACAATGAAAAAACATCGAAATGAACAAACAGAGAGCGATAACTTATAGTGTTTTATCATTGATCAGAAGCAAGGGAGAGCTAGTTAAAGGACCTATTGACGTATTTGTTCCCTTAATTAAAGCGTGTACTATCCAAACTAAATGAAGACGGAACTTTTAGTGGCGCTTCAATTATCGAAATAAAGAATTTAACTGATAAGCTCTACGCTATAGACTTTCCGATCCCTGTACTCGAGAAAATACTGAAGAAGATTGCCAATGAAATCAATAAAGATGATGATATTAAATTCACCATCAATCAGGATAAGTCCTTCCAAATAAAGAACTACACTTTTACAGAATTTGAAGAATCAATCCGTCAGCAGAGTGTAGCAATCAGTAATTTAGAAAAGCTCTTCAAAGAATTTTGTGAATCCTGCGATACGAAAATTGACGAAAGCTCTTCTATCCTATCTTTTATTGAAGTAAACAAATCTTCCCTTTCAAAATACCTTGCACACAAGCCAAGTGACAAACAAAAAGATTTCACAATAGAGGCTCAGTTCGTTAATTTTTTTAAGCAAATACCTGAAATATATGATTTGATACGGAGAATATATTTAGGCTCCATTTTGGCGAGTTATATTGAGTATAAGACTAGTGATATAAAAACAGAAGTTGAGCTCTTGCTCGACACGAATTTCATACTTGGGTTTTTAGATTTAAACACACCTGAAGCCACACATACATGTAGAAAACTTGTTGAAATCACTTTAGAACAGGGTTACAAACTCAGAATACTTAAGGATACTATAAATGAAACACAGAGTTTGCTAAAAGCAAAGGCGGAAAATTTTGACAGTTCTTTTCTTCAAAAAAGGGTCTATCCCGAGGATATTTACAACGCATGCGAACGAAGAAATCTCAATAGAGCCGACATTGAAAGAATTAGCGATAACCTAGAATTGGAGCTTAATAAACAGAAGATTTTATTAATTCCTGAGACTACGAAATATTCAAATATTGCAAAGAATAGCAAGGAATATTCTGCCTTGAAACCATTTAGGAACAATCATTTAGCGGCTCTCCACGATGCAACTGCTATTCATTATGTCCGTTTAAAGAGAGGTAAAAAAATTAAGGATTTCGAAAATGTCAACTGTTGGTTTGTAAATAATAACATAACACGAGATAAAGGTGATTATGAAGAGAAAGTCAGTGAATTTCAGCCCGAACTAATTAAAGCTGATGACTTTCTGAATATACTTTGGTTAAGCAATCCTCAAGTAAATATTTCAATGGATTCTACCGACTTGGCAGATATTGGAATTACCTCGTTAATTTCATTAACATTATCAGACAATCTTCCTAAGGCCTCAGTAATAAGGGAGCTTGATGATAATATTCATAAATATGCTTCCGAAGAATTAACGGACGGTGACATTGTTAAAATTGCGACTCGGATAACCAATAAACAGTTACAGGACATTGACTCTTTAAACAATCTAGCTTCTAATGACAAAGTCGAATTTGTCAAGAGACTAGAACAAGAGGCGAAGAAGCAGGCACAGCAGGATCAAGAGCGGATCAATAAACTTGATGCATTAATTAAGGAATTGTCTTCTAAGGATACTCGTTTTACAGAACTCAGGAAGGAATTAGAAAACAAGGCTAAAGAGTATGATAGAAAGCTTTCAGAAATAAATGTCTCCGATCATTCAAAAAATACCCAAATTTCAGATCTTTCACAACAACTAGATTCTGAACGAAGGCAAAGAATATCGGCTCAAAACCAAATTAGAAAGGGAATGCGAGCCGATTACAAACTAGAGGTTATTTCAAAGTGGCGAGGAAAATCAATTCGTGAGTTTATTGCTGGGCTATTGTTAATATCCTCAGGGATTGTATACATTCTATACAAAGCTGATTGGCAATTACTCAAGGCTAATGAAATGGCTAAATCGCTTCAATCAAATTTTATCTTCGGTACAATGCTATTTGTACTTGGCTCGATATTCTCTGGATTCACTATTCGGACACTTTTCAATAAATATCGCAACGAATCAAATATTAAGGCCTTTACAGATAGCATTGAATATTCTGAGGACATGATGAATATTCAAGAGGAAAAATAAAATCACTGTGGCCAACAATCGCTAAGAAAACATGGGGCGGAACGCACTGAAAGCAAGCTTAGAAACCGATAGCTATCGGGTTCGTAGTTTAGTTCGTCACGCCTTGCTTCGCTGAAGCTTCGCGAAGGCGAGGGCGGACAGGTAATCGCCTTGAATTGAAAATCAGCGAAGCTAAATCTGCTACTGCTCTTGACTGTTAGTCAAAATTTAATAATAAAAAGGGAAGATTATAAAAGCCTGAACTTTTGTAATAACTTTGTAATTACATTTATAAATATCATGGAAATCTCAGTTATTAAAATCGGAAACTCAAAAGGACTCAGACTATCGAAAGATATTCTGACCCGATACAACATCAAAGACACTGTTGAGTTGGTCCTAGAAAAAGGATATATCATTTTAAAACCAACATCAAAGCCTAGAAAAGGATGGGAAGAAGCTTTTAAAGAGATGCATGAACGTCAAGACGACCACCTTTTAATGGATGATGTTTTCGAAGATGAAAACTTTGAAGAATGGACATAGAGCAATACGACATTATCCTTGTCAACCTAGACCCTACTAAAGGAAGCGAGATTAAAAAAACAAGACCGTGTCTCGTTATTTCCCCAAACGAGATGAATACGTATCTAAGAACTGTTGTGGTTGCACCAATGACAACAGCTGAGAAAAGCTACCCGACCAGGGTTATAATTAATCATAACAACAAAATTGGAGCTGCGGCAATGGATCAAATAAGAACCATAGACAAAAGTCGTGTGATTAAATCGCTCGGAAAAATATCAAAAGACGAGATTGAAAAGTGCAAATCCGTTATTCAAGAAACATACGTGAGTTAAAAAAAACGGGCCCCAAGAACGCCTATAGCTAATGCTGTCTTGAAACTAAAAAATGATGTTTTGTACTTTCAATAATCATCCAGCTGGCCTTGCTCCACTGAAGCTTCGCGAAGGCGAGCGAGAACGTTTCCAAAATGCCGCTACTGCTTATACACCAAGCCGTTAACCCCCTATTCCACAACAATCTTGTGATGGAGCATTGTTTCGCCTTGTTTGAGAAAGAGAATGTAGTTGCCTGAGGCGAGGCTCGAAAGGTCTAAACGCACGGTTCGCGAAGTGCTCGGCTGCGAAATCACCGTTCGGCCTTGGATATCCACGACAGAGATGTTGGGTTGAGCAAACGCTTCAGGCAGCTGAATGGTAAGCACGTCCCTCACAGGGTTTGGAAACACCAAAATGCTGTTTTCGTTGGTCTCTTCAACGCCTACGAAAAGGATCGTGACTTCTAAACTATCGCTTCCAACGCAGCCGTTGGCATCGGTTTCATAGACAAAAATCTCACCTGTCGGGCCAGCGTTCCATTGCACCAGTGAAGCATTACTAGCGGCTGATAAAACGCTTCCACCTTCGAGCATCCAATTGAAAGAAGAGCCAGCACTTGTGGGCACAGAATAGTTGTAGCTCGTCCAAGCTTGCACCGATGCCGGACCTGTAATTGGACCTGCAATAGGGTCAGCAAAGGTTGGGTTAGAGCCAATCGTATCGCTGAGTGTTGCCACTTGTGAAACACTATCGGTGACGGTAACTGTGTATGTTCCAGCAGCCAGTCCAGAAATATCTTCCGTGGTAGCACCGTTGCTCCATGCTATGCTGAATGGCGGCACACCACCAATGATGGTTAGGTCGATGCTTCCGTTGTTGGTGTTGATGCACGTAACATCTGATGCGATGCTCACCAGTGTTAATGCAGCTATCGTATCTACAAAAAACGATTGACTGTTTGTGCAACCCGCAGTATCCGTTACCGTGATGGTGTAGTTACCAATGCTCAAGTTTGAAATGTCTTCTGTAGTTTCAGCATTGCTCCAGAGAAAGGTGTATGGTGGAATTCCACCAGAAACGCTCACATCAATAGCGCCATCGTTGGATGTGCCATTCGTTGGGGGCGTAATTATTCCTGAAATAATGATTTCGAGTGGTTCTGCTACCGTAAAAGTGTCAATGACCACCGAAGTGTCGTTGTCGGTTATCGTAACCGAGTACACGCCTCCTAACAGTCCTGTAAGGTCTTCTGTGGTGCTGCCATTGCTCCAATTAAAAGAATAGGGTGGCACACCGCCTTGTACGCTCAAATCAATCGCACCTGAGCTATCGCCAAAACAAGAAAGATCGGTTAATGAAGCAAACACTACCATTGGTCCAGTGGCAATGGCAGAATCAACAAAGAAGCAAGTGCTGTCAACACAACCATTGGAGTCTACTACTGTCAAGCAGTAGTTTCCACTCGTTAAGCTATCGATGTCTTGGGTAGTCGCTCCGTTTGACCAAAAATATGAATAACCGGGTGTGCCGCCAGTTACTGTAAGGTCAATGCTTCCATCATTTGCCACAGCTGAAGACGCGTTAGCTACGAAGGCAGTAAATGTCAATGAATCAGGCGCGCCCACGGTGATCGTATCGATCCAAACGTTTCCGTTGGAGTCTGAATATTGAATGAAATACTGCCCGGCAGCCAGACCCGATTGGCTGAACGAAGTATCGATGTAACCTGAAAAATAATCGTTGGTTACTACTACATCGCGGCTACCAGCAGTTGAAATTAATCCCGGTTGGTATTGAGAGGCATCGTTTCGAAAATATCCTGTTGCGTGCACCCTTTCATCTGGTCCTAAGTGAAGTCGCGAAAAGGCATCAGCTTGATTTCCACCAAAGTTCTTGCCCCAAATCTCTGCGAATTGCTCTCCAATTTTACCCATGAACGCGTCTTGGTTTCCATTGGTTGAAAAGGTAGAATCCGCAAAAAATAAGGAGCCATTAAACTGTCCTACAAACACCAAATAGTCGTCATCAACGCTGGCTAAATCAGTCACAAATTCAGCCCCACTTCCCGCAAAGGTGTATATGTTTTGAAGGCTGCCGGTGGCAGAAGCGATGTATCCGATAAAGCCATCATTGCCGCCTGTTGAGGGGAACGTTTGTCCATCTAGAGTCATTGTGCCCGACCACGAGCCACCCACGTAAAGTCGATCACCTGTTGAATTGATATCTATAGTTGTGCAAAAATCATCATTAGCACCACCGCCTTGCTGTGCCCAACCCCAAGTACCATTCGTATCAAGGGAAGCGATAAAAAAGTCTTTTTGACCCTGCGCAGTCAAGGTGTTGGCGCCAAACGTAGCAGCTGAGTTTGCTTCACCAACAGCGTACACGGCTTCAACAACGCCATTATTTTCGAATGTCACCACATCATCGATGAGGTCGTTTGCCACACCGCCACCGGTTGCAGCCCAATAGCTCGTCACCAGCGAAGTGTCGAGGCAAAGCACAAACGCATCAAAGCCTCCGTTTGAGTTAAACGTGTTTCCTGCCAAAGTGATGGAGTTTTGAAACCCTCCACCGAGGTATAAGCGACCAGCAGCGTAGTGCACGGTTCGCGTTTCTTCGCTGCCCGCGCCACCAAACTGAACGATGGTATCAACAAGCCCTGTGGGGATGTCAATTTTCGCAAGGTAAGCTTGGTATGAGCCTGTTGAAGTAATGGCACTGTTACCTATTTGACACGTGCCATTAAAATAGCCTGTTACGTAAGTTTTATCTCCTGCGCCCGTAATGCCAAAACCGGCTGTAAAATCGCCAGGTGTACTGCCCGAAATGGCCCATAACAGTGCGCTCGTGTTTGCATTGAAGCATGCCACAAACATATCTTGAGGCGCACCAGCGAGTAAGGTGGTGGCGCCAAAAGAAACAGAATCAGCAAAATTTCCCGTGGCTATATACACCGGCCCGGCTGAAGTTTGGCCTGCCCAAATGGAGTATCCTTCGTCTGCACCCGTTCCCGAACCTTGATTGATAAAGGTGTAATCGTCATTGGTGAGGTTTTGAAAGGTTACCGTGGTGCTGTCTATCTGAATGGTGATGGGCGCAAAGCACGCTGTGATGCTATCTACAATGTAGCTTCCATCGCTTGAATTCCAGCATGTGGCATCGGTGACGGTGTGCACGTTAGAAAACTGTGCGAAAGAAGGAAAACAAGAAAGAAGGGCAAGTGATAAGGTGGTGAGAATCTTTTTCATAGCATACGTTTAATTGCGTCAAAGCTGCATACGTGAATCAAGCCTTGTCGGTTTGGTTCAAAAGTCAACAATTCTACGAAGCTAGCAATGCCCATAATTCCGATTCGTGCGGAATATCAGCAATTAAAGAGTTGAAACCGTAAGCAGTGAGTTTTTTTGCGGTGGATTTTCCGATGGAAATGAGCTTTGCGCTTTCGGGAAACCCGCTATTGCCTTCAAAGTATGCTTCCACATTGCTTGGACTGGTAAAAATGTACACCTCAGCAGCTTGAACGTTGTTAGCAGTAGATTTTACACTATAGCAGTTGACGTTGACGACTTGATTGTCGTTCAGTGACGATTGAATCGACTTTAATGAGCGGTCAGAACCGGGAAATAACACTGATTCAGTTCCAGCGGCCTCCTTAAACTTTAAACTCACCGCAGACATATCGCTTTCTGCACCGATGAAGTCGATGTGCGAAATGTATTTGCCAAGTGTGTTGGCTGTTGAACTTCCGGCAGCACCGAATTTTTTCGAGGCCCAATTCTCTGGATTTTCTTGGGCGAAAAAGGCCTCAACGCCATTGCTTGAGGAGAAAAACACCCAATTGCATTTTTCTGGGTCTGCTTGAAAAGGCACGAAATCGATGTCAATAAGTGAAGTTGCTCTGAGCGTGATTTCGTGAAAGTCGCACGCCCGTTTTAGATAACTGTCCTGATCAAGATTTTTTGAAATAAACACGGACGATGGAAAGGCGCTTGATTTGAGTTGCTCAAACATTTTCAATCCGTTTGCGAGGGTGTCTGTTTCGAAGCGCACGCGTTTTGAAAAGGACTCCCATTCTTTTGAAAAAGTAGCTCTCACGGTGAAACCATTTTCGTTTTTACTGGCATGAACTCCTATAGGAATATGACAACCACCGCCAAATCCTGAGAGGATTCCACGCTCGATTTGTATGGCGCTTGATACAGCTTCATCGTGCAGTTGCGAAATGATGGCGCTGGTTTCAACATCTTCTTCACGGCATTGAAAGGCCAATACACCTTGTGCAGGAGCAGGAATGAAAACGCGCGGGTCGAGCAGGTCGGCACGCAAGTCGTTTAAATCTAATTGCAAACGATGGATGCCGGCATAGGCGATCAAAATAGCGTCAAATTGACCTTCGCGCAGTTTGTTGACGCGGGTAGGCACATTTCCGCGAATGTCTTTTATGGTGATGTCGTGTCGCAACTCTGAAATCTGCGCTTTTCTGCGGGCTGACGAGGTGCCCACCACAGCATTTTTTTTAAAATTAAGCGGCTGACTCAGGTCCACAGCATCGGGATGAATCAGCAACAGTTCAGCGGGGTTTTCTCGGTAGGATACTCCTGCAATCTTTAATCCAGGGGGCGATTGTGTTTCGAGGTCTTTGTGGGAGTGAATAGCAACATCTATCTCATTGTTCAACAATGCTTCTTCGATTTCTTTGGTGAAAAAGCCTTTGCCTTCAATTTTATCAAAACTTAAGTGCTGAATGCGATCGCCTTTGGTGACAATGATGATGATTTCAGAGTCAACGCCTATCGTCTTAAGGCTGTCTTGAAAAAAGTGTGCTTGCCACAATGCCAAATCACTTCCGCGGCTTCCTATTCGAATTTTTTTACTCAATGATGGGGTCTTTTAGGTCTTGTTCGAGCACGATTTGCTTCGCCATCTTCATCGGAATGGAGATGTATTTTTTCTCGAGGTAGTTCAGAATTTTATCCAGTGTTTCTCGGCTTTTTGGGTCGAGTGCATTCACATCTTTGGCGAAAGTTTTGTCGAGTGCGCGCAGCTTTATTTCCTTCATGATTTGAGGAATTTCTTGCATGGCCAATTCGAGTTTTCTGTTTTTAAAGGCTGTTTCAAATTCTTCAATCCTCATTTCTACCAATTGCTCGCAGCGAAACACTTCCTTTTCTCGTTCCTTGAGGTTGCGCTTGGCTTCTTCTTTCAGCGCTTCGATTGAAATGTAATCAATGTCAAATTGCTCTAAGATTGAAGCGTCAATATCGTTGGGAATGGCTAAGTCAACGATGGTTTTTTTTCCTGTCACACCCATTTGCTTAAACATGGTCGCATTCAATATGGAATGATCAGAGCCTGTGCATGTAACAAGCACATCAAAGTGACCCACTTTCTCAACGAAATCGCTGAGACTATACCCTTCACCGTCAATGAGCGATGCTAAAGCCGTGGCTTTTTCTTTGGTTCTATTGAAAACCTTGATGCTTTTAAAGTTGTGCTTTTGTAGGTTTCCCGCAATGGCTTCGATGGTTTGTCCTGCGCCCACATACACAATCGAGTGGTCGCTCGTGAGATCGCGCTCTATCAGCTGCCTGTAAGCTAAATTCACTACTGAAATCGGCTTTGTTGCAATTTCTGTTTCGGTATAAATCTGCTTGGCTGTTTCGATTGCTTTTTGGACGCCAATACGGATGAAATCGCCTGTGAATCCATTCTTATGAGCCCGCTCGTAGGCGGTACGCACCTGTGTGATAATTTCTCTTTCGCCAATGATAAGTGAGTCGAGCGAGCTCGAAACGTGAAAGACATGTCGAATGGCGTCTTGCCCGTGGTGTAAGCGGCTGAGTTCGGCAGCTTTGTCGATGTCTTCAGGGGATAATTTCGGGTAGAACGCATTAAACAAAGCAGCAGTAGTGGCGCGATCGAAATGCAATGGGCTGCGAAAAAAGAACTCAACGCGGTTGCATGTCGAGAGAAACATGAACTCTTTTATGTTGAATTGCGCCAAATGATTTTCGAACCTTGCCTTTTGCTCATCGGGTTCTACGTGGAACTTTCCGACCAGGTCGAGGCCCAAATGACGATGCGTAAGCGCTATGACTTTAAAGTGATTCAATGCGAGCACGAAAGTCTTCTAGGGAAGCACTTGTTTTGTCATGAAAATGTCACGGAGTGAGATGGTAAATCTCTACTTTTCTGTTTTCGAGTCGTTCTCCATAGGTCATGGTTTCGGTTCCTTCAGGAACGATGACCTCGGTTTCTATTCGATCGGCATCAACACCCAAATTCATAAGGTATTTCTTCACTTCTTCGGCTCGCATTTTCGCTATACTCGTATTTACTTCATCCGTGCCAAGGTCGCAGGAATAGCCCAAAATGAGGATGGGTTGCCCCGAACGATTGGCTTTTTGATGCACTTTATGATTGAGGTTATAGCGGTCGTTGTTGCTAAGGCGAATGCTGTTGAAGTTGAAATAGATGGTCTTGAGCATCAAGTCGTTTTTGTCTTCTGCGGTACGATTTGACGAAGGCTTGGCTTGCTTCGGTTTGCTTGCAACAGACGCGGTCGACTTATTACTTGCCTTGTTTTCAGGCGCATCTGCTGTCAAGAACTCTCCTGCGTTTAGGCTCGAATAATCACCGGCAAGTTCACCTGCCATTGAATCTGCAGAACGCGGTAATGTTTTAGACACAAAACCAGCTTCACTAAGACCTTCTTGTTCCAGGTATTGGTTTTCTTCGTTCATGAATTGAAACGATGACTCATCGAGCATAGCGCTTTCGTCCTCAGAGAGCCGTACGATGTAATTTGATTCTTTCGCCAATTTTGAGAAGATGAAGTTTCCATTTTCATCCGTGTAGACGGTTTCGATCACCTTGTTGTTTTCATCTAAAAGCTCGAGTTTCACTCCACTTTTCGCAAGATCTTGATACTTGAATGTTCCTTTTACATCTTTGAAGCTTTCCGTGATCAGCATCTCTGTTTCGCCTTCGTTTACGGCTGAAATGTTGAAGAAATAATCAGGGTTAAGCTTCGAGAAGTCGTATAACTGGTTTTGTCTCAGAATACCTGTGGTCACATGACCGTCTTTGTCAACGAAATAGAGTTGACTCTCGTCAAGGTTTGTGTCATCTAAACCAACCACTTGCACTTTATAGTTTTGTTCAGGCTTAAGCATCGAGAACACAAAGTGGCCGTATTGGTCGGTGGTGACAGTCTCAATCACCTTGTCATTCTCATCAATTAATTTTAGCGTTACACCTTCTTTGGCAATGCTCTTGTATTTAAACAGACCAATAGAGAACACGAAATTTTGACCGAGTGATGCGTCTGAATCTTCTTCAATCATGCGCTTCAGGCCATTCATGATTTCGGGGTTTAATGCCTTGTATTTAAAACCAAAGTCATCCGATTCCACCAGACTCATTTCATTGCCATTTCGATCAAGAAAAGCCAATGAACCTCTGCCTAGCGCATCGTCAGCAGGTTTGATATTGAAGTTTTGATCGGCACGCAGTTTTTTGAAAACGAACTCACCATTTTCATCGGTGATTACTTCCTCTATAATATTATTGTTTTCATCATAAAGCAAGAGTTTAGCTCCTGCTTGCGGCAGACTTTCAAATTTGAACACTCCTTTATTGGCTGTGGGTGTGGCTGCCATTTTGGTATCGGTTTCGGCCAGCATTTTCAGCTGCGATAGCTCTCGGGCTTGGATTTTCTGGTATTTAAAAGCACCGTTTTCTGCCATGGCGCCCTTGAAGAGCTTATTGCCTTTCGAATCGGTGTAGTAGATCACACCGTTGTCTTTGATGTATTCCAACTCAGACATCACACGTATTCCGAGATTCAGACTGTCGTCTATTTCGGCAAAGGCGAATCGGCCATCTTTTGATGTGCGCGCGTATTGGTAAATCTTGCCGTTTTCATCTTCCAGCGCCAATACGATTCCAGAAAGTGCTGTGCGATCCACTTCAAAAATTCCTTGCATTCCAGCGATGAACTCCGGTTTGTCGATGGTTTTTGTTTTGGCCACGTTTTCCTCTGTTTGTGGCGATAGTTGAATACTGCCGTCATCTGCCATGGTCAACTTATTGATGTACGCGCCATCTTTATTGAGTAACAGCGGATTAAACATTTTCAGATTAACGATGGGATGGCTCGGCACCAGCGTGTAGTTTTTCTTTTCTTTTAGTCCCGCAATTTCAATGATGTCGTTGCCTTTGGTTCTGTAAGTCCCAATCAATTGACCCGTTTCGTCCATCACGTCAACTTCTACATTTGACATCCTCGACTCGCCCGATTCAAATACCAAGCGCACAACATCGGCATCGCGAAAGAACATCTTGTTAAAGGCAGTATAGATATTGCTTAAGCTGTCTTTGCGATTGCTCGAGAAATACATCGTTTCTTCTGCAGCAAATGGGAACGCATCAAAACCGGAAGAATTAATCTCATTTCCAGCATTCTTTGGTGTTGACCAATTGGACCAAGTAGAGTCCTTTCGATAGGCGTAAAAAATATCACAGTCGCCATAACCTCCGTGGCCTGTTGATGCAAACATTAGGGTTTTACCATCTTCAAAAAGAAATGGCGAAATCTCATATCCTGTGCTGTTGATGCTATCTCCCAACCAAAGTGGCTTTGACCACGCTCCTGAAGCATTTTTAAAGCTCACGTAGAGGTCTTCTTGCCCGAGCGCGTTAGAACTTTCCATTGAGATGATGATGATATCTTCTGAAGAGTTGACGAAACCGCCATAAAAAGGGCTTTTTAAACTGAAGGAAGGAATAGCCAAAGGTGTTGGCCTCGACCATTGGTCACCTTCCATTACTGCTTCAGAAAATCCTGTCTGCAAGCTCACTTTCTTGATGTAAGTTCCTACTAAATATATTCGTTGCCCATCTTCAGAAATGCCAATTGCTGAATTGTTCAGGTAGTTGTTCAGTGGTTTTAAATCATTGGAAGGCTCACCCCATGTTTTTCCTTTTAAATCGGAGTACCATAAATCTTGACCTTGGTCCTTACCTCCTTCATTTCCCGGATGTAAGGTTCGTGTAAAGTAGAGTCTGTTATTTGCAGCATCAAAGATCGGAAACGACTCCTCGTATTCACTGTTGATTATCTCAGGCAGTTTTGTAACAGATTCGAATTCGAATTCCACTTGCGCAATGGCGGCACTGCTTACAAGAGCGAACAAAACGAATAAAAGTTTCTTCATCAAAATGAGTTAAAATATTGCTTTTTCCTTGTTGAAAAGGTTCAATCCGAGCATTACTTCATGACTGCCTGCATTTCGCGTTTGAATGGAGGTCAGTCCAAAATCAAAAGCATAACCAAACCTCAGTGTGTTGGAAAGGTGAAGACCAATCATGGCAACGATGGAGTTTGAATTGCGATAAGACAATCCAGCCCAGTACAAATCTTGATAGTCAAGCCTGAAATTGAGGTCAAAAGCGAAAGGAGCTTGGTCAACATACCGCAATAACACACTTGGTGTAAGGGTGAGGTTGCGATTGATTTTGTGGTTGTAACCAGCGATTAAATTATGGTGCGCCTTGAGTTCTTCAAACGTAATTTGATTGGTTAATTTAAGTCGGTCTTGCACCAGTTGGGCGCTCGAATAGCCAACAAAAAACTTCGGATGATACAGCCAAAATGCCGCGTTAACGTCCATCTGAGCGCTATTTCCTCGTGTGCTTACATAGGCATCATAAGTAGGGTCGCCACCAAATTCTACTACGGCTTTGTCTTGATTAAACATCACGTTTCGATAGCCCACACTTGGCGAGAAACTGATTGAAAGATCACGAGTAAGCGGAAGGTGGAAGGTGTATGACAGGCTAGCGAGCTGCAAGGTATACGGGCCGTAAGAATCTTGTGCAATGTATCCGCCCACAGCGTGGTATGACTTTCTTGTTACTGAATTATAAGCGGCAGGGCTGCTGATGCGTACCGAAGAAGACTGTGGATTAATCTCAATCCGTTTTCCGATGGGAGTATTTACGCTCAAATAATACGTAGTAGGACTGTTGTTAATGCCGACCCACTGTTTGCGGTAGCTCATATTTACCTCGGTATAGTCGTGAAGTCCAGCCGTAGCTGAATTTAATACGTAGAGGTTCTGCAAGTATTGGCTGAGTTGATAGACTTGCTGGGCATTTGATTTCACCGCAAACAACAGCACGATGATCGAAGCGATAAGATATTTTATCATCACGTTCATTATTTGATGATTGTAATTGATCCGGTGAATGGTTTAAGCTCTCCAACGTTGAGGTTGATGACGTAGAAGTAGCTTCCGCTGGGCAGTGGTTCACCGTTAAAGGTGCCATCCCAAGAATCTAGGTAACCTTTCGACTCAAAGATTAAGTTGCCCCATCGGTTGTAGATTTTCACTTCATTATCAGGGTAACTCGAGAGTTCTTTTAGGTTCCACACATCGTTGTAATTGTCTCCATCGGGAGTGAAAGCCGTGGGAAGGTCGAGGGTCACATTTACGAATACATCTACGGTATCCCAACTGACACATCCAAATTCGGGTGTGGCGCTAACAATGTAGGTGGTGCTTTCACTCGGTTGGGCGGTGGCTATAGCGCTTTGATCATTGATCAATGAGAATTTCGGAGACCAGTCAAACACTACTTCTAAATCACTCGTGGCTTCGAGTTCGATACTTGAAGGTAAAAAGATAAACTTGTCTTCACCTGCATCCACTGCAGGATAAGGCACAACATCAACAGTAACTTGATCCGTTGTAATTGGACAAACGCCATTAACCACACGCCACGTAAATTGATAGGAGCCTAGTTCAAGGTCGGTAACCAACGAACTAAAGTCAGTTGAGTCTGCAATGCTGGCTCCGTTGGTTGGCGATAGCCATCTTCCGAATCCGAAATCTGCTTCTATGGCGGCTAAAAACGTTTGGTTTGTGTCGCATATCGAAACGTCCTCACCGGCATTTGCAGCCGTTGGGTTTACGTATTCGGTGATGGTCATCGTGTCACGTTCAATCGGACACACACCGTTTTCAATGCGCCACTCTAATTGGGTTATTCCCGTGTCAATACCAACGATGGTAGCACTATTGTTAAGGGTGTCATCGATCGCTCCGATCCCCGAAATTCTAGACCAAATTCCCACACCAACAGCTGGAATATTAGCCCCGAGTGTGGCAGAGAATACTTCGCAGTTTTCTAAATCTGAACCCGCATCTGCAGCACTTGGAAAATCGTAGCGCAATACTTCAAATGAACAAGTGTCTGAATTTCCATAGGAATCTGTTACCATAAACTCGTTTACAGTGATTCCCACAGGGTAAAACAAACCGCTTTCAATTCCACCGATCTGGATTACACTGAAACCGCTACAATTGTCAGTGTATTCAGGTAAATCAAAAGTGAATACCGTATCGCAAATGGCCGTGTCAGGCACACAAAACAATACAGGTGCTGCCGTATCTTGAACTTCAACAATAAAGGAACAAGTGTCGGTATTGCCTGATTGATCATATGCTACGTAAGTGAGTTGCGTAAACCCAACAGGGAAAAAGCTGCCGCTGTCTAACCCTGTCACATCAATTTGAATGATCGAATCAACAGTGCAGTTGTCGCTTGCCGTTGGAAAAGGAAATGACACAATAGCGCCACATTGATCAAAGTCGTTCGAAACAATTAAGCTATCGGGACAGTTAAACTGTGGTCTGATGGTGTCTAACATCGTAATGCTTAATTCCAATGAATCGAGATTTCCATGAATGTCTATGGCATAAAACCAAATATTTATGGAAGTATCCACAGTTGAGCACGAAAAGAGCGTATCAGACAAGAACATTGAATCTACAGCGCAGTTGTCTGATGTGCTGTCATTGAGTTGCGTATAACTTACCACGTATTGGCCCGCTGAGTCAAGGTAGAATGTGTCGGAATGGGCGAAGATGAAAGGTGCCAGAGTGTCGTAAATGTAGAATGTTGCCGTGTCGAAACTCACATTTCCATGGATGTCTGTAGCTGTGAAAATTACGGGCAAGGTATCATTGTGGTTGAGACAATTGAAGGCAGAAGTATCAATAGAAATGGAGGCAATTCCGCAACTATCCCACGTTCCAATGTCTATCGAATCAGCCGTTACTGAGGCAACGCCAAACGAGTCGAGGTAGACGATTAAGTCTTGGATAATTATCGTTGGCGCGATCGTATCTAAAATGGTAATATCAACACTTGAAGACGAAGTGTTTCCGTGGATATCACTGGCAAAAAAGGTGATCGTTTGCGTTCCCACATCGCTGCAGTCAAAAGTACCTTCACTAAGGGTGAGGGAGTATAGACCACACGAGTCCCAAGTACCGTTATTAAATAACGTAGCAGTAATGGATACCACTCCCATTGAGTCTAAATAGGCGGTAGCGTTCTGAACGATAATTTGCGGGGCAATGGTGTCAATTACAGTTATCACGGCAGTTCCAGAATTAATATTGCCACTCACATCCCTGACAAATAGCGTAACCGTTACAGGGTTGATTACATCAGCGCATGAAAAGGTGCTTTGATTTAACCATATGGAATCAACGCTGCAATTATCTGTTGAACCATTGTCTATGCTGTCAGCAATTATTGAAGCGAAGCCAAATGAGTCTAGGCCGACTGTGAAGTTTGTTGTCGATACTGTAGGGGCAATGTTATCCTCAATGGTCATCAATGCTGTGGCCGAGTCTATGTTACCAGAAACATCTTCAACGTATAGTGTTATGACTTGAGCAGCAGCAGTGTCAGCACATGAAAAAGTAGATTGGCTTAGGGTTCTGTTCGCAATAGTGCAATTGTCGCTTGAGCCATTGTCAACTGCATTCGCGGTGGTAGAAGTTTGTCCGTTTGCATCCAACTGCAGGGTCAAGTTTTGGGTAACGACTACCGCAGGCTGGGTATCTAGGACGGTGATGATCACTTGTAATGTATCATCATTTCCATTGACATCGGTGGCAATAAAGTCGATGGTGTTGAGGCCTGTATCAGCGCAAGCAAATGTTGACTGGCTTATAGAGAGGCTGGCAATACCGCAACTGTCGTAGGTTCCATTGTCTACTGAATCAGCTGTGATGGTCGCGAAACCAAAGGAATCTAAATAGATGGTAAGGTTCTGAGCCTGAATTACAGGAGCAGAAAGATCGACTATAGTAATGTAAGCATGCGCAGTATCGGTATTTCCGCTAGGGTCAGTGACGGTGAGCACAACTGTTTGCGTTGTTCCAGCATCTGTACAATCGAATACCGAATCAGAAAGTGCTAAGTTGAACGTGGCGCAGTTGTCAGAACTCAAGTAGCCGATTTGTGTTGCTGTTACCGAAGCTGTGCCTGCGCCACTCAGGTAGATCGTAGTATCGATTGCAATGGTTGTTGGAGTAATAGAATCGATTACCGTTACAACAGAACTAACTACAGAAACATTGCCATTTACATCCGTCACGGTGAGCGTGATGTTGTTTATTCCTATTTCCGTGCAATCAAACGTTGAGTCAGAAAGGACACGTGTAGCAATGTTACAGTTGTCAGAAGAAGCTGAATCGATTTGAGCAACGGTGATTGCTGCGTTCCCTGATGCATCCAAATAAATCGTTGTATCAATTGCAAAAACAATCGGAGAAGTTGTATCCAGAACCGTCACTGAAAATGCGGCAGAATCTGTATTGCCTGCAGAATCTGTTACTATCAAATAAATTTGAATGCCATTATCTGCGCAGAAAACGGTGTCTTGACTTAAGGCGAAGGTTTCTATTCCAGACCCGATGTCGCAACTTGCTGAATCAGCATTGTTTGCATTCGGCACGAAATAACCCGAATTATTTACCCAAACATTAAGTGTTTGAAAAGTAATTACATTAGGAGCTAAGGCATCAAGGTTTGCGCTACAACTATTGCTAATACTGTCTGATTGAGCAACCCAGTTTGAGCTAGTACCGCTTAAAGCAAAATTATTAAGCGCCCCATCATGGCCATTTCCTGAACTATCTCCAAGAACAATTTGGCCAGTGTTATTTTCTGAGACTGAAGCGTTTTGGTTGTTGAAATTGTAATAAGCAAGTAAGCCACATTCGCTGCCGGAAAGCTCGCAGTTGGCGTTAGCTTGAATTTCTGCAGCGCTCAGTGCTCTGCCCCAAAGACGCACTTCATCAATATTTCCTTCAAATTGCTCAGAAATACTATTTCCGCGCATTCCAATTCTGAAATGGCTTGGGGTGGTTGATAGTGTTTTTGTTGCAGTGCCATCTAAAACACCATCAACATAGAGATTTGTTGTGGTGCCATTATGTGTCATGGCTACATGATGCCAGGTACCATCATTGATAGTAATTGTGCCTTCTAGGTCATTGGACTGACCAACAAAAAAGAGATGATTGTTTACGCAGAGCAAACCGGATCTTTGATTGACGTTTACCGCACCATATTCAAAAATTGAACTATTACCCGTCTTGGTAGTTTTGACCCAAGCTTCCATGGTTCTAGCAATGTTTCCGCTTGGGAAAGCAGCGTCAGATCCCTGTACAAAATCGTTTGTGCCGTCAAAATTCAAAGATCTTTTCTTAGTGTCAGCATATTCTTCTATCATATTGTAGATCAATTGACCAACGATGGTATCGCTCAACGCTGCTCCAGTCGCTCCAGTCTGAACGTAATTTCCTGCGTGACTGAACATTAAGACATGACCTGTGCCAAAAGCGCGATATACTAAACCTGCGTTGGAGGCTTGCATCATTAAAGTTACTGCGGGATCCGTTCCATAACCTCTCATAGATCCTACGTTGGCGCCAGTATTGGTGAGTGTAAAAGACGCAGGTATGCCGTTAAGAACGGGATGACTTGCCTGGGCAGGAACAGTGGTGTAGGTGATGTTTTGAGTTTGACCAGATGATCTCACTATTGGGATAAGATCTACCATAGTTAGCATCTCTGATTCCGAATCAACTTGATAGGCGTTCCATTCAAAGCCCACGTAAACTCCTCCTTCGTTTTGCACAAAATTCACTAACGCGGTTTGACCAGCAATGGGCATTTCTGTAGCGTAAGTTGTGCCGTTTAAATGAATTACTGCATGGAATCCAGTAAGTGAGGGGTTGGTGTTGTTCCAAAAAGATTCTGAAACAGCGCTTATAGTAACCTGAAATCCTTGGTTTTGAAGAGATGTTTTTAATGCTACAGTATTACTATTGGTTGGCGAATCGTCATAAAGGATTAAAACATTCTGCGCAATAGCAAGGGATGATGAACAAATTAGAAAGATAAGGGCGAATATCTTTTGAGTGATATCACCTAAGTAGTTTGGACACATGTGCAGTACTATAATATGTGCAAATTTCCATAATTTATTTGACAACAAGGCGTTTCCTCTATAATTCTGGGGAAACCCCTAAAAAATAAAGGGCTAGCCATGGCCTTTATGACCTTCAGCAAAAAGAGCATATCAGCATCGGAGTTGCAACCTCAGTTGGATCATCCCAAATACGATACTGTGTGGCGTCTGATGCATAAAATCCGCCAGGCGATGGGAAAGCGAGATGCCCTCTACCAGTTGGAGGGCGCGGTTGAATTTGACCAAGGCTACTTTGAAAAGGCCACTTCAAAACATGTGAAGCTCAAACCAGGAAGGGGAAGTCAACGACAGGCTCAGGTAGCAGTGATGGCAGAATCTACTCCGTTGGAAGACATAGAAACTGGTGTACGTTCGAGACAGTGTCGGTACTTCAAAATGAAGGTTATTGAAGACCACAACTCAGATACGCTCACTGAGTTGGTGAAAGAGAACTTTAATCAGAAAAACATCGTCTTCTCCGACAAAAGCACAATCTACGTAGACATTGCTCAACACGTGGAAATGCACATTACTCAGAAGTCAGATGCAAACACCACTAAAACAACGTTAAAGTGGGTACATATTGCCATAAGTAATGCTAAACGCACTTTACTGGGTATATTCCACAAGATAAAGGGAAAGTACTTGCAGAACTATCTCAATGAGTTTTGCTACAAACTCAACCGCAGACGATTAGGTGAAAGACTATTTGATAGACTAACTTTAGCTGTAGCTAAATCTTACTGGTAAGTTCTGGGGGAATCAGATTTTATTTTTATTTCATCCGCCTAAACACTAGAGCACTCACGACTCACCCTTAAGTTGATCTAATTTCTTTATAGTAGCTACTAATCAATACAATTTCTTCTTGGGTAACTGCCTTAATGAATAGCATGAGTTCATCAATTTTCTATTCGAAACCTAAAGAGAAAGAAATGAGTTCATCTTGAATTGACAAACCAAAGCTGCCTGCTAAGGCTTTACTGCTTCTTAAAGAAAAAGGTATGTCAAAAAAATTGACGGGAGCTTCGGGGTTCAGAAAATTAATTTTAATTTAAGTCAAAGTGAAATTACACTTCTTTTCAGCTTCTAAATCAATTTGCACTTTGTGTATAAATTATTGCGACCCGCCTATTCATTGCTCTGCCTTCATCCGAAGTATTAGGAGCAATCGGATTTGTTTCCCCTCGGCTGATTATTTTCAAGTCTACATCTTCTATCCCGGCCCTTTCTAATTCATACAAAACCTGGGATGCACGCAAGATTCCAACACGATCATTTACTTCTTCAGATCCTACATCATCGGTATTCCCTTCCAAAATAATCAACATTTTATCAGATTCTCTATAGAATGGCGCTATCGTTTTAATAATATATGAAATTTGTGATTGTGTGATTTGAATGCTATTAAAATCAAAATGATAATTCACTCCTTTTTCAGTTTGAATAATTTTGGCATAGCTTCCATCCTTATTAAGGAACTTATCATAAGAGCTTCCATATAGTGGATCTACAGGCGCTTTAAAGATAGCCCGAGGCAGGGCACTAAGTTTGTCATTATAAGCAGTCCCTGAAGAAAGCTTAGGATCAGCGTTGTCAATAGTTAATTCCACCTCAACCTGCTCTTGATTGTCCATCGGATTATCAACTACAGCAATTGAGCCTTCATCTGCTTGCTTCATCAAAATCGAATCTTGCTCAGTTTGTTTAAATTCCGCCCCCCCAACCGCATGAAGAGAAGAACTATCGTCAACAATGGTAACGTCCAAATTATTGGGGGAACGACTCGCTCGCGGATCCGATAATACATCATTATTTATATCAGTTCCTTGCGCGTTTAAATCGTTAGATTGATTAACTGGTAGACCCAAGTCAAATATTGTTTCATTCGTCAATGGCCTCTCATTATGACTAATCATTAAATATTCTTGGAGTGAAATGATTTTTGGGTTATTGATTTCATTCCCGTTCATTGAAAATGAATACCGCGTTACTGAATCGAGAGAGCTCAAATCAAAAGTAGAATCCGAGACTACTTGCACGCTGATTATAGTTTGACTATTTTTATCTATTGCCGTTAGGCTGTCTATGCCTCGGATAATGCTTTCGTTACTATCTAAAATAACGCCTTCAATAATTTTTGTCGCGAGAAAAAGTTCTATTTTTTGCTCGTCATCGATGTGGACAATGAACTCGCTTAGATTTCCAGACCAATATTTATCTAATGAGGACTCATCCGATTGATCTAGCAGCTGAATAACCGCTGATTCTTTTTCAATTTCTTGAAAAATAAAATCAGAAAATACCGAAATGGAAACAGCTTCCTCCTCATTTCCATTTGCATCAACCAACCCAACTTTGACTTGACTAGATGTGTTCTCAGGCGTTGTATAAAACACTTTTTGATTCAATGGTAAATTCTCAAAAGTGAAACTTCCCGCAGAATCCGTTCGGGTTTCCGCGATTTTGTTACCCTTGGCATCTTTTGCTTCAACTAATATGTTGCTAACTGATGCATCCAGACTATCCCCTATTTTGATTTTCGCTTTGATATTATATATCGGGACTTCAGCCTGAATTGAACCTCTCGGAATAAGTGAATTAGTTTTTGGTAATTCGACTTTATATGTATTAAGTAATGCTGGAAGTTCTATTCTCTTGTTATCCAAGGGCCTTAATCTGCTAACATGCATTTGATCATCGTATGAATCGCTATGCCGCAATGATCTTGGGGCTAGAGTAGTATATATCTGTTTACGCTCAGTTTCTCTCGAAATAAATGTGTAGAACGCAAAGCTGTCCTTGCAACACCAATAACCTCCCTCGTAACCTGGTGTGTTTATACCGATCAACGGCACCGGAGTTGACCAATTAATCAAAGACGTGTCCATTGATTGCGACATATATATGTCATAATTAATAGAATCATCATAATTAGTCGCTCCATAACTATTGCTTCGTGAGAAAAAGAGGTATTTACCATCATCGGTAATGAATGGTGTGATTTCCGATGCTGTAGTATTTATATTTTGACCAAGGGGCAAAGGCTTCTCGTAATATCCTTCAAGTTTGTTTTTAAACGAGATATAAATATCATCTGATTGTCTCTTTTCTTTCTCGAATGAAATCAGGCACCAGTTACCCTTAGGGTGAACATATAGATCATAAAAAGGAGTTTTTGACGTCATCCCCTTCATCTTGATTTTTTTTGGAGCACTCCAAACTATACCAACAAGCGAACTGAATGAGAGCCCCTTCAAGTTTGGATTATTATAGGGGGGGGGTCCCTTTAAATAAATCGTATCAGCATTTTCCGACAGCCCAACAATAGAATTATATTGATAAGAATTTATCTCTATATTTAATGCGGAAATTGAATCCCAATTATCATAAGCTCCAAAGCTAGTATGGACTATCTCAGAAGTATAATCTCCGTTTTCCAACTGCAATTCAGAAGTAAAATAAGCTTCATTTTTATTGATTAGCAAACCAGTTGATTCAAATTCAACTCCAATTATTGGCGGCCAAATTGTCCTCTGAGCGTTAGCGTTTACTATGTGAAGAAATAAAATTAAACAAACTAATATTTTCATTATTAATAGTTTAAAATTTAGACCCTTTCCGGGTTGGTAAAATGTAAGCGAGATAAAATTCATGTGTAAGGCCAACGCCTGTCACCCCAAGAAAGCTTTTCTCTGCGGTGTATACAATGTTAAACTTTTGATTTATATGAGCCCCGAAACTTATATTCATTGCTTTACTAGATCTGTAGCCAAATCCTAACCAAACCAAATTATTATAAATCCCGCGAAATGAAATAGAATGATCGATTGGAGACTTAAAAGTGAATCTCGTAACTCCCGCAGCCGAAACGCTAAAAATTTCATTTATATTATAGTGGTAAGAACCATTGATTATTAAGTTTCTATCCACTAGAAGACCGGAACTATCAGCTCTGTTCCAAGATTGATTGAGGGCATCTAAAAACTCTGCCCCGAAGTAAAAATTTTTGGAATGAACATTGCCGCAGAAGCTAATATTTGCACTAGAGCTAGTAAGACCGCTTTTCTGTATCTGCCCCCACGCCACGTCCGTTCCATCCTTAAAGCTAAGCCTCTGTGGATCTAGTTGAAATCTAGAAAAAGAAACCACAGGACCCAATCCAGCATAAATGTCTTTTCGTATTCTGACTTGTGGTGACCAATGCAATCGTGTTTCCAACTTACTAAACGCCCCAGCTCTATCATTGATAATCGAAGCATTAAATACATGAAATAAACCTCCCTTGCTTCTCCTTTGCCCCCGTCTTAAGGCCCCACCCGAGTATCTAGATTTAAGATAAGCGGGTTTATTATAAGTAGTCGAGAATATAAGCTGCTGCGTATTAGGGGTAGATTCTGACCCCAACCACTGATACCTATTGAAAAGCCCGAATTCTGGACCATCTTGAATCGCAGTTAGGCTTGGGTTGATCATCGATGGATTCACAAATGACTGAGACATAAAAAAGTCTTGCTGCGCATTTAACTTTCCCCATGAAAATAAAAACAGACTAATGACCACAATTGGTTTTAATTTTTTTTTGATCATAACTTACCGAATTAAAGAGATGCTACCTGTTAATATTTCCGCCCCTGGGACGCCTGTATCAATGAAGTAAAAGTATGCTCCAACAGGCATGTCCTTGTTTTTATATTTTCCGTTCCAGGGTTGTGAGTAACCCTTAGACTCGAACACTTTAGCACCTAATCGATTTACTATGAGTACATTACAATCAATATAATAATCTAACCCATTGATTTCTAGATAGTCGTTTTGACCATCGCCATTCGGAGAAAATGCATTATAAACAGTAACCTCATTCAAGACCAAAATACTCACACTATCCTCTTGTTGACATCCATCGATTGAATTTACCATAACCCTGTAGGTTATGCTTTCAGTAGGTGTTGCAATAGGGTTACTTGAGTTAGGGTTGTCCAGGTAATCTTCGGGAGTCCAATAATAACTAGACGCTACTGAATCAGTCTCAACAGCTAAGTTAATAACTGAACCACTAAATATGGTGGTGTCTTTACTAACTGTGATTTTCGGAGCACCACTCCTTTTAACATTGAAGTCACACGTCACACTATTACCCATGGTATCTGACATGGTATACTGAATCGCTGTTATTCCAATATTAAATCTGGCCCCACTCTCTATGCCATTGGTGAGAACTGAATTCACGTTTAAACAATTGTCTTCGGCCATTGGGATCTCATAATTAATAATTGAATCACAAGAGACGATGTCCTCTGGGCAATATGTAATTATTGGTGAGATTGTGTCTAATATTTCCACCTCAATTTCAATTGTTCCAATATTTCCATTTACATCAGATGCATATACAGATACATAATTAATCCCAAGGTGTGCACAAGAGAAGTCAGTTGAGCTCAAATAAATCGAATCAACATCACAATTATCTGTTGCTGATGCATTAATCAGATTAACACCAAGAGTAAACTCACCAGCTAAATTTAAATACGCCTGATAATTCTCTGCAAACACCAATGGCTTAATTGTATCAGCGACTGTAACGCTAACAATACTACTGTCGATATTTCCATTAACATCTGATACCATTAGGTAAATGTCATTGACCCCAACCAGACCACAATTGAACAGGCTATCACTAAGGAAAATTGAACCAATTGAACAATTGTCATAACTGCCGCTGTCTACTTGGGGTACATTTAACATCGCCTGACCGTTCGCATCTAAATACACCGTTGGACTTTGTGAATAAATAACCGGTTTAATCGTATCCAAAACAGTTATAATAATTTGAACTGAACTTGTATTCATTGAATAATCAGACACGGTAAAAGTGACGGTATTCTCTCCAACATCATTACATGTAAAAGTTGTGTCGCTTAGCGAATATGTCTCAATTCCACAGTTATCATAAGAGCCACTATCTGCAACTAATGGACTAACGCTTGCAGAACCATTAGAGTCAAGATAAATTGTGACATTTTGCGCTAAAGCTAATGGAGCACTGGTTTCTAAAACAGTAACTATAGCGATGTTTTGGGACATATTGCCGCTAACATCTGTTACATATAAAATAATCGTATCCAAGCCATTTGAATTGCAATCAAAATAATAATTACTCAAATACATTGTATCAATTCCACAGTTATCATAAGAACCATTATTAATCTGATTGACAGTAATGTTAGCGACTCCGTTCGTGTCTAAATAGACCGTTAAATTTTGTGTTATTACAACTGGAGGAAGGCTGTCAATTATTATAACCTGAGCATCATTACTTGAACTATTTCCACTAATATCAGTCATCGTCAGCGTAACTATATTTATTGATCCTGTATCCGAACAATCAAATATTGAGTCAGATAAAATACTGCTAGCAATTGTGCAATTATCGGTTGATGCACTATCCAAGTCTAACCAAGAAATAATCACTTGACCTGAAGAATCCAGATATGCGATAATATTTTGAGTAATAACAGACGGGGAGGTTGTATCTACAACTAACAATTGTGCGGTTGCGGTTGAACTATTCCCGCTCACGTCAAAAACAGTAAGCGTAATGGTATTAATTCCACTGTCAGCGCAATTAAAAATGGTATCCGATAGGCTTAAACTAACAACGTCACAATTATCATAAGAACCATTATCAACCTGCGAAGCTTGAGCGATTGCTTGACCATTAGCATCTAAAAAGAGAGTTAGATTCTGAGCAATTGCTGTAGGGGAAATGGTGTCCAAAACAGTAATTAATGCATTGGCAGATGCCATATTCCCGCTTATGTCAGTAATTGAGAGTGTAATGCTATTTGCGCTTACTGTGTCAGAACAATCAAAAATTGAATCTGATAATATCATCGAAGCTATAGCGCAATTGTCTGTTGAGGAAAGGTCAACCTGACTTGGCGTTACCGTTGCTCCACCATTTACGTCTAAGAAAATTGTGACATTTTGGGTCATCACAATGGGGGAGTTAGTGTCCATTACTGTAATTTGGGCACTTTGTGTTGCTGCGTTGCCACTCGCATCAGTAACAGTAACAGTAATTGTATTCACCCCAGTATCCGCACAAACAAAATTGTAATTAGAAAGAGTTATTGTGTCAATATCACAATTATCAGTTGAACCGTTATCGACCTGAATAGCCGTAAGATTAGCAGACCCTGAAGCGTCTAGATATAGTGTAACGTTCTGAGTTATCACGACTGGTGCAATTGGGTCTATTATTGAAACGATAAACTGTGCCGAATCTAAATTCCCATTATTATCTAATGCATAGAGCAAAGTTGGATTAGATCCAATATTTGCACAGTCAAATGAAGTGTTGCTTAGATAGATAGAATCGATAAGACAATTATCCGAAGTTGCAGAATCGGCAATAAATGCAGATAAGGTGGCCTGGCCAGAATTGTTAAGATAAACATTAACGTTAGAATGAGGAAAAACAGTTGGACTTATAGTGTCAATATAAATTGCAATGGTATCAATACAGCTAGAAATTCCGTCAGAAATAGTTACTGTGTAGTTACTAGTCACAACGGGTGAAACCGAGATACTCGGGCTAGTGCTGCTATTTGACCACAAGTAAGAAATATTGGTTAGCGCATTATACCCTACGGTTGCAGAAGTATTGATACAAATCATGGTGTCTCCTTGAGCTAACACAGGATTGATGACACTCACAGTTACGGTATCAGAACTTGTACAACCACCATTATCTGTTACAGTAATGGTATGTGTGCCCGTTGCCGTATATGCTTTTGTTTGGGTTGTTTCTCCTGTTGACCAGTTATAGCCCGCCCATCCAGTACCAGCATCTACTGTTACTGAATCGGCAAAACAAGTAGCTAAAACAGTATCGTTAGCAAATGTGAAGTTAGGGTCGTTTACAGTTACGGTTATGGTATCTATGCAACTAGAAATGCCATCAGAAACTGTTACCGTATAGACTGTTGTGGTGTTCGGAGATACGTTTATTGTTTCAGTGGTATCTCCTGTAGACCAAACATAAGTGAAGCTGCTGTAGTCGATAGAGTTAAACAAGGTGCTTATTTCAGCTTGAGAAAGCGCTTTGTTATAGTATGCAAAATCATCCATATCCCCTTTGTAGTAAGAAGATGAGGTGGCGTCTCCAGAACCAATGAAAAGTGGTTGAGTAGGTGAGAATAGGCTGCCCCAAGTACTAGCGGTAGTAAAATCACCTTGGTACACTCCATTTGCCCATTCAGATATGGTGCTTCCAGATCTTCTAATAACAATGTGTGTCCATTGGTTTAGCGCAGGAATAAACGATACGTTTCCTGGACCAACCGTATTGTTATTCATCATCAATTGTATATTATTTCTGATACCGAAATTGTTACCATTATTCCACTGCCCATTTTGAAAGCATTTGGGGAAACCGCCATGATTTACAGGCTTAATCCAATATGAATAAGTGAAATCTTGGGTTTGATAAAACAAAGCTGGGTTATTAACTATGAATGTTCTAGCGTTGGCATTGTTTGGAAAGTTTAAGGCGCTATTAGCATTACCGAATCTGTCTGTTGTGCTTGTAATAGAGCCAGAAATTACTCCATGTTCGGCATTAATACTGTAGTCATCTGCATTGCCATCCATCGGATAGTGCAGCATTAGTTGATCAACTACTTTTAATCTGTTAAATCCTAGAGGCACCGTATCTCCTATACAAACAATAGTATCTGCTAGTATTAAGTTTGGATTGATCACACTTACGGTAATGGTATCCCAAGTTTCGCATTGACCATTGTTTGATACCGTGAGTGAATACACTCCAGATGAGGTGATAGCTGTTGTTTGTGTAGTATCTCCGTTAGACCATAAATAATTGTCCCAAACAGAACCTGCAGATACGTTAACGGTGTCTGAGCCACAGCTCAAAATAGTATCGTTACTAAAGGTGAAGTTTGGATTGACAACAGTTACGGTAATACTGTCGTAGCATTCGGCAAAGCCATCTGTTATGGTAACATAATAGGTGGTCGTGCTATTTGGTGAAACATCGATAGTGTTTGTCGTGTCACCATTTGACCATGTATATGAAAGTGAATTTGACCCTGAAATTGGTGCGTCAGAAGAAACAAAAGCAGTGTTTCCTGCAAATGCGTTGCTGTTGGTTTGTGTTACCAAGTTTTCAATCACATTACCAGAGCCTTCTTCCATGGGCCAATATCCTATAAGACCGGTTGAATTTGGAGGTAATGTTGTATTGTAAGACTCTGCAATTTCAGTTGCTGTTCGTGCAATATTCCAAACTCTTACTTCGTCTATTTTTCCATTGAAAAAGTATGCGTTAGCTCCAGCCGCTCCATAAGCACCAATAATGGTTCCCTGCGTGTTCGTTGCGAAAGTTCCTGTATAATTTTGAGTACCCGCTAAAGCACCATCAACATATATTTTCTTTTGCACGCCATCGTAGGTGGCTGCAACATGATGCCACGCATTATTTGTGAAGCCAATAGATGCGCTATTTATAGCAAATGTGGCTCCCCCGTTTCTAAACTTTAAAGTGCCGCCTTCAAAAAATAAGCTGTACTGAGTATTCAAAGCACCTTTCTCAAAAATGAATCCGTTTTGGCTAAAGTTGCTCGAGTAAACCCAAGCCTCAATAGTTACGTTGCTTACATTGAAGCTGGCGTTATAAGGACTAATTACAAAGTCGCCATTACCGTCAAAAGCAAGTGCGTGTTCAGTACTAACTCCTCCATTTGGTGAAACTGTTAGTGTTGCTGTTTCGCCAAGGCACACTGTAGTATCTCCTTCTGTAACAATGGTGTTAATCACACCAACAGAAACTGAGTCACTTACAAAACATCCATACTGGTTAGTTACCGTTAAATGATAAACACCGCCCGTAGTTGTTGTAAATAATTGAGTACTATCTCCAGTGCTCCAAACATAGTTTGACCATCCTGTGCCAGCATCTAATGTTGCTGTGTCAACACCGCAATAAGTAATCGTGTCACTAGAAAAAGCATATACAGGTGCGTTTACAAAAACAGTCATCGTATCGTAACATGTAGATACGCCATCTGTAATGGTCACATAATAATCTGTTGTTTGTGTTGGAGAAACATTTATGGTAGCCGTGGTATCTCCCGTAGACCACAAAAATTGATAATTCAAAATAGGCGTATACCTAATCACAACAATTCCAGATCCACCATTTCCACCTTTGTTGTTTGAATTGAAGTGTGAACCACCACCACCACCGCCACCGGTGTTTACGCCTGCGTCTCCACCTGGTTTATTGGTTTGCGAATTTATGTTTCCACCACCACCCGGTGAACCATTGTTCAAGCCAGCACCACCAGTAGTGGTGCCAACAGCGCCACCGCCACCGCCACCAATGCCTCCGTTACCACCAACAACACTGTAGCCACTGCCACCGCCACCGCCTGCAAAATAATAGGTAGTGCCAAGAATATCTGATGGTAATCCGCTTCCGCCATTGGCGCTGTAAGTTCCTCCTAATGGGCCACCACCACCTTCGCTACCTGCACCACCACCGCCACCAGAGCGATGAACACCAGCTCCATGTCCGCCTCTGTTGCCTTGTCCCGCGGTTCCTAAGCCGGCTCCAGAGCCATTAGGTGCATTGTATCCAGCACAACCTCCACCAGAGCCACCATTGCTACCAGCTGCTCCGGGGGTCGAATTCCAATAGCTGGTTCCGCCTGCCCCGCCACCCAAGGCTGTAAACAGCGATCCTAAAGAAGAATTGCCTCCATTATTTGCTGGTATACCATATTGATGACCGCTAGGTTGGCCGAAAGTGCCCGCTGCAGGAGCGCCTGTGCCTCCTTGGCCCACAGTAATATTATAGGAGCCCGCAGGTAAGATAAACGTAGTGTCAATGAAGCCTCCGGCTCCACCACCACCACCCATATCCATACCACCACCACCGCCACCGCCCACTATGAGCGCACGAACTTGTGTAGTACTTGGGAAAACTAAGGTTCCGTCAGTGAAGAATTTATGCACAGCCTCTTGGCCAATGGTGTCGAGTATACCACCTGATGCAAATCCACCAAGACTCAAGTAACCAGCAGTAATGGTGTCGCCATTACACATAGTAAAATCGTCTAATACTGGTTTTGGTAAACTAACAAATACCGAATCGATAACATCACAAGAGCCATCATTTACAACTACTTTATACTTTCCAGAGTACCTGGCAGTGCAAATTTGAGTAGTGTCTAGGTTTGACCATGAGTAGGTTTGCCAACCCGAGCCAGCATCGATCAAAATACTGTCTGCTCCGCAATTTGCAGTAATCGTGTCTAATGTAATTCCAAAAATCGGGGCTGTAACAATAGCTGTTACAGAGTCAATGTTTGGATTGCTTAGCAAGCATGGAGCGGCAGCGTCCACCACTTGTCCACCAGCGGTTTGCCAGTCGTATTGAGAAGCTATGCGTCCTTCAATGTATTCTCGTTCTGTGTCTGTAATTACATCATTGAATATGAAAACCTCCATGATGTCTACATTAGATGTAGCGTTATTCGCAGCATAGCCATTCAATTGAAAGCCATTTGGCGGCTGAGAATTTGCATTATTAATCGTGTTTGCAGGCCATTCATCTCCATTATCGAAAAATCGGTGTGATGTGTTTGATGCACTCATGGATGAATGAATCCAAGTGTCGTTGCTATTAGCAGCTACTGTGTTTGTTCCGCTATTCGAAATCCAAGTATTGAAGTGATGAAGATTAACGGTATTGTTAAAAAACGCGAAAAGATAGTTGTTGGCAGCTCCAAAAACTCTACCGCAGCTGTTACTCGTTAATTTGGCTGCAGTAATAATCGACATTGGATATACAATATCATTGGTGTTGTATCTAAGGAACGTTCCCGTTACGAAACGCAAAACAGGCTTTCCATTCTCACCGTTCATTATAAGCTGGGGCTGCTGCCCAGTGGTGGTATTCAATAAATTACGCCCGTTGCCACTTTGGTCAAAAATGGTGTGTACCCAAAGTGTGCTGCCAGAACCAGCCCAAGCATTAATGGCATCAATATCTAACTGCCCTAAGAAGTTGAATCCAAAAGATGCCGTATCATTTGCGGTAGCGCTTTTTCTTAGAATTACTGCTTTGCCCTCATAATCAGAAACAAGCAATCTTAGGCCGAGTGCCAATTGCATGCTGTTATCAACTGCATCTGCAGGTGGGGTATAGGTTACATATTGTGATCTGAAATAATACGTTGTGGTGTCATTTAAGAAAGGCGTAGTAAATTCATTTCCATAAAAAATGGGAGTTCCACCAAGGGTATCATACCACACGGTTTGTACCAAGCTATCTGTAGTTGCATTAAATGTAAAAGTGCCTGCGCAATGCTCAATATCCGCTATTGCCGTGGGCATGTTTGGAACACCAAAAACATAGATTTCGTAAGATAATGTATCTGCCCAAGTTCCATTGGTTATGGTAACCGTGTATATTGTTGTGGTTGTTGGGCTTACTTGAATAAAAGATGATGTGTCACCATTACTCCAAGCAAAGCTAGAACCGGTTATGACGGTTAAACTCGCTGTCGCTGAAATGGGATTGGTAGCAGGGTAAGAAGATATGGTTGAGGCAAGTGCAATTCTGCCAACAGAACCTGCGCCACCTGCGCCACCGCAACCATTGTTTGCACCTGCATTGCCACCTAGGCTCGTTATAGTGCCCGTACCATTGAATACGCTGATCAGTTTAATGGAGCCTCCAGCGCCACCACCGCCACCACCCATGCCGCAGCCACTGCCACCACCAGCATTCGTTCCATTACCACCGTTGTTTCCATTACAAGCAATAGTGCCAGCGTTTTGAGTAATGGAGGCACTGATATATATTATTCCACCACCATTGCCGCCACTGCCAGCCAATGCGCCATCTTCATCACCACCACCTTCGCCTCCAGCGCCACCCATAATCAATAGGTCTAAATTTGCTGAACCTACCGAAAGACCTCCAGTTCCGCCAACATGACCACCGCTATTAACACCACTGCTTCCATTTAATGCGTAACCACCACCAGCCCCACCGCCAGCATCTTGTTGGCCTGTGCCGCCACCTCCACCATTGCCATTGGCACCATTCCAAGTTACGTTGTTACTTCCATTAGACGCTCCGCCAGCGTAGCCTATTCCATAAATTCCTTCTCCTTGTGCGCCATTCTTATTGCGCCAAAGCGCAGTGTGGCCAACGCCTCGGTATCCTTTTCCTACCGCAGTAATTGTTCCTGAGTTGGTTAAAGTGCCGTTTGCTCTAAAGCATAAAACGCCTCCAGTGGAGCCATTCCATGCATTGCATGTAAGCACTGCGCCAGAAGAAATAGATACGTTCGTGTAGTTAGGAACCTTAATGGCCTGATGTATTTGCGTACCAGAAGCATTAAAAGCATTGGTTCTTAAGGTAGCCAGCGTAAATGTATTTCCGCTAATAGCTGTGATTATGTTGAACTCATGTTGACCTACTGTATTGCCTGAAGTAGCAGCATCTACCATGGTGATGATTATTATTTCGTCACCCACGACAAATCCGCTTGAAGATGCAACAGTTAATGTGTTTCCGCCCGCTGCATTGGTCCCTGATACGCTAGTTCTTACCGCATCGGTGTATGCTGTTCCCGAACTAATCGAAAGAGCTCCGTCTGCTCCATCGCCATAATCGGCACCAACTGTTCCCGCATTTAAAGTAGCGGTGTCACCTAAGCAAATAGAAGCTGTACTTGAGGTTAAGAAGGCTGTTGTGTCTTGACCTTGAGAAGATTGATGCAAAAGTGCAATTGCATTCATCAATATTAAAGCCTTGAATAATCCTTGACTCACTTTTAATTTACCCATAACACTATTTTAATTCAACGAAGATCATTATTTTGCTCAATAAATATGCCTTTTTAGTGCATTAATAAATAATGAATAATTTATTATTTGGTATGCGCTCCCGATGATTTGACCGCTCAAGAATCAGAGGGAGCTTCATTGAACCCCCGCTGCCGCG
>JAGYJZ010000005.1 GCA_018401875.1 Salibacteraceae bacterium
TGTCAATTGAGACATACTGAATCTAAAGAAATGAAAACAACAATTAAAGAAAATTACAAAACTTTAGCAGGACATTTAGAAAAAATAATTGAATTGGTTCAACCTAAAATTATTTTCATATTCAATGCTTCTTTAGCTACTTTATTAAAGGAGAATAACTTTTTTTCATCCACTAATTTAGATGCTGAGCTAGGTTGTTATTTTTATAAAGACATTCCTGTAGTTTTAGCTAATCAACTTTCTGGAGGTGCAACTTCTTCTGTATACAGAGAGATGTTAATTTGGAATACAAAAAGAATATTAAATAAATTTTGAAACAAACTGAAAATCAACATAAAAAGGGAGTAAGTAAAATCTAAATATAATTATTATGCCAAATTACAGAATTACAGTATTAAATGATTTATGCAACGGAAAATTAAAAAAGGGAACTATCAGGAATTGTCACAACAATAAGTGATAAACCAGATTTTACAAAATTCAAGAAAGCTATTGGGTTTGAATCAAGTCTATCTTATAATTTATATGGGAGTAACTTCTTAGTAGAGAAAATAAGTTAAAAATTTATGAATTACTGTTCAAACTGTGGAAATAAATGTTTGCCAGATGCATCTTTTTGTTCGTCATGTGGGTTTTCGTTACAATATGAAGAAAGTTATGAGGATAATAACAATAAGTCATTTTCACATGAATTTTCATCAAATATTTTACTAGGAGGTAATATTCTTACACCTGATAAGATTATAATTAATGAATCAGGCGTAACCTTTATTAAAAGAAACAAATATCTGATTGGAAAAGACAGAGTTCATATTTCTTTTAAAAATATTGCCTCAGTTAGTGTAGACCGAAAATTAATTGATGCAAATATTATTATTTCTAGTAAAGGATTTGGAGAAATCATCGGAAAAAATTTCTCCATTTCTGCCGCAAAAAAAATAGAAAAGTTAATTAATGAAAATGTTTGAAAAAAACTAAAAAAAATAAATCATGGCAAAAAATTATACAAAATACACAGTAGCAGGTTTAGGCGAAAACTTGAACAAGCGAAAATTGGTTTTTGAAATCGTAAAAGATTATGCAGCCAAAAACAATCCTAGTTTTGAAGAATTGCAAAAAGTTTTCCCAGATGAAATTCAAGGTTCTTTAGGATTTATTAGAAAAAAATCTGATGTGAAAGATTTTAAACGTTTTAACATGAATGAACCACTTTCTGTAAAAAATGAAAGTAATGTAGTGGTTTCTAATCAGTGGGGAGAAAACATAGCTAATTTTCTAGAAGTAGCCGAAAATTTAGGATATAAAATTTCTTCCAAGATTCAAGAAGAAGAAAATACTATCGAAGCACCTGCTCCGGGTATCGAAAATGAAGTCAATATCAACATCAGTGGGCGAATATCAAATTACATGTTTGGTATTTTAGGAAATGAAGCTTATGCTGAATGTGAAAAAGCGTTGTCTTATGCATCAGATGACATTACAACAATGGCCGATTTTGTTAAGATGTACTATGAAACTACACTTTATGATGGCGATGGCATGGAAATTTTTCTAGAAAATATGGATATGGAACAATTTAATTCAAACTGTCCATTATTATCAGAATTTTTAGAGCAAGTAAAAGAAGGTAATGCAAGTCATCTTCAGTTTTATGAAGATATTTTGGACATGTCTTGGGAACAAGTAAATATCATAGAAGATGATGCATTAATAACAATTACAGTTGACGAAAAAGAAATTGTATCTGCTCAACCCTTGAAAGACTTTTTAGTAGAAATAGAACAGATTTTTGATGAAGAAGATGACCCTAAAGCTTTTGCAATGGCAAGGGAATTCTGGTCAAAAAATGGTGGTGATTTCAATATGGAAGATAGTGAGGAATTCCAAGTTAGTAAAGCTGCAAATGGCGTTTTATTATTTAACGAATGGATACAGCCCACTCGATTATTAGATTATCAAACACGCGAACGCAACATAACAGTTGAGCATGATAACATCGTAGATTTTGATTATTACTTTGATGCTGTAGATTTTGATGTTTCAAAATTAGCCTTTTTAAAATTTGCAAATGCAACGGATTTTCACGAATCAGGTCCTGATTATGTAGGAAGTTATTTAGCTTACGACAATAACATAATAGAACCCGATCAAAATATTCATCGCGATAAAGGATTTACAATACATTATGAACCTACTTTTAAATCGTGTGATTTTCTTTTATTAGGGTAAATTCGATATAACGAAAACTGTTGGAACAAGCCGAAAAACAACATTAAAAAGGAGTAGGTAAATTTAATATTATGATGTTTAAAGTTAAAGTAAGAGTAGACGTTCACAGACGAGGTTTTACTAAAATGGAAGAATTTGAAACTATGATGGATTCAGATACGATTAGCAATTGTTCATCTAGTGGCAAAGGCAGAGAAGCAGTAGAGGCCGCATGGTGTAATTCTATGTTTCCTGGAGCTGACAAAGTAAGAATTATGAGTTGTCACAAAATAGATTGAAAAAACTTCTTTATATTGACCTTGATGGAGTCGTTGCCGATTTTATATCGGCAATGCATTCCCATCCCTTACGAGAAATTACTACTTTTGATGAACATCCAGATACCATACCGCATATTTTCAGATATTTCGTATAACAAATTTAACGATTATGAACTATTGTCCTAATTGTGGGTACTAACAGAACTAGAGGATTTATTTTGTTCTTCTTGTGGTTTTGGGTTAAAGTCCCAAAACGTGTCTAGTCAAAAAATTCAAGATAGTTTTTCACATGAATTTTCATCAAATATCTTACTCGGGGGTAACATTCTTACCCCTGATAAGTTATATATTGATGAAATAGGTGTAACATATACTAAGCGCAACAAATATTTGATAGGCAAAGACCGTGTTTTTTTGTCGTTTCAAAATATATCATCGATTAGGATTGATCGAAAGTTAATTGATGCAAATATTATTATATCGAGTAAGGGGGCTATAGAAATTATTGCAAAAGATTTTTCAATTGGAGATTCAAAGAAAATCTTAAGAATTAATATTCTGAAATTACTATACATAGGCCTAGATAAAGGTAATGCCCATTTTATTTAAGCAAATCAACTTTCAGGAGGAGCAACTTCTAAAGTGCATAGAAAATTTCTGATTTGGCATAGTAAGAAACTTATAAATAATTTAACAGGTGAATGAAGAATTGTTTTCTCAATCATTAACCTATATAGAGGGATTGCACAACAAACTCTTTGGGATGCGCTATAGTAAAGATGACTTTGAGCAACTCAATGCCTTTTACAGTTCTAGTGGTCTCGAAAAAAACATAGACCTTCAGCCAATTTATGAAAAGGTAGAAGTGCTCACTATGCATGTCACGCAAAAACTGGTTGATGACGTTGAACAAGAAGCAAGTGAGCTTATTGAGGAGTATTTAGTATATCATACGTCTATTTTTTTAGTGGATAGTTTTGCTTATGCCTCCCTTTCGGAAGCTTTAAAGCATGCTTTAACCGTTTATCATGTTGTTCAAGAAAAGCGTATAGACCACAAATTATTTACAGCCTATCCAAAATTAGAACGCATATTATCTAAAAAAAAGATAAGCGATAGCATCATAGATGGTTGGTATTTCAATAATTATTTTTTCGCCATCAATCACTCTATATTTGAGCATCTAGGAGTAAACTTTGAAATCGTAAAAACTACTGATAAAGCTTTTTGCGTAAGCGCTATAAATTTTTTAGAGCACGTTAATAGTTATAAGAAGGGTGAACGAATAAGTAAAATTTCCTCAAATTGGACCCCTACCCGGAGTGGAAAAAAACGCTGGCGAGGAACTTGGCTTGACATGGTTGTAGAAGGTGAAAAAGGTGAATCAACACACGGTTTTGACTGGATTTCAGATAACGAGGTAATCTATCAAACTGCTTACGGTATTGGATTATCAGGAGGAAGCGAAACCTATTTGTATCATAAAGATTCACAAGGCAGTTGGCAAAAGGAGAAAACACTCCAAAAGTTAATCCGTTAATAGTATATGAATAAACCCATTATTTACATTGATATGGATGGGGTAATTGCTGATTTTTCAAAAGCGATTAAAAAGCCTTCAAACCTGCGTATTCCGGTGGTGAGTTCAGTGAATATCGTTTTGTCCGGCTCTTCGGTATTTTTGGTTCGTTTGGCAATTAGTAAAGAAGTGGTGAAAATATCATCCAGTATATCCGACAAGCCAATTTCAAGTTCACGGTATTTGATTTCCTTAGCTCCAATTTTCTCAAAACTCAATGCAATTTCTTCTACGCTTTTCACTTCATCAAACAGGCAGCCAATATCAAAGAGTTGCTTAATGATTTCCTGTTCTTTGTCCTTGCCATAAAGGATTCCAACGGTATTTGGAGCAAAAGCCGTGAGTTTGTCTCCTAAAATAGATTCAATAGAGGGAACAGCTACTTCCAATACTTCTTCTGATTCAATCCACTCCGATTGAATAGGAGCTGATAATAGTCTTGAATAATCGGTCTGCTCAAACAAAATGTCCAACAACACAAAATGAGCACTTTGATTCAGACTCGATTCATAATCAAATTCGTAATGAGCTTTGGGAACACCTTCTTTGTAGCTTCTTCTATCTTGCAGATCCCATTTATTGAAATGTGAGTTAGCCACCACTTTGTCCAGGATAGCTTCAACTTCCTCTCTGCTTTGAGTAGTAATTATGTCAATATCTACCGAAAATCGTCTCGATTTGGAAAGCAACAATACCAAACTCGTTCCACCTTTAAAGGTGAAATCTAAACCATTAGCTTTGAGTTGCTGCAATAAGGAAAGAGCATGTATCATTTTCTCCAGTATTGGAGGATTGATACGCTTCAAATGCTTTTGCTGCTTAAAGCCGTTGATCCATTCTTTGGTAAAACAATGTGCTTTTATCATTCTAAAATATCTTTTACAAAGTCACCAAAGTTGTTCTCTAAGTAACTTTTAATTTGTTCTTCTTTATTTCTTCTTCTAGCGTAGCTAATGAGCTTGGTGAAGTTTACTTGATATCGTTTCAAAGCATTTTCAAACAGTGTATCCATTTCACTTCCCTGAATGGCATAAAAGGTTACTGCATCGCTGTACACATCAATTAGTATTTTCTCTAAGGTCGGCACATAGACCTTATCCTTGGATTTTTCCTTGATGGCAATTTTCTGTATTGGCGATCGGGTTATGAGTGGTTTGATAATGATAGAAATTTCACTTTCCACATACCTTTCCATGATGTCCTCTTTTGGATCGAGGTACACCCGGTACTGTTTAGATTCGGAATACGCATTGAATACTTCCTCTACAAAATCTTTTTCCACCTCCAGTATATAAAAAAAGGTTCCCAATTGATGTCGGGTAAAATCATTCAGCCATTCGGTACTCCACAGGCAGTAATCTAATTCATCAAATTCCTTTGCTACAATCTTGGATAATCGTGCCAGTTTATCTGATACAAATGGCTGGTAAGCTACTTTGTCGGAAATCGTGTAAACACCCATTTTCACTTGGTCAATCACTTTGCGTTTCACCAAATCATGAATTCTCCAGGTTAAAACACTTTCTGTGATTTCCGGATCCAAATCGGTTAAAAAGGAACTGAGGGTATCTCGGTTGAAATGCCCTTTGCCTTTAAAATGCTTCGATATTTGACGGTCAATGATTTTAGACATAGCTCAATTTTGCCAGTATTTAACTTTTTTGGCATATTTTGGATTTACTCATTTTTGCCAATAGTGCAAATATAATGACATTTTTTAGAAATACTCATTTTTGCCAGTAAAATGTATTTACTGGCATTTTTGAGTAAATTTTTAAGTACCTGAATTTATCCCCTACATAAATTCCAATACCCATTTAATTTATACCTAGGATAAATTAAATCACTTCCTTTTTTGTACCGCTCTATATCCGGTTTTTGCCAACAAGTTTTTTCTCAACTCTACCATTGGTGCTTTTGCTGCTGATAAGATCCAGAGTCTTTCAAACACCATCCTGGAGTTCACGGGATCAGCCGAGGAAGCAAAGCAATTGACCCAACAAATTGACATGATTGGAGAACCTGTAATCCGAGAAACGTTAAGACAGCAACTACAGGAGAAACTACAACCGCGTTCTGAGGCCGATCAAAAATTGCAGGAAGAGATTATGCGTCTTCGTAAGATAATAAAAAACAATAATCTACTTGACGATGATCTCTCTGGAAAGTCATAAAAACTCCTTATTGGCACGAGGTATGGCTGCTAACCTTGACGATGCCAAACAGGCTTATGGAATTGCGATGCATCCGTGGGTTCAGGCCAATATCAACAAATGGCTGGGGGTAAACCCTGCACATGAGCTCGCGCCTGTCTTTCGTATTTTGAGACACAACTTATATGATGTTCTCACAGGTTCATTGGACTATTTTTTGAACACTCTGAATCCCAACCTAAGGCTTCGTCATCAGGTTCAACTCTTTTCGCCAGCTGAAAATAAGTTGATTTTGGGAGTGTTTGGGTATAAAAAATTTCGTGACAACAGCCTTAGCGAGCAATGGGCCGCATCGATAGGAGTGCGCACCTGTGTGTATTGTAATGCGAGCTATGCCCTAAAATTGGGTAAGTCACACCGATCCAAACTGAAATTTACCATCGATCATTTTTTGCCCGAAAGCAGATACCCTCATTTGTGTCTATCGTTCTTCAATATGGTATCCTGCTGTTCGAATTGCAATACCACCAAGTCTTCTCGAACGCCCATTTATCCATTCAGGTATTATCCATTTGACAAGGCATTAGATGACTTTGCCGTTTTCCGTGTTGACCGTTCTTCTGTTTTAGAATTTCTGGTTAGCGGAGATGAAAACAAACTGAATCTTGGCCTAGAGTTACGGCCAGACGTTAATCCAATCACATACTTACCCACATTGGAGGAATACGATGCGTTTTTTGATGTGCGAGGCTTGTATGCGCTTTTAAGATCGAGGTTGCTGCTCTGATTGCCAAGCTCATTCACTATGATAGAACACGAATGAATTCATTGCGAAATATACAGCTCGGAGTTGAGGATATGGACTCTCGTCTCGATCGCTACTTGCAAGGGGAATATCTGATAAAAGAGGATATCCTGATCCGTCCGTTAAGCAAACTTTACCGCGATATACGAACCGATCCCGCCATCCTGAGTATCATTCAATCTATCACGAAATAAACTTGCTTTATTACCTTAGACTTAAAACCCTATGTTTTTTTGGGGTCATAAGGGCACAATTTCAAAACCTCTTTAGCACAGAAGAGTTTATTTACCTTCACCTACTTCCCCAACAATCCAGCGCACAATCTGCATACTAGCACCCTTTTGACTTTCAAAGAATTCATGTGTGCTGGCTTTGACCTTCGTTTGATATTCCGTGTCAATCAGTGCTTTATTCATCGCACTTGAAAGCTGAGTCAGTGAATTGATTTCGCTGCCTGCTTCCAGTTGTTTCAATAGTTGAATTTCTTGAAACCGATTATTCTGTGGACCGAAAATCACTGGAATCCCATAAACCGCTGCCTCCAGCGTATTGTGAACAGCCTTGCCAAAACCCCCTCCGATGTAGGCTGCAGAAGCATAGCGATACAGCTTTGAAAGAAGCCCAACGCGATTCACGAATAATACTCGCTGATTATTGAAATCGCCTGAATCTACCTCATCAATTAATACGAACTCCTCTTGAAATGCCTTCTTCCAATTCAACATTTGATCATCATGTAACTCATGAGGAACTACAATAACTTTTAAACTTGGATAGCTCTGAATAGCTGGAATCAAGTACCGATCGTCAGCAGGCCAATTGCTCCCGACAATGAACACTTCTTCGCTTTCGGCCAAAAAGCGTTGTATGGACTCCATCGCCCATTTCTCATTCTTGACTTCCAAAACACGATCAACTCGTGTATCGCCAGCGCACTTTGTATTGTCAATCATTACGCTTGCCAACACATTACAACTCATTTCATCTTGCGTATAAATCACATCAAACTGAGAAAGTCGTTCTCCCAATAATATTCCTGGCCACTGAATTGTCCAGTGTTTGTCCGGAAAGTATGCACTTATCAACGCCATCGGAATCTTCAACTTGACAAGCGCATCCATAACGTTGAACCAGAACTCATACTTTACAAAAACGGCTACATCCGGAGCAAGTATTCGAAGAAATGGCTCGACATTCTCTGGAAGATCTGCAGGTAAGTAGGTGATCAGATCGGCATGGCCGTAATCGTGTTTCGCTTCGTAACCCGAGGAAGAAAAAAAAGTAATCGCAATTTCAAATTCGCCTTTTGATTTCAACTGTTCAATCACCGGTCCGGCCTGTTCAAATTCTCCTACAGAAGCACAATGAAACCAAATCAACTTTTTTGTCTTCTTGAATCCAGCCAAATCTACTTTCCACTTATCTCTTGCAGCGAGCCATTTGCGCACTTTTGTATTGCGTCTTCCAAAAACCGAGACGAAGAAAAGTCCAATTCTCAGAAGCAGGGTGTAGAGTTTGAGCATGACAGGGGTTAATAGAAATAATAATCACTAGGCTTGCGCTTATACAAAGGGAAATACCAGCGTAAAACAAAATTCGCGAGCACATCAATCCGCTGCCTAGGATCGGCAGACATCGTGTTAAAATTCATCGTTCTGCGGTTTCGGGTAAATCCCTCGTACACTTCTACTCCAATGTAAAAGTTAAATAACCTATAGTTGCTAAAATGCTGATAACCTAAATTTTGACTCAATGTGAAGCCGTAAGTTAGTTGATCGTAACCCTTTTTATACTCGCCAATCAACTGCGGCACTTGCTCTGCCACTTCTATGATTTTAATTTTATGTTGCATCACTCCTCCCCCGAAAGCCACGTGAATTCCTGAATTTGGATTAGGGCCAACGATAGGAAAAACTTTCCCGACTCGAGCTGTTGCTACAAACCCTCGTTGGTATAAAAACACATCAGCTGGACCTCCATCGCGTCCGATGATATCACCGTTTTGAGTTTGCAACGAAGAAAGCACAGAGTCTTCCCTCACTTGATTGCCAAAAAAATGACCATAGTTGGCTTCCAACGTAACATTTGAAGCCGATTTAAATAAAAAAGACCCCCCAGCAATTCCGCCATATCCAAAGCGATCACCCAAATCACCAAAACCCGACTGAAGGCCCAATTCTCCCGAAATTGCGAAAAATCGAATGGCAGTATCTTGGATACTTTTTTGCGCCATACTATAAGCACTGACAAACAACATTGAAGTCAACAACACCATTCGGATCATACTGCGAAAATAGCAAAGCAATCAGGTAGACCGTGTATCGAATTATTCTTTTGAGAATACGGAATTCAAACTAAAAATAAGTGCCCTAAAAGAATATCTTTGCGCCTCATTTTTAGGACTGAATGAATCAAATTCAATTAGTAGATCTGCATACGCAGTATCTTAAAATCAAAAAAGAAATAGATGCTGCTGTGCTAAGAGTAATAGACAGTACAGCATTTATAAATGGCCCAGAGGTTAAAGATTTCGCTTCTGAATTAGAGGCTTACTTAAATGTGAAACACGTCATTCCGTGTGCCAATGGCACTGACGCGCTTCAAATCGCATTGATGGCTATTGACGTAAAACCAGGCGATGAAATTTTAACCCCGAGCTTTACATACATCGCTACGGCTGAGGTTATCGCGTTATTGCAGTTGAAACCCGTTTTTGTGGAGGTAGACACCGACACATTTACAATCGATGTAGCAGACGCGAAATCAAAAATCACTTCAAAAACCAAGGCGATTATTCCTGTGCACCTCTACGGTCAATGTGCCAACATGGATGCCGTAATGGAGCTGGCAAAGGATTCAGGCATTTATGTTATTGAAGATACAGCACAAGCCATTGGCAGCGACTATACCTCGTCAACTGGTCAAAAACAAAAGGCAGGTTGCATTGGGCACATTGGAACAACATCCTTTTTCCCTTCTAAAAACCTAGGCTGCTATGGCGATGGTGGTGCGATGATGACCAATGATGACGCACTTGCTGATCAATTGAGAATGATTGCCAATCACGGCCAAAGCGTTAAGTATCACCATGATATTATTGGATGCAACTCACGCCTCGACTCAATACAAGCGGCTGTGCTGCGCATTAAACTCAGGCATTTAGACGCATATACCGCGGCAAGAAATCAGGCCGCAGCTTTTTATAATGAAGCTTTCGATGCAATTGAGGAAATCACAACACCTTTCATCGCGCCTTATTCTAACCATGGATTTCATCAGTACACGATCAAGTTGCATAATGTTGATCGCGATGCATTACAGGCGTATTTAAATGAGCAAGGTATTCCAGCAAATATTTACTATCCCGTTCCTGTACACTTGCAAAAAGGATATGCACAATATGGAGCAAAGCCAGGTGATATGCCAAAAACAGAAAGTTTGACTTCGCAAGTTCTAAGTCTGCCAATGCATACCGAACTCACTGAAGATCAATTAAACTATATAGTTGAACACGTCATTAGATTTATTAAAGGATGAACATTGCGGTAGTTGGAACAGGATATGTTGGTTTGGTAACAGGCACTTGCTTGGCCGAAACTGGAAATCACGTAGTATGCGTAGACATCGATGAGGACAAGGTTAACAAGATGAAAAATGGTGTGATTCCTATCTACGAACCACATCTGGATAATTTATTCGAGCGAAACATTAAGCAAAAAAGACTGTCATTCACTACAAAACTGGAAGACGCAGTTAAACATGCCAACGTTATTTTTCTTGCACTACCAACGCCTCCAGGAGCAGACGGATCAGCTGATCTTCAATACATTCTGAAAGTGGCTGATGATTTAGGGAAAATGCTTTCGGAATATTCTATTATTATAGATAAGAGTACCGTCCCGGTTGGAACTGCGGATAAAGTGCATGCTGCTATTGCGGCAAACTACAACGGTGAATTTGACGTTGTTTCAAATCCTGAATTTTTACGAGAAGGATTTGCCGTTGACGACTTCATGAAACCAGACCGAGTGGTAATTGGCACCAACTCATCAAGGGCTCAAGAAATTCTTGAAGAGTTATTTAAACCATTCGTAAGGCAAGGAAACCCAATCATTTTCATGGATGAAAAGTCAGCGGAAATGACAAAGTATGCAGCCAACGCATTTTTAGCCACTAAAATTTCATTCATGAACGAAATTGCTAATCTATGCGAGATTGTTGGTGCAGATGTAGACAAGGTGAGGGTGGGCATTGGTTCAGATACAAGAATCGGCAACCGGTTCCTATTCCCAGGAATTGGCTACGGTGGAAGCTGTTTCCCAAAAGACGTTCAGGCCATCGTTAAAACTGCGAAAGACCATAATTATAGCCTAGAAATTCTAGAATCTGTAATGAAGGTAAACGAAACCCAAAAGACAATTTTACTTCCTTCAATTTTAAACGCATACAATGGGGATTTGAAAGGAAAACACTTCGCAATTTGGGGATTGGCATTCAAGCCAGACACTGACGACATTAGAGAAGCGCCTGCTTTGTACATTATTGACCAACTTCTAGAAAGAGGCGCTACAGTGAAAGCTTATGACCCAGAGGCAATGAGCAATGTTCAAAAACAAATCGGTGATAAGATTGACTATGCGTTGAATGAATACGATGCCTTAGATCATGCTGATGCACTCATCATTTGCACGGAATGGTCTGTTTTTAGAACTCCAGATTTCAAAGAGTTAGAGTCGAGGCTAAAATCAAAGACTATTTTTGATGGAAGAAACCTCTACGAGGTAAAGAAAATGCAAGAAAAAGGATACTACTATAAAAGTATTGGTAGGGCAACTGTAAATCAATAAATCGGTGAAAAGCGTATTAATAACAGGTGCTGCAGGTTTTCTAGGTTCACATTTATGTGATAGATTCATCCGTGAAGGATACCGTGTAATAGGCATGGACAATTTAATTACTGGTGACCTAAAGAATATTGAGCACCTCTTTTCGAATGAGTTTTTTACGTTCTATCACCACGATGTAAGTTCTTTTATCCATGTACCAGGCGAGCTAGACTATATCTTGCACTTCGCATCTCCTGCGAGCCCGATCGACTATCTAAAAATCCCTATCCAAACCCTCAAAGTGAGTTCTTTAGGAACGCACAACCTATTGGGATTGGCCCGCGCAAAAAAGGCACGCATTCTGGTAGCCTCAACTTCTGAGGTGTACGGAAATCCGCTTGAACATCCTCAAACGGAAGAATATTGGGGCAACGTTAACCCTGTAGGTCCGCGTGGAGTGTATGATGAAGCGAAGCGTTTTCAAGAAGCGATGACAATGGCCTACAATAGGATCCACAACCTCGAAACCCGCATTGTTCGGATTTTTAATACGTATGGCCCTCGAATGAGGCTAAATGATGGAAGAGTGTTGCCCGCCTTTATTGGACAAGTATTGCGCGGTGAAGACATCACCATTTTTGGTGATGGAAGCCAAACAAGATCCTTTTGCTTCATGGACGATCTTATTGAAGGGATTTACCGACTGCTATTGAGCGATTATTCGCTTCCCATGAACATCGGCAATCCGGACGAGATTTCGATCAAAGACTTTGCAGAAGAGATTATCAAACTCACTGGCACAAAGCAAAAAATAGTATACAAAGATTTGCCAGAAGGCGATCCAGAGAAACGCAGACCAGATATTACAAAGGCAAAAGAAATACTGGGTTGGGAACCTAAAGTGCATCGCAGCGAAGGCTTGAAAATAACGTATGAGTATTTCAAGCAGCTTTCTCAAGAAGATCTGCGCAAAAATGAACATAAGAACTTCGATGCCTACTTCAGATAAAATGAACTACTTCGCACACGATACAGCGATTATTGACGAAGGATGCATAATTGGTGACGGCACCAAAATTTGGCACTTCAGTCACGTGATGCCAAAATGTACCATTGGTGAAAACTGTAATATTGGTCAAAATTGTGTGATTTCGGCAGAAGTGATCTTAGGAAACAATGTTAAGATTCAAAATAACGTCTCTGTGTACACAGGCGTGATTTGCGAAGATGATGTGTTTCTAGGCCCGAGTATGGTTTTCACAAATGTTGTAAACCCAAGAAGTGGCGTCAATCGCAGAGGTCAGTACACGAAGACTATTGTTAAAAAGGGAGTTTCTATTGGTGCCAACGCCACTATAGTTTGCGGACACGATATTGGAGAGTACGCTTTTATTGGCGCTGGCGCAGTAGTTACGAAAGAGGTATTGGCTTACGCGCTTGTTGTAGGTAATCCAGCCAAACAAATCGGCTGGATGAGTGAATTTGGACATCGACTTAATTTTAATTCTGAGGGCATAGCAATTTGCCCTGAATCATCATCAACTTACAGACTCGAAAACGGAAGGGTCTCAAAACTATAAATCTTAGATATGAGTAATCTATTTGATCAAATTTTAAAAAAGGAAGCTAAAATCGGTGTAATCGGATTGGGGTATGTTGGCCTTCCTATCGCTCTCGCTTTCGCAAAGAAAGTATCTGTTGTTGGATTCGACATCAACGCAGAACGAGTGAAAATGATGAATGACCACATCGATCCGAGTGATGAACTTGACTCAAGCGATTTCGAAAACAGTGACATTACCTTCACTGCCGACACCAATGATCTAAAGGACGTGAATTTCTTTATCGTTGCTGTGCCTACGCCCATTGATGACTGCAACAAACCTGACCTTCGCCCACTGCTCGGTGCTTCAAAAACGGTGGGCAGTGTATTGAAAAAAGGAGATTATGTAGTTTTTGAATCAACCGTTTACCCCGGTTGTACGGAAGATGACTGCGTGCCTGTCTTAGAGGAACATTCCGGATTAACCTTCATAAAAGACTTTAAAGTTGGTTATTCACCAGAGCGTATTAATCCAGGCGATAAAGAACACACGATCACGAAGATTCTAAAAGTAGTGTCAGGTTGTGATGATGAGTCATCAGAAATTATTGCTGACACTTACAAAATAATCGTTGAGCCAGGCGTTCACAAAGCATCAAGCATCAAAGTAGCAGAAGCTGCGAAGATTATTGAAAACACCCAGCGCGATGTGAACATCGCCTTGATGAATGAATTGTCGATCATTTTCAACAGGATCGGTATCAATACATTCGAAGTATTAGAAGCCGCTGGAACAAAATGGAATTTCTTAAAATTCTCACCCGGTTTAGTGGGCGGACATTGTATTGGTGTTGACCCATACTACCTCACCTACAAGGCCGAGAAATTAGGGTATCACGCTCGTATCATCAACTCTGGTCGCTATGTAAACGACAGCATGGGAAACTACATCGCTAAAACAACTGTTAAGAAAATTCTTGCACAAGGTAAAAACGTTGCGGGGGCAAAGGTGCTCGTGATGGGCGCTACATTCAAAGAAAATGTCAGTGATATTCGTAACTCAAAAGTGGCCGATGTGGTGAAAGAACTACGATCATTTATGGTAGATGTAGAGGTTGCCGATCCTTATGCAAGCAGCAAAGAACTTATTCATGAATACGGTTTTGGTTTATCGGAGATAAAAGCTAAGTCATATGATGCAGTGATTGTAGCCGTCAACCACGATAAGTACGTAACCATGGAAGAAGCTGATTTTCAAAACCTAATGGTTGATGAAAAAGGAATCTTTGTTGATGTTAAGGGTGTTTTCAAATCTAAAGTGAAAACTCTTAATTATTGGAGTCTCTAAAAATTCGCACAAATGAGTTTTAAGAAACGGATCATTGTTACTGGAGGCGCTGGTTTTATCGGATCGCATGTAGTGAGAAGATTGGTGTTGAAATACCCAGAGTATTTAATTATCAATGTCGACAAGCTCACATACGCAGGCAACCTTGAGAATCTAAGAGATATCGATTCCGCTAACAATTATCGATTCGAAAAAAGCGATATCTGCGATCAAGACGCAATAACGACAATATTCGAAAAATACGATGTGAATGGTGTAATTCACTTGGCAGCCGAATCGCATGTTGATCGATCGATTACAGAACCATTAGAATTTATCCAAACCAATATTGTTGGAACTGCCAACTTGCTCAACTGCGCTCTTACTTTTTGGAAAAAAGACTTTAAAGGAACTCGTTTTTACCATGTTTCAACGGACGAAGTTTATGGTTCACTCGGAGATGAGGGATTCTTTTTAGAAAGTACTCCATACGACCCTAAAAGCCCCTATTCTGCGTCAAAAGCAAGTTCTGATCATTTGGTTCGCGCGTTTGGGCACACGTATGAACTTCCAACCGTTATCTCAAACTGCAGTAATAATTACGGCCCCAATCAATTTCCTGAAAAATTAATTCCACTCTTCATTAGCAACATCGTTGAAAAGAAGGCCTTACCCGTTTACGGTAAAGGTGAAAACGTGCGTGATTGGCTCTATGTGGAAGATCATGCCGAAGCAATCGACTTGATTTATCATAAAGGCAAAGACCAAGAGACATATAACATCGGTGGTGAAAACGAATGGAGTAACATCAATTTGATCAAACTCCTTTGTGCGGACATGGATGAAAAATTGAACCGAAGCAATGGCGAAAGTGAGAACCTAATTTCGTACGTAAAAGACAGAGCTGGCCACGATTTTAGGTACGCCATCGACTGCTCAAAAATTAAAAATGACTTAGGCTGGTCGCCTAAAACCACGTTTAAAGCAGGGCTGCGCAAAACCATTGATTGGTATTTAACCAATGACATTTGGATCCAAAACATTAAAACCGGCAGCTACCAAGAATACTACAAGGCCCAATACGAGAAACGTTAGTAATTCCACATATCCAATTCAATGTTTCGGATGTGCTCGTTTTGATTTTCACTTTCCAGCAAAGCTTGCACAGGTGTTAGATACTCGGCTAAGCTTCGGTCATATACATTGGAAATTTTAATTATTCGACTTGAAAAGCGTCTTTGGTTAAACGCGTCATCGTAAGAATAAACCTGCAAATCGTTCGCTCGGGTGAAGAATGGCCATGAAGCCATTAAATTCCTTGCTTCGGGATAGTAAATCCAAAACAACCTTTTCTTTCCTCTGAAGTTTCCTTCTCCATCGTATATAGCTTCAAGAGGGCAATATCCAATAATCCGAATATTCAGCACTGAACGTTCTTTATCAATGAACCAATGCTCTTTGATTTCATAGCCGATGATATCGCTCGATGACAATTCGGTTACAACTTCCACGTTGATCAGTGTGTCAGCTACTAAATCAATGGTTTTCACCATCTCTTTTCGAAACAATATGCTATCTAGAGCCTCGCGACTTAGGGCATCATTGAACATATCATCTTGCCCCAACACACCTGCAGAATAAGCCTTTAAACCTGATTCACTAAGCAACGACAATTTGATATTATCAAAGAGAGAAGATCGATTCTGAGTTGGATTTGAAGGAAAAAACAGAGGATGGTTCATCTTCTCTCTGAGGTCAATTTCACGCCAAACGGTGGTCATCCATGCCACATCACTATTCCGCACATGATCATAAGCCATAGGATGACTATCAAAGGAAGAAACTGAGTTGCGTGTGCCAATTTGCGCTACACAAAAAGATGACATAAAAACAACTGCTAATAGGGGTGCTTTCTTGATTAAAGGAAAGCGTTGCATTTAGAATGAACGAATTCAAGTACATTTCATTGTACAAAAAAAAGGGGCAAGAGCCCCTTTTTTTTTAACTTTTATGATTGATCAATAACTCCAAAGGTCATGCTCCATGTTTGTGATCTTGGCCTTTATTGCCTCAGCCTCAATCAACGCGTTGAGCCCTCGCTTATATTGTGCAATTCCTCGGTCATAGACATTGGAAGTTTTAATGATAAAGCTTCCAAACTGACGCTTCCAAAAAATGTCCTCATACGTTCTTCGTTCCACATCGTTACCTCGGTTATAGACTTCTGATTTCACAAAAACATAGCGTGCTTCAGGATAATATATCCAAAACAATGGTTTTAAACCTCGATACTGTCCAGCGTCATCTTTCTTCGCAACCATCGGACAAATTCCGATAATTCGAACATCCATTACCGAACGTTGACGATCAAAAAACCATTCTTCTTTTATCTCGTACCACTTTACATCGGTTGACTTCACATCTATGTTCACAATTATGGGTTCCATTTCTCCAGTCATCAGATTCTCGGTGTAGCTGGTATCCCTGCTCGAAAGCAAACTTCGCACTTCATCGGTAGTCATTCGTTTTGTGAACATATCATCATCACCAAGAGCACCTGGATCGTATGCGGTGAGGGTTCCATCATTCAAAATGGCATCCTTAACCACATCAAACAAGGACTTTCGACCTTGTGCTGGCTTCTCTGGAAAATACATTGGATGATTGATTTTTTCACGTAAATCGACTCTTCTCCATACACGCTGCAACCACATAATGTCGGCTTCGCGCAATGGTGGATAAGCAATTACTTTGCGTTCAAGGGTGTGCTCTGGTCTGTAAATTCCATCAAGTACATCCTGAGCCATTAGCTGAGATGAACTGAGAATCGCAAAAAGAACAACAGTCGAAAAAATCAATCGTTTCATAACCTATAGTTTTAAACTTAAATCACTTTTAAAGAAACCGTTCCAAGGTCTCGCACAGTACCATCAGGACCTTTAGCTTTAATCTTCTCGATATAAATCTTTTGACCTGATTTCATCTCGGCTCTAATTTTCTTGGCATCTGGCGACAAAGCAGGACCACTGCAAGCAGCTTCAACCACCTTACCTTTGATCGTAGCAGACACTACGTAACTTACAATTTCAAATCTTAAGTCGAACTCAAAATTTTCCATTTTAGCAATAACACCACCCGCTGCAAGGAAGTCTTTCATTTGAATATTATCTGACCCAGTAGCACCACCAAAGAATGGTTTTGGATCTGGAACATTCTTCACGCGAAATTCCTTTTTACCGAAATTTTGCTTTTTACCATTAATCTCAGCACTAACTGAAACTTCGCACGTTTGGCCGTTACCTGGCTTCACCATGAAGTTTCCATTTGAACCACTCTTACTAGCGTTCGCAATCGCAATCTCTAATTTATCTGTTGGCACTCCAGGTACTGAAACCTCAACAGGATTCTCAAGACCGCGATAAAACACGTTCATCGCTGTTGGAGATACAACGAGTGCCGGCTTAGCAACAGTGTACGTTTGTTTTGGAACCATGAATGAACGATACTTCCCATCAGGTCCTTTTATTTGAATCACACCGCCCCATTCTTGCACTCCTTCAGATGTTGCCGCAACAGCATAGCGCGCAGCACCATTTACAAGGCTAATGTTTGTTGAACTGTCTAAATCTTCAAACTTGTCGTAAATAGGCATATCATTGGAATCACTAAACTGCTTTACCAGTCTCATTCGAGGAGGTTGAGTAGTGCTGAAAGCTGCTACAATCACCTCTGCAATGAAGCTATCTCCTTGAATCACATAGGTTGATCGAGGTATAACTTTAGCTGCCAACGTGTCAAACTTGAAGTCATCAGCACTAATATTCCTGTATAGGGCTTTAATGATGTCAGCTTCTGCATTTCGAATATCAGCTTGCATCTTTGATAAATTAGTCACTACTGCTGCGAGTGGTAAGTGATAGAAATTTGCCGTCACCCACGTTTGTGGAACACCATCTTCTTTGCCAAAATCTCCTTCAGTAGCCAAACCTAATTGAAGTGCTGCACGCTCCTCTTCATTATCAAAAAGGTAGAGCATTTCTGACTTAAAGTTCTCAATTTTTGATTTCAACTCTAAAGCTGACCACTCGGCTTCTTTCGGAGCCTGCGGATCTGACCCTACTAACCAAAGTGTAGGAATATCATAGTTGTCTTTTGAGTCTACATTTCTCAAGTTAAAAAGTGAGTCATCTTCCACTTCTTCAATTCCAGCTTTTCCAGCTGTAACTGCAATAAGATACTTCTTCAGTTCTTCAATATGAAGATATATTTCATCAGACAGCCCTTTGGCCCTCATGGCTTTGTTGTAAAAGTCTGTCACTTTAGCAGGATCATTCGCTTTTGCTTTTTCAAATTGAGCATAAGTGAATTCATTCTTCGCCATGAAATTCTGATTGGTCACTTGTAATCCTTCATTAATGATCACAAATGCGTTAAGAATATCTTTTGATACGTTCATTGCCAGAAGAGCGGTAAGTACGAGGTACATCATACCGATCATCTTCTGCCTTGGGGATTCTTTACCGCCTGCCATAGTTTCTTATTTACTATTGAGTTAAAAAAATACTATGAATTATTACCTGCACCCACATTCATTGCGGCTAACATATTACCATACACTCGGTTCAGAGCAGTTAAGTTATTCGAAAGCTCCGAAATACTCTCTTTGTAGCGCTTGGTATCTTCAACAGAGGACTGAAGGTTAGACATCAATTCTGAAATACCATTGTAAAATTGGTTGGTAGTTTCCATTTGCTCTTTGCTTCCTTGCAGCTGAGCATCGTAAACACCACCTAACTCTTGAAGCTTGGATGTTACTGATCTAAGGCTGTCTGCATATGAATTACCATCATCAGATGTCATACTAATGCTAGCGAGGCTTTCAGAGGCTTTAGAGTAGGTTTGTGAAAGCGTAGTAACATTAGAAGCTGCACTTCTTACACTGTCAACGTATTCGTTGGTAGCTAAAGATGCATCAGAGATATTGCTCAATTTGTTTGCATTATCAGAAAGAGAACGCAAACCACTACCAAGGCTTTCAATTAGCTCAGGACCAATCTTGGCTTCTTCGAGCATATTATCCAATTGTTCAGTGATGGGAAGCTCTTCTTTTGAATGATCGTGAGACGACTCCTCCAACGCATCGTGTTCATGCACTTCATCATCATCATGAGCCATAGCCAATTCAGGATATACTAATTCCCATTTCGGTTCGTCATGCATTGGTTCAAAAGCTGAGAAAAAGAAAATCACTGCTTCAGTTGTAAGTCCAACTACGAGTAATGGACCTGAAAATGGCCAGTGCATAATTTTAAACAGGGCTCCTACGATTACTACTGCAGCTCCAATTCCGTAGAGCTTAGCCATAAAGTTCTTCCAACTTTTACTTCCAGGTCTGAATCCTTTGACTTCTTGAGACATAATTGAATTTATTAGGTATTTGTGATTAAGTTAAATTTATTAAGATTAAATATCATCGCCTTTAGCCCGTCCAAGAAATGACATTACATTTCTAAAACCGATGTAGCTTTTGGCTGTGTCTTGGTATTCGTACGTTCTAGTTCCTGTTTGAAGATAATATCCGATATCCTTCCAGCTTCCTCCGCGCGTAACTTTTCGTTTCAGAACGGGTGGATCATCATCCTTCGCCTCATATACATAATCCATGTTCAGGTCATGGGCAAAATCGAACGATGACTCATCGAATGCATTGCTCGTCCACTCGGCAACGTTACCTGACATGCAATAAAGTCCGTAATCATTCGGTGAATATGAAGTTACAGGGACAGTATGAAAACCACCATCATCCACATAGTTTCCTCTCATTGGCTTAAAGTTAGCTAAGAAACAACCACGTGTATTTCGTATATAAGGTCCTCCCCATGGGTAAGGATCCAAATCTAGACCACCTCTTGCAGCATATTCCCATTCAGACTCGGTTGGAAGTCTAAAATCCTGAACTACCCCGCCACCAATTTCTTTTAAGAAACTGTTCAGAAGCTCAGTTCTCCAAATCCCAAAGGCTCTGGCTTGTTTCCAAGTAACTCCTACAACAGGATACTCATCATAAGCTGGGTGGCTGAAATACATTTTGGTCATGGGTTCGTTGAACGAGTATGTAAAGTCATGAACCCAACAAAGCGTATCCGGATAAACATTGATTACATCACGCTTGATGAAAATCGATCTATCAGTCATACCCCTTTGTCTCAGCGGAGCACCCGGCCCACCTTTGCGGGCAGCATCCTTGTAATCTATCCAAAAATATTCGTAATCCAATTTTCTAGAATCTATCTCTCTTCTACCACGAAATCTCTCGAACTCTGGATAATACATTACTTCTAATGCTTCTCTTTGATCGGGGTCGTACCAATCAATCCGTGAGTTCCAATTAATATGAGGAGGATCAATATCTTCATCATAGTCATTTATAGAAATGAGGTATTCTTCTTCATCTACTTCCTCACCAAGGATTCTTCGGGCGATGCTATCACGCACCCAAAAAACAAATTGACGATACTCGTTATTGGTAATTTCAGTTTCATCCATATAGAATGCCTGAACAGACACTGTTTTCGATTTCGCTGTAGAAGCGTAAGGCACGTCTTGATCGCTGGGACCCATATTGTAGGAGCCCATTGGCAGGTAGAGCATCCCGTAAGGATCTGGCTGGTACCACGCAATTCTATTTTGAACACCAATAAGCTGTCCATTTCCAGAGCTGCCGCAACTGCTCAGGAAGATCGGCAATGCTGCAAGCACTACCATGGCATATTTGAGCGAGTTTTTCATATTATCTCCTTTATTTATTAATTGTCTTTTAGGGGCTGCTTTCTAACGAAAAGTTACAAAAGTAATCTATTTACTATAAGAATCTTACGCTCTTATGTCTTGACACTGGGGATTTCTGCTTTAGCTTCAAGCAATACTGCACGAATATTTCATGAGAACCACTACTACCAGATGCTAGTTTATTTGTTGTGACGTCATAAGCGTAGCCTGTTCTAAGCGTTCCTGGAATAGTTCCTGGCTCCCAATTTACACCTGCCATTAAAACCACTGCATCAATGTATCTATATGTTAACCCACCCCAAATAAAATTATTGTATTCTACCAGCGCATTAACATCTACTTGAGCGGAAACAAGGTCAGATTTCACGAAAACGGATGGCTTTAAAACAAACAAAGGATTTGGTAAAGGGAAGTCATACCCCCCCATCACAAATAAATGTGACTTCATCCTGAAAGTCGTATTGTAAGGTAATGCCCCAATATTTGGATCACCTGGTCCTTCATCGGAAAAGGAAGAACCAGTCAGATGTGTCATTGAAGCACCTATGAACATGCGATTGGTTTTATAAAAAAGACCGAAGTCCATGTCAAAAGCACTGGCCTGAAAACCACCATCTGGTATGGAAGGGTCTATAAAGTAAGAATCTGTGCTTCTCCAGTTATTTCCTAAACCAAATTGCAAGAAACCCGCGCTTACTCCAATTCCAAGGTAGCCAGGGTCGCTGCCAATGATATTTAGAGGAATGTGAGCGCTATACGAACCTTTGACCGATGTGAAGTGCATCTGCCCTAAGGCGTCTCCCGTGATTACTAGACCACCTCCACTTCTTAGATTGATGCCTGGTATAATAAATGTGCCGTGTCCTCCCAACAAATACGTCTCAGGACGTCCTTCAAACCCCACCCACTGCTGACGTGCGATAGAATAAACACAAATACCATCATTCATGCCAGCATAAGCTGGATTAAAGAACAGCTTATTGTGCATATTCTGACTAAACTGAGGATCTTGCTGTGCATTAGATTCAAACACTAATGACACCATCAATATCAAAGAAGCTATTCCAAATTTTAATTTCATATATAGATAGTAGATCTAGACGTTGAGACTTGCTAAATTACTTAAATTTCAAATCGAGTCAAGAAATTTCCACGAACGTACCTCTTTTTCAACACCAATTGTTGAACAAGCCCGACCAATTTTTATTTAGAGCATTTTTTTATACGCTTTCCACCACCTTTCAGGAAGATCATCGCGCGTTGCGATCAAGTAATCATCGTAAGAACAGGGTATCAAGTGATGTTTCCGATACTTATTGGCAAACTGCGGTGGCACTGGCACCTCCATCCACCAGCGGTCAGTAAATAAGCTTTTGTAAAAAATGAGTTGGAATTCATCGTTCCTTAAAGGAACACGATATTTCAGAAATCCTTCTCGTTTTGAAGTTGGAATCTCTGATTTACGATTGTAGAACCCATCGATGTGACACCAAATCATTTCAGCAATTAAAATAATATCGCTCGAGTATACCTTCGATAGGTTTAGGTCAGAAATCAAGACTACTTTGTTTTTTTCAGCCAATCCAGCATACTTCATGATTTGGCAAATTTCCTCTGCATAAAGGCCATTTGGTTGAGGATTTATCGAGCTTTTGAAGTCGCTAGACTTGACAACCTCAAGCGAACACGCCACAATCTCTGCATTTCGAATGACAGGCTCAACACTACTCACCTCACCTCTAACGGCTCCTAATCTGTAGGCGTCAAAAAACAATTCATCAGCAATCTCGAGTTCTTCAGGAGAAACAAAGTAGGTCTGAAAACCGATATTTGAGTAATTGAAAAGGAAATTTGGTTGTTCTTTAATGATCCGTCCTACGTAATTGTGGTCACACGACTCATCTAAGTTGAGGTAATTATCAATGGAAGTCAAATTGACAATTTGCTCGTCTTTCTCAAATGCTTTGTATGCCGTGTAAGTAAGGTTGCGCCCTCCACCAATAATGATTGGCACTACTTTTTGCCGAATTAAGAATTGGATTACATCAGAAAGCCCCGCTTCGGTATCGGAAATTTCACTGCCCAACTTAAAAATTCCCAGGTTAAGAATTTTAGGTTCACTATCGTGGGCGTAGAGATTGCCTATCGACCGATTGATTTGATTAAAAATTTGCGAAGCATCATTTTGCTCAGTCGCCTCCCATCGGTTTTCAGGGACGTACATAATAGCCAGATCATATTCTTTTACATCTAATGAATCAGAATAAGCAACAATTTGAGAAGAAAGGGTCGCTTTCTCCGACTCAAAATCAGCCAAACGATCAAAATAACTGGCTATTTCCATAAAACTACTTTTTAGAAGTTTTTCGCTTTTTACCCTTATTGGTCGGATTTGTGGTATTCATAATTTCCAGGCATCGCTCTAATGTTAGCGCCTCTGGATCCTCGGTCTTTGGCAATTTATAATTGTCTTTACCTACAGTCATGTATGGCCCATATCGACCTTTCAAAACTTTAATCTCTGGGTCATGGTCAAACACGTGAATGATTGCCTTGAGGGCCTCTTCTTTTTTCTTCTTGATTACCTCAATAGATTGCTCGAGTGTGACTTCCAATGGATCTAAATCGCCTAAATTAAAAAACCCGCCATCGTATTTTACAAATGGTCCAAACCTACCAGCTGAGGCAACAACATCCTTTCCTTCCCACTCACCCAGTTTTCGGGGAAGCTTGAACAGCTCCATCGCATCTTCAAAGTTTATGTTTTGAATACTTTGGCCATCACGAAGTTTGGCAAATTGCGGCTTTTCGTCATCTGACACATCACCAATTTGAACCATTGGACCGTATCGACCTAACCTTGCAACTACTGGTTTCCCTGTTTTCGGATCGGTACCGAGTATTCGTTCACCTGTCGCACGATCAGAATTCTCTAACGTATGTTCAACCGATTCGTGAAATGGCTTATAAAACTTAGCGAGCATATTGGTCCAAACCAACTCTCCTCGTGAAATGTGATCAAATTCTTCTTCCACAGAGGCTGTGAAATGATAATCCATGATCGATTCAAAGTTCTCTTTCAAAAAGTCATTTACCACGACACCTATATCGGTTGGAAACAACTTATTTCTTTCAACACCCGTATTCTCGGTTTTTAATTCTTCCTTGATTTCTGAGCCATCCAGCGTAAAGACCTTGTAATCTCTTGCATGACCGTCACGGTCTTCCTTCACCACATAGCCTCTTTTCTGCACCGTGCTGATGGTTGGAGCATATGTAGACGGCCTTCCAATTCCTAGCTCTTCTAATTTCTTCACCAGACTTGCTTCGCTGTAACGAGGAGGATGTTGGGTGAATTTTTGAGTGGCTTCCACTGATCGTTGTGTCAAGAGGTCACCATCTGCAACATCAGGCAGGTTGGTGTTGTTTTCTTCGTCTTGCTCATCGTCTGTACTTTCAAGGTACACCTTCAAGAAACCTTCGAATGTGATGATCTCACCTTTCACCTCAAACTTTTCTTCAATCTCATTCGCGCCAATCTTAATGGTTGTGCGCATCAATTTAGCATCGCTCATTTGCGAAGCAATCGCACGTTTCCAAATCAGCTCATATAGTTTTTGTTCTCGCGCATCAGACGAGCCGTTTTTCTGATTGAAATATGTTGGCCTGATGGCTTCGTGTGCTTCTTGTGCGTTGGCTGTTTTGGTTGAATATTTTCTTGGGTTCAAGTAATCATCACCATATTGGTCTAAAATTTCGGCTGTGGCACCATCAACTGCAGTTTTACTCAGATTTACACTATCTGTTCTCATGTAGGTAATCTTACCTGCTTCATAAAGGCTTTGAGCAAGGCGCATGGTTTGCGCTACAGAATAACCAAGTTTACGCGCTGCTTCTTGCTGCAATGTTGACGTTGTAAAAGGCGCTGATGGCGTTTTTTTACCTGGTTTTTTCTCTATTGCTTCAACCGAGAACTTGGCACCCGAACACGCCTTTAAGAATGCCTGCACTTCATCTTCGGTCTTCAATCGTTTATTGAGGTCAGCAGAAAAGCTCTTTCCTTCGGCTTCAAAAATACCTTTAACTCTGTAGTAAGGTTCTGAAGTGAATGCTTCAATTTCTTTCTCGCGTTCGACAATTAATCGAACGGTAACGCTTTGAACTCGACCAGCTGAAAGTGATGGTTTTACTTTTTTCCAAAGTACCGGACTGAGTTCAAATCCAACAATTCGGTCGAGTACTCGCCTCGCTTGTTGGGCATCCACTAAATTTTTATCAATTGTTCGAGGGCTTTCGATAGCCTTCAAAATGGCTGGTTTTGTGATTTCGTGAAAAACAATTCGCTTTGTCTTGTCTTCTTTTAGTCCGAGGGCTTCAAATAAGTGCCAACTAATGGCTTCTCCTTCGCGGTCCTCATCCGTTGCTAACCAAACTATATCCGCTTCTTTGCTCAGCTTTTTCAGCTCAGTGATAATCTTTTTCTTGTCAGCCATTACCACATAATCAGGCTTAAACTGATTCTCTAAATCAACCGAAAGTCCTTTAGTAGGTAGGTCTCTGACGTGACCATAACTAGATTTAACAACGTAATCTTTTCCAAGATAACCTTCGATCGTTTTTGCCTTTGCAGGAGACTCTACTATCACCAAATTCATAATCAACAGCGCTTTTCAATGAGTGCAAATAAAACGCAAAATAATGTGGTGTGCACGAAACCTTCGTTTTGTTGTGAGGAATAAATCTAGAAATCGACACCTGACATTTTTGCAGACGACCCTATTCCGTACCTTTGCTGCCCTTTTATATGTGAGGTTAGATGGAAGAAAAATTATTAAAAGAAGAGCGCCAAGGTGAAGTGTTGGTCATAGACCAAAAGACACCATTTTTAAACGGCAAGAAGCTCTATGTGGAAAGTTACGGCTGTCAAATGAATTTTTCAGACAGTGAGATCGTGGCTTCAATAATGGGCGATGCAGGTTACGAAACCACCAATAATGCGAACGAAGCGGATGTGATTTTGATCAATACATGCTCGATTCGAGACAATGCAGAGCAGCGTGTAAGAAATCGGTTGAAACAATTTCAAAAAGAGAAGAAAGACAACCCTGATAAGGTGATCGGCATTCTTGGATGCATGGCCGAGCGATTGAAATCACAGTTGTTGGAAGAAGAGAAACTGGTTGACTTGGTTGCAGGCCCTGACGCCTACCGAGAATTACCTGGATTAATAACTGAAGTAGAATCAGGCCAAAAAGCGGTGAATGTCTTGCTCTCGAGAGAAGAAACATATGCCGAAATATCACCTGTAAGGCTCGACACGAATGGCGTTAGTGCATTCATTTCGATCATGCGCGGTTGCGACAATATGTGCAGCTTTTGTGTTGTGCCTTTTACGCGAGGCCGAGAGAGAAGCAGAGACCCAAAGAGCATTGTTGCCGAAGCTGCAGATCTATTTAGCAAAGGTTATCGGGAAGTCACATTGCTCGGACAAAACGTGGATAGTTATCGCTGGAATTTGTCGAAAAAAGGTGAGGTGCTAAACGCAGAAGAAGAAACGGTAAACTTTGCCCAACTGCTCGAAAAAGTAGCACTTGTAAACTCAGGTCTGCGGGTACGTTTTTCCACTTCGCATCCGAAAGACATGACAGACGAAGTGCTTTATGCCATGGCCAAGCACGAGAACATTTGCGAGTACATTCACTTGCCTGTTCAATCGGGAAATTCGGAAGTTTTGCAAAAGATGAACAGAGGCTACTCGCGCGAGTGGTATTTTGATCGCATTGACGCCATCCGAAGAATCATGCCCGATTGCGGAATTTCTACCGATGTAATTGCAGGATTTTGCGGAGAAACTGAAGAACAACATCAAGAAACATTATCGCTTATGGAAGCGGTGAACTATGATTTCGCCTATATGTTTTATTACTCTGAGCGCCCGAAGACCTTGGCGGAAAGAAAGTATGAAGACGATGTGCCATTGGAAGTTAAAAAGCGAAGACTCAACGAAATCATCGACCTTCAAATGAAGCACTCATTAGAGAGTAATAAAAAAGCTGTGGGCAAGACATTTAAGGTGCTAATTGAAGGACACTCAAAGCGCAGCAAAGTGCATTTCTGCGGTAGAAACACTCAGAATGTAATGTGTGTCTTCCCTGTGAAAAACTATGCGATTGGCGATTATGTGTATGTGAACATCACAGAATGTACTGCTGCTACGTTAATGGGAGAAATTGTAGATTAAGTATGACCATTCAGCAAGCAAAGCAGCGATTTGGAATCATTGGAGTAAGTCCAATTTTAGATCGCGCTATTGAAACTGCGCTCAGGGTTTCACCGACTGACCTTTCCGTTTTGATCACGGGCGAAAGTGGTGTTGGCAAGGAGCGTATGCCTCAAATTATACACCACAACTCTACGCGCAAACACAACGGTTATATCGCTGTGAATTGCGGTGCGATTCCAGAAGGAACGATCGACTCTGAGTTATTCGGGCATGAAAAAGGGTCGTTTACCGGAGCGCATGAAACCCGAAAAGGATACTTCGAAGTGGCTGATGGAGGCACCATCTTTTTGGATGAAGTAGCCGAACTTCCTATTTCAACGCAAGTGCGCTTGCTTCGTGTGCTGGAAAGCGGTGAGTTTTTAAAAGTTGGATCGAGCAAGTCTCAAAAAACGGATGTTAGGATCGTTGCGGCCACCAACATCAACATTCCTGAGGCCATCAAAAAAGGCAAGTTTAGAGAAGACCTTTATTATCGGTTAAACACCGTTCCGATTCACCTTCCTCCGTTGCGCGAGCGAAAAGAAGATGTTCATCTGTTATTCCGAAAATTCGCCTCTGATTTTGGCGAGAAGTATCGCATGCCACCTGTGCGATTATCACCTGACGCAGTGGCTATGCTTGAAAGCTACCGCTGGCCGGGAAACATTCGTCAATTGAAGAATGTGGCAGAGCAAGTTTCTGTGATTGAAAGTGAGCGCAACATCAACGGACCTAAATTAGCTACGTATCTGCCCGATTCTCAAACGAGTAAATTACCGATGGTGATTGAAAAAGAGAATCAATCAGACATGTCAGAACGTGAGATTTTGTACAAGATCATTTTTGACATGCGCAACGAAATGCACGATCTCAAAAAGCTCGTTTCAAGCATGGTTGCAAACGATGATCACTCATTTGATGAAGATGCGTACAAACGACTTTACTCAGTGATTAAACCATCGAGTGAAACCCCACAACAGAATCGACAAGAAACCTATGAATATGAGATTTCGCGAGCCGAACCGGTTTATCATCAAGAAGATGCTATTTACGACCCCGAAGTGGTAGAAGAATCATTGAGCATTGAGGAAAAGGAGAAAGAGTTGATTCAAAAAGCCTTGGAAAAGCACCGCGGACGAAGAAAAAATGCCGCGCAAGAACTCGGTATTTCTGAGCGCACTTTATATCGAAAAATCAAAGAATATGAGCTCAATTAAGACCAGCTCTGTTATATTTCTACTATTAATATTGGCCGTTGGGTGCAAAGTAAGCTACTCGTTTACTGGAGCCAGTGTTTCGCCAGACACGAAAACAATTTCCATCGCTACATTTCCGTCTTACCAAGCTCCGTTAGCGCCACCATCGTTAAGTCAGACATTTTCTGAATCATTGAAGGATATCTTTTTGAGACAAACAAACCTTACGCTGGTTAAAAACAATGGCGACATCATTGTAGAAGGCGATATTGTGAACTATATATCTATTGACGAAGCTGTAACTGGAGGTGCCGTAACTTCCATCAGTCGATTAACTATCACCGTAAAGGTGCGCTACACCGACACGAAGAACGAAGAGAATAGCTACGAGCAAACATTTGCCAACTTTGCGCAATATGATTCGAAGCAAACATTAGCCGAGGTGGAAACCCAATTGATTGATGAGGTCAATGAAAAGCTCGCACAAGACATTTTCAACAAATCGTTAGGCAATTGGTAATGCAAAACGTTGTAGAAGAAATATTATCAGGTACAAAGGTTAGCCGTGAGGGGCTTCAAAGTTTGGAAAACTCGTTTGCAGAACACCCGTATTCATCGAGCATTGCCATTTTATTAGCGAAGGCGTATTCTTTAAACAACGACATCCGGTTCGAGCATCACATTCGCAAGACAGCGATGCTCGCTAACAACCGTAAAAACCTACACGACTTTTTATTCCTTGAAGGCAATAGTAATTCGCTTGAAGATAAAATTGTAGACGAGAAAATAGGCGAAGAACGAGAAGAAATAGAAGCTAAAAAAGAAGGTGTCATCACTCCACCTTCTGAGGTGAGTAAAAGCATCGAACCAGAGGAAAAAAAGGAAAAAGACCCGTTCTTGAATCAGTTCATCACTGAAGCACTTAATGCTGGAGCTGCCATCGATCTTTTGGTAGATAGCAAACAAATTGACAACGCAGAAGCTGAAACTCAGAAAGAGAAAATCGAGAAGGAGAACAACAACGAAACGGTTGAAAAGCCAGAGGAAACTGTTTCAATTCAAAAACCTATCGCACCTTCTAAGCAAAGTTTTTCGCATTGGATGAATTATTTAGCCGATGAACAGCTGGCAAAAAAAGTGGAAGTTCGGTCCAAAGAAGGTTTAAAAACCATCTTCCCTCGAGATCCAGAGGAGAAGAAAAAAGTTATTTCTATCATTGATAATTTTATCGAGAAAGAAGACAGTTTAGTGCCAAAGCGGGCAGAATTCTTCTCTCCGAGCAAAGCAGCCAAGGCCAGTTTAGAGGATAATGATTCGCTCGTAACTGAAACATTAGCTAGTATTTACGCGGCTCAGGGCAACATTAACAAGGCAATTTCCACTTATAACAAACTGAGCTTGTTACATCCTGAAAAAAGCAGTTATTTTGCCGCCCTCATAGAAAAACTGAAAACAGAGAAAAAAGACAATAAATCATGATTATCATTTCTATCCTCATATTACTCGTTAGCTTATTGTTGATGGGTATTGTATTGATTCAAAACTCAAAAGGTGGCGGACTTGCGTCAGGCTTTTCATCATCAAATCAAATTGCAGGAGTTCAGAGAACTACTGACTTTTTAGAAAAAGGCACATGGATACTTGCCATTTCATTGTTGGCGTTGTGTTTAATTTCAACAGCATTTATCGGTGGAGAAACGGTGGTTGAATCATCCAGTCAATTAGAGTCAGTAATTGACCAAGAGGCCATTGCTCCGGTGCAGGGATTAGATGAAAACACTGTTCCCTTGCCTGAATAGTAAAAGACACATCAGAATAAATCAAATGTCAGCTTGTCACGAACGGGCTGACATTTTTTTTGCTCCCTGACAAAAGCAACCTAAAACACTCGTTGGCACAGAAAATGACTAGAGGCGTTCATATTATAAAACATTCTTAAAATGGCAAAAGTGAATTTTAAACCAAACGAAGATCGAGTGCTCGTTGAAGCTGCTCGAGCAGAAGAAAAGACTGCAGGAGGAATTATCATTCCTGATACTGCGAAAGAAAAACCTCAACGAGGAACTGTAGTTGCTGTAGGTCCGGGTACAAAAGATGAGCCAATAACCCTAAAAGCTGGTGATACCGTGTTTTACGGAAAGTATTCTGGAACCGAGATCATCATCGAAGGGAAGGACTATTTGATTATGAAAGCATCCGATATTCTAGGAAGCTTAAGCTAAAAACCAATTATTAATACTCAAAAAACTCAAAAATGGCTAAAGACATATTTTTTGATGCTGAAGCGAGAGACGGCCTTAAGAGAGGGGTTGACGCATTGGCAAATGCTGTAAAAGTGACCTTAGGTCCGAAAGGAAGAAACGTAGTAATCGATCGCAAATTTGGCGCGCCAATCATCACGAAAGATGGTGTGACCGTGGCAAAAGAGATCGAACTAAAAGACGCACTCGAGAACATGGGAGCGCAGATGGTAAAAGAAGTTGCTTCAAAAACAGCTGATGTGGCTGGTGATGGAACAACTACTGCAACTGTGCTTGCACAAGCAATCGTAACTGCTGGATTGAAAAACGTGACTGCTGGTGCAAACCCAATGGACCTCAAACGAGGAATTGACAAGGCAGTGCATGCGGTAACTCAGCACTTGGCGAAGCTTTCTCAAGTGGTTGGTGACGACTACGCTAAAGTAGAGCAAGTGGGAACAATCTCAGCAAACAACGATGCCACCATTGGTAAGTTGATCGCTGAGGCGATGAAGAAGGTAGGCAAAGAAGGTGTGATTACTGTTGAAGAAGCTAAAGGAACTGAAACTACAGTTGATTTAGTAGAAGGTATGCAGTTTGACAGAGGATACCTTTCTCCATACTTCGTAACTGACACAGACAAAATGATTGCTGAATTGGAGAATCCATACGTTCTCATTCACGACAAGAAGATTTCAAACCTTCAAGACATCGTTCCTCTGTTAGAGAAAGTGGCACAGAGTGGCCGTCCTCTTCTAATTATTGCTGAAGATGTGGAAGGAACTGCTCTTTCTGGATTGGTTGTAAACAAACTGAGAGGTGGATTAAAAGTAGCTGCCGTGAAAGCGCCAGGATTTGGTGACAGAAGAAAAGCCATGTTGGAAGACATCGCAATTCTAACTGGCGGTCAAGTGATCAGCGAAGAAAGAGGATTCACTCTTGAAAACGCAGACATGACTTTCTTAGGACAGGCTGAAAAAGTAGATATCGATAAGGATAACACTACCGTAATCAATGGTGCTGGAAAGAAAGCAGACATCCAAGCAAGAATTGGACAAATCAAAGCTCAAATGGAGTCAACAACGAGCGATTACGATCGAGAGAAACTTCAAGAGCGTTTGGCCAAATTGGCCGGTGGAGTTGCAGTACTTTATATCGGTGCAGCCACTGAAATGGAAATGAAGGAGAAGAAAGATCGCGTAGACGATGCCCTTCACGCTACAAGAGCAGCTGTTGAAGAAGGCATTGTGCCAGGTGGTGGTGTATCATTCATTCGATCTATTGAGGCGCTTAAAAACCTTGAAGGAGACAACGCTGATCAAACTACGGGTATCGCCATCGTTCGCAGAGCGTTGGAAGAACCGCTTCGTCAGATCGTTTCAAACGCAGGTGGTGAAGGATCAATTGTTGTTCAGCGTGTAATGGAAGGCAAAGCAGATTTCGGATACAATGCTGCAACAAGCATCTACGAAAACTTATACGAAGCCGGAGTAATTGACCCAACAAAAGTTTCTCGTGTTTCTTTAGAGAACGCAGCTTCAATTGCAGGTCTATTGCTTACTACTGAATGTGTGTTGGCAGACGAGCCGGAAGAAAACGCTCCTTCAATGCCAGCAGGTGGCATGGGCGGAATGGGCGGAATGATGTAATTCCCCAATCACAACTAAAATCATAAACCCGAAGCATATGTTTTGCTTCGGGTTTTTTTATCACTTATTGTTGCTCTTTCAGCAAGCGTTCGTCATTTTGCCTTGAACGAAGCACGGCAACATAGTTTCGGGCTTCCATATTTCCATAAATGGTATACGCGTCTTGCGCGAATTTTATTGCCGTTTCTAAATCACCAAATACTTCGTAAGCAATAGCAGTGTTGTAGCAGAGAAACCCTGCTCGTTTCATATCTGCCGAGTTAATCGCATCTTCCCACGTTTGCCTTGCCTCTTTCCATTGATTTACATCGGCAAAGCGTGTTCCGATTTCAATGGCTGGAGCTTTCTTGTGCTTGCGATAAAACATGCGACTGATACGAATAGGCATCGGTGCAATGCGGTGCACATAATCGTCAGCAATGGCCTCGCACAACCGAGCTGTTGCTTCAGATTTGCCGATCAGCTTTACGATGGCTTCGGCTTTTGATGCTGCCGCACCTTCAAACGTATTTGTTCGTCTGAATACTTGTTCGTCAATAATTCTGTGATTCACTTGATCATATACGCGGAGCCCAAAAACCACATTTGAAATTCCCTTTGCGTACCATTCATCCACTTCAATTTCGCGTTTCTGCTCGCCTTCTCCGACAGTTCGTTTTGTTTTCCTCTTTCCGTCAGTGATAATAAAGTCCGTATCAAACAGCTCTACTGCAATGATCGCTTGAGCATCATAGTTGGCGCACAATTCATCAACCTGCTTCCAGTCGAGTTGCTGAGGCAATGCCGGGGTAAAATTATTGCCTTTGAGCCGTTCGCTAGCAATGGTAGCCGTGAATCGAGGGGTAGTTTGAAACCCCGCATTGAAGGTGCTCAAGGCTCTCTGAACCGCGGCTTTATCTTCTTGAGGCAATTCGCCAGTCAATACACTTTCAATTATATCAACATGCGATTTTTTGTCCGACTCGGTTCGGTCGAGCAACACAAAATGCTCGATGCTTGACGGCAACGTAATTTGAGCTGGACGCATCGCGTTCATTGTCACACGCCCGGTTTTTGTGCATGAAAACAGGGTTAGTGCAAAAACAGAGAGTGCAATGAAAAGGGCATTTTTCATAATGAGACGTTTAGGGATTGCCATGAGTGAAAGTCGCGCTTTGGGTTCTATAGCTTACCAAGTTCTTCTTTCACGAGTTGAGAGATCAACTTCCCATCGGCCTTGCCTTTTAGCTGGCTAGAAAGTGGACCCATAACCTTGCCCATGTCTTGCGGTCCGGTGGCCGAAACTGCCGCTATTTTATCAATCACCATTGCGCGAATTTCTTCTTCGCCCATCATCTCTGGCAAATATTCTCCAATCACTGATGCTTGAAATTCTTCATCTTCAGCCATGTCTGCTCTTCCTTGCTCGTGGTAAATTGAAGCGGAATCCTTGCGTTGTTTTACCAACTTTTGCATTGCTGTTATTGCATCTTCATCGCTTACCTCACTCCCAGCCTTTTCGGAAGCGATAAGAAGGATTGCGCTTTTAATTGCCCTCAGCGCCTCCAGCCTTTTTTTGTCTTTGGCAAGCATTGCTTTTTTGATGTCGTCATTGATTTGGGTAGATATGCTCATCTTCTTTTGGTTTTAATTTGATGCGCAAAGTTATCCTTACCTTGCAGGAATAGAACATTCAACATGAAAAACATCCTTAGTTCAGCTCTCTTTTTATTGGTTTTTGCTTCGTGCAGTTTGCTTTGGGAATACCGAGAAATTCATGAAATTGATGGAATGCAATGGAAACAATCAGACGTTCAAACCTTCAATTATTCGACAAACAAGGATGTTGAATTGGATGTGATTCTCATGATTCGGCACGTCTATGGATTTGCTTATTCAACCCTTCCAATCGAGCTAACCATCAAACAAAATGGCGAAACGCTGTTGACGGAAACAAAGGACATTCAAGTGAAAAACGAAGACGATGAATATGTAGGTGAAGGATCTGTGGATTTATGGGATTTGCATAACCGCATTCTCACCAAGCAAAGTCTACCTAGCGGGGGTTATACTATTGAAGTAAGACACACCGCAAAACAAGAAGTGTTCCCGTTGATTATGGAAGTGGGGATTCAATTGGAAAAGAGTGAAACAAAAAAGGGGCACACGGCCCCTTAAGTAATTGTTGTTTGAGGTTTAGTCTACATTATCATGCAGAAAACCATTGTTTGGTCTCAACTTACCTCTTTTTTCTCCGTCTTCCGATTCCTCTTCACCCAGGGTGAATCGGCTGGTTGAAGATTCTGAAGAATGCGGCACATCATCTAAGTTGATTTGCTTTCGCTTAAACGCGGGTTCGTTTTCTAAGTCAGACATCCCTGAAGGAGTGCGCAGTCTCATGCTTAACTCTCTCAATCGAGAAAGACGCGCGTTTGCTCGCTCAGCTTGCTCTTCACGTGAGGGCCGGTCATCATTGCCGTGCTGGGCCTTAGGTGAAGGAGTTGTAGTTTTAAAAATTGGTTTCTTTTCTACAATAGGCTCTTTGTTCTCTTCACTTTGCTGCGCATTTTTTCTGATGAAAGGCTCCCACTCTGGGTGCTCGTCTTGGCGTTCTGTTTGCTCTTGAGCCTTTATTGATAACGCATCATTATTGGATTCTGACTTCTCTTCGTCTTGATCATCATCAGCTGATTCAATGGAGCTGCCCATGTCAAACTCAAAAATTCGCTGCGATTGTGACGTTTGTTCCTTCTTATCATCTTGATCTTCCGTTGCATCTTCGGTAAGTGTGAAAATATTTCGTTCTTCCGAGACGGGTTTTTCAACCTCCACAGCCTTTTCTTCTTCTTTGTTTTCTGAAATTTTCAAAAACGGTTCAGCTACATCCTTTTTCTCAGCGGGTATAGGAGCAGTCACGATTTGTTCTTCTTGCTCTTCTTCCAAATTTATTCTGCGCTTCTCAGGTTTCTTTTCGAAGTTATTGGAGGCAGACGAATTCTGATGAAATCCTGTTGCGATGATGGTTACTGACAATGAATCGCCCAAACTTTCATCCATGCCATAACCCCAAATCACATCGGCACTTGCACCGGCTTCTTCTTGAATGTAGTCAGTAATGTCACTGATTTCGTCCATCAGCACTTCTTGATTGCCGAATGTAATGTTGAGTAACACATAGCGCGCACCTTCAATGTTGTTATCATTAAGCAATGGTGACGCCAACGCTTTTTCTACAGCCTTGGTTGCTCTGTCTTCGCCTTCAGCGGCAGCCGAACCCATAATTGCCACGCCTGAGTCGCACATAACGGTGCGCACATCTTCAAAATCAACGTTGATATAGCCTGTACGCGTAATGATTTCAGCGATGCCTTTTGCCGCTGTTGTCAATACATTATCTGCCATTGCAAACGCCTGAGCGATGGGCAGATTTCCGCACATTTCGCGCAGTTTTTCATTATTGATAATGAGCAGCGTATCCACATGTTCTCTGATTTCTTCTATACCAGCTTCAGCTTGTTGACGTCTTTTTCGCCCTTCGAAAAAGAACGGCATGGTAACGATACCCACCGTCAATACGCCCATTTCTTTGGCCGCTTTTGCAATTACTGGAGCTGCGCCCGTTCCGGTGCCACCGCCCATTCCAGCTGTGATGAACACCATTTTGGTATTCTTATTAATGATGTCTTTGATATCATCAATGTTTTCGATGGCAGCATTTTTCCCTACTTCAGGCAGCGATCCAGCACCTCTTCCTTCGGTAAGTGTGGCACCGAGTTGCACCTTGAATGGGATTGGACTAATATCCAATGCTTGTTGATCGGTATTGCATACAAGGAAATCTACTCCGTTGATTCCTTGACGGTACATGTGGTTAACAGCATTGCTGCCTCCACCGCCCACACCAAGAACCTTGATTATGCTTGAGTTTTCTTTTGGTAAGTCGAATTTCATATCAGTATGTTTTCAGCGATTGATATTCCTTTAATTAAATGTTATCGTCTTCTTCGAACCACTCTTTTCCCTTGTTCAAGAGTTTGTCAAACAAGCCTGAAGTTGTTTTCTTCTTTGGTTTGCGTGATGACATGGTTGATTCCTTTCGATTGTTTCGTTCAGCGTATTCAAATCCTTTTAGCACAAGTCCAACACCTGTGGCATACATTGGGCTAGCCACCTTGTCGTTGCCTGAGGCGAGGTGCTCGGTAGGATACCCAATACGCGTATCCATTCCTGTGAGGTATTCAAACAATTGAGGTAAATGCTTAAGTTGAGCGCCACCACCGGTGATTACGATTCCTGCGATGAGTTTTCGCTCAAAACCTGAATTGCGGATCTCAAAATAAACTTGTTCGATGATCTCCTCCATTCTGGCTTGAATGATGTGCGCTAGATTCTTGACACTGATTTCCTTCGGCTCACGTCCGCTCAAACCGGGAATCACCACGATATCATTGGCTTGATTCTCACTGGCGAGCGCTGATCCAAATTTTACTTTGAGCAACTCGGCTTGTTTGCGAATGATGGTGCACCCTTCTTTAATGTCGTCCGTAATAATGTTGCCGCCAAATGGAATGACGGAGGTGTGGCGGATGATTCCATCTTGAAAGATGGCTACATCGGTCGTGCCACCGCCTATGTCTACCAGCACAACACCAGCTTCGCGTTCTTCATCACTGAGCACTGATGCCGCAGAAGCCAATGGCTCAAGGGTCAGATCAGCGATCTCTAAATCAGATTTTTCCACGCACTTAAATATGTTCTGAATCGCAGTGACCAAACCGGTGATGATGTGGAAGTTTGCTTCGAGGCGAATGCCACTCATTCCTACAGGATCTTTGATTCCCGACTCGTTGTCGACAATAAAGTCTTGCGGAAGCACATGAATAATCGACTCACCGGGAGGCAAAACCAACTTATGCATGTCAGCAATCAATGCATCCACGTCTTTGATTGAAATTTCATCTTCGAGGTTATCGAGGGTGATTACTCCGCGGTGTTGTAAACTCTTGATATGCTGACCGGCAATACCAACATTCACCACCTTGATTTCACATCCTGAATTGAGGCCTGCTTTTTCAACGGCCTTCTTGATGGCTTCAACGGCAGGAGTAATGTGTGAAACCACACCGCGTCTTACGCCCACTGATTCGGCTTTGCCCATTCCCAACAATTCCAATTTTCCGTACTCGTTTTTCTTTCCTACGAGGCAGGCAATTTTCGTTGTTCCGATGTCTAATCCAACAATGATTTGTTCGCTAGATTCCATAGATTAACTTTTAGTACAAACCACTTGGTTTGCATACTTTAGATTGATAATTTTATATTCATTCCAGCCCGTTTTATTGAGGCCTTCACTGTAGAAATACTTTAACTTATTCAGCTTCTTATCCAAATCAATGGAGTTGCCAATTAGGATATGATGATCGCCCACCCTTGGTATCAACTCGATTTCTTTCTGTCTGTTGATGTAGAGTTGATTGATTTGAGATGACCAGAACTCACTCTTACTGCAGGTGCTGGCCACATTGTAAATATGCTCTAGCAATTTCGCGTCAGGATGATCGGTTACCCCCGCCAATTCACTAATGTTTTTACCGATGTATTGATGAAGCATGAGGGTGATATTGCCACTTGCAATGGGTACACTCGCGGTATATTTCGATGACAATGGCATGATTGCTCCTTCGTGATCGATGTAAACGCTGATTCCTAAATCGTTGTAAACACGCACAATCGGTTTACGTGCTGTGACATCGAGGTGGAGCGTACCATTGAGTTCTGAGTACACTTCGGCCGCTTCAATAAACGCATTGTTCTCGATCAATAATTCGAGGTTACTAGGATTTATTTCAATCAATCGGGTCGAATCAATACGGTAACCCAAGTCAAAAACATTCTCCTCGATCTCTTTCTGATCGATGAAAAAATTCTCGCCAACGAAGTCAATTTTCACGACAACTTGCTTTAATCGCGTATCGTTGGTTGTGGAAACAGCCGCAACCAAGAGCACGAAAAGGGCAACTACGCCCAAAACAGCACCTGATATTTTAAATAGCCTACTCCACATTGGGTTTAGTTTTTACAGCATTTACAATAGGTTTGACAAAACGATCGATATCACCAGCGCCTAAAATCAACACTACATCTGCTGTTAACGATAATACAGCTATTACCAAGTCTGATTTTTGCACCAACTGCTTAGTTTTCAACGTGAGTTTATTCAAAAGATTCGCGCTTGAAACGCCCTCAATCGGTCGCTCTCGGGCGGGATAAATGGGCAATAAAATCACCTCATCAGCCTCAGATAAACTTTCTACAAATCCTTCCTCAAGATCGCGTGTTCGAGAAAATAAATGGGGCTGAAAAACCACCGCAACGGTCTTTCCTGCATACAGCGTGCGTGCGGCATTGAGTGCCGCTTTGATTTCTTCGGGATGATGTGCGTAATCGTCAATCACCACCCGCGAAGGTGTTTCCAACACCCGTTCAAACCTTCGCTTTATTCCGCCAAAGGAATTAACTGACTTGACAATTTTATCTAAACCAACACCCAATTCTTGCGCTACTGCGATGGCGGCAGTGGCGTTTTCTACATTGTGTTCACCGGCCAACTTCAGCTTGAAACCAGAATGATCATGCACTGAAAACTCGAATGCACCATCTACCACTTTGACACTGCTATACTTGATTTCGGCCGAAGTACCTTTCCCGTAAATCTTCTTCTGAGGGTGATCGAATAACTCAGCTATGCTTTCGTGAACGATTAATAATTCTGCTCGGCTTGCAAACGTTTGATAGTCCTTTTTCATCTCTTCGAACGTGCCGTAGATGTCTAAATGATCTGGATCTAAGCTAGTGATCACTGCGATATTGGGATGAAGTCGCAAGAAAGAACGGTCGTATTCATCTGCTTCAACTACTACATAATTTGGTTTCCGAGTGGTAATCAAGTTCGAATTATAATCCGTCAATACGCCACCAATAAAAGCCGCAATATCTCCTCGTGTTTCGTGCAGCAAATGTGCTGTAATTCCAGTGGTCGTGGTTTTTCCGTGGGTACCTGCAATGGCGATGGTTTTGGTTTCTTTGGTGATCCATTCGAGCACCTCAGAGCGTTTAAACCACTGCTTGCCCGTGGCTTCAACATATCCAAACGCGATGTGATCAATAGGCACCGCGGGCGTGTAAATGAACAAATCGGCTTGATCGAGGCCTTCCGAACTTTCGTCAAATCGCACTTCTATTCCTTCCGCAATGAGTTGCTCGGTTAACGCGCTTGGTGTTTTATCGTATCCTGAAACCTTGGCACCTTTCCCTTTAAAATAGCGAGCCAAAGCACTCATGCCGATGCCCCCTATTCCGAGTAAATAAACCTTTTTTACATCCTTTAAATCTATCATTTGGCAAGGTTTATTACGTATTGAGCAATGTGTTGAGCAGCGTTGGGGAGGGCGTGTTTTCTAATATTCAATGAGAGCGAGTTTCGTTTTGGATGATCGGCAACCAAGCGAATAATTTCTGGAATCAACAATTTGGAGACGTCACGATCAGCAATCATAAATGCAGCGTCTGTTTTCACGAGTGCTTCAGCATTCTTTGTTTGATGATCTTCAGCAGCAAAAGGAAACGGAACCAAAATGGTGGGCTTGCCGATGATGCATAGCTCACTCACGGCAATTGCACCGGCACGAGATATCACAACATCTGCAGCAGCATATGCCGCGTCCATATCATGAATGAATTCGGTGATCACGAGCGGTTGTTGTTTTCTTTCTCCGAGGATTTGTGCAGCCTCCTCGCTAAACAATTTTCCTGTTTGCCATATGACCTGAATTCCGGCATCTAGAATGTGATCGATGCCCTCTTTTAAAGCGAGGTTGATTGAGCGCGCACCAAGACTTCCTCCCACTGCGAGGAGCACTGGTTTAGATGAATCAAAGCCGTAACTTTTCATTGCGAGTTCTCTTTTGCCCTCGATGTCGACCACATTTTTGCGCACTGGGTTTCCAGTTTTCTCGATTCGTTCTTTGGGAAAGAATTTTTCCATTCCATCATACGCTACACACACCTTGCTTACGGATGATGCAACCCAACGATTGGTAATTCCTGCAAACGAATTTTGTTCTTGAATAAGGGTTGGGATGTTCATCCATGTTGCCATGCGAAGCACTGGTCCGCTGGCAAAACCACCCACGCCTACCACCACATTCGGCTGAAAATTTTTAATAATTGATCGGGCTTTAAGCAAGCTTATGAGCAATTTGAAAGGAAACAAAAAATTGCTAATACTCAATTTACGTTGAATTCCCGTGATGTTCAGTCCGATGATTTTGTAGCCTGCTGCGGGCACTTTCTCCATTTCCATTTTACCGATGGCACCGACAAATAAAAATTCAGTTTCGGGTTGCAATTCTTTAATGGTATTGGCAATCGCAATAGCCGGAAATATATGTCCGCCAGTACCTCCTCCGCTGATGAGTATTTTAAGAGGCATGGGCCAAAGGTTTATTGGTGAAACTCATATCCTCTTTTTCAGCGCCAGCGCTCACGCTCAAAATTATGCCCACCGCAAAGCAAGTAAACCATATAGATGTTCCTCCCATAGAGACCATGGGCAGCGACTGGCCTGTAACTGGAACCAAATTAACGGCCACGGCCATGTTTATCATTGCTTGAAAGACCAGGCTGAATCCAATTCCGATTGACAGCAACGAACCGAAAGTGCGCGGACAATTCAGTCCAATTTTTATCGCGCGAAACAGAAGAACCAGATAGAGGAGCAGGATAAAAACTCCTCCGATTAATCCATACTCTTCCAATACAATCGAATAAATAAAGTCGGAATACGGATGGGGAAGAAAATTTCGCTGCGTGCTTTTGCCGGGCATTTTACCTACAATTCCTCCTGTGGCAATGGCAATCTTTGATTGATCGCTTTGATAACTCTGATTTAAGCTCGACTCATTGGGAGAGACAAACGACTCAACACGGCTGATCCACGTATCCAAACGCCCGAACGAACCGGGCAATGCTTTTCCAGTCATGTAGACCATCCCGAGTGCAAAAACGCCCGAAAGCATGAGCACACCCAAATGTTTTAACTGCACCCTACCAATAAACATCAGCACTAAGCAATTGACAAAGAGCATGGCTGCGGTAGATAAATCGGCAGGAAGAATGAGACCGCAGACGATGAAAACAGGAATCAACAAAGGCAAGAAGCCCCGTTTAAAATCCTTGATCTCATCTTGGCGAACGGCTAAGAAGCGGGCCACAAACATGATCAGCGCCACCTTAGCTAAATCCGATGTTTGAAAGGTTTGGTTGATCACAGGAATGGTCAACCAACGATTTGCGCTGTTGATGCTCGTACCCATGAGTAAGGTTAAGAGAAGAAGAGGAATGCTCACATACAACGCCAATTGTGCAATCTTGGAATAGTAGGTATATTTTACGCGATGTGCCAGGTACATTAACCCAAGTCCGGCAACAAGAATAAAACCATGTCTAAACAAGTAGTAAAACGTATTGCCATCGTGGTGACGATAGGCCAAGGTGACAATACTACTGTAAACCAACAACAAGCTCAGCACTGAAAGCAGCAGCATGATCAACCACACGGGTCGATCGCCTTTGATGTATTTGAGCAGTGATTCCAATTATCGTAAGCGCATTTCTCTGACAGCCTTTCTAAATGCCTGTCCTTGTTCTTTGAAGTGAGTGAAATTTTCTAAATCACTAAACCCTGGTGAATAAAGCACCACGTCACCGCTATTCGCAATTTCTTTTGCCGCTATTGCAGCATCGAGGATTGAACCGCATTGAATGCATGGCTGCTTGACGTTTTGAAGTGATGCGCGCACTTTTTCGTGGTGTTGGCCCGTGATCACAAATGCCTTAATGTTGTTTGTGGCAACTTCATTCATAAGGTCATAATCTCGGTCGTCTGATGACGAGCCCATGATCCAAATCACCGATTGATCCATGCATTCGAGTGAATACCATGTTGAATTGAGGTCGGTGGCTTTGGCATCGTTCACGTATTCTACTCCATCCACAACATCTACAAACTCGAGGCGGTGCTCGATCTCGCCAAGCCTTCGTATATTCTGTTTTTGTTGGCTTGCAAGTCGCTCGTTAACCTTTGCTAGAAGATGTGATGTGTGCGATTTCATAGAATGAGTGATTAAAGATTTCTAACTGCTTCTTTGAACTGACGACCGCGATCTTCGTAATCGTCAAACAAATCAAAACTGGCACACGCAGGACTCAACAACACCGCATCGCCTTTAACACCAGCCTTATACGCTTGGTAAACTGCATCGCGCATTGTTTCTACTTCGATTACATTCTCCACATAATCGCCAAATGCTGCGATCAGCTTTGCGTTATCTTTTCCGAGGCAAACAAGGGTTTTCACTTTTGCCTTTACCATGCCTTCAAGTTGCGTGTAATCGTTTCCTTTATCAACACCTCCAGCGATCCAAACCACTGGTTTTGTCATGCTTTCGAGGGCATACCATGTCGAATTTACATTGGTAGCTTTCGAGTCGTTGATGAATGAAATGCCGTACACATCATTCACGAGCTCAAGGCGGTGTTCGATATTCTGAAAATCAGACAAACACTCTCTAATAATATCTTTTCTTACCTCTAAGATTCTAGCTGCGATGCCAGAAGCCATCGAGTTGTAGAGGTTGTGTTTGCCCTGCAGGGCTAATTCTTGCATCGTCATAACTAATTGGTTTTTATTTGGGTTAATGGTTAATTCATTTTCGTTTGCGAAAGCCGCGAGGCCTTCATGATTCTGTTCTATTGAGAAAGGCGCTTTTGTTGCCTTCGTTTCTATTGTCTTCATCACTTCGCGCGTTACTGGATCATCTGCGTTGTAGATGAGCCAATCGCTGTCGGTTTGATTTTGTGTGATGCGCATTTTAGACTTGGCGTACTTCATCAAGTCATACTCGTAGCGATCTAAGTGATCTTCAGTGATGTTGAGCAGCATTGCGATGTCGCACTTAAAATCATACATGCCATCCAGCTGAAAACTGCTGATTTCGAGTACAATCCAATCGTATTGATCGCCCTCAGCCACAATGGCTGCGAGACTTTTGCCGATGTTTCCACCGAGACCAACATTGATTCCTGCGCGCTGCAAAATGTGATGCGTTAGCAATGTGGTTGTCGTTTTACCATTGCTTCCCGTGATGCCGATAAACTTTGCCTTGGAATAACGGCCTGCAAACTCGATTTCGCTAATCACTGGCACACCCTTCGCCCTTAACTGCACAACCAATGCTGCGCTATCAGGGATGCCAGGGCTTTTCACCACTTCATCCGCTTCTAAGATTCGATCGACCGAATGGCCTTTCTCTTCAAACAGAATGTCATTATTTAAAAGAACGTTCTTATACTTTTCCTTCAGTGCACCAGCGTCACTTACAAATACTTCCCAGCCTTTTTGCTTTGCCAACAGCGCTGCTCCTACTCCACTTTCTCCACCACCGAGCACTACCAGCTTTTTCATTACCTCAGTTTTAAAGTGATAATGCTGATAACTGCAAGCATTACCCCTACAATCCAAAAGCGCGATACGATCTTGCTTTCGTGCATTCCCTTCTTTTGGTAATGATGATGGAGCGGTGCCATGAGAAATATCCTTCTGCCTTCACCATACTTGTTTTTGGTGTATTTGAAATAAGCCACTTGCAAAACCACAGAAAGGTTTTCGACTAAAAACACTCCGCAAAAAATGGGGATAAGCAATTCCTTTTTTATCGCCAGCGCAAACACAGCGATGATTCCACCAATGGCTAAACTTCCAGTATCGCCCATGAAAACTTGGGCTGGATAAGAGTTATACCACAAGAAGCCGATGCACGCCCCACCAAACGCACCCATGAAAATCACCAACTCCTCAGAGTTTGGAATGAACATGATGTTGAGGTAGTCAGCGAAAATTAAGTTTGAAGACAAGTAGGCTAAAATGGCCAACGTGAGGCCGATGATCGCTGAAGTTCCTCCCGCCAATCCATCCAATCCATCAGTCATGTTGGCGCCATTTGAAACAGCGGTAATCACAAAAATCACGATGATGATGTAGATGATCCACGCGTATTTGGCGACAGATTCTCCGAGCCAATCGAGTAGCCAGCGGTAGTCAAATTCATTGTTCTTAACAAAAGGAATAGTGGTTTTTGTAACTCCCGTTTCTACCCACTGAGGGCGATTTACGGTGTCGCCATTGCCATCAACTACAGTCTCGGTAATTACAACTCCGTTTTCATCGTATACCTTGTGCTTGATGGTGACATCACCATTGAAATAGAGAATTGCACCAGCGATGATTCCGAGGCCAACTTGACCTACCACTTTGAATTTGCCCGCCAGGCCTTTTTTGTCTTTTTTGAATACTTTGATGTAGTCATCTGTGAAACCTATTGCTCCGAGCCAAACGGTAGAAATGAGCATCAGCCATATGTATGTGTTGTGAAGTTTGGCAAAAAGAAGGGTAGGAATGATGATGGCCGAGAGAATGATTAAACCACCCATAGTTGGTGTGCCTTGCTTCTGCATCTGACCTTCGAGGCCGAGGTCGCGAACCGTTTCGCCCACCTGCAATTTTCTGAGGTAGTCAATGATGCGCTTTCCAAACAGCATGCTGATGATGAGCGATGTAATTACGGCCATTGCTGTGCGAAACGTAATGTATTCAAACACTCCCGCTCCGGGCACGTCTAGTTCATTCAGGTATTGAAACAAATAATAGAGCATCAGCTTACTAGTTTGATCATTTCGGATAGAATCTTCATGTCGTCAAAGTCGAAGCGCTCACCTTTGATTTCTTGATAGGTTTCGTGACCTTTTCCTGCCACGAGAATGATATCGCCAGGATCAGCCATCGATGCTGCAGCCTTTATCGCTTCCTTGCGGTCGGTGATTGCCAGGGATTTTTTTTGCTGTACGATTTCGAGACCTGCTTGCATATCGCGAATGATAGCTTCAGGCTCTTCGGTACGTGGATTGTCGCTTGTAAGTAACACGCGATCGCTCAAGTCAGCAGCAATTTTCGCCATTTCAGGTCGCTTTGTTTTGTCGCGATCACCACCGCAGCCAACCACTGTAATCACGCGTTCGTTCCCACCTCTTATTTCCTGAATGGTAGACAGCACATTCTTAAGCGCATCAGGAGTGTGTGCGTAATCTACAATGCCAATGATTCCATTCTCAGAGCGGATGTATTGAAAGCGGCCCGTTGGAGGATTAAGGTTAGACAACATGGTTAGCACCTCCATTTTATCTTCACCTAAAAGAAACGCTGTGGCGTAAGTAGCCAGCAGGTTGTAGGCATTAAACCGTCCGATCAGCTTGCTCCAAATTTCTCGATCATCGAGGATGAGATTGAGTCCTTGGAAATGGTTTTCTAAAATCTTGGCTTTGAAATCTGCACCGGTTTTTAGCGCGTAGTGGTATACTTTAGACCGGGTGTTTTGGACCATTATTTCCCCGTGTATATCGTCCACATTTACCAATGAAAATGCATCAGCAGGCAAGCCGTCAAAGAATTGCTTCTTGGCTTTTATATAATTGTCAAACGTTTTGTGGTAATCGAGGTGATCGTGTGTAATATTGGTAAAGATTCCACCTTTAAACACCAACCCCGCGATGCGTCTTTGGTGGATCGCATGCGAACTCACCTCCATGAAACAGTATTTACACCCTTCTTCAACCATTTGCTGCAACAAGCGATTGAGTTGAACGGGATCTGGTGTGGTGTGCGAAGCTGGAATTTCTTTGGTTCCGATCAAGTTTACAACCGTACTGATTAGGCCCGGCTTGTTTCCAAGTGCTCGGTATAAGCGATGCAGCAGCGTAGCAACCGTGGTTTTTCCGTTTGTACCGGTTACACCAACGAGCTTCAGTTTCTCTGATGGATTGTCGAAAAAATTAGAAGCCATTACTCCTAAAGCTTCTGCCGAATCCTTCACTTTTACGTAAGTAACCCCCTCACCTAACTCTGTTGGCAATTCCTCGCAAACGATGATTTTGGAGCCCTGTGCGATGGCTTTATCAATGAAAAGATGTCCATCGGTCTGTGTTCCACGCACAGCGACAAAGGCGCTCATTTTTTCAGCCTTTCGACTATCGAAACAGATGGTTTCTACCGCCAAATGGGTATTTCCAATCACATCATCGATGCCCGCTTTATACAGTATGTCTTTTAGCAGTTTCACGATAATTCAAGCATTATTTCTTGTCCTCTTTGAATATTTGAACCGGGCATTATGGATTGATTTTTAATCATTCCACTTCCGCGAAGCCTCACTTTTAGTCCAGCGTTCTCGAGGATATACACCGCATCTTGTGCTGACATCCCTTTCACATTCGGCACCAGGTTTTCAACGATATTCCGCCTTCCCATTTCCACTTTATCCTTGCCGGTTTGCGTAATAACCCACTTGTTTTCTGTGTTGGATGAGGTCACTTCCACGTTCAACTCTTCGAATACTTTGTGCAGGTCTTTTTGCAATCCGCTTTTTGAAACTGGAAGTTTGGTGAGAGAAGTAAAGTCATCAGATGGCTTTAATTCTTCATGGATGTTGATGCTGGTAGCATATACCTTATCAGCAATTTCTGCGAAAATTGGCCCAGCCACATGGCTTGCGTAATACACGCTTCTGTTTGGCGCATTCACCACTACAATGCAGCTGTACTTTGGATTATCGGCAGGGAAATAGCCCGCAAACGAAGCTTGGTAGGTAATTTTTGTGCCGTATCCAGCACTTGAATTCGCTACGCGAGCAGTGCCTGTTTTTCCTGCAATGGTGTAGTTAGGATTCTTCAGGTTGGTTGCCGTCCCCTCTTGAACAACGGCTTCTAATAGTTTTTGCGCCTGTTTCGCAGTTTTCTCAGAGCATATATGCGGATTGATCACCACTGGATCTATCTCTCGCACCACCGAGCTTTTGTCGGTTATTTTCCTGACGAAAATGGGCTTCATCATCTTGCCATCATTGGCGATGGCATTGTAGAATGTCAGAATTTGAAGGGGAGTCATTTTTACCTCATAGCCGATGCTCGTCCACAGGTATGAAATGAGCGACCAACTTTTATCTGAAGGATCTTTAATGAGTGGAGATCCCTCACCTGCAATTTCAATACCCATTGAATCACCCAAATTCATTCTGCGCAAACCCTTTATGAATTTGGCGGGCTCATTGGCGTAGTATTTTTCAATAATGCGCATCACACCGATGTTTGACGACACTGCAAACGCCTCCTCAACGGAAATTTTACCGTATCCGTCTTCCTTCGAATCGCGCATGGTTTCTCCGTGAAAATCAGCTTTGCCATTGCCGGCATCGATGCTGTCGTTCAACTTTACATATCCATCTTCGAGCGCCACAACCAATGAAGGAAGTTTAAATGTTGAGCCCGGCTCGGCACTTTCACCGATCGCGTAGTTGTAGTATTCGTAATAATCGCCATCATCATCCTTACTCAAGTTTGCTATGGCTTTGATTTCGCCTGTTTCCACCTCCATCAAGATGACGCAACCGTGGTGTGCATCGTGCCGCTTTAACTGATCGAGCAGTGCATTCTCGGCTACATCTTGAATATTGAGGTTGATGGTTGTATGGATGTCATATCCATCCATGGGCTCGATTTCATTTTCATCGTTGATCGGCATCCAAATGCCACCAGAAATCTTTTGCATCAAACGCTTGCCACTCACCCCAGCCAGCTCTTTTCTGTATGCACCTTCTAATCCTACTGGCGCAACACCCTCACGATCGTAACCAATGGTGCGCGCAGCGAGCATTCTAAACGGCCGCTCTCTTCGATTTTGCTGCAGCACGATTAATCCACCTTTAAATTTTCCGCGTTCGAAAATTGGAAACTCGCGAAGCTGTTTCATTTGGTGGAACTTCACCCTGCGTTTGATGAGGTGATAGCGATCACCATTTTGCCTTCCCACGATCAACTGACGCTTCCACTCCACCGGTGATTGATCCTCAAAAAGCTGGGAAAGATGTATTGATAGCGAGTCGATGTTTTCGTTGAACACTTCATCCGTTAATCCGTCAGCATTCAAATCCATGCGCACTTCGTAGATTGGAACCGAAGTGGCGAGCATGCTTTCATCGTCCGAATAAATATTACCCCTCACTGCATCGATGTCGCGATACACTGTAGTGAGGTTTTCAGCTTTCTCGCGCCAATAAGAACCTTCAACAAACTGAATGAACAAGACCTTTGCAATCACGGCCACGCCCACTAAAGCAATGGCGAAATAGACCACATAAGATCTATTCATCATTTCTTTATTGGAGATATTGGCCATTAGTTAATTTCTTCTAGTTGAGATGATTCGAGTACAATTTTCTTTGGCGGGTCGTAGGATTCATCTAAACCCATGTTGCGCTGCTGGATAATCTTCATCAGTTCTGATTCGATGATGGTATTGTTCAGCTCGCTCTTCATACTTATTTGTTCTGAGCGCAATTCTTTTATCTCTTGTTGGGTGCGATTTATCTTCCTAACTGAAGATTCAGCCAAGTAACCATTGGCGATATAAATCAATCCGATAAAAGCCATGAAAAGCAAATAAGGCAGGTGTTTGATCACCGCATCTTGCGTCAAAAGCCTTCCAGACAGCAGCGCTGCTATCGGGTTTCCTTTTGATTCGCTTTTCTTTTCTTTCTGACTCATTATCGTTTTACTGCTATTCGCATTTTGGCGCTTCGCGCTCTTGGGTTTAATTCTATTTCTTCCGCTGAAGGCGTCACCACTTTTCCTTTTGGATCGAGCGGACGATTGATGTTTCCAAACACATCTTTATCGAGTACATCGTCAAAATTTCCAGACCTGACATAGTGCTTCACCATTCTATCTTCAAGCGAATGATAGCTAAGTACCACGAGCAAACCACCAGGCTTGAGCACTTGCGGCACTTGATCTAAAAACTCCTGCAGCACCGTCAGCTCTTCATTGACTTCAATGCGAATGGCTTGAAATATGTGCGCCAATTCACCTTTGGATTTTCGCTCTGGAACGATAGCTTCAACGATAGAAACAAGGTCACCGGTAGACTTTATTGGATTTTCCATTCTAGCCTGCTCAATCTTTCGGGCGATTGGTTTAGCAAACGATGACTCTCCATACCGCTTAAAAATTCGAATGAGCGCATCAACCTCATACTCGTTGACTACTTCGAATGCACTTTTCTCTTGTGAAACATTCATTCGCATATCCAATGGCGCATCAAAACGGAAAGAAAATCCGCGTGTGGCTTCATCAAAATGATGACCCGAAACACCTAGATCAGCGATAATTCCATCTACAGCCGACACTCCTTTTGCGAGAAGAAACTGTTTGAGAAATCTGAAGTTGCCAAAACACAACTCAAAACGATCATCGCTCGGTGCGTTGTTCACGGCATCAGCGTCTTGGTCAAAACCAAAAAGGCGACCATCAGGACCCAATCGATTCAGAATTTCCTTGCTATGACCTCCCGCTCCCAGCGTAGCGTCCACGTAGATTCCTGCGGGCACCACTTCCAACGCATCAACACCCTCATGTAAAAGAACTGTTGTGTGATAAGTCATGGCTATGAATCAGAATCTTCAAGTCCGCCCATCACATCCTCAGCAAGCTCTGCGAATGCATCAGCATCCTGATTCATAACTTCTTCATACTTATCCTTTGCCCACACTTCTATTCGATCAGCGTATGCAAACAGCACCGCTTCTTTATCAATTCTTGCGTAATTCATTAGGGATTTTGGCACCAACACTCGCGCATTGGAGTCCAGCGAAATGGCAGTAGCACCATTATGAAATTGCCTATAAAACGATCTGTTCTTCGCGACAAAGAGATTGAGGTTTTTGAGTTTTGATGTGATTTTCTCCCACTCATTCAGCGGATACAGCACCAAGCAACCCTCAAAACCTCTATTCAAAACGAACTGCTCCTTTGCTGAAGGGTCAATCTGTTTGCGCAAACCAGCGGGTAGTAAGAAGCGAGACTTACTATCCAATTTACACTCAAATTCACCTAAAAAGCTTGTCATGAAATCGTTTCAATAATGAAAGCGTAAAAGTATACAATAATTACCACATTTTACCACTATATAGCAAATTGTTGATAAAAACCACCACAACTCATTGAACAAAACATCATAACCCTCATTATTAAAAGCATTTAATATGTGGGAAATTGTGGAAGCATAAATCAATACCTCTCCAACAATTGACAGGTCACTGTTAACATTGGGGTGTTTACATACTCAGTATTAATCCCGCTCACTAACATCTAAATCTTTATTTTTGGAAACTTGCAACACTGCAATTACCATGGAGGTTAACATCATCGAAGAAGGCGGATTTCGCTACATTGAGGAAGGTCAAGGAGAAACCATTGTGGTGCTTCACGGACTGTTTGGCGCATTGAGTAACTTCAAGGGTGTTTTTGAATACTTCACCAAACGATTTAGGGTGATCATTCCGATCATGCCGCTCTATACCATGCCAATCATTGACACGAACGTGAAAAACCTATCGCGGTTTCTTGCTGATTTCATGGATTACAAGAAAATCGATAAAGCCCACTTACTTGGAAATAGCCTTGGCGGTCATGTGGCGTTGATTTATGCTTCGAAGCACTTAAACCGAGTGAAGAGTTTAATATTAACTGGCAGCAGCGGTTTGTACGAAAACTCGCTTGGCGGATCTTTTCCAAAACGCGGTAATTACGACTTTGTGAAAGAAAAGGTGGCTGTTACATTTTACGATCCTCGGCATGCTACGAAAGACTTGGTTGATGAGTGCTTTGACATTGTCAATGACAAAGGGAAAACGGTTAGAATTATTTCATTAGCCAAGTCGGCCATACGTCATAACATGGCCCCAGAATTACCCAAAATGAATGTGCCAACTTGCCTCATTTGGGGGAAAAACGACACGATTACGCCCCCCGATGTGGCTGAAGAATTTGCTGAATTACTTCCCGATGCCTCGTTGTTTTGGATTGATCAGTGCGGACACGCACCAATGATGGAACACCCTACGGAGTTTAATGACACGTTGAACGCCTTTTTCAAAGATCGATTTGACTACGCTGCCTGATGATTATTCACTCAGCAGACTTCGAAAAAAGCTCTTCGAAAATTAAAGAATGTCCGGAAACAACCCTTCCTGAGTTTGCGTTCATCGGTAGGTCAAACGTTGGCAAGTCGAGTTTGATCAACATGCTCATGCAGCGAAAAGACTTAGCGAAAACATCTGGAGCACCTGGGAAAACGCGATTGATCAATCATTTTAAAATCAACGAGTCGTGGTACTTGGTAGACCTTCCTGGCTATGGCTACGCCAAAGTATCAAAGACAGACCGCGCATCGTTTATGAAGATGATTTACGATTACTTCGAAAATCGTGACAACATGGTCAACGCGTTTGTTTTGATCGACTCGAGGCACGCACCGTTGAAAAGCGATTTAGAGTTTATGGTTTGGCTGGGTGAACACGGAATTCCATTCAGCATCATCATGACCAAACTCGATAAATTATCGAGTTCTGAATTGATGAAAAACAAAGAGGCGTACCATAAAAAAATGCTCTTAGAATGGGAAACGCTTCCTCCCTTTTTCTATACATCATCGTCTTCACGCGTAGGCAGAGAAGAAACCCTTGGATACATTGAGCATTGTGTGAAAGTTTACCAAGAGTCCCAGATGATTTAGCTTGTATTGATTCGTAACAACCATTGAATAAAGCACTTTTTATTTTTTTCATCGTTAGTGGTTTTGTTTTTCAGAATTGTCAACCTCAGTCGAAAACATCTTCAACAATGAGTACACCCCACACCAACGACTTAATCCACGAGTCGAGTCCTTACTTACTGCAGCACGCGCACAACCCTGTTAACTGGATGCCATGGGGCGAAAAGGCTTTGCAGAAAGCAAAAGACGAAAACAAACCCATGCTCATCAGTATTGGCTATAGTGCCTGCCATTGGTGTCATGTGATGGAACATGAAAGTTTTGAAGACACGGCTGTGGCTGCGGTGATGAACGAATACTTTGTATGCATTAAAGTAGATCGAGAAGAGCGGCCAGACATTGACCAGGTGTATATGGATGCTGTGCAGCTTATGACGGGCAGCGGTGGATGGCCCTTGAACTGCTTTGCTCTGCCCGATGGAAGGCCATTTTTTGGAGGAACATATTTTCCAAAAGACCAATGGTTGAAAGTGCTCCATAGCGTGCATGAAACATATATTTCTGACCCAGAAAAAGTAGAAGACTACGCCACCAAACTCACTGAGGGCATCAATCAAATGGATGAAATGCCAATACAACCAATTCCTGCAGAGTTTTCTGACGAGTCAGTAGACGCGGCAGTCGGGAGGTGGCGAAAACGATTCGACAACGCAGAAGGTGGAGCACAAGGCGCGCCTAAATTCCCGCTTCCTAACAACTACCTATTTCTGCTTCACTACACAACAGCAGAAGATGACCGTGAAGTTCTCGACCATGTAAATCTCACATTGACGAAAATGGCCATGGGCGGAATTTACGACCAATTGGGTGGTGGATTCGCACGTTACTCCACCGATGAAATTTGGAAAGCCCCGCATTTTGAGAAAATGCTCTACGATAACGGTCAGCTGCTTTCACTATACGCTGAGGCTTATAAATTGAGCAAAAACCCGCTTTACAAACAGGTGATTGATGAAACTACAGCTTTTATAGCACGAGAACTGACAGCCGAAAATGGCGCGTTCTTTTCTGCGCTCGATGCCGATAGTGAAGGTGAGGAAGGGAAGTTTTATGTGTGGACGTTTGAAGAAGTAAAAGCCTTATCTGGTGACGATTTTGAACTCATAAAAGCATATTATAATATCAACAAAAAAGGCCTTTGGGAGCACGGCAACTATATTCTGCTTCGAGATAAAAGCGACACTGAAATTCAAAAACAATTTGGCCTAAATGCGGAAGACTTGCAAGCAACAATCGAAGGATTCAAGCAACGTGCAATGGCTTTAAGAGACACCCGCACAAGACCTGGCCTTGACGACAAAACGCTCACCAGTTGGAATGCCATGACAACAAAAGGGCTGATTAACGCTTACACAGCCACAGGCGAAAAAAAGCACTTAAATCTCGCGAAAAAAAACCTAGACTTTTTGCTACAACAGCAGGTTCGGGCAGATGGAAGTTTGTTCCATTCCTACAAAAACGGAACATCTACCATTGATGGGTTCTTGGAAGACTACGCCCACCTTATCGATGCGCTAATGGGCTATTATGAAGCAACCTTTGAGGTGGAATACCTCAATAAAGCCAACTCTCTTACTCAGTTTGTCGTTGACAATTTTGATCGCAATCAATCAGGATTCTTCTATTTCAAATCAAGAAACGATCAACAGCTGGTGGCTCAAAAGGCCGAAATTACCGATAATGTGATTCCAGCTTCCAACTCAATATTTGCCACCTGCTTATTTAAACTTGGTTTGTTGTTTGAAAACGAAACGTACACATCCATCTCCAAAACAATGGCCGCTTCAGTAGAGCCGAATTTCAGTCGTTACCCCGCAGGTTACAGTCAGTGGATGAGCTTGATGCTTTACCTCGCTAAACCTTATTACGAAATAGCCATTGTTGGTGAAGATTGTGAAGAAAAAAGCCTAGCCTTTAGCAATCTGTACTTGCCTAACGCATTGATTTGTGGCGGAAAAAAATCCGGCCAATTGCCGATACTTCAAAATAGAACCGTTGAAGGAAAAACCCTCATTTACGTTTGCCAAAATGGAGCATGCAAACTCCCCGTTTCTGAATTTACTGAGGCGATGGAGCTTATTCGCTAGTCTATTTTTTATTGGCACATTGAATGGTTTATCGCAAGTAATTCTACCTGCGCAATTCATCGATGAGCGCTATCCGTTGTTTAATGACGACAGCATTGCTCGACAAAATATTGAACGCATCACGATCAGAATTATGCGCAAGCCATCGAGTAAACCTATCTACGATGATGGACGCAGAATCATCTATCACTTCAACGAGTTGGGAAGGCTTGTTTCATTTCAAAAACTCTATCCGACTAGGCTTGGACAAATAGACACCAGCAGCCACACATTCATTTACCGCAACGATATTATTCAAGCCAGATCTGAGAAAATTGGGAAATACCGTAAACGTGTTTCCATCGATCACATCAATACGCACCACACCATTGAAACGATAAAAGTGAAGCGTGGCGCTATGGAATGGGATGAACTGGGTAAAGAAGAAATTCACCGCAGTGAAACGGCTGATGAAGAACGTATCATAGAAACCACACTGCGGGGTGGGATAAATGAAAAAGCGTACGAAAGCCGCATCAAAATTTATGATCTCGATAAGCGACTACTGAAAAAAGAAGTCTATCATGGCGTTCGAATAATTAGTACTGAATCACTGGAATATATGGATGGCAAGGTTTCACGCTATGTCAGCTCCAATTTCTCTAAAGGAAGCACTGTGGACGTGGTTTACACTACTTCAACATTTCCGCAAGATGAAGGAACATGGTGTGAAAACAGCACATGCCAAACTTGGAGCATAGTTTATCATGACAATGGTTTGCCTAAGGCATTCATCCTGATGACACCTGAAAGTCAGGACATGGAGATTTGGGAGTATCGGTATAGCTATCGTGAGGCTATTCAATCACAATGAACCTGCATTGCGTTGCACCTATTGACACGGTTCCTGAGAACACCAAATCACCACCTACAGTTGTTCCCACTGGTCGTTCAAAAGCTTCGTAGCTGTAGGTGCCCGGTTGTAAATTAAGAATATCAATCGAGGGACAACCAGACTCGCAACCGGATACACCGCCATTACAAGGATCAAAAAAACCGCCAACAAACTCATCCTCCCAATACACTTCTATTTGAAATCCTTCTTGAATATCGAGCTTATTAAAGAAATAAACATCACTCGCATAGAGGCATGATCCATTATCCTCTTTGGCCCGCGACCAATAATTTGAAGCTTCAGGATCGGTGCATCCGAGGTATTCGCAGCTTCCATCATCGGATGTCGCTGTGTCGTCATAATTGGATGCAGAAAAGTCAGTGCATCCTTTATTGCACGAAGAAGTGAGCACCGCCAAGGCAAATAGAATCAATAAAATATCCCTCATTATTATCCTTTTTTAGGGGTAGTGGCCTGAAATTCCTTTAAATAAAAAGGTTCGAAGTAAGCCACATCCTCATAGTTTTCAGCAAGATAGGCTTTCTCTGAAAGTGATACCATCTGAGACGCTGAAGGCCATATATCATTTAGAAAATGGGCGTTTTGATGAAGACTAAGGGGTTCAAACTTGACTGCTCCGTTGCCAAAAAACAACACATGGTGCTTCGTGAGTTCCTCTGCAAATGACAGTTCATCTAAAATCACGGGCATCACCGCTTCTACTGTGCCGAGTTTAGAATCAAACATTGCGGCATAAACCTCCATTCGTCTTGCATCTAGCATCGGACAAAGCATCAGGTTATTATACTTCCTCAAGTGATCTTGAACCGTTGAATGCAGACACATTGCTCGCAGTGTATCAACCGCAATCAATGGTTTCTGTGCGCCAAAACAAAGGCCTTTTGCCAAGCTAACACCGATGCGCAAGCCTGTGTAACTGCCTGGACCTTTGCTCACCGCAATGGCATCTAAATCTGCCATCTCAACGCCATTTCGTTTCAGGATTTGATCAGCAAATACAGCGAGTTTCTCTGCATGAGAATAACCATCATTCAGTTCTAGAATATCAAGGCAATCTCCATCTTTCCCAAGAGAGACTGAGCACATGGTTGTAGCTGATTCGATATTGAGTATGAGTGCCATCGCTGAACCGCGAATTACATCAAAATTTATGAAAGAAGCTGCCTTGCAGTTTTATCCTTCAAAGCCGAGTGGCTTGCCCATGTAAAAATCGAGCACCTTCGTTTTGAAGATAAAGTCATACCGAGTGCGAGAAAGTTCGGCCTGAGCAATTAGCAAGTTGTTCTTTGCCGTATTGAACTCTGTTACATTCATTGCACCGGCCTCAAAACGCGCTTGCGCAAACTCAAACGCCTTTTGCGAAGACTTCAACGATTCGGTATTTGCTTTATACAATTCGCGGGCGGCTGCAGCGTCCAGTCGAGCGGTCTCGATTCGTTGTCGCAAACCCAACTTCTCTTGTTCCAATTGCAGTTCAGCAATCGACTGATTCACTTTCGCTTGATTGACAGAATTCTTTATGGCATAGCGATTAAAGATGGGAACATTTAAACTAACGCCAACGAACTGATTAAAGTTGTCGTTCAATTGAGTGGTAAACGGCACACGTATCATGGATGCATCAAAAGCCGGGGCGAAAACGGTTTCGCCATTGGCTGTAAAACCAATTTCTTGGTTGGGTAGTCGCGTGATTGACTCTATTTGAGTGCGCAATCCTGAATAACCACTGCCGATTGATCCACTTAATACGAGCGAAGGATAATAGCCGCTTTTCGCTGCGTTCAACTGACGATCCCAACTCAATAATGAATATTTGGCACTTTTTATCTCTGGCATTTCAGCCTCAGCATACGTATAAACGGTAGCAGCATTCTCAAGACGCATGGCACTATCGGCATCTATCTGTGGGCGTATCAAATTGATCGATTCATCGGCTGAAATGAGCATCAATTGTTTCAGTTGAAGTTTAGCAAACTGATAGTCGTTTCTGCGTTGAGTAAGCGTTGACCGATCTCGACCCAATTGTGCTTCGAGCTCGTATTGGGTTCCTAAATTGATCGCTCCGGCATCGACCAATTTTTTAACGCGCTCTAATTGCTGACTAGTAATCACTACTTGCTGCTCAGCTGAAATAATTAACTCTTCGATGAGGACAACCTGCAAGTAAGCCTCGGAAACATTGAGGGCGATGTTGTTTTTTTGGGTTTCTAAATCATACTTCACCGACTCCAATCCAGCCTGCTGCGCCTTGATGTTTTCTTGATTTTGAAACCCATTAAAGAGCGTAACATTGGATGAAAGTCCGAATGAATTACTCTGAACACGCGTAGTGGCAAATTGATTTGTAAAAGGGTCGATGCGCTGTCCCCAGTTGTAATTGTGCGAAGCAAAACCATTTACATTCGGCAAGACATTCGCTCGACTAGCATCCAACTGCGACTCGCTAGAACTGAGGCTGAGCTCGGCCTGTTTCACTTGCAGGTTGTTCTGCCAAGCTAAATCAATGCATTGTGCCAATGAATATACTTGTTGCGCATGAATTTTGGTCCACCCAAAAAAACAGAGCACAATGAAAAAGACGTACCTCATGCAACAAATGTAAAAACGCTCTCAAGCGGAATGCTAAAAATCATACGAGCGGCAGGAAAAGGTGATAAACGTGTTAAGATTGGGATTCCGAAGAATTTTGGTTGAGTCGCCTAAAAAGTATGATACCCATTCCGATGAGCAGTGCGTAGGGAATTCCCATTAAATAAAGAATTCCAGCATTTAAGCCTTGGGCCAGCTCACCTCCGGTTTTTAGATTGGATTCAACTACAGCGCTGCACATGCTGCATTGCGCATTGGCATCTACCGATGCTATAACCAAAACAAGTACAACGATGATTAATCTTTTAGCCATAATTCAATAACAAAGGTAATGATCTGATGGTTCAATAATAGGGCGAAATCATGAGGTAAACAATCACACCCGTTACCGAAACGTAGAGCCATATCGGAAATGTAATTCGAGCAATTTTTTTGTGCTTATCAAACTTGTTGGTCAACGCCCTTGAGAAGGTAATGAGTACCAGCGGCACAATGACAATAGCGAGCACGATGTGTGTCAGTAGAATAAACAGATAGATCGTTCTTACTATTCCTTCTCCTCCAAAAGCAGTGCTTTCATGCGTGGTGTGGTAAAGCACATAACTAACCAAAAACAACGCACTCAAAACGAGGTTCGTGGTCATCAAACGTTGGTGAGCTATTCTTTTTCCCTGCTTGATCATAATCACTGCCAACACCAGCAGCACACTCACTGTGGCATTAATGCTCGCGTTCAATGCGGGAAGAAAGTCGAGGCTTCCTTCTGCGACTTCGAATTTTGGAGTGACGTATATAATCCCCACAGCTGAAGCAAGCACTCCAGCCACGATGTAAATCCACTTATTGATATTTACTTCTTTACTTCCTTCCATGTCATGAATGGTTCTTTCAACAAGAGCTTGATGGCATCTTGCAATTTTTTATTTTCCTTATGAATCCTTGAGTCAAAGTATTCGCGAATGACGCCTTGTTGATCGATCAGCATAAAGTCTTTTGACGGAATCTGACTCAGGCTTTCGAGCCGCTGAGTATTGACGAACGCATATTGTAAAAACGCCTCGAGCTCCTTTTGATTCTTTGCAGAAACAAACTTCCAGCTCTGCATCTCTGGCAAGTGATCGTTCTTCAGCTGCTTCACATCGGATTGGGAAACAGCGCTATCAACACACACACTAAGCACCATCCACTTTTCTTTCTCCGCAACATCATTCAGGTAATTCACCAGCGTAACTCCTTTCTTCCTGCATGCTTCATCACAGGGAAACGTATAAAAATCAAACAACACAGGTTTTCCACGAAGACCTTCCATGCTCAACTCATTTCCATCGTGATCAACCAACACCAAATCAGGCACAGGTTTATAGATGGTATCTCCATTTTCCTGCACTTGGTATGAGCCGTAGGAACCCATTTTTGTAACGTGATGTTCGCCCAACGAAAAAATCAGGAAGATGATTGACGGAAAAAGAAGAATCAATATGAGGTAGAATCCTTTGCGCATAAGTCATAAAAAAGGCCCTTGAATAACAATCAAAGGCCTCGTTTTGTTGATTTTTAGATTATTAAACCCAACCTATAAATTCTTTCACTTGAAAAATGAATGAAGATTCTGAAAGCAGAATAAACAACAAATATCCAATGAAAAGGAAATAAGGAACGAGTATGATGTTTCGCAACGACTTGCGTTCGTCACCCAAGTGCATGAATACCATTACGATGTATCCTGCTTTGAGTAATGTTAAAATGATGAAGATAGCCTTGATGGTCAACCATCCCATTCCGTCTACATCGATGTGGGCTTTACCCCAAATTATTCCCATTGCCACTTCTATTGCTGTTACAATAGAAAGCAGCGCTGTTACGAAATAGATTTTCTTTCTAATCTTTTTTCCTGACTCTTCATCGTGATGAGCGTGAAGCGAATATTCTATGATGTCGTCTCTTTCCATGTTTTGAAAATTGAGGAAGTTATATCAAGTAGAAGAATGTAAATACAAATACCCATACAAGGTCTATGAAGTGCCAGTAAAGCCCAACTTTTTCAACCATTTCGTAGTGGCCACGCTTATCGTACCAACCTTGTGCTGACCTTATGAGTATTAACAAGTTTATGATCACACCTGACAAAACGTGTGTTCCATGAAAGCCAGTAACGAAGAAGAAGAAATTAGCATAAAGCTGCGGTCCGTATTCGTTGCGATCCAAATTTGCGCCCTTCACGAGCGTGTTGTTCTCTTTAATCTGATCGATCACGTTTTGATCTGTAATCTCAAGACCAGAATGCAGATTAACTAGGGTTTCAGAATGCGTATGGTGATCGATATCCAAACGAGCCATTGTGCCATCGGCCATAACATAAGCACCATGCTCTGACCCTGAAATGAACGTACTCCATTCCCAAGCTTGTGAGCCCAAGAAAATAGCTCCACCAACAACAGTCCATGCCATCCACTTTACGACTGCTTTTTGGTCCATTCTGTGGCCTGCTTCAACAGCAAGAACCATGGTTACCGAACTGATAATCAAAATGAAGGTCATCAACGCTACGTAAAGCAGCGGAAGGTGCGCGTGTGTAAAAGGAAAGTGAAAGAATATACTCTCTGTAACTGGCCACACATCTTCCAAGTGATGTCTTGCAAATGCCAGGGCTGAAAGGAATCCTCCGAAGGTAAGCGCATCTGAGATAAGGAAAAACCACATCATCATTTTACCATAACTTACACTAAATGGAGAACGTCCGCCTCCCCAAAGTTCTGCTTTGTCGATTGCTTGTGTTGCTTCTCCTGCCATGATAGGTTAAAAAAAAGATTGTTTAGGATTTCGGTGCAATGTTAACGAATAAAGACTAAAAACAGCAGCAAGTATATCCAAAGGATATCAAGAAAATGCCAATAAGTAGCAGCAACCCCGATACCAACGTGATCTTCAGCTGAATATTTTTTCAAAATCGACTTCACCGAAGTGAAGGTTAATGCGAACAAACCACCTGCTAAGTGGGCCAGGTGAAGGCCTGAAAGCGCATATAAAAACGAACCTGACGCATTGCTTTCACGACCGGCAAAAAACACACCCATATCTACCAATTCGCCCCAGGCTTTGAACTGAAACAATGTGAACACAATCCCTAAAACGAGGGTTGTAATGAGCATTGAGGTGGTCAAACGCAGGTTGTTTCGTTTAATCGCATACTGAGCCATCCACATTGTGACGCTGCTCAACACAATGATGGCTGTGCTCACGTAAAATGTTTCAGGAAGGTCGAAATACAACCAATTTCCTTCGGCCTGACGCACGATGTATGCGCTGGTCATACCCGCAAACAACATCACCATGCCCACGATGCCCACCCAAAGCAGCGGTTTTGCTGTGCGGTTTCTAATGTCTTTTAATTCTTCTTCTGAAATGTAAGTTGCCATCTTCTTTTGTTTAAATGAGGTATAATAACTGAACTACTGGGAGATAAACAAACGAAGCGAACATGAGTTTAAGTGCAGCTTTATCATTTAAGTCATTAAACAATTTCACCGCATACCAAGCAAATCCAATACCTGATAATGCCACTAATGCTAGTACGATTGAATTCCCTGTGGTGAAGATGATCGGGAATAGACTGATGGGAATCAAAAACAAGGAATAAATCAAAATGTAAAAGGCAGAAGTCTTGCTCTTGCCTTTTGATGATGGCATGAGTTTAAAACCAGCTTTTGAATAATCATCGTCTGCCTTCCAAGCGATGGCCCAAAAATGAGGAAACTGCCATATAAACTGTGTTGCAAACAACACTCCCGGAATCAAACCAAAATCATTGGTTGCCGCCACATAGCCCAGCATCGGAGGAATGGCTCCAGGAAAAGCGCCTACAAATACAGCAATCGGACCTACTCTTTTGAGTGGTGTATACACCGCCACGTAAAGAAACAATGCCAATGTGCCGAGCAGCCCGCTGAGCGGATTCAATCCAAACCACAAGATCAGCACTCCAACAATTCCTAGTGCGGATGCCACAACAAATGCCTCCATAGGATCCATGCGACCATCAGGTATTGGACGATCGGCTGTGCGCTTCATCAGTTTATCTAAATCGCGCTCTATAATCTGATTGAATGCGTTGGAAGAGCCCGTCACCATGAAACCTCCTACGATCAAAAACATGATCTCAAGTAGATTTACTTGGTGCATGTCTATGGCGAAGAAATATCCTGTAAGTGCGCTAAACACAACCAATGTAGCAAGACGCATTTTGGTCAACTGTGCGTAGTCGGAGACTTTGGCTTTCAGGGAAATGGCTATCGGGGCTGTTCGCACTTTCATTTTAAAGAGCTGCAAATGTATTAAGCATGTCGAATTTATGACGCAGAAACCGTCTAATTTTCATCTTTAACAAAACACTTCTTTTCCTATAAGGTTTGTTTATCGAGCCAGAGAATTTGCAAAAAGGCGATCATTAGAGAAACTGAGATGTTCGAGTATCGATACGGCATCCAATGTTGGAACGTTACAGGTTAAATCTGATTTTACGTGCGACACACGCGCATCGGGTTTCTAAAAAACAAAAATTTGCCATCTCAGCTTGCTTGGCTTTGAAACCAAACGCACCATGACGGCAAATCATGAAAACTAACCAGTTAACGTTTTAAAAAAGCGCTTGCCCCTTATTGAATTTGGCAATTGATGCTGTAGTCTCCGAAAATATCACTTCCTGTTTCCGCATTGTCATTGCAACGGTCTTCCGCTCTTTTTCTATTCTCGTTGTACGTGTACGTTGAATAGTCTGAGGTTACAGAACCTGATCCACCTGTGTAAGTTTTTGAACATTCACATACATAATCCTTCTTGCAAGATGTTGTTGTAGCTGCTGCAAAAAATAATGCAATCCCTAAAAAAATAGTAGTCTTCATAATGTTTAATTTAATGTTTTCACACCCTTGATTTAAAGAAGCAAATGTGACCCAAGCACATGCCAATATCATTACACAGAAAGAGATTTTACTTTCAAAATTCACATGTCGAGTGCTGGTAGAGGAATGGATGAGTTGATACAGGCAGCAATCGGGAGAGAAGAGTTTAAGAGTGATGGTGATGGGCGGTATGTTCATGCGTACTGAAATAGCAAGCCATTTTTTTTGCTGATCGATGTATTTCAGATCTTAAGACTCCTCTGGAGTGCTACCTTTCGGTGAAATGTGATTTTGCAAATCGTCCCGCAACTGCAGATGACCTTCACGCTTGAAATTGTCGCTATTTTTGTGAGGTGCAGTGCGAATTCCCACACACGTAAAAACAACGAGAATGAAATACCTATCACTTTCAGCAGCGTTTGTCTGCTTCGGGCTGTTGGCTCAAGGACAACCGACTGAATTAGACATCAAAGCGACTCAAACAGCACTTGCTAAAATTAACGACAGTTTATTCGCCTCAAAATTTGAGGTAACAAACGACCAATACTTGAATTTTTTGAGCTTTCTAAAGCACAACGGACAGAGCGATAAGTATGCGATTGCAAAGATTGACAGCGCACAATGGAAAGACCAACTAACCTACAACGAACCCTACGTGAAGTATTATCATACCCATGCCGCTTATACGCAATATCCTGTTGTCAATATTAGCTACGAAGGCGCTACCCTGTTTTGCGAATGGATGACACAACAATACAACTCCAACGGAAAAAGAAAGTACAACAAGGTTGCGTTTCGCTTGCCCACAAAAGATGAGTGGATTACAGCAGCGAAAGCCGATAATTCTTCTGCAACCTACCCATGGGAGGGAAACGACTTGCAAACCAAAAAAGGACTGTATCGCTGCAATTTCAAACGCGATGCCACGGATATTGAAGATAATGGTGGAAAGCTCAATGACAATGCTGATGTAACAGCTCCGTCAAAATCCTATTGGCCAAATGACTTCGGACTCTACAACATGAGCGGGAATGTATCTGAAATGCTCGCAGAAAAAGGCCTGGCAAAAGGCGGCAGTTGGTTTGATGGTGCCGAATCCTTGAAAATTGACCATGAACCAAGCCTTTTCACTGCACCACGGCCGTCAATTGGGTTCAGGTATTTCATGGAGATTGTGGAGAAGTGATGAAGTATAAACGACAACCGATATCTTGAATACTTTGGTTTGAGGAAAAAAATTGGCAACCCCTAAATTATCCCATTAAGCTAGACACAATGAAGATATGCATTTGGTGTTCGAAAAATGTAGATCAAGCCACATTCGAAACTATTGCACATACAATCCCCCAATCCCTTGGAGGAAAGTCGATTTGTGAAAATGTGTGTGATTCATGCAATAAGTACTTTGGCGATAAACATGACTTGCTTCCCCCTATTGAAACAGCGATTAAGGAAACATTCAACATTTCACGCACTAGATTTCTCATCGCATCAAACCCTACCTTCGGCCAATCATGGCGGGCATCTACATTCATATTCCATTTTGCAAACAGGCCTGCACCTATTGCGATTTTCATTTTTCGACCAATCAGAAGTTGCGCAAACCGCTGATTGATGCGCTGTGTGTTGAAATCAAACAACGCAGTCATGAAATTAAGGAAGCACCAGCTACGCTCTATTTTGGCGGTGGATCGCCTTCCATATTGAATGAAGAAGAATTGGCGCAAATCTTCGAAACACTCAGCAGCTCTTTTGATGTGAGTCGATTGACGGAAGTAACGCTGGAATCAAATCCAGACGATCACTCCGCAGAAAAACTCAAACTTTGGCAATCGCTTGGTGTAAACCGATTGAGTATTGGTATTCAGTCATTTATCGACCGTGATCTCATTTTGATGAACCGAGCACACAATGCGCATGAAGCATCAAATTGCGTGAAAAACGCCAGGGAAACGGGCTTCGAAAAAGTAAGCATCGACCTGATCTACGGTATTCCAAATCAGTCGATTGACGAATGGAAAAACAACATCCAACGCGCCATCGATCTTGCTCCAGAACACATCAGTGCCTACTGCTTGACGGTAGAAGAAAAAACAGTCCTTCATCATCAAGTGGCAAAAAACATGGTGACAGAAAAAGATGACGAAACCATCGAAAGGGAATTTCTTGTGCTTCACGAACTATTGACGAAGGCAGGATTTGAGCACTATGAAATTTCCAATTTTGGCAAACCCGAACACATGGCTACGCACAACGGCAGCTATTGGCAAGGACTCGATTATGTTGGGTTTGGCCCTGCAGCACATTCGTTTGACGGAGCAACAAAGAGGCGCTGGAATGTCTCCAACAACCCACAATACATCAAGGCAATCAGCGAAGGTGGCCGTTATTGGGAAGATGAAATACTCACTGACACAGACCGAACAAACGAACAATTGATGACTGGATTGAGAAGACACCAAGGAATCGATTTGAGCACACTTCCGAAAAACCATCAAGCTGTGATTGCTCAAAACCTTCAACAACTCAATGGCGATTTGAAAAGCTGTTTGTGGCAAGAAGGTGAGCAGCTGGGCATCAAACCTGAAAACTGGCTATTGGCAGATGCACTTATTCGTGAATTGATGATCGCTTGATGAAAATCCTCTTACTTTTCCAAAAATTTTAATTCCATGGACTGGAAAAAAGGCATCGATATTTCAATTCCATTCAGGACAGATTCCAGCGCTACATCAGCGTGGTATGTTGGCCCAATCACCATCAAGCCTGTGCGTGCTGATGGTTGGATCGGCTCGGTGAAAGAAGGCGGTTCGGTCAATTTTAGAGATGTAACGCTCAACCCTCATGGCAATGGCACGCATACCGAATGTGTCGGCCATATATCGCCAGAATGCCAAAGCGTCAACCAACATTTGAAGCAATGGATGTTTGATGCCGAGTTGGTTTCCATTACTCCTGAAAAGCGCGGAGAAGATTCCGTTATCACCAAAGAGCAAATCATACATGCTCTGGGTGACAAGCGCCCGGAAGCTCTTGTGTTGAGAACGCTGCCCAACAAAGAAGGCAAACTGCATTTGAATTACTCCAACACCAATCCCGCCTACCTCGAAGCCAGTGCTGCGGCATGGATGGCCGAAAATGGAATTGATCATTTACTGTTGGACCTTCCATCTGTTGACCGCGAAGTGGATGGCGGAGCATTGGCAGCCCACCGTGCGTTTTGGGCATATCCTGAAAACACTCGACTTCACGCGACCATTACCGAGTTGATTTTTGTTCCAAACCATGTCAAAGACGGCAACTACCTTTTAAACCTTCAAGTGGCGCCCATCGAAAACGATGCTTCACCGAGCAGGCCGGTTTTGTATTCGAAGGATTAGCGATGATTCTCACACGCAAAGGCCGAGTTTCACTTGGTCAGTGTTAGACAATAACTAAAGATGTGAATCCAGGTGAGTTCGTGGTTCGTGGTTCGTGGTTCGTGGTTCGTGGTTCGTGGTTCGAAATTTGAGATTATTTCACTCTAACCCCTTGTTTATCAAAATTTTTTAGTTTTTTTTGTAGCACACCTTTTAAAAACCATGCTATGAAAATTTTAATTTTTGCTGCTGGACTTTTATTTTCAAGTTCCAGTCTAATCGGTCAATCTACAGGATTATCAATCAACAATACAATCTGCTATCGAATCTTTGTTAAAGCTACAGCAATAGACCAATCGACATGCACAGGAGCTATAACATCTACCGGTTGGATCGCGATTAATGCTAGCTCATCGGGAAGCATCGCGCCAGTTGGACCAACTTCTTACAATTGGGATCAATTGCTAGTCTACATCGATCCTTATTCAGGTTGCCCAGTAGAAAACACGAATGATGCTACTCGAACCTCGCCATCGGCAAGTTGTACCGGGAACCCAATTAATATTTCTGTTCCTATTAATTGCAATAAGGGTTGCTCCAATTTAACTATTGGAACTATTTGGAATTCTTCAACTGCTGTTACTGTATATTAGTAGAAACTAAATGAGTGTTTTCAAAAGGCCATAAATTACTCTTAAGCATCTTCTTATCATATTTCTCTTGTGCAGTATTCTCTCAAGGTTATGTGAACATTTGGCCTATGGGACTGAATAACAGCATTGAATTTGTTGGAAGCGGATTCAGCTTTTCAAATAATTTCAACACGGGTTCAGCCGCTTTAGCATGCATGAATGATGCATCAGGTAATTTACTTTTCTACTGCCCGGCCCAGAATATTATTAATGCCAATCATAACATAATGCCTAATGGAGACTCTATAAAGGTTCACATTAGCGCTGAGCAAGGTGCTATCGCATTACCCTTTCTAAGCGACCCTGATCGATACTTTCTATTTCAAGTTGAGGCTGCTGAGGTAGGTGGCAACTATGGTTTCAACTATTCTGTAGTTGACATGAGCTTCGATGGAGGGCTAGGAGATGTGCCCTTGGGTTTAAAAAACATTTCCATTTCAACCAATGCCACAACTGAAGGCATCGCAGCTACTGCCCATCGCGATGGACTGAGGGCTTGGGTGGTTATGCATGATCTTCCCTCTCCAAATTTTCGACTATTATTGGTTGGCGACACTATTGAATCGATCATTGAGAGGCCTTCAAATGCCTTCTATGGAGGAGCAAATTCAGCAATCTCGAGCTTCTATACATTCTCGCCAAACAGTAAATACTTGGCTAGCGTTATCGCTCCAGATTCAATTGTAGAACTTTATCAATTTAACAATGGAAACGGTTCATTGGAACACGTTACGGATATAGTTTTTGAGACACGCATCAAATCTGCAGAGTTTTCTTCCAATTCAAATTTTCTTTATGTTGCTACAGTAGAACCTTCAACAACGATATCTAATATCTATCAAATTGAACTTGAGGATTACTCAAAGACAATCATCGGAAGCTCAGCATTTCCTGGTGACATGCAGCTTGATCCGAGAAGAAGGATATTGGTGTCTACAGTAAATTCATTCAACATTGGAGCCATACTCGAACCCAATGATGCCGGTCTAGCGAGTAACTACATCGATTCTATATTGACATTTTCACCATTAAACGTTGCTTCCAATTTTCCCAATTGGATTTCTAATTGGTTCAATACCAGTTTTTGTGTCGAAAATGCCTGCGTAAGTGATTCTACTGAATTTTACTTTGCAGGATATAGAATGGATTCTGCTATCTGGGATTTTGGAGATCCTGCTTCTGGGCCATTGAACTTTGGAACTGGTCAAGAGCCAAAACATGTTTATTCAAACCCTGGAGATTATCAGGTAACACTTTTAGCCACAACTGGTGGTTCTACCGACACTATTATCCAGACAGTTTCCATTGTTTTCCCTGTTGATGCGGGAGTTTTAAAAGACACTACTTATCTCTGCTCCAACCAACCTACTTACCTTTCGGCTTTTCAATTTGGAGCAGAATACAGCTGGGAGAATGGCAGCGATAGTTCAGCCATTTTGGTAAATGATACCGGGTGGTATGTGTGCACCATTTCCAATGCTTGCACAACAATTATCGACAGTTCATTCGTTCGATTTGTAGAGCCGTTGAACATTGACTTGGGCAACGACACTTTTTTGTGTGATTCTCAATCGATCACATTAAGCGGATTTGATGTAAACCAGGTGGCTTCGTTTGTTTGGAACACAAGCGATACTTCGAATCCAACGCTCCACATCTCTTTTTCAGACGTATCGTTTTCTTCCAATTACTGGCTCACCGCCACCAACGCGTGCGGCACTGCCAGCGACACCATTCGCATTGGTTTCTTACCGCAACCCGATGTTTCGTGGTTTAGCGATTCCATTCTGTGCGATCGTACTGAGGCTGTTATCTCTCCACCAATCATCGATAGCGTTGCTTTCTTCATGACCTACACAACAGATGATATTGCTTATGACACATTAGCTCAACCATGGCGCATCGACACTTTCGGTTTCTATTCTGTACATGCCTTCAATGCGTGCGATACGGTGGTGAAACGGGCCATTCTTTCGCCCTTCAACGCCATTGATGTTTCATTGGGAGCAGATACAGTGCTTTGCCCTAGCGATTCAGTCGCTTTGAATGCATTTTGGCCTTCGTCAAGCTATGCTTGGAGCAATGGCTCAACAGACAGCATGTTGGTAGTGAGCCACGATGATTTGGTGGGCGCAGGATCGGAAACATATTCCGTAACCATCACCAATGGCCCTTGTGCACGCATCGCTTCGCGAACGTTGAGTGTCGATGATCTTGTTTGCGACACATCTAACTGCAAGTTTTCCATCCCTAATGTGTTTTCTCCCAATGCCGATGGAATCAATGACGTGCTCAAAATTTCAAATACCTGCACCAGCGTTTCGTTTTCTGCAGCCATCTACAACCGCTGGGGGCAATTGATTTATTCAGATGAACGCGCTCAAGGCAATGCATCCATCACATGGGATGGATTTGTAAACGGAGTTGCCGCATCGGAAGGCACCTACTTCATCATTATTCAATTCGGAGACAAGGTGCAAAAAGGGAGCTTTTCGTTGTTGAGGTGAGTTCGAACCTAGTGACTAGTCCCTAGCGCCTCGAAACTATTTCACTCTAACCCCTTGTTTATCAAAATTTTTTAGTTTTTTTTTGTAGCACATCTTTTAAAAACCATGCTATGAAAAAATTAATTTTTGTACTAGGATTTCTTTTCTCAACTACTGCTATACTAAGCCAGCCAACAAGCCTTACAATTGACAATAATAATTGCTATAGAGTATTTGCAAAAGCTATCGCAAAAACAACTTCTTGCGGTGGGGCTATCACTTCCCCATCATGGATAGCAATTGGTCCAGGAGGCAGCGCTTCTGTTGCCCCTCTCGGATCTAGCGCTTACGTATGGGATGAGGTTTTAATCTATATCGACCCGTTTACCACTTCTTGCATCCCGAATTTAAATATTAACGATGCCACGCATACTCAGCGACCTGGTGGGAGTTGTTCAGTTTTACCCACAAGCATAAGTGGTGTAAGCATAACCTGTAATAAAGGCTGCTCAACCGGAACTACTTTAGGAACAACATGGACATCACCAATCGATGTTCTTGTATTTTAGCGAAAAGTTTTTTGGTGCATAGGACTGTCTTTAAAATATTTATGGGTCTTTTTTGGTTATGGTGCCCCTATACAAGCTTTCCTCAAAGTTATGTGAATGTGTGGCCCATGGCGTTGAATACCAATATTGAATTCTTAGGCAGTGGGTTTAACTTTTCCTACAACTTCAATTTAGGTGGTGGAGCATTGGCAACAATGAATGATTCGTCAGGAAATTTACTATTCTATTGCAACGGAGAAAACATCTTCGATGCGAGCAATAATGTTATGCCGAACGGAGATTCGATTAAAAGTCATTATAGCGCGTCTCAAGGAGTCATAGCTCTGCCATTTCTAACCAATAGTGACCGTTACTTTCTTTTTCAAGTTGAAGGCGATCTGGTACAAGGATTATATGGCTTTAATTACTCTGTGGTTGATATGAGCTTGAATGGTGGATTGGGGGACGTGCCTTTGGGGTTAAAAAACATGTCCATTTCGCCTAACGCCACAACTGAAGGGATTGCAGCCACTGCCCACAGGGATGGACAAAGAGCTTGGGTAGTCATGCACGATATTCCCTCTCCCAATTTTCGCTTTTTACTTGTCGGAGACACTATTGAATCAATTGTTGAAAGACCCTCACATGCATTTTATGGAGGAGCCAATACGGCCATTTCCAGCAATTATAAGTTTTCACCGAATGGTAAGTATATGGTGAGTTCACTCTACGTGGATTCAACAATTGAATTATACCGATTTAACAATGCACAAGGAACATTGGAACACATAACCGATATTAACTTCGAAACACGAATTGGATCCATTGAGTTTTCGTCAAACTCCAACTATCTCTATGCTACCTCAGCAGAACCTTCCCTTCAATCAGCCATCTATCAAATTGACCTAGAAGACTACTCTAAAACCATCATAGGAAGTTTCACTTTCCCTAGAGACTTGCAACTCGATCCTCAAAAAAGGATCTTGGTAGCTACGGTAAATTCATTCAACCTTGGAGCCATACTCGAACCCAATAATGCCGGTCTAGCGAGTAACTACATCGATTCTATCTTGACATTTTCACCATTAAACGTTGCTTCCAATTTTCCCAATTGGATTTCTAATTGGTTCAATACCAGTTTTTGTGTCGAAAATGCCTGCGTAAGTGATTCTACTGAATTTTACTTTGCAGGATATAGAATGGATTCTGCTATCTGGGATTTTGGAGATCCTGCTTCTGGGCCATTGAACTTTGGAACTGGTCAAGAGCCAAAACATGTTTATTCAAACCCTGGAGATTATCAGGTAACACTTTTAGCCACAACTGGTGGTTCTACCGACACTATTATCCAGACAGTTTCCATTGTTTTCCCTGTTGATGCGGGAGTTTTAAAAGACACTACTTATCTCTGCTCCAACCAACCTACTTACCTTTCGGCTTTTCAATTTGGAGCAGAATACAGCTGGGAGAATGGCAGCGATAGTTCAGCCATTTTGGTAAATGATACCGGGTGGTATGTGTGCACCATTTCCAATGCTTGCACAACAATTATCGACAGTTCATTCGTTCGATTTGTAGAGCCGTTGAACATTGACTTGGGCAACGACACTTTTTTGTGTGATTCTCAATCGATCACATTAAGCGGATTTGATGTAAACCAGGTGGCTTCGTTTGTTTGGAACACAAGCGATACTTCGAATCCAACGCTCCACATCTCTTTTTCAGACGTATCGTTTTCTTCCAATTACTGGCTCACCGCCACCAACGCGTGCGGCACTGCCAGCGACACCATTCGCATTGGTTTCTTACCGCAACCCGATGTTTCGTGGTTTAGCGATTCCATTCTGTGCGATCGTACTGAGGCTGTTATCTCTCCACCAATCATCGATAGCGTTGCTTTCTTCATGACCTACACAACAGATGATATTGCTTATGACACATTAGCTCAACCATGGCGCATCGACACTTTCGGTTTCTATTCTGTACATGCCTTCAACCGCTGTGACACGGTGGTGAAACGGGCCATTTTTTCGCCCTTCAACGCCATTGATGTTTCGCTGGGGGCTGATACAGTTCTTTGCCCAGGAGATTCAGTCGCTTTGAATGCATTTTGGCCTTCGTCAAGCTATGTTTGGGGCGATGGCTCAACAGACAGCATGTTGGTAGTGAGCCACGATGATTTGGTGGGCGCAGGATCGGAAACATATTCCGTAACCATCACCAATGGCCCTTGTGCACGCATCGCTTCGCGAACCTTGAGTGTCGATGATCTTGTTTGCGACACATCCAACTGCAAATTCTCTATTCCCAATGTGTTTTCACCCAATGCCGATGGAATCAATGACGTGCTCAAAATTTCAAATATGTGCACCAGCGTTTCGTTTTCTGTAGCCATCTACAACCGTTGGGGGCAATTGCTTTTTTCTGACCAACGCGCTCAAGGAAATTCACCCGTCACTTGGGATGGATTTGTAAACGGAGTTGCCGCATCTGAAGGCACCTACTTCATCATTATTCAATACGGAGACAAGGTGCAAAAAGGAAGCTTTTCGTTGTTGAGGTGATCAGCTCGTTGAACGATTGCATCGTTCCTTTTTTCAAACCGCTCAAAATCAACCCATCACAAATTGTTGATATTATTATTCTGCACTCCCAAATTATAATTTGGAATTTCCGAATTCGATCTTACTTTTATTCGCTCAATTATCACAATTTCAAAACAACACGAATATGCCACGCCCCATTGACGACATCGACCGCAAAATCCTCAAAATCTTACAAGAGCGAGGTAAAATCTCTAACATAGACCTCAGCCGTGAAATCGAACTTTCGCCTGCGCCAACGCTTGAGCGTGTGCGCAAATTAGAGAACCAACGCATCATTGAAGGCTACCACGCACAGGTGAACTTGGCGAAAATGGGCATCACCATTAAGGCGTTCATTCAAGTAACCTTGATGCATCAGCAAGAAAATAATATTCACCGCTTTATAGAGTCAGTGCTTCAAATTCCCGAAGTGGTAGAATGCAACCAAGTGACAGGCGACTATGACTATCAGTTGAAAGTATACACCACCGACATTGGCGCCCTTGACCGACTAATCACTGATCGCATCAGCAAATTGCCAGAAGTAGGCCAAATCAAATCGCACATTATTTTAAGCGAAATAAAACACTCGAAAGTGGTGCCGATGCTCAACCGCGAGATGGAAGAGGCGTGAACGTTGAAGAATATCGAGAATACTGCATTGCGAAACCTGGCGTAACGGAAGGTTTGCCTTTTGGCCCAAACGTGCTGGTGTTTAAAGTAATGAACAAAATGTTTGCCTTGTGTGATATTGATAAATACGCCTATGTCAACTTGAAGTGTGATCCCGAGCGAGCAATTCAGCTCAGGGAAGAATTTACTGGAATTACTCCCGGATATCACATGAATAAACAGCAATGGAATTCAGTATCAACAGATGGAAGCGTTCCAGACGAACTCTTCAAGGAACTGATTGACTATAGCTATTCGCTCATCGTTGCTAGACTCAAAAAAGCAGACAAGGAAGTCTTGAAAAATTTGAAATAAAAGCGTTTTTTTCAATTTAATCCACCCTTTCTTTGTGCCAAGATTATTCTCATGAAAAAATTCTTTTCAGCCCTGCTTCGTTATTTCGCTAGAGGCATTATTTTTCTGACTCCAGCAGCCGTTACTGTATATGTGATCGTTCAGATTTTCATCATGATCGATGGCATAATTCCATACGAAATCCCAGGATTAGGAATCCTCACGCTGTTAAGTGTGATTATCCTTTTCGGCATTCTCGCGAGCACAGTTCTGGCTCAGCCATTTATCAATTGGGGCAATCGCCTGCTGAAATCGGCTCCAATGATCAAAACGATTTACACGGCAATCAAAGATTTGGTTACCGCGTTTGTTGGAACACAGAAAAAATTTGACCGACCCGTTTTGGTGAAAATGTATGAAAAAGCTGAAGTTCAAAAGCTCGGCTTTCTCACCGGAACCGACCTCGAAGACCTTGGAATTGGAAAAGACAAAGTGGCTGTATATCTCCCGCACAGCTATGCCTTTTCTGGAAACCTGTTTATAGTGCCTGCCGAAAATGTCACTCCGATTGACGCTAAGCCAGCAGATGTGATGAAGTTTATCGTTTCTGGAGGTGTTGCGCGCATGAGCGACATTGAACAAGAGGTCTCGGATTGAACTTTGTAAGAAAATACAAGTACTATTTTTCGCTTCACGCGGTGATTTTCATTTGGGGATTCACTGGCATTTTGGGTCGAATCATCACCATTTCTTCCACTTCAATAGTTTGGTATAGAATGCTCATCGCCTTGGCGGGATTGATCGCATTCATGTTACTCACCAAGCGAAGTTTCTATACTGGAAATCTCAATAAATTCAAATACTTAGGCACAGGCGTCATCACCGCAGCGCACTGGATCTTCTTTTTTGAAGCACTGAAAGTCTCAAACGTTTCGATTACGCTAACCACACTGGCGTCAACATCGCTGTTTGTGGCTTTCCTCGAACCCTTCTTTTTCAAGCGGAAAATCATTCCATATGAGATTCTCCTTGGTTTGCTAACGCTGGTTGGTTTGGCCATAATCTTTCAAGCAGAAAGCGACTACTCTATTGGGATACTCTACGCCTTGATTTCGGCCTTCTTTGCTGCATTGTTTGGCACACTGAATGGAGTATTTGTGAAGTACGACCGCCCGACATTAATCACCACGTATGAAATGATGGGTGGAGTGTTATTCATCAGCATCTATTATCTGTTTACAGGTGGATTCGAAAGCCTTCAAATGCCGAGCAGCATTGACTGGATTTGGCTTCTCATCTTAGGTTTAGTGTGCACGAGTTTAGCGTTTGTTGTCAGCATCGAAGTGATGAAAGAATTAAGCCCATTCACCGTAAGCATGTCCATCAACATGGAGCCGATTTACTCGATCATTTTTGCACTCATACTATTCAAAGAAGACGAATACATGAGCCCACTGTTTTACTTCGGAGCAGTGATTGTGATGAGCATGATTTTCATGAACGGATACTTCAAACGCAAAGCAAGGCTGAAAGGCGAGAAAGTGCCGGTTCACTGAGTGGTTCGTGGTTCACTCAGTGATTTATAATTTACAATTCATGATTGATAATTAGAAAGATGTTAGCGTCAGTCTGATCGCTTGCGCACAAGCTCCAGCGATGGCGCAGGGATTTAAGCAAAGCCCAAATTGTCTAGAAGACCAGCGGTTTAAGAGTGGTTCAGAAAATATAAATAATTCGACCTAAACCCTTGTTTATCAGAATTTTTTGTTTTTTTTGTAGCACTTCTTTAAAAAACCATGCTATGAAAAATTTGATTTTTACAATCACCTTCACATTTGTTTCATTCGCTGTTATCTCTCAAGTGAGCTCTGTCACAGTAAATAACAATACATCCTGTGATTTTTCGATTCGCATCTATGGATCGGACAATGACTATACATGTTTTGATTCAGGCGTTCCTTGTGTTGCATCTGCGTGCATTGATGCCGGGAATTTTGCGACCATGAGCTTACCAACAGGGTGCTCATTCATTCATTATTGCGCAGTTCAAGAAAGACATGCGTGTGTCGGAACACCCTCTTGTGTCTCAACTTCTGCATTTGCATCAATAAATGGTTGTATGGGTTATTCTGATAGCACAACTGCTTCAAATTCATGTTTTGGCGTTTCAAGTTGCGGTCCGAATACGACAATTGTTATTGGATGGACAAATCAGTCAATAATTAATATTTACTAATTATGCAGATATTGGAGTAATTGAAATAGTAATGCGCATACTTTGTCTAAGGTTATCACACTTTATTATACTTACATTGATAGTTAGTGATGGCTTATGTCAAGGACCTACCTCGCATTGGTATTTCGGAGATTCTGCAGGAATAAAATTTGAAAACTACACACCAAGCTTTTTATTGAACAGCAACCTTGGTGTGGCCGATGAAGGTAGCGCAGTATTGAGCAATCGAAACGGAGATTTATTGAATTATGCTCGACCTAGTTTTATACTCAATCAATTGCATGATACGATTGAAAATGGAAGCAATTTGGAGGGAAATAACTCTTCGACTCAAGGTGCGATTTTCATCCCAAATCCAATTGACACATCTATTGTTTATTTTATTTCACACCAATATGAACTTGGTCAAGATACCGGGCACCATTTTTCAATCGTTCGAAAAACCAACACATTTCCTCTTGGAATTATTCTGCCCACCGAAAAAAATGTTCCTTTAGTCAATGGGACAACTGAAAAAACAACTGCTGTACATCACAATAACGGTTCTGACATTTGGGTAATAACTCGAAAAGTGAACACTGATAGTATGCTGGCAATTCTGATAACCCATGAAGGAGTGCAAGGTGAACCAATAGTTTCAATAGTTCCAAATGACGGTAATCTTGCTATATCTGGCCAACTTAAAAGCTCGCCAAATGGTAAATTCTTAGCCGAATGTATTTTTCGCGCACCTGATGTATATCCAATTCAAGCACGAGTTTACAAATTCAACAACGTGACCGGTGAAGTCACAGAATCCATAAGCATCTCTTATGAAAACACATTAAACACCGCTCGACCTTATGGCTGTGAGTTTTCAGCTAATTCAAAGTTCTTGTATTTCGCAAACACCTTTACACCAACGATCGGTCCAAGTATTTTTCAATATTCAATTGAAAACTACGATTCAAGCTCAATCAACTCGAGTAGATTTGACTTATTCACCAATCAGAATTTTGCGTTACAAATAGGAGTCGACAAAAAAATTTATGGCGCTAAACTTCAGAATCAATACCTTTCTTGCATTTCAAATCCACAGACAACGGGAGCAACTCTCTTGTACTCTGATTCAGCAGTGTACCTTGGTGGAAGAACCTCAAGACTTGGCCTTCCTGATTTCATCCAGTCCTATTTTCACCCTGCATACTTTGATTATGAGTCGAAGTGTAATTTGCCCGTAAAATTTACTTCATATCCCGTGGGGCAAGACAGTGTGCACTGGGATTTTGGCGAGTCTTCGAGTGCTTCAAACGCATCCACGCTTATCAATCCTGCCCATGATTATCAAAACGAGGGTTTCTATACCGTAGAATTTATAGTCTATGCCGATAGTTCTTCTGATACTTTTTCAAGGGACATTTATGTGAAAAAATCATTGGGCTTAACAGGAAGCTCGTTCAGTGCTGATATCTGCGACACGGCTCACGTGATCAACGCCAACCACAACCTCACTTTGATGAAATACAATTGGAGCACGGGTGCTGCTGCCGATTCTATTTCGGTCACTCAAAGTGGAACCTATTTCTGCTCGATGACTGCCTTTTGTGATAGCCTAATTGACACATTTCAAGTTTCATTTATCGTAAATCCTGAGATTGATTTGGGCAATGACACTGTCTTGTGCGAAGGAGATACTTTGACATTCATGGCAGAAAATCTACCTCAAACGAATTACCAATGGTCAACAGGGGAAAACTCGACTGCGGTAAATATTGATGCAAGCATATTTTCCAATTTAAAGCCAATTGATCTATGGCTCACCTCCACCAACGCCTGTGGCAATTCCAGCGACACCATTCGCATTGATTTCTTGCCGCAACCCGATGTCTCGTGGTTTAGCGACTCTATCTTGTGCAATCAATCGGAAGCCATTGTTAATACACCATCTATCGATAGCGTCACTTTTTTCATGACCTACACTTCGGATGACATTGCCTATGACACACTCACTCCACCTTGGGTCATAGACACTTTTGGATTGTATTATGCGCATGCCTTCAACAAATGCGACACGGTGGTGAAACGGGCTTTTCTTTCGCCATTCAATGTCATTGATGTTTCGCTGGGCGCAGATACGGTGCTTTGTCCAGGTGACTCGATCGTATTGAATGCCTTTTGGCCTGCGTCAAGCTATGCTTGGAGCAATGGATCTTTAGACAGCGTGTTGGTGGTGAGCTATGATGATTTACAAAGCAATGGATCGGAAACCTATACCGTAACCATAACAAATGGCGCATGTGATTTTATCGCTGCGCGAAAATTGAGCGTTGATGACCTTATTTGCGACACCGCCAACTGCAAATTCTCCATTCCCAATGTATTCTCTCCCAATGCTGATGGCATCAATGATGTGTTGAAAATATCCAACACCTGCTCAAGCCTGCCTTATGCTGCAACCATTTACAACCGCTGGGGGCAACTCATATTTGCTGATGAACGTGGCCAAGGTAATCTTCCACTTTCATGGGATGGTTACATCAACGGAATTGCTGCAAGCCAAGGAACCTACTTCATCATCATTCAATACGATGAAGGCAAAGTGCAAAAAGGGAGCTTTTCGCTGGTGAGGTGAGTTCGAACCTAGTGACTAGTCCCTAGTGCCTCGAAACTATTTCACTCTAACCCCTTGTTTATCAGAATTTTTTAGTTTTTTTTGTAGCACATCTTTTAAAAACCATGCTATGAAAAATGTATTAATTACCACTCTTTTTGCGATTTTTTCTCTCACTTCTTTTTCTCAGGTTAGTTCAGTTACTGTAAATAACTTCACTACCTGTGATATGGGTATTCGAATCTATGGATCTGATGTTGATTATACTTGTTTTGATTCAAGTATCCCTTGTGTTGCAACGGCTTGTATAAGTCCTGGAACCCCTCTTGTTATGACACTTCCTGTAGGCTGCCAATTTATTCACTATTGCCAGGTTCAAGAACACCATCCTTGCGCAGGTGTTCCTGGATGTGTTTCATCGTCAGTTTTTGCATCCTTAGACGGTTGCTTGGGCTACGGAAATAATTTTACTGTAACCAACACTTGCAGTGCATCATGCGGATCAAATACTACTATCAATGTCGATTGGACTGTGCAGTCGGTTATTGATATCAATTAATTATCACAATCTTTGAAAGGATTGACAAATGAATGAAATTAGGCTGTTTTAAGGCGATCCAGATTTTTTATTTCACAATCTTCACGTGTGTAGGTTTTGCACAAGGGCCAACAGCGAATTGGTATTTTGGAGATTCGGCTGGAATACAATTCAACAACTACATTCCTTCATTTTCATTAAACAGCAAGCTATACTTTGCGCCTGAAGGTTGCGCAGCTTTGAGTAGTTCTAATGGAGGGTTGATTTACTATGCTCGTCCCGATTATGTTATCAATCGAGACCATGACACCCTTGAAAATGGCCATGAACTATTAGGGAGTTTTACTTCCACTCAAGGTGCTCTATTCATTCCAAATCCGATTGACACCTCTATAACATACTTTGTTTCGCATAGTGTTCTAACGCATTCCTATTCAGTTTTAAGAAGAAACGAAACACAACCCTTGGGATATATCCTTAACTCAGAAAAGAACATCACGCTCGCTGTTGGAACAACAGAAAAAACAACAGCCGTTCACCACAATAACGGCAAGGATATTTGGGTCTTGATGAAAAAGTTCAATTCAGACACCTTGCTTGCATTCTTAGTTACCGAAATTGGTTTTCATCCTGAACCTGTAATATCAATTCTTTTAAGGGACAGTATATTTGGGAATTTAGGTCAGCTTAAAAGTTCACCAAATGGGAAGTATTTAGCTGAATGTCTTGCTGTTTCTCCTTCCCAATATCCCATTGCAGGGAGAATACATAGATTCAACAATGAAACTGGTGAAGTCTCAGAATCGATTGGCATTGCATCCAACTCTTTTGCACACTATGGGGCTGAGTTTTCCGCAAATTCAACAAACCTGTATTTTTCTCAAAATGGATCACCTCCAATGGGAGGTGGTGTTATTCAATACGACTTATCCATCTTCGACTCTGCTGCAATTAGTAACAGTGAATACCACATAGCCGGCCTGGGTCAATATTCTCTTCAAATTGGAATAGACAAAAGAATATATGGATCTCGAACGTTTGAAAATGAGTACCTATCTAGAATTGAAAATCCTGAAGCAAACGGACCAAATATTATCTATTCTGATTCGGCAGTGTACCTTGGCGGAAGAACCTCACGACTCGGCCTCCCCGATTTTATTCAGTCCTATTTTCACCCAGCCTATTTTGACTATGAATCGAAATGCAATTTGCCCGTAAAATTCACTTCTTATCCTGTGGGCCAAGACAGTGTGCATTGGGATTTTGGCGAGCCCGCAAGTGCTTCAAACACATCTACCGTCATCAATCCAACCCATGATTATACCAATGAAGGTTTCTACACCGTAGAATTTATAGTCTATGCAGATAGTTCATCCGACACCTTTTCACGGGACATTTACGTGAAAAAAACTTTGGGATTAACAGGCAGCTCATTCAGTGATGATGTATGCGACACAGCTCACGTGATCAATGCCAACCACCACCTCACTCTAATGAAATACAATTGGAACACGGGTTCAACAGCTGATTCTATTTCGATCAATGAAAGTGGAACCTATTTCTGCTTCATGACCGCTTTTTGCGACAGTTTGGTTGATACGTTCAACATCTCTTTCCTCCCAACTCCAAACATAAGCTTAGGCAACGACACCGCGCGCTTTGTGAAGGTCAATCTTTACTATTGGCGCTGATCTGGAAAGCACGATTGATTTCACTTGGTCAACCGGTGACACATCGCACAATCATTGTGAATAAAGGCCTTCACCCAATTTTGAAACGTTGAATATTTGGCTCACCGCCACCAACGCTTGTGGCACTGCCAGCGACACTATTCGCATAGCATTTTTTACCCCCAACCCGATGCCTCGTGGTTCAGCGATTCGGTGTTGTGCGATCAGTTGGAGGCTACCATTGCCAATCCGCAGCAAAGACAGCGTAAGCTATTTCATCACTTCACATCAGATGATCTTGCCTATGACACATTAGCTCAACCATGGCGCATCGACACTTTCGGTTTCTATTCTGTACATGCCTTCAACCGCTGCGACACGGTGGTGGAAACGGGCCATTCTTTCGCCCTTCAACGCATTGATGTTTCATTGGGTGCAGATTCAGTTCTTTGTCCAGGAGATTCAGTCGCTTTGAATGCCTTTTGGCCTGTGTCAAGCTATGCTTGGAGCGATGGCTCAACAGACAGCATGTTGGTAATTAGCCACGATGATTTGGTGGGCGCAGGATCGGAAACATATTCCGTAACCATCACCAATGGCCCTTGTGCACGCATCGCTTCGCGAACGTTGAGTGTCGATGATCTTGTTTGCGACACATCTAACTGCAAGTTTTCCATCCCTAATGTGTTTTCACCCAATGCCGATGGAATCAATGACGTGCTCAAAATTTCAAATACCTGTACTAACATTTCGTACGCGGCTGCCATCTACAACCGCTGGGGGCAATTGATTTATTCAAATGAACGCGCCCTAGGCAAAGCATCCATCACATGGGATGGATTTGTAAACGGAGTTGCCGCATCGGAAGGCACTTACTTCATCATTATTCAATACGGAGACAAAGTGCAAAAAGGGAGCTTTTCGTTGTTGAGGTGAGTTCGAACCTAGTGACTAGTCCCTAGTACCTCGAACCTATTTCACGCTAACCCCTTGTTTATCAGAATTTTTTTAGTTTTTTTGTAGCACATCTTTTAAAAACCATGCTATGAAAAATGTATTAATTACCACTCTTTTTGCGATTTTTTCTCTCACTTCTTTTTCTCAGGTTAGTTCAGTTACTGTAAATAACAATACTACGTGTGATATGGGCATTAGACTATTTGGATCTGATGTTGATTATACTTGTTTTGACTCAAGTGTGCCTTGTATGGCCTCAGCTTGCATTCCTTGGGGAACTTCTTTAACAATGACTCTGCCAGTAGGATGTCAATTTATTCATTATTGCCAAGTTCAGGAGCGCCATCCATGTGCAGGAGTTCCAGGATGTGTGTCATCATCAGTTTTTGCATCGTTAGACGGTTGTAATGGGTACGGCAACAATCCAATTGTCACAAATAGTTGCAGTGCATCATGTGGATCAAATGCCAACATTGAAATTGATTGGACTAATCAATCGGTTATCGATATCTGGTAATATTGAGGATATTCGTGCTATTGTAAAGATTCATGAACTTCAATCTGCAAAGAATTTTACCATTTTGTTTATTCATCATATTGACTTTTGATGCTTCTGCTCAAGGCCCAAGCTCAAATTGGTATTTTGGAGATTCTGCTGGAATTGAATTCAACAATTACAATCCCTCTTTCCTATTAAATAGTAACCTCGGTGTAGCTTTCGAAGGATGTGCAGCTTTGAGCGACCCCAATGGAGAATTGCTTTTTTATGCACAACCTAGCTTTGTCCTAAATCAATTGCACGACACAGTAGAAAATGGAAGCGATTTAACCGGCAACGCCACTTCCACTCAAGGTGCTCTTTTTATTCCGAATCCAGTTGACTCAACCATAACGTATCTATTCACTCAAACCCCTGGAGTTGCAATAATGGGTCACTATTATTCCATAATTCGAAAATCTCCGACATTTCCATTAGGCAATATATTGTCCGAAGAGAAAAATCTTCCATTAGTGCTACGAACAACCGAAAAAACTACGGCCGTTCACCATAAAAATGGAAAGGATATTTGGATCTTAACTAGAAAGTTTAATTCTGACACACTCTTTGCATTTCTCGTTACTGAAAACGGAGTTAACCCCGAACCGATTGTATCTACTCTTCAAAACGATGGTCCAGTAGGTAATGCGGGGCAACTAAAAAGCTCGCCAAATGGAAAATATCTAGTTGAATGTTTGACACTTAATCCTATTCAATATTCACTTAAGGCTCGGATATACAGATTTAACAACGAATCGGGTCAAGCATCTCAACCGATCGGACTACCTTCAACTCTTCGTGTGGCTTATGGTGCGGAGTTTTCATCAAACTCAAACTATCTGTATTTATCTCATCTGGGCAACCCACCGAATGAAGGTGGAATTTCCCAATATGATTTATCACTTTACGATTCCACTTCAATAGTGAATAGTGAATATCAAATAGGTGGAAACGGCCTTTATGCTCTCCAAATTGGTGTAGATAAAAAAATATATGGTGCACCTTATTTTCCAGCCAATGATCATCTTTCAAGAATTGAAAATCCACAGTCTTCCGGAGCAAATATTAATTACAATGAAACCGCTGTTTACCTTGGTGGAAGAACCGCCAGAAGAGGCCTCCCCGACTTTATCCAGTCCTATTTTCATCCGGCCTATTTTGACTATGAATCGAAATGCAATTTGCCCGTAAAATTCACTTCTTATCCTGTGGACCAAGACAGTGTGCTTTGGAATTTTGGCGAGCCATCGAGTGCTTCAAACACGTCCACACTTGTCAATCCAACCCATGATTATCAAAACGAAGGGTTCTACACCGTACAATTTATAGTCTATGCCGATAGTTCTTCCGACACTTTTTCAAGGGACATTTACGTGAAAAAAACTTTGGGATTAACAGGCAGCTCATTCAGTGCTGATGTATGCGACACAGCTCACGTGATCAATGCCAACCACCACCTCACTCTAATGAAATACAATTGGAACACGGGTGCAACAGCTGATTCTATTTCGGTCAATGAAAGTGGAACCTATTTCTGCTCCATGACCGCTTTTTGCGACAGTTTGGTTGATACGTTCAACATCTCTTTCCTCCCAACTCCAAACATAAGCTTAGGCAACGACACCGCGCTTTGTGAAGGTCAATCTTTTACTATTGGCGCTGATCTGGAAAGCACGATTGATTTCACTTGGTCAACCGGTGACACATCCGCAACAATCATTGTGAATAAAGGCCTCTCACCCAATTTTGAAACGTTGAATATTTGGCTCACCGCCACCAACGCTTGTGGCACTGCCAGCGACACTATTCGCATAGCATTTTTACCCCAACCCGATGCCTCGTGGTTCAGCGATTCGGTGCTGTGCGATCAGTTGGAGGCTACCATTGCCAATCCGCAGCAAGACAGCGTAAGCTATTTCATCACTTACACATCAGATGATCTTGCCTATGACACATTAGCTCAACCATGGCGCATCGACACTTTCGGTTTCTATTCTGTACATGCCTTCAACCGCTGCGACACGGTGGTGAAACGGGCCATTCTTTCGCCCTTCAACGCCATTGATGTTTCATTGGGTGCAGATTCAGTTCTTTGTCCAGGAGATTCAGTCGCTTTGAATGCCTTTTGGCCTGTGTCAAGCTATGCTTGGAGCGATGGCTCAACAGACAGCATGTTGGTAATTAGCCACGATGATTTGGTGGGCGCAGGATCGGAAACATATTCCGTAACCATCACCAATGGGGCTTGTGCACGCATCGCTTCGCGAACGTTGAGTGTCGATGATTTGGTCTGTGACACATCCAACTGCAAATTCTCTATACCCAACGTGTTTTCACCCAATGCCGATGGAATCAATGACGTGCTCAAAATTTCAAATATGTGCACCAATGTTTCTTACTCTACCTCTATTTACAACCGCTGGGGGCAATTGATTTATTCAGATGAACGCGCTCAAGGAAATTTACACCTTTCTTGGGATGGATTCATCAACGGTGTTGCCGCAAATGACGGCACCTACTTCATCATTATTCAATTCGGAGACAAGGTGCAAAAAGGAAGTTTTTCGTTGGTGAGGTGAGTTCGTGGTTCATTGAGTGATTCATCATTGATCATTCATGATTTATAATTCGGGACAATTAGCGTAGACAAGTCTAAAGGTGGAATTCTGGCTAAGCCTAATTTGTTTCGGAGAAAGCGGTTTGAGGACGTTCGTGGTTCGTGGTACGTGGTTCGAAAATGAAGTTTACTCAGCAACGACCACTCTGAACGTCTCACCTGCACCTGATTCAGAATCAATATCGAGCATGTAAATTCCTGATGGAAGATCGTAGTTCAGATGAATGGAAGGTGCTGCATTAGATATTGATTGACTGGAAATCAATCTTCCAGAAATATCATACAAGCGGATCTCCAAATTTGAAAAAGCACTCGAGTTTCTAAGCTCTAACCTACCATCAGTCGGATTTGGATAAACTGAGAAGAACGTATTCTTTACCTCGTCCAGCCCTAGTGGGAAGACATCAATATCCTGACACGATATTCCACAAACATTGTCGCCATCAAACGTGGTTAAACATACTTCGTAGGTTCCTGCAGCATTGTAAGTGTAGGATGGATTGGCGAACGCAGATGAGTTACCATCGCCAAACTCCCAAAAAACAGAATCAACATTTCCAACCGTTGTGGTATTGGTGAATGAGAATAAATTATCCGCTTTGCGTGAATAATCAAAAGTCGGCTCACACGTAAAATCAACCACCGTTACCATTTCACAATAACTGTCAAAACAAAACGGAATAATATTTCCAACGGTCAAGCAAACCTCATACTCACCGGGTTCAGCATAGGTATGAAAAGGATCAATTCCCGGATTCGAGCCATCCCCAAAATCCCAAAAACTAGTGAGAATAAGTCCTGTGGATAAGTCAGTGCAATTGATGGTAAGCTGATCTGTTTCATACGAAAAATCTGCCGAGCAACCTTGGGCGTAGGTTTGACTGACACTGGCAACACTCAGTAAAATGATGACCAGGGATTTGAAAACTTTTGATTTCATAGCGATTTGATTGAGTGACAAAGAAGTACCACAAAAGAACGAACAGGATTTGACATATTAACGCTACCAGAAAAAAACAGAAACAACTTCTTCATTGTTAACATGAAAATCATGGATTTGACCTACAAACAAGATTTACATTTGTCGCATGCAAACGAACGCAACCATGGAGGATAACAAACGCTATTGTAACAGTCTTACTGCCTTCAGCCGATTTAAAACCCGAGAAGTAACTATCGGATCATTGAAAATGGGTGGCGACAACCCGATTAGAATCCAGTCGATGACCACCACCGACACCATGGACACTGAAAAAACAGCAGCCCAAAGCATTCGAATGATTGATGCCGGCTGCGAGTTGGTGCGCATCACTGCACCGAGTAAAAAAGACGCGGAAAACTTACGCCCCATCAAAGATTTTTTGGCCGCTAAAGGCTACACCACGCCCTTAGTTGCCGACATCCACTTTACGCCCAATGCCGCAGAAGTGGCCGCCACGATTGTAGAAAAAGTACGCGTGAATCCGGGCAATTATGCCGACAAGAAGAAGTTTGAGCACATCGAATACAACGATGAAACCTACAAAGCTGAATTAGAAAGAATTCGCGAGCGTTTTACTCCGTTGGTTCTACTGTGTAAAAAGCATAATACTGCGATGCGCATCGGCACCAATCACGGTTCGTTGAGCGACAGAATTCTTAGCCGCTATGGCGATACTCCATTGGGAATGGTAGAAAGCGCGATGGAGTTCTTGCACATCTGCCGCGATCACGATTTCCATAATATCGTGCTTTCGATGAAGGCGAGCAACACACAAGTGATGGTTCAAGCCTATCGCCTTTTGGTCAATCGCATGATGAACGAAGGGATGAATTATCCACTTCATTTAGGCGTAACCGAAGCGGGTGAAGGCGAAGACGGCCGTATAAAATCAGCGGTTGGAATCGGCACATTGCTCGAAGATGGATTGGGTGACACCATTCGTGTATCGTTGACGGAAGAGCCCGAATTTGAAATTCCTGTGGCTTTTGCCTTGGCCAAGCGCTATGAAAACAGAGCAAAGCATGCACCTATTCCTGAGCTAGACTCCTACCCCATCAATCCGTTTGAATACACGCGCAGACCGAGCACCGCGATTGGAAATATTGGCGATCACAATGTGCCGCGAATCATCCAAGACTTTTCGCGCGGTGAAGAAATAAAACCTGCCAACCTGCACGCTGTGGGCTATAATTATTCTGTTCCGCTCGACAAATGGAACATCACTGACCAAGCCTGTGATTTCATCTACTTAGGCGATAAAAGCATTTCATTTGAAATACCAGGAACACTTAGTGTGATCCAAAATGCTGATGCGTGGCAAGATAAAGACAGGCATTTCCCTCTTTTTGAGAGTATTTCGTACGTTGTAGCCGAACGAAAATCGTCTGAAATCAACTTCGTGAAAACAGACCTCGAAGGATTAGACATGCCGTTGATAGCGGCCCTCAAGTCTGACTCCACCGCGGTGCTCGTCTTGACCACAGAAAACGAACACGGCATGGCCGAGCAGCGCGCGGCATTTTTCCGATTGATGGAAGAAGGATGCCACACACCAGTGATCATTCAACGAAGTTATCGCGACTTGGATGAAAACACATTTCAACTGCACGCTTCAACTGATTTAGGCGCACCATTCATTGATGGATTGGGCGATGGAATTTGGATCGATGCCGTGAATTGCGGAAGCAAAAAAACGATCAATTCGTTGGCTTTTGGAATTCTTCAAGCTACACGAACGCGCATTTCTAAAACAGAATACATCTCTTGCCCTTCATGCGGAAGAACATTGTTTGACCTGCAAGAAACCACCGCCAAAATTAGGGCGCGAACGAGCCACTTGAAAGGCATTAAAATTGGCATCATGGGCTGCATTGTAAACGGGCCGGGCGAAATGGCTGATGCCGACTACGGTTACGTAGGCACTGGTCAAGGAAAAATTACCCTGTACAAGGAAAAGGAAGTTGTAAAACGCAACGTACCTGAAAAAGAGGCTGTTGACGAACTTATTGCACTCATTGCCGCGCATGGCGATTGGATCGAAGCCACTGAAGCCTAACTTGCACACCATGATTGGAAACAAAAAACACTACCTCATTGCAGGATCTACTGGACTAATTGGAAAGCAATTGCTGTCGCTATTACTGAATGACCCTGAAACAGGAAAGGTGACTTCGTTGGTGAGAAAGCCTTCGGGAGTCAACGACCAAAAACTTCAAGAAAAAGTCATTCATTGGGATACGTTTGCTGAAGATGATCTACCACCGAATATTGACGCCACGTTTTGCTGCCTCGGAACCACAATGGCCAATGCAGGAAGCAAAGACGCCTTCCGGAAAGTTGATTTTGAATACGTCACCAAACTGGCTGTGTTCAGTCAACGAAAAAACATCTCTCAATTTCACGTAGTAAGTGCTGCTGGCTCTAACCCCAAATCGATGATCTTTTACAATAAAGTGAAAGGCCGAATGGAGTTGGAAATCCAGAAATTAGACGGATTAAGAAGCATCTACATTTATAGACCAAGCATGCTTTTGGGCGACAGGGGCGAATTTCGTTTTGGTGAAACGATGGGTAAAATCATCATGAAAGGATTGAGTTTTCTAATTCCGAAAAGCGCAAAAGCAATCTACGATTCACAAGTTGCCCATGCCATGTTGCACCATGCCGAGCATTCAAAAAAGGGTGCTCACATCATCAGCAATGCTGCGATGCACGATTTGAGCGCTTAAAGATTTGGAGACAGACTACATTACGATTAAACACGGTCCGCGCTTTGAAGGCTTGCCATCAACGATAGGCATGTTTGGTGCCATTGGGTGTATCATATATGGTTCGTGGCTCCTAGGTGAAGATGTGATTTCGGCACTTGTGATGTATTTCATTGCAATCGTTTGTGCATTTATTTTTCTTGATTTCCGAGGTGTGGACATCGACTTCAAGCGAAGCCGCATTCGGCAATACCGCAATATGTTGATGATTCGCCATGGAAAATGGGAAAAGCTGAGCGATTTCAACAAAGTGAGTTTGACGTTGGAGCAGTTCAAGACGATGTCTACTTCAAGCCTCATCAGCCAAAGTTTCAATAGCAAAACACACGATTCTTACTTCGTGATTTTAGAAGGCGAAGAAGGCATCATTCCTTTTGAAATTGGTGAATATGAATCGCACTCAGCTGCAAAAAGCACCATGAAATCATTGGCTGAAAAACTCAATTTGCCGTGCGAAGACCTGTATGGTGAGCGTAAGAAAAAAGCAGCGAAAGTTAGAAGTGGGCGGAAGAAACGTTGATTAAGTACTTCTCAGAAAGCCTTTCTAATTCCACTTCATTTATTCAATAGATTACGTTTTCTTCGTATCGCAGCGTGAATCCACTTGACACTCCCATAGAATTTGTAAAAGGCGTTGGACCTATGCGGGCCGACTTGCTGAAAAGTGAATTGGGCATTCGCACCATTGCCGATTTGGTACGTCATTATCCCTTTCGCCACATCGATCGTAGTAAGTTTTACTTGATCAGTGAAGTTGATCCCAATGCGGCTTTAGTGCAGGTAAAAGGCAAGTTCATCCGCATCGACAGTATTGGAGCACAAAGAGCAACACGAATGGTGGGCGCTTTTCAAGATGCACAAGGTGGAATCATGGAAGTGGTGTGGTTTAGAAGCCTAACATGGATCAAGCAGAGCATCAAACCCGACCTCGAATACGTGCTGTTTGGCAAACCAGGCGTGTTTAACAACAAACTGCAAATGACGCATCCAGAAATTGAGTTGGCGGCAGAGTTTGACAAGCCATTGAAAGGCGGCTTGGAAGGGGTTTATCCGGTTACTGAAAAATTGAAATCGCGTAAACTCGATAGCCGTGCCATCCGCAACCTCATGCAAACTGCATTGCCACAAGTGCTTTCATCCATCGCTGATACGCTACCCGCATACATCATCAAGCGGCAAAACCTGCTCAACATGCGCACTGCTATTCAAGCCATCCATTTCCCTGAAAACACACAGCAGCTTTCTGAAGCGCAACGCACCTTAAAATTCGAAGAGCTTTTTTACGTGCAAATGCGCTTGATGAAGGTAAAATCACTGCGCGAACAGAATATCAAAGGCCTTGTTTTCGAAACCATTGGCGATCATTTCAACGATTTCTATAACCATCACTTACCTTTTTCTTTAACTGAAGCCCAAAAGCGCGTGGTCAAAGAAATTCGCAAAGACATGGGCAGCGGCAGGCAAATGAATCGCTTGCTTCAAGGCGATGTAGGGAGTGGAAAAACCATCGTGGCTTTGTTGTGCGCACTCATAGCAATTGACAATGGTTTTCAAGCAGCCATCATGGCGCCTACCGAGATTTTATCGCAACAGCATTTTGAAGGCTTGTTTGAATTGGTATCTGAAATGCCGATCAATATTGCCCTGCTCACGGGAAGCTCAAAAACTGCCTACCGCAAAAAGCTGCACGCTCAATTGGAAAGCGGAGAAATTCACCTCTTGATTGGCACCCATGCCTTGATCGAAGACAAGGTGAAATTTAAAAATCTGGGCTTGGTTGTCATCGATGAACAACACCGATTTGGGGTGGCACAACGCTCAAAATTATGGAGAAAAAACACGGTTCCTCCGCATGTGCTGGTGATGACCGCAACGCCCATTCCACGCACTTTGGCCATGACCGTTTATGGCGATTTGGATGTGAGCGTCATCGATGAACTTCCACCTGGAAGAAAGCCCATTAAAACAGTGCATAAATGGGATAGCCATCGCCTTCAGGTATTTGGTTTTATGAAGGAGCAAATCACATTGGGAAGGCAGATTTACGTGGTGTATCCGCTGATCGAAGAATCTGAGAAACTCGATTACAAAGATTTGATGGATGGATACGACAGCATTTGCCGCGCTTTTCCTCGCCCCAATTACGAAGTCGCCATTGTAAATGGAAAAATGAAAGCCGCTGATAAAGATTTTGAAATGAAGCGCTTTGCCGATGGCCAATGTCAAATCATGGTAGCAACCACTGTTATTGAAGTAGGCGTAAACGTTCCGAACGCATCCGTAATGGTAATCGAAAGTGCAGAGCGTTTTGGGCTTTCGCAGTTGCATCAGTTGAGAGGCCGCGTTGGTAGGGGCGCTGATCAAAGCTATTGCATCTTGATGACGGGAAATAAATTGAGCAATGAAGGTCGCGTGCGGATGAATACCATGGTCGAAACCAACGATGGATTTAGAATTTCAGAAGTAGATTTGAAACTGCGCGGCCCTGGCGATATTATGGGAACCCAGCAAAGCGGAGCGCTCGACTTTCAAATTGCTGACATTGTAAAAGATACCGAAGTGCTGGAAGCCGCGCGCGAAGAAGCTTCGTATATTTACGACAATGACCCTGGCCTTTCGCATCCCAGCTTGAGTAATGTAAAATCACACTTGGCGCTGATGATGAAAAACCGACCAAACTGGGGCAGAATATCATAACAACCGCCATGAAAAAAACATACGCCATCGTCAATTTAATCGTCACCATTGCCATCGTTTATTGGAACTATGTGGTAGGCTCGCAAGGTTTAAACGGAGTAACAATGGCCGAACTCAGCGAAAAATATTACAATCTATTTACTCCTGCAGGGTATGCATTCAGCATTTGGGGCGTCATCTTTATTGGCTTGCTCATCCATGCCTACTACCAAATAAAAATGGCTTTCTTCAAGAAGGAACACAGTGGATTCCTCGATCAAATGGGTCCTTGGCTCATTATTGCCAACGTGCTTAATGGCATTTGGGTTTGGGCTTGGTTGACCGAGCGCACCGGATTGAGTGTACTGATCATGCTCGGGCTGCTCATTTCGTTGATCATTCTTGTGATTCGACTAAACATGGAGCGTTGGGACGCGCCCTTCGTGGTCATTCGAAACATTTGGTGGCCGATTGTCCTGTATTTTGGATGGATAAGCGTAGCAACCATCGCCAATATTTCGGCCTACCTCATTAAAATAGATTGGCAGTCAGGCCTCGCCCATGAAACGTGGGCCATCATCATGATTATCGTGGCTGCAACTCTCAATCTGAAGATGCTCTATTTTAGGAGCATGCGCGAATTTGTGATGGTGGGAATTTGGGCCATCGCAGCCATTGCGTATCGTCATTGGGATGTAATTCCAAGTATTCAATGGACCGCTGTGGCCTGCTGCATTATTTTAGCCGCGGCTTCCAGTGTTCATGCGTACATCAACTGGGAAACGAACCCCATGGCGAAAATGCTGGATGGGAAAAAAGCATAATTCATGAAGTTTTACGCCACGTTAATCGCATTATTCATGGCTATTTTGGTTTGGTCTGGCATCGGACCGAAAGACCAATTCACTTGGTTTTTAGAAGTGCTTCCCGCAATTATTGGATTGATTGTGTTGGCCATTACCTTTAAACGATTTGAATTCACCAAACTCACTTATGTATTGATTCTCGTGCACTGTTGCATACTGATGATTGGTGGTCATTGCACCTATGCTGAAGTTCCACTATTCGATTGGATCAGTGAAATCATGGGTCATAGCCGAAATAATTATGACAAAGTCGGTCATTTTGCGCAAGGGTTTGTGCCCGCTGTAATTGCGCGTGAAATTTTACTCAGAAATCACGTAGTAAATCAAACGGCTTGGCGCAATGTGATCATCGTGGCATTGTGCATGGCCATGAGTGTGAGTTATGAATTCATCGAATGGTTTGTGGCAGATCTGACAGCCGAAAACGCAGAAGCCTTCTTAGGGACGCAAGGCTATGTGTGGGATACGCAAGCAGACATGCTCGCAGCGACTATTGGGGCAATTGTGGCTTTGTTGACCATGACATCGGTTCACGACAAACAAATTGCCCATCACACCAACTCCTGATTAGCGTTTGGCCAGGGCAGCCATTTCAGCGCATTTTTCACCGTCAATCGCAGCTGAAATAATACCTCCGGCATATCCTGCACCCTCGCCACACGGATACAATCCTTTGATTTGAATATGCTCCAACGTTTCACGATCACGCGGAATACGCACCGGTGATGATGTGCGCGATTCGGGCGCATGCACCACAGCTTCGTTGGTCAAATAACCCTTCATGGATGCATCGAAATCTTTGAATCCGTTTTGCAGCGCGTTGTAAATGAAGTCGGGCAACACTTGCCTCATCTCAACTGAAGTCGTTCCTGGAACATAAGAAGTTTCTGGAATTGAACCGGATTTAATTCCCTTTGTAAAATCAGCCAAACGCTGCGCAGGAACACGCTGTGTTTCGCCAGCCAAATGCCAAGCGCGCTGTTCGATTTGTTTTTGAAATTCTACGCCCGCTAAAGGTCCAAAGGACGCAAAGGCTTTAAAGTCTTCCAATTTTAATTCTACCACAATCCCTGAATTGGCCGTGGATTGATCGCGCTTGCTGGGCGACCAACCGTTGGTAACGACTTCTCCCGGTGATGTTGCGCACGGAGCAATAATACCTCCCGGACACATACAAAACGAATAAACGCCACGACCACCCACCTGCTTCACCACGCTGTAGGGCGATGGCGGCAGATAAGGCCCACGCACATCACACTTGTATTGCAAGCTATCAATCAACGCTTGCGGGTGCTCTACACGAATGCCCAAGGCGAACGGTTTGGCTTCGATCTCAATGTGATTGCGATGGAGTATTTCAAACACATCGCGCGCGCTGTGTCCCGTAGCCAAAATAACCTTGTTGGCTTTAATTTTTTCTCCTGACGCGATCACCACACCTTTGATCGAACTTCCCGCAAGAATCACATCGGTCATGCGGGTATTGAAACGAATTTCACCCCCGTTGGCTAAAATACATTCTCGAATTGCAGTGATGATTCCGGGCAATTTATTGGTGCCAATGTGCGGGTGTGCTTCCACCAAAATATCGCGAGTTGCCCCAAACGCCACCAACAATCGCAAGATGCGATTTACGTCTCCGCGCTTCTTAGACCGGGTGTATAATTTACCATCGCTGTAGGTGCCTGCTCCGCCCTCTCCAAAACAATAGTTGGAATCTTCATCTACAATATGCTCTTGATTGATGGCCTTGAGGTCACGCCTTCTCGCCCTGACGTCTTTTCCGCGTTCTAAGATGATCGGTTTTTTTCCAAGCTCCATGCACCGCAGTGCGGCAAACATTCCTGCCGGACCGGCTCCTACAATTACGATTGGCTCTGCCTCGCTTATATTTTTGTAATCGGGAATTTCAATGTTTTCTTCTACAAAATCTTCTCCAATGTATGCCTCAATCTTCAAATTGATCTTCACGCTGCGTTGCCGCGCATCGATCGATCGTTTTATCACTTCTACGTGATTGATCTCGGCAACGTCAAGTTCCATTTGAGACGCCACTTCAGCCTTGATCAGCTCATCTGAAGCTGCCGTTTGAGGATCGGTTTGGAAGTTCAATTCGGTTTTCACGCTGCAAAGAACTGTAAATCGATGGTGTACAAATGCCATTGACACAGAAAACTTTCTAAGGCGTTTAATTGACGAACTTTGCACGCGAAGATGTGATCATCCCTTCCCTTCAAAACAAGCAGCATGCCAGCACACATTAAAAACAGAGAAGCCATACTCGCAAAACTTGGAATCGAAGCGCTCAATCCTATGCAGATAGAAGCGATAGAAACCATTCATGCCAACGATGAAATTGTGCTTCTCTCGCCTACTGGAACAGGGAAAACACTGGCATTCTTGCTCCCCATCATTGCCGAATTAGACCCTGAGAACCCTGAAGTTCAAGTATTGATTTTGGTTCCTTCACGCGAATTGGCGATTCAAATCGAACAAGTAATCAGAGAAATGGGCACTGGGTTTAAAACCAACGCAGTGTATGGAGGCCGAGCATCATCAAAAGACAGGGTCGAACTCAAGCATCGCCCGGCAATATTAATTGGAACTCCGGGGCGAATTGCCGATCATTTGCGCAGAGAAACCATCGGTGTTGGCGCTATAAAAACTTTGGTGCTAGACGAGTTTGACAAGTCACTCGAAATTGGTTTTGAAGGAGAAATGAGTGAAATATGCGCGTTGCTTACAAGCGTGAAAAAACGCTTACTCACCTCGGCTACGCCTAAGGTTATCATTCCAGATTTTGTGGGATTAAAACAGCCCAAATACGTCAACTACCTCGAAGATGGCGTTCCGATGCTCGACATAAAAATCTTATTATCGCCCGACAAAGACAAGCTCGACACATTGGTGGCTATCCTCGAACAATTGGGCGATCAGCCAGGGATCGTATTCTGCAATTTCAAAGAATCGATCAATCGGGTGAGCGAATATTTAGACCGGCACAACATTGCCCACGGAACGTTTTATGGCGGCATGGAGCAGAAAGACAGGGAGCGGGCGCTGATCAAATTCAGAAACGGCAGTCACAACTTGATCGTTGCCACTGATTTGGCTGCACGCGGATTAGACATTCCCGAGCTAAAGTTTATCATTCACTACCACCTGCCGCTCAAAAAACACGAATTCACGCACCGCAATGGCCGCACAGCGCGCATGAACAGTGAAGGCTCAGCATATATTCTGCAATATGAGAAAGAGCAGCTCCCCGACTTCATTCGCGCAATCAGCCCGCCCATCGAAGATTTAGAAGACCTGCCATCAGCGAAAGATGCCTCGGCCATAGAATGGGAAACCGTATTTGTTTCGGGCGGTAGAAAAGACAAAATATCGAAGGGCGACATCGCAGGACTGTTCATCAAGCAAGGCGGATTGCGCAACGACCAGCTAGGTGTTATTGAAATCAAGCAAGACTGCGCCTTCGTAGCCGTTGACACCACTAAAGTCGACACCATCATCAATCAGCTTGACAATTCAAGACTGAAAAAGAAAAAGGTGCGTGTGACAAGGGTTGGGTAGAGGCGCTAGACTTAACCCTTTTAGAGATTGAAAGCAACTCTGATCTAAAACAAAAAAAGCGACCCCTTTGGATCGCTTTTAGTGCGGTGCGGGAGGGAATCGAATCCCGCAGGAGTTGCGACCCGCTAATCCTGCGTGGACTCTCGAAAATTAATCAAATCAGAGATTTGGAAATTTTCGGAGCCCCCGACACAAGGATTTTCTACCATGTAAAGGATTATTCTGCTTCTTGATTTGAAAGATTTAAGCTTTCGCTCTAACCGATATGCTTCTGGACGTGATGACTGAATGCCATACCAAACCAAATGCCATGGACAATGCTTGGTAGTGTACTTTGACCTTCCTTGATTATGCTCTGTAATTCGTTTAGTCAAGTCCGCGGACTGACCTATATAAAAATTACCATTCTTGGCACTCTGCAATATGTAAACATAGAAATCCAAAATGAAACAAAAAAAGCGACCCCTTTGGATCGCTTTTAGTGTGGTGCGGGAGGGAATCGAACCCCCGACACAAGGATTTTCAGTCCTTTGCTCTACCGACTGAGCTACCGCACCAATAGATTTTTTAACCTTGCATTCTCCTTTTAGAAGAACGGGCGGCAAAAGTAGAAATTTATCAAAATCACCAACATTTTATTCAAACTAATTGAAACTGATCGTTGACATAGGAAATTCACGGACAAAACTGGGCTTGTTTTCTGACGGTAAATTGACCGATACGCTCGTGATTTCGGGACTTCCTAGTGAAGCTGACCTGATTTCGTTTTGCACACCTTCACCGGTTGAATCCATCGCTATTTCTTCGGTTGGCCAAGACATAGGGGAGGAATTACAGCGTTGGTTTCCCAATTCCTTCGTGCTAAACATCGATTCAAATACAGCCACACCCATCACATCAATCTACAGCACGCCTTCTACCTTGGGCGTAGATCGCATTTGTGGAATGGTGGCCGCGAGCAAATATTTTCCAACCAACACCGTTTTGGTCATCGATATGGGCACGTGCGTTACTTACGACATTATTGATTCACACAAAACACACCTTGGCGGAGGAATTTCACCGGGCTATAAAATGAGGTTAGACGCGATGCATCATTTCACCGCTAAGTTGCCAAATGTCTCTCCAGAAAAAGAAATTCCAGCAATCGGCACATCAACTGAAGGCTCATTGCTCTTTGGTGCAGGACGAGGCCTAATGGCCGAAGTAGAAGGAATCATCGCCTATTTTTCAGCCCAACACCAAAACCTTAAAGTAATTTTAACAGGAGGAAATCATTCGATGGTTGAGCAACGCGATGAAAATGCCACTTTTGCAGCCCCAAATTTGATTTTAGAAGGAATTCATTTTATACTTCTACACAACGAACCATTGAATGAATAAGCGCATCCTGTTTCTTCTTAACCTTTGCTTTTGCCAAGGTGTGTTTGCGCAAACCAACACCCTATCGCCCTACTCCATCTACGGATTGGGTGATAATGTGCATACTTCGTTGTCTTCACAATCGTCAATGGGTGGCACGAGTATCGCGATGCTGAGCACCCAAAACATCAACATCACCAATCCTGCGGCTCTGGTATTTGTAAATCGACCCACCTTCAATTTTGATTTTAAAACTGAGCTTCTCACGCTGTCAAGTGGTGGAGCTACAGAGACGAGTTCGCTGTTTTCAATCGAAAATTTCTCCTTTGCATTTCCGCTTACGATCGACCCACAGCGCAAGCGGCAAGGCGCCTTTACCTTTGGCATCACTCCGTATGCACGACAAGGTTATGACGTGGCATCATATCAAACCGTGCCCGAAATTGGAGAGGTTGAATACCGTTTTCTAGGCGAAGGAGGTATAAACTCAGCTTTTCTAGCGGCTGGGTATGAACTCCTCACCGACTCGGGCCGAGTAAACACATTGGCATTTGGAGCGCGTGGATCATATGTATTTGGATTTGTAAAAAACGAGCGCATCACTACCTTAGATAATTCTGTAAGCAGATTTGGCTCTAATCTATATCGCGGAGTAACGCATGAAATCAGCGCAGCAGATGTGCGATTAGGATTGTTATACACAAGACGACTGTTTTGGAACAAAAAAACTCCTGATATGAAGAGTGGAAGTTTTTCAGTGGGAGCTTTTTACAAACCATCGGTTTCACTCAACACCTTCAGCGATCAAACAGCATATACGTTTATCAACGATTTTAGCTCACCAACCATCGTTGACACCCTTTCATTTTCAAGTTCTAACACTCCAACCATCGCGGCATCATCATTTGGACTCGGATTTGGGTTTATCTATGATGGACGTTACAATATTGGACTTGACCTCGCATCTACCCGATGGTCGGAGCTTTCAATTGCCGGTGTGAACCAAGGGTTAAACAACGAAATCCGGGCTTCGTTGGGTTTCGAATACATTCCTGACCCTACCTCTTACAAGCAAATCTTGAAGATCATTCGCTATCGTGCAGGATTCAGTTTTGAGCAAACAAGGCTCAACGTGGCTGGCGTTCAGCCCAACAGAATTGGATTGACAGCCGGACTAGGCGTGCCGATAATTGCATCAAAATCGACATCAATGTTTAACATTGGCACCGAATATGCAATACGAACAGGAGCAGGATTGCCTGTTGTAGAGAATTACGTGAACATTTTTATCGGATTTACCTTTACACCAAATCAATACGACCGGTGGTTTGCTAAACAGAAATATGATTGATACTAAATTAAAATTTATGAGACGTTTATTGATGACCTTGATAACTGTTGGCTTTTTAAGTCAAGCGAGCTTTGCTCAAATTAGAACTTACACCGCCAATGCTGAAGACAGCATGATGTGCGTTCAAAACCTTTCACTCTACATCGAATACTTCAAGCAAGAAAATTACAATGACGCTGTGATGGGCTGGAGACAAGCAGCAGTGCTTTGTCCGAAAGCAACAGAATCCTTGTGGACCAATGGAATTAAAATCTATGAAGAATTAGCAGACGATGCAGATGATGAAGTAAAGGAAAACGCTTTGTTAGACACCATGTTTTGGGCCTACGATCAGCGCATCGAGCACTTCGGAAAAGAAGGTTATGTGCTGGGTAGAAAAGGTTCTGATTTATTAAAATACAGAAAAGACAACCCTCAATTGGCGTTCGATGCTTTGTCAAAATCATTGGAACTTCAAGGAAATGAAATGGAGCCTGGTGCCAGCATTTACCTCTACAAATCAGCCTACGATCTTTACAGAGATGGCAAAGCCGAAAAATCAATTCTCTTCGACCTGTACTCTTCATTGGCTGACATAATCGACTATAACTTAGCTAATCAAAGCAACGATAGAATGAAAGCAGCCTACGAATCAGCACAAGACAACATCGACAAACTTTTTGGCTCTGTGGCTGAATGTCCAGATTTACTTGAAATCTACACGCCAAAATTTGAAGCTACTCCGACAGATGAAAAATTATTGCGGCAAATTTTGAAAGTCATGGACAAACGAGACTGCACCGAGGAAGATCTTTACTTAAAAGTAGCCGAGAAGCTTTACGCCATTGACCCAAGTCCTGAAGCAAGTTATGCCATTGCAAATGGATATGCCAAGAAGAAAAACTACATCTCCGCCAGCGAGTATTACAGCAAAACGTTTGAATCAACAGAAGACGCTGAGTTAAAAATGAAGGCGTTAGACAAAGGTGCGCGCGTTGCATTAGCTTTGGGGCAGGCCTCAAAAGCAAAATCCTTGGCCATGAAAATGCTCTCCCTGAATTCGAATAGCGGTGATGCTTACATTATCATCGGTGATGCTTATGTAGCTAGTAAAAGTGATTGTGGCGGAAATGATTGTTCATCACGCGCTGTATATTGGGCTGCTGTAGATAAATACGCAAAAGCAAAGTCTGTAGACCCAAGTGCGGCAGAAGAAGCCCAGAAAAAAATCAACATTTATTCTGAGCAATTTCCAAAGAAAGAAGACTGCTTCTTTCACGGAATCAACGAAGGCACAACCTTTACCTTTGACTGTTGGATTGGTGAAACAACCACAGTGCGAACCAGAAGCAATTAATTGGACCCACATTTCAGAAATACAAGCTCATTCATCCCGATCATATGCATGGTCGGGATGCTTGTTTTTGGGTGTGAAAATGATATTAAAGACATTAATCGATTAACCAATTTCGAAGACCTTCCTTTACAAAGCATCTCAAATTCAAAAATCACCTACACCGACTCTGGTCGTGTGGCATTGATCATTGAGGCAGGGCACATTGATCGCTTTCCAATGGGCGAAGACCCGTTCGATGAATTCACCGATGGTATTCGCGTGTTGTCTTACAATAAAGAAGGCGAAATCGAATCAGAAATCACCGCTGAACGTGCCACCAACTATCCGAATCGCGATTTCATGGTAGCCAGAGATAGCGTTGTGTTGAAAGACAAAGAAGGTAAAATGCTCAATACTGAATTGCTCAATTGGGACAATACCACCAATAAGATTTACACGGATAAATTTGTGAAAATTACCACTGCCACTGAAATTTTATACGGTGATGGACTCGAAGCCGAACAAGATTTTTCACAATACGAGATACAAAATATTAAAGGTAGAATTAAGATCGATGACAGTGCAGACAGCACTTCACAAAGCGATGATTTAAACTAGAAAAGATGCACAAGTACAATTTATTTATGGAGAAGTTTTGGCTCGTCATTGCCATAGTGAGTTTCGTTTATGGCGTTTACATGATCGGTAAATTTGGAATTGCAGAAGCAGGTCTTTATTTATTGATGCCATTTATCGCAGGTGCACTTTACTATCTTCGCTATTATGCGAGAAAGCGATTAGACAGGAAAAATGATCAAAACAATTAGCTTCCTTGATTTATCACTTTAAATGGACGACCCTTCATATATTTTACTGATTTCTTCCATCCTAGTTTCGATGGTACTTTCCGCTTTTTTTAGCGGAATGGAAATCGCGTTTGTTTCTTCAAACAAACTAAAAATCGAACTCGATAAAAAGCTCGGCTTACTTCCTGCTAAGGTGTATTCGTTTTTCCTAAAACACCAATCAAAATTCATCAGCACACTTCTGTTAGGCAACAACATTGCATTGGTAGTTTATGGAATTTTCATGGCTCAACTGCTAGAGGGCTTCATCAGAGATGCTCTGTTCTTCATTCCGAATCCTAGTGCCCTAGAAGCGTTTGTATTGTTGATCCAAACGATTGTTTCAACCATCATTATCTTGATTTTTGCCGAGTTCATGCCAAAGGTGCTCTTTAGGATTAACCCCAATCGCAAACTCGAAGTCTTCATGGTGCCTACGCTATTGATTTGCGCGCCATTATTTGGGTTGGTCTGGCTGGTATTCTTGCTCCTTACCTACACCTTAAAAATCTTCTCTGTAAACTTTCAAGAGAGTGAATACGCCTTCGGCAAGGTAGACCTCGACCATTATGTGAAAGAAGCTTCATCGCACAGTTCAGAAGAATCTGAAATGGAAAACGAGCTTCAAATATTTCAAAACGCACTTGACTTTTCAAAAATCAAGGCCCGAGAATGTATGGTGCCGCGAAACGAAATTGAAGCCTTATCGTTTGATGACTCAGTAGAATTGTTGAGGGAAACCTTCGTAGAAACAGGGTATTCTAAAATATTGATTTACAAAGAGACTATTGACAATGTGATTGGCTATGTGCATTCGTTTGAGCTCTTTAAAAAACCTGATGCTATCAAGAGTATTCTGCGGCCATTGGCGATTATCCCTGAAACTGCCACGGCAGATAAAGTGTTGAAAATATTGATTGAACAGAAAAAAAATGTGGCATTGGTGGTTGACGAATACGGTGGAACTTCAGGCATGCTTACCTTGGAAGACATTGTAGAAGAAATATTTGGTGAAATTGAAGACGAACATGACTCTGAAGAAATGATCGAAGAAGAGCTCGGAGACAAACAATATTATTTCAGTGCACGCCTTGAGGTGGATTATATCAATGAAGAATACGACTTAAACTTGCCCGTAAGTGACGATTATGAAACCTTAGCAGGGCTGATTATCCACAAAAGTGAAGACATTCCCGAGGCCGGAGAAGTCTTAGAAATAGGCAAGTACAGGATCGAAATAAAGAAGGTTAGCGAGCACAAAATTGAAGAGGTTTATCTACGCCCCTCAGAAAGTGGAAATTAGAGTTAATTATTCCATTTCAAGGTGTATTTTCGCGACCCATTAAAAAAACGCTAGTATTTCATGGCAGCAATTGGAACAATTAGAAAGCAATCAGGATTATTGATCGTATTGATAGGAGTAGCAATGGTGCTCTTCCTTTTAGGTGACATTTTCAGCAGTGGAACGAGTTTCTTTGCTGGGCAAGAACAAGAAATCGGAACGATTGCAGGTGAATCGATCGATCTTCAAGATTATGAACTCAAAGTTCAGCAAGCGATTGACGAACAATTTGGCTTAGAAGGCGCTTCTGAGCAAGCAAAAAAATCTCTCCGCGAGCGCATTTGGCAAGACATGGTTAGAGAGCGAGTGCTCTTAACTGAACTGAGAAAATTAGGTGTTTCGGTGAGCGCTGATGAGCTCCTAGACCAAGTAAAAAATGTAAAGCCGGGCTCGATTCTCTACCAGTACTTTACTGACCCAAACACCGGGCAAATTATTGAACAATTTCGTGACGAACGCACAGGTCAGATCAGTTCAAACAGGGTGCTTCAAGCTATTCAAAATTTATTGAACAGCGAAAATGCGCGCGATTGGCTTCCGATAGAACGTGCCATTCAGCAAGATGTGATGATGAATAAATACATGACCTTGTTGAATAAAGGTCTCGTGGCATCGTCTATCGAAGCAAAGCAAATCGCTAAAGAGCAGCAAAGTCAAGCAACATTTAAGTATGCCCTGAAAGAATTTAATTCGTTAGAAAATGCTGATTTTGAGCCCACAGATGCTGATTACCAAGCCTACTATAACAAGCACAAATCAGAGCCTCGTTTCGAACAAAAGAATGAGACACGCAGCTTAAAGCTCGCATTGTTCGAGTTAGCCCCAACACCCCAAGACCTAAACGAGATTTCTTTGGAGTTAGAAGACATCAAGGCTGAATTTCAGAATGACTCTAATGACACAGCTTTCGTTGCTGAAAATGCAGACGGACCAGTCTCTGGCTTGATTCGGACTTTAAGCATCGATGATGTGAATCCAGCAATAAAAGACACATTACCAAATGCGCCAATAGGTGCTGTTTTTGGGCCACACACGGTGGGCCAAACCATGGTTCTTTATAAGTTAAGTGAAATCACATATGCTCCCGACTCGGTGAAGGCAAGCCATATTCTTATCACACTTGCCGAAGGCGCAGACACCTCAGCAGCGTCTGCAGCTCGAGCTAAGCTTGATTCTATCAAGGCGATCGCTGAGAAAAAAGGAAATTTCGCGGATTTAGCGAAAGAATTTTCAGAAGATTTTGGTTCGGCTGAAAAAGGGGGTGACCTCGATTGGTTTACAAGAGGACGTATGGTGGCTCCATTTGAAAAAGCGGCTTTCGAAGGCGACAAAGGCGATATGGTGATCGTTCAATCGCAATTTGGAATGCACCTTATTTACATTACAGATCAATCCGCAGACAAACCAAAATATACGATCGCTTCGGTAGATCGAATGATTGAACCGAGTAAAGAAACAGCGGACGAAATCTACAGAAAAGCAAGTACATTCTCAATTGAGCATCAAACGCCAGAGTCTTTTGAATCAAACGAAGAAGTAAAAATTGAGACCTTTCCATCACTCATTATTGCTGCAGGAAGCATCGGTCCAATGACCAACGTGCGTGATTTAGTGCGTTGGGTCTTCGAAGCCGACAAAGGAGATGTATCGAATCCATTTGAAAGCGACCGATATATTGGCGTGGCTTTGGTAACCGACATCAGCCCCGTTGGTGTGATGAGCTTAGAGCAGGCCAAAGGATTAATCAATCTTGAAGTCATCAACCAGAAGAAAGCGGAAAAGATCATCGCTGATCTAGGAAGTGTTTCCAACGTTGATGCCGCTGCACAGTCATTTGGCACTGAGGTTAACACCGCTTCAAACGTATCATTCGGACAAGCTTCATTGCCAAACGGTTTAGGCCGCGAAATGAAAGTACTCGGAACGGTATATGGAATGGATGCAGGCGAAGTTTCAAATCCTGTTATTGGCGATAGAGGTGTGTTTATAATCGAATTGGTTTCGAAGAACATTCCTGAAGGGGAACTTGACTTGACAAACACCAAGCGCACCGAATCTTCAAACATGTCATCTCGTGTGAACTCACAGGTGTATGAAGCGTTGAAGAAGAATGCCGGAGTGCAAGACAATAGAGCGAAGTACTATTAATAAAAAATCTATTTATTAACCCTCCCTTAATCTACGTCAGGTGGGTGAATTTACCTTTGCACTTCTTATGCAAAAGGCACTTTTCATCCTACTCATTGCGCTCCTTTGTTTACATGGATTTGGTCAGCAGTCGTTTGACGAAAAACTAACCACAGCCTCAAACATTAGAATGACGATTAATAACGTGGGGACGTTCGGTAACGCATTCAGAGGAAGCTACAGCGTGCTTGGTTACTCATCGGCTGAGTTCCCAGCAGGTTCGGGCATCGAGCATATGTTTGAAGCAGGAATTTGGGTTGGCGCACTCATCAATGGGTCAAATGTAGCGGTATCATCAGCTGCCTACGATCAAACGGCCGGCTACAGTCCTGGACGCGCAGGTTACGAATTCACTGGTGAATTAGGAAGCACATTCCAAGAACGCTCATCCTTAATCGACAATCCGAATTACAGCCCTGAAGCTATTTCACACCAAGACTTTGTTGCTGATTTCAGCGATAAAAATGTGTTGGTTCCCGGCACGCAAATTCAAATTACGGGCCATGACAATCCAATGAATCTTGACGTTCATTTCGAATCGTATAATTGGAACTACTCCTTCAGCGACTTCATGGTGATTTGCAACTACAGCATTACCAACAATGGTTTGAATACCCTGGAAGACGTGTACATTGGCATGTGGGCCAACGAAGTGGTGCGCAACGTAAACATCACTCCCGCTGGCCAAGGTGGAAGCGGGTTCTACGACAAAGGAGGAAACGGGTTTATCGATTCGCTTTCATTGGCCTATTGTTTTGACGCTACGGGTGACGCTGGAAATACAGAAAGCTATATCGGGCACAAATTTCTTGGAGCTGAAGATAAAAACGGTTTTCACCACCCCACGGTTGATTCAGCATTTAAGGTAAACTATCAAACCTGGCAGTTCAACTCAGTGGGGCAACCCATATTTTTCTTCCCGAGCAGCGAGTTGCAGCGCTACGACAAAATGAAGGATGGTTTTAACCAATGGCCGTGCTGGACAGAAGCTGGATCGTCTGACCCGCGCTGCGGTCAGTTTCAAGCCGCCACTATTCAAGAGCAAATTGAGCAACCCGGAAACCGCAGTGATTTAGTTTCCGTTGGGCCATTTGAATCACTCGCCCCTGGCGAAACAATCTACTTCGCTTGGGCCTGGGTTTTTGCTAAAAAGAATGAAGATGGCAATCCGAATACCGACAACAACCTTACTCAAAAAGCCAAGCTTATTGCAAACGCAGAATGGGCACAAACAGCCTACAACGGTGAAGATGTAAATTTCAACGGCATACTTGATGAAGGTGAAGACCGCGATAAAGATGGCCAAATCACGCGCTTTATTCTTCCCACCCCACCATCTATTCCTGAAACAAAAGTGGTAGCACGAAACAAAGGAATTGACGTGTATTGGACAAAAAACTCAGAAGAATCGGTTGATCCCATCACCCAAGAAAAAGACTTTGAAGGCTACAATATATTCCTGACAAAATTGGGTTATGATGTGACTCGGTCGGCAGATTTGAGCAACGACCTTAAACTGATTTCAACCTACGACATTGAAGGAAATGGTTTGTTCTACGAAACCAGTTTGGCTTCCATAGCAGTGGAAGAACCCATCCGATTTGATGGTGACTCTAACCTTTATTACTACAAATACTCCATTGATAATTTGGTGAACGGGTGGCAATACGCTCTATCACTTACGGCATTTGACCGCGGTGATGAAGAAAGCGGGTTGGAATCGTTAGAAAGTTCGAAACTGGCGAATACGTGGCGGGTTTTTCCGGGTACTAATGTCAATGAAAAATTTGATCAATACGCCAAACCAACTACTCCATTGAAAGCCGTTTTTAATCAAGAATTGAAAGACAGCTTGGAATTACTCAAGCCATTTGCCTATCCCAATCCATATTACAGCGGTGCTTCATGGGAAGGGCGTTCAACATTTGAAGAAGATCGTAAAATCACATTCGCAAACCTCCCTGAGCGATGCATCATTAGAGTATTTACGTTGTCGGGTGATTTGATCAAGACTATACAACACGACCCGACTTACAGCGGAACAGACATCCGCTGGTACAGCACCTACTCCGATTCAGAACGAACCGTTTTTTCGGGTGGCGAACACAGTTGGGATCTACTGAGCGAAAGCGCTCAAATCATTGCCCGAGGCACCTATATCTTTTCTGTTGAAGATTTGAATTCGGGTGAAATTTGGAAAGAAAAATTTGTCGTAATAAAATAACAAACAAGAATAAATACATCAAACATGAAAACACGTTTACTTTTTTTACTCCTTGTGCTGAGCACCATCAATGTGGTCAAGGCGCAATATCCTGTAGTTACAATTGAAGATATTCAAACGGTAACACCTACTGCCCTCGGAAACTGTGACGACCAAACATTCTATTTGGGCGATACGGTAATTATTCGCGCTAAAGTGGTCATGGACGGCAACCTAGCAGTGCCAAGTGGCGCAAGCAATCCAAACGGACACAAGAACTTTTGGCTCCAACAAGGAAATGGCGGGCCATTCAAAGGTCTCGATGTTTTTCAATTCTCTAGCTTAAGTGTTTCTGAAGACCCTCATAACCTCATCGCAGGAGATTCAGTTGAGGTTATTGGTTACATCGAAGACTTCAACGGAGAAACAGAAATCGTTCCTCTTGCAGGAACTTCCATCACACTTTTGGGTCAAGGCCAACCCATTTACCCAATACAAGTGAACATTTCTGATTTAAACGATGATGACAGGAACAATTTACTGGAAACGGGTGAGCAATGGGAAGGATCTTATGTAGAAATAATTGGTGCCACGGTCGCATCGGTTGATTTTTTCAGCGGTGGTTCGCGTGTGAGTTTTAACATCGAAGATCAATTCGGTAACGTGGTGAATGTTTCTGACCGGTTCTTGGTTCAAAAACTACCCGGTGAAGGTGGAAACTTTGTGGCGCCAAACGTTGGTGATCAATTGGATACAATTAGAGGAATCATTGCCCACAGCAAAAACAACTGTCCTGGATTCAATGGCAGAGGTTATGAGCTGTATCCTTTCCAAGAAAGCGACTACGTATATGGCGCTTCTGCTCCACGTATTTTCAACATTGCACGTACGCCACTGGTTCCTACGTCAAGTCAAACGGTTACTGTAACAGCTGATATTACTGACAACGATGGCGTTATTGTTTCTGCCAACATTGCTTACGCAACGGGCGCTTCAGGAGGAAGTTTTTCTACTGTACCAATTACTTTTGTTTCAGGAGAAACGTACACAGCTACTATTCCTGCGCAAGCTGATGGCACCTTGGTGCGTTGGTATATTACTGCTACTGACGACAGTGCTCAAGTAACGCAACTGCCAAACAATGACCCATCTGTGAACACGTATTTATACCGCGTTCGCAACAATGGGCTCAGCATTTTTGATGTGCAGTACACGCCATACTCCAATGGCATTAGTCCTTATTTAGGTCAAAGTGTGAGCGTAGAAGGTGTGGTAACATCAAGCGTGAATTCAAGTGATACAGGCGATTTGGGCTATGTTTACATTCAGCAAGAAAACCAATTAAACTTTGCAGGATTGTGGTTGCAACAAGGCTCAACCATCAGCCAACTTGAGCGCGGACAGAAAGTAGAAGTAGAAGGTGTGGTAACCGAAAGTTTCGGAATGACAGCCCTTACGGATATCGCTTCTGTAAACGTTACAGGCTCAGGATCGATCAATCCACTCGTTTTAAATCCTGATTCGTTTAGTGTTTATAATGGTGCCACTCAAGAGCAATATGAAGGAATGTTGGTGCGATTTGAAAACCCATCTGCCGGAGATAAAATTTATGTTGTAGAAAAGAACGCTGACGCAGTAACAAGCAACAACTATGCTGAATACCGTATTGGTACAGATGTATTTAATCCTGCTTCAGGAGTGCGCGTTATTGCGGGTCGTTCAGCTGGAAACAGTTCCATTTACGTATCCTACATCAACGATTCGCTTTGGGTAAACAACTTAAATGTAGATCCATATGTGGTAGATTACGGTCACAGCATGCAAAGTATATCGGGTATTTTCTACTACAGCTTTGGCGCGATGAAATTACTTCCAAGAAACAACCACGACATTGTTGGTTATGGCGATGCTCCTGTAACGGCTATGTTCACTTCAAGTTTGGTGGAAGTTTGCGTGAACGATACGGTTCAGTTCATGAATATGTCTTCAGTGATCGCTGATGAATTCAGTTGGGATTTTGGTGACGGAACAACTTCTTCAGACGAAGATCCAATGCAGATTTACACTGTTGGCGGATGGTACAACGTTAGCTTAATCGCTGAAAACTCAGTTGACGGAGCTGCTGATACTGCAACTTCAGTTGAATACATCTACGTTGATTCAAGCGAGGCGTGCGTTACAGTAGGAGTAGAAGAAAACACCATTTCAGCCATTGAAACATTGATCTACCCGAATCCAACATCAGACATGATCACCATCAAAACTGATTTTGTTGATCATGAAGTGTACAGCATCACCATTTATGACCTCAACGGAAGAGAGATCTTCAAGCGAATGACGAGTCGTTCTATTGAGACGCTTAATCTTTCTTCATTGGATGCAGGAAACTACATACTTGAAGTAAACGCGAATGGCAGCACAGTTGACGTGATGCAAATCGTAAAGCAATAAGCGAAACGGAGATCTTCAGGTGCAAAAAGACAAGTTGGTAATGAAACCTACGTTCGTCAAGGCAATTCTTGGCTTGTCTTTTTGCGCTTTGATCTTTTTCAATGGCTGCAAGAAGGATGACTTAAAGGACAACCTCGCACCAGAAACAATCACAGCAGTTGAAGCATTCAACCTCACGGGTGAAAACAGGCTCAACAGCTTAGTAACGCTGCGTTGGTATGGTACCGATCCTGACGGCTACGTTATAGGATACGAATTCAGCTTTGACCAAGAGACATGGTACTTTACTGAAAATCAAGATTCCACTTTTCTTTTCTCGATTACAGCCGGCAGCGACACACTCGATATTGACTTCTATATCAGAGCCATCGACAATGAATACAAAGCCGATGCGTCACCCGCCTACCTCAAAATCCCACTCAAAAACACGCCACCTGAAGTAGCGTTTAACGAAGACTTGATTCCTTCTGATACCTCGTTCAATTTGATAACGTTAACCTGGGACGCGACAGACGCTGATGGCAACGAAACCTTAAAGCAGTTGCAACTGAAAATCAACGATGGCGAATGGGTTGACATCAGTCCAAACAGAGCATTGGCTGCCATCGTACCGAAAACACCCGAACAAAGTGGGACGGTTATATCAAGTATCTATTATGACCCGAATACAGTCGGACCTGATATTTCAGGCATGGAACTCAATGCATTGAATGACTTCTACATTCGAGCCATCGACATCGCGGGGTCCATCAGCGATGAAGACACGATATCGAGTATTTACATCACGAAAAAATCACATGATTTATTAGTGATTGGCGCCAATTCAGCTCGGCCAAATGCCTTCTATGCTTCAAACCTAACGGCCGCAGGAATTGGTTTCGATTTCATTGATTTTGTAGCTAGCAATGCTAAAAATCAACCTAAAATTTGGTCGCCAACACTTAGTTTGTTACTCCGACAATACGATCAGGTGTTGATGACCGCCAATGACGTGACTTTTACGAATGTGCAAACCAACGCAGATGAACTTGTTTTGGAATTCGCCTCTAGTGCGATTGAAGAATATGTAAATGTCGGTGGGAAAATATTCATCAATGCTAGCTTTCCTGCATACTACGATCAATCGAGTGGCCTTTATGGAATACTGCCGATCGACAGCTTTAGTTCATCTGTTGGCTTGGCCAGACTACCGATAGATTCGATGGTGGTAGCGGTTGATCCATCGTTCCCAAATCTTACTTGCTCGTCATTCATTTCGGGCCTCGATCCTTTCTATCCATCGAGCGATGCCACGGTGCTTTACACCGCCCAACTCACCAAAAACAACGGCTGGGAAGGGCCGAAAAATGTAGCCGTAAAGCGCTCATCCAATGGAAATACAAATTTCATTTTCATGACGGTTGAACTGCACAAATTGAATTTAGATCAAACTGCCGTGCAGCAATTCTTTGACAAAGTTTACAATGACGAATTCAACTGGTAAGCAGCGCATACGGCAGTTTCAGATGAGCCTTTTCAAGGTATTGAGCGCTTTGGCGATCGTTCTTTGCACGATCAATTTCGCAGTTGCACAAAATGCTACTTTGAAAGGAGTGATATCCGACAAAGAAACGGGCGAAACACTTCCTGGAGCTACGGTGGCTCTGGTAGGAACCTACAAAGGAACGAGCACCGATATGGACGGAAAGTACGAAATCAAAGACATTAAACCGGGCGACTACTCTGTTAAAGTGACGTTCATCGGCTACAGCGATCAAATCTATAACGGTATCACACTGAAGAAAGGCGAAGTCAAAACCCTCGACTCCAAAATCAGCTTTCGATCAAACACCCTTAATGAAGTAATCATTATTGGCGAGCAAGTGATCGACCTTGAAAGTGGCAAGTCTGAAATCAGAATTTCGCAAGACGACATCAAGGAAATGTCGGTAAGAAATGTGCAAGATGTGGTGAAAATGCAAGCCGGGGTAAGTGAAAATCCAGACGGAATTCAGATTCGTGGTGGACGCGTTTACGAAACCCAGTATGTGGTTGACGGTATTTCCGCAAAAGACCCACTGGCAGGAACAGGTTTTGGCGTGAATGTAAGTTCATCATCCATTCAAGATGTCAAAGTAATTACAGGTGGCGCTGGAGCGCAATATGGCGATGGTTCTTCGGGTGTGATCTCCACCGAAATTCGCGAAGGAGGCGACAAGTTGGAAGTGAGCGGCAGCTGGCTGACGGACAATTACATGACCAATAGAAAAACTGGAACAGCTTGGAATACTGATATTTGGGAAGCAACCATAGCCACTCCAATTCCCGGCACAAAAAAGAAACTCACGCTCTTCACTTCCGCTTCAGTAAACTTAAGCGACACATATTTTGACGAAGAAGCCAATCAGCTGCACTCGTCACTATTCACCAAGAACGACTCGCTGTGGGCTCCTCGCCAAGACAACAGTTGGTCGCACACCTTAAAACTCGCATATACGGTGCGTCCAGGTTTTAAGCTCTTTTTCACCAATCAGCATTCGCTCAATATCAATCAGAATACGAGAAGTCTTCAAATCGTTGGATTTGATGCCATTGTTCAGCCGGGTTATCAGTATGAGTTCAGTAATAATTTAGACAATGCCACTACATACACGCATCAGTCGAACCTCTCAGTTTTAGGAATGACTTACTCGTTTCCAAACAACAAATGGTCGGTTCAATCAAACGTAGGTAGGCTTTTCACAAACTTACGTGCCGATGCCAACGGACGGCCATTTCGGTCTGAAACCATCGATCAGATTTACGACCCAGAAAGCATTATCACAGATCCCGTAACGCTGTTTAACCCTCAAGATTCGATTATTTATGTAAACGCACCTTCAGGTTTAGTGAACAACAATGGAATCAGCAGGGTGTGGCACGACCATTATGTGCAGGAATACACGGTGAAGAATGTAATCAGTTTCTATCCCGACAGCAAAATTCACAAATGGACATTCGGCCAAGAGCACAAAGAAACCCAATACCAATGGGCTGATGTTTCAAGCCCGTGGGTTGGTGCTCCCATTCAAATCAACGATACGCTTACTACGCCATCCATCAGTGTTGGATCGAGTAATGATATTTGGAACGCCAACGCCACCAACGGAGGCTTTTTCGCAGAAGACAACATCGTTTACAAGGGAATCAATGCTACGTTAGGAGTGCGAATCAACTACTGGGCCTTTGGGTCGTTTGTTGATGATGCCATCGAAAATCCCGATGCACTGATTTTAGATGAAGTGCGAAGGCAATACACCGATCGCACGTTTGGTGTGCTAGGAAAACGCTTTCAAGCACGCATATTACCACGACTCAACGTTTCCTTTCCCGTGACAGAAAACAATGTGCTATACTTCAATTACGGACACAGCATGAACTTGCCTCATCCGCGATTTGTATATGCGGGCCTTGATCCTGTCTATCAAGATCGCGGCTATTTATCGCGGATCGGAAACCCAAACCTTAAGCCCGAAACTACAGTGGCTTATGAGCTCGGCATCAAATCCCAAGTGACCAAAAAGTTGGGGGTAACCTTTACGGCCTTCAACAATGACAAATACGACTATATCGTTACGCGCACCATTGTGCTCAGAGATCAAACAGGCCGTTTGGTGGATCGCACCACATCGATCAATCAAGACTATGCACGCATCATCGGATTAGAATTGGGCGTTAATTACAGAATAGGGAAGTTCGTGCGCACATTTGCCAACATCACCTATCAATCGGCCACAGGAAAATCAAATTCTGCAGCAGAGAGCTTGCTTCAAATCGTTCAAACTGGTTTTGTAAACACCACGAAGGAGCAATACTTGGCTTGGGATAGACCTTGGGATTTTAAGGCTGGAGTAATATTTACACCAGACAGTAACATTTCAATCGGAAAAATTCCACTTCAGGGATTTCGACTATTTGTTACGGGAACGTATAAATCAGGATTACGCTATACACCTCATACATTCAATGGAACAAACGACATCGGAAGACCGATCTATATCCGTGACGATGCCAACCCCAACGCTGAGGTTGGAGCATACTGGTCGTGGATAGATTTCAGACTATCAAGAGATTTCGTTTCCAAAAAAGGCCGTGGTGTTTCTTTGAGTATCGAGGTGAAGAACATCTTCAATAGGCGCAATGCTCAAATTGTAAATCCAGTGACGGGTCGCGCGTATGAAATTGGTGATGACGTTCCCGATGGATGGAGAAACCTAGCTTATCCTGACCCATTGGATCGAAGTACGCCACCCACAGATCCTGCGCGTTTTTCAGCGCCACGGCAAATTATTTACGGATTATCGTTCAAATTCTGATGAAGCAAATACTAGCACATATTGCCTTTGTTTTGTTTGCATTGAACGCATCAGCGCAGTTACTGCCAAACTTAGGTGGTCAGCGCGCAGGCGTTTCTACGTTGTCCTTTTTGAAGAATGATATTAGTCCGCGATCGATGGCGTTGAGCGGAGCAAACTTGACGCTTTCGGCAGACGGAATGTCAACGGCACATAACACGGCTTCAATGTCGCAGTTGGAAGGAATACACGTAGCTGCATCAGACCTAATGATCGGTGCGGGAATTCACCAATCGTGGTTCAGCACCATCGTTCCTTTAAAATCGAGCACAAGCGCCATAGGTTTCAACCTCAACTATTTGAGCAGCGGTGCTATGAAGGTGCGCACAGAATTTCAACCCGAAGGAACAGGCGAGTATTTCTACGCCAATCAATTTGCAGCTGGAGTTGCCTATTCCAAGTTACTCTCAGACCGTTTTAGTTTTGGAACCAACATTAAAGTAATTCATGAGCAACTGGCACAATACTCAAACACTACTGTGGCGGCAGATTTAGGCTTTCTTTACACCACCGATATCAAAGAATTGAAGTTTGGAATTGTCATTCAAAATTTTGGTGGAAACTCAGGTCTAACGGGCAATGATATTGTAGAGTCATTTAACCGACAGCCCGTTTCAGTTGGTCAGTATTCAGTCCCAACAATCTTCAGACTGGGTGCCTCGATGAAGCCCATTCAGAAAAACGATCAAAGTGTGATGGTGGCCATTCAATTGGAACACCCGAATGACAACAGTGAAAATTTACGTTTTGGTGTTGAGTACGAGTTCAAGAAACTGCTCTATGCACGGGCAGGCTATAAAATTAACGTAGCTGGAGAGAATTTACCTACGCTCGGACTCGGCTATAAGCTTCGTTTTGGCAGAAATACCATGATGTTCAATTATGGCGTAAATGCCACGCAGTATCTAGGCACATTGCATGTGTTTGGCCTCGACTTCATGTTTAACAATGACAAAAGAGAATGAAAAACCTAATCGTCTTACTTTTCTCTGCCTTACTGTTCACTTCATGTGAAGGATTTTTTGGTCAAAAAACTGACCTCACCTTCATTGACGCTCCCGTTTTTCAGGCGCGCGATGTAGCATATGTGCCTATTCAGCCCATTATAGATGGTTTTTTTGAACCTACTGATGTGGTGGCTGGTTTTGATGAACTGATTTACGTGGTAGATGCAGGCAGCGAAGAAATCATTGCCTTTGATCAAAGTGGCAGAGAGCAAGGAAGGTATCGACTAGCTGGCGTAAGGAAGATTGTGCAAGATCGTCAGATGAACATCTTGGCCATTGCTGAGCACGATACTACCATCAATGACGCTGATTACACTCTGGCAGCAATTTACCGATTGAACTTAAATAGCGCTCTGGGATACGGAATTAAGAATGCACAAATCGCAAACAAAATTGTGCATCCATTTTATTTCAAAACCAGCTTCAGCAGTATCGATGAGGAAGTGAAATTTACATCCATCGATATTATGGGCGACAATAGTTTTTACGCCACGCGTATTGGTCCTAGAGACAATGAAAATCAAGTGGGCGGAACAGACGATGGCATCGTGTTGTTCAATGAAGACGATACCTATGTTTCGAATGTATTTGTAAGCACAAATTCAGGATTTTTTCGCGGTTATTTTCAAACTCCTCTGTGCATTACAACGCTCACGAAACCGCGTCAAAGCCCATCGGTGAGCACTTCGAGTAATTTCTTTGTTGCCATGGCTGACCCTGGTGTTTCCATTAAGGTGCAGTCTATCCGCTTTATTGAAACCGATTTTGGTTCTTCGTATGAAGTAGAGCTTTTGGATTTTACAGATACCTCAGAAGCCAATGATTTCTTGTACCGATCAGGCCGCTTCGAAAATCCGGTTGACATGACTTTAACGGGCGATGGAACGAACTACTTGTTTGTGGTGGATGATGCGAAAGACTCGGTTTATCAATTCACAACCCGCGGCTGGGAAGGCGTAAACCCGCCTCCGGGCTCGTCCGAAACAAAAAATATCATCGCATCCTTTGGTGGCACTGGCCAAGGCGCTATGCAATTTGACAAACCTTCAGCAGTAGCATACCTCGACCGTGTTTTATACGTCACTGATCAAGGCAATGGCAGACTGTTGCGATTTAAACTAACGACCGATATCGATTAAACTTTTATGAAACACATCTACTTCTCTCTCCTATTCACGTTCTGTGCTTCGCTGATCATCGGCCAAACCACACTACCAACTTCGTGGGATTTTGTAACCTCACCCGCCACGTTACCAGCGGGATGGAGCACCAACACCACCGCAAACTACGGTTCAGGATTGATGGACAACAATGGCACAACCTCAGTTGCAGGAAAATTGCAAGCCACAGACCACCATTTCACCATCCATTTTTTTGACGAACCTGGAGCTGTTTCTTACCATTTAAAAAGCTACGGAACGCCCTCCTTTTCTGGAACACTTGAAGTGCAAGAATCAGTAAACGGCACAACGTGGAGCACCATGCACACCTTTGCAACAGGGCAATTCACAGACCAATGGACGATGTTTACCGACTTGCCAAACATCAATTCACGCTACATCCGCTTTATCCTTTCCAACAAAATTTCAGGAACGAATGCAGGAATTGACAACGTTCAAATCTTAGCAAATGTGCCAACCATACAAGAAATCAATGTGCAGTTTTTAGGCAACGATGTGCCAGACAACAGTTCAGTTCAATTTGCAGAAACCCTCGGTTCAACCAAAGTTCTGAAATTTGGTATTCAGAACCTTGGAACGGGAAGCCCTCTTTCAATAGGTAATATCAGTTTTACAGGCAGCGCTGCCAGCGATTATTCAGTTGCCTCTGCTCCTTCGAGCATTGCTGCATTAAGCAACGACACGCTCGCAGTTAATTTCTCGCCATCAACAGCAGGCAGCAGAGTCGCCACAATCTTTATTGTCAATGATGATCCGAATGAAAACCCATACACCATCGAATTAAATGGAATTGGAGGAAGTGGCGCCAGTGAGCCAAGTGATAATCCAAGCAACTTAACCGTTGGAATGCTCAAAACTTACCGCGTCAGTGCCAGTTTCACCCCGAGTATTGCCGATGGATTCATAGTTTTATTCAAGAAGAATACCCCAATCGCTGCCACATTGGTTGATGGCGTATCCTACGAAAAGGGCCAAGGCTTAGGCAATGCGAAGGTGGCCTACATTGGCACTAACACAACATTTTTTCTCAACGAAGCCACGGCCAACGACACTTTTTATGTGGAAGTGTATGCGTTTAATGGCAATGGCCAATTCATCAATTACAAAAACGACAACCCGCTTTCAGGGGAAATTATCACTCCGCTTGCCAGCATGCAAGACCCAAACTACTATGCTGGAATTGACGCCTCGCAACCAACATTTGTTGAAGACCTGCACGATGTAATCAATCCGCACATGGTTCGCTTTTACAGCAACTATGGCCCTGATATGATTCCTCGCTTTGTGGCACGCGACACGGTTGATAACAAACGCGTTGTTACCTGCGTGTATAGCAATGAACAGGTGGTTTATGCTCCGCCATTTGCGTGGACACCGACCACCAGTTTGAACCGAGAACATACCCTGCCGGCCAGTTGGATGCCGAGTGTTGGGAATTCTGGCACTCCGGAATACCAAGATTTTCATCATCTATTCCCCACCAGAGCGCTTTCAAACGGTCAGCGAAGCAACGATCCATTGGGTGAAGTAATAACTGTTACCTCATCATCAGGCGAAGGAAAAAGAGGCACGGATGCTTTTGGCAACACCGTTTATGAGCCACGTGAAGGACAAAAAGGAGACGCAGCAAGGGCAATTTTCTATATGATGACGACTTACAACAATGCCCAAACAAACAATTGGGCCTTTGACAACTTACTGAGTAATGGTCCGCAACAGCGCCAAGATGTATTGGTGAATTGGCACCTCAACGATTTACCGAGCGGTTACGAACACGCACGAAACGATTATTTAGACTCGCTTCAGGGCAACCGCAACCCCTTTGTTGATAGCGCGCAGTGGGTATGTTACATAGATTTCAAAACGATGAGCTATCGAAGCAATCCCGATAGCAGTTGTTTAGCAAGAACAAGCGTCATTCCGGTCATTCCTGGCGACACCAGCGATACTACAATCGGAATTTCTAACGCTAATAACAATTACCATTGGATCATGTATCCAAATCCTACTATCACTTCATTGACCATAGGAAATAAAGATGTTTCAAGCCATTTGAAAATGTTTGATGCGCAAGGAAGAATGGTGTTTGAACAAGACTTACGCTTCGTAGAAATAATCGATGTGCGTGATTTGCCAACTGGCATTTATCATTTAATCCTCTCAACACACGAGAAAAACACAAGTCAAAATTTCAGACTGATCAAACAGTAATTATCGAAGAAATTCGAGAACCGCTTCGATAAACTCCTCAGGTTTTTCAGCGTGCAGCCAATGTCCGGCACCTTCAATGGTTACGAGGTATGCATGAGGAAAAAGGAGTTTGATGTCGGGCCAATCTTCATCGAGGATGTAATTTGAATTAGCCCCACGGACAAAGACTGTTGGGCCTTGAAAATCCATGCCATCCACTGCTTCGCCAATGCGGTCGAGGTTGCGATGAATGGCGTCAAGATTAAATCGCCAACCAAAGTGGTGTCGGTCTTTGTGGTAGAGGCTCTTCATTAAAAACTGCCTGATTCCCGCTTCTGGAATGTATTCTTTTATATAGCGCTCTGCATCAGTGCGCTTCTCGATGTTATCGAGCGGCACAGCTTTTAATCCATCGATAATGGTTTGATGATGCACCTTGTAAAACCTCGGACCAATATCTGCCACGATCAATTTCTCAACACGCTCGGGGTGGTCTTGTGCCAATTTCATCGCCACTTTACCGCCCATCGAATGGCCTAAAATATATGCATTATTGAGTCCCAAATCATCGAGCAGTTCTACTGCATCATTGGCCATCACATCATAAGAGTGTTCGTCACTGTGCGGAGAATGGCCGTGATTTCTCAAATCAACGATGTACACTTTAAAGTGCTCAGCCAGTTCTTTTCCTGGCGCTTGCCAATTGTCCAGCATGCCCATTAATCCGTGCAGAATAATCAACGGTTTGCCATCTCCAAAGGTTTTGTAGTTCAGCTTCATACCAACTTAGACAAATACATCTGCACTGTGTTTTCCAATCCGAAATAAAGCGCATCTGAAATGAGTGCATGACCGATGGAAACCTCATCAAGCGATGGTAAAGACGATGCAAAAAACTGCAAGTTTTCTAAACTCAAGTCATGTCCAGCATTAACTCCTAGTCCGATCTCATGCGCGTGTTTTGAAGCCAGCGCAAAGGGCTTCACGGCTGCTTCTTTACCATTCAGAAAATTAGTCGCATACGATTCGGTATAGAGTTCAATGCGATCAGCGCCCACGTCCTTTGCTCCATCAATCAGGCGTTGATCAGGGTCGATGAAAACAGAGGTGCGAATTCCATGCGATTTCAACTCCATTAATACTTCCTTTAAGAAGGCACCGTGTTGCAAGGTGTTCCAACCCGCATTGCTCGTGAGCACTCCTGGCGGATCGGGCACTAAAGTGGCTTGCGCAGGATTGGCTTTAATGACCAAATCAAGCCAATCGCGACTCGGAAATCCTTCAATATTGAATTCAGTTGTGACAGATTTGGCGAGTTCATCAACATCGTTGAATATAATATGCCGCTGGTCTGGCCGCGGGTGAACGGTTATTCCCTCTGCCCCATACGATTCGATGCGCTGTGCTGCCAGTACCACATTCGGAACCTCGCCACCACGGGCATTTCGAATCGTGGCGATCTTATTTATGTTTACACTAAGCTTGGTCATTCAAAATTCTACATTTGCCTTACAAATGAACGGATTTCCCCGTCTTTACTAGGAAAGAGTTAAAATAAAATGTTAGCCGAAGAACTGATCGTAGATAATATCCCACCGCTTCAAAAGAGTGATACCGGAGAAACCGCCTTGCAATGGATGGATGACTTCAAGATTACCCACTTGAGTGTAGTAGAGAATAATAATTTCTTAGGCACGATTTCGGAAAGCGATGTATTGGGCATGGCCGATTTGGGAGAAAAAGTTGGAAGCTATCTTGAGTTACTCAATCCCGCTTTTGTAAAGCAGAGCCAGCACATTTTTGAAGTAGTAAAGGTGGTCAACGATCAAAAACTATCGATCATCCCTGTGTTAGATAACAATGAAAAATACGTTGGCTCCATCACCATTGCTCAATTGATGAAGATAATTGCCGACATGCCCGTAGCGAATAACCCAGGCGGAATCATTGTTTTAGAACTCAACCAAAACGATTACTCGCTTGAATCCATCGCTCGGATCATCGAAGAAAATAACACAAAAATTCTAGGCACCTTTATCACCTCGCATCCCGACTCAACAAAAATGCAGTTGACCATCAAGGTCAATACGATCGACATCAGGTCAATCATTTCAGCGCTCCAACGCCATGAATATGCGATTACCTATTTTGAAGATAGCAGCGACTTTAATGACGATTTGAAAGACCGTTTTGATTCGTTCATGAATTTCTTGAACATTTAAATTCTTGGCATGCCGAGGCTGATTTTAATCGTCATCTTATTCGGCATAGCGCCTCTGATTCGGCTGCAAGCACAAGAAAAGGTCAAGGTTGAAAACATCATCGTTCTCGGTAACGAACGCACAAAGGAGTATGTTGTCCTGAGAGAGCTTTCCTTTCAAATTGACGATAGCATAGCAATAGAGCAGTTTGAAGAACTCAAGTTAAAAAGTATTCAAACCCTCACCAACACCTCCCTTTTTAACTTTATTGACATCAATTATTCGGCACATAGCGCTGGCCGCATCATCATTGTGGTTAAGGTTACTGAGCGTTGGTTTATCTGGCCCGGTATCGTGTTTTCGTTGGCCGAAACAAATTTCAATAGCTGGTGGCAAAACAAAGATTTCGACCGAATCAATTATGGTTTTTTCGTGCAGGATATGAACTTTAGAGGATGGCAAGAAAAAGTCACACTTCAGTTTCAGAACGGGTGGAAACGCAAAATTGGAATCGACTATCAAATGCCAGGAATCAACAAGAAACGCACATTGGGCGCTGGCTTAAAAGTGTTTTACGCGAATAACAGAGAAGTAAATTATGCTTCCTTCGACAACGAACGACTCTTCTTTAAAGACCAACAGTTCATTCAAGAGGAATTCACCTTTGAGGGAAAAATAGAGCTCAGGCCGCGCCTCTTCAATAAACACAGAATAGCGATTGGTTTGAGCACGATAATCATCCACGACACGGTAAATTTTTACAACGATTCGTACTTGCCTTTAGACCGAAATCGATCGCAGTTTTTTTACTTCAATTATGGTTTTAAGCGCGAAAAGCGGGACAACATTGGCTACCCTCTTAAAGGCTACCTTTTCGACATTAGTATTGACCAAGATGGCTTCGGTTTGATACACAACAACGACATCATGATGACTCTGGGTTTGCTTACGTTTAATTTACACAACCACCTCGGAGGAAGGTGGTATTTTGCCCAAGGCATCAAAGGAAAGTACACGTTTTATGATAGCGACAATGTGCCTTACTACTTTCAACGAGGGCTGGGATATGGCAGTGCATCGCTGCGCGGTTACGAATTAGTTGTGATTGATGGCCAGCATTATGCAGCGTATAAATCAAACCTGAAATACCAACTCGTCAAAAAAAAAACCGTTGATCTTGATTTCGGTATGGCGAATAAATTCGACAAGTTCCACTATTCCGTATTTTTGAATGCCTTTGGAGATGCTGGTTATGTTTCAGACCAAATTAATGCATCGATTAATCCACTGGCAAACACATGGCAATACGCATATGGTCTCGGTCTTGATTTTGTTACTTACTATGATGTGGTGGTTCGTTTTGAAGGCTCGATTAACCGTCAAGGTCAACCTGGTTTTTACATCCACTTTAAAAATCCAATATAGATGAAGCCATTCGCAATATACGGTCGTGAATTCGCTGAAGAACACAATGAAAGAATCATTGAGTTTTTTGAATTCCTCGACTCTAATGGAGCCAAATACGCTATCTACCAGCCATTTGCAGATTTTTTGCAAAAACAAATTGGTCTCTCTAATCAAGTTGATGTTTACACCAAGGAGAATTTTAAAGCTTCACAATATCAAATCATGCTTTCGATTGGCGGTGATGGCACCATGCTTGACACCACTACATTTATTAAAAATTCAAAACTGCCAATTCTTGGATTAAACACTGGTCGGCTTGGATTTCTCTCGAGCATCAATTTAGAAGACATGGAAGAAGCCATGGCGCAGGTGTTAAAAGGAGCGTACATGATTGATACGCGAACAGTGTTGAAGGCCGAAACCGAAGAGCAACATTTTGGCGATGAAAATTTTGCGCTGAACGAACTCACAATCCATAAAAAAGACACACAATCGATGATTGTGGTTCAGGTGTATGTCGATGGAAAATACTTGAACACTTACTGGGCTGACGGAATTATTATTGCCACGCCAACGGGATCAACGGCTTATTCTTTGAGCTGTGGAGGCCCCATTATTTTGCCAAGTTCCTTAAATTTCATCATTACTCCGGTAGCAAACCACAACCTCACGGTAAGGCCCGTTTTAATCTCCGACCAAAGTGTAATCACTCTAAAAATGGAAGGACGAAGTGCGAATTTCTTGATGTCAATGGACTCACGTTCAACAACAATTAATGAAGATTGTGTGATCACCGTTATGAAAAATGATTTTGAAATAAACCTTGTGCGCCTGAAATCGCACAGCTTTCTCAAAACTCTGAGGCACAAACTTCATTGGGGATATGACAGACGCAATTGAGAGAAAATAACTTGCTCATTGGTCAAAAACCTATATTTGCACCTTTGAGAAAGCCTTTCTTAGTAGTGAGACAATTAGTAAGCCTACTTCTATTCATTTTGATTCTTATTCCGCATTTCAGCGAAGCACAGCGCTGGAAGCGCTATAGGCATGAGGTTTGGGGTGGCTTAGGTGGCACCAATTTCATGGGCGAGCTTGGGGGCGGAAAACAAGAAGCGCAAGATCTTTTTATGGACTTTGATGTAAAGTCGAGTCGCTATGTTATCGCAGGTGGGTATCGCTACAAAATGAACGAGATTTTTAGCGCAAAAGGCGGACTTGCTTATGCTCAAATTTATGGTTCTGACAGATTTGCAGGAGACATTTACCGCCAAAGCAGAAACCTGACGTTTCGATCACCTGTAGTTGAATTAACAGGTCAAGGAGAAGTATTTTTCATCCGATAAAAAATGAGCAATAGGTATAGAACACGCGGAATTAGAGGTGCGATTGGAAGTGGATTAAGTGCTTCTCTAACTGGTGGATTAGGATTAATTTACTTCAATCCAAGAGCAGAGTACAACGGTAAATGGTACAGTCTTCAACCAATGGGCACCGAAGGCCAAGGTCTGCCGGGCGGGCCCGATAAATACAAACGAATAGCCGTTGTTATTCCATTTGGTATTTCAGCCAAATACAGCATCAATAGAAATGTTTCGATTTCGTTAGAGTATAATTTCAGGTTCACATTTACGGATTACATGGATGACGTGAGCGGTTACTATTTTGATGAAACAGCCATAGCAAACGCCAATGGAGGCATCGATTCTGAAACTGGGCGGGCAGCCGTATTTTTCTCTAATCCCGCTATTCCAGTAGTGCAAGAAGATGGTACTATATTTACCGCGGGAGGTCAATTTCCAACTAACCCTGCTCAGCAAAGAGGCGATGCCACAACCAATGACACCTGCATGTTTGCGATTATTTCCTTGAACTATAAGTTTACATCAAAGAAAACCAACCGACCTAAATTCTAAGTATCAGAATAAATCTGTCATTTTACCGTTTCTCGAGCATGAGAACCTCTGTACTCCTCATCTTATTATCAGTCTTAATCTGTGGCACATCGAATGCACAAAAATCTGGTCAAACAGATTTTGAAATTGGACTTAGTGGTGGGGTGTCTTGGTACAATGGCGACTTAAACCCTTATGCTCATTTCAGCCAAAAATATTGGCACGAAGCCTTCGGAATAAGTTTAAGAAGGAACCTCAATCAAAGATTCGCATTGAGAAGCCAACTCAATATTGGACGTATTTCAGCAGATGATGCGCGCTCTTCTTCTCAGTTTCAATCGAACAGAAATTTGAATTTTTCATCTCCCTTGTACGAGTTTGCAACCACGTTAGAATTCAACTTTCTGCCTTTTGATGCCTTAATCGATAAGCATCGCTTTAGCCCCTACTCCTTTATTGGAATTTCTGGCTTTTATTTCAATCCGAGTACCATCATTGAAGGAAGTGTTTATGAGCTTCAGCCGCTTGCCACTGAAGGAAAATCTTACCTGCGCTATGGTATTTCAATGCCATTTGGTTTCGGCTTCAAACTGGCCATTAACGACCGCCTTATTATCAGCACCGACTGGGGATTGAGAAAAACGTTCACAGATTACTTGGATGATGTGAGCAGCTTGTATCCGCTCCAATCTGAAATCTCAGGCCTCTCACAAGACATTTCAGACCGCAGTTTGGTTCAGTCAGGACCTAATGGCACAAATTGGGGCGCACAACGCGGAAATTCAGTGACAAACGATTATTACACATACGTTCTAGTGACATTAGCAGTGCGTCTAGGCCCTAAGAAAGGATCGTGCAAGCATCTAAGGATTTAAGTATCTTCGCGCTCGAAATTGTCTCATCTTAGCATGAGACATTTTTTTTAGATTTAAATGGAACTTGAAGAACAATTAAATAAAGACGCCATACCAAAACACATTGCCATTATTATGGATGGAAATGGGCGTTGGGCAAAAGAGCGCGGTAAGCCGAGAATTTTCGGGCATCGAAATGCACTGGAGGCTGTTAAAGACACCACAGAAACAGCTGCTAGAATTGGTGTAAAACACGTTACTCTTTACGCGTTTTCAACTGAAAACTGGAAGCGGCCTCAGCGGGAAGTGAATGCCCTTATGGAACTTTTGGTGAACACGATCAACAAGGAAATTAAAAACCTCCAGAAAAATAAAATCAAGCTTACTGCTATTGGCGATCTTAAATCGTTGCCCTCTGCAACACAAAGAGAACTTGCACGAGCCATTGAAGCGACCAAAAACAATACACAGTTAGAAGTAATTCTTGCACTGAGCTACAGCTCAAGGTGGGAGATTACTCAAGGAGTAAAAAAACTCGCTGAAGATGTTAAAAAGGGCGAAGTTGATCCCGATACAATAAATGAGGAAACGGTTAGTTCATACCTTGCAACGAGCAAAATTCCTGACCCCGAATTGATGATAAGAACAAGTGGCGAAATGAGAATTAGCAATTTCCTTTTATGGCAATTGGCTTATGCCGAGTTGATTTTTACTCCAAAACTGTGGCCAGATTTTAGAGGTATCGACCTTATTCAAGCCGTTTTAGACTATCAAAAAAGAGAACGTAGATTTGGTATGACCAGCGAACAGGTTAAGGTATAAAGGTTTCATGAACAAGTTTCTCTCTTCCATTTTTACGGCTTCGCTGGCCTTGTTAGCTTTCACAGCAATTGCCCAAGTGCGCATAGGCTCATCTTCCTCTTTTTCATACAGCGCGCCAAAAACCTATGAAATTGGCGGAATCACAGTAGAAGGTGCTGATAATCTGGACGAGGGTGCCATTAGGCTTCTTTCAGGGCTCAACGTAGGTGACAAAATTGACATCCCCGGAGAAGAGACCTCAGAAGCCTTAAAAAAACTCTGGAAGCAAGACTTGTTTAGCGATGTTCAGCTCTTATCGCAACGCATTGAGGGAAAGAAGATCTTTCTCGTAATTAAGATCACCGAAAGGTCGCGCCTCTCTCGATTTAAATTTGTGGGTGTTTCCAAATCAGAAGCCGATGACTTGAGGGAAAAAATCAATCTCTACAAAGAAAAAATCGTCACTGACAACCTTGTTATTTCTACGAAAAATAAAGTGTACGCCTTTTATGAAGACAAAGGCTTTCGCTCTGCTGAAGTTACCGTAAATCAAGAAGTTGACAGTCTATTTAGGAATCACGTAATGCTGACGATCGCTGTCGACAAAAACAAAAAAGTCAAGATCAGAAACATCAATGTGATTGGAAATACTCAATTCAGCGCTGCAAAGGTTAAAGGCACCTTTAAAGAAACAAAAGAAAAGAGCTATTTCAAACCTTTTCTTCATTTAGACACACTCAGTAAAACAGTAATCAAAAGTGTATTTGGTGACATCCGTTCGATTCCAAATCACTTGCTGAAATATGGCCAAAATCATATGAAACTGAGGATTTTTAAATCGTCAAAATACCTTCAAGATAATTTTGATGCCGACAAAGAAGTGCTCGTTACAAAATACAATCAGAAAGGCTATCGCGATGCGCGTGTCATCAATGATACGGTTTACGACATAGGAAATAGTTTGGTAAATATAGACTTAACCCTTTCTGAAGGTGACCGATACTATTTCCGAAACATAAAATGGATTGGAAACACAAAGTATTCATCCGATGTGTTGACCAAAGCACTCGGAATCAAAAACGGAGACGTTTATGATCCTATCAAGTTAGAGGCACGGCTTTACATGGATCAAAATGGTGGAGACGTGACATCACTTTACATGGACAATGGTTATTTGTTCTTCCAACTCGACCCACAGGAAATATTGGTTGGAAAAGACTCCATCGATTTGGAAATTAGAATGTATGAAGGCCAACAAGCTAGGATCAATAAAGTTACCGTAACTGGAAACACAAAAACCAACGACTATGTTGTCTTGCGTGAACTAAGAACAAGACCAGGTCAACTCTTTAGTCGTGCAGACATTATTCGCTCGCAGCGTGAGCTTTCTGTTCTTGGGTTTTTCGATCCTGAGAATATGAATGTAATTCCAACCCCTGACCCAACTACAGGAACCGTAGACATTGAATACATGGTTCAAGAAAAACCAAACGATCAGTTAACGCTTCAAGGTGGTTATGGTAGCGGGATTCTGATCGCTACGGTTGGAGTGCAGTTCAACAACTTTTCATCAAAAAATATTTTCAAACCTAAAGAATGGAACGGTCCGCTGCCATCAGGCGATGGTCAAAAGTTTGGAGTTCAATACAACACAAATGGCCCTGCTTTTCAATCGTTCAACGTTTCGTTTACAGAGCCCTGGTTAGGCGGTAAAAAGCCAACAAGCTTGACACTTTCTGCATTTTACTCCTTCTTTTCTACGGGGGCAAACAAAAGAGCGCCAACGAGTTCAGAAAGTCTGACGCAAGAATTTTGGGGTCGTGATAAACCTCTGTATGTATTCAATGTAAATCGAACATTCTTCGAACGAAGAGGAATAGCAGCTCAAATTGGCTCTAGGCTAAAATGGCCAGATGACTATTTCACCGCTTTTGTTGAAATCAGTGGACAGCAATACACCTTTCAAAACCAAACTTTTCTAAATCAGGCCAACCGCTCTTTTCCAACAGGTCAGGTTTACAACTTATATGCAAAATTCAAAATTGCCCGAAGCTCTATTGACCAAGCTATTTTCCCAACATTAGGTTCTGAGTTTACTTTCTCAGGCCAATTTGCGCCACCCTATAGTTTTTTCAACAACAAAGATTACTCTGACTTGAGCGCAGCAGAGCGCTTCAAGTGGCTGGAATACCACAAATGGAAATTCACAGGAGCATTATATAATAAGCTCTTTGATAAGTTTGTTCTTTACACCCGCGTAGGTTATGGTGTCTTAGGTCAATATAACCGACAAGTAGGCATGGTTCCGTTTGAGCGTTTCTTCCTCGGAGGCGATCCATTCTCAAATGCCGTTAATCAACTCGATTCTAGAGAAATCATTTCACTCAGAGGGTATGGCGGCTCTAATCTATCACCCACAAACGGTGCTACCTTAATCAATAAATACACGGCAGAATTGAGGTATCCTTTCTCGCTAAACCCGAGTGCTACCATTTATGGCCTTGGATTTGTAGAGGCAGGAAACAGTTGGGGCTCATTCGAAGGTTTTAATCCTTTTGACGTTTACAAATCAGCCGGTCTTGGTGTTCGCATCTTCTTACCGATGTTCGGTTTACTAGGCGTAGATTGGGGGTACAGATTGGATGATAGAGAAGGACGCACTGGATTCCCACCGTTTGACACCCAAAGGTCGAGATTCCACTTTACCATGGGCATGAATTTTGGAGACTTATAAAAATTGAAAAAATATGAAATTGAAAAAAATTCTAATACTGATAGTTGCGCTTGCAGCAAGCTCAAACATGGCAGCGCAGCGATACGCGTTTATCGATACCGATTATATTCTAGAGCAAATACCTGCTTATAAAGAGGCGCAAGCCGAAATTGACGCGCAGGCCGAGAAGTGGCAAAAGCAAATTTCAGCGCGCTACGATGAAATCGAAAGCATGTATACAGCATATAAGGCTGAACAAGTCCTGCTTACTCCTGACATGAAAAAAGTTAAAGAGCAGGAAATCATTCAAAAAGAAAAAGAAGCAAAAGACTTTCAAAAGCAAAAATTTGGCGTTGAAGGTGATTTGTTTAAGCTTCGCCAAGAATTAGTAAAACCCATCCAAGAATCAGTATTCGAAGCAGTGCAAAAAATGGCCGAACAAAAGAGTTATGCTGTTATTTTTGACAAAGCTGCTACAAGCTCAGCCATTATTTATGCCAGTCCAAAATACGATCAAAGTGAAGAAATTCTTCAGCGATTAGGTTTTACTGCAGGAACCGAATAATTAATACTGTTTATTTGCACCTTAAAGTCATTTAGCCATGAAATACATAGTACTTACCCTCGCCAGTTTGGCAATCATCACTTCGTCAATTACAGCCCAAACGAAAACTAAATTTGGCCATGTTGATTCTCAGGCTTTACTGGAGGCCATGCCTGAAAAAGCGGAAGCCGATAAAAAGCTCGAAGAATTTGCCGCTACGCTAGAAAAGCAATTGGGAGCAATGTCTTCAGAATGGGAATCGAAGGTTCAGGACTACCGAGCCAACGAAGCGGTAATGTCAGACATCATTGCTCAAACAAAAGCCGAAGAAATTCAGAATTTAGAGCAGCGAATCCAAGCATTCCAACAAAATGCGCAGCAGCGCTTAGCCAAAGAAGAAGGAAGTGTTTACCAACCCATTCTGGATAAAGCGAAAGCATCTATCGAGAAGGTTGCTGAAGAAAACGGATACTCCTATGTCTTCGACACGAGCTCAGGTTCACTGCTTTATCAACCTGAATCAGATGATATTTTACCGCTCGTGAAAGCAGATTTAGGCATCGCCACTCCATAAAACGAATCCCGATTTTCATCGGGATTTTTTAATTCTAGGCTTTTTTGAAAAGTGAAGCACCGATAGGCGTATTTGATTCAGGAGTTGGTGGATTGTCAATTTGGAATGAAATTCACCATCTACTGCCTAACGAATCGACCATCTATTTAGCCGATTCGCTCAATGCACCCTATGGCGATAAAGGCAAACAAACCATCATTGAGCTTAGCATTAAAAACACGGAGCTGTTGCTTTCAAAAGGCTGTAAACTGATTGTGGTGGCCTGCAACACCGCTACAACAAATGCCATAGGTCACCTTCGTGAAAATTATGATGTTCCATTCATTGGTATAGAACCCGCCACCAAACCTGCGGCTATTTCCACCAACACAAAAAAAATTGGAATACTGGCCACCAAAGGAACCTTGGCGAGTGAATTGTTTATTAATACGTCTTCCGCATTTCGTGGAAATGTAGAAATCATCGAAACCATAGGAGAAGGTCTTGTGCCAATTATTGAGTCTGGAAATTTAAACGAGGCCAATAACTTGCTTAAAAAATACATTATGCCTATGGTAGAAGCAGGAGTCGACAATATTGTACTCGGCTGTTCACACTACCCTTTTCTGATTGATCAAATAAAAGCGATGGTTCCCGATGGGGTAACGATCATTGACTCTGGCGCAGCTGTGGCACGACAAACTAAGAATATGCTCGAATTGAGCAGCCTACTTTCCAATGAAAAAGACAGTACGATTGAGTTTTTCACCAATGCCAAGATTGAAGTGTTAAATATGTTTCTACAGAAAATTGGGGTTGATCGTTATCAGTCTTCCTATTTGAAGTTCTGAACCTTCTATTTAAACCAGCTCGAATATTTCACGTAATTAGCTGCTATTCGCGCAATTTCACCATCAATCATTTCCTGAGAAACAGCTTTCCTGAACTTTGCCGGAACGCCTGCGTACAAACTCCCCGCTTTCACAACAGTACCTTCCAGCACAACGGCTCCTGCAGCGATGATCGAGTTTGATTCGATGACAACATTATCCATAACAATTGCGCCCATCCCAATGAGCACATCGTCATGCACTTCACAGCCATGAACCAAAGCATTGTGACCGATAGACACATTATTCCCCAATACGACCGTTGTTTTTTGATATGTAGCATGAATCACCGCTCCGTCTTGAACATTCACACGATTGCCCATACGAATGCTATTTACATCACCTCTCACCACTGCATTAAACCAAAATGAGCACTCGTCACCGCACTCAACATCACCTACAATAGTAGCGTTTGGAGCAATGAAGCAATCGTTTCCAAACTGAGGTGAAATTCCATTTACGGGTAAAATAGTTGCCATTAATCGTTGTTTAGAACAAAGCTAGTGCAACGCTGTTGGAATTCTACATTTGCACCAACAATTCAACCATGAGCGAAAAGAAATTACCCTATATGATTTATGCTGAGGTTACACCAAACCCAGCCACAATGAAATTTGTATCGAACCACATCTTAGCTCAAAACGGTGCCATCTATGAATTCAATGGCGAGGCAGAAACGAAATACGCCCCATTTGCTCAACGCCTGTTTGGTTTTCCATTTGTGACAAAGGTGTTCATCACGCAAAATTTCATCACACTCTCAAAAGTTGACGGCTTAGAATGGGATGACGTGATGCTTGAATTGAGGGAATACATCAGCAACTACCTCAACGCTGGTCAACCAATTTTTCTAGAGGGCGTTGACGCCAAATCTGAAGACGATGGTTCAGAAATATTCAGCGGAATTACAGATCATTCAAAAGCAAACACACCCATCGAAGAGCGCATCGTTGAAATCTTGGATGAGTACATTCGCCCAGCTGTTGAAGGCGATGGCGGAGCCATTCATTTTAAATCGTTTGAAGAAGGCAAACTCAACGTGGTATTGAAAGGAGCTTGCTCAGGCTGCCCATCGAGCAGTGTTACCCTAAAAGCCGGCATCAAAGCATTATTTGAACGAATGCTGCCGGAAGTAAAGGAAGTTGTGGCCGAAGAATTATAATAGGATTACCCGCCTCATTCTAATTTCCTCTTTTTATTCTCGATTCATTTCACCAATTTGCAAGACTAAGTTTTTGTTTTGCAATTAAAAGCAGTTTATAGCGCCTTATTCGTTTCCCTCATGTTCATTTTGAGCGGCTCTGCGCACGCAGGGCATCTTGTGGGAGGTGAATTGTTCTATCAATGCATCGGTAATAATCAATATGTGGTAACGCTGAAAATGTACCGCGATTGCAATGGTAATGGCGCACCTTTTGACGAAACTGTTCAAATCGGAGTGTTTCACGGCATTAGCAATGCCCAACTCGGCATCTTATTGCTTGAGCATCCTGGAGTAATAGACACATTGCCCTTCGCGCAAAACATTCCTTGCCTCGTTGACACGCCTAATATTTGTATTTCGACCACAAGTTATAGCGACACATTCGAAATCATTATTCCGCAAGGCGGAATATCCTTAGTTCATCAGCGGTGTTGCCGACCACCCAACGTCATCAACATCACCAACGTGCAAGACATTGGTTCAACCTATTACGCCTTCATTCCCGACAATTCCGTGGCACCCTGCAATAGTTCACCATCCTACAAGTTCGTCCCACCGATTGCCTTGTGCGCTGATCTTTACTTGAATCTCGACTACTCAGCCACAGATATTGATGGCGATAGTTTAGTATACAGCTTTTGCAGGCCGTATCACGGAGGCAGTGCACAAAACCCAGCCCCTACTCCGGTGCCACCTCCTTTTCAAAGCGTGCCTTGGGCCGTTGGGTTTGACGATGTGAATCAGATTACAGCTTTTCCCGCCCTTACAGTTGACACTTTCACGGGTATTATCACCGGCAGACCCACCCAATTGGGAACATATGCTTTTGGTGTGTGCGTGCAAGAATGGAGAGATGGGGTTTTCATCAGCGAGAACAAACGAGACTTTCAGTTAACTACAGCATATTGCGAAGTGGATGCAGCAGCAGCTATTGATAGTCTGTTAGAGGAATGCATCGGGTTCAATATTCAGTTTTTTAACTTGAGCACGCTTGGTGATTCCTTTCATTGGGATTTTGGTGACAACACTACGCTTGATGATACAAGTAGTTTTCAAAACCCTTATTACGAATATCCTGATACAGGAATTTATGACATTACTTTAATTGCTTACGGTGAGGTCTGTAATGATACAACAGCAATAAAATACCGCGTACAACATAAAATAGAACCCTTTTATGAGCGCCCTGTTGCGGATTGCCTTGACGGACACAATTACACCTTTGTGCCCGAGGGATTCTATCGAGAAACAACTTCTGCCCGGTGGGAATTTTGGAATGACACCGCAGAAATAAGCGATGGCACTTTCCCAACAGCACATAAAACATATGACACCATCGGCTATCACAGCGTTACACTTCACTTCATAGACCAAAAATTGGGTTGTCGAAAATCATACACAGACAGCGTATTTGTAATTCCTAATCCAACCCTGCGTTTGCTTGACTCATTGCAAGAACAGTGCGCACCGTTCAACTATAAATTTTCTGCGGCCACCGCTGATGCGTATAACTACAACGTTCATTGGTTTGTTGATTCAAATTTCATTTCTGATTCGCTATCTGCAGGTGTTATAATAGATTCTGTAGGACAATACGACCTCGCTATACGACTGATTACTGACTCGATGTGCATAGACACGGTGCGTCTTTTCTTTGAAAAACACATCGTTGTAAACGATACTCCAAGTGCTGGTTTTGCTTTATCGAGCCTGATTACCGATATGTATCATCCCGACTTTACGGTGTATGACAACAGTAGCAATGCACAAGCTTGGCAGTTCTTCTTAGACGATGATTATATTTCACGATCGTTGGAATATGATTTTACCTTACCTGACACGGGAAATTACGTGGTATCTCAAATCGCTGAGCACAAAAGCGGATGTAAAGACACTGCCTACCAACAAATACGCGTAAAGCCTTCTTACTTATTTTATGCTCCAAACTCGTTTTCACCAAATGGAGATGGCAAAAATGAGACTTGGCGTCCTTCTGTGTTTGTTTACAACAGTTACGAATTATTCATTTTCGACCGATGGGGACACCCTGTATTCAACGCCAATGATCCTGCGTTGGGATGGAACGGCACGCAAATGAACAATGGAGCAATTTGCCCATTGGGATCGTACTCCTATATCATTAACATCAAAGACGATGAAGATAAACCCCGTGAATACACAGGACTGATAAACCTTCTGCGCTGATTGGGTTACAATCCGAGCAACACTTTTTCCGGCTCTTTTCCTCCGAACAGCATCCACGCAGGATTTTCAATCATCTCTTTCACTTTGTAAAGAAAACTCACTGATTCTTTTCCATCGATAATTCGGTGATCGTATGAAAGGGCTACATACATGATTGGTCGAATCTTCACTTCACCATTCACTGCAACCGGGCGCTCAACGATGTTATGCATGCCTAAAATCGCACTTTGAGGTGGGTTGATAATCGGAGTGCTTAGCATCGAACCAAAAACACCTCCATTGGTAATGGTAAAGGTGCCTCCGGTCATCTCATCGATGCTCAATTTACCATCGCGTGCCTTGATGGCTAATTCTTTAATTCCACCTTCAATTTCTGCCAATGACATTTGTTCGGCATTGCGCAACACGGGAACCATTAATCCCTTTGGAGAACTTACGGCAATTCCAATATCGGCATAATCATGAAACACTACCTCTTGACCATCGATGTACCCATTCACCGCGGGATAATGATGCAGCGCTTCCGTAACTGCCTTTGTAAAGAAAGACATGAAACCGAGGTTTACACCGTGCTTTTCTCTGAAAGCATCCTTATACTTTTTGCGCAAGTCCATTACATAGCTCATATCCACCTCATTGAAGGTAGTGAGCATAGCCGTTTCGTTTTTTACAGAAACCAAGCGTTCCGCTATTTTTCTTCTCAGCGAACTCATTTTCTCTCTTCGTTCATCGCGATTACCGCCCCAGCCTGACAACTCATTTGCAGTGTTGAAGCCACCCGCTAAATAGAGCTCTACATCAGATTTTAAAATCTTACCCCCTTCTCCGCTTCCTTTAATTTTAGCTCCGCTAACTCCATTGTCACTCATTATTGCCTTTGCTACAGGTGTGGCTTTTACGTCAACATCTGCTGCAGCAGGCTGAGCCTTTGGTGTTTCAGACTTTACAGCCTTAGACTCTTCTTTCGGGGCTTCTGCTTTTGGTGCATCGGGTTTTTTCTCGGGCTTAACAGACGTATCTATTTTGCATACTACTTGTCCTATTTCTACCGTATCGCCTTCACCAACTAAGAATTCAATTTTACCGGCTGCCTCAGCATTCAGCTCAAGGGTCGCTTTATCGCTATCGATTTCAGCAATCGGCTGATCCAGTTCAACCACATCACCATTTTGAACAAGCAGTTGAGCTACTTCAACCTCCGTAATTGATTCGCCCGGACTGGGCATCTTCATTTCAATAATATCAGCCATTATTTGTCCTTTTTATGCTTAGTTGAATACTGTATCAATGATTAATTTTTGTCGTTGTTGGAACCGCTTCATCGATCCACTGGCTGGGCTTCCACTTTCGTGACGGCTCACGCGGGTCAAACCTTCTCCTTTCCACACGCGCTGAAGGAAATTCCATGCGCCCATGTTCTCTGGCTCTTCTTGTGCCCAAACTAATTCTACTTTGGAGTCATAGGAAGATAAAACGTTGTCAATTGCTTTTTGCGGAAATGGGTAAAGTTGTTCGATGCGCACCAAAGCTACATCCTCACGTCCATTCTCTTCGCGCGCTGCGAGCAAATCGTAGTACAATTTACCAGAGCACATCACCACTTTCTTCACCTTCTTTTTTGTGATCAAAGCATCGTCATACACTTCGTTGAACGTTCCACTTGCGAGGTCATCCATAGTAGAAACACACTTTTGATGACGCAACAAACTCTTTGGGGTAAAAACCACCAATGGCTTTCTAAACGGCCATTTCACTTGCCTTCGCAAAGCGTGAAAGAAGTTGGCAGGAGTCGTGCAATTCACCACTTGAATATTATCTTCAGCACATTGTGATAAGAATCGTTCGAGACGAGCACTTGAATGCTCCGCACCTTGTCCTTCATAACCGTGTGGCAACAGCATCACCAAACCGTTCATGCACGCCCATTTATCTTCGGCAGCTGTCAAAAATTGGTCAACAATAATTTGTGCTCCATTAAAGAAATCGCCAAACTGAGCTTCCCAAACCACTAATGAATAGGGATTTGACATGGCATACCCGTATTCAAATCCGAGCACACCATATTCTGATAATAGTGAGTTATAAATGCTAAAATCGCCTTGCATCGAAGTAAGATTCTTCAGTGGCACGTATTCTTCTTTGCTGTCTTCGAGGGTAACCACTGCGTGACGGTGCGAGAATGTACCACGCTCCACATCTTGACCACTAATTCGCACGGGATAGGCTTCGTACAAGATGCTTGCATAGGCCAACAATTCGCCCAACGCCCAGTCGAGACGGTCTTCTTTGACCATCGCTTTCCGATCATCCATCAATTTCAAAAGCTTTTTGAAAAATGGCTTATCAGAAGGAAGGTTATTCATCTTATCAGCCAACTGCAAGAGCTTTTTCTTGTCGAAAGTGGTATCGGGCGAGCTTAAAAAATCAGAGCTTTTAGATGGAATAATTCCTTCCCATGAAGCTTCCAAGAAATTAGAAATTTTGGCTGTTCCTGTTTCTTTCGCTTCGCTCAATCGCTCTTGCAAAAGGTCGTTAAAATTGCTCTCGATATCCGTTGCTTCTTTCGCAGTAAGATTGCCTTCATCCATCAATCGTTGCACATAAATCTCCTTCGGGTTTTTATGTTTTGCAATGGCTTGATACAGCGTTGGCTGCGTAAATCGAGGTTCATCACCCTCATTGTGTCCGTACTTTCGGTAGCACAACAAATCGATGAACACATCTTGCTTAAATTTCTGTCTGAACTCGATCGCCATTTTCATAGCGTGCACTACTGCCTCGGGGTCATCACCGTTGATGTGAAACACAGGAGAAAGGGTCACTTTGCCTACATCGGTGCAGTAGGTGCTTGAACGGGCATCTAAATAATTGGTTGTGAATCCGATTTGATTATTGATCACAATGTGGATGCTTCCACCTGTTCGATAACCGTCCAATTGTGCCATTTGCACTATTTCATATACAATTCCTTGTCCTGCAATAGAGGCATCACCGTGGATAATGATGGGAATAATCTTCTCTTCATCCTTGAGGTAGTTGTCGATTTTTGAACGCACAATACCTTGCACAACAGGTGCAACCGCTTCCAGATGCGAAGGGTTTGGCGCCAAGGTAAGTTGGAGTTTAGTGCCAATTTCTGTGACCACTTCAGAAGAATAACCTAAGTGGTATTTTACGTCTCCGTCAAATAAGTTGTCTTCGTATTCTTTCCCTTCAAACTCACTGAGGATGGCGGAATAAGTCTTTTTGAGGATGTTGGCTAGCACGTTGAGTCTACCTCTGTGCGCCATTCCGATCACAATTTCTTCTACGCCAAAGGTGGCACCGTATTCGGCTACAACGTCTAATGCGGGAATTAAAGCCTCTCCCCCTTCAAGGGAAAATCGCTTTTGACCCACAAATTTTTTGTGAAGAAAGCTTTCAAAAACCACTGCTTCATTCAGTTTTCGCAAGATCGTTTGCTTCACTTCTTTTGAAAAACTTGGCGAATTCTTATCTGCTTCAATGCGCTTTTTCAGCCACGCCAACTTTTCAACGTTTCTGATGTACATGTACTCAACGCCAATGCTCTTGCAATACGTGGTATGGAGGTACGCAACGATGTCTTTGAGTTTAGCTGGACCAATTCCTATCTCAACCCCCGCATTAAAAACAGTTTCTAGGTCTGCAGCAGACAGGCCGAAATTTTCTAAGTCGAGCGTTGGAGAATACTTTCTCCGCTCACGAACAGGGTTAGTTTGGGTAAAGAGATGACCTCGGGTGCGGTAGGCATTGATCAGGTCGATCACCTTAAATTCTTTCAGTGTGCCTTCAGAAACTGCCTGCTCACCGTAGTTGGACTGAAAAAAATCAAATCCTTGAAAAAATTTATTCCAACCTTCATCTACAGAAGTTGGGTTTTGCTTGAACTGCTTGTACAGCTCTTCAATGGCATTTACATCACCATTGCCTATAAATGAAAATTTATCCATCGAATCAATCGAGTATTGGGTTGGCAAATCTAAGGTTTTAAGTGCTCTTGCATATCGTTGGATGCATCTTTCGATTGTGAAGTTGAGTATTGTTTTCTAATCCATACTTTTTGAAAGCACCGAAAGAGGAACAGGCGGCTTACTTCGGCAATACTTAAACTGTCAACATCAACATTTGTAGGCACATCGATGCGATAATTAAGATTATCCCACTGTTGTTTTGTACTTTTCACGCTTTGAACAGAATGTGCAACACTGTGTAGGATGTCATTTATTAAAAACTCATCTGTAACACCCCCTAAAGAAACACCACACAAATGAAAATCTTTTGACAGCTGCTCGAATGTATCCTTTCGCCACTGCATTGAATTCATTTGCAGTTCGAATCGATCACGTGACTCAGAAAGAAAACTATTGTTTGACACAGCTGTTCAATTTTTAAAATAAACTATGACGAAAGTATTAATCACTGGCGGAACGGGAATGATTGGTAATCCTTTGACCGAGTTGTTGCTCCAAAAAGGCCATGAAGTGGTTCACTTGAGTCGGTCGGTGAAAGGAAATGAGCGCGTGCCTACTTTTTTATGGGATTTAGAATCAAAACACCTCGACCCTAAAGCACTGCAAGGAGTAGATAGCATTATTCATCTTGCTGGAGCAGGAATCGCAGATAAACCATGGACGCCAAGCCGCAAGCAAGAAATCATCGACAGTCGCGTAGAGTCGGCAAAATTGCTTTTAGAGGGGTGTATCAAAAATAATATCCGTCTTAAAAACTACATTTCCGCCTCGGCAATTGGCTATTACCCACTCGCTATTAGCGACTTAATTTACAAAGAAGACAGCCCGAGCGGTACAGGCTTTTTAGCGGAAGTATGCAAGAAATGGGAAGATGCCGCAAGTGAGTTCAGCATGGTGGCTGAAAACGTATCCAAGATTCGCATTGGGTTGGTTTTAGGAAAAGGTGAAGGAGCGCTAAAGCAAATCGCTTTACCGGTGAAGTATTATGCGGCTGCGGGATTAGGAAAAGGCTACCAATCGATGGCGTGGATTCATGTAAACGATGTTTGTCGAATCTTCGCACATGCGCTTAAAAACGACCTCAGCGGTGCTTACAATGCGGTTGGCCCTGAGATCGTAAGCAACCAAGATTTTATGCAAATTTTGGCTGACGTAATGGAAAAACCCCTGATTCTGCCTAACGTACCTGAGTTTCTAATTAAAATGATGTTTGGACAGAAAGCCGATTTGATTTTGAAAGGCGTAAAACTCTCGTCTAAAAAAATTCAATCCACTGGATTCACTTTTAATTATCCTACGTTAAATTCAGCGCTGATGCAGATTTATAACGATTAGTTCTGTCGGTCAATCAGGGATTTCACCAAATCTACCAACTTGTCTTTCACAGCTTCATCGCCCTCGATTTCGGCCAAGGTAGAAAGTGCCAAATCAGAATATTTTGAGATTTCGCGTTCTGCGTATTCTTTAATGCCAAGCTTGTCATAAATGGACAACACCTCAGCGATGCGCTGGTTTATGTCAGCATTGGAATAGGCATCGAGCAGCTGCTGTTTATCGTCTCCAAGCAACTCAAATGCCTTCAATGTAAGCCAGGTCCTCTTCCCTTCTCTAATATCACCCCCGATCTCCTTTCCAAAAGCATCTTGATCGCCAAAGCTGTCTAAATAATCATCTTTAATCTGGAAAGCAAGCCCCATACTTTCGGCAAATTGCTGCACTTGACCCAGTTGTTTTTCATTTGCATCGGCCATTATGGCTCCTAGCTGCATGGCACCACCCAGTAAAACAGCCGTTTTCAGGCGAATCATTTCCAGGTAATCAGATATTGAAACCTGAGGATAAGCAGCGTAATCCATATCAAACTGCTGACCTTCGCATACCTGCAGCGCTATTTTTGAGAATACATCAGACAGCTTGCGAAGTTTTTCATTGGGCGCATTAAAAAGCAATTGATAGGCAATAACGATCATGCCATCACCACTTAACAGTGCGATGTTCACGTCCCATTTTTTGTGAACTGTGGGAAGATTTCTGCGCACATCCGCACTATCCATCACATCATCGTGCACCAGCGTAAAATTGTGAAACACCTCCACAGCCAATGCTTGATGCATGGCTTCAGAATAAGGCTTACCGAAAAGCTGGCAACCAATCAAGGTCAAGATGGGGCGGATGCGTTTTCCTCCCAAACTCAGCATATATCGAATTGGTTCGTACAGATTAGCCGGATCGGCTGGAAGGCGAATAGCGCTTAACTCTGCCTCCACTTCCTCGCGCATTCTATTCAAGTAACTATCCATTTACTTCTTGATCAATTTCATCAGGTATTCGCCATAACCACTTTTCAGCAAGGGCGTTGCAAGTTTTTCCAACTGCTCGGCCGTAATAAACTTCATGCGGTAGGCAACTTCTTCGATGCAACCCACCTTCAGGCCTTGGCGTTCTTCAATGACTTGAACAAACTGACCGGCCTGCATCAACGAAGGAAAAGTACCCGTATCGAGCCAGGCGTATCCTCGGCCCATCACGCGCACTTCGAGTTCGCCCATTTCGAGGTACTTTTTATTGACGTCTGTAATTTCATATTCACCCCGAGCACTTGGCTTCAAATCTTCTGATATTTTCACCACGCGGTTGTCGTAAAAATACAGTCCGGGCACTGCGTAGTTTGATTTTGGCTGTGCGGGTTTTTCTTCCAGCGAAAGCGCCTTTTGGTGATCGTCAAACTCAACCACACCGTAGCGTTCAGGGTCATTGACATGGTATGCAAATACCACTCCACCAACAGGGTCAACAGCCGATTGAACCAAGGTGTGAAAAGCGTTTCCGAAGAAAATATTATCCCCCAAAATCAATGCGACAGTATCGTCACCAATAAACGACTTGCCCAACACAAATGCCTGCGCGAGGCCATTCGGCACTTCTTGCACTTGATAGCTAAACGAGCACCCCAACTCAGCCCCATCACCGAGCAGACGCTCAAAATTGGGTAAATCGTGCGGTGTTGAAATAATGAGAATCTCTCTAATGCCAGCCATCATCAGCACAGACAAGGGATAATAAATCATTGGTTTGTCGTAGATCGGCAACATTTGCTTGCTCATGGCAAGTGTTAAGGGATGGAGCCTTGTTCCTGCTCCTCCAGCGAGAATTATTCCTTTCATAACGTTGTATTATCTTCTTCTTGTCGAAAGTCGAGGTCGTCTAATTCTAAATCTTCCTCTTCATCCAGCAGGGTGAGGAAAGGCTCTTTAAACCAACGCGTTAACATGGCTTTTTCGAATGACATGAGGAAGGATGGCAGCAAAATCAAGTTTGCAAACATGGCCACCATAAGTGTCAATGAAACCAAAATCCCTAAGGCCTGAGTTCCTCCAAAATCAGAATATGCAAATACTCCGAAACCGAAAAACAAGATGATCGAGGTGTACACCATGCTCACTCCTGTTTCTTTCAACGCCAATTGCACAGAAAGGCCGATGTCATTGTTGGTCAACCGCAATTCCTGCCTGTATTTTGCCAAATAATGAATCGTATCATCAACGGAAATACCGAATGCAATGCTAAATACCAAGATGGTTGAGGGCTTGATGTTGATTCCGAAATACCCCATAATGGCAGCGGTGAACAACAACGGAATCAGGTTCGTCACCACCGAAATAATAATCATGCGCAATGAACTAAACACTGCTGCCATAAGCAGCGCAACGATCAATATTGCCAAGCTGAGGCTGACAAACAAGTTCTTCACCAAATAGTTGGTGCCTTCTAAAAAGGTGATACTGGGTCCTGTAATTGAAACTCCGAGGTAACTTTCGTTCAAGGCTTGCTTCATCAAGGTGATGGCTTGATCGTTTTTAGCGAATGATACGGAATCCAAATCGACCGTTTTGGTGGTGTCACCTTCCGAATACAAATCCGTGAAAATGCGCTTTGCCGGACTATTTCTTTTTAAGATATAGCGGGCGATTGAATCTGCTTTTTCAGTGTCAGTTTCTTTTGCAATAACCGCCAATAACGAGTCTTGCTTCTCGCGCTTCGGATTAAAAATCGCGTCAATCTGTGGCGAATAATATGAGAGTAGGCTGTCCATTTCTATGGTGCCGATATCCGCTACTTGAAGGCTAATTCTAGCATATTGCTGCGTTGAATCGAGGTAAGCCGTAAGCAAACCTTGATCGGTAGACGAGTTTTCAACGTAGTCACTAAAAAAAGCTTTTTCTCTGCTGGTGATCAATTCGTAGCGATCAGGATTGCCATTATAAAAGGCTTGTTTGATAAATTTTAGGGCGTCAACGATGGATATACTTTTAGAAAACGAAGGGTCATCAACGAATAAATTTTGAGTTTTCTCAATGCCTTCGAGGATGCTGGATTTGGTGATTTGACGCGGTTTCTTTGCGTCTACCTTGATCTCAAAAGGAACCACTCCTCCGAAGTTTTTCTCAAACCAATGCAAATCTTCAACGGTCTTGTGATTCTTGGGCAGATCGTCTACGATATTTCCAGAAGTTTGAATTTGCAGTAAACCAACAATTGAAATAAGTGCAATCACAACGGTCACAGAATAGACCAACGGACGCTTATTTCTCACCAAATGAGTGAAGAGATCAACCAGCGAAACCACCCATTTCTTTTCTAAATGTTCAGTTTTATTCTCGTCAGGAACAGGCAAGAAACTGTAGGTAATGGTGATCACCAAAATCGAAAGCACGAAGAGCGACATAATCGAAAAAAACGCCACTACACCAAACTCAACCAACAAGATACTTTCAGTAAACACAAAGGTTAAAAATCCTGTGGCAGTAGTGGCATTCGTCATGAATGTGGCACTCCCAATTCGCGACACAACGCGTGTTAAAGCCTTTGCACGATTGCCGTGAAGGTTCAGCTCAGAATGAAACTTATTGATCAAATAAATGCAATTCGGAATCCCGATTACGATTACCAAAGGCGAAATCAATGAGGTTAAAATCGTTATTTCATACCCTAACGTATTGAGCAAACCGAGCGACCAAATCACGCCCAATGACACAACGGTCATTGAAATCAAGACGGGTTTTATTGACCTGAAGAATACCAAGAGAATAATGATGGTGATGATGATCGTGAGCATCAGCAACACCCCGAGTTCTTTCTTTACAAGAGCGCTCAAATTCTCACGTATGTAAGGCATGCCTGAGTATCGAATCTTTACTTTATTGCCTTCTTCAAACTGTTCTACTAAGGTCAGCACCTCATTAAAAAATGCTGATCGATCGGTAGAATTAAACCGCTCATTGCTCATCGAAATAGCCATGAGACTAAAGTTGTTTTCGCTATTGTAGAGCAACCCTTTATAAAAAGGCAGCTTTTCATAGCGATCGCGCAAAAGGTCGAGCTCTTGTTGTGTCTTAATGGGCCCTTTTACGATAGGATCAATAACAAACTTTTTAGCGCTGGTATCCTTGATGATGTTAAACGCACTTCCAATCGAAAGAACGGTATCAATTCCTTCCACTTTTGAAAGGTCTCTTCCCAACCTATACCATTGGTTAAATACGTCAACATCGTGGAACAAGTCCTTTTCTATGCCAATGGCAAAAACGGTGGATTCTTCTTTAAACTGATCTTGAAAACTGCGCCAATCAATAATTGTTTGAGAATCCTCTGGCAGCATTTGTGGGAGCCCATACATCAATTTCACTCCTGTTGCTTGGTAGAGCATCACTGAAGTAAACCCGAGTAAGACTATGATGATAGCGACTCGGTAACGTATTATTTGTCGGGCAATTTTAGCCCACATATTCGCGCATTTTTGAAAGTTGTCGAAGGTAAGTGAATACACTGCCAACGGCAACGCTATCAAGCATTATTTTTGGACGTTCATGACAATTACAGATACCCGCCAACTTTTACGACATTGGACGATTAAGAAAGTTTTTAACGCCTTTCGCACACTTGCCAGTTACTACAATGGGAGGCTATCTGGAAATCCACAGCATTGGGGAAAACCCATCAGTCTATCGATTGAACCAACCACTGCGTGCAATTTGCGGTGCCCTGAATGCCCCAGTGGATTGCGCTCGTTTACCCGACCCACAGGAAAATTGAGCCTCGATCTTTTGGATAAAACGCTCGATGAAGTGAAGGAACACTGCACGTATATCAATTTCTATTTTCAGGGTGAACCCTATTTGCATCCTGATTTCTTCGAAATGGTAAGGCGCGCAGACCGTGCTGGAATTTATACGGCAACAAGCACGAATGCGCACTTCCTGGATGATGTTCGCGCAAAAAAAACAGTGGAATCGGGCCTCGACAGATTGATAATTTCGATTGACGGCACAGAGCAATCGACCTACGAAAGCTACCGAAAAGAGGGTAGTTTAGAAAAAGTAATCGAAGGGACAAAGAATGTCGTGAAATGGAAACGGCAGCTCAACTCAAAAACTCCGCACATCATTTTCCAATTCTTGGTGGTCAAACCCAATGAACATCAAATTGAAGATGTTAAAAAACTAGGGAAGGAACTCGGTGTGGATGAAGTAAAATTCAAAACCGCTCAGATTTATGACTTTGAAGATGGCAACGCATTGATTCCCACCATTGATAAATATTCCCGTTACAAAAAAACCAACGCAGGAAAGTGGATGATCAAAAATCCACTGGACAACCATTGTTGGAGAATGTGGTCGGGTGCAGTAATTACTTGGGATGGAAAAGTGATTCCGTGCTGCTTTGACAAAGACGCCCATCACAGCATGGGCAATTTAGAGCAAGCATCGTTCACTGAAATATGGAACTCAGCAGGCTACCGCCAATTCAGAAAAAGCATCCTTATTGGCCGCGATCAGATAGAAATGTGCAAAAATTGCTCTGAGGGAACTACGGTGTGGGAAACTTAAACCGTCATGATGTCCTTCTCTTTGACTTCTAAAATAGACTCTACGGTCTTACCATAAGAATCAGTAAGCTTTTGAACGCGCTCTTCGGCATCTTTAGCAAGGTCATCAGAAATGGTGTCTTTTTGCAGGCGCTTTATTTCATCATTGGCTTCTTTGCGCGCGTTTCGTATAGACACTTTTGCGTGCTCGCCTTCCGCTTTGGTTTGTTTCACCAAGTTTAATCTTCGTTCTTCGGTCAAAGGCGGAACATTGATCATGATTAACTCACCGTTGTTCTGTGGATTCAAACCCAAGTTGGCAGCCATGATGGCCTTTTCGATGATGGGAAGCATAGCTTTTTCCCATGGTTGAACCGAGATGGTGCGCGCATCAGGCGTATTGACATTGCTCACTTGATTCAGCGGAGTATTGTTGCCATAGTAATCTACAAACACACCTTCGAGCATGCTGGCGCTCGCCTTTCCCGCTCTAATCTTCAGTAACTCTTTATGCAAATGGTCGATGGCTGCCTCCATGGAGTCTTTCGCCATATCGTATATCATTTCAATTTCTTCCATCTCATCAATTAATTGTCGCTGCAATAATAATTAGAAACTGCAATAATTAAACCTCCACTAAGGTTCCAACGTGCTGCCCTTCCACCACTCTCGTTAAGTTTCCGGGCTTGTTCATATCAAACACAATGATCGGGACATTATTCTCACGACACAGCGTAAAGGCCGTCATATCCATCACGTTTAAATTTTTTGATATTGCTTCTGAAAACGACAGGTTATCGAATTTCACTGCGTTTGCATCTTTTTCAGGATCAGCAGAATAAATACCGTCAACGCGCGTGCCTTTCAAGATCACATCCGCCTCAATTTCTATTGCCCGCAACGATGCTGCGGTGTCTGTGGTGAAGTATGGATTTCCGGTTCCCGCACCAAAAATTACAACGCGGCCTTTTTCGAGATGCCTCACGGCCTTTCTGCGTATAAAAGGCTCGGCAATTTGTTCCATTTTAATGGCGGTTTGAAGTCGAGTTTTCAATCCGATGGATTCGAGGGCCGATTGCAAAGACAGGCTGTTGATCACCGTAGCGAGCATTCCCATGTGATCGCCTTGCACGCGATCGATCATGTTTCCATCGGCTTGAATGCCTCGGAAAATATTTCCACCACCCACAACTACGGCTACTTCAACACCGCGTTCTGCGATTGATTTTATCTCATACCCGTATTGCATGAGTCGTTTGTTATCGATTCCGTATTGCTGCTCGCCCATGAGCGCTTCGCCACTCAGCTTTAGCAGTACCCTTTTGTATTTCATTTCAGCCATGGAGCAAACCTAATTCATTTTTAGTGAGAAGTGCGTCTGAGATATCAACGAACGTGGTTGAAAAACAGATTCAAAATTATTGGCACAAAAAAAGAGCGATGAAATAATCATCGCTCTTTAAAATTTTAATTGATTTAATTCAATGCGTGGCGCTTAAAGCTTGTGACAGTCAAGCTGCCATCGATATCTTTTAGCATTTGCTCAACAGACTTTTTATTGTCTTTGATAAAAGCTTGGCTCAACAAGGTGTTTTCCTTAAAGAACTTGTTCAATTTGCCTTGCGCAATTTTTTCAAGCATTTCTTCTGGTTTACCTTCTTGACGAGCGATGTCCATTCCGATTTCGATTTCTTTTTCGATCACGTCTGTTGGCACACCATCTTTATCAAGTGCAACAGGATTCATCGCAGCGATTTGCATTGCTACATCTCTTCCCGCTTCGAGCACTGCTTCGCCCAGTTTGTTTAATCCAACCATAGAAGCCACTTGGTTTCCGGGGTGATTGTAAGCAACCACTGCTTCCGCTTCGATCACATCCAACACTCCTAAGTCGATCTTCTCACCGATCTTACCGATCATTTCTATAATTTTCTCGCCAACGGTAAGGCCATCGCCATAAGATTGAGCTTTCAACTCTTCCGCAGTTTTCACGCCAGAATTCAATGCTATCTCAACCATTTTTTCGGCTGTTTGAACGAATTCTGCGTTTTTGGCAACGAAGTCCGTTTCGCAGCTCAACACAGCAATAACTCCTTTCTTTCCAGAAGCGTTTGTCTTTGCAACAACCAAGCCTTCAGAGGCATCTCTATCGCCTCGGTTAGCTGCTACTTTCTGTCCTTTTTTTCTAAGAATTTCGATTGCTTTGTCAAAATCTCCTTCGGCTTCCACCAATGCTTTCTTGCAATCCATCATTCCGCTTCCCGTCATTTGACGCAAGCGATTTACTTCTGATGCTATAATATTCGACATCCTATATCCTATTTAATCGTTCGTAGTTTCTTCTGCAACTGCTTCTTTCTTTACAGCCTTTGTTTCGTCTTCTTCCTTCTCGTCTTTGTTCTTCTCACGATCATTCTTTCGCTCAGACAATCCTTCCTTGATGGCTTCTGTCATGATAGAAACAATCTTGTAAATAGACTGTGTAGCGTCATCATTTCCAGGGATTGGAAAATCAACTGCACGCGGGTCAGAGTTTGTATCAACGATAGCAAACGTAGGGATGTTCAATTTTCTTGCTTCGCGCACAGCGATGTGCTCTTTGTTGATATCAATGATAAACAACGCAGCTGGAAGTCGGGTAAGATCGGAGATGCTTCCGAAGTCTTTATCAAGCTTCTCGCGTTGACGATCAACTTGAAGACGCTCTCTTTTTGACATGGTAAGGAACGTTCCATCAGCCTTCATTTTATCAATAGAAGACATCTTGCGAATCGCCTTTCTGATTGTAACGAAGTTGGTCAACATTCCACCGGGCCAGCGCTCAGTAACGAAGGGCATGTTCACTTCGCCAGCTAATGTCTCTAATGAGCTTTTCGCTTGCTTCTTGGTTGATACGAACAAAATCTTTTTACCTGATTTTGCAATTTGCTTCAATGCTGCAGCTGCTTCTTCCGCTTTTGCAACAGTTTTGTGTAAGTCAATAACGTGAATACCGTTACGCTCCATAAAAATGTATGGAGACATATTTGGGTTCCACTTTCTTTTCAAGTGTCCGAAATGCACACCTGCTTCTAAGAGTTCTTTGTAGCTTGTTCTTGCCATGTTTACCTTCTTGTTAAAGCAATCAGCGGGTAGTTCCCGTGGAAATCCCGCTGATTTAGATTCTAAACTATTATTATATAAATGAATTAACGCTTGCTGAATTGGAAACGCTTACGTGCTTTCTTCTGACCTGGCTTCTTACGTTCCACCATTCTTGGGTCACGTGTCATGAATCCTTCTGCACGAAGTGCTGATTTGTATTCTGCATTGATCTTCACCAATGCCCTAGAAATTCCTAATCGAATCGCCTCAACTTGACCATTGATACCACCACCTGTAACATTCACTGTAACGTCATATTGACCTTCAGTTTCTGTAGTTGCGAATGGCTGGTGCAATTTGTGGTGTAAAAACGCTGTGTCTACGTATTCTTTATAATCACGGTGATTAATGGTGATGTTGCCCTTTCCTTTTGAAAGGTAAACTCTAGCAATGCTAGACTTTCTGCGACCAAGTGCATTAGTTACGTCCATCTTACTTTATTGCGTTGATATCGATTGTCTTTGGTTGTTGAGCTGAATGAGGATGCTCAGATCCTGAGTACACATATAAGTTGCGGTACATTTGACTTCCAAGCTTGTTCTTTGGCAACATGCCTTTCACAGCCCATTCGATCAAATCTTCTGGTTTTCTTTGAAGTGTTTCAGCAGCAGTACGCGTGCGTTGACCACCTGGAAAACCTGTATGCCAGATTCTTTCTTTGGTTTCAGTTTTATTTCCTGAAAGGCTAATCGCCTCGGCATTGATCACAATTACGTTATCACCACAATCAACATGTGGAGTGAAATTAGTCTTGTGTTTACCTCTAAGCAAGTATGCTACGTGCGAAGAAAATCGACCAAGAATTTGATCTTTTGCATCTACAACAACCCACTGCTTATCGGCAGTTTCAACGTTTGCTGAGATTGTTTTATAACTCAAATGACTCACTGTTCCTATAGTTTTATTCCCCTAAAAAGGGGCGCAAAGATAAAACTATTTTTAACCGAACCAAGCTGTTGAAAAAGAATTTATTGACTGAGCTGCTCACTTATCTGTTTTCATTAGATTCCAATTCATTCCCAATACGAGCTGCGATGAGTTCAGTCGCTTGTTATCACCCGGCAGCGCAGAAACATTAAGCAGCCCATGGTTGGTTTGCAGCGATGCGTTCCATGACAAACGTTCATTGATCGAGAACTGCACTCCTGCACCCAACGAAATTCCAACATCAAAAGCTGCAAAATCAGGTCTTGAATCATGATTAAGAGCAGGAGCTTGAGACGTGGCTTCATAGCCAAAGGTTGATTTCATGAGATATCCGACATACGTTCCAAGCTGAACGAAAAAGATTTGACGTTCGCCAAAATATCGCTCCACCATCAGTGGTAGAATTAAATAATCCATGCGAGTTGCTCCAGCAAAACTGGAAATCGGATTACCAAAGGCATCCGTTAATGGAAAATCATACCCTGAACCTTTTTGTTCGTAGCGAACTCCAGAAGCCAATGACACTTTCTCACGCACGAAGTAATTGGCTCCAATCTCAAGACCATAAGCAAATGTGGTCTGTTCAAAATTACCCGAGAGGCTAGTCCCTGTGAAATATGCTGCCGATGGAAAAGCACTTATTGAAATTTGTGATTTGCCTTTTTGGGCAATTGAACTTGATGCGCAAAGTACCAATAAAATCAGCAGGTAAAAATTCCTCATTTGGCTCATTGAACTACAATTTTCTTCACTACTTCAGCACCATCTTGCTGAAATCTAAAAAAATAAATGCCAGACTTTTGTAAATCAAAAGAATATGACACATTTGGGGTTATGGTTTGATTAACATGACTTATACCCAAAGCATCGTAAATGTAAAGCTCACTTGGATTCTCAGTCATGATAAATACATTCACAATTCCATCAGACGGGTTGGGAAAACAAAGCACATTTTCAGTTTTTAAATCCGAGTTTTCTATACCATGAACCTCGATTTCATTAGAAGTACTGCCTTTTTTATTGCTGACAGTAACACAAGGTGTGATTTCTGCTGTAAAAGTGCCCGTGTTTTCAGATTCGAAGTTTGGCCCAAAAACAATTGAATTTTGTGCAGTAAAATAAGCATCCGTGCCAGATTCTACAACAAAAGCATTGGTAGTACCTACCTCCAAATCGTTTATTGCTGCGTACTCAGCTGAATTGGTTTGACATGTTATGTTGTATTGACTTGCTTCAAAGCTTGTCTCGCAACACGGTTGAATGATTCCCTCGATTCTGCAAGGGCAAGTATTTAAACTACCAGTATAATAATCTTGAAAATAAAATGAGTAACTCTTGATACAAACACCACAATCATTCTCCAAAATTACTTGGGCAATATAATACCCTACAGACATATTTATTGAGGTTGGTATGGTCATTTCGAATGTACCATTCTCCCAGCCGTTCGTGCAACTACCATAATCTGAATAGATAAAATTCCCGACTTGATCTAGAATGTCAACGGAAATACTTTTAACATTCTCAAGACCAAAGAATCTAAGAGGATCGGTTCCTGTATTTTGTTGATTGCTGCTAACAACTTTATCTCCACTCGTAAAACTGCATGATAAACAAACGTTTTCATCACAATTCTTAACAATACTTATATCATCAATAAGAATATAAGATGGACAATCTTCAACTCTTTCGCCTAAGCTCTGACTTTGAAGAATCATCCACGAGTAATCCTTCTTTGCTTTAAAACTTGGTGAAGTTACTCGGTGCCACGACCCTGGAGCATATTGGGGGTCATTGGGATCAAACTCAAATTCAATTAACTGAGAGCTTTGCCCTAAGTTATTTATTGATAAAGAATAACATTCCTCTCCATCTAGACAAGTCATATAATTGTTGTCATAAGATGCATCAGCATTTGCAAATACAATCTTGAACTTAACAGGATCACCTGTTGGATAAGCAATCGTATTATTTTGACTCACTCTATTTAGAAGCGCAGGTATTCTAACAAAAAAAGTGACAGCGTGAAAATTCCCCGCAACTAATGGCGTTTCTAATTCTTGTTGTATTAGTTCACAAGATCTTATACCAGCGTAGCCATTTGAGTTGTTATTGCCCAATATATCTGTGAAAACACCATTCGAACTAAGGTCTTCTTCTAGATTCCAGTTTTCTATAACGAACCAATCTGGTGTATGAAACTCGGCTTGTCCTAAAAACCATTGATCTGTTTTCCAACACTCAGACCACTCTAATTGACTTCTATTATTCGGAAATGTGCTGAATTGATTATGATTTTCAAACCCATCATTACAAACCTCTTGTGCTTGAAATTGATTTGAGAGACCTAAAAACATTGTGCAGCAAAGAATGTGAATTTTCATATTATTTTAAATTTTACGGAAAGTCCAATAAACCTTTTACTTACCCCTCCCCAATAGCGATGAACGTTCTGTTTAAAAAACACACTTATTGCATCGATTTTATTTACTGAAGGAAATCTTAACCCGAGATCAATCACGACATTATTATTAATTCCGTATTTAACGATTTCATTAACCTTGTTGTCAGGGGTGCGAAAACTTCTATTTTCTTCTGGTAGTCTTCGATTGAGGAACCTCAAATAAGCGAAACTTTCAATACCTAGACTAAACAAAGCCGAGACATTTCGAACGTTATAATTCAAGCCAAATCTCAAGGGAAGAGTAATTGCATGTGCTGTATACCTTCCCAATATTTCGTTAACTTCTTGCCCTGAACTATCTATATAAGACTTTCCATATTTCCATAAATCCCGAGACTCAAAATACCCTATCCCGAAGTCACAAAAAAAGTGATCAATCTTCATCTTATCAACAGGATTCAAACCAAACGTATGACGAATCAATAATTCTCCCCCATAGCCAGGATGCCAAGTATCTACATTAACAGTTGAACTAAAAGAATGGAGATTCACTACACCTCCGATTAATCTATTGGAACTTGTTCCGTAAACTGTTGATACAAATGTATTTGGACTCAATATAAACTCCCACGACCCCTTCTGCTTTAAGTCGTTCAATACTTTGGTTTTTACCTTATCAAGAAAATTGGAAACAACCGAATCTGCAGACGATTGAGAAAATGCACAATTTGAAAAGAACAGCAAAAAAAGACAAGACGCTGCAATAGTTCTTATTTCAGAATGCTCTTGCACTACTATTAATTTTTCTCACTTATCTTTTTCAGATAATCTATCTCTTCCTGCTGTTCCTGAATGGCTTTAATCAATACCGGAATAAGCGAAGTATAATCAATAGCAAGTTGATCATTTCCGTTGTTTCGAACCAAATCAGGGTAGACTTCATTTAATTCCTGCGCAAGTAACCCCATACTATTTTTGCCCGCTTCAATCATTTGAGCTTTTCTGTAATCTGGCGTGTCCTCGGTAATTCCTGCTTCTAAATCATATGATACAGGGTTCAATAGTAAAATACTTTCGAGTGAAGAAGTTAAAGGCTGGATATTCTTCTTAAGGCGCTCATCTGAAGTTACAAGTACATTATTAGCCCAAACCTCAGCTGTTCTTACCTGCCAAAGCGGTTGATTCCAAGTTCCTAACCATACCGAATTACCAAATTGACCATGTAAGCATGGCTCAAGATACGTATTAGAGCCCGTATTATTATAAGCTCCTCCTGTTTCGTAGCCGTTTGTGAAGTTTTCAATATAAATCCCACCACCAGTGTTACCGCCTCCTCCTAAAGGAAGGCACTGAAAATAATTGTCGTGAACCACTTGAAATTCACTATTGGGTAAAGTTGAATTTGGGTCACCAATTTTGAAACTATTGTTATTGTAGACTTTTATTTGTGCATTGCTCGTCACCGCACATACTAGAAATGCAACCGACAAAAAACTACCAATAAGTAGGCTTGTAGGCTTGTAGGCTTTTTCATTGTTAAAATTTTAACAATAATAATTATAAAATTTTAACAATCAAACTTTTACCGTTATTTACTTTATCACTCCCAAGCTCTTTCCCACTTTGGTAAATGCTTCGATGGCTTTGTCAAGATGGGCAGTTTCGTGCGCAGCCGAAAGCTGAACGCGAATTCTGGCTTGACCTTTTGGCACCACCGGAAAGAAAAATCCAATCACATAAATCCCTTCGTCCAGCAACGCGTTTGCAAATTTTTGCGACAGGGCAGCATCGTACAACATGATGGGTACTATGGCAGAATCTCCGTCTTTAATATCAAACCCGGCAGCTTTAATTCCTTTCTTGAAGTAGTTGACATTTTGCTCGAGTTTATCCCTCAAATCTGTGGTTTCTGTCAACAAATCAAACACTGCGATGGACGCACCAACAATGCTTGGAGCAAGAGAATTACTGAATAAGTAAGGCCTTGAGCGTTGACGCAAGATTTCAATGATTTCCTTCTTTCCTGTGGTAAATCCACCCATTGCGCCACCTAAGGCTTTTCCGAGTGTGCCCGTGATGATATCAACGCGACCCAACACATTCTTCAATTCCACGGTGCCCCGGCCCGTCTTTCCAATGAAGCCTGTGGCATGGCATTCGTCAACCATTACCAAGGCATTGTACTTATCGGCCAGGTCGCAAATCTTATCGAGCTGCGCAACGTAGCCATCCATTGAGAACACGCCATCGGTAACGATGATCTTAAATCGAGAACCTTCGGCTGCTTGAAGTTGCGTTTCTAAATCGGCCATGTCGCTGTTGGCGTATCGGAAGCGTTTCGCCTTGCAAAGACGAACACCATCAATGATACTCGCGTGGTTTAACGCATCTGAAATGATGGCGTCTTCTTCGCCAAACAAAGGCTCAAACACGCCTCCATTGGCATCAAAGGCAGCAGCGTATAAAATGGTGTCTTCGGTATGCAAGAAGTCGGCAATTTTCTGTTCTAAGGTTTTATGAATGTCTTGTGTGCCACAAATAAACCGCACTGACGACATTCCAAAACCATGCGTATCTAATGCATCTTTAGCTGCCTTAACCACTTTTGGATGTGAAGAAAGCCCCAGGTAATTGTTTGAGCAAAAATTCAACACTTCTTGTCCTGTGCTTATCTTGATCGAAGCACCTTGCTCAGATGTGATTACCCGTTCCTTTTTTAACAGCCCTGCTTCTTCAATTGCTTTGAGTTCAGACTGAAGATGATCTTTTAATGTACCGTACATATCAATAGAATTTTTTTAAAAATAAAAAAGCAGCCGAAACCGACTGCTTTTGATGTTATTGTTTGAAACACATTTAAACGTGTCCTTGAGCCACCATGGCATTGGCAACTTTCAAGAAACCCGCTACGTTTGCTCCTTTCACATAGTTGACATAACCATCGCTGTCGGCACCGTATTGAACACATGCTTCGTGGATGCTGTTCATAATGCCGTGAAGTTTTTCGTCTACTTCTTCTCTCGTCCAGCTCAATCGCAATGAGTTTTGGCTCATTTCTAATCCTGAAGTAGCAACACCACCAGCATTTGATGCCTTACCCGGTGCGAACAGCAATTTAGCTTTGTGGAAAATTTCAATGGCTTCTGGTGTGCATGGCATGTTAGCTCCTTCGCTCACACAAATAGCACCGTTAGCAACCAACGCTTTCGCTTCGTCACCGTTCAATTCATTTTGAGTAGCACATGGCAGAGCGATATCACATTTCACTGACCATGGACGCTTGCCTTCGTGGAATTCAGCTTTAAACTTGTCAGCATATTCTTTGATCCTTCCACGTCTGTTGTTTTTCAAATCCATGATGAACGCCAATTTCTCAGCGTTGATTCCGTCTTTATCGTAAACGAAACCAGAAGAGTCTGACATGGTAACCACTTTCGCTCCGAGTTGCGTTGCTTTTTCACATGCGTATTGCGCTACGTTTCCGCTACCAGAAATAACGACTGTTTTCCCTTCAAAACTTTGACCTTTTGTTTGAAGCATATTTTGAGCGAAGTAAACGTTACCGTAACCTGTTGCTTCTGGGCGGATCAAACTTCCACCGTACTCGCGACCTTTACCAGTAAGAACACCTGTAAACTCGTTTCTCAATCGTTTGTATTGACCGAATAAATACCCAATCTCGCGACCTCCCACACCGATGTCTCCAGCCGGCACGTCCGTATCAGCACCAATATACTTCGACAACTCTGTCATAAAGCTTTGGCAAAAACGCATCACTTCATTGTCTGATTTTCCTTTTGGGTCAAAATCAGAGCCACCTTTACCACCGCCCATTGGAAGTGTAGTCAAGGAGTTTTTAAACACTTGTTCGAACGCCAAAAACTTAAGGATACTCAAGTTCACTGATGGGTGAAAACGAAGACCGCCTTTGTATGGCCCGATGGCTGAATTCATTTGAATTCGGTAACCTCTGTTTACCTGAAATGCGCCTTTATCATCGATCCATGGCACACGGAACATAATTACTCTTTCTGGCTCAACGATTCGATTAAGAATGTTGGCGTCTTGGTAAGCCTTATTTTCTGCGATATAAGGAATAACCGTTTCAGCAACTTCATGAACTGCTTGGAGGAACTCTGTTTCATTTGGATTCTTCGCTTTAACCGAATCCATGAAGCTTGATATTTGTGCTTGATATTTTCTCATTGTGAACGTGTTAAGTCTGTATTAAAGTGGAGCAAAAGTATTAGATTTTGAATCGCGAAAATGCATTTTTTATTTACTTCAATTGGTATACTTAACACGGTATAAATCAACCTGTTCCAGCCAATATCTTTTCGACACATCCATCGCGTCAAGGAAGTAAAACTCACCTCCCCAATTGTGTTTCACACGTTTAAATACTTTGATGTCGATGCCTTCTTTTACCACGATGCGCAGCACCTCGTGATTATCCAGCGTAAATGTCACTTCAGTTATGCCATCATTGAGCTGCGAAAAATCTTCTTTTACTTTCTCATCCTTCGCCTTTTCACTGACCACGGTTGGTTGTTTTTCTGCCGTCTTCACTTCTTTAGGCTCAGGTGTTTTTTTCGTTACTGCAGGTGGCGTTTTAAGGATTGGCTCTTTTACCACAACGGCAGAATCTGTTTCTTCTTCAGCGGAAACAACCGTCAATTCTGGCGTGACCGTTTGACGAGTTTCTATTGATCGGCTTGCCTTCACCTGCATCTGCTGCGCTGCTTTTGTAGGCGCGCTCACATAGATTGAATCCACTGCTCGCGCGGCATTTTTAGCCATTAAGATATCCAAATCATTCACTTTTGAAACCAACCATTGCTCCATTTCAGGATTGTATTGAATGGCTTCATCGTAAGTCATGCGTGCGAGAACGTACTCTTTTGCCTTAAATGCTTTGTCTGCTTTCTCGAGCAGTTTATTGTATTTTTCTTCGGCTGCGATCATCGCTTCAAACTCTTCCTTAGCCTTTTGATCGCGTTTGTTTAATGGCCTTTGAGCCATGGCTTGAAAAGCAAGAAAAAACACCAAAATTGAAAGTATCCACTTCATAATATTCCTTTTAACATCCATTTTATTTCACTGAGCATCATCGCTGTGGCACCCCAAATTTGGTGGCCTTCGTGTTCGAAATAGGGCGAATTAATCCTGATGCCATCGTTTAATTTAATACTGCCGTTCACAATCAATCTATCGTCAAGCAGTTTTGACAATGGCAGAAAGATAACGTTCTCTACCTCGCGTTTATTCTCACTCAATGGAGGAAGTTCTTCCAAAAAAAAGAGAAAAGGGTGTACCAAGAAGCGGCTTGGCGGAATATAGACTTGCGAAATTGGTCGGATGAGTTTTGGAGCTTCTCTATGAATACCCACTTCTTCCTCCATTTCTCTTAAAGCCGTATCGATCAAAGTTTGATCTTCTTCTTCCACTTTTCCACCTGGAAAGCTTATTTGCCCGCTGTGCACTCCATGATACGATTGCCTTTTGATGAGTATAATATTGGCCTCACCTTCCAGTGGAAACACAGTCGCAGCAACAGAGCTTTGCCTCGGGTTTTCGTCTTGTTGAAACGCAATTATACGCTGCTGTGCCAAGACGGGTAAAATGGCATCGTGGGCTTGTTGCCCGGGCAAAGGCTGGTCAATTAAATCGTGTGATCGAGCTAAAAGGTAATCAAACCTCATGTTCGTTTAAGTGGTATCTCACCAATGCATTGATTGGCTTGCGTTCAAAAATCCCAGGGGTTAAACCAAACTCTTTTAACACGTGTCGAAGTTCAGTTTCGAATTCGCAAGCGATTGAGCCCAAAAAATGATGCGGCCATTCGGGATGCGCATATTTTATTAAATGCTTCTCCACAAACTCTGAAAAAACATCGTGCAAGAGCTTCTGAATGAATTCTGAATCACGAAACTCAGAACAAATAGGCGCGAATGATGCCACAAATGTGTTAGGCAAGGGATCGTGATACACATGATCGAGCACTTCGTCTTTGTCAAATTTGTATACTGAGTCTATGTGCTTTGCGATATCTGCTGGCATGTCTCTGTAGCAACGTGCGCGAATCAGTTCTTTGCCAATGTGCCCTCCGCTTCCTTCATCGCCAAGCACAAAGCCAAGGTTGTCTATGTTGTCGAGAATCTTCATTCCATCGTAAAGGCAAGAATTAGAACCTGTGCCTAAAATACTCGCGACACCTTGGGTAAACTGACAGGCTGCTCTGGCGGCACCCAACAAATCGTGATATACAAACACCTTTTCGCAGGAGGAAGCATTGCTCAAGGCATCATTTACAATTTGATTTCGCTTTTGATTGGAACATCCCGCACCGTAAAAATGGATCGCCTTTAGGCGGCTGACCATTTCTGGAGGAATAGTTGATTGAAAAACTTCTTCAATCTTTTTTTGATGCACATAAAATGGATTCAGACCCATCGAAACGAATCGAAACTCACTCTTACTTAATTCATCAACAAGAACCCAGTCGGTTTTTGTCGATCCGCTGTCTGCTATACATATCACGGTGCAAACATATTAGCCTAAAGGTTGTGTGCGGAAAAAATATTTATGTTTTAAACGAAAAAGCCCCACGCTGCAGCGTGGGGCTTTTCAATTCGTTTTACTCTACTGTTTGTTTCGAATGAGGGTGAGATCACCGCGCCATTCCACTGATTCAGCATCGAGTGTTTCTTCTTTTCCAGTAACTACATAAAAGTATGTGCCATCCGGTTCGTTACCACCATCCCAGAAATCATCGATTTTTTCTGTCTGGAAAACTTTGGTTCCCCAGCGGTTGTAAATCTTCAAACTAAAATCAGAGATGCCTTCGATATCCCACACGAAGAAGTCGTTGTGATTATCGCCATTTGGCGTAAACACATTCGGAATATAGAAATTAGTCACCCGGTCTGTTCGGACAAATAATTTGTGCGTGTCTGTACATTGTCCATTATCAGCAACCAAACGCACTAGGTAAGTTCCGATTTCTTCGAATATAAATGATCGAGGATCTTCGTTATTCACATCTTCGCTCATGTAGTCGCCAAAATCCCAAGTGTACGTTAAGTTTCCAGAGTCAGGTTGACTTAGATTAAAGAACGTAAGCTCTAGAGGTACATTTCCTAACAACAACCCACCTGCTGCGATAGACACATCAGAAGATGATGTATCGGCAACAAACAATGCCGCTGGACTTGGCTTGACGATGGTCATCAACCTTGAGTAATTACTCTCGCAACCATATTTACTCACTTGTGTACCATAAATCGTTGTCGGCATATCTACCAGTTCGCCATAGTAAAATGGATTTCCAGCGCCTAACAATTCCATGTCTTCAATCGTAGGTATGCTATCAAGGTTTTCAGTAATTCCATCCCATGAATACCACTTGTAAGTGTTACTCAATAGTCCATCGCCTCTCACAGTCCAATTATCGCCTTGGCAATAAGGTCCACCTCCATGCACTTTTGGCCTAACTGGCGTGCGCGCAATTCTCACTTCTACTTCTTCTTTATTGTAGCACGTTGTTACGGTGTCATACAATTCGTAGGTCAAGGTATAAACTCCCTCGCCAATTTCGCTTGGCATGAAGTAACCATCGTGCAATCCAACCAAGCTTCCGCCCCATCTTCCGTCTTCGCGGGCTGTTTCAAGCTGAACGCTGTCTAAGATATTATCGCAGTAAACACTGTCTGCACCAAAGATTGAAGCATCTGGTAGAAGGCTAATTAAAAGCTCCTTGGTTGTAGAAGTTCCGCACAATCCTTCAATGGTATATGTTATGCTATACGAACCTGCTTTCTTCCCTTCGGTATCGAAATAAAACTCACCTGAACCTTCTGGATTCTCAAAAATCTCATCTCCTATCCAAGTTCCAAACGGATCGCCTTCAAAGTCATTCAAATGAATCAAAAGTTCTTCGCCAGCGCAGATTTTTGGTAAGCTATCGATACGAGAACTGAATTCGTTGATCACTCGAATATCAATTGAATCCATATTCACACACCCACTGTCATTGATCGTATGATAAATACGAACCGTATCGGGCGCGGTATTGGCATAAGCACTTGGATCGAACTCACCGGTAGCATTGGTGTTCGGCCCGACCCATGTACCTCCAGTAACAAAGCCCTCTAACTGCTCAGACTCGCTGAATTTACAGAAAGGACCTTCAGTGGCAACTCGGGCATCAGGCAATCCTTTCACTCGAATATTTAACTGTGAGGTGTTGGCGCAAACTCCTTGCAACACATAGGTAATTGTAACCGTAGTATCATTCCCAAATCCTGGATTTACGATATCGGGCGCAAACACACCAGCGTTTCCATTCACGATACCTGGGCCTAAGAAGGTTCCACCAGGAGTTTGTGAAACCAGGGTATCTAATCCATCCGTTGAACAGTAAACCACCGTATCAACCGTTCCACCATTAACAGGTGACAGCATTACTGGAAACTGATTAAATACTTCAATAACAATGGTGTCGGTATTCCCACAAGTGGGAGTTAAGTTACTCGTTACCACGTATGCCGTAGTTTGAGACGGGTGAATCCATGGCTCTTGGCAGATCGCACAGCCAAAGTTTTGACCCACAATGATCGGATCTCCATACAACACAGACCATGAAAAGGTGTCTCCTCCGTTAGCATTTAATGTGATTGTATCCAAGCTGCAGATGGAAGTATCCGGACCTAAAAATGTTGCCGGACTAATGCGAATAGTGTAGTTATAAATATTAAATCCTGTTACAGGACAGTTGTCATCTTCAACCGTAATATTGAACGAAACAACTGATTGCGCTACGGGCACTGAATTCCATTGAATGTGCACGGTGTCAGGATTTCCACCTTGAACGCTCCAAGTGGCACCGGGCAGAACTTGGTCAATGTTACATGAGATCGTGAGGCTATCGTTCGAAAAATTTCCAGTCGTATCTAAGTCAAACACTGCCACATCAAAAGAAAAGTCCTGACCTACGCATACTTCGATGGTATTTGGCCCAACTTGAGCACCTGAACCCTGAAAGTTGAGAAGCCCATTGGTATCTTGTTGAGGCGCTATATTAAGGCATGAATCTGTTACAATAAATTGAACGTCACGTTGGGTTGAGCTTACGAGTGCCCCTGTTTCTTGATCGTACTCCGAAACTTTTACAGCAATGGCGTAATTCGATGCTATGGCAAAGGGATCTTTATAGGCCACAAAAGTCAACTCTCCAGTAGCAGGATCGATGTTCACGTTTGGCATTGGATGCACACCTGAAAATACATATGGTGGAGGACTTGTATAATTAATGTAATTGAAACCAGTAACGTTGTTATGGCCAGAAATTGCAGTGTCTAACTCCCAATACAAACTATCTCCGTCTTGCTCAGCAACACCCCAGTTATAGGTCACCTGCTGCCCATCGCAGAAGAATGGAATCGGCTTGTTGGTTGTAAATCGAGGTGAACTATTATTTGGATAGGTATTTTGTCGAAGGGTGGTGTAAGAACCTATGGTTGGTTGACCAACGTAGTTATACCCCGTATTTCGAGCCGCCACACCGTAATAAAGTATGAATTCTGAGCATGTGCTTTGAGTAAGCGTGCTTAACGAAAACGTTTGTTTGTATTTGTACCATCGAATGCCTAAAAGCCCCGTTTGCCATCCTGCTAAACATGAATTTTGGGTTGCGGCAAGTGGCGCGCAAATTGGTGATGCATCGATGAGCGTATCGAGCGGAGCATTGAAATTGTTATTCGAATTTAAATCAGGGCATCGCACAGAAAAATTACCGTAGCCACCTTGAGCAGCACTTGTGGGCGTACCATTAAATGCTGAACCGCCACAGTATTCAAAGAAATCTAAAAAGACATCAAACGTATCACCATTGACGTGTTCATATGCGATACTCATTCCCATAACGTGGGTGGCCTGAACTTTAGAAACGCCAAACAAGGCAAAAAGCAGGATGATTAATTTTAGGCTCAGTTTTTTCATGTTATCCAATTTGATAGTGTTCAGACACTCAAACAGTTTTCAAAGTTGTCTGACGATCGCAAAAAATTTTCACGAATATATTCAACGGACCTGTTACATCCGTAAAATTCATTGAATTGATGCATTCAATCAAAGCTGACGTCTATTTCTTTTCGAACCTTTGCAGCGATGTCAACATTAATAATAGGCGGTGGCTTGGCTGGAATTTGCGCGGCCGAGCAACTGCGCAAAATCGATGAATCTTTTCATGTGGTGCAATCGAGCGCTATGCCATCGAGCACGGCTGCGGCCACAGGAATGTACAATCCAATCGTATTTAAGCGCTTAAACTTAAGCTGGAAGGTTGACGTGTTGATCCCTGAATTGATCCTATTTTATGAATCGCTCGAAACCGTTCTTGGAGTAAAACTTCTTGACAAGCACGGGCTGTATAAGCACATCAGAAATAAAGAGTACGAGAAGTTTTGGAATTCGAGACTCAACAACCCTGAATACATGCCATTTATGGGGGCGATTGAAGAAGCGCTGGGCGAAGTAAAGCAAACGGGGACCTTGGATTGCGCGCTGCTTCAATCCACTTATCTCAAAAAACTTAAAGCAGAGAGCCTACTCATCGACACTTCGTTTTATAATAAAGATCTAATTCGAACCGGCAGTCAGCTCAGTTTCAAAGGCCGTTTGTACGATCGTATAATTTTTTGCGAAGGTGCATTTGGCGCAGAAAATCAACTCTTCAATTGGCTGCCATGGAAATTGTGCAGGGGAGAATGGATTACCATAAAAACCAATAAGCCTGTCACAAAGGTTGTCTTAAACAACCGCGTCAACATTATTCCTTTGGATGAAAACACCTACAAGCTTTCAAGCACATTTTCGTGGGACGATTTAGATTGGAACACAACCCCCCAAGCCGTTGACGAATTGCTGCTCGACTTCACTGAGATTTTTGATGCATCGTATGAAGTCATTGATCAAAAAGCAGCCATAAGACCTACTGTAGCCGACCGCAGACCGTATTTAGGCGCGCATCCTGATGATGACCGCCTTTTTATCTTCAACGGATTAGGTTCCAAAGGCGTGATGCTCGCTCCTTACTTTTCGAAACACCTGATCGATCATATTTTTCAAGGAGAAAAACTCATGCATGAAGTCGACATAAAGCGCCATCATAAACGCTATTACAATCAAGACGAGAAGAGCTGACCAACATCAGAACTCAATATTCAGAAAGCAGTTAATTTTGCAGCATGCCACTTCACAATAGAATAGACAAGCGGGTGTTGAAAGAGATGATCGCCAACGATCCCACGCAGCGGAAAACGGTTTCTTTTTACAAGTACTTTCACGTTGTTGATCCTCACGCCTACCGCGACCTACTTTACAAAGATTGGGAAGCATTTGGCTGTTTGGGAAGGATTTACCTCGCCAATGAGGGAATCAACGCTCAAATGAGTGTGCCTTTGGACAACTGGAATGCGTGGGTTGAATATTTGTATGCCGACATCAACCTTACGAACGTACCGCTAAAAGTAGCCGTTGAAGACGATGGCCGATCATTTTACAAACTCAAAATCAAAGTGCGCAGTAAAATCCTTGCCGATGGATTGGATGACAGCACCTTTAATCCATGGAACACGGGCAAACACTTGAGTGCTGAGGAAATGAACGAAGCCATTGAGCAGGGCGCCATTGTTATTGATATGCGCAACCATTATGAGAGTGAAGTAGGTCATTTTCAAGGTGCCATAACGCCTGATGCCGACACGTTTAGGCAAGAGCTAAAAATGGTTGAAGAAATGCTTGAAGGCAAACAAGACCAAAAAGTGGTGATGTATTGCACCGGAGGCATTCGATGCGAAAAAGCAAGTGCATACTTCAAGCACAAAGGTTTCAAAGATGTGAACCAACTAAGAGGAGGCATCATCGAATATGCACACCAAGTCAATGAACACAAGCTCGAGAATAAATACATCGGTAAAAATTTCGTTTTTGACGAACGATTGGGCGAACGAATCAGCGATGAAGTGATTGCCCATTGCCATCAATGCGGTGCACCTTGCGACACGCACACCAATTGCGCAAATGTGGAATGCCACCTACTTTTTATTCAGTGCGATTCGTGCAAGGCCGTCTATGACGCTTGCTGCTCAGATGATTGCAAAGAAGTTATTCATCTCCCGGAAGAAATTCAGCGCGAACGAAGAAAGGGAAAACAGCTGCACGGTGATGCGCGAAATGTTTTCAGAAAAGGGCGGTATAACGAACGCTCGGGAGGCGGGATTTCGAAAGCCGAATCTGTTGATCAAATCTCAAAATAAGTGCATAAGTTTTGGCCTTTGAGCCAAACGGAATGAATAATATTGCAGCTTATTCAGCATTCTAAAAATTCCCACTTTCCATGAAAGAAATCCGTTCAGCATTAGTCTCTGTATATCGCAAAGACGGACTTGAAGAAATCGCTTCAGAACTGCGCTCTAAAGGCGTTACCATTTACTCGACAGGAGGTACATCCGCATTTTTAAAACAAAAAGGAATCGATGTGATTGAAGTAGAATCCATCACCGAGTATCCATCAATTTTAGGTGGCCGTGTAAAAACGCTTCATCCAAAAGTATTTGGTGGAATCTTAGCGCGATCAACCGAAACGCAAGACGCAAAAGAACTCGAACACTATAAAATTCCCGTGATCGACTTGGTTGTGGTTGACCTCTACCCGTTTGAAGAAACGGTTGCTGCGGGCGGCACAGACCAAGAAATCATAGAAAAAATTGACATCGGAGGTATTTCGTTGATCCGCGCAGCGGCCAAGAATTTCAATGACGTAACCATCATTCCTTCAAAAAACCAATACGGTGATTTATTGAAGATTTTAAAGTCAGGAGGAAAAACTGACCTGAACGATCGAAAAGCACTCGCTTCGAAAGCTTTTGAAGTAACAAAACTTTATGACAGCGCCATTTCATCTTACTTTTTAGGTGAAAATTGGGACGAGCAACGCAAGGTGCTGCGCTACGGTGAAAACCCGCATCAAGAAGGCGCGTATGTTGGAAACATCAACGCATTCATCGAACAACTTCACGGCAAAGAGCTTTCCTACAACAATTTGTTAGACATTGACTCTGCCCTGCGATTGATGCGCGATTTTCAAACCGAAGACCCAACATTTGCCGTGATAAAACACAACAACGCGTGCGGATTTGCTACGCGCAGTGATGCAAAAACGGCCTACTTAGACGCTTTAGCTGGCGACCCACTCAGCGCCTTCGGTGGAATCATTATTGGCAATACCAACATCGATTTGGCGTGTGCCGAAGAAATCAATAAGTTATTCTGTGAGGTGATCATCGCACCTTCATTTGATGAAGAAGCATTGACACTATTAAAGAGTAAAAAGAACCGCATAATCTTGATCGACAAACTGCAAGGATTTCCTGGAAAATCGGTTCGCTCGGTATTGAACGGTGTGTTGGAGCAAGACATTGACTCCAAGAATGCAAGAACTGAAGACCTCAGAAACGTTTCAAAGCGCGCGGCCACCGCTGACGAAGTAGAAGACCTGTTATTCGCTAATAAGTTGGCGAAGCACACCAAATCAAATACGATTGTTCTGGCGAAAAACAAGCAACTCATTGGAAGCGGAGTAGGACAAACATCGCGAGTGGATGCCCTTAAGCAAGCCATAGAAAAAGCAAACAGTTTCGGTTTTGAAATTGCGGGCAGTGTAATGGCCAGCGATGCGTTTTTCCCTTTTCCAGATTGCGTTGAAATTGCAAACGGAGTGGGAATCAAAGCGGTGATTCAACCCGGAGGATCTTTACGCGACCAAGAGTCCATCGACTACTGCAACAACAACGGCATGGCCATGGTGATGACGGGTGTAAGGCATTTCCGACATTAAATCGATTGTTGGTGAATATTGAATTTAGATTACTTTTAGACCAACCAGACCTGAATAGGAGAAAATAATATATGGGATTGTTCAACATATTTACCGAAGAGATCGCCATTGACTTAGGCACGGCAAACACGATCATCATTCACAACGACAAGGTTGTGGTGGATGAGCCATCGATTGTCGCTGAAGATCGTTCAACCAAAAAAATTATCGCTGTTGGAAGGCTTGCCATGCAGATGCACGGAAAGACCCATGAAAACATCAGAACCATTCGTCCTTTAAAGGATGGTGTTATCGCTGATTTTCACGCTGCTGAGCAAATGATTCGTGGAATGATCAAAATGATCAACTACGGAAATCGCTTGTTTACCCCAAGTTTGAAAATGGTGATCTGCATTCCTTCGGGCATTACAGAGGTGGAGAAGCGAGCGGTGAAAGACTCAGCAGAACATGCTGGAGCGAAAGAAGTTTACTTGATCCACGAGCCAATGGCAGCAGCCATCGGTATTGGAATTGACGTAGAAGAGCCGATGGGCAATATGATCATCGACATTGGTGGTGGAACGAGTGAAATTGCCGTAATCGCCCTCGGTGGTATTGTTTGCGATAAATCAATTCGTGTGGCCGGTGACGAATTTACAAGCGACATCGAAGATTACATGAGACGTCAACACAACATCTTGATCGGAGAGCGCACCGCTGAACGCATAAAAATAGAAGTAGGAGCCGCCATCACTGAATTGGATGATCCGCCCGCAGATATGGCGGTGCACGGGAGAGACTTGATGACAGGAATACCAAAAGAAATCATGGTTTCCTACGTTGAAATTGGACATGCACTAGACAAGTCCATTTCGAAAATAGAAGAAGCAATATTGAGTGCCCTTGAGATGACGCCACCCGAATTGTCAGCCGATATTTATCGCACTGGTATTTATTTAGCCGGTGGTGGATCAATGTTGAGAGGATTAGACAAGCGAATTAGCATGAAAACGAAACTTCCTGTTCACGTGGCGGAAGATCCGTTGCGCGCAGTTGCTCGTGGAACAGGTATTGCTTTGAAAAACGCCCATCGCTTCCCATTTTTGATGCGATAGGCCCCAATAAGCAAAACACAGTTGGTGACTGAATATGAGAAACTTCTTTCAGTTCATTTGGAATAATCAATTTACGTTTCTGTTCTTCGTTTTGGAGTTCATAGGCTTTGTTCTGCTTACGACCAACAACAATTACCACAACAACTCTCTGCACGCCACTTCCATTTCTTTGAGTGGAAAAATCGCATCCATCAACAACGCTTACGCTCAATACATTGGGTTAAAAGAAGAGAATACCCGCCTTTTAGAAGGAAGTGCACGATTGAAAGAAAAAGTGCTCAATTTATCAAGCAATGCCGATCAAGAAATCGATCGCATTCATTACAAGACCAGGACTGCAAATGCCATAAAAAGCACCTACAACCTTGGAAACAACTACATCATTATAAATAAAGGACGCCTTGCAGGCATTGCTCCTCAACAAGGTGTTATCAGTCCTGAAGGTGTGGTCGGAATCGTAAGCCAATGCAGCGATCACTATAGCAAAGTCATTCCCATCATTCACAGTCAGAGCCTCATCAGCTGCAAATTGGCTTCAAGCTCCTATTTCGGCATTTTAAGATGGGAAGGTAAAAACGACAATTTCGCATTGTTAGAGGATATTCCGAACCACGTGAGGATTCGCGAAAACGACTCGATACTCACCCGCGGAGCATCCGGTGCGTTTCCACCCAATGAACTCATCGGCTTTGCCGTATCGTCTGAAAAAAACGAAGGCAGTGGGTTTCAATCCATCAAAGTAAAACTCGCAACCAATTTTAAGAATATCGATAATGTGATCATTATCGAAAATGAGAATAAACTCGAACTCGACACGCTGCTAATGGAAATTGAACCATGACAAGAGACGTAATCGGATATATCATTCGTTTTTTACTGCTCATTGTGGTGCAAATTGCCTTGCTCAATAACGTTCAATTTTCTGGTCTTTTGAATCCGTACCTCTACATTTATTTTCTAATCGTATTGCCCGTTGATTTCCCACCCAATGTCGGGTTGATATTGGCATTCGCCATGGGAATTGTCATTGACTTGTTTTCACAAACGCTCGGAATGCATACGATTTCAGCAGTGTTTTTGGCCTATGCAAGACCCTACATTCTTCGTTATATGGCTCCGAGAGACGGCTACGAATTTTCGAGAATGGTAAGCGTACGGCAAATGGGATGGCTTTGGTTTCTCACGTTTTCTGGACTAATGGTATTTCTGCATCACTTTGTGCTCTTCTTCATCGAGTCGTTTAGAATAAGCGGATTTGGATACACCCTGTTGAAAGCAATGGGCAGCTCTGCCCTCACTCTCACGCTAATTGTAGTTGTGCAGCTGCTTTTCACGCGCTCACCTAAGTCAGGATTAGGATATGAATAATCTTGAGAACCGAAAGATCACGGTCATTGCCTTATTTGTAGTGATTTCGTTGATTTTCATCGCGCGGCTTTTCTTCATTCAAGTGATTGACGATTCCTACACTTCATCGGCTGACAACCAAGCCCTGCGTTATGTGACTCAATATCCCGCACGAGGAATTATCTATGATCGGCACGGTAAAATATTGGTGCAAAACCAAGCTGCTTTTGACCTCATGATTGTGCCACGGCAGGTTGAAGGATTAGACACTGCTGCATTTTGCGAATTACTGAACATCACCGAAGAAGAGTTTGAAATCCGCGTTGAAAAAGCAAGAAACTATTCTAGCTACAGGGCGAGTATTTTCCAAAAACAACTTACAGGTGCAGATTACGCGCGAGTAGCGGAGAATTTATACCGTTTCAATGGCTTCTATGGTCAGAAACGAACATTAAGAATATATCCTGACAGCGTTGCAGCACACGTATTGGGCTACATTGGCGAAGTTAATAGCCGAGATATTGAGCGTGATACGGTGTACAAGTCGGGCGACTTCATCGGCATCAGCGGACTCGAAAAGCAATACGAAAACGTTTTGCGTGGCGAACGCGGAAGGGAAGTATTGATGGTGGATGTACACAACACAGTGCAAGGAAAATACCAAGACGGTGCGCTAGATGTGGCGGCTGTTTCTGGTGTCAACTTGGTTTCTACGCTCGACCTTGAACTTCAAAAATATGGCGAGCAGTTGATGCGTTTCAAAAAAGGCAGCATTGTGGCGATTGAACCTTCTTCGGGAGAAGTGCTGTGCTTGGTTTCGAGTCCAAACTACGATCCCAACCTACTTGTTGGAGTAAAAAGAGCCGCTAATTATCAATTACTGGCACAGAATGATTCGCTCGACCCGCTATTTAATCGAGCCCTGATGGCTAAATACCCACCGGGCTCCATCTTCAAAATTATTCAAGCACTTATTGGACTGCAAGATGGAGTGATTACGGAAAACACAGGACTTGCATGCAACAAAGCGCTCGTAGGATGCCACAACCATCCGGCAGCGACAACCTTGCGCGAAGCGATTCAAATGTCGTGCAACCCCTATTTTCATCAGGTGTTTAAACGCCTCATCAACAAAGGTTATTCGAGCAACTATTTTGAGGACAGCGCTTTGGGGTTGGATGAATGGCATGAAAAAGTGAGCAAGTTTGGACTGGGACAGCGCCTTGCCATCGACCTTCCTTCATTGAAAAGCGGAAGCATTCCTAACGTGGAATTATACGATCGAATTTATGGCAAGAGGCGCTGGGCGATTAGTACCATTTACTCTGTAAGCATCGGACAAGGCGAGGTAGAAGTTGTGCCCTTGCAAATGGCAAATTTAGCCGCCACCGTTGCAAATAGAGGCTTTTACATCGACCCCCATTTGGTGAAAGAAATTGACGCAGAGCACGATTCCATCATCCATTATCAAGCAAACAACACGGGCATTGAATCGAAGTATTTTGAACCCATCGTTGACGCCATGCAAGCCGTGGTTGATAAACCTGGTGGAACAGCACGCAAAGCGCGCATTGACAGCATTGTTGTGTGCGGAAAAACAGGAACAGCTGAAAATCCACACGGTGAAGATCACTCTGTGTTTGTGGCGTTTGCTCCGCGAGAAAACCCACAAATTGCCATTGCTGTGTACGTAGAAAATGCTGGATTTGGAGGAACATGGGCTGCGCCAATTGCTAGCTTGATGATCGAAAAATACATCAGCGGCACAATCGGTGACACTTTAAAAGAGCAACGCATCTTAGACGCAAACCTTTTATTCGAACCCATTGAGAATTAAACGCAACATATTCGAAGACATCGATTGGGTGATGGTTGCCATTTACCTCGCTCTGGTGTTGTTCGGTTGGATAAGCATCTATGCTGCTACCTATGACGACCTTCACCCATCCATTTTCGACCTTGCTAAAAACCACGGAAAGCAAGCACTATGGATCGGTCTGGCACTGGTGATCGGATTGATCATGCTATTTTTCGACACCCGATTTTTTGAAACATTCGCCTATCCTATTTACGGATTTGCTTTACTCTTATTGGTTGGTGTATTGGTTTTTGGCACCGAAGTGAAAGGCGCTCAATCATGGTTTGTTATGGGCCCTATAAGTTTTCAACCGAGCGAAATTGCCAAATTCGGAACTGCGCTTGCCCTGGCAAAATACCTCAGCATACACGGTGCGCGATTCGATCAATTGAGCATAAAACTGAAGTCGTTGCTGATCATTTTCTTGCCGGGAGCATTCATTCTGTTGCAACCTGATGTTGGATCGCTCTTGGTATTCATCTCCTTTTTGATTGTGCTTTACCGACAAGGATTGAGTGGCTGGATTTTCGGGCTGGGCTTTATTGCCATAGTGTTATTTGTGATGGCCCTTTTTCTGAAGCAATACCAATGGACCATTTTCGATACTTTGATTGAAGGAAAGGTAGCCTTCATTGCAGGGTTGAGTGCTTTGGCCGCGGCCATTTACTATTATTTGAGAAGGCGCAAGGGAAGCTTATTCATCATTGCAGCCAGCTATATAGCCTCGTTGGGTTATTTTCTGAGTGTAGATTACCTATTTGACAAAGTGCTCAAAACACATCATCAAAATCGAATCAACGAATTGCTCGGCATAGTTTCAGATCCGTTGGGTGCAGGATATAATGTGCACCAATCAAAAATTGCGATTGGCTCAGGAGGGTTTTCAGGCAAAGGATTTCTTCAAGGTACTCAAACCAAGTTTCACTTTGTACCGGAGCAGAGCACCGATTTTATTTTCTGCACAGTGGGCGAAGAATGGGGATTTATTGGCACGTTAATTTTGATTTCTCTTTTTCTCACGTTGATGTCACGAATCATATGGTTGGCAGAAAAACAACGCAGTGTGTTTACCCGCGTGTATGGCTATTGTGTCGCCTCTATACTATTCATTCATTTCACCATCAACATCGCCATGACCATAGGGCTTGCTCCTGTAATTGGCATCCCACTTCCGTTTTTTAGCTATGGTGGATCATCACTTTGGTCGTTTACGCTGTTGCTTTTCACGTTCATCAAATTGGACTCTGAGCGCAAATACGTGTTGCGTTAATTCCTCACAAACACCTTTCTGCTGAGGGATGAAGACGCATCAACTCCAGTGATAATGTAAAATCCTGCGTTCAAGTCGGAAAGATCGATGCGACTTGTTCGTTTTGTATCGTTCAATTGAAGAACCAACCGCCCTGAAAGGTCTCGCACTTGAATGATTCCTTCAGTGCCTTTATGCAGCACCTCAACTTGCTGATCGTAAACGTCCATCTGCCAATTATTCGAACGGTCAATGCGCATGAGTAATCCATTCAACGAATCAGAAGTATCGATTGGCGTTTCGATCAAACGCACGCTGATATCGGCAATCACAGGAAGATGATCACTCATATCATACAGCGCAGCAAGCACTGTAGAAGGTGCGCTGTTGTTATTTCCATCGATCAGCGACATGTTGTAATGATTTCCATCGTTGCCCACTGCTTTGTACGAATCATCGATGTAATGAACTGCCGCGCTGTCTTCCATGAGTTGCCCACTCATCAGCATAATGTCAAAGCGATCATCTAAGCCGCCACCCGAAAAGCAGCCTCCCGATGTGCGGGTTGACTGCGTATGTGAAAATGCAAAAGAAGATGCTCCACTCCAAGACTCGTTTGGAAACAACGGATCGTAAAAACGATAAGCGCCAAGCGCATTATCAGTCAGGTTTTGATAAGCCGTTTCATTTGAGCTTTTCATATTCATATCACCGGCAGCGATGAAATAACCGGATTGATATTCAGTTTCCAAATAATCCATCAACGCTTCAGTGGCCAAACCACGATCAACAGCATCTGATGCATTGCTTCCCGCCTTGAGGTGCATTCCTGCGAGATGAATGAACGCTGTATCAGAGCCTTGGGTCAAATTAGGGTCTTTGTAATAAAACGTCCACACATCGATCACGCGCACCAAGCTTGAATTATTCAATGCTTTTTCCACTTTTTCTGTTCTGTAAAGGGCAAGTTTATTTTTGTCGTAAAAGACTGCGTTAACAAGATTGCTGAAAGAATTATTCTGGATATTGGCACGGGCAAACCGTGTTTCACCATTCGTATTTAACACGTTGGCAATAATGCGATCACCATAAATGTTACTCGCACCCATTTCATTTACGAGCAACAAATCAGGTTTAATATAGGAAGCGACTGTTTCAAAGTACCCGTCTTTATCGTTGATATTGTTGTTTGACGAGGTGCAAAAGCTCGTCACTTGCCCGAAGTAGAGCAAGTTGTATGACATTACGCGCAGTGTGTCATGCAGCTGTGCCTGCACTTGGTTCAGGGCGAAAGCCAGCAAAATTATTAAGCCTATTCTCATGCTTCGAAAGTACGCTATGTGGAAACGGATGATGTCAATTCTTCATTAAGCTTGATGGCAGGCATATCTTTTACCAACATGTTCATATCGGAAGAGCTAACCATTTTTTGCATGCTGCTGTAATGATCGAAATACAGACTGTACATATTTTTGTCCATCATTGGTATTTCAGTATATCCGACCTGGTCTAGTGCTTTCACAACATCAGAAATGTAAACTTTATCGATGCTTTGATGCGGCAAGTATCCCAAGCTTTCTTTGTCATCACCACCCAATTCATACACCAATTTCGCCTCACTCATCAACTCTAAAACACGCGCTGTAACACCGTATGGCAATGCCAAAGCTTCGGAAAGTTCTTTTCCATTAGGCGCGTCTTCTCCGTTTTCAAACCGCACAGAGATGAACCGCATGAGCAACAAAGCGATGATGTGGCGTTGCGTGGCGCTGAGTTTATCGCCATCAATTTCATTTTTAATTTCGGTGACGTATTGGTTTGCATAGGCCACTTCAGCTCCAATCAGTGTTATCAGCCAAGAGGTATTTACCCATATCATAAACAACGGCAAGGCAGCAAAACTTCCGTAAATAGCGTTGTAGCGGCTTACTCCGACCTGAAAATTAATGTACACCCATTCGAGTAATTGGAACGATGTTCCGGCCAAAATGCCAGCTACCATTGCAGATCTAAAACTGACTTTGGTATTGGGCATCACCATGTAAACAAACGTGAAAAGCAGCCAAATCAGCACGTAAGGAATCATCCGAATAAGGAAGTGAATGAATGGACCAATCGTTTTGAGAAAATCGTAGCCAGCGACCAAGTTTTCGAGTTGCCCGCTTATCACCACCGTAATACTTCCGGCTAAAATCACCACGATGGGCGCGAAAAGCATGATCACAAAGTAATCGGTTACTTTTCTTAGCCAAGTGCGGCCTTTGGCTACTTGCCAAATTTCGTTGAAGGAAAGTTCAACGTTTGAGAGCAACTGCATTACGGTCCAAAGTAAAATCACCACTCCAACTCCGGCCAAGAGCCCGCCTTTCGTGTTTTCAAGCATTCGTGAAGCGAACGTCATGATTTGCTCTACTACTTCTTCGTGGCCTTTGAGCACGGAGGTTAATTCTTCTTCCAAATTCTTTTCAAAACCAAAACCTTTGGAGATCGCAAATGCCAATGCCACGATTGGAACCACAGAAAGCATGGTGTAAAATGTCAGTCCTGCTGCTTGAAGTTGAAGGTTGTCTTTCGTGTAATTTTTCAATACGATCAAGATGATCCTCAATTGCTTGATAGAAAATGCAGTAAGTGGATTTCTGTCCTCTAACCGAACATTCCAAATACTATCATTTACCATTTTTACTATTCCCATACATGCTTAATATTCAATCAAAAGAACAAAGTTCAAAAATATTGAACGGTGCTTTTAAATAATAAATGCAAAGGAATAGGTTTGGTAGATGCAAAAACAACTCACACTGCTCCTACTTTTTGTAGTCGGAATAACGGTTTCGTGTCAAACCCAAGAAAAAAAATACAGCCTGCAAGATTATTACAACAACGATCCCACGCTTGCTAGAACGGTGGACGAAGTTTACAATCAGCTTTCGGTAGAACAGCGGGTGGCCCAAATGATCGTAACATCGTTGGGCAAACTCGGCAAACCTTACGCTGAGGTAGAGCCTTTGATAAAGGCAAATCAAGTGGGTGGAATCATCTTCTTGAGTGGCGATCCTGAACAGTTTAAAACCGACATCGAATCAATTCAGGCGATGAGCGCTGGTTTTCCTCTTCTCATGAGCATGGATGCTGAGCCGAGCCTCTTTAACCGCAGAATGCCCGGCACGCCAGAAATGAAACCGACCTTAAGCCTTAAAACGACAGACGACATTAAACAGGCGGTTTCAACAATTGACAAAACCCTTCATCACGTTGGTTTTCAACACAATTATGCTCCCGTGATTGATATGTCGCCAAACAATGAAGCCATTGGAAATCGCTCATTAGGAAGCGATTCAGCGACCATCGTTCCTTTGGCAGTTTCATTTATAACGGAAACTCAAAACGATCAAATCATCGCTACGGCAAAACATTTCCCTGGGCATGGGCGAGTGAGCGGTGACACGCACAAAAAACTCGTTTACATTGATGGCGAACTTACTGAAGTTAACCTTTACAAACCGATAATCGAGGCGGGTGTGATCTCAATTATGGTTGGCCATATTGCCATCGAAAACAATCAGAAATACAGCACCGAAGTACTGCCATCTACACTGAGTGAAAAGGTGGTAACAGACCTCTTGCGCAACGAGATGCAATTTGATGGACTAATCATCACCGATGCCATGAATATGGGCGCTGTGAAAGAAATCCCAAATGCTACTTTGCTAGCAGCGAAGGCAGGATGCGATATCATATTGATGCCACCCAATGAAGTGGAAACTCTCCACGCAATTATTGCAGAAATGAAAGGCGATACCGATTTTATGAATCAAGTGGAGGCATCAGTAAAGCGCATAATTCGCGCTAAAATCTGCTTGGGAATGCAATTTAATGCCGATTAAAAACTCATCGGAAGTTCCGTTTTAATTTCGATTGGCACCTTTTTATGATAGAAAAAATTCCCGACTTTCAATTCGCCTTTTACGAGCACTTCCGGCTTTTTTCCAGAGAGCAAACCCGCCAGACCTGTCAGGCCTGCAGTAATCATATCACCCATATTGCCTGTAAGTTTCACGGGATATACCTCGGTTGAATTTGCATTTATTTTAAACGCCTTTTTTAGTTGTGCATCACCGAGGCTTTTCTTGCCAGAAAACAATTCAAACTCGCCACTCTTTACTGTTATTGGAAACGAATTTGGATTGGACAGAACCAAGTTAATGGTAGCGTCAAGTTTACCACCACTTAAACTATTAACTTCGAAATCCTGAACTTCTTCAAGCTTAACATCCTTAAATTCACAGCTCGTTAGAGCGATCAAAAAGAAAAACGAAACGAAAAAATTCACTGTAACCCTGTGCATAATACTCTGATATTAACCCCTTTTTCGGCAACAAAGAAAACGCTAAAGTTTACTTTTTCTATTGTACTTGGTATTTTATTTTCACTTTCACTTTCAGCCCAAAAGCAACGCGCGATCAACTGGACATTTCCACAAACCAACGCATTGGATTTTTCGAGTGGCACTGCGATTACTGGTGTGAGTTCAGCAACGGGATTGGGAGGCGGAGCCAGCATATCTGACGTTAACGGAAACTTAGTGTGCTACTCAAATGGCGCCACTATTTGGCAAGCAAATGGCGCTGTAATGATGGGCGGTGCAGGCTTAGCTGGAAACTCTATGGCTACGCAATCATCCATCATTATCCCTTCTGTAACGAGCAACACACGGTATTATGTTTTTACAAATAGTGCGCAGAGTTTAAACATTGAACTCAATTATTACGATGTAGAAATGTCATTAAATGGCGGCAATGGAATGGTTGTCGGCCCCACGCTTTTACTGGATCCTTCCACCGAAAAACTATGCGCCACTCGACACGGCAACGACCGTGATTATTGGGTGGTTGCACACCGCTATAACTCCGATGAGTTTCACGCTTTTTTGATCGATGAAAATGGAGTAAACGTAACGCCCATTGTGAGCGCCATTGGTGTTCAACACTTGAGCTCGGCCGGTGGAGGCGAATACCAAGGAATGATGAAAATTTCGCCCGATGGTCAATGGATTGTGACGTGCAACTTTGCTTCGGGCAATGTGCAACTGTTCAAATTCAACAACCAAACAGGACAAGTAACTGAGCCTCTAACATTAGCCGTTGGACCTACCATATTTCCTTACGGTGCTGAATTCAGCGCAGACAGCAAGAAATTGTATTACACCAGAAAAGCCTCAAGCGTTGTTAACCCAAATGGCTTTCACCAGTTTGATCTAGACCATGCGTCAACTGACTGTTTATTGGCGAGTGAACAAATCATCACCAATGGCAATCCATTCAAACCCTATTCTGACATTCAACTCGGCCCCGATAAAAATATTTATCTTTTTCCTGTCAACATCTACATACCCAATATTGACACGCTCAGTGCTATTCTAGAGGCCGATAAAATGTGCCCTGATTGCGGCTTTGTGAATCAGCACCTTCAAACCGATGACAACCTCACAGGTGGCGGAATTAACTTTGCCTCCAGCTTTCTCAGTGATGGAATCACCTATGAATTTGGTTCAAACTGTGAATTTGAAACCACGATGTTCACTCCCGAAGACACGCTCGGCCTCGACAGTGTGAATTGGAATTTTGGCGACCCCACGAGTGGCTCCAACACAAGCAATCTGCTCAACGCTGGACATGTGTTTAGCGGGCCAGACACCTTTCTCGTAACGCTGTATGCATTTCGTGGTGCTGCCATTGACACGTTTACCCGAAACGTCATTATTTGGGATGTGGAATACAACCTGCTCGGCAACGATACTACCATTTGCAACGGCCAACCTATCGCACTAGACGGAACTTGGAACAACGCATGTCTTGAGTGGAATGATGGATCAACGAACAACACACTTCCCGTGAGCACGGCTGGGACGTATTGGGTTGATGTTTCATACCAAAGCTGCGAATGGCGCGACTCAATCAATGTATTGCTAACCAACAATCCACCGCAATTTTCTTTGGGAAACGACACATTGGTTTGCTCAAACACTAACTTTTTAGTCGACCCCAACCTTCCTAATGCTTTTTACACATGGCAAGATGGAAGTCACGACACCACTTTCACGGTTACAACAACCGGAGTGTACTGGTTAGCAGCAACAAATTCTTGCGGCACAACCACCGATAGTATCAACGTAGAGTTAAATCAATCGGCACAACCTGTCCTTGCATTTCCTGACGACACAACCCTGTGCATTACAGAAGACCTTACCCTGGATGTAACATTCGAAAATGCGGTGTATTTATGGAATGACGGTTCGGCTCAGTCCATTAAAACGATTGACGAAGAAGGTACTTATTGGGTGCGCGTTGCAAATGTTTGCGACACAGTGAGCGATACGATAACTGTGTTCTTTGACGACCCATTGATATCTTCTCTTGATGAAATTGGACTATTGTGTGATGACGCAGACAGCCTAATCTTAATTGGTACTGCAGACTCTTCTGCCGTGTTTTGGTCAACTAATCAAACATCTCCCTCCATCGAAGTGCGCACGGCAAACACCTATTGGTTTGAAGATTCTAATGCTTGTGGTCTTATTTCTGACACCATTGAAGTATTGTTGTGGGACAGCACCTACACTCTAAATATTGGCGGTGATACCGTGCTATGCGATGAACAAACCATCGTATTGATCGGTGATCAACAACAAGATTATCCTTGGATTTATGCTTGGAGCAACGAAGAAAATGCAGCACTTATAGAAGCTAGCGTAGGAAATTACAGCCTTAAAGCAACAAACCGCTGCAATCAACAAGAGGTACAAATCGCAATCAAACTTCGACCTCCTGTTATGATCAATGAAGTAGAAAGCAGAACTGTGTGCAGCGGAGAAACACTGACGCTATCTATTCCAGATACGAACAATTTAAATTCAGTGATTTGGACGACCGGTGATACCGCAAGACACATCGAAATCACAGCCGCGGGAATCTATTTCGTTGACATTATCGACAGCTTTGGTTGCAGTCAACAAGACTCTATTCAAATGAATGACCTGTGCCCGGGGTTAGTAGGAAGTCCAAATGTTTTTTCCCCCAACGGTGACGGAGTGAACGATGAATTTTGCATCGACTTAGAAAACATCATCGACTACAAAATCTACCTCTACGACCGATGGGGCGTGCGTGTGTTTCAGTCTGACAACCAATCAACCTGTTGGGATGGTTCAATAAGAGGACAGAAAGCTTCATCGGGCACCTTCTACTACGTGATAGAAACAGAGGATGCTCAAAATGAAAAAGCCTCTTATCGAGGCTCTTTCACGTTGTTGAATTAATTCTTTTCAGTAAAGTATTTGTAGAAGAGCGGAATAGTTTCAATTCCTTTCAAGTAGTTGAACACTCCATAATGCTCGTTTGGCGAGTGTATGTCGTCTGAATTAAGACCAAAACCCATGAGTATAGACTTTAATCCGAGTTCTTTTTCAAACAATGCTATGATTGGAATGCTTCCGCCACCGCGCTCAGGAATAGGTTTTTTTCCAAACGATTCTTCCATCGCTTTTGACGCAGCGATATAGCCTGGAAAGTCGGTAGGAATGACAATTGGGTCGCCACCGTGATGCGGGGTAACTTTCACCTGCACCGATTTTGGCGCAATGCGCATAAAGTGCTCTTCAAAAAGTTTCGTGATTTTCTTTGGGTCTTGATAGGGAACCAAGCGCATTGAAATTTTGGCGTACGCCTTTGATGGCAAAACTGTTTTAGCACCTTTTCCGATATATCCGCCCCATATGCCATTTACATCCAAGGTTGGTCGAATAGATGAACCTTCCATCGGAGAATAACCCTTTTCAGAGCGGGTTTCAGCGACTCCCAAACCGCGTTTAAAATCTTCTAAATCAAATGGTGCTTTCGCCATTTCCTTCCGTTCTTCCATGGAAACTTCTGCCACATCCGAATAAAACCCATCGATGGTGATGTGATCGTTTTCATCTTTCAAGGAAGCGATCATCTCACTCAAAACATTTACTGGATTTGCTACAGCACCCCCGTACACTCCAGAATGGAGGTCTTTGTTTGGTCCGGTTACTTCAACTTCAACGTATGACAGTCCGCGCAAACCAACTGTAATGGAAGGTGTATCGTTGGCGATAATGGAAGTATCGCTTACCAAAATAACGTCAGCCTTCAATTTTTCTTTGTTCTCCTTCACGAAAATGGACAAGTTTTCAGAACCCACTTCCTCTTCACCTTCGATCATAAATTTGATGTTGCACGGCAGGGTTCCAGATTTTTCCATGATTTCAAAGGCCTTCACGTGCATATACACCTGACCTTTGTCGTCTGCCGAGCCGCGCGCATAAATCTTTCCATCTTTAATAACTGGCTCAAACGGAGGCGAATCCCATAACTCGACCGGATCAGCCGGTTGCACATCGTAATGCCCATATACCAAAACGGTTGGCTTACTCGGATCGATCATGCGTTCAGCGTAAACAATTGGATGACCGGCCGTTTGATTTACTTCTGCGAAATCCGCTCCAGCGGCAATTAAACTAAGCTTTACAACTTCAGCACATTTTTGCACGTCTTCCTTGAAAGTTGGGTCAGCACTGACAGAAGGAATCCTTAAAAGATCAAATAATTCTTCTAAAAAGCGATCCTTGTTTAATTCGATATAACTTAAAATTTGACTTCTTTCCATCGTATAATGCATTCTGGTTTTATTCAATTCTATCCGGCAAATATAGTTGCTGAGGCTCGGTAATCATTGCAACCATGAATGACTAAAAATGTTAGACAAACAGCACAAAAACTACCATTAAACAGATGATTTTAATTAAACTTGTAAGCTGTGTTTTCAAAATACTACTTGGCCATGGTTAATAAACTAAAATATGCTGTTTGGATCATCGGGATGATCCTCACTCAACTTGGATTTTCTCAAGGAGACCATCCATCTTCGCAACGCATTTCGACCTTCGGTGCTAACCAGGTCATTAATTGCACCTCCGATTCCGCGTTAATTGGCGTTCAAATCGACAACTGGATTGAGGGGTTTCAATACGTGTGGAGCGATGGATCGACCGATTCCACAACGCTTGTAAAGCCAAGCCAAACGCAGATTTACTCGGTTACAATTTCACATTCTGGATTAAATCTTCTTCTTGAAAAGTCGATTTCAGTAGCCGTAGAACATTCACCCATCGTGGCTCATGAAACAGAAATTTCAGTTGACAAATTCACCTGCCCAGGTGAAGAAATCACAATCGAAAGCACGTTTAACGGAGGACATGCGCCATTTTCTTTCGTTTGGGATAATGGAGATAATAATTCTACCACGACTGTCAGCCCTTCTTCTAACGAGACCTTCTTTGTCACCATCACCGACCAATGCGGCAGTGAGGCTGAATCGCAAGTAAGAGTTGTTTTCGAGCCGAGAGACCCGCTAAGTTTTTCAGACATTTCTATCGATTTTACATGCCCTGACGAAGAAGTCACGTTGCGCCCCGACCTCGGAAAGGTAAAAGGCGGAGTAGGATACGGGTACCGCTTCGCATTCGGAGATTGGAAAAATGAAAATATGCCCATCACGACTACTCCCGCAGAAGATAAAGTGATTCCATTTGAAGTGACAGATGCCTGTGGGATTGATGTTTTGAAAAAAGAAATAAGGTTTGTCAAAAATGAGATTGAATTGCCCAAGTGCGATGATGAATTGGTGTGTAAGGGTTCGGAAGTGAGTGTTACTAGTCAAACTGATGGGCTTTACTTTTGGAATGAAGGCGTGATGCACACCAATTTTACAACTACCGTTGAAAAACCTACCACTTACGAATTAAGTTTTTTAGATCAGTGTGGTGATATGCACGGGATCGAGAAAAAAGTTAGCATCAAAGAGATCAATTCAAATTTTGACTATCAGGTGTATCAGTTTGATGAATCTGTAGTTTTGAATTCTCCCACAATCAATCAGACAGATAAAATCACTTGGTTGCTCAACGGCATAGAAATTAGCAACGAACGAAACCCTGAATTAGATTTACCCGCAGGTGTTGAGCACGAAGTTGAACTCATCGTAGAAGACGAAGAAGGCTGCACGAGTCGAACGCAACGCATTATTGTCTTGCGCGATGGCATGGATATCCCCACTGCATTCTCACCAAACGGTGATGGATTAAATGACTACTTCAGTGTGCGATTTGAAGAGGAAATGAAATATTTTGATATAAAGATATTTGATCGTTGGGGGCAACTAATCTATCATTCAAACGACCAGTATTTTAGGTGGATGGGTGTCGGTGAAAATCAGAGCCAAACTCTTGCTAGTTTTGCCTTCATTTTAAAAGCGACAACCGTCTCTGAAAAACAAATTGAAAAACGAGGTGTGATATCCGCTTTTTCCTTTGAATAATATGAAAACAAGACTCTTCAAAATAGTGCTTTTGGCACTTTCGTTCCTGAGCATATCGGTGAACGCACAACCCATTGTCACCACATCCGCACCTCCATACGATAATGCAACTTACTTGGTAAACAACGTATTGATGGGCAGCGGTGTCTCAGGATACAACATTACTTCTTACGGACAAAACATTCAAATGGGTTATTTCTCGAATGGAATGTCTGCCATTGGGCTTGACAGTGGGTTGGTGATGTGTTCAGGAAACGTTACCAATATTATGACTTCCACCGGAGCGGTGGCGTCAACAAATATTATCAACGGCCCTAATCAAGGCGGTGGCGATCCTGACTTACTTGCTGTGGCTCAAAGTGTGCCAGCACTTATTGGCGCTGGATTCAGTGTTAACAGTGTGCAAGATGCTGCGATCATCGAATTTGATTTTGTTCCAACAAGCGATTCCGTTGAATTTAATTATGTGTTCGGGTCTGATGAATATTTAACTTGGATAAATACAGCTTTTAATGATGCTTTTGGCTTCTTTGTTTCCGGCCCTGGAATTACAGGTCCTTTTTCTAACAATGCAGTGAATGTAGCAAACGTTCCAAACACAACTCCTCCACTACCAATTACCATCAGCACAATTCACCCAGGCTTAAATGGCATTTATTACAATACGGGCGGCCTTCTTCACGCTTACAATGGCTATACAGACGTGATGACAGCTGTGTTATTGGTGCAAGCTTGCGACACTTTTCACATGAAACTAGGTGTAGCTGATGGAACAGACGGCATCCTTGACACAGGTGTATTTTTAGAAGGAAGCAGTTTTGAATCAGTAGGATTGATTGTTTCACCTGAACCATCATACAATCCGTACGGAGCAGACACGGCTCTATACGAAGGATGCGGTGATGTTACTATATACTTTACGCGAAATGACTCTGTACTTGCAGCAGATTCGCTCAGCTACGAAGTTTTCGGTCAGGCTGAAATGGGAATTGACTACACTGATATCATTAATTCTGCTGGAGACCCATGTGTTTTCAATACAGTTACCAATCATTGGGAATGTCAACTATTTTTTGGGGCCGGAGTGGCTACAGATTCTATCACGTTCGATGTAATTTATGACACCCTTGCTGAAGGAATAGAAAGCCTCATCATTGCAATTACTGATAGTATTCAATTGAGTTGTTACGGAGGTGATACCATAAGACTCAACATTCTCGACCAACCAGTGCTCACTATAAACGCCTTCGGTGACGTTACACTCGACTGCAATGATGGCCCTGCATTGATTGGTGTGCAAGTATCCCAAGGTCTTCCTCCTTTCACATACACATGGAGCAATGGATGGACAGACAGCACGCAAAGCGTCCTTCCCGCCATTACATCATCGTATGTAGTTACTGTGGAAGATGGCTGTTCACAGCAAACAGAAGTTGACTTTGTAAACGTTGGTATTTTCAACGTGCCGTGGTCTTCAGTGAAATTTGGAGATAATCAAACTATTTCGTGCATTGACCCGCCCGTAACCATGGGGGTTTCTGTGCTCTTCAATGACGCCATCTGGCACGGAGATATTTCGTATCAATGGAGCAATGGATCAATCGATTCGACCATCACTGTTTTTTCTACCCAAGATGAAGTGTACACCGTAACGATTACTCGTGGTTGCACCCAAGAAACCGTAACACATACCTTCCACCTTTATACAGAAAATGATCCTGTGCTGACTGAAACGCGTGACCTTCCCGCTTCATTATTTGACTGCCCGGGTGATATTGCATTCATGAATGTGAGCACCAGCGGAGGTTATGAACCATACTCGTTTACTTGGAGCACCGGTGCTAGTGATTCTAGCACGTTCGTAAACCCCATGGTCACTACGACCTACACCGTTACTGTTAATGACGTATGCGGATTGGTTGACTATATAGACGAAGTGACCGTGCACATGCCTGTGGCCGTTCCTTTGAAGATTAATGGAATCGTTAACGACACCGTTGCATGCGAAAATGTAAAGGTTCATTTTGGTCCTGGAGTGCCTTCGGGCGGATATGGCTGGGGCTACACCTTTAGTTGGGATAATTTTGAAACCATCAATGACTACAAACAAGAAATCATATTTGAAGACACGCCATTCACTCTATGGTTAACCGATGGGTGTCGAGTAGACACAATTTCCAAAACCGTATATGGAGTCATCGCAGAGAAAAATAACTTGGATCTTTTGATGCCAAACGACACGCTTATCTGCTATGGTGATGAAATTCTATTGAGTGCTCAAGCCATTGATGGTGCGGGACCGTACGAGTATGAATGGCTCCATGGACCGCACAGTGCAAACGCACTTGTTTCGCCTACCGAACCGACAACCTATGAAATGAGGTTAACAGATTTCTGTGATACGGTCATCCGCAAAAGTGTTTTTGTAGATGTATCGCAAGTTGTTGCCGATTTCGAGTGGGAGTATTTGAATGATTATGACGTTGAATTCACGAACCTTTCTACGGGTACTTCAGAACTGATAGGTTTTATCTGGAAATCGGAAAGAGCAGGGCTTGAATCATTCGAACAATCACCTATTTTGCCTTATCCAGATGGTGAGCCTTACATCACTTCCTTAACGACAATCGATGAGTATGGTTGTAAAGACATCGACTCTGTCATTGTATCTCCAACGTTTAACCTGTACATCCCATCTGGATTTACACCAAACAACGATGGACTTAACGATGTTTGGAGTATTGAAAGCACGGGCATCAAAGAGCTTCGACTGGAAATCTACGACCGATGGGGCAATACGCTCTTTTCTACTGCAGATAAAAACTTTGAATGGGATGCCGTTTATAATGGCAAGCGCGTGCCGATGGGATCATATACATACAGATTAGTGCTTTACACCGATAAAGATGAATATCAAGAAACGAGGGGTGTGATCAATGTGCTGAACGACTTTAGCAGCAGGGATTAATCTCTTTCGAGAAAAATCTAGAAGCTGGCTTTTTTTAAGAGCCGGCTTTTTTATTGCTCAAAAATCCTGATGCATTTACAAACGAGAGGAGTTCCTCATTATCAGTTTGAAGAATCTTTTTGTTGTCACCTTCCCACCATTTTTCTCCTTTGTGAATGAAAAGGATGTATTCTCCAATTTCCATCACACTGTTCATGTCGTGCGAAATGACCAACGTGGTGATGTTGTATTCAATGGTAATATCGTGGATCAAATTATCGATCACGATGGACGTTTGAGGATCGAGGCCAGAATTTGGCTCATCGCAAAAAAGGTATTTCGGATGCGGAGAAATTGCCCGAGCAATACCGACTCTTTTCTTCATTCCACCGCTTAATTCAGAAGGGAAAAGCTTGTGTGCAGTGGGCAGTTCTACCCTTTCAAGCACTTCATCAACGCGGATTTGCTTTTCCTTTTTAGAAAGGTCAGTAAGAATATCGAGTGGAAAGCGCACATTTTCTTCTACCGTCATAAAGTCAAACAAGGCACTTCCTTGAAACAAAAACCCAATCTCTTTTCGGAGTGCCTTTTTCTCTTTGTTGTTTAACTCTAGAAAGTCTCTTCCGTCATACAGCATCTTCCCAGTTTCTGGAGCAATCAAACCCACCAAACAGCGGGCTAAGGTGCTCTTTCCACTTCCACTAGCACCGATGATCAAACTGGTCTTTCCCGTTTCAAAGACCGCTGAAATATCCTTTAACACATGATTCTCACCAAACGACTTATTTAACCCTACCACTTCAATCATATCAAGAACAATTGTGTGATAAAATAATTGGCGATCAAAATGATAATCGAACTTTGAACCACGCCTCTTGTGCTGGCTTTTCCTACTTCAAGCGCGCCGCCCGCAGCAAAGTATCCTTGATACGCTGGAACGGAAGTAAAAATAAACGCAAAGACAGCAGCTTTTGACAAGGCGTATACCACATGGTAAGGACGAAAGTCCAACTGAATGCCATAGACGTAGTCGGCAACAGATACAATATCAGTAAACATAGCGATCAGGTAACCACCACCAATCGAAACAAACATGGAAATAATCACCAAAAATGGATTGATGATAACAGAGGCAATAATCTTCGGTAGGATCAAAAAAGCACTGGAATTGACTCCCATGATCTCTAGGGCATCAATTTGTTCAGTCACGCGCATCAAGCCAATCTCTGAGGCAATATTCGATCCTACTTTGCCCGCCAAAATCAACGCCATAATCGTAGGACTAAATTCAAGAATGGTTGACTGGCGCGTTGTAAACCCAATGGTGTAGCTCGGAATAAACGCGCTGTCGATATTGGCCGCTGTTTGAATTGTAATTACTGCACCCATAAAAAGGGAAATGACCATGATGATGCCCAAAGAAGCCAACCCTAGTGAAACCATTTCATCAAACAACCGCTTGCGGTAAATCGACATTTTCTCAGGTTTGCTAAAAACCCTCCACATCAACATGATGTACTGACCTAAGTGGAATAAAAAAGATGCCATTGCGACAAATGTAACGCTAAATCAATGCTCACTTCATCATTCAATTCACTAGCTTTGAACGATGCGTTTTGTAAAAATATCCGTTTTCTTTTGCGCTGCCCTCATGATGAGTTCGTGTGCGGTATTGAAAGGTAAAAAAGACTGTGATTGCCCGCATTGGGGATCAAACAATCAACCGCAGGAAGAACTCATTTTGGCCGACTCACATCAAAATGAGTAGGGAGCTCTTCGGGAAAAAAATGCGTTCTTACATGCCAGAACAAGCCATTGATTTGGTGTATTCATGGTTAGAGCCTCACAACATTCGATTAAAAATCACAAAACCACGCAGATCGAAACTCGGAGATTTTCGCGTCAAGGGAAAAAAAGAACCGGCAATCATTTCGGTGAACGGCAACCTCAATCCCTACTCGTTTTTAGTCACTTTGACCCATGAAGTTGCGCACTTAAAGGATTATGATGAACGCAAAACCTTGCGAGAAGCACACGGAAACAGTTGGAAACGCATCTACTCGAAATTGCTCGTTGAAGTGATTGAAACTGGAGCTTTTCCCGCTGATCTTTACCCCGCATTGCAGCGCCATATCAACAACCCAAAAGCAGCATCATGTTCTGATGCCACACTCTTGGATGCGCTTCGGCAGTATGACGATGAACCGAAAGTGCGCTTGAAAGAAATTGCAGATGGAGCTCAGTTTTTGTTGACAAATGGAATGCGGTTTCAACGTGGCGACCTAAGACGAACACGGTACAAATGCCAAGAACTCGATTCAAAAAAATGGTACTTGGTGCACGGTGAAGCTGAAGTGATCATTGTAGAAATGGACTAAAAGCTAACCTTAGCTTTAACTAAAACTAGCTGCAGTGCCTTACTTTCGCTGCCAGAAAAAGAAGATTATGAAAGATGTGTATTGTGTGATTATGGCGGGAGGAATCGGAAGCCGCTTTTGGCCGATGAGCAGACAAAGCTCTCCAAAACAATATTTAGACATTATGGGCACTGGATCTTCGTTGATTCAACTTACCTACGATCGTCTGAAAGCCATTTCGAAACCCGAACAATTCATGATCGTAACGTCCGATGAATATGTGGATTTGAGCAAACAGCATCTTCCAGAACTTTCTGACGCGCAAATTTTAAGCGAACCTTCCCGCAAAAACACTGCGCCATGCATCGCCTATGCAGCTTACAAACTCTACAAGAAAAATCCCGATGCGGTGATGGTGATCTCACCCGCTGACCACATCATTTTGAAGGAAAACACCTTCATAGAAACCCTTAACACTGCTATTGATCACGCCTACAACAGCAACAACTTAGTGACGATTGGCATCAAACCTAGCAGACCTGACTCTGGCTATGGATACATTCAATTTCACCGCGAAAATGATTACGACAACGACCAATTAAAAAAAGTGAAAACATTTACTGAAAAGCCCAGCGTTGAACTGGCGCTTCAGTTTTTAAAGAGTGGTGATTTTTATTGGAACAGTGGAATGTTCGTATGGAAAGTTTCAGCCATCGTAGCGGCTTTTCAAGCTCTGATGCCCGAATTGGCGGAGTTGTTTAACGAGAAAATGGGCGACTTAAATTCTAATGCTGAAGCTGCTGCCATTGAATCGATATACAGTGAATGTCCAAACATTTCCATCGACTATGGCGTCATGGAAAAGGCTGCGAACGTAGATGTTGTATTGGGCGATTTCGGATGGTCAGACCTCGGCACCTGGGGTTCGCTTTACGAGCAGATGGAAAAAGATGACAAGTCGAATGTGCTGGTTCACGGAACGATAAAGACCTACGACACGAACCATTCAATCATCATGCTTCCTAACGATAAACTGGCAGTCGTCCAAGGATTGACCAACTACATCGTGATCGACACAGAAGATGTTTTGCTGATTTGCCAGAAAGACGAAGAGCAAAAAATCAAGCAGTTTGTGCAAGATCTAAAGGACAGCAAGCTCCAAAAATTCATATAAAAAAAGCCGAACTCAATCATTTGAATCCGGCTACTTTTCTTTATTTGATTTGAATTAACTCAAACTCCCGATCATTTTGGTGGGGTCAACCCATTGATCGAATTCATCAGCAGTGAGGTAACCCAAATTTACGGCCTCTTCTTTCAATGTTGTGCCGTTTTGGTGAGCCGTCTTTGCAATTTTTGCTGCTTTTTCGTAGCCAATTTTCGTGTTCAATGCTGTTACCAACATCAACGAATTGTCTAAATTCTGCTTGATCCGAGCGTGGTTTGGCTCGATGCCCACCGCGCAATGCTCGTCAAAAGAAGCACAAGCATCACCGATCAAGCGTGCACTCATCAACACATTATAGGCCATCATCGGCTTAAACACATTGAGTTCAAAATGACCGTTTGAACCACCAACACTCACCGCAACATCATTTCCAATCACTTGAGCACAAACCATAGTCAGTGCTTCTGCTTGCGTAGGGTTTACTTTACCGGGCATGATGCTCGATCCGGGTTCATTTTCAGGAATCAACAACTCTCCAATGCCACAGCGCGGACCACTTGCCAGCAAGCGAATATCATTGGCGATCTTCATCAAACTCACTGCCATTTGTTTCAATGCTCCGTGGGTTTCTACCAACGCATCATGTGCGGCTAATGCCTCAAATTTATTCTCAGCACTTTTAAAAGGATGCCCCGTAAATTCAGCAATCTTCTTCGCCACCAAATCAGAATAGCCCGCTGGTGTATTGATTCCCGTGCCAACGGCCGTTCCTCCCAAGGCAACTTCTGAGAGGTGATCAAGCGTATTGCGCAGGGCTTTCAAGCCATGGTTTAGTTGAGAAACATAACCTGACAATTCTTGCCCTACGGTTAATGGTGTGGCGTCCATTAGGTGCGTGCGGCCGATCTTCACCACGTTCATAAAAGCGGCCGATTTTTTGGCAAGCGTGTCTCGCAATTGTTCTACGCCTGGAATGGTCGTTTCGACCACCATTTTGTAAGCAGCAATGTGCATTCCAGTGGGATACGTATCGTTTGAACTCTGACTTTTATTCACATCATCATTTGGATGCACAGCCGAATGACCTTCGCCTAATTTTCCTCCCGATAAAACATGGGCTCGATTTGAAATCACTTCATTGACGTTCATGTTTGACTGCGTTCCCGAACCGGTTTGCCAAATCACCAATGGGAATTGATCATCGAGTTTTCCTTCCAAGATTTCGTCACACACCTTTGAAATCAAATCGCGCTTTTCAGCCGACAATACGCCCAACTCACAATTGGTGTGCGCAGCGGCCTTTTTCAGGTAAGCAAACCCTTTTATTACCTCAAGCGGCATGCTGGCCTCCTGCCCGATTTTAAAGTTGTTTCGCGAACGCTCAGTTTGTGCTCCCCAGTACTTGTCAGCGGGCACTTTTACCTCGCCCATGGTGTCTTTTTCGATTCTGAAATCCATATTCTATTGATTTTAAACGCTTCAGGTTAGTTGATGAAATCTTTGTCTTTATTTCTGTCGAATAAATTATTTCGATGCTTTATATTCGCTGCCAAATGTAAAATGCCATGGGCGAATATATTGGCTTCTTTATTTTTCTTTTCTTCTTTTTAATGGCTTTTTGGATCCTAATATTTCTAGTAGGATTCTTGGGTTATTGGTCAATCATGGGTGGATTAAATAGCATGATGCCAAGTTTATTCAACAAGAAGGAAGAAGAAGTTTCTGAAGAAGCATAACTCCTTCCCTTTTTTATTCTTTTTCCTCTACCGTTAGCTTTCCTGCGCTCCACATTAAGAAGGCCTCAAGAAACTGATCTATATCTCCGTTTAGCACTGAGTCGGCATCTGACGTTTCAGCGCCTGTGCGCACATCCTTCACCATTTTATACGGGTGAAGCACGTAGTTTCTGATCTGGCTTCCCCACTCAATCTTCATTTTATTGGCTTCAATCTCAGCCTGCTTTGCGCGTTTGGCCTCGAGCTCCATCTCATACAATCTAGACTTCAAAAGTTGAATTGCCTTTTCCCTGTTTTGCAGCTGTGATCTGGTTTCTGTGTTCTCTATGATGATGCCCGAAGGTTTGTGACGCAATCGAACGCCTGTTTCCACTTTGTTCACATTTTGTCCGCCTGCTCCGCCAGATCTGAAGGTATCCCAGTCGATGTCTGAGGCATTTACCTCAATTTCGATGCTATCATCAACCAAAGGATAAACGTATACTGAAACAAATGATGTATGGCGCTTGGCATTCGAGTCGAAGGGTGAAATACGCACCAAGCGATGCACCCCATTCTCACCTTTCAGGTAGCCAAACGCAAATTCGCCTGTAAATTGAAGCGTCACTGTTTTTATGCCTGCCACATCACCCGGTTGGTAATTGAGTTCTGAGATTTTGTAGCCGTTCTTCTCGCCCCACATCATGTACATGCGCATGAGCATCGAAGCCCAGTCGCAACTTTCTGTTCCTCCCGCTCCAGCAGTAATTTGAAGCACCGCCTCCAAGCTATCTTCTTCTGCACCGAGTAAATTCTTCATCTCCAAGTCTTCTAAGAGCTTGGTTAATTTTCCGTATTGCGCGTCTACTTCCGATTGCTCGGCCTCACCTTCTTTCAGAAACTCGAACAATACTTTTAAGTCTTCTTGGGCTGTGATCAGTGCATCGAAAGCCTTGGTCCAAATTTTCTTCTTGTTGATTTGCTTTAACACCAATTCTGCTGCCTTTGGGTCGTCCCAAAAACTCGGATCTTGAGTTTGCTGCTCTTCATCTGCGATTTGAGCCTTCTTGTGGTCGATATCCAAGTATGATTTGAGCGACTTTAGCCGCTGATCCACCTCTTTGATATCATCTATCGTTGTCATTCGGCAAATGTACTTGTTGCCGTTGATTTCGAACCAACGGTGCACAGAAGGATTTCACTTCCACTGAATGATTCATTTCACTTGGCTGGAAACCCAACGCTAAGGCAAACGCTCGTTTAGCAATGCTTTAAACTCGCTGTACATAAAGCCTTTTTGAAGGAGGTAATTGGCGATTTTTTGTTTTATCTCCAATTTTCGACCGCCCTTGAGCAATTCCATTTTTTTTGAAATCAGGTGTTCGATCGTTTGCGTGTATTCCACTGCATCAATTTCGGTGAGGGCTGTTTGAATGAGAACCACCAAAAATAAGACTTGGATTTCTCAATTCAATCCGCTACTTTTGAAATAACCAGCTACGATTCCAATGAAAGCCTTAACAAGCCTTAACAAGCCAACAAGCAAGTTTAGTAGTCAAGTTTACACAATTATAATCTGCACCATTGTGGTATCAATTTCCACAATCGTAAATGCTCAGGTAATGGGAGGTGCATCGGCAGCTTTTGCAAATCAGCAGCTCAGAGCAATGTTTGCGAATATCAATCCACCCACTCCACAGCCTCCTATTTTCTATGATCAGGCCGTGCATTTTATAGCTAAAAGTTGGTGGACGCCCAGCCAGACTGACACTTCGAATACCACAACGTGGTCAGTCTTAGTTGATGAAATGTATACAAGCCATTATGACACAACGTTATTTCCAAGAGCAGACTCTATTTTTTCTTGGGGCAACAAATGGGGTGCAGATACAGTTCCTATTGGTCTAGTGTATTATAGATACTGCACATTGAAGGATAGTGCAATGTATGATACTACTTACTTTCATATTGATACCACCGGCCCTACATTGTATGACAATCCTAATGCCATCTCAAGTCCTTATTTAAATGATTCTGTTTTCAGCGTTTGTTCATTTAAGGATAATACCAATAGCGGAACTCTAGTATTTAGAATAGACCCGAATTTGATGTTTTTCGATCCTGCATTACTAATTTCAGATGCTGATGGAAGAGATTTACAATTAAATTTTGATGATGGAACAGGGTGGCACACGTTTTCAACTTCGAACCTTTCATTTCATAATGTAGTTTATGACAGTGCCGGCATCCATACTATTTCAGCTCGAATCGTTGTCTCAGCCACACAACAAATCGAAGCGATTGCCTACAGCGATATGGCATCTCCAGCAGCTCAAACTAACCTTACACAGCCTGATGAAACGTGGACAAATATCCCTGGAATTGAGATAGGTGTTTATCATCCGTGCAATTATGGCAAAGAGGGGAATCCACCGAAATGGATCATAGTGCTTGAAGGCTTTGATTTTTTTGAGGATACTGGAGTAAAATCTACCTTCAATAAAATTGTGAGGAGCTCTGGTCTTGAAAACTTGAGAAATTATGGCTATGGCTTTCTTGTTGTAAATTGGAAGGACAGTAAGAAAAGCATGATTGACAATGCAATGCACATCGTTAATCTATACGATTATCTCAAATGCAACTACCTTCAACAAATTAATGACGACCCGCAGCACCAATTCGTAATTATTGGTGAAAGCATGGGTGGGGTGATTGCCCGATATGCTTTGACTTACATGGAGGCGAACCCCGGATTTTCAAGTTGCTTCCCTGACTTACATCACAATACTCGCCTATATATTTCCCTTGACGCACCACATCAAGGAGCTTATGTTCCCTTAGCATTTCAAGAATTGTATGACGATGTTACCAGCATTGCTCCCTTACCTGCATATATAGTTCAAGAACGTTTAAACCTCGGACAGATTAAAAATTCTGCAGCTGCAACAGAATTGATGAATCTGCATTCCAACACCAACGCTGGAGGATCTACCACTTATCTACCACATCCGAATAGAGTGGCATTTCTCGCCTCGCTAAATAATTTAAATCCTAACACGGGAGGTTACCCTGAACAGGTTAAAATGGTGGCAATATCCAATGGGCTGTTAACAGGTGAAAGACAGTTGGGGCTTGATGATAATTGTATTATAACGCCTGGAGATTCTTATCTAGATGCGGACCTTGATGTATATCAAACCATCTTGGGACTTCCATATAAAGGACAACACTATGAAATATCGCTACGATCTATCCGTCATGGGCAACCTTTTTATGTTGTAGAGTCAGGAGAATTGAATTGGGGAATTCAATTGCAATGGAAAACAAAAAAGATATGTGCCCCACCATTCAATTGGCCATGTATTAAATATAAAATTCCGTGGGGGGTAAAAGTGGGATTAGTTTCTGAAGACTCAGTGATTGTAGAACATCAAGCAAACAACACCCCTTCTTATGATGTGATGCCCGGTGGTAGATTAAGCTTTGATGGTTCTTTTGGTCTAGATCCAATTCATTGGGGTACACTATGGAATTTGACTATTCCGTGGTTTAGTCCTCCTCAGTCGCCCACGCAGTGTCCAGAGGACACTGTTGTATCTATTCGTGTCACAGGCCTTTTCAATAGTGCCAATACCTCTATCACCTCTCAAGGCTTAAACTTTTGCTTCGTTCCTGTGCAAAGCGCGCTTGACTATTCCGGCCCTGTGCAGCAAGATCATGATATTTACACTGAATCCACAAGCACCAAAATGAACAGAACTCCTTTTGACGTTATTGTGGGAGAAATAAATGGTCTTAATGGGTATCCTCAACAACAGACAAGCAGCAACCTAACAGGAAATAGTTTTGGTTTTGGGCCCGATTTTCCTAGCCAAAACTTAGGTCATGTGAGTATCAGAAATCATCAACTTACTGATAGCACATTACAGAATATGGCTTTACAAGGAATACTACCAAGCCAATTAGTAAATAATGAAAATTATTTGGCTCTTTATCTGAACAGAGAAATCGGTGACGAGGCAATGTGGATAGAAAACTTGTTTATCGACCGTCCTTCCTTATTTCAAGCAGAATATGATGTAGTAGCAGGAAAACATGTCAACCCCTACTATGATTACGCAAATGCACCAGTCCAACAACAATTTATTTTTAAGAATTACGGAAGCACCCATTGGAATGGTGGTACGAATCCACATGGCTATGGAACGCTTCCAACAAACGGCATCTTCTCAAAAGAAAATCCGTTTACGGTGGGACAAAATGGAACCGCACTTCTACGTGCCCAGAACAGCATTTCAACAAACGGCTCCAACATTATTGGCATACTTTGGATTGACTTCTCACCACAAATAGTTTGTGATAGCGCTTATAACAAAAGAGGAGACAAAAACAACACTACAATTGATATTAAGACTAATGTCTCAATTTTTCCCAACCCTGTTAAAAGAACACAAACCCTAACAATAGAAGGATTAGAAGAAGGTTGGGTTCAAATACAAGTACTGGACTTGAATGGCCGGATTCTGATTGAAAATTCGACTGAGTTACAAGAAGATTCAATCGCAAAAATTAATGTTGGAAGTAAAATTAATTCGGGTTTATATGTGGTTAGAGTGCTTCAGAGAAATTTACATAGGTCTTTTAAAATCACGATTTTATGAGTTATCAATTGAGAATTTTCACGATTTTAATATGCTCCATAGTTGTCAGTTGCACAGATATTTTTAATTCGGACAAAAACAACACATACCATATTAATGGCCAAATTCAGCACACCGACACAAAAGCTCCGCTGGATAGTCTACCAATTCAATTATTAGCCGAATACCAATCGGGTAGTAATTCAAGAATGGACATTCTTGGCCAAGACACAACGGATATAAATGGCTATTTCTCATTCAGTTATACACACATATCCAAAATCAACTCAAAGAAAAATGCCCATGTTTGGATGGAAACCATTCAAGGAAATAAAACTATAGCTGAGTTCCCAATGAATCGAAATACTATAGACACTATCATCATTTACAAGTAGAACATATAATTATTTGACTATGAAATCAATCAAATTAGTGCTTTTCCTTGAACCATTTTTATTGGCACATGCCGCCTGCGAAAAATGCTATGAATGCACCGGTGACCTACCTGTGTTTTTTAACGGACAACAAGTTAGTTCTACAGAGATTACCCAAGACTTTTGCGACAATGGACCAACAGCAAAGGCGCAAAAAGAAGCCTACGAGGAAGAGGGATATGTTTGTGTAGAACAGTAATGCTCGGCAAGGAAGAAGATCATTACACCCTTTAGGAATCGCTTTTGTGAGTAATTGATATATCTAACAGCGTCTTAAACTCACTATACTGAAATCCTTTTTGCAATAAATAATTGGCCACCTTCTGTTTTTTTGTCAGCGGCTTTTCTGAAGATAAGAGGTTGAGTTTCTTTTCGATGAGGTGTTCTATGGTTTGCGCATATTCATCTTCTTCAATTTCAGTGAGTGCAGTTTGAATCAATCGGCTGTGAATTTGTCTCAATTGCAACTCATACTTGATCTTTGCTTTTCCCCATCGCTTATTTCTAAAATATCCTCGTGCGAAGCTTCGGGCAAAACGCTCTTCGTTGAGTAAGTCTTCGTCCATCATTTGCATGATCACCTGATCGACTTCCTTCTTCCACAAGCCCATCCCATAGAGTTTTTCTCTAACTTCTTTATGACAACGATCGCGGTAATTGCAAAAGGCTCGTGCCTTGATCATGGCTTCACTGAGTGGTATTCTTTTCTGAGAAACAGGCATCAAGCGAAGTTATACAACGCAAAGCGGATTATTCAAATCAAGTGTTATGGTTCACTTAATACAGCTGTAGAACCATCGAAAGAAAAGATACCTCTACTCTGATTGAACGTTTCAAGCTTTGTCTGAACCATGATCTATCAAACTCTTGCCGGTTTAGCGCTCTGTAAATACCCTGGAAGATTGTTGAGATGCCTTGCGATCAATAGTTGGACTCCTCTGGAGTCCAAGAGAATCATACTCCATTGAACAGCCACAAACCTTCGACCCCAGCGGGGTCGAACACTATTTTAAATACGGTAAAATTTTTGACTTACATTAACTATCATCCAACACATTCAGGAAAGCATCCATTTAAAAATGAGTCAAAAGAAAGCCCCGCAATTGCGAGGCTTTTATTTTTAAAACAATATTTCCTTTCCTTCTTTGTCAACAAACTCATAATCGAGCATAGTGAGGGCATTTTTCGCTTCGATGGGTATCCATCGTTTGAAGCTTTTAAACCACTTGCGTTGGTAGCCAAACATGTTCTTTTTGAGGTAAGCCGCTACGAAGGGATGAGCAGATAGTGTAACTGCACTATCTCTTTGGTCTTCAAACAGCGATTTCAAGTTTGTCTCAATTTCATCGATGATCGTAATGGCAGCTTGCACTTCGCCTGTTCCATGACAAGTAGGACATACCTCCGCTGTTTTGATTGCCATTTCTGGTCGCACGCGTTGACGCGTGATTTCCACAAGTCCAAATCGACTAACGGGCAGCACTTGGTGCTTGGCGCGGTCGGCATTCATGAATTCGCGGAGCTTATTTAAGAGCACCTTTCTGTTTTCAGAACTGCGCATATCGATGAAGTCAATCACTACTAAGCCGCCCATGTCGCGCAATCGCAATTGGCGTGCAATTTCTTCTGCAGCTTCAATATTGACCTTAATGGCACTATTTTCTTGGTTGGCTTCACCTTTTGCCGTGTTGCCGCTATTCACGTCAATAACATGCATCGCCTCTGTGTGCTCGATCACCAAATATGCACCACTTTTCATGGTTACATGTTTGCCAAATAAGCCTTTGATTTGCTTTTCGATGCCAAAATGCTCCATAATGTCCGTTTTGGCCTTATGGAGTTTTACAATCTTTTCACTCTCGGGGGAGATGGTCTTTAAGTAGTTACAAATATCTCGGTGCAAATCACCATCGTCTGTAACAATCTGATTAAACGAAGGACTGAGCAAGTCGCGCAAGAGCACGTTTGTTCGGTCTATTTCACTTAAGACTTTCTTAGGAGGTTTGGTAGAGGTAAAATTTTGGAATGCCTCTTCCCAACGTTGCGTAAGATTACGCAAATCTGCATCGAGCTCAGCCACCTTTTGACCTTCGGCCACGGTGCGAACAATTACCCCACAATTCTTGGGTTTGATGCTTGAAATCAATCTCCTGAGACGGTCGCGTTCTTCGCGTTTCTTGATCTTCTGAGAAACAGAAATTTTATCTCCGAAAGGAACCAATACTAAGAACCTACCTGCAATACTGATCTCGCATGTTAAGCGAGGTCCTTTTGTAGAAATGGGTTCTTTCGCAATTTGAACGAGCATGTAGCGGTTAGGTTTTACAACCTGATCCATTTTGCCGTTCTTATCAATATCCGCTTCAAGCGTGAAATCTTTCAGATCTCCTGAACTTCGCTTGCCGGTTATTCCTTCAGAGATGTATTTCTGCAACGATGCGGCCTGTGGGCCTAAATCGTGGTAATGCAGGAACGCATCTTTTTCGTATCCTACATCAACAAAGGCGGCATTTAATCCTGGTACAATGCGTTTGATTCTACCGAGAAAGAGATCGCCAACGTTAAACCCTTTATCGAGTTTTTCGTTGTGATACTCTACTAGACCTTTGTCCTCTAGAAGCGCAATATTTACTTCACCATCCCCGGAGCGAATGATTAGTTCTTTGCTTTTATCACTCACTATTATTTATTTTTAATTAAACCGGGGTCACAAATGTGAAGGAGAAATTACTTCTTCTTCTTGTGACGATTCTTTCTCAAGCGCTTTTTACGCTTGTGAGTCGCCATCTTATGTCTCTTTCTTTTCTTACCGCTTGGCATAATATTATGGTATTTGATTCAACATTATTTGAGCCTCATTTCTGAGCTCTTCATTATCTTCTTCTTTCTCTAAAAAGGCTTCAAAGTGCGCCTTTGCTTGCGGTGTGTTGCCCAGATTGAACTTGGCAAGACCAAGCCAATAGTTGGCTTCTGCAAACTCAGGATCGATGCTTTGAACGATTTCAAAGCGTTCTATTACTTTTTCCCACTGCCCAGTTTGAGCTGAAAACCTACCCAAATTGAGCTGCGCTCTGAAATTGGATGGATTTTCTTCAGCGATTTGTCGTAAAAACAAAATCCCTTGCATGGGCGCCTCACTGGCAATCATGGCAAGTGCTGAATCAATTTGGTTCTCGACCACAGGCGGTTCTTTTGACTCTGCCATCTCTTCAGCCGAAGTCAAATCACCACCCGAATGGCGAGGTGCGAAAAACAAAAGAACGATCAACACTAGTGTCGCACCAATAGCTATGTAGTGTTGCTTTTTCAAGCCTTTCAACAACTTACTATTACTTCACCTTCACATTCTTCTTCACCTTGTCAACAAATGTCTTTGCTGGCTTGAATGCAGGAATGTTGTGTGCAGGAATAATAATTGTTGTGTTTTTCGAAATGTTTCTACCCGTTTTTTCAGCCCTTTCTTTTACGATGAAGCTTCCAAACCCTCTCAAGTACACATTCTCTCCTCTCGCCAAAGAGTTCTTGACACTATTCATAAACGCTTCAACAGTGGTTAAAACCTCTACTTTGTCAACTCCTGTCTTATCCGCAATCTCCGATACAATTTCAGCCTTCGTCATTTTTTATCTTTTTATAAACTTTTGATATTCAGTGAATTTACCTATTTCTAAAAACGGGCTGCAAAGATAGAATCATTTTAATACTCTGAAAGCCAATCTGAAAGTATTTTCGCGGAATGGTAAAAGTTGTGCGAAAAGAATTGCGAAATTGGTATGCCCTTCATCAGCGCACGCTTCCATGGAGGTCGCACCCAGAGCCGTATCGCGTGTGGTTGTCGGAGGTAATATTGCAACAAACGCGTGTTGACCAAGGCTTATCGTATTTTAACAAGTTTGTTGAAACTTATCCAACAATTAGCACTTTAGCCGCTGCTCCGTTGGACGATATTCTAAAACTTTGGCAAGGCTTGGGCTATTACAGTCGCGCCAGAAACCTTCATTTTGCGGCCAATCAAGTGATGGAAAAACATCAAGGAATTTTCCCTTCACGTTACGAAGACATCTTAGGCTTAAAAGGCGTAGGAAGTTACACCGCTGCCGCCATCTCGTCCATCGCATACAACCAGCCAAAAGCCGTAGTAGATGGCAATGTAACTCGGGTAATTGCTCGGTTGTTTGACATCACCGCATCGGTGAATCAATCAACCACGCTCAGCCAAATACAGGACTTAGCTGACGCGTTAATGGATCGCGAGCACCCATCGCTTCACAACCAATCGATGATGGAATTTGGTGCACTGCAGTGTGTGCCGAAAAACCCAAATTGTGAGGTTTGCCCAATGTCGGACGTTTGTCAAGCTCGGGAAAAAAATCATGTCTCTCTGATTCCGCTGAAAGACAAAAAAACGAAGCGAAGAAGTCGGTATTTCCACTATGTGCTTGCCCAGTATGGCGATAAAATAGCGCTTTCACAACGAGGCACCGATGACATTTGGGGTGGATTATTTGAATTTCCGTTGATCGAAAACGACTCCATCGATGTTTTACCTCCGTTGCACATCGAGAAAGCACTCTCGATTTCGATAAAACGCATCGTAAAAATCAATTCTGAACGGAAGCATGTGCTGAGTCACCAAGACATTTTCGCCAATTTTTATCACGCGGAGATTGACGGTGCAATTGATGATAAATTAAACCTTGTGGCGTGGGCCGATCTTCATACGTTTGCCTTACCAAGATTAATTGACCGCTATCTTGAAAATCATGACCCAATTTCGGGTGAAAAACGGCATTAATTTTTAAGTTTGTTTAAATAGTTGAAACGATATGGCAGGAAGTGTAAACAAGGTAATTTTGATCGGCAATTTAGGCGCTGATCCAGAAGTTAGAAGCTTAACAAGTGGAGCAAAAGTGGCGCGTTTGCGCATAGCCACCTCTGAAACGTACACCAACAAAGAAGGCGAACGGGTGACCAACACGGAGTGGCATTCGGTAAACCTTTGGAGGGGTTTGGCCGATGTTGCCGAAAAATATTTAAGCAAAGGCAGTTCGGTATACGTTGAAGGCAAGTTGCGCACGCGCAGCTACGATGACAAAGATGGCGTAACCCGCTATGTCACCGAAATTGAAGGCGATAACATGACCATGTTAGGTGGCAGAGGCGATTCGAACACTTCGAACGCCTCAAGCAGTAACAACGAGCAAAGCGCACCGGAGCCAAAAGCACAAAAATCACAGCCAAAAGCTGCAGAAGCAAACGAAGACGAAGATGATCTTCCATTCTAACTAATATCGAGCCCATTGGACCCTGGTGAACCGTATTCGAGTATTTTTTTAGACATCCTTCTGCCCTGGAATTACAATGTTCTGTTCGGCATTTTTTTGATGCTCGTACTGCTTATCTTATCCGCCCTGATTAGCGGTTCAGAAGTTGCATATTTTTCACTTTCACCCCAAGACAAAAAAACGCTCGAAGATGAATCTTCGAAAGCCTCGCAGCGCACACTTGAGCTTCTCAAAAAGCCCAAAACATTGCTTGCAACGATATTGATTGGCAACAACCTTGTGAATGTGGCCATCATTATTCTATCGTCACTCTTGATGGAAATGCTCTTCAATTTTGAAGGAAGAGAAGTATTGGCATTCATCATTCAAGTGGTTGCAGTGACTTTAATCATCCTATTGATTGGCGAGATTTCTCCGAAAGTTTACGCCACAAAAAATGCGCTTCGCATGGCAAAACTCATGGGGAGCACGCTGACCATTATGAGTAAATTATTTTATCCACTTGCTCGAGTCTTGGTGGTTAGCACTCGCAAAATTGACCAACGGGCCAAGGAAAATCAAGATTCTGGAAGCTTAATCACGGCCGATGAGTTGAATCACGCCTTAGAATTGACCACCGACATAAACACTGGAGTTGATGAAAAGCGCATCCTTAGTGGGATCGTAAGGTTTGGATCAACTGAAGTTCGGCAAGTAATGACTCCGCGCATCGATGTGATTTGCTTTGATATTAAAACGAGCTTCGGTGAGTTGCAAAAGCATATCGTGGAGCACGGTTATTCGCGCATTCCCATTTATGAAGAGTCATTCGATCAGGTGATCGGTATTCTATACGTAAAAGATTTGCTGAACCACCTGCACGCTCCTGACGACTTTGACTGGAAGCCGCTTTTGAGGAATCCCTCATTCGTTACTGAAAACAAAAAATTAGACGATTTGCTGCGCGATTTTCAAGACGATAAAAACCATATGGCCGTGGTTGTTGACGAATATGGAGGAAGTTCGGGCTTGATCACCTTGGAAGACATCATCGAAGAAATTGTCGGAGATATCAGCGATGAGTTTGACGATGAAGACTTAATCTACACCAAAATTGATGAATACAACTACGTGTTTGAAGGCAAGGCGGCTTTGATTGATGTGTATCGTGTGCTCGAAATTTCTGGAGAAAAATTTGAATCTGCGAAGGGTGATAGCGATAGCCTGGCGGGGTTTATTCTTGAGCTATCGGGCAAGATTCCGCAGAAAAACGAACGAATACGATTCGAAAACTACCTTTTCACCATTGAGGCCGCAGATAAAAGGCGTGTGAAACGGGTGAAGGTGACCATAGAACAAGAAGAAGAAGGAAAATGACCCAACGCGAGATCTTCACTTTTGTGGCGCTGACATTGGCGCTGGTGGCATGTGAAGATGAATTCACTCCCAAACCAAAAGCGTATGTGCGCATCGCACTTCCTGCTCCTGTGTATCAACCAACAGAGGGTGAGAACTGGAACTGCCCTTACTCATTTGAATTTTCTACTTCGAGTTTTATCACTGTTGAGCCGCGCTACCAAGACAGCACGTGTTGGTATAATTTATACTATCCCAAGTACAGGGCCACCGTTCATTTGACGTATTCTGATTTGAACAACAACCTCACTCGACACATTGAAGAAAGCCGAAAATTAGCGATGAAGCACATCGGAAAAGCCTCGCAAATTGAAGAGATTTTGGTCCACAACGACTCAAACAAAGTGTATGGAATAGTCTATGATTTCGCAGGTGAAACAGCCTCTGACATGCAGTTTTTCCTCACTGATAGCAACGATCATTTTTTGCGGGGGGCGCTTTATTTTAACGTGTCGCCCAATAAAGACAGCCTAGCGCCCGTAATTTCTTACATCAAGAAGGATGTTCATCACTTGGTGCAAAGCCTTAATTGGCAGTAAGTCGATAATTTGCGTTATAAATAAACGCCACGTGCGCGAGCAACACAATGAGCGCAAACACTTGATGGGCAACGCCCAACGCGATTGGCACTTCTAGCAAAAGCGTTAAAACGCCTAAGGTAAACTGCGCAAACACCGCTACCGATGCCACTTGAACAGAACGTTTAATTCTATTTGTCCAGTTTAAACTCTTGTAAAATAACCACGCTGAAAAAGCCACAACCACCATTCCGAGTGTTCGGTGCACAAACTGCACACCCGATCTACCGTTCAAAAAATTATCGATAAATGGGTCTAAAGCCACTGCGGCTGGCGCGATTATGACGCCATCCATCAAAGGCCACGTATTGTGAATCCAACCTGCGCGAAGGCCAGCCACAAACGCTCCGTAAACAATCTGCAAAAAGACCAATCCTGTGGCGGCCAATGCGAATTTTCGCTCGGGAGAAACTGATAATTCTTCTCGGTTATAATTCTTGTAGCGGAGTGTCACCCAGAAAATATAGCTGCACGCGATGAAGGCCGTTGACAAGTGAGCTGCCAATCGAAAATGACTGACACGAGGCACGTCAACCAATCCACTTTTTACCATAAACCAACCCAAAAACGCCTGAAACGCACCCAAGCCCAAGATGATAAAAAAGTGCTTCAGCAAGAATTTCGGAATCCACTTCTTGAACAAGAAGAAGATAAATGGAAAGATGAACACCAAACCGATAAGCCTTCCAAACATGCGGTGAATGTATTCCCACCAATAAATGGATTTGAATTCTTCTACACCAAAGTGGTTGTGCAATTCTTTGTATTCGGGCGACTGTTGGTACTTGGCAAATTCTTCACTCCAAGCCACATCCGTAGTTGGTGGCAAAGAGCCTGAGAAACTCCAATGCGTCATTGAAAGCCCTGAATGCGTTAGTCGAGTAATGCCACCAATAACCACCATCCCTAACACCATTGCTATTCCGAGGTAAAGCCAATAAGTGACTATTGGCTTAGGCATAAAATGCTCTTTCATTCAATAGAAATTTAGAGTAATAACAAGTTTAGCGGGAAATTGCTCAAAAAATAAAACGAAGAGCGTCAAATACGTTTGGAAATTTAAAGGTACCACTCTCGGGTTGAGGGTTCTTGTCCTTTTTTCTTTGGATATTTTTTTCTGCCATCGCAATCATTTCTTCTGAATCCATTTCTGAAAGATTCATCTGCTGATGTGCAAAAGGGCGTTGTGAGCGTTCGTTGTCAGACTGTACTGAAAATAAAAGCAACAGCACGAATGACGCAATGAAAATAAATTTTGAAAAAGGTGTTTTCATCTGTGGAGCAAATGTAATCGGTTTTCTAAAAGAATGCATACAAAAAGCAATGCGAGCGTCATTCTCAAGTTATCTTTGGCCGCTTTATGGAGCAGGACAAACAAATTGGGTCTACTGAAGAGGCAGAAATGTCGTTTCTCGACCATCTCGAAATTTTGAGATGGCACTTGATACGATCAGTTTCAGCCATTTTGATTGCTTCAATAGGCGCTTTTATTTTTAAAGGATTCATTTTTGATGTCGTCATTTTCGGACCTAAAAAGCCTGAATTTATAACCTATCAATTTTTGTGTTGGTTTTCCAATACCATGAGTGAATTGGCACCCGCACTTGTGTCGAGTGACGCTACATGCATCGGTCAGAATTTACCCGATTTGGTTAACCTCACCATGTCTGGGCAGTTTTCGGCCCACATCATCACATCACTTGTTTCAGGAGTTGTGATTGCCTTTCCTTACATTCTGTGGGAAGTATGGCGCTTTATCAAACCCGGACTTCAAGCGAAAGAGCGCAGCATGGCACGCGGCTTTGTAGCCTCAGCTTCTTTTCTGTTTTTCTGTGGTGTGGCGTTTGGTTACTTTGTTATTTCCCCGCTTTCGATCAATTTCTTCCTCAATTATCAAGTCAGTGATGAAGTGTTAAACAGCCCTACATTATCGACTTACATCTCATTGATAACTTCCGTTGTTCTGGCTTGTGGGGCTGTGTTTGAATTGCCGATTGTGGTGTATTTCCTCACAAAAGCCGGCATTCTTACTCCGCAAATGTTGAAAGCATTTAGACGGCATGCCATGTTAGGTGCGTTGCTCCTTTCAGCCATCATTACACCTCCAGATGTGTTCAGTCAAATTCTCGTTTCGATTCCAATCATGATACTTTACGAACTTAGCATCCGAATTTCGCGTCTTGTTACCAAGAGAGATGCTGCTTAAACTTGCACTTACTAAACGATTTCATTTGATCGCGCTTCCAAATTCAATGGTACGATTTGGGCTCATCGCATTAATCATATGCGCGGTTGGCGCACCACTGATCGCTCAAAAAACCATCGTCACTGGAAAAGTGATTGACGCCACGAATTTGTCGCCTCTGCCCTTTGTAAACGTATTTTTCCAAGGCAGTAAAATCGGCACCACTACCGATGAAAAAGGCTATTACCGTATCGAAACATACTATCCTACTGACTCACTTCAAGCATCGATGGTGGGATACAAAAACACATCTAAAAAAGTAAAGCGCGATCAGGCTCAAGTGATTGATTTTGCGCTTCCCGTATCGGGAATCAGCTTGGGAGAAGTGATGATTGTAGGCGACAAAAAGGAGAAAGATCCCGCGGTTGAGATCATGAAAAAGGTGGTTAGAAACAAGGCCGCCAACAACAAAGAAAAGCTCGAAGCCTATGAGTATTCGGTCTACAACAAGATCGAGTTTGACATGAACAAGATCGATGAATCCTTCAAAAATAGGAGGGTAATGAAGCCGTTTCAGTTTGTATTTGACAACATCGATTCTACCTCTGAAGACAAGCCATTTCTGCCTATCTTTTTAACCGAATCGGTATCGAGGTATTATTTCTTAAAGAATCTGAAAAACAGCAAGGAAGTGATTGAGGCTACAAAAGTGGCCGGAGTGAAAAATGAAAGTGTGAGTCAGTTTTTAGGCGATATGTATCAAAATACGAACGTTTATGACAACTACATTTCAGCATTCGGAAAAAGCTTTGTGAGTCCGCTTGCAGACCTCGGAACACTGAGTTACAAATACTATTTGCTAGACAGCGCGGTGCTCGATTCGCGCTACAAGTGTTTCAAAATTGCATTCGTGCCACGCAGAAAAGGCGAGCTCACGTTTGAGGGCGAAATGTGGGTACACGACACTACTTATGCCGTTAAACAGATTGAAGCCACGATTGGGCAAGACGCCAACATCAACTGGATCAATGGATTTAGGGTGTATCATGAATACGAGCAGGTAGAACCTGAAGTGTGGATGTTGACCAAAGAAGAAGTAGTAGTAGACTTTGCGGTGGCCGAAAAATCTATCGGTTTCTATGGTCGAAAGAAAACGATGTATTCTGATTTTAAGATAAACGAACCCAAAGACGCCTCATTCTTTAATCCGTTCAGCAACATTGAAGTAAGCGCTGGAGCCAACGATTTTGGCAATGAATACTGGGATTCGAAGCGACCCGACTCACTGAGTATCTCAGAATCCAACGTGTATATAATGGTCGATACCATTCAAAATATCCCTGCATTTAGAACGTATGTAGATGTGATTTCCCTATTTATTACCGGCTATAAAGAATACAAATACTTTGACCTCGGGCCGTATTTTACGTTTGTAAGTTTCAACCAAATTGAGGGTTTGCGATTGCGTGCAGGAGGAAAAACAAATGCCGATTTTAGCACCAAGATTGAGTTCAGCGGATATGGCGCATACGGATTCAAAGACCAACAGGCAAAGTATAAAATCGGGTCGCGCATTTTTATATCGAAGCACCCGCGTCAAATTTTAAGCCTTACCCACGTTAAAGACCTCGAACAATTGGGTCAAAGCGCCAACGCTTGGCAAACAGACAATATTCTTTCGTCTGTTTTTAGACGAACCCCTAACAACCAACTCAACGCTTTTGAGGAATACAAAGTGGGTTATGAAATAGAGTATTTCCCTGGTTTCAGCACCACCATTCAATTCAACAGAAGAGACCTGTGGTCTGTCGGTTCTATTCCGTTTCAACGCTATGATGGCGATGGCAATTTGCAGCAGGTAAACCGCATTAGCACCTCAGAAATAAAATTCACCGCCCGTTTGGCGATCGATGAAAAATTCATCAATGGTGAACTTGATCGGGTGAGTTTGGGTACAAAATACCCGATAATTCGAGCCGATGCAGCGTTCGGAATAAAAGGATTTTTAGGTGGCGATTATGAATACCAAAAAGTGTCGATTACAATTCAAGACCGCATCGCATTTAATCCGCTCGGCCAAAGTGATTTTACACTAGAAGTAGGAAAAATTTGGGGACGACTTCCTTTTCCATTGCTTCAGCTTTACCCCGGAAACGAGACGTATTTCTATGATTCTTATGCCTTCAACCTGATGAATTTCTACGAATTTATTGGCGATCAATGGGCGACTTTATTTTGGGTGCATCACTTTAACGGATTGTTATTCAACAAGATTCCATTGTTTAGAAAGCTCAAATGGCGTGAAGTAGCATCAATGCGCAGCGCCATCGGTTCGTTTTCAAATAAACACCGTCCTGAGCTGGAGTTACCGCCCGGATTATTTACGCTCGATAAACCTTACGTAGAAGTTGGTGCGGGCATTGAGAATATTTTAAAGATTTTTAGGGTAGACGCGTTGTGGAGATTATCATATTTGAACAATCCTGACGTTGTACCTTTTGGAGTGCGCGTCACTTTTCAAATCGAATTTTAAATCCATGAAGCTAAGAGCCGAAAATCTTGTCAAGAAGTATAAAAGCCGCACTGTGGTGAAGGGCGTTTCTGTGGAAGTTGAACAAGGCGAAATTGTTGGTCTTTTAGGTCCGAATGGCGCTGGAAAGACAACCTCTTTTTACATGATCGTTGGCTTGATTAAACCCAATGAGGGGAAGATTTTCTTGGATGGAAAAGACATCACAGGCCTGCCGATGTATAAGCGTGCGCAACAAGGCGTTGGTTATTTGCCCCAGGAAGCTTCCGTGTTTAGAAAGCTCAGCGTTGAAGACAACTTGAAGGCGGTGTTAGAAATGCGAAAAGGAATGTCGAAGGAAGAACAGCGCGAAAAACTAGAAAGTTTATTGAATGAATTTGGCTTGCAGCGCGTGCGAAAAAACCGTGGCGACCTTTTGTCGGGTGGTGAACGAAGAAGAACTGAAATTGCGAGAGCGTTGGCCTCAGACCCGAAGTTTATCTTGCTTGACGAGCCCTTTGCTGGCGTTGACCCCATTGCTGTAGAAGACATTCAATCGATCGTTGCGACATTAAAAAACAAGAATATCGGCATTCTCATCACCGATCACAATGTGCAAGAAACCCTCTCGATTACGGATCGCGCATACTTGTTGTTTGAAGGAAGCATATTGAAAGCCGGTTCGGCTGAAGATTTGGCCAATGACGAGCAAGTAAGAAAAGTTTACCTCGGGCAAAATTTCGAACTCAAACGGTCACCGATAAAAAAAGTAAATCCTGATCAGAGTGCGACCAACTCAAACGAGTAGGACTCCATAATCATGTTGCACAAAAGTTTGCGGCAGGCTTCATCCACCTTTTCTTTCGCAATTTCCTCATTTGGAGCTTCAACATGAAGTTGAATGTGCTTGCCAATTCTCACGTTTTGAATCTCGTTTAAACCGAGATTAATCATCGTGGCAGAAACCGCTTTCCCCTGTGGATCAAGGAGGTTATCGTGCGGCATTACGTCTATTTCAGCTTTAAACTTCATCGGATTGTGCTCTAACTTTTGAAGTGCCAAAAGTGGCATAAATCAATGAAAGGATGAAATATCCAATCATTATTATCGGAATAATTAAATAATCGATCAATCCATAACCACCTGCGTAAGGAATAAGAAAGATGATATATGCCAAAACGAGCCACATCAAGATGGCATAACTCCACTTATTCTTCGCCCAACTCAAACCCTTAAATTTCAACGACAGCATCGGAATTTTACTGACCATCAGCGCAGCAAGAAACACAGCAAGCACTTGATAAAACGCGGTATTGAAAAGCATTCTAACGATCACGATATCAGAAGTGTCCCACCTTCGAACTTCCCCAAGCAACGCGATAAACTGATTCGAAAGCGGATGGTAAAAATTGAGGTGGTATTGCATTTCAAGAATCACAGGAATGCCAAACACAAAGAGACTCATCGCAGGAATTGGCATACCTAAAAAATGATCTTGATGTCCAGCATCGATGTTAAATCGCGCTAGACGAAGCGCTCCTGCCATCGGCACTAAACCCGCAACGCCTGCATTGAGATAAACCGAAAGTGGCCATTGAGAAACCTCCACGAAATAATAACCCTGTGTGATGACGATCATTTGAAAGAGAATAAACCCGGGCACCACGCCAAACGTCACCACATCAGCCAAGCTGTCTAATTGCTTTCCCAATTCACCTTCAGCGTTTAAAAGTCGTGCTGCAAATCCGTCAAAAAAATCGAGCACCAAGGCGATAGCCACGCATAGCACCGCATTGATCATTTGCTCACGCGCAATAAATACCAAGGCCAACAAGCCCATAAATAAATTGCCAAGCGTAAGGATGTTGGGGATAAACTTTACGATCTGTTTCATCGCGCCAAAGATATTTCTTTCGCTGACCGAGGCACACAATTTATGCAATCAAAATCAGTTATAACCGCCAACCAACGGCCACTTTAACTCGTACATTTGTTAGTTGAAATATGAAAAAATCAATTTTTCTCTTTCTTTCCATTTTAGGATTCTCACAGTGGCTTTTTGCCCAAGCGCCAAAATACAGCAATGAATTTTTGAGCATCGGTGTGGGTGCGCGAGGCCTTGCCATGAGTAAAGCGCAAGTAGCATCCGTAAATGATGTTACTGCAACCTACTGGAACCCTGCAGGATTGGTGGAAATAAAATCTGACCTTCAAGTGGCAGGACAACACGCTGAATATTTCGCTGGAATTGCCAATTACGACTACGTTGGATTGGCTGCGAAAATAGACGGCACGAGTGCCCTCGGATTCAGTTTCATCCGCTTTGGCGTGGATGATATTCCAAATACTACCGATTTAATAGACCAAAACGGACAGGTAAACTACGACCGAATTACATCGTTTTCTGCGGCTGATTATGCCTTTTTAGTTTCCTACGCCAAACGATTAGGCATCGAAGGGCTTTCAGTTGGTGGAAACGCAAAAGTAATCTACCGCCAAATCGGAGACATGGCCAAAGCGTGGGGTTTTGGAGTGGATGTTGGCGCACAATACAAGCGAGGCAATTGGCAGTTCGGAGCTACAGGACGAGACATTACCTCAACCTTCAACACGTGGAGCTTCAGCCTGAATGAACGCACCGTTGAAGTATTTGAAAGTACCGGGAATGAAATTCCTCAAAACGGTTTGGAAATCACCTTGCCGAAGCTTAGTTTAGGAGCTGCGCGCGCATTCAACATTAAAGACAAAGTGGGTGTGTTGGTGGAGTTGAATGCCGACATCACCACCGATGGCCGAAGAAACGTGCTGGTGAGTGGCGATCCTTTTAGCATCGATCCGAACCTTGGGGTAGAGATCGATTATATGAATATCTTCTACTTGAGAGGCGGATTTGGCAATGTGCAACGCATCAAAGCAGAAATTGGAAACTACAATGAATACACCTTTCAACCAAACATTGGTGTTGGGGTAAACATAAAAGAAACCTTGAGCATCGATTATGCGTTAACCGACATCGGTGACCAAAGTGTGTCGTTGTATTCAAACGTCTTCAGCTTGCGTATTGCTATTAATAAAAAATCTGGGTGAAAAAGTTAGTCTTATCGGTTGTTGGTGTTTTTACAACGCTGCTCTCGCTGGCTCAACCTTTGGCGAATGACTGGATAGACTACAACTCAAACAAAACCTACCTCAAGTTTAAGGTCGCTCAATCGGGCATTTACAACATCAATCATGCAACGCTAAATTTTGCCCTGCAGTCGATCGGGCAAAACATCGCCAGCATCGACCCCAGAAGCATTCAGCTGTTTGGTCGAGGTCAGGAACAATACATTCACATTGAAGGAGAGAATGACGGTATTTTCAACACCAACGATTACATTGAAGTATATGCCGAGAAAAATGACGGCTGGCTTGACGAGTCGATGTATCCATCTGCAAGTGAGCACACAAACCCGCATTACAGCCTTTACAACGACACGGCAACTTATTATTTGACGTGGCACACCGATGGGACCTTTTCTCCGTTTCGTTATCAAACCATTGCCAATACTCCGCCCGTTTCTAGTCCTGTGAGTTATGTGCTGCACGAATCTGTGCGTGTTTACAACAACAGCTATCAACTCGGCAAAGACTTGGGGTCAGGAGTTTCGAAGGTGCCATATCACGGAGGAAAAGGCTGGATGAGCGGAAACTTCGGATACAACAATGGAAGCACAACCAATCAGCCATCAAATTCATTTGCCACGCCTTTCGTTTATAGCGGTGCTGGTGCGCCTTCAGCTAAAGTAGAAGTGGCTTTAGCTGGAATCAATATTGGTGCGAGCACAACTGGCAACGCACACCACGTGCAAGTGCAGTTCACACCCAGTGGCGGAAGTATGTCGGTTTTATCAGACGCACTTTATTCTTCTTTCGATTATGTGAGAAACGTTTCAACAATTAGTCCGAATAGTATGAATAACACTACTTCTATTCGGCTAGAGTGCTCACCCGCGGTTTCCCTTCTTACAACCGCTTCTGATTATTCAGCTTGTGCTTTCATCGCACTTACCTATCCACGAGCGCTCAATTTTAATGGTGAACCGGAGTTCAAATTTGTAATGCCAACCAATTCATCAACCTTGTTTTTTGACGCTACAAACTTCAACATAAGCACCACCACGCATTTGCTCGATTTGGACGACCACAAGCGTTATCAAGTCAGCCATAATAGCTCAAACGGAAGCGTAAAAACCAATATACAACCCGGCCCAGAACGCGCAATGTATCTGTGCACCGAGAATGAAAAGATTACCGTTGGCACCTCCCAGTTAATGGCTGTTGGTAGTCAAGGTGTTTTTCTCAATCCTGCCAACTTAGAAGTGGATAGCGCATACATCATCATTACGCATTCTAAGCTGCAAACCCAAGCTCAGCAATATGCCAAATATCGAAATGCGAACTATAATGTAGTATTGGTAGACATTGAAGATTTGTACGATCAGTTTTCATATGGAATTCGAAAGCACCCGTTGTCCATTAAAAATTTCATGAATTATGCGCTGTCAAGCTGGGCAACACCGCCCCAACACTTGTTTATTATTGGCAAGTCGATCGAAGAAGCATCCATGAGAAAAAACGCTACGAACTATGCCAATTCCTTGGTGCCATGCATGGGAAATCCTGTTTCTGAAGTCATGCTCACCTCGGGTTTAAGCGGTGAAAAGTTTTATACACCGGCTGTTCCAACGGGTCGTCTTGCCGCTGACAATGCCGCAAAAGTGACCACGTAATTGAACAAAGTAAAAGAGTTTGAAAACGCCCAAAACATTCAATTGAATCCTTACACAATCACTAACAGGCAGTGGCAAAAGCGAATCTTGCATTTTGCCGGTGGCGACAATGCCACAGAAAACAACCGGTTTAAAGGGTATCTCTCAGGCTACCAAAATTATGCTGAAGACTCATTGTTTGGCGGTAAAGTATTCCTGTTTAGCAAAACCAGCGGCTCTGTTATTGAACAGCTCAATACTGACAGCGTCAGGCTATTACTTGAGCAAGGTGCTGCGCTGATGACATTCTTCGGTCATGCTTCAGGAAATTCATTCGACTTGAGTGTTGACGATCCCTCGTTGTGGAACAACCGAGGTCGATACCCAATGGTGATCGCAAATTCGTGTTATTCGGGAAATATTCATTTGCCTGTGGGTGCTATTCCGAGTATTTCGGAAGAGTATCTGTTTACGCCCAACGAAGGTGCCATTGCCTTCATCGCTTCGCCTGATTTGAGCTATGAAACCACGCTCAACTCATACACGCGCGTGCTATATCGGCAACTTTCGCTCTTAAACTATGGCAAAGGCATTGGTAGCCATATGAAGGCGAGTGCCGATGGAATGACTTCAGACGATCAGTATTCGGGCATTGCCTTTGAAATGACTTTGCATGGCGACCCCGCGCTGAAGGTTTATCCACATGAAAAATCAGAATTAACGATCAACGATCCTGTTATTGGCGCTGCGGTGAAATACGTTCCCTCCACCATTACCGCTGATCTTGACTCTTTTGAAGTGCATATTACCATAACCAATTTGGGAAAAGCAACAGGTAAAGAATTCCCCCTTACCGCGATAAGAAATTTCCCAAATGGGAAAGAACAAACCATCGTTTCGAAGGTGATTGACGGATTGAATTTCGCGAAAACAGTGGTGCTGAAATTTCCAACTGATCCCGAAAATGCACTCGGTGAAAATTCACTTGAAATCACCGTTGATCTGCCTTCTGATTTGGTAGATGAGTTTATTGAATCGAGCAACAACACCATCGCGAAAAGTACATTTACGGTTTCGAGTTCTGATATTTTTCCTGTGTTTCCGTATGACTTTGCCGTTGTGCCCGACTTTGATGTCACGCTCAAAGCAAATACAGGATTCCCGTTTCTAGCTGCCGCTCAATACACCGTTGAAATTGATACAACGGATAGCTATTCAAGTCCATTCAAAAAATCAACAACCATCACCCAGCGAGGAGCTGTTATTGAGTGGGATCCGCAATTAGAAAATGAAAACTTCGCAGACAGCACCGTGTTTTTCTGGCGGGTTACACCCTCTTCTGACTTATCAAAATGGAGGGAATTCTCGTTTCAAGTGATTGACGGAAAAATCGGTTGGGGGCAAGACCATTTCTTTCAATACAAGTCCAACGATTTTGACTTGCTCAACTATGATCGCGCACAGCGGCAGTTTTCATTCCTCGAAACCAGTCGAGAGCTATTCGTGAATGTGGTAGGAAACCCAAGTTTAACCAACAATCAAGACCTTTTTGCCACCAGGTACTCATTAAACGGTCAAGACGGTGAATATGGCGTGGCTCCGGGCGGAACCCCGAGCATGGCTATTGCCATTATCGACACCACCGACTTGAAACCGTGGGGCACATTCGGCATCGAAGACGGTGTGTTTAAAAACCCAGATCACCAGTTTGGGAACAGCAATAATTACAACCCCAACAGCGGACGCGGGCGCAGGGTAGAATATTGGTTTTCTTTTGGAGTGTTGAACGCAACGCAGATGAATGCCATGGTTGAGCTCATTACCAACATCGTTCCTGATGGCTATTATATTTTAGCCTACACACTCGTCAATGGACAATTTCAGAATCCAAATGAATATTGGACAAATGCTCATTTCTCTGCATTCGAAAGTTTGGGTGCCGACTCAATCCGATATGTTGGCAACAGGCATCCTTACATTTTCCTCACCAAAAAAGGTGTTCCATCATCCACCGTGGAAGTGCTTGGACGCTCTGATAACGACATCATCACCTTAAGAACGGACCTTGAATCGAGTTTAAAATTCGGTTCCATGACTTCCACACAAATTGGTCCTGCCATGGCGTGGGGCAGTTATCATATGAAGGAGCGCGCGTTGGAATCAAATTCAGCCGATTCGATCACTGCTCCTTTTATTGGAATCGACTTGGCAGGAAATCGCTTCCCTCTAGACACCTTGACTGAAAGTGCGGTGGTTGATATTTCGTCCATCAGCTCCACCGATCATCCTTATGCCGAACTTTCGTTTTACACGGAAGACAACGCCAATTCCACACCTGCCCAGCTCAAAAATTGGCACGTGCTTTACGACCCCGCACCCGATGCGGCTATCAATCCAATAAAAGGACAAACACTACAAGAAGGCGAAACCGTGTTTGCTGGGTTAGATTTGAACGTGGGCGTAGCGTTTGAAAACATTTCAGACTACGATTTCGGTGCGTTTAAAGTGCACTATTGGCTCATGGACAATGCCGGAGCGACCATCGCTGAAGAATGGCTGAACTATCAAAGCTTAGATGCCGGTGAAGTGGTGTACGATTCTGTCAGCTTCGCCACAAAAGGCCTCAACGGAAGGCATTACATGTATATGGAAGTCAACCCAAAAGGCGATGCTTGGCACAAAGAACAGTTTCAATTCAACAACTTGGCCTACATCGCCTTCGACATTGAATCGGATGTGAAAAATCCATTGTTGGACGTAACCTTTGATGGCGTGCACATTTTGAATGGCGACATCGTTTCTCCGACACCTGAAATTGTGATGGAATTGAAGGATGAAAATCAATTTTTGTTGATGGACGACACGACATCATTTGATGTGTTTATCGTGAATCCAAGCGGAGCAGAAAAGCGCATTCCATTCCTTTCAAACGGAGTAGAAATAATGTATTTTGAACCCGCCACCGATAAGCAAAACAAAGCGAGAATAACCTACAAACCAGCGGCTGCACTGAGCGATGGCGACTACACCTTGAAAGTAATGGGAAGAGACGCCACCGGAAATGAAAGTGGCGAAACGGCTTATACCATTGAGTTTGAAGTGATCAACAGAAGCACAGTAACGCGCGTCATGAACTATCCAAACCCATTTTCAACCTCTACCAAATTTGTGTTTACACTCACAGGAGCGGTGATTCCCGATGTGTTTACAATTCAAATCATGACCATCACTGGAAAAGTGGTACGTGAAATAACAAAGGATGAATTGGGCGGTATCCATATCGGTAAAAACATCACCGATTATGCGTGGGATGGTCGCGATGAATACGGTGATCGCCTGGCGAATGGTGTTTACCTGTATCGGGTGATCATGAAAATTGATGGAACACAGATCGAAAATAGAGAGACTGCGGCAGACAGTTATTTCACGAAAGAGTTTGGGAAGATGTACCTGTTCAGGTAATCAATAAAACAGCGCCTTGGTATAATCTTCTTGTGGATGTTCGAACAATTGATCGGCCTCACCTTCTTCTATAATCTTGCCGTCATTCATCACCAACACACGATCGCTCATGAAGCGCACTACGTTAAGATCGTGTGAAATAAACAGGTAAGACAGGTTATACTCGTATTTTAATTCATTCAACAGATTGAGCACTTGTGCTTGGACACTTACATCCAACGAAGAAACGGGCTCATCGCAGATCAGGATTTCGGGTTCGAGCAGCAAGGCACGAGCGATGCAAATGCGTTGCCGTTGCCCTCCAGAAAATTCGTGCGGATAACGATCATAGTGGTAAGGTTTCAGTCCCACTTGAGCCAATATCTCATAAATCCTATCGAGTTTATCCTGTTTTGACGTGAATTTCTCGAGCACTTCCAGCGGCTCGGCCAAGGTTCTGCCGATACTCATCCGTGGATCGAGGGAAGCATACGGATCTTGAAAGATATATTGGATGCGTTTGCCCATTTTGGCCAAAGAGGTAATGGATTCATATCCGTTCTCATCCTTTTTCTCGAAGAGCACTTCACCGTTATATCCGCTGTTTAATCCTACGATGGATCGCACTAACGTTGTTTTTCCGCAACCCGATTGACCAACAATTCCGAGTGTTTCACCGCGAAAAAGTTCAAACGACACGTCATCAACCGCGTGATGGCGTGATGCGGGTGCGAAAAGTCCATTGTTTTTCCTGAATGATTTAGAGAGGTGAGAAACTTTTAAGATCGGCTTGCGACCGTAGATTTGCCGATGGCGTTTTTCTCGGTCTTTCTTCGTGATTTCTATTCCTTTAAAAAGGATGTCCTTGCCTGATACCGTCTCGTTGCTGAGGCCATCAGACGACAGCCGCATAAAATCTTCGATCGTGGGTAAAAAGTAATAGCGTCCTTTTTTCGGAGGACGGCTGCTGATTAATCCTTTCGTATACGGATGCTGTGGGTTTTCAAACACAGATTTCATGTCGCCTTGCTCCGCAATTTTACCGGCATACATCACCAACACACGATCGGCAATTTCAGCTGCCAAATCAAGGTCGTGGGTAATGAATAATATCGACAAGTCTTTCTGAGATTTCATCGTTTTGATGGTCTTCAACACTCTTTTCCGCACTGCTGCATCGAGGGCTGTAGTAGGTTCATCGGCAATCAATAAGTCAGGGTTGCACGAAATGGCCATCGCAATGAGCACGCGCTGTTTCTGACCTCCCGAAATCTGTGAAGGATACTTGGCATAGACGCCTTCAGGATCGTCAATTCCCACGTTTTCGAGAATACTTAACACCTTTAACTTCGCCTCAGAAGCCGAAAGTTTGAGGTGGTTTTCCATGGCTTCAGCGATTTGATCTCCGCAGCGCAATGCCGGATTCAGTGACGACATTGGATCTTGAAAAATCATGGCTACGTGCTTACCTCTAATCGTTGACATTTCGCGCTCTGAAGCCGAGTTTATTTCTATCAATCGATCATCAACATTCAGCATGATGCTGCCTTCAACAGAAGCTCCCGCGTTTTTGGCCAACAATTGAATAATGGATAATCCGGTCACCGATTTTCCTGAGCCTGATTCGCCCACAATGGCGACCACTTCTCCTTTAAAAATATCGAACGAAATGTTGTTGACTGCGGTGAATCGCCCCATTCCTGATGGAAATTCAACACCAAAATTCTTAATTGAAACTATGGGTTGATCATTCTGCACTCGGCAAGTTTATTTCTTCTTTTTTTAGAATTGGCCTTCCGGTCAGTTTCAGATAGACCTGCACCAGCGTAACCACATCTTTCTCGCAGTAGGTTACGATGCGTTGCAAATTCTTTTCCTTCCAATACACGCCCGCCACTTGACTGCCATCGATATCGTCTTTAGGTGTTGGAAGATTGAAAATATAGGCGAGTAATTTGAGCGATGTGAAGTTTTTAAAGTCGCCAAATTTCCACATTTGCATGGTGTCAGCATGTTTCACTTCCCAAGGTTTTTTCCCTGCGGTGTCTAAAATTTTCGGGAGTCGAATACCGTGCACGATCATTCTTCGAGCGATGTAAGGAAAGTCGAATTCCTTGCCGTTGTGTCCGCATAATACATGGTCGGGAGTATCGAAATGCTTCGAAACCATGTCGGCAAACTCGGTGAGCAATTCCTTCTCATTGTCGCTGGCGTAGGATTTAATGCGCAACTCGCGGCTGCTTTCTTTATCGTTGATCAAGCCTACTGAAATGCAAACGATCTTACCAAATTCAGCATAAATGCCCGCCCGTTCAAACACCGATGAAGGGGAATCGTCATCGCTTTGAAGAAGAAAACGCGCTTTTTCTTCCCACAATTTGCGGTAGGTTTCCTCGGCTTTTTCGAATGTATCGTACTGAGGAACCGTTTCAATGTCTAAAAACAAAATATTGCTCAACTGCATGGCTAAATGATTAAAATTCCTTTCTGATTGAGCACCGGAATGTCAATCAAATTTTTTTCTAATAATGAATCTGGCAGAAAGATAAACTTCTTATCAAAAATGGCATTACCGATGTAAAAACTTACCCAATATTGGTTATTCAATCCGACCAATTCTGGAGTAATAAGTTCCACAGATAATGCTGAATGCGCTTTCAATTCTTCGAAAAAATGCCTGAGTTCTGAGGTTTTAACCTTGTCGTCATCCTTCTTTCCATACCCGCGGGTGGAAACCAATACGTTGCTCAAGTCTTCGTTCAACAAATTGATGATGTGCACGCGCCACGAAATCCTTCCCCCGTCCTTTTCAGGTAAGGCACACACACCCACTTTTTCTACTTTCGGAAACTCAATGTCGTTTTTCATTCATTCGATATTCGCAAGGCCATATCCATGTAGCGAAATACATCTTCCGGGTGTGGAATTCCGCTGCCCATTTTACGCTTGTGGCCCATTCGTACTAAAATTAAATCATCTTCAGGAATCACGATCACGTACTGACCAAGGATGCCGCGCATCATGTAAAAATCTTTGTCGTGATGGCGACCCAACCACCATGAATAGCCGTAAATCTCGCAGGCGCTGCCATCTGCATTTTTAAACTCAGGTTGGTGCGAAATCGAGGCCGCCACGTAGGCACTATCTAGAATTTGCTGTCCATTCCATTGACCGTTATTGAGGTAAAGTTTTCCGATTCGGGCGAAATCGCGAGCGGTAGCATTGATGCAACAAAAGGCTTTCTCGGTTCCGTCTTCTCGATCGAGACTCCAAAGCGCTTCGTGCTCTGCTCCTATTGGTTTCCAAAGGTGTGTTGATGCGTATTCAGCCAACGATGATCGCGTGGCACTTTTCAATGCAAATGCCAATACTTGGGTTCCTCCGCTCTGATAATTAAAGCTCTTGCCAGGTTCTTCTGTAACATCATAATTGCGCAAGAGCAACTCGAGGTTGTCGCCATAATTTGCCCGAGCTGGAAAAGAAAATGGATTGATGTAGCTCTCATCAAAATTGATTCCTGAACTCATGGTGAGTAAATGCCGAATAGTCATTTTCTTACCAAGTTCGGCTTCGTATTGCGGCAAGTAGTGAAATACAGGATCGTCAACACTTTTTATGTGTCCATTCTTAATGGCAATTCCGGTGAGCACACCCACCACAGATTTTGCCATAGAAAATGAATTGCTGATGGTTTCTTGGTCAAATCCGTCCCAAAATTCTTCAAAAATGATTTCGTCATTCTTGATTACGAGAAAAGCCACCGTGCCGAATTCGTCATGAAAACTCAATTCGTCTTCATTGAACGATGCAGAGTTATAGGTTTCGCTCATTATCCACGGCTGAGCGATTCCTGTTTCGATCACTCGGTTGGGCATGCCTTTGTATTCTAAAATACCCGGACCAAGGCGGCCTTCAAACACCGTTTTTGAGAGCGTGTTGTAGATATAATGGTGGCCAGTGACCTCAACGACAAAGTGCGCGATGAGCACCCAAAACAATAACCAGCCAAGCTTTTTTACGACACGTGGTGTTGCATTCAAGTCATTAAAATTTTGCGAGCGAATCTTTCAGCCAATCGATCACTTCGATCTCTATGGAATCGGCTCCTTTGAATTCTGCAAGATACACCGTCATCCAATCGCCAAGATGAATGAGGTATAGCGCTTGCTCAATCTTTGAGTCACCTTGTGCGTTGTAGTGATGGATGTGCGGAGTCTTCTTTCTAATGACAGTTTCTGTCAATTCCATGCGCTTTGAAACGCGCGGATGATCGAAGCTGCTGGTGAGGTAAATCACACTTAAATCGTGCGTTCCACTAGCCCAGCCAACCAGCTCGTTGTGGTTCATTTCGGGGTAGGTGTTGTGCCAGCTCAATCCTTTGCTGTTTTCGCTGATTTGTTGATTCCAGCGCGTGGCAACACCTTCTAGCCAGGTAGAAGTGTAAACAATCGGCAGTTTGCTTTGAATACTTTCTGCTAATTGGTGTGCGGTTTTACGACTGGCTTCTTCGTTTGAATCCAAATATGAAACGGCTTTTAAAACTTGATCTCTCCATTCGGCAGATGTCATTCCAAATGCCTCGGCAATTTTAAAAAGTTGCACGATGGTCAGTCCAAATGCTGCGCGCGGTGGTAATCCACCGGGAACAGTAATCAACGGCCAGTGGTTTTCGATGGCCATATCACTCAATTGCCCACCCGATGAAATGCACGCGATAATTGCACCTTGTTCGATGGCTTGATGGATCGCTTCAAGGGTTTCTTCCGTATTTCCTGAGTACGAACATGCGATTACGAGTGTTTTGTCATCTACAAAAGCAGGTATGGTGTAATCTTTTGACGATTGAATCGGAACCGAGCAATGGTCGGCCAACAATTGAGAAAGAATCGTTCCACCAATGCCCGAACCACCAAGTCCGCATATCAACACATTATCGAAATCTGGAATGGAATCCAGCTTAAATTGATCTGCAATTGCAATTGCATGAGAAAGGTGAGCGGTGAAGTCGGCAACCAATGCATCCATCGTTTTTTCCATAGCAGCAAATATAGGAGTAGAAGGTATTTGTTTTGAGAGGTGCGCTGCGCGATTGATGATTTGTCTTGATAATTGGAAATACAATAAGCTTTCAGCTGTCAGATATCAGTTGTCAGCCAACCATGAACGCTGAACTTCCA
>JAGYJZ010000006.1 GCA_018401875.1 Salibacteraceae bacterium
AGGCCCTCCAGTTATTCAATGGAATGTTTGCCTTTGCCTTTTGGGACAATAGCGAAGAAAAACTGTGGTTGGGCAGAGATCGACTCGGCATCAAACCGTTGTACTACACCCATGCTGGGCAATCATTCATTTTTGCCTCAGAGTTGCGTGCAGTGCTGGCCTCAGGATTGATACAGCCGAAATTGGACGAAAATTCACTGGTAGATTACCTCCGCTATCAAACGGTGCACGCGCCAAAAACGATGGTTGAGAATGTGTTTATGCTCGAACCGGGGTGCTACATGGAGGCGAGCGACAATAGCCATAAAACTGTTGAATACTGGAAACCGTGGCAATCGTACCACGCAGATGCAGAGGTGCTGGTGCTGCAGAAAAAAATTCGAGAGAAACTTACAGCCGCTGTTGAACGGAGGCTCGTGGCCGATGTTCCCTTCGGTGCGTTTCTGTCTGGTGGAATCGATTCGAGTTTGATCGTGGGAGTGATCGCTGAACGACTCGGGAATAGCATTGATACCTTCAATGTATCGTTTGACGAATCTGACTTTAGTGAGGCAAAATACGCCCGCCAAATCGCCAAAAAATTTAATACCAACCACCACGAAATCCTACTCAATCCCACTGATTTCCTCACCTCACTACCCGATGCATTAAAATCCATGGATCACCCGTCAGGCGATGGTCCAAACACATGGATCGTGTCGCGCGAGACCAAGAAGCAGGGTATAAGCATGGCGCTTTCTGGATTGGGTGGCGATGAAGTATTCGCTGGATACGATGTTTTTACGCGCATTCCGTATGTGGCAGATCGAAGTTGGATTTTAAGCTTCCCCAAAGCACTGAGGGCGCTCATGGGAAATCTGCTGAGCGCTTCGAAACCCGGATTTCAATCGACAAAAACAAAAGAAATTCTAACGGCTGACTATTTCGACCTCCAGCACCTCTATCCAATTTTCAGGAAAGTGTTGCTCGATCACGATGTTTCGAAATTGCTTCAGAAAAGAACCTTGGCCTCCAACAAGGTGTTTGACACAGTGAGCTGTTTAGAACGTTACCCTGAGTTTGGGGCGCTGCCAACGCTTAGTCGAATCAGTATCGCTGAAATGAGCACTTACATGCAAAACGTGCTGTTGCGAGACACCGATCAAATGTCGATGGCGCATGCCCTTGAGGTGCGCGTGCCGTTTTTAGACCACGAATTGGTGGAATATTCCATGCATATTTCAGATGGATTAAAATACCCTCATTCGCCTAAGAAATTGTTGGTTGATAGTTTCAAAGAATTGCTGCCTGCAGAGGTGGTCGACCGTAAAAAGATGGGCTTTGTGCTTCCGTGGGAACATTGGCTCAAAAATGAATTGAAAGAATTTGCCGAGCAGCGCCTGCATGATTTGGGCGAAACGCGTTACTTCAATGCTGCTGCCATTCAAGAAATGTGGGCCAAGTTTTTAAAAGATGATCCCCGCGTAACTTGGTCGCGCATTTGGCCATTAATTACTTTGGCTGAGTGGATGAAAAACAACCGCATTGCATAAGCCAAAGGTCCTCATACTCACTGATTGGTTCGTGCCTGGTTTTAAAGCGGGCGGACCGATAACGTCAGTCTACAATATGATTTCCAGTTTGAGAGATGAAGTAGATTTTTCGATCGTTACCAGAAATACCGATTGGTTTGATCAGCATCCGTATGACGAAACACCAGATCGATGGATACAAAGATTCGGATCAGAAGTGTTCTACTCTTCGGGGCTTCATCTTTTGAGGGTAATTCGATCGCTATCCAAAAAGGTGGATGCTGTCTACATGAATGGTTTTTATTCACCATCGTTCAACGCTATTCCTTTAATGTATGCGTTGTTGTTCAAGCAAAACGTAAAGATTATTGTTGCTCCTCGTGGCATGTTAAATCAGAATGCGATTGCTATAAAGTCGGTGCAAAAGCAACTTTTGATTCGATTATTGCGGATGCTTGGACTTCAGTCGAGGGTTCTTTTTCATGCTACCAGCACCAAAGAGAAAGAAGCTATTCAAAATGTTTATCCGAAGGCAAAAGTCAAGGTGGTTTCAAATGTGGTGGTTACTGCCAATGGCGATGCGCTGCCAAATAAACGAAAGGGAGACTTTTTATCGGTCGGACGAATAAGTCCTGTGAAGAACACAATAGAGTTGGTGAAGTTATTTTCACAACTGAATGAAGCTAAACTAAAGCTCATCGGCACAGCGGATGAGGCAAATTACTTCGATCGATGCAATCAAGTGGTGAAGGCCAATTCAAACATAACATTGGTAGGCGGTAGAAATGCAGAGGAGATTAAACAGGATTATCAAGAAGCTGGATTTTTCATTTTGATGACCAGTGGCGAAAACTTCGGCCACGCCATCATCGAAGCATTATCATTCGGTTGCCCAGTGATTATTTCGGACCAAACGCCTTGGAACGACATCGAGCAATTCGGTGCGGGTTGGGTGATTCCGCTATCTGACAAAAAGCGCTGGAACGAAGCGATAAATGAAGCATTGGCAATGAACGATGAAGCATATCAGCAAATGTCTGCACGGGCCATCGCCTATGTCAAGACTAGATTTAACTTTGAAGAAATTCGATCCAATTACTTAGAATTGTTCGGTGCAAAAAGTTAAGCTTTCTTCCTTCAATAATGCTTGGTACGACACGGGCGCCTCGCTCACAAAGCGTTTGCTGTGGCATGTGTGCTCGTTGATTTATTTCGAATCAGGTCTGTGGCTTCCCTATCGCTTGAAGCGATGGATGCTCCGCTTATTTGGCGCTCAAGTAGGCGCGGGCGTAGTGATAAAACCACGCGTTGAAATCAAGTATCCGTGGAAATTGAATGTCGGTGAATACGCTTGGATTGGCGAACACGTGTGGATCGACAACCTTGATACTGTCACCATTGGCGATCATGCCTGCCTTTCGCAAGGTGCATTATTGTTGACGGGAAACCATGATTTTACAAAACCCACCTTCGATTTAATGGTAAAACCTATTGTGATTGAAGAAGGGGCGTGGATCGGTGCGCGAGCCGTTGTCACGCAAGGCGTTACGGTGGGTTCTCACGCCCTGCTTACTGTTGGTTCAACTGCATCTTCGAACCTACAAGCATACGGCATCTACAAAGGAAATCCGGCCGTGAAAGTCAAAGATCGAATCATCGAAGGATGAGAATTTCAGTCATTACTTCATGTTTTAACAGCGCCCAAACGATAAGGGCTACCCTCGAATCACTGCGTGCGCAAGACTATCAAGAACTGGAACTGATCATCGTTGATGGCGGTTCTACAGACGATACGATGAGCATCGTAAGTGATTACGATGATATTGTTTCCATTTCGGTAAGTGAACCCGACCGCGGAATTTATGACGCGCTCAACAAAGGAATTGCCCTTTCAACAGGCGAGGTGATCGGTTTTTTGCACTCGGATGATTTTTTTGCGTTTCCCCAAAGTTTGTCTACCATTGTAAATGCGTTTCAAGATCAGGGCGTAGATGCGGTATACGGAGACTTGGACTACGTGCACCGCATAGACGAACTTAAAATCGTCAGGCAATGGCGTTCTAAAACGTTCAACAACAACCTTTTCTACGAGGGGTGGATGCCCGCACACCCTACGTTTTATTTGAGGAAAAAGCATTACAGCCAATTCGGAACATACGACCTCTCGTTTAGGCAATCGGCTGACTATGAGTTGATGCTGCGCATGCTGCTAAAACACGAGCTAAAAGCGCATTACATACCACAGGTATTGATAAAGATGAGAGTGGGCGGAGCGAGCAATGTGACGCTCAAAAACCGATGGAACGCCAACAAGGAAGATGCGCGTGCGTGGAAAAAAAACGGATTGAAAGCAAAATTCCACACGCGTTGGATGAAGCCTCTTTCGAAGGTTTTTCAGTACTTCAAGTAGTTATTTCCACAAAATCTCATTCACGATAAACTCAATCATCACCGGGTTGCTTCCCTTGATCACGCCCATCGAAAACGAAGGATATTTCCCCATCACATCGATGTTGTCTGACTCATATTCCACCGTGTGCTTTCGGTATCCTTCATAGCGAATCTCGGTGCCTTTGCTTCTCACTAAACCTTTGTCTGATACTTGTCCTAAAACCAAGGCCATCATTTCTTCAATTTTAGCTTCCGCGGTTTTCAAATCTTCCGATTCAAAATGTGCTACATAGGTGAAGCTGTTTTCTGCATCGGCTTTGATGTACACATCCGTAGCGCCTGAAATCTTTCTTCCGGCAGCGAATTTTTTATCGCCATCATCTGTGGTTCCCGTTTCTTCATTCTTAATGTCCTTGAAACTATTGGCTGCAGAAGCATACAAGATATCGATGTTCTTTTTGAAAATATCTGGATTGATGGTTTGCGCGCTCAGTGCAGAAGACATAAAAAGGCAAAACGCAAGTATGAAAACTTTCATTCGTTATAATTTTCAGGAAAAGTAATAGAAATTTAGAAACGAGCCCTGCCCATGCTGCCTCTCCTTCTTCCGTAGAGGTAATTTTTCCGCTTTCCGAAGCTTTTTGATTTTCCTCTTATTACATAAGAGTAGTTGAGGCTGAGCGTAAGAAAACTGTCATTGGCGTCAGGATTTCCGCGAATCTGACCGGGAACATACACTTCCGCTAAGTCCTGTGCCAAGGGATGATTGGCCACTTCATTTGTTCTGTTTGACAGCGCGATTGCTTCAGGACTTTCTAAAAGAGCGGTTGCAGGATAGAGCGTGCTTACGTCATCGATATAGTCAGTGAAGGTATATCGGTAACTCACTTTCATTCCGAATCGGTGTAGCCTTGAGAACGTGTAGAAGAAACCAAAACCTAAAGGAACGGCCACTTGAACTGCACTGTATGGCGTTTCAAGTCCCTCTGTATTTCGCGGTCGCAACGCAATCCACTCGCCATTGAGCTGCGCTTTTGGATTGTTGTAGAACACAGAAATACCACCAAAGAAATAGGCCTTGAAGTCGAGAAGGTAACGCCCTGTGCGACCAACATCAGGTTGATTGAAGAAATAGTACTCTCCGGTCAATCCCAATTCGAAAACATCGTTTCTGAAACTTAAATTTCTAGTAAATCGGTTAGGATTTTCTGTCAAACTATCAGCTCCCTGCAGACGTAAATAATCTAAATTCAGTGTAAACCCGAGATTGTAACCTGCCCGATATCGCACAAAAGCACCTGGATTCCATCGCGTTTGGTCGAGTTTCATGTCTAGAATCCAGTCGCGAGCGAGCCCTGGACCGCCACCTATTTCACCCAAATAATTCGCTGCTCCTGCACTAACACCAATGTCCCACGCGTATTGCGCCTTGACGTTTGTGGTAGAAAAAAGGAGGATAGTTAGTCCAATTATGAGGTTGTAACGAAACATTATCAGCGTGTAAAAGTAATCACTTTATGCATTAGTAAAACCAGGTTATTGTGAATTCAAGATTCATCTAATCTTAAGGCAATGAATTCCTGTGTTAAAGCGTTGTACTTTTGTTCACTGGAGTGAGAATGATAAAAAAATACATCTTCTTTTTTTTAGCCACCCTGATGGTAGTGAGGTTATCTGCGCAAACATCACCCGCCTTGAGGTGCATTTCATTGGATCAAAATGATGATGCTACTCTCTCTTGGACGCTTCCTGTCGACACTGGTTCTGACTTCAATTCCTACATCGTTTACTACAGAAATAACATCACGGCACCGTTCTCCATCCTTTCACAGGTAACGGATTACAACCAGACTTCCGTATTAATTGCGGGTAATTTCGCCACCTTCGGTCAGTTTAAAATGGTTCAGGTGTTCAACGGCTTTGCTGATACCAGCGCTGCTTTTGACACCATTTCTCCCATCGTATTGGGTATTTCATCGTTGGGCCGAGCGGTCAGTTTGGGTTGGAATAACATTGGGCTTGAAAGTCAAGACTCCATATACAGGCTGTACAAAAATGATTTAGCGGGCAATTGGAACCTGCTGCAAAATTTCGACTTTCCGCTCACGGCAGCGCAGGATACCATCAATGGCTGTTCAGAAGAAGTAGCATACAGGATAGAAACGCGAGGCATTGGCGGTTGCATCAGCCGATCGAATGAAGTAAATAAATTGGTGGTCGATAATTTACCGCCTGCGAAAACAGACTTGTTATGCGCAAGTGTCGATACGACCAACGGGCATGTCAACCTCGAATGGTCGAGGTCCAATTCAAGTGATGCGCTCGGCTACATGCTATTTTATTTCGAAGATTTTAATCGCACCGACACGGTCTTTGGTCCTGATAGTTTAAACGCTGTCTACACCAAAAACGGCATCAATGCATTGCTTCAAACTGAAACGCTTTCAGTGGCACCCTTCGATAGCTGTTTTGATTCGGTAAACATGTGGTACAACCAAGCCGCAGATGGCTTGCGATTTAAAACCATGTTTATAGACACCCTCGACTACGATCGGTGCACCGGTAAATTGGCGTTTACATGGCCAATGCCCCGAGAAGGATTTCCTGTAGGCGTAAGAAATCTTTCGGGATTTAAAGTATATCGGCAAACCAATAACCAAGCATCGGAAGTGATCGCTGAGTTGTCTGAACAGGATTCAGTGTTTATTGACAGCGGGTTGGTATTGGGGAATAGCTACACCTATGTGATATGTCCGTTTGACGAAGAGACAGGAAAGGAAGCGCTCTCGAATAAAATTGTAATTGATCTAGGTAAAAAGAGTACGCCTGATTATTTATACATTAAAAGCATCGTCAACAACCACGATGATGGAGTAAGCCAAATCAATGTGTATGCTGATACCACGGCCGAAACGGTGTCTTACGGCTTGTGGCGATCGCTCACCGACAACCAAAAATTCATGGAAGTCGAAAAATTGGACGAAGACCTTTCGGCTGAGTTTGTTTTTTCAGATATAACGGGCAGCGCATCGCAGTCGTCTTACTTTTACCAAGTCATTGCCTACGATCAATGCGAAGAGGTGATTGGTCGTTCTCAAATCGCTAAAAGCCTCTTCATCCAAGGCACGAAGAATGTGCAAGACTTGGTCAATAAAGTCAATTGGACAAATTATGAAGGTTTCGACACCGCTGGCACAGATGTAGATTACTATGATTTGTACCGCGTAACAACAGGTGGTGACGAAGAATTACTGCAATCTGAACCGCGAGCGTTTAAATACACGGACAGACTCGAGTCGATTGACTTGGTGAGCGGTTCGGTGTGTTATTATGTGAGCGCGCAAGAAGAAGATGGTAATGTGTTTGGTTTTAGCGAAGTCTCCATCTCCAATTTACTCTGCCTCGAATATCCACCAACGGTATTTCTGCCCAATGCATTTACGCCTGATGACGATGGCCTGAACGATAAATTTTTGCCATTTGTCAATTTCATCGACCCCACCAATTATGAATTGGTCATTTATGACCGCATGGGAATGATTGTTTTCAAAACCAACGACCCCACAGAAGGGTGGGATGGCAGTGGTGAACCAACAGGATCCTTTGCCTTTCGGTTAACGCTTTCAAACGCGCGCGGTGAAGACCTCAACTACGCTGGAAAAGTGCAATTACTCCGCTAGTGGAATTCAGATTAACAGGTATTTAGAATTTAAGGCGTTTAAAAGCCTAGATGTTGCTATTTTTGCCCAATTTTTTAAGAGCACAGCAAATGAATCAATCTACGCAAAAAATCAAAGAAGGACTCACATTTGACGATGTGCTTCTTGTGCCCAGCTATTCTGAAATTTTACCGAGAAACGTTGATATTACATCGAAGTTTTCTAAGAATATAGACCTGAGGTCACCGGTGGTTTCTGCCGCCATGGATACCGTTTCAGAGTCGGAATTGGCGATCGCCTTGGCCCAAGAAGGCGGAATAGCGGTGTTGCATAAAAATATGACTGCCGAGCAGCAAGCCGCTGAAGTGCGCAAGGTAAAGCGGTCTGAAAGTGGCATGATTCAAGATCCAGTGACCATCGGAACTGAGGCTACGGTTGGCGAGGCGCTTGCATTGATGAAGGAGCATTCCATCGGAGGAATACCCGTGGTTGATGAGGCCATGATTCTTCAAGGCATCGTCACCAATCGCGATTTGCGTTTCGAGAAATCAATGACCAGACCACTCACTGAGGTGATGACCGGAAAAGACGTGGTGACAACCACCGATGGCTCTGATTTGAAGAAAGCCGAAGACATGCTCCAAAAGCATAAAATTGAAAAGCTTCCCGTGGTTGACGCCAATAGAAAGCTTATCGGCTTGATCACGTTTAAAGACATCATCAAGTCGAAAATTCGCCCGAACGCGTGTAAAGATGACTTCGGAAGATTGAGGGTGGCTGCGGCTGTGGGCATCACTCCCGACACGTTCGATCGTATGGAAGCGCTGATCAATGCAGGCGTTGACGCACTGATAATTGACACCGCTCACGGGCACTCAAAAGGAGTGATTGACACGCTCAAAGAAGCAAAAAGAAGATTCGGAAATAAAGTTGACTTCGTGGTAGGTAACATCGCCACAGCCGAGGCCGCACTTGCGTTGGTAGAAGCGGGAGCTGATGGCGTGAAAGTAGGTATTGGCCCAGGATCAATCTGCACCACCCGCGTTATTGCCGGTGTTGGTGTTCCACAACTCAGTGCGATTATGGACGTTGCCAATGCATTGAAAGGAACAGGTATTCCTGTGATTGGTGATGGCGGAATACGATTCAGTGGCGACATTGTAAAAGCATTGGCCGCAGGAGCATCTTCGGTAATGGTCGGCTCTATGTTTGCCGGAGTAGAAGAATCGCCTGGCGAAACCATTATCTACGAAGGAAGAAGATTCAAAAGTTACCGAGGCATGGGAAGCCTCGAGGCCATGCAACGCGGTTCAAGCGATCGCTACTTCCAAGACGTGGAAAACGACATCAAAAAATTAGTGCCGGAAGGAATTTCGGGGCGAGTGCCTTTCAAAGGCAAGTTGAGCGAAGTGTTGTATCAAATGATCGGTGGATTGCGAGCCGGAATGGGATATTGCGGAGCAGTTGACATTGAAGCACTTCAAAATGCTCAGTTTATCAGAATTACAGCCGCTGGAGTGCGCGAAAGTCACCCACACGATGTTTCTATAACAAGAGAAGCTCCGAATTATACAAGTAGATAGTCAAATAATAACCCGATATGATGAAGAAGATAGTATTGATTTTAACCCTCGGCTTAGTTGGATTGAATATGATGGCTCAACAAAGCCAAACATTGATGACAATTGAGGATGATGTAATTACCGTTGACGATTTTTTAGCCATTTACAATAAGAACAACACGAGCAATGTAGTTGACAAAAAGAGCATGGAAGAATACCTCGACCTGTTTGTCAATTTTAAGTTGAAAGTGAAAGCTGCTGAAGATTTGGGTATGGATACGGCCTCCAAATTTATCAACGAGCTGGCGGGTTACAGAAAGCAACTTGCCCAGCCTTATCTCGTAGATCGCGACATGAGCGATCAACTCATCAAAGAAGCATATGATCGCATGTCTGAGGATGTAGCAGCCTATCACATCTTAGTGAAAGTTCCAGAAAACGCATCTCCTGCTGATACCGTTGCAGCCCTCAAGAAATTGAGCAGCTACGCCAATGGAATTAAATCTCAAGACGATATGGAGGCGGTTGTATCTAACATCCGCGAGTCGAAAAATGAATCGGTGATCGCAGAAGACCTCGGTTATTTTACGGCTTTTTCAATGGTTTACCCTTTCGAATCAATGGCATACAACACGCCAGTTGGCACTTTGAGCAAGCCTGTGCGTACCCGATTTGGTTACCACGTAATTTTTGTGAAAGACAAAAGAGCTGCGCGTGGCGAGATTCGCGTTTCGCACATCATGGTGAGAGCGAGTTCTGAAATGAATGTTGATGATCAAAAACGCTCAGAAGAAAAAGTCAATGAAATTTACAGCCGCCTAGAAAAAGGCGAAGATTTTGGAAGCTTGGCCAAAGAGTTTTCTGACGATAAAGCCTCGGCTAAAAACGAAGGCAGGCTGCCATGGTTTGGCACAGGACGAATGGTGCCCGCGTTTGAAGATGCTGCTTTCGCCTTGGAACAAAACGGTCAATACAGCAGCCCAATTAAAACGAATTATGGCTGGCATATCATCAAACGTGATGAGTATAAAGGAATAGGCACGTTTGAAGAACTGCAGTCGTCCATCAAAAAGCGCATCGAACGCGACAGCCGTGGCCAAAAGGGACTAGAATCACTGTTGAAAAAGCTAAAAGAAGAATATGCCCTGAGCTTTAACTTCAAAAACAGCGATGCTATTCATAAATTGGTGAATTCTGATTACATGGAAGGGAAGTGGATTGCTCCAGAGGAGTTTCCAAGAGATGGAGTGGTGTTGACCATTACAGACAATACCTACAGCAATAAAACAGTCAACTTCACCCAAAAAGACTACCTCACTTACCTTCAGAAATTTCAAAGCAAATCAACCGTAGAACAAAAGCTCAGTGCTTTGCTTAATAACCAATGGGAAGATTTCGTTGACGCTTCTTTAATCACATTTGAAGATGGAATTTTAGACTTTAAATATTCTGACTTTAGAGCGTTAATGCAAGAATACCACGATGGAATCCTATTATTTGACCTTATGGATCAAAAGGTGTGGACCAAGGCGGTAAAAGATTCAGCCGGATTAAGTGAATTCTATGAAGCGAATAAAGACGATTTTATGTGGGGCGAGCGTGTTGATGCCACCGTGTACATTTGCGAAAACAGCGACATCGCCAAGCAAACCATGAAGTTGGCAAAGAAGCGCTTGAAGAAAGGATATACCGATTCGTTCATCCTCGATAAAGTGAATGAGGATAGCGCACTGAGCTTGACAATTCGTTCAGGCATCTATTCTAAAGGCGATGAAGAATACATCGATCAAACTTCTTTTGAGCAAGGCATTCATGAAATCTCTGCGGCAGATTCTGAAACGAAGAAGGTGATTGTGCAGGTGTACAAGAAAATGGTTCCGCAGCCGAAAACGTTAAATGAAGCACGCGGTTTAGCTACCTCGGCATATCAAAACTATCTGGAGACTGAATGGATCAATGAATTGCGCAAGATCTATACGTTTTCGGTCGATCAAGAGGTGTTTAAAACCATCCAGAATTAAGTGAGACGTTTTGGCATTTTTCTAGTCATTGCGCTTTTGGCATCGTGTTCAAACACTACCGATCAGGAGTTAGTCATCGCCAAGGCAGGAAATAATGTCTTGAAGTTTAGTGAGTTAAAGAATGCTATTCCGAATAATTTATCATCAGAAGACAGCGCAGAATTAGCGACTAATTTCATCCAAACTTGGGTGAATCGTGAGTTAATGTATGAAAAGGCCCGATTTAACCTGGATGGTGTTGAGCAAGACATTGAAAAGCGCGTTGAGAATTACCGAAAAGAGCTTTACATATTCGCCTTCGAAAAAGAACAAGTAGGGCAGAAGCTCGATACCAACTTCACAGAAAAAGAGATTTTTTCTTTTTATGATGAGAATCAAGCTATTTTTCAACTTAACGACTACATCGTTAAGGTGAGGTATGTGAAGCTTAAATTAAATAGTCCAAATGTTGAGAAAGTAGAGGAATGGGTTCAGTCTGAAGATCAAGGGGATATTGATAAACTCACTGAATATTGCCATAAATACGCAGTCAAGTTTTTTAACGACACCAATTGGGTTTATTTCAACGAATTGCTTCGCGAGCTTCCCATCGAAGTGTACAATAAAGAATCCTTTCTGCGTTCTGATAACTTGGTCAACTTCAGCGATCCTGAGTTTCTTTACATTTTATCAATAAGAGATATTCAATCAAAAAACACCCTTTCTCCCATCGAACTTGAACGCGATCGCATCAAGAGCCTTTTGTTGAACAAGCGCAAACTCGAATTATTGAGTTCGATCAGACGCAAACTTTACCAAGACGCCCAATCAAAAGGAAACGCAACGATTTATGACAAACCACAACTTGCACAATAATATTTTTCGCTTCATTGCCCTTGCTTTGCTCTGCTGGTTTCCATTCAAAGGATTCAGTCAGGAGCCTGTGGTCATCGACAAGGTAGTGGCATTGGTAGGTGAGAATATTGTTTTGCTTTCTGACATCGAGGCGCAGGTAGATCAAATGACGCTTTCAGATATTGCAGTAACGGAAAACACCCGCTGCGAAATCTTGGAAGATCAAATGTATCAGAAGCTATTTTTGACACGAGCAGCTGCCGATAGTGTGGTGGTTACGGAAGATCAAATAGAACAGGAGCTCGGACGCAGACTGCGTTACTTCATATCTCAAGTTGGCTCTGAGGAAGAGTTGGTGAGGTTTTACGGCAAAACATTGGATGAAATCAAAGAAGACTTTCGCGATGAAGTGAAGGAAATTCTTACCATCCAGCAGATGCAACAAACCGTAACGGGTGACATTAGAATATCTCCGGCAGAGGTGAGGGAGTTTTATGCTTCCATCCCCAAAGACAGTATTCCGTACATAAATTCTGAAGCAATGATTGCCCACATTGTGCGGAAGCCACCGATTAGCGCAGATGAGGAAGACCGCATCAAAACGAGGCTAAAGGAGTTTAAAAAACGGGTCGAGAATGGCGAAGATTTTGGCACCTTGGCCTATTTATATTCCGCAGATCCCGGTTCTGCCATGAAGAATGGTGAATTGGGGTTTTTAGACAGAACAGACCTCGTGCCTGAGTTTGCAAGTGCAGCTATGGGATTGGAGAAGAACCAGGTCTCTGATATCGTGCAAACGCAATTTGGCTATCACATCATTCAAATGATCGATCGAAAAGGCGATCGACTCAATGTGAGGCATATCTTATTGATTCCCCAAGTTTCCCCCTTGGATTTGCAAAAAGCTAAAGTGTGGCTCGACAGTTTGAAAAATGAAATCCTGACCCAAGATTCATTGACATTCGCACAAGCTGCGATTAAATTCAGCGATGACGAAGCTACGCGCATGAATGGCGGTATGATGATCAACCCGATGAACGCTTCAAATAAGTTTGACATGCAGGCCTTGGGACAAATTGATCGAAACTTACTTTTTAGCATCGAGAAGATGAAGGTGGGCGATATTGGCGGGCCTGATTTATTTCAAACCGATGATGGGAAAAAGGCGCATCGACTGATCAACTTGGTGGATATTACCGAGCCGCATGTGGCCAATGTAAAAGACGATTATCCGCGATTAATGCTCAGCGCAAAGCGCAAAAAGGAAAACGAAAAGCTGGAAGCTTGGATTGAGAAAAATTGCAATTCTGCCTATGTGTGGGTTGATCCGCAATACGAAGCTTGCTCCTTTAGAAGCCAGTGGAAAATAACCAAACGCTAGGTTAATTTACCGGTTTCTTGATCTTGTCCGTCTCGCTGATTCCAGAAACCACTTCAATATGAATTCCATCGGAAATTCCAATTGAGATTTCGCGTTTCTCAAATTTTTGAGGAGCTGTTTCTACTTCCACAAAGGTCTTGTCATTTTCAAAGGTGATCAACGCTTCGTCTATGGATAAAACATTGTCTTTTCGGTCGAGCACCACATCGGCATTGGCAGAGTAACCTGCGCGAATAAAGTAGTTGGTATCTGCTTCAACTGCAGCTTCAATTTCAAATTTTATTGCGCCTTCTTCGGTCACTCCTTTTGGCGAAATGTATTCTAAAATGGCTGTGAATTCATCTTGTTCGATGGCGCCAATATTCATGATCAACTCCATCCCAAGTTGTAGCTTCTCTACTTCTGATTCGTCAATTCTGCCCTGAAAAATAAGGTTGTCCATGTCGGCAATCGATGCGATGGTGGTGCCATCATTAAAATTATTGGCTTCGATCACGTTAAACCCTTCTTCCACAGGAACATCCAACACCATTCCTTTCACCGTTGATCGAATTAGCGTATTGCTTGTATTGCCTACTTTATTTGAAACGCCATCGCGCACAATGGCGAGGGCATCTTCAGCGGCATTCAGTTCTTCGTTCGCCTGTTTACGTGCAATTTCAAATTGCTGAAATTCAGCTTGCGCGATCACACCCTGATCAACGAGCGTCTTGTTGCGATCGTAATCCATTTGCGCATTGTTGAGTGATATTTTTGACCGATTCACGCGATTTTCAGCATTGTTGAGTGCGCCCATATTCGGAATCACTTTTACCCGCGCGATCAGGTCTCCATTTTTTACGATGTCGCCTGGCTTCACATAAATCTGCTGTATGATTCCAGAAATTTGGGGTTTGATGAAGATTTCATTCCGCGGAACAACCGATCCTGTGGCAACACTTTTCTTAATGATAGTTCGATAGGCTGGCGCTTCTGTTTCATACACGATTGGCTCTTCCTGGTTTTTTTGGTATAGGAAATATAAGGTCCAAACAAAGAGGCCGAAAAGCCCAACAAGTGCGATGATTTTGATGATTGATTTCATAATTGATTATTCACTTCTAAGTGCAACAATAGGGTCTACACCGGCAGCTTTTTGAGCAGGAATCACTCCTGCCAGTCCGCCTGATATAACGATGATGATTAAACAGATTACAGCTGCTGTAAGGTCGATTTCAGGATTTTTAAACATGCCGGCCGAACCATCGATGGATGAATTTACCAACTCAAGCACTCCAACTCCGGCAGAAAGCCCTAAATATCCGGCAATGCTTGTGAGAATAAGCGCTTCGAGGATGATTTGCGAAACAATTGAAAATGGTGTGGCTCCTATGGCTTTGCGGATCCCAATTTCCTTGGTTCGCTCTTTTACCACTACCAGCATGATGTTGCTTACGCCAATCACACCGGCCAATAGCGTTCCAATTCCCACTACCCACACTAAAATTTGTATGGCAACAAAGAGGCCCGAAATTTTACCGAATTCTTCTGAGGCGTTCCATCCGCCAATTGCGCGGTGGTCATCGGGATGAACGTTGTGCCGCTTTTTTAGAATTACGCGGGCCTCTTGCTCTAAATCGGTTACAGCAACATCGGGTTTCCCCATCACAGAATACCAACCCACGCGGTCGCCCCAATTGAATGCCTGCTGAAACGTGGTGATGGGTGTCATAATGGTTTCCAATTCATTGTCGTTATGGCCGGAAGTAAACTCTAAATCGTGCACACCAATCACCATAAAGTATATCCCGCTGATGTTGATGTATTCTCCTATCGGGTTTTCGTCTTTTTCAAATAAAATATCGCGAACGCGTGATCCGATAACAGCCACCTTTCGCCTATCCTCCACATCTTTTTGATTGAGCCAACGTCCTGCGACAATTTTTTTAGGTGAGATTTTTATAATTTCAGGAATGTCGCCAGAAATACTGAAACTACTGCCGCTAAAGTTTTTTCGTGTCACAAAATTTGTCGATCGATACCCACCGAGTTGGCATTTTGGCGCCACTACTTCAGCTCCAACCAATCCGCGTTGCAAAGCCTCGGTATCATCGTTGTCGAATGCCACATAGCGGCCTTTTTGAAATCCTTTATACGGCATGCTCGATGTTTGTCCCCACATGAAGAAGCTGTTTGTGGCAAAGCTTCCAAAGTCGCCCATCACCCCATTCCTGAGTCCATTGCCCGACCCCATCAGCACCACCAACATAAACATGCCCCAGAACACACCGAATGCTGTAAGCGCAGTGCGAAGTTTGTTCTTCGAGAGCACGTGATATATTTCTTGCCAGCGGTCTAAGTCAAACATGTTAATCTTCTCTTAATGCTACTACGGGTTGAATTCGAGAGGCGCGAATAGCGGGAATAAATCCTGCCAAACTGCCTGAGATTATCAGCAGAACTGTGGCACCTACAGCCACTTTAATATCAACTTCGGGATTGAGGAAAAATTTATTTCCTTGGAGCATGTCACCCGCCCATTCCAACAATCCCACACCCAATGATAATCCGATGTAACCTGCTACTACGGTAATGAAAATAGCCTCTTGCATGATCATTCCAATGATGGAAGAAGAGGTTGCGCCAAGCGCTTTGCGGATTCCGATTTCTCGCGTTCGTTCTTTAACCACAATCATCATAATGTTGCTCACACCAACGATGCCAGCCAGTATGGTTCCACATCCTATAATCCAAATAAATACGCGGATACCAAAAAACAATTGCACGAATTTCTGAAAGAATTCGGCTCGGTTTCGGATGTAAACCGCCCGCTCATCTGTGGGGTCGAAGTTCAGTCGTTGCGACAGCCTCGTGCGAAGTTCTGAAACAATTTGTTCCGCTTCTTCAATGCTCGCATCGCCAGTGGTCATTACTATTCTATCCACACGCATGGGGTCGCCAAATACTTTTTGGTGGGTTGATAGCGGAATCCAAGCCCGTCTCACATCACGATCGCCACCTTGATCGCTGAAATAGCCAACCACTTTAAAGGGTATGCCGCTGATGTTGACGTACTCACCAATCGGACTGGCATCATTGCCAAACAATTCGATTTTCATGTCGATGCCGATGCACGCCACTTTCTTCGCTTCATTTACATCGAGCTGATTGATAAATCGACCTTCAATGATGGTAATTTGCTCTGCCTCTTGCTCACCAGGCAAGCAGCCTAGAATGTCGAAATTTCCTGTTTTGCCATTATAAGTGGTTGAGCCACTTCCCTGCAAGTACTTGCGAGCCGAGAGGTTTTCAACGCCTTTTTGGTGCAGTTGTATGTCTTTGAAATCATCGTTTTCTAGGCGAATATTCCTATCGGGTTTATAGCCTTTGTAAGGCAAGGATGTTTTCCCGGGCGAAATCCAAACAGAATTAATGGCGTTGCCAGCGAACTGATTTTCAGCTCCATTTTGTAATCCTTTTCCTGAACCTAGCAACAGTATAAGCATGAAAATACCCCATGCTACGCTGAATCCAGTTAGAAAGGTGCGCAGCCGATTTTTGTTGATCGTACTAAAAATCTCTTGCCATTTATCGAGGTCAAACATGCTGTTCCTCCTTTTCAACGATAACACCGTCTTTCAGCATAATTTGACGATCGGTTAAATCTGCGATGTCTTGTTCATGGGTCACAATAATTACGGTGATTCCAAGCTTGTTCACTTCTCTAAAGAGATCCATCACATTTTGTGATGTTACTGAATCAAGAGCGCCAGTAGGTTCGTCTGCAAGAATCAATTTTGGATGTGTGATCAACGCGCGAGCGATGGAAACGCGCTGCTGTTGACCTCCAGAAAGCTGGCTTGGCATGTGTTCGGCCCACTCTTTAAGGCCAACTTTATCTAAATATTCAAGGGCTAATTTGTTGCGTTCTTTTCGCCTAACACCTTTGTAATAGAGCGGTAAAGCCACGTTTTCCATGGCGTTTTTATACCCAAGAAGATGAAAGGATTGGAAGATAAAACCGATGAATTCGTTTCTGTATTTTGCTGCTTTCGGCTCGGATAAGTTTTTGATTAAGGTGCTGTCAAGTGTGTATTCACCGCTGTCATACTCATCTAAAATTCCCAAAATATTCAACAAGGTTGATTTTCCTGAGCCCGATGAGCCCATGATTGAAACCAACTCACCCGCTCCGATTTCGAGATTGATGTCTTTCAAAACATGCAAGTCATGCGAACCTGTGCTGTAGTGCTTATTGATATTTGATAACTTGATCACCTTGCAATAGTATGTATTGAATAGAATGAATTTTGTGTTTTTATGTCAAACACATAAGGAAAGGTATAGTTGGTGACTTGGCGGTATGAATGGACAAAAAAAATGAGCGAGTTATCGCCCATTTTTTAAAAATCATTTGCTTGAAATTTAATCCTCGCAGGTGCAATTATACGTGCCTGAAAATGCCCAAACCAATCCTGAAGATGTGCTGGTTTCTGTGAAGGTGTATGATTCTTCTTCGTAGGCAGTAACAGCATCATCAAAATCCTTTCTCTTCTCGCAAATTTCATCCGTTCTGTCGGGATAGGTATTCTTGAAATCGTTTGCAATGGTGGCTTGCAATGAATTTCGAACTTCCGTTGAAATTTCTGGATCAAAATCAAAACTTGTTATGCTCACGCATTCGCAGTCAGTGCATTTTTGGCACGATGTCAGTCCGATTAACGCAACCACTACTGCGCTCAATATAATCTTATTCATTGGTCAATGTTTTGTTCGAATATAGGTGAATTGATGATTTATTGGTTTGCGTGAATGAAAAAAGAGTGAACAGGGAATGGGGGTGTGGCTATTGATGTGAAATTCAAAATATTTCATGTTCCTGACCTCGTCCGTGAAATGGATGTTCGCCTTAGTCTTGCTTCGCAATCCTAGTCTTTTTTCATATCAAAACGCTTGAGCAAGCTCAGTGGAGATTTAGTTGTGTTCAGCTTTGGTCAAACTCAATAATGTTCTTGAAGGTTTTAGCGAAGACTAACGATACAGGATTATTTCATGTTCCTGACCTTGTCCGTGAAATGGATGTTCGCCTTTCCTTTGCTGCGCAAGTGAAGGCTTTTTTCATATCCAAACGCTTGAGCAAGCTCGGTGGAGATTTAGTTGTGTTCAGCTTTGGTCAAACTCAATAATGTTCTTGAAGGTTTTAGCGAAGACTAACGATACAGGATTATTTCATGTTCCTGACCTTGTCCGTGAAATGGATGTTCGCCTTTCCTTTGCTGCGCAAGTGAAGGCTTTTTTCATATCCAAACGCTTGAGCAAGCTCGGTGGAGATTTAGTTGTGTTCAGCTTTGGTCAAACTCAATAATGTTCTTGAAGGTTTTAGCAATGACTAACGAAACAGGATTATTTCATGTTCCTGACCTCGTCCGTGAAATGGATTTTCGCCTTAGTCTTGCTTCGCAAGTGAAGTCTTTTTTCATATCCAAACGCTTGAGCAAGCTCGGTGGAGATTTAGTTGTGTTCAGCTTTGGTCAAACTCAATAATTTTATTAAAGGTTTTAGCGAAGACTAACGAAACAGGATTATTTCATGTTCCTGACCTCGTCCGTGAAATGGATTTTCGCCTTAGTCTTGCTGCGCAAGTGAAGACTTTTTTCATATCCAAACGCTTGAGCAAGCTCGGTGGAGATTTAGTTGTGTTCAGCTTTGGTCAAACTCAATAATTTTATTAGCTGAAGCGAAGACTAACGAAACAGGATTATTTCATGTTCCTGACCTCGTCCGTGCAGTGGATATTCGCCTTTCCCTTGCTGCGCAAGTGAAGACTTTTTTCATATCCAAACGCTTGAGCAAGCTCAGCGTTTGGATATGAAAAAAGCCTGTTCAGCCAAGCTGAAAAGGCTTCGATCATCAAGTGACCCAATCAGGATTCGAACCTGAGACCTACTGCTTAGAAGGCAGTTGCTCTATCCAGCTGAGCTATTGGGCCAATAGTTCACTTGTATCAATAAAAGCCCCAAAAATGGGGCTTTCTATATTGGTCGGGGTGGCAGGATTCGAACCTGCGACCTCCTGCTCCCAAAGCAGGCGCGATGCCGGGCTACGCTACACCCCGATGAAAAGAACTTTTAAGAACAAAAAAGCCGTCCTTTCAAAAGGACGGCAAATGTAATATTTCTTTAAATAAAAGAAGAAGAATTAATAGAGGCTTCCTCTTATTTCTGAAACTGCTGCACCCAACTCTTCTACGTCACTGGTGCTGAACTTTTTAGCGTGCTTTGTAATCTTTGCTATTGGAGCACTGATGGTTTTTAATTGCTCAGCAATGGCTTTCATTTCAGCGTTGTCTTTGAAAACATCGCACATGTGAAGCACATTTGTGTATGCATCGCACATGCTCCAAACACCCAGCCTTACGTCTGCGTTGCTTAAGTCGCTCTTAGACATTTGACATGCAATGTGCAAGCCTTCTAACCATCCACCAACTACCATAAACGTGGCGTATTGCGCTCTTTCGTCAGAGAAAAGCTGGTCTTTTGCCTTTAAGTAAGCCTTCGTAAGCAGCACTGATTTATTGATCGTTGTATCTTCAGAAGCCATTTTTTCGATCAATTCTTGATCAAACGCTTCAGCAATGCCCAAGCTGCCCGCTGTTTTCATCAATCCTTCCATGCGCGACATGGCACTTTGGTTTTGTCCGAAGGCGGCACAATAAACCATATCGCTTCCAATAGCGCCAATACCCAATGCTTGTTTTGACGAACCACTAAAACTTTTACCTGCTGATAACATTGCTGACTCAGAAAAAGAGTAGCCATTCTTGTTCATCGTTTCATACAGTTTGGCTGTAACTTCAATGTTGGTCTTGATGATACCGAGCTCAGCAAGGTAGCCGTCAGGAAGAGACTCAGCCCTTTCAAAGTTGTATTTTGGTCCAGTTGGAGCCTCTTCGCCACCGCAAGAGGAAAGTAAGGTTATGGCAGAAAACGAAATTGCCGAAAGGAATAGGTAGGTTCTTTTCATTTTATTGAGAATCAATTTAATCGCAAAACTAATCTGCTTCACAAAACTGGCAAGTATTACTTATTAAGCTTATGAAATTTTCATGTGAATAAACTCATTTAGACTAACATCAGACGATCACTTATATGCTTGTACCAATGGGAGGGAAGAACGTTATTGCACTTTAGATGCAGTAATAAGATTAGTTTTTGAACGAGGATAGTCGGGATTTGAAAAATTGCAGCATTTTTGAATCCATTGATGAAAAGTAGCAAAGAGATATTGAAGATTGTCGTTTTAGTCATAGGGATTGTGCTCCGTGTTTCTGCCTCAGTTATTGGACAGAATAACAATAATTTGAGTGTGGATTTTAAAGTGACAGGTCAAGAATCGAGTTTGATAAAGCGTGCTACTGTTACCGTATTTAATGAGACTGGTGAAGTAATTAATACGTTTAAAAGACCTAATTATAAAGGAAGCACGTATAGGATATTTATGGACTTTGATGAAATTAATTCGATCAAAGTGACTAAAAATGGGTTTGATTCTAAGACGTTACTTTTTAACACTAAGAATGTACCAGTTCAACATCAAGAGTGGGGCTTTGAGTATGGTGGGTTTTCTGTAGTTCTTATTCCAACCACTCATCCAGCATCGAATGATACAGTAGGGAGGGTTTTCTATGACCCGGCCATTGAAAATTTTATTCATAATAAATGACAGAGTGATCGAAGTTTGTGGTTGTGAATGGTAAAATTCTATCTAAAATGCAGTTGCATCTATTGCGCATCGTTTGAATTTTATATTAAGCCTTCAATTTCAAAGATAGGTTGGTACATATTGCCCTTCCAAGCTTAAGAATTTTATGATTACGCCCTTCGGTCGTGATTCCGCAGGGGGAGGTTCAGACCTGAAAATCCTTGTACTGCTTCGCATTGCTAGGTCTTTTTTATTCCATTGCCTGTCAGCTTATGAAGTCAAGGATTACTCCCTTTGGTCGTGATCCCGTTAGGGGGGAGGTTCAGACCCAAAAATCCTTGCACTGCTGCGCATTGCTAGGTCTTTTTTTATTCCATTGCCCTTTAGCTTATGAATTCGGGATTACTCCCTTCGGTCGTGATCCCGTTAGGGGTGAGGTTCAGACCTGAAAATCCTTGCACTGCTTCGCATTGCTGGGTCTTTTTTATTCCATTGCCCTTCGAGCTTGCTCGGGGCATGGAATAAAAAAATCCCGTGCACTTCGTGCACAGGATTTTGGTCTGCGGAGAGAGGGGGATTCGAACCCCCGGTACCCTTACAGGTACGTCAGTTTAGCAAACTGGTGGTTTCAGCCACTCACCCACCTCTCCTCATTGAAATTGGGAGCGCAAAAGTAAAAGAATCGTGAAATAATTGATCTATTTCGCTAGATTCTTTCAATAACAACTTTGTTTCCTTCTAATCGGTGTTTCCATTCGCTTTCAGGGAAGACGCGCTTCGCCCACTTAAAATAAACGTTGGTGCGCTTAGTAGGCCCATCGCTGATTTCATGCGACTGAGTTGGCTCACCTGAAAACTCATAGTGATGCACGTTTTTATTAAGACTTTTAAAGTGTTCGATGATTTCGAGAATGGTCATCATCACGGAGTAAAACTCTCCTCTATTCGTTAATGTATATTCCTCACCGTCAAACTCATCGTTCAGTACACCAAATACAATATTCACCGACAAAATATCCGATTGTTTTCTCCCGAACCGCACTTCATACAGGATGTCTGCATCTGTCGTAAAGAAGTAAACTCCTGCAGAAGGAATAGGAGGAGTGATGTATTTAAAAACCTTTGGCATTTGCGTTATTAACGAGCAATTTTAATCAATTATCTTTGGCCGCTTCAATATGGGTTCAAAATATGCAAAATGGCTCGGTGGAGCATTGGGTTGGGCGTTTGGTGGTCCGATTGGTGGATTGGTCGGATTCTCATTAGGGTATCTATTGCAGAATGCCACATTGGAAGTAGGTCCAACAAGAGACCCTTCCGGTGGGCATACCCACCAAGGTGATTTTGCGATAAGTCTGCTCGTGCTTGCTGCCGAGGTAATGCGGGCGGATGACCGTGTGCTGAAATCAGAATTGAATTACATCAAGCGATTTTTAGTTGCCCAGTTTGGTGAAGATAAATCTGTTGAACTCTTGCGTGTTTTAAAGGATTTGCTGCAAAGAGACATTGACCTGGCTCCTGTTTGCCGGCAAATTGTTGGGTTTATGAATCATGCCCAACGACTCCAATTGGTACATTTTTTAGTGGGTGTAGCCAATGCTGACGGTGAACTCCACAAAAAAGAATGGGAAGTAGTTTCACGCATCGCCCGTTTGCTTATGATTTCTGAGAAAGACTTGCTTTCGCTAGAGGCAATGTATGAAGTTGATACCGACCGATATTACCGAATACTCGAAATTGAACCCAATGCCAACGCCCAAGAAATTAAGGCCGCGTACCGAAAAATGGCCAAAAAATATCATCCCGATAAACTTGGTGATGTCGGTGAGGATGTGAAAAAAGCCGCAGAAGAAAAGTTCAGGCAAGTGCAACAAGCGTATGAAAAATTGAATAAATAATAGATAGATGAAAAGAATAGTAGTTTTTAGTTTTTTACTCGGATCAGCCGCCATTTCATTGGCACAAAAAGCTTCGGCTGAGAAACAAGACCAAATTATAAAAGCACAAGAAGAAACGGTGCAGAAGTTGAACGAAGTCATGGAGAGTCAATCAGATTTGATTAGCCTGTATGGTGGTCAAGTGGATATGGCGAACCAAATGGACGTGGTGAGTTATGCCTATGGTGTGTCGATCGGTGAGAACCTAAAGACGCAAGGCGTAAACGACATGAATTTCTCTGCGCTGAGCAAAGGATTGATCGAGTCGATGTTGGGTAGAAACACCCTCATTTCACCAGAAGATGCCCAAAATCTATTGAATGAATACATGTCTAAATTAGCAGAAGAACGAATGAAAGCATTGAAAGCACAAGCACAAGCATTTCTAACCGAAAATGGGAAGAGAGAAGGAGTGACCACCACCGAAAGTGGACTTCAATATGAAGTAATTAAGAAAGGTGAGGGAAAAGATCACCCAACAGCCACAAGCAAGGTAACAGTTCACTACCACGGAACGAAACTCGATGGCAGCGTGTTTGACAGCAGCGTTGAACGTGGCGAGCCCGCAACTTTTGGGTTAAACCAAGTAATAAAGGGTTGGACTGAAGGCGTTCAATTGATGACCACAGGATCGAAGTATAAGTTTTATGTACCAAGTGATTTAGCCTATGGCGACAGAGGAGCTGGCGGGAAGATTGGCCCTGGCGAGACGCTCATTTTTGAAGTAGAGTTAATCTCATTTTAATGAGCTAATAAAAATTGAGAGCATAAAAAAAGGGGGCGCAAGCCCCCTTTTTTATTTTATTGATACTTGTTATTTCGTTGGCCAGCCGTCAATGTCGGCTTGAATGCGGGCTTCGTATGAGAATGTCTCAGACTTCTCTTTGGCTTCCGCTTTTCCAATTTTTATCGACTCATTCGCCATTTCGGTGGCTTTTGTATAATTCTTGTCTTGAGCTAATAAACTAGCGTAAACCCAGTAGCTATACCAGTTGGAACTGTTAAGTGCTACAGATTTTTCGATCCACTCAAGCCCTTTGTCTGTCATTTCAACATCTCGGGCGTAGCTCGCACCTGAACGATAAACTTTCCATTTGTCTTCTTCTTCTGAATCGTTTAGCGCTTGCTCAATGTTTCTGAAAGCTTGCGGTGTAGGATCGGCATCAATGTTTAAATCGAGTTGAATTCCTTCCCAATTCATCGAAAATACAGCTGAACCCATTTCAACTTTGGTGAAATGAAATTCGAGGTTTTCGGTGATGTAAGGTAGTTTTTTAGGCATAACCTCGATGCGCAATTGATCCATTTCTTCGTTGTAGTCGCCTGCTCCCCAAAGTTCGGTTTCCTTATTGAAGATCACAGTCCACTCTCCCTCGTTCTGAGGAATGATAAACACAGAGTAATCACCTGCAGGCAATGCTCGATGTTCAATTTTAATTTCTGCTGTTGTGCTGAATTTTGTGGCTTTGTTGGCGCCAGCTCTCCATAGTTCGCCAAAAGGAACTAATTCGCCCCATATGGCTCTGCCCTTTACTGCGGGACGAGAGTAAACTACAGTAATATCTGTAAGTCCTACGGTTTGAGTCACAGTTGCACTTGGACTTGGTTTTGGAAGCTCTTGGGCTTGCACGCTCGCAGTTGTTGCGATGGCTAAAAAGGAGGCGATTGCTAATTTTTTCATATTTATTTAATTGGTTTATTTGAGTAAAAAAAAGGCTGGATATGCCAGCCTTTTTAGAGTATTATTAAGAACGTTACGCGTACACTATTTTGTCTTTGGCGTAGAATCCATTTTTCAATTTGTCTTTCACTTTCGTGAAAATATCAATCGTGTAAAGCACGTCTTCTTCGGTGTGCGATGCTGTTGGGATAAGCCTCAACATAATGGTGTCTTTTGGCACTACTGGATAGATAACCATCGAACAGAAGATGCCGTGATTTTCTCTTAAATCGAGGATTACGTTTGCAGCTTCAAATGGTCCACCGCTCAAGAAAACAGGCGTTACAGGAGAGTTTGTTCTTCCCAAGTTGAAGCCGTTAGCGAGCAACTTGCTCTGCAAAGAATTAACGATCTTCCACAGGTTTTCTCTGTGCTGAGGTTGTTCACGCATCAATTCTAATCGCTTCAAAGCACCAATTACGATTGGCATTGGCAGCGATTTTGCAAAAATTTGAGAACGTGTATTATACCTTAAGTACTCTACAATTTTTTCTTCACTGGATATGAATCCTCCGATCAAAGCAAACGACTTCGCAAAAGTTCCGAAATACACATCGATACCGTCCATGCAGCCTTGAGCTTCCCCCGTTCCAGCTCCAGTTGGTCCCATTGTGCCAATGCCATGAGCGTCATCTACAAAAAGACGGAAATCAAATTCGCCTTTAAGGTCAACGATTTCTTTTAATCTTCCTTGGTCACCTGCCATTCCAAATACACCTTCAGTGATGACAAGAATGCCGCCATTGGTGTTTTCAACTAATTTTTGGGCTCGACCCAATTGAGTTCTTAAACTTTCGATGTCGTTGTGTTGGTAAACAAATCGCTTTCCAATGTGCATTCTCATCCCGTCCATAATGCAGGCGTGGGATTCGCTGTCATACACAATTACGTCATTGCGGTCAACCAATGCATCAACCGTTGACGCCATACCTTGGTAACCGTAGTTTAACAAAATGGTATCCTCTTTTTTCACATAGGCCGAAAGCTCCGCTTCAAGCTGTTCGTGGTAATTAGAATTACCTGACATCATTCGGGCGCCCATCGGATAGGCGAGTCCCCAGTCTGCAGAAGCTTGAGCGTCTGCTTGTCGAACTTCAGGATGATTTGCAAGGCCTAAATAGTTGTTTAAACTCCACGTGAGGACGTCTTTGCCTCGGAATTGCATTCTATTTGATATTGGGCCCTCGAGCTTTGGGAAGAAAAAGTAACCGTGACCTACTTGGCTATATTGACCGAGTGGACCTCTGTTTTCTCTAATTTTCTCAAAAATGTCTTTCATACAATGAGATTTGTTTATTGGAAATAAGTTGTCAAAGTTAGTAATATCAATTTCGTTAAATTGTGGTTTGGCTGCTATACAGAATCATTTATTAACACGTTAAAACGAATAAGACCATTAATTTCGCGCCCCAAATGAAACTTCGATTTCTCATAGCCATAGTGTCGCTTTTGACGGTTCTAAATTCATGTACTGAATATAGGAAGGTGTTGAAAAGTGATGACATGCAATATAAATATGATACTGCATTAAAGTATTTTAAAGACGGAAAGTTCACGAGGGCATATCCTTTATTGGAAGAATTATACATTGTTTATCGCGGAACCACCAAAGGCGAGCGCATTGCCTACTTGCAAGCAAAGTGCGATTACAACTTAAAAGACTACATTCTTGCTTCGCACCGCTTGAGTCAATTCTATAAAAATCATCCCAGTTCGGAATACGCAGAAGAGTGTCAATTTTTGGCGGCATATTGCAATTATCTTCTTTCTCCGAAATGGTCATTGGATCAAACCGATACGCACAAGGCGATTCGAGCATTGCAACTTTTCACCATTGATTATCCGGATAGCAGACGCATTGATTCGTGCAATGCTTTGTTGGATGAAATGCGCGATAAGCTCGAGTTTAAGGACTATAGGGCAGCAAAATTGTTCTATAAAATGGAGCGGTACAGGGCAGCGCAAATGGCTTTTTCTAATTTTAACCGAACTTATCCGGCCAGTAAAAAGAAGGAAGAAACATGGTTTTTGGAATACAAGTCAGCGTTTCTGTTGGCATCGAATAGCGTGGAAGATAAAAAGTTAGAGAGAATTGAAATAGCAATGAATGCTTACGTTACTTTTGTCGATCGTTTTCCAAACAGCGGAAACCTTCGCGAAGCGGAAGATATGTATGAAAAGCTGCGACTTATGCAGCAGGAATCTAAAAACTTAAGTTGACATGGATTTATTAAAAGAATATCAGAAATTTGAAGCTCCCTCAAGCGCTGTTACTCGTGATGTTCAAACATTAGAGGCTCAGTGTGATAACCTCTATGAAGCGATTACCATCGTGTCTAAGAGAGCCAACCAAGTTGGAACTCAGATCAAACAAGAACTCGACTCAAAGCTGCAAGAATTTGCATCGGTAACTGATAGTCTTGAAGAGATTTTTGAGAATAGAGAACAGATCGAAATTTCGAAAATGTACGAGCGCTTGCCAAAGCCATCAACATTAGCGATGGAAGAATTTATTGATGGTCGCGTGTACTACCGAAGACCAGAAATTGAAGCCTCTGCTGAGGATAGCACTCAAGCATAGTTATTTCCCCGATGCTGAAGGGAAAAAAAATACTACTCGGAATCACCGGTAGTATTGCAGCGTATAAAATAATCACTCTCACCAGAGAGTTGGTAAAACTTGGAGCCGATGTGCGTGTTGTTATGACGCCATCGGCTTTGTCATTTGTTACACCGCTCACCTTGGCAACGCTCAGCAAGAACCCGGTGAGCAGCACTTATGTTTCTGATGAGCACTATGGCGAATGGACCAACCATGTTGAGTTGGGTAAATGGGCTGATTTAATGGTGATTGCACCCTGCTCCGCCAATACGCTGTCGAAATTGGTTTCGGGTGAATGCGATAATTTGTTGATGGCGGTAGTATTGAGTTTGAGCTGCCCGCTGATGGTCGCACCGGCCATGGATTTAGACATGTCTGACCATTGGACAACTGTGCGCAATCTCAATACGCTCATCGAACAAGGTGTCTTGGTTTTAGATTTTGACGAAGGAGAATTGGCGAGTGGTTTGGTGGGTAAAGGACGCATGAAGGAGCCGGAAACGATTCTCCATGCCATTGAGGAACAGTTTGATCGTAAGTCAAATTTAAAAGGCAAAAAGATTGTAGTTACTGCTGGGCCTACGTATGAGGCGATCGACCCTGTTCGTTTCATTGGAAATCACTCTTCCGGTAAAATGGGCTTTGCCATTGCAGCTGAGGCGGCCGATCGAGGCGCTGATGTGGTGCTGATTTCAGGACCTACTCATTTGTCCACACCCGATCAACTCGAACGCATTAATGTGACTTCTGCTAAAGAAATGTTCGACAGGGTGAAAGAGCATTTCTCCTCTGCCGATGTGCTAATAATGTCAGCCGCAGTAGCTGATTACAAGCCTGTAAATATCGCTGAGCAAAAAATTAAAAAAGGCGCAGATGACCTTCAGAGCATTGCTTTAGAATCAACCCAAGACATCTTGGCTCATTGTGGTGAAGTCAAACAGAATCAAGTGCTTGTTGGATTTGCCCTCGAGACAGAAAATGAAATCGAAAACGCAAAAAAGAAGTTGAAAAATAAAAACCTCGACATGCTCGTTCTTAACTCGCTTCGCGATGCAGGAGCGGGATTCGGGACGGATACAAACAGAGTGACGTTTGTTTTTGCCGATCGAATTTTACCAAACGAATTAAAATCTAAACTGGATGTTGCTAAGGATATACTCGATGAACTTGAATTATTGGTCTAGGATTTCATTGCTCATCTTTGGTTTGATGGTAATGGCAAATGCAAGTCGAGCGCAAGAACTGAATTGTCAAGTACAGATTAACAGCCAACAAATTGCTATTGGCGACAACGCCATATTTGACGCGCTTCAGCAATCGGTGTTTGAGTTTATGAATAACAAGAGCTGGACGAATGATAAGTTTGCGCCTTCTGAGCGCATTGATTGCAGCATGTTAATCCAAATAGACAAACGATTATCAACAGATACGTACGAAGCGACCTTTCAAATTTCTTCTTCGCGTCCAGTTTATGGCACCACTTATTCGAGTAATATTTTTAAATTCCAAGATGAGTCGATTCAGTTTCGCTACTTGCAATTTGATGTACTCGACTTTTCTATAAACGCATACATCTCTGAATTGACATCGATTTTAGGCTATTATGCATATGTTATGTTGGCGCTTGACTACGATAGCTATTCTTTGAACGGTGGTGATGAATACTGGCAGCGAGCACAGCAAGTCGTGAGTAATGCTACGCCCTCTGGACAGGCGGGTTGGCAATCTTTTTCCTCCCGGAACAACCGTTATTGGTTGGTGCAGAATTACTTGAATCCACGATTTAAGCCATTGCGTGAATGCAGTTATAGGTATCACCGATTGGGATTCGATAAGATGGCTGAAAATGTGCAAAAGGGAAGGGCAGAGGTAACAGCAGCGTTGATGTTGGTTCAAAAAGTTCACGAAGCTGAACCGAATTCATTCAATACACGGTTGTTTTTTACGGCTAAAAATGATGAGATCATTAAATTATTCTCGAAAGCCGAAGCACAAGAAAAAGAACAAATTCTTCCACTACTCGAAACAGTTGATCCTGCAAATACGAATAAGTATTCCGAAATACGAACAGGAGGATAGAGCTAGTTGATTTCTTTTAAGACATTGATCAAGTTAGAACGTTTTACTGGCTTGATAATGTAGTCGGTGACTTCGGCATACTCCCTTGATTTGTTGATGTCTCTATCGTCAAAAGAGCTACTCACAAGATAGATCGTAATTGGCTTGTCAATGGATGGCTGTATCGTTCTAAAATGCTTCAAAAACTGCCAACCATTCATTATAGGCATGTTGATGTCAAGAAAAATCACATCAGGTAAGGAATCGCAATTGTCCTTGTTGTCTTCAAAGTAATTCAAGGCTTTCTCACCATCCGTGAAAACCTGCACTTTATCTACCATTTGTGTGTGATTCAATTCTTTTTTGAGCAAGAATTGATAAATGTCGTCATCGTCTATTACGCAAACTTTCATTGCTAATTCGAAAAGATTAAACTAGAGTTTCGACTGAATTCCATCCACAATTCCATATGCAATAGAATCTTTTGCGTTCAACCAATGATCGCGGTTGAAATCTTTCATCACTTTCTCAAAGTCTTGTCCGCAATTATCTGCAAGAATTTGAGCGCTTAGTTCTTTCGTCTTAACGATTTCTTTCGTTTGAATTTCTATGTCGCTGGCTGTTCCTTGGTATCCGCCAAGACTCGGTTGGTGAATCATTACGCGACCGTGTGTAAATATTTTTCGGTGCCCTTTTTCACCTCCTGAGAGTAAGATCGATCCCATAGAAGCCGCCAAACCCATGCAAATGGTGTGTACGGGAGATGAAATCATGTTCATGGTGTCATAAATAGCCATTCCTGAAGTCACATAACCACCGGGCGAATTGATGTAAAACTGGATTGGGTCTCCTGGCTTTTCACTTTCGAGGTAAAGCAGGCGATCGATCACGTGTTTTGCTGAGTCATCATCAACTCCTCCCCATAAAAAAACGATGCGTTTTTCGAGGTATTTCTCAGAAATTAGTCGACTTTCTGACTTCTTGTCACTGCCTTCTTCCTTCTTTTCTCCAGCCATATATTGCTCCATAATTTTCATTGCTTAAACGATGCGTCAAACCTACATGAATTTTCTTTAAAAACTTGGATTAAGGTGATGGCAAAAAACTGGAATAGATCGCCTAGAAAGGATCAGGATTCATGGTGATGTTATCTGTTTCATTCACCTGCAATTTTTCATTGGTTGAAACATTGTAAACGCTCGCGTTCATCTGAAATGTCTCTACATTTAGCTCTGTCAAGTAGATGATACCGGAGGTTGGAGCGTATTTTGGAAAGAGGTTAATGTTGTCATCTTCAAGGAGGATTTTTTCAGTTGAAGTGGTTAAATCCAACTCTTTGATTACCCATTTTCCGATTGATAGATATGCTGGATCAACCAGTGATTCATAAACAAGCGTGCGCTCATCAGGAGAAACATCAGTATGATGATCGCGGTGCGTATTATATGTTAATCGTTGTTCTTGACCGTCAGCTGTATCGATGCGCATAATTTCAATATTGGAATTGTCCTTAGCTTCGTTTTCAGGGATCGATGAACAGTAAATGGATTTATCATCAATGCTAAATACGGGATCAAAGTAATCTACATCGTTTCGTTTTGTGATCCTTTTTGGGTTTTTGCCGTTGGCATCTGTAATGAAAACCTGCCAAGTACCAATGGCAGAGTCTACGGCAGCCATTACAATATTGTTTCCATCATGCGACCATTGACATAAACCTTGTTGCGACCAGCCATACGAGCCTTTAGGAATAATTAATGAAGTTGTATTGTTCGCGTTAATTCGCCATAAAGAGGCATCTGAATAGTCATTTACATCGCGCGAATTTTCTGATTGATAAAACAAAATCTCCCCTCTTACCGATGAATGCACAGGCCACCATTTATCTTTTCCGTTTGGATCAGTGAGCGTGCTGTGCGCGCCATTCTCAGTTTTGCAAATTTCAAAGTTGCCCTCAATTTTTTGCGCATAAACACATGAAATGCCGTGATTTAGTGGGGTTAAATCTGATACTTCAGCGGGTTCAATATTTTCTTTTTCACACGCACTCAGTACTAGTATTAGTGCGAGTGCACTCCAAACAGAAATCTTCATTATAGTCATTCTTTCAGTGAGCATAGACGTCAAACTTCACCGATTAGTTAGTTGCGACAAATGTGGGAATAAGTTAACAAGTATTACAGCGCGCGATTAATTCAAAGAATGCTCTAAAACTTCTTATTCTTGCCTTTGTGAATGACTCTTTAAAATATGGACTGCCAGCAGGTTTTATTTCGTTTGGTTTGCTTTATGCAAATTCAGCTTGGTTCATCGAGTTGCCATCAATTGTCCGCTTGGTATTTGAGGTTGTGTTGATGCTAATGATAGTTTTGTATGTCATTAAAAGAGAAAACCGAGCATATTTTCCGTTTTCATTTGCTTTTTTTAGCGGGTTCAACGTCTTATTCGCAGGCATTGCCACGAAGGCAGTGATGATGATCATTTTTAGGGATGTATTATCAGTTGAACCTCCAACAGACATCGCAGAGTCAAAATGGTTGGCTTATATCATATTCAGAGAGTCGATGAGCCATTTGGTGTTGGGGATGATTGCACTTACAGCAATTGCATGGTTAATCACTAAAGCAAAAAGAAAATGAGTCCAGAAGAGAAAAGATTAGAATCGAAAGGGTGGAATGAAGCAGTGATCAATGATTCGTGGATGGTGTTTAAAATCATGGCCGAGTTTGTTGATGGATTTCAAACGTTGCAACGCATAGGTCCGTGTGTGAGCATTTTCGGTTCTGCAAGGGTTGAAGCCAGTCATCCGTATTACAGTTTAGCAGAGGAAATAGCCTATCAAATTACGCAGGAAGGCTTCGGAGTAATCAGCGGAGGTGGCGGAGGAATAATGGAAGCAGCCAACCGGGGTGCCAAGCGCGGCAAGGGCAAGTCAGTTGGATTGAACATTGAACTGCCATTTGAACAAGACGCAAATCCATACATTGATAAGGATAAATTGTTGCATTTTGATTATTTCTTCGTTCGCAAGGTGATGTTTATGAAATATGCACAAGGCTTCGTGATTCTGCCCGGTGGATTCGGAACACTTGACGAAACATTTGAGGCCGTCACACTTGTGCAGACCGGCAAGAGCGAGCGCTTTCCTATCATTTTAGTGGGTTCAGACTATTGGTCAGGGCTTCTTGATTGGGTAAAAGACAAAATGCTTTCCGAACGCATGATTTCACCGAAGGATATAGATTTGATCAAGCTCTGTGATACTCCTGATGAAGTTGCACGAGAAATCCGTGAATTCTACCAGCGCTCTCAATTGAAGCCTAATTTCTAGTCAATTAACAAATTTCTGTTTGTAATTGTAAGTTGAGGAGCCAAATGCCCCTGTTATCTAAGGGTAGATTTGTTTTCCAAGGAAATTAACCCCTTGGTAACATGCTGAAGCAACTCATTCTACTTTTCAACCTGATCTCAATGTCCTTCGTTACCATCTTTTTGAGCGATGGAATAGAGATCGAATCAAACCTCCCCAATGAGTTGGTGAGAGACTCTACCTACATTGTTGAAGTCGTAATCAAAAAGGGAGACCTTTTCGGGTTCGCCAAGTTTCAGCAAAATTTCCCAGAAGGATTTGATGCAAAACCAGTAGAAACAGCTGAAGCAAGTTTTACTTACGCAGATGGACGCATGAAGTTTATTTGGATGGCATTGCCAGAAACGGATGAGGTAAAGATTTCATATGCCGTCACAGCACAACAAGGCGCGCCAAGCGAGTCGATGGTTGATGGCAAGTTTTCTTACATTCAAGACAACGAGCGGAAAAGCTATGACATACCAAATAAAACAATTTCGGTAATTAGCGATGCAGTGGTAGAAGAAAAAACCCCGGCCATTGCCAGTGCTTCGCGCGTGGTCAAGCCGCTGGGCGGTAATATGTTTCAGGTTGATTTGACTATTTCCAAACAAGGAGTATACGGTTTTGCCAAATTAGAAGAGCTATTGCCAGCAGGTGCCGAAGCTGAAGTCGTGGAAAATAAAAAATCGGTATTCAGCCAAGTAGACGAAAAGGCGAAATTCGTCTGGATGAGCATTCCTGACGATCAAGACCTTGTGATATCTTATAAAGTGAAAGCTTCGTCTGATATATCAAGCCAATTGCAGAGCATGGAAGGGAGTTTTGCATTTCTCGATGAAAATGAAACGAAAACAGTGCCTGTGTTAGGTGGTGATATTGACGCCTCAGCAATGATCGCTGCGGCCGAAGAATCGAAAGAAGAGAACATACCTGCGCCTAAGCCTGATGCGTTAGAAATGGAAGAAATTGCAGAAGTTGCTCCTGAAGAAGTAATACCAGAGCCTGCCACTGAAGTGGAGCCAACTGTTGAGTCTCAGCCAGAAGTTGCAGAAATAGTTGAGGAGCCTGTAGTTCAAAATGAACCAAAAGAGGCACCTTTAGTTGCCCAAAAAGAAACACGTCCTGTTGCTCCCGTTACGAACATCCCATCGCCTGAAACAGGAGTTGTGTATCGCGTGCAGATTGTGGCAGGTAAAAAAATTGTAGAGCTCGCGCAAATCAAGAAAACTTACAAGTTCAACGAAGAGTTTTATACTGAGAATCACGAAGGTTGGGTGAAGTACATTACCGGACAATTTGATGTGTACAAGGCTGCTCGCGATAAAAGAGAATCGCTCGTTGCCGCTCAACATAACTTCCCCGGCCCATTCGTTACAGCCTATAATTCAGGCGAAAGAATAACGGTGCAAGAGGCGCTGATGATCAGTAACCAGAAGTGGTTTAAATGATGGCTTAACATTATATTGTCTTGTGTTATGTCATTCATTACATTAGCGTTTCCTAAAACTACCTTTTAACCACGATGGGATTAACCTATATTCATCATAGTTTCAAGATTTTTTTCTTGCTATTATTGTTCTTGATATTCTCATTATCAAGCACTTTGAAGGCTCAAGATTCGTTGGGTGTCGATTCCGTGTCTGAACCCGAATGGACGATACGCCCGAAAATTTCTGTGGGCGTTGGCATGATGAATTATCAAGGTGACCTCGTTAGCAACAGAAGTTATTTCAATCCATTCCAAAACAAACCTTCATTTCATGTGCAGGTTTCGCAGCCAATTTTCGATTATTTAGACGTCAATTTTTACATGTTGTTTGGTCAACTCGCTGCCGATGAGCGCACGCGCGTCCGAAACTTGAATTTTGAAAGTCAAATTACAGCAGGTGGAATAAGTGCATCTTACAATTTCGACCATTTCTTGAAGAAAGACAGAATTATTGAACCGTACGTTTCGCTTGGTTTTGAAGCGTTTGAGTTCCTCTCAAAGACTGATTTGATCGATCAGTACGGCAATAGTTATAATTATTGGTCTGATGGAACCATCAGGAATCTGCCAGAAATGGATGTATTTTTAGAGACTGCGATCGAGATTACCCGCGATTATGATTACGAAACAGACATTCGTGCGCTCAACGCAGACGGATTTGGGGCCTATTCAGAACGCTCCTTCGCTATTCCTCTGGGTGTCGGTTTTAATCTGATGATGAATAAAAGAACGAGCTTCCAAATGGGAATGGATTACCATTGGACATTTACGGATTACATCGATGGAATTACAGACGAATCAAGGGGCGTCAGGCAGGGAAATAGCCGAACAGATAAATTTTTAAATACATACATGAGGTTGACATTTAACCTCACCACACCACCACACGAGACAGCAGAAGATTTCTCGGGAGGCGATTTCGGAGATGCCGACTTGGATAATGTTCCTGACATGATAGACCTATGTCCATCAACGCCTCTTGGTGTTGAAGTTGATGCCAATGGCTGTCCACTCGATAGCGATGGTGATGGAATAGCTGATTACAAAGATTTAGAGCTTAACTCATTGGAAAACGCAATTGTTGATACCAATGGCGTTACACTCTCTGATGCTGTAATTGAGCAGATGTATTTAGAATATACTGATCAAGATGGAAAGTATTCGCAGTACACCAACACCGCCTATTCTCAGGAAACGGTTGAGCGCAAGACGATTCGTAAAAAACAAAACTTTACAGTTCAAATTGGTGAGTTTCAAGAAGGCGTGAATGACAGTTTGGCAAATGCCTTGTTGAGCATGCCAGACGTTACTACACGCGTCACTGAAGACGGAAGAACAATAATTGAAGTCGGAAATTTTGAAAACTTGCCTGACGCCATACAACGAAAAATTGACCTTGAAACTGGGGGTATAGCTACCAAAGATGTAATCGAAACTAGTTCTTCGGGAGAATCGTCTCGCGTCACAAATATTGAACAAGACATGGTCTCAAATGAAAAATTGGGAATGTCTGTGGAAGAAGCAATTACCAAGAACAAAACGCTTCCTGCACCCGAGCGACTCATACTTAGCAAGAATGAATACACACTTGACCGACCAATCGATACGCGAAGCGTGGCTAAGGCCAATGACGAGTCGTTTGGAGAGGTAACCGTTTACCGCGTGCAGGTTGGAGCGTTTGCGAATAAATTGTCGAACGATGTGTTTGATGGAATTGACGATCTCTTGGTGATTACCTCTGAAGACGGCTTAACACGTTATTATTCAGGAGCCTTTACTTCATACGAGAAAGCTGCGCGAAGAAAAATCGACCTCATGCAACAAGGGTTTGATGGATCACACGTGATTCCATTTAAAGGGGGAAGACGTGCCTTGCTTAACGAGTCAGGCGCAACCCCTGCAGACAATGTTGTTCCTCTGAATAAATCATCTTCTTCCAATTTTGGTAAAGTGAAATTCAAGGTGCAAATTGGGGTGTTCTCTGGTCAAATCCCATTGGAAATGCTTGACAAGATGATGAGCTTAGGCCGCATCGATCAGCGTGAAGCCGATGGAGGTGCGATACGCTATTTTACGGGTGAGTTCAACACCTACGAAGAAGCTGAGGCATTCAAAAAGCAACTCGTGTCAGCGGGCTTTGATGACGCATTTATCGCTGCTGAGTTCAACGGCAATATTATTTCAGCTACGGAAGGAATCGAACTTTTAAAATAACAATATCTCCACATGAAAAACTTAATTCTCACCGCTGCTACGATCATGTTTTGCAGCATTGGCTTCGCTCAGTCGAGCTCTAGCACAAACGCAAGTGCCACTTCTGCAGATGTTCAAAATGTAGAAGCGAGAAAGGCGACTCCTGCAAAGGGCGGGTGCTGCTCGATGGCCGAAGGAAAACCAGCGTGTTGCGCTGATAAATCATCCAAGTCTTGTGCCCCTAAATCAGAAGGTAAATCGTCTGATAAGCAAGGGCGAAAATCAAACGCAAAGGCGCGAACAGAAAATTGATCACAACAAAACGTTATACTATTAAGGTGGTTTTTTGACCACCTTTTTTTTCGACCATGAATGTAGCTAACCCCTTGCTCCTCTCGATAACTATCTTTTTATCTGTTATTTCTTCAGCTCAAAATCAAGAAACAATAAATGTTGTATTCTATAACGTTGAGAATTTATTTGATACCCTTGATAATCCGCTCACGTTTGATGAAGATTTCACACCAAACGGGAAACTTCAATACAACAGTTTGCGCTACCATGAAAAACTCGCCAACCTAGCCACTGTAATTGATTCTAGTTTCGATGGAGGATTGCCCCATGTAGTTGGACTTTGTGAAGTAGAAAACAAAGAAGTAGTTGTTGCGCTGCGCAATGCTGTTTCAGTGACGAATAAATTGACTGTAGCTCACATGGAATCGCCAGATGGTCGGGGAATCGATAATGCATTGATGTACGATTCAACCATCTTCGTGTTCATGCATTCAGGATTAAAAAAAATTGACTTAGGTGCTGACGAGCGTCCAACACGTGGAGTATTTTATGTGGTTTTACAAGATTTCCAATCAAAACAGCCGCTTCTTTTTCTTGTCAATCACTGGCCTTCGCGCTACGGAGGAGCAGAAGCGTCAGAGTGGAAAAGGTTGCGCGCGGCTGAGGCTTCAGTGCAGCTGATCGATTCACTGAAGCAAATCTATCCTAACGCGGGCCTTGTGTTTATGGGTGATTTAAACGATCACCCTGACAACGCGAGTGTGGCATTGCTTGAGGCTTGCGATGAAAACAAGAACGGGCCATGTTTGACAAATATGCACAAGAAATTTTTGGGAACTGACGCAGGAAGTCATGCCTACCGTGGCGAATGGGGTATTCTTGATCAAATTTTGATCGATAGCAATTTAAGCGCTGGTCATTATGGCTGGAAAGTCGATCCTGAATCAGTGGGATTTGTAAAGAAACCTTGGATGCTCTATGAAAGCGAAAAAGACAATGGCTTTTTCCCAAGCAGGTCGTTCGGAGGCACAACTTATTTCGGTGGTTTTTCAGATCATTTGCCGGCCAAGTTGAGTTTGATCAAGCTTTAGCCTAAAAGTGTTATGAATCTGTGAATTAAAAGTGGCCAAGGCGATTAATCAATATTTTCGGGTTCATGATTCAAAAGCTCAGATTTTTCGTGTTTTTTCTGGTGTTATCAGGGCTTTCATTTCCATTTGAAATTTGTGCTCAAAACGACCTAGAAGCTGACCTGAAGAAGTTAGAAAAATTCCTCGAGAACATCGATCAGAACTATGTTGATCAGGTTGAAACCAAACCGATCATCGAAGAAGGCATCAAGCGAATGCTCGAAGAGTTGGATCCGCATTCGGTGTATTTTACAAAAGAAGCGTATGTGCGTGCCAACGAACCTTTGAAAGGCAAGTATAAAGGCATCGGAGTGCGGTTCGTGATGATTCAAGACACAATGACCATTCTCGATCTGATTGAAGGTGGTGCAGCCCAACGGGCCGATGTGCGCATTGGTGATAAATTGATTGTATTGAATGGTGATACCATTGCCGGGCGAAGCACGAACTCCCGCTCAGTGGTAAAGAAAATCAAGGAAGATGAGCAGGATGAACTTCAAATCACCCTGCTGCGACAGACTGCAGATGGATTTGAAGAGAAGAAGTTAGCCTTAACGAAGTCAGAAGTAGAGGTAGGCAGCGTTACCTCGTATTTTATGATCGACAATCGCGTTGGGTATATCAAACTCGAACGATTTAGCAGTACGAGTCTTTCTGATTTTAAAGAAGCACTGGATGTTTTAAAAAAGAATAAGGCCAAGAGCTTAGTGGTCGATTTGCGCGGCAATGGCGGGGGATACCTCAATGTGGCCATTAAGATTATTGATGAATTTCTCGAAGATCGCAGGCTGATTGTGTACACCGAAGGCGAGCATCAAGCCAAACGCGAAACCTTTGCAACCAGCGGGGGAAATTTTGTGGATGGCGATTTGTATGTCTTGATCGATGCAAACTCTGCTTCGGCCAGTGAAATTTTTGCCGGTGCGGTGCAAGATTGGGATCGCGGATTGATAGTAGGTAGGCGTTCTTATGGAAAAGGCCTGGTGCAGCGCACGATTGAGTTTAACGATGGTTCGGCCATGCGGCTTACCATTTCACGCTACCACACACCAACAGGCAGAAGCATTCAACGGTCTTACGATGATGGTGTGGCCGCTTATCAACAAGAGCTCAAAAACAGAGGCTTATCAGGTGAGCTGTTCAACGCAGATTCTATTCACCCAAATGACAGCTTGATTTTTTTCACACCCAAAAACCGCAAAGTGTATGGCGGTGGTGGAATCATTCCAGATGTGTTTGTGCCTCTCGATTCCTCTACAATGGACGATTACGTCAAAAACATTCATCGCTATGCGCTGTTTGAAGGCTATGCGCTTCGTCTGTATTTTGAAATGGGAGAAGAAATCAAGACAAACTACAAAAGCGTCATTGAATTTTTATCAGACTTTGAACTGAATGAAGCACAATTGAGTAATTTCAGGGCGTATATTGATCGAACAGGTCTGAGCACAGACGATCAAACATTCAATAAGAATGAATCCTATATAAATGAAAGGGCAAAGACGCTGCTCACGAGATTTGTTTTCGGGTATGAGGCTTATTATGAAGCGTTGGCCTATTATGATGCAGATGTGAAGGCAGTAAAAAACGAAATAGAACGAGGAACATATAAAGAACTAGGATTAAACTAAGCAAGCATTAAATTTGATTAAAATTTTGAAACTATGAATGAGCAAATGAAGAACTATTTATTAATAGGTGTGGCAGCATTAACAGTGGTGAATTCCATTTTTCTTTTCACCATGGATAAAGGTGGGAGAGTGATTGACACGCCAAAAACAAATACTGCCTTGGTTGAATCAACCCAACAGGCTCAAGATCCAATGGGGTCAACAACGCTTGATTTAAATCAAACGCAAAACCAAGACTTAGCTCCAGCCCCGGTTGGTCCTCCTACCACTATCGCTTTCGCACAAATGGAGCACGATTTCGGCACCATCAAACAAAACACAGAAAATAAGCACATCTTCAAGTTTACCAATACAGGAAACGAATCGTTGATCATTTCTGACGCTAAAGGTTCTTGCGGGTGCACTGTGCCAAAGTATCCGAAAAACCCGGTGGCTCCAGGCGAGACTGCCGAAATTGAAGTAGTTTACAAACCGGGAACGCAGAAAGGAAACCAGATGAAGACCGTGACCTTAGTCGCCAATACGCAACCAACCCAAACCGTGCTGAAAATATCAGCAATGGTTGAAGAAGAAGCAAAAAGTTAATTTACGAAGCGGGATTCCCCGCTTTTTTTATGCTCCAACGCAAAGTATATTTCCTATTAATTTTTGTAGTCTCGTTTGGGACGACTATTGCGCAAACGCAACCATTTAAAAGCGGTGAGTCGCTGAAATACTCGATTGGATATCAATTGATGGGTGTTTGGGTAGGTGCGGGAGAAGTCACATTTACGGTAGAAGAAGAGGAACTGTGGGGGAACGAATGCTTCAAATTCCGAGGCTACGGAATTACTTATCCGCGCTATGATTGGTTTTTCAAAGTGCGCGATAAGTACATTTCATATGCTGACCGTTCTGATTTGAGACCGTATCGTTTTACGCGCGATGTGAGCGAAGGTGGTTTTTACTATCGAGAAGATAATATCTACCGCCATGATCAACGTTCGGTGTACAGCGTTTTAAAGGTTAAGGAAAAGCCAATTCAACTCGATACTTTTCCATTGGAAGCGAACAGCTTTGATGTGCTGAGCCTGGTGTACGAGAGTCGTTCTATTGATTTTGGCTCAAAACGCATCGGAGAAAAAATCGGGTTAAGAATGGTAATTGACCGAGAAACGCACGATATTTTCCTCCGTTATTTAGGTACAGACACCTACGAGCACGATGAGTTTGGAGACATCGAATGCTATATTTTTTCGCCTTTACTCGTTGAAGGATCAATTTTTAAAGCTGGTGAAGGCATGAAAGTTTGGGTCAGTAAAGACCGCAATCGAATACCAATTTACATCGAATCTGAGATTCGTGTTGGGACTATCCGCTCTGAATTGATCGAATTCTCTGGGTTGAAATATCCACTAGGGACTTAGTAATCGTAAGTGATTCTTACTTTTTCAGATGTAGGATGACTCTGGCATGTAACGATATACCCTTCCTCGAGCTCTTCATCAGTCAGCACATGATTCATATCCATTTTCACGGTTCCTTCTTCCAACTTCGCCATACACGTTGAGCAGATGGCGCTTCGGCAAGAAAATGGTGCTTCGATTCCAGCCTTTATTGCGGCCTCTAAAATTGTTTCTGATCCTACGTTGATTACACGTTCTTTACCGTCTAATGTCAATGTTACTTCTGCCATTTCTTCGTTCTTATATTCTTAGTCTTAACCAACTGGGATAGTAGTTGTTTGAGCGTTGATCAATAATTTTCACCCAACCAAGATGTATGTTCTGATAACTTACGAGTGACCACCCCTTTGGTAAATTTGGCGGCAAAGAAATGGTTTCTTTTCTCAAAAATTGCAATGAATTTTCTTCGCTTAGTTCGATTGCACGTAAGCCATTGGAGGCCATCGCAAAGCCGTGCAATGGAATGACGTTTTCCCCCTTCATTTGATAATAGGGCAATCCTAACATTTTAAACGGAAGGTTTAGCGCCTCAATATATTGGTGCTGCACTACAGCGTGCAATTCTCCTTTTAGATTCCAGTAAACCAAATTCTGTGGTAATTCTGGAAAAGCACTTTGAAATTCGACATCCGCTGATTGAAATGGCGTGCTATATCGAGATTTCCTTCGGTCTTCGTGAGCTGAAACGGTGGTTTTTTTCAACGTTGAAATAAATAAGCCTTCTCCCGTTGAACTGCCTGGTAGCAAGTAATATCCGATCACAGAATTGTCCACGTTTGCTTCAATCAGATAATCGCTGAATTCAGAGAGGTCAATTTCAATAGGTTCTACAGTGCCACTGTCGAGAAGTTTTTGAACTTGAAGTTCATTTTCTTCCGGATTCATGGTGCACGTAGAATAGATCAGAACTCCACCTTCTTTAAGTGTTGGCAGCAGTTCTGCAAGGATGCTTTTTTGCGTTAAGGCACACTGCTCGACCAAGTTTTCGCTCCATTGCGACACGGCAAATGAATCTTTTCGAAACATTCCTTCGCCCGAACACGGTGCATCGACCAAAATGAGGTCGAAGGCGCATTCAAGTTCGTCAAATTTACGTGCGGGCAGCGAAGTAACACCTGCGTTTAATCGACCCCATTTGAGTATATTTTCTCTCAGAATGGCGTTTCTTTTCGGGTCTACCTCATTGGCAATTAAGAATCCTTCATCATCGAGGTAGTCTAACAATATCGTTGATTTCCCGCCCGGGGCTGCGCACACATCCAAGTAAAGACCTTCACGTGCGGGTTGAATTTTTTGGAGAATAGCTTCTAAAATCATACTCGATGAATCTTGCACGTAGTAGCTTCCGGCATGAAAGAGTGGGTCCAGCGCGAATGTTGGTCGTTCAGGAAGTAGGTATCCATTTTTCGACCACGGCACTTTTTGTCGGTCATCAAATTGCGCGGTGGGTTTCATTGGGTTTACCCGCACCGAAATACTGCTTTTTAGGCTGAGCGCACTCAGTGTTTTATCAGCAATGACACTTCCAAAATGGTTTTGAAGCTTTTCGATGAACCGTGTTGGAATTTCGTTTTTCAAAGCGTGCTCCAATTTTGCGTTAAATCTCGGTGCTCAAGGGCAGCATTCAGTTCTCGTAAGTATTGATTCCTGTCGATTTCTTTTGCTCCTAAAGATTCTAGATGGGTGGTATGCAATTGACAGTCGATGAAGGCAAAATCATGGTTACGTGCAAATTGAGCGAGCGCATAAAATGCTGCCTTACTCGCATCTGATACAATGCTGAACATCGATTCGCCAAAGAATACTTTACCTAAAGAGATACCATATAAGCCACCCACAAGTTGACCATTCAAGTAGCTTTCAAAACTGTGTGCAAAGCCTAGTTTATGCAGCTCACTGTAAGCTGTGATCATTTCATTGGTGATCCAAGTTCCCGCTTGGTCTTTTCGTGGTACTTGAGCACAGCTGCGGATGACCTGTTCGAAATTGACATCAATTTTAAATTCAAATACGCCCTTCTTGAGCTTTTGATTCAATGATTTTGATAACTTAAAATCATCGGGATATAAAATCATTCGTTGCGGAGGATTCCACCACAATATGGGTTGACCGGCTTCAAACCAAGGGAAGACGCCTGATTCGTAAGCCGATATCAAACGCTCAGGCGATAAGTCGCCACCGTAGGCCAATAGACCGTTTTCATCGGCTTCTTCCGGTGGTGGAAACGCAAAAAGTTGGTGGCGCTTTTTTCGCAATGAACTCGAATTAATACTGAGGCATTTCCGGTTTATTGTCAAGAATCGTTTCAATGGCTTCCATAACCGATGCATCCAGCTTTTCAACTACATCCAACGATTTGAGGTTTTCTTGAAGTTGACTCAATTTAGTTGCTCCTGTAATAACGGTGCTCACGTGGTTGTTTTTCAAACACCAGGCGATCGCGAGGTTAGCCGCAGAGGTGTTGAGTTCATTGGCTAGACTCTGAAGAGCGATCACTTTATCAATGTTTTTGTCGGTCAATACTTTTTCTTTTAACCACCCCAAATCATCCATTGTAAGTCGCGACCCTTCAGGAATGCCTTGATTGTACTTTCCCGTCAAAATGCCACTTGCCAATGGCGACCATATGGTAGAACCGTATCCATAGTCACGAAACAACTTATCAAATTCTACTTCCACTTTTTTCCTCACCAACATGTTGTATTGTGGTTGCTCCATCGATGGTGCAATGAGGTTATTTGCCCGCGCCACCATAAATGCTTCTTGTACTTCTTGTGCACTCCATTCGCTGGTGCCCCAATAGAGCACTTTTCCCTGCTGAATCAAGTTGTGCATCGCCCACACAGTTTCTTCCATGGGCGTATTTTTATCTGGTCTGTGGCAGTAATAAAAATCGAGGTATTCAACACGTAGTCTGTTCAACGCTGCGTGGCAAGCTTCAACCACGCGTTTTCTGCTTAACCCCAATTGGTTAGGCTTGTCACCACCCCAAAAAACTTTTGATGAAACGAGGTAAGAATCTCTATTCCAACCTGCCTCCGCGATGATTTTCCCCATCACTTCTTCTGACTTTCCTGCGGCATACACTTCTGCGTTGTCGAAAAAATTAATTCCTTGATCGTAAGCGTGGTGCATGCATTGTTTGGCGATGCTGACATCTACTTGGTTTCCGAAGGTTACCCATGAGCCAAATGATAGTGCACTTACTTGCACTCCTGCCTTTCCTAGTCTTCGATATTGCATAGCTTTCTAATTATCGTGCAAATGTAACGTCATAAATATGCTTTAAGTTGAAAGCTTTTGCTCATATTTGGTCAAATTAAATGTCATTTCCATGAAATCAAATTTACTCTTAGTCCTTGTTTTTTCTGTTTTTACCTCAACATTATTTGCCGCAGAAGGCGATACCATTCGGGTTCAATCACATCAAGAAACCCATTGGAACTGGTACGGCAATTGGTTTGATACCACGTCATTCCCAACTGCTGGTGAATACAGAAGAATCATTATGTATTATACGTTGGGCTGTCCTTCTGGAGGATGCAGTGAGTGGGATTATACTACAAAAATTGAAGTCGAAGATCCGATCGATGATTCCACTTCACGTTGGGTAGAATTGACTCGGATTATTACACCATATGCGGGTAATAAAGGGAGTAACTGGAAGTTTGTATATGAAATAGACGTAACCGATTATGCGCCCATACTTAAAGGCGAGCGCAGAGTGCGCGCTCACTACAGTGGTTACCAAGACGGGTTTACAGTATCCATTGATTTTGATTTCATAGAGGGAACCCCACCTAGAGAAGTCTTAGAGGTAACCACTTTATATGATGGCACGTTCAGGTATGGTTTTGCCAATGATCCTATCGAAAATTATTTAGTTCCAAAAGATATCGCAATGCACCCCGAACTCGGTAGTGCGAAATTTAGAATGGTGGCTTCCGGTCACAGTTTTGGTGGCAATGAAAACTGCGCAGAGTTTTGCCGCAAGTGGTACCGATTGAACATCAATGGAAACAATGCAATTCAACAAGATGTTTGGAGAGACGACTGCGGAAGTAATCCCTTAGAAGCTCAAACCGGAACTTGGATTTACAACCGAGCTGGTTGGTGCCCGGGAACGGAGACAGAACGCTACGATAATAATATTTCAGCGTTTGTAGCTGCCGGTGAAGTAGCAGAGTTTGATGTTGACTGGCAAAGCTATAACTACAATGGTGGTGCTGGATTTGATCCACAATACATCATTGAGGCGACCATCTTTCAATACGCAGATTGGAACTTTGCTGTTGATGCTGCGATAAGCGATGTGATAAGTCCATCTAAAAAGGATCAATATTGGGACAAGAATCCCGTGTGCAACAATCCCGAAATTGTAGTAGAAAATACAGGCTCTGAAGTGATTACTTATGTGAAATTTGAGTATTGGGTAGAAGGAAGCCCTGAGATTATTAGACACACGCATCAAGGAGTGATTGCTCCTGGACGAAGCAAAACCATTGTTTTACCTGCATACGACAAATGGTTGTTTGGTGAGAAGACAGAAAATAAATTCCATGTTCAGATTGTAGGCGTTAACAACACCGATGATCAGTATGAAGGGAACAATCATTTTGTATCCACTTTTGATGATACACCTGTCTATCCGAGCGAATTCATTATTGGCTTCAATAACAATGGAGGTGGGTCTGAAACGAAGTACCGCGTTGAGGATGAGCGAGGCAATGTAGTTTTCGAGCGAACTAATGCAGTATCCAACACCAACTATTTAGACACAGTGAATTGTGAGCCTGGCTGTTACACCATGTTTATCGAAGATTCTGACTGTGATGGTTTGCGCTTTTTTGCCAATAACGATGGCAACGGACGTATTTGGTTGCACTCGGCAAATGAAGGATCTTTCTTCCCACCGCTCTATCAATTTGAAGATGAGTTTGGCTGTGATGCACAATTATCTTTTACCGTTGGATACAAAATGGGTGACGAAGAAACTATGGAATACCCAACAGGAGTTTCTGAGTGGAATGATGGTTCCAATATGGTGGCTTACCCCAACCCAAGCGCAGGCAATGTAACCATCGCTATTCAAGGCGAAATCGAGTCGGGCGGTGAACTTATCATCTACAATCAGATGGGGCAGGTAATTCAGCGTATGCAGCTTGTTGACCTCGAAGAAATTCAAATTTCTGGATTGGCGATGGGAAACTATATAGCGCAGTACCGCACCGATTCAAAATTCAAAACAGTGAAGTTTACAGTTGCGAATTAGGCTTAGTTCTGTGATGATTCCAGCGCTTCTTTCAATGAAATGCGCTGACCGTTTTTAAATGCAACAATGAAGGCGAGAGAATATCCTTTCGCCTTCATTGTTTCCTTGCCTTTAATGGCAGATTCAAGACTGTCATATTCACCAATGGCGTATCGGTATCTGCCGCTTTCGATGTATTCGCGCACGTTGCTTTCGCTGCGAAAGGTTTTAGCCATGTCAACGGCTTCATTGCTCGAGAGTACGTTTATGCTGTACAGAATTTTTTCCGCTTTATTTTGTTTCGATTGACCCTTTGTTTGAGTAGATAAACTTCCGATTGATACTTCATTCGCAAAGGCAATTGCACTTTCTTCGTTTCGTTTACTTTCAGCTAAATCAGCGTTCAGTTGATCGATGGTATTCTGTGCGCTCTGATATTTCTTCTTGTAATTTTCACGCTCTAACCTCATCGCTTCGATGTCGCCTTTCAGCTCTTGAAATGTGAGGTCATTGCTCATGTGCGCATTGGTAAGTCTACTTTCTAAGTCAGCTGCTTTAGCCTTATAATCGGCTTCCTTCTGCTGCGATGAAACCACTTGGTTGTGCAAGTTAACAATGTCATTTTCGAGCATTTTCGAGCGTTCTTCTTTGGCCGTTAAACGTTGGGTCAATGAGTCAATGAGCGCATCACTGTTCGTCAAGTCTGATTTTGCCTTTTCGAGGTCTTTTTGAAGCGATCGCTTATCGTTTTTAATCAATAAAAGTTCCGACTCTTTGTTTTCAATTCTTCCAGATAAATCTTTGATGGAAGCTTCTTTCTCACCGATTTTGCTCACCAATTCATTGACCGATTGACGCGTGCTATCTTCTTTGTATTGACTTTGTTTTACATCTAATTTCAGCTTCTGAATCTCCAATTGAGCTTGGGTTTCTTTTTCAGCTAAACCGTTGATTCTATACATTAAATTGTGCGCTTGCTCTTGCTGTTTGGTTGTGGCTCTTTCGAGGGCGCGCATGTTCTTTTTTGCTTCGTCACGCTCTTGCTCAAGCAATGCCAATTCTTGTTCTTTTTGGAGGATAGAATCCTTAAGTTGCATGTCCTGTGTTTCGATGGTGGCGAGTTCTTTCTTCAATCGCTCTAATTCAGCAACTGATTCCTTTTCTGAAGAATTCACCTCTGCGGTAGCTATTTGTAAGCTGTCAATCTTTGATTCGTAGGATGAGATTCTGCTGTTGCTTTGATTCAATTCTGACATCAAACGCTCATTTTCTTGCGCGCTATTGGCTGCAAATGCTGAAATACTGTCGGCCGATTGTTTGATGAATTCGTTTTCTTGTCTGAGCAACTCAATTTTTTCTTGCTGAAATTTTGACTGCGATTCTTGAAGGGCTTGCTCTTTTTTCTTTTGAATCAATTCACTCCTTAGTTTCATGATCTCTTTGCTCACCTCTTCTTTATTCACGGCCGATGACAGCACTTTGCTCAATGAGTCGATGCGCGCTTGCTGTTGTTTTTCGGTCGATTTCTTTTGTTGAAGTTCCGCCTCCAGCCGTTGTGCTTTTTCCATCGCTCGCGCCTCGCTCTCAAATTGCTCTTGAAGCCTGTTACTGAGTGTTTCGGCATATGTTCGGGCAGAATCGGTTTGTTCCTTAAGTAGTTGATATTGGAGTTCTTGAGCGTTGATTTCAGACCTCAACAGGCTGTCAGAAGTGCGCATATCTGTAAGTCGTGAACTCAATTCATCGAGTTGATCTAGAGCCTCAGAATTGCCCTGACTTTTATTCTCTTTGAGCACGCGTTCGAGGTTGGCGAGGCGTTCAAAGTTTTCTTTTTCTTGGGCTTGTTTCTTGAACAAGTCATCGCTCAATTTTGCAATAAGATCGCTTTTTAATTGAACCTGTTTTTTCAGGTAGGTGATTTCAGACTCGGCACGGCTCAATTTATCAGGTCCCAAGAATCCTTCCATGGTTTCGATGTCTTGGGGCGATACTTCTACTGAGGTGGAAATGGCGCCATCTTCAAATGCTCGGTTGTCTCTCTTTTTACCTTCTTTACTGATTCGCGCTCGGATGTACAGCACTTCGCTTTTGATGTCTTCACCGTCTTTCATGGTGATATACACTTCATCGTGAAAAAGTCCTTGCAGCGAATCGGTGTGAATTTTCACTTTCACGAAGCCGTATTCTCCACCCAGCACTTCAGATCGCGTGTAAATAAACGAAAGCGATGACTGCACTGAGCGCACGGACAAGATTTTAATGCTATTTGTGCCCGTATTTCTAAACAAGAAATCTTCTTCAAAATGCCCCGCCTCTTGTGCTAGCGTGCCAAAGTCAAACTCAGTTTTGTTGAATACAGCTTGGCCGAATGTGGTGAGGCCAACCAACATAAACGCAATGACAATAGGCACAAGTTTTACCATGATTCGAAAGTAGAGTAGGGCGGGCAGAGAAATCATGATGGATGACGTCTGTTTTCAACAGCAACGTACACAATGGGATAAAAAAATAAGGGCAAGCTACTTACATCGCACCGCTACAACCGGCTACCCTTGCTTCATTCCTGACCTGGGGGAGTTCACCAGGAGCTGGTCGTATAAGACTTGCCCTTAAGGGTGCAAAAGTAAAATTCATTGTTGTGATAGCAATACTTCTTTTGAATCATTGAATATTACCTTTGTTCCTTCCAAATTATCAATGAGTATGAATCGCTATACCACTATACTAAATGGCGCAAGTTTGGCTGGATTAATTGCTTTCGCGTTGTTCTTAACTTCTTATTATGCACTGTCTTTGAATCCGTTTGGGGCCATCAAATTTTTTGGACTTGCCGTTCCAGCATTGCTGATGTACACAGCGGTGAAGAAATACAAGGAGACCGAAGGTGAAGGTTTTTTGACCTACGGCAAAGGGTTTGTGACAGGGGTGATGTTCACTTTTATCTATTCTTCGTTGAGCGCAATGTTGATTTACCTCTACGGACTGATTGTTGACGCGAGCTTCGTTGATTTTTTCATCAACGACAATTTGCGGTCGTTGGGTGAGGCCAAAGAACAAATCCTTTCCTTCATGGGAGAAGAGACTTACGAAGAAATGATCGCTGAATTTCAAAATTTTGACCTTGCAAGTTTAGCCTTGGGTGACTTTCAGTCGAAAACCATTGGAGGCTTTATCATTGCATTGATTGTGGCTGCCATTCTAAAACAAAAACCACCGATCTTTGAATCCTCCAATGAGTAACGTTGATATTTCTATAGTAATTCCATTGCTCAATGAGGAAGAGTCGCTTCCTGAGTTGCACGAGTGGATCGTTCGCGTGATGCACGCCAATAACTTTAGTTATGAAGTGTGGTTTATTGATGATGGCAGCAAGGATAGCTCGTGGACAATTATCGAGTCGATTCACTCCAAAGATCCAAATGTAAAAGGCATTCGGTTCAAACGAAATTATGGCAAGTCGGCTGCTTTAAATGTTGGTTTTAGTGCCTCAAGCGGAAAGGTTGTGGTAACCATGGACGCTGATTTACAAGACAGTCCAGAAGAAATTCCTGAACTCCACCGAATGATAATGGTTGATGGGTACGACTTGGTTTCGGGTTGGAAAAAGAAACGCTTCGACCCACTTTCCAAGACCATTCCAACCAAGCTTTACAATTGGGCCACTCGAAAAATGAGCGGAATCTATTTGCACGATTTTAACTGCGGATTAAAAGCATACAAAGGTGAGGTGGTGCATTCGATAGAAGTGTATGGCGAAATGCATCGCTACATTCCAGTGATTGCCAAATGGTCAGGATACAACAACATCGGTGAAAAAGTGGTGCAACACCAAGAACGCAAATACGGAACTACCAAGTTTGGTTTGATGCGCTTCATCAATGGTCCACTGGATTTATTATCGATCATGTTTGTGAGTCGTTTTGGCAAGAAACCAATGCACCTGTTTGGACTTGCGGGCACCTTGATGTTTCTCATAGGGTTTGCTTTAACGGCTTACCTCGGCCTCGAAAAACTGTATTATTTGAGTGCCAAGATCAAAGCACCGCTAATCACCGATAGACCATGGTTTTATTTGGCTTTAATCGTAATGGTAATGGGTGTTCAATTATTCTTGGCGGGATTTTTAGGTGAATTGATGTCGCGATCGTCATCCGATCGAAATCATTATCTAGAGCACCCCAGACTGCAATAAAAAAACCCGAATCATCGCTGAAACGGGTTTTCTAGGTCATTTTCATTTCTTTAAATGAAGAGCAACTGCGTGCCTTCACCGTGTGCGCGATTGTAAAAATCACCCACAGTTAACACGCCTTCAAGATCTTCGATCAGATCTTCTTTTTTCAGGTGGAACATGTCCATGGCTAATTTGCAAGCCCAAATTTTAACACCTGAAGCGACTAAAATTTCCAAGAACTCACCAATAGGAGGAATGTCCAATTTCTCCATTTCTTTCTTCATCATTGATGTAGCCATCGCTTCCATACCAGGCAATCCGCCTAATAATGTCGGAATGTGCATCGCAGGATTTCCAACTGTGGCAACGTGTAAATCGTTGAGTTTCTTTTTATTGATGGCTTCAAGTCCGAAGAAGGTGAAAAACATTTCTGCTTCAATACCTTCCATGCGCGCGCCATTCGCAAGAATGAAACTTGCATACACATTGTCTAGTGTGGCTTTTGATACGATGATCATCACCTTTTTCACCTTTGCATCGGGCTTGGTTTGCGGGTTAACTACAGGTTGTAATACTTCCATGATTTCTAATTTTAATCGATTAAATGCAACTTACAGGCTTAGGGATTCCAGCGATTCGACTCGCTTTTTTTAGCGGACCTTCTGGAAATAAAGCGTAGAATCCTTTGATATCAACGACTCCACTTTTTCCTACATTCCTGATTGTAAGTGGCACGTCTTTTTTATGTTGGTTTTGAAGGTATTCAAGCACTTTCCAATGCTCATCGGTTAATGTGATGCCTTCTTCTTGAGCTATTTCTGTAGCTACTTCTTGGTTCCACTCGTTCAAGTCAACCAAGTAGCCGTCATCGCCCATGTTCACTGTTGTATTTCCAATTGTTTTTTCCATGATTTCTATTTTTGTTTGGTATTTTTTAATCAAAATTTTTGCCTGCTTCCTGCATTTTTGTGGTTACAAAAGGTAAATGTCTTCCTGTAATCAACATGTTCCAATATATCCACTTGAAAGCCATTTTACCCATGTGGTTCATTCTGCTTTCTTTCAATAAGTTCAACGGGCCAACGCCAGGAAATGGGAAAGTTCCGCTCACAGGCTCGTGAGTATAATTGAAGTCAATGAGCAAGGCTTTTCCATGTCCTGTCTCAATAAAGCAGTTGGCGTGACCATCGAACCCTTCTTTGAGTTCTTTCCCGCTGATATAGCGCAAGATATTTTCCAAAAGCACTTCACCTTCAAAGTGAGCTACTGAACCTGCTTTTGATGCTGGAATATTCGTGGCATCTCCAATGGCGAAGATGTTTTCTTTGACTTTCGATTGCAAGGTGGCGCGGTCTGTTGGGATGTAGTTTAACTCATCTCCAATGCCTGAACGCTCCATTAAATCACTGCCCTTATTTGTTGGAACAGTCACTAAAACATCGTACGAAACTTCTTTCCCAGCATAATCCGTGATGGTTTTTGCTTCACCGTCAATAGACATTACATTGAAGTCGGGAATGATCTCGATGTTTTTCTCTTTGAGCAGGTAATCTAATTTTTCAGTGGCCTTGGGTTTGGTGAAGGCACCGCTCATTGGGGTGGCAAAGGCAATCTCAACTTTATCGCGCATTCCTTTTTGCTCGAAAAACGCATCGGCTAAAAAGGCAAACTCGAGTGGCGCAACTGGACATTTAATCGGCATCTCTACGATGTTGATCACCAGTTTTCCACCTTCCCAATCCTTGAACTTTTTGGCGAGCGCAGTGGCACCTTCCAAGGTGTAAAAGTCGAACACATCTTTGTGCCAGTGTGGACCCATCATGCCTTCGGTTTCTTCAGGGGCGATATCTGTGCCTGTAGCTACGATCAAAATATCATAGTCAAATTCTTTCCCTGAAGCCATCACCACCTTGTCTTTGTCGGGGTAGATTCTTTCGATTGCTCCTAACACCAAGTTGACACCGTCTGGAATAAATTTTTCGATAGGCTTTACAATATCCTCGGGCTCATACACCCCAAACGGAACAAATAAGTATCCAGGTTGATAATGGTGTTCGGTGCGTTGATCGATAATGGTGATGTTCCAATCTTCACTAAGCGCTCTTCTGAGGTGATTACTCATCATGGTTCCTGCAGTTCCAGCTCCTAGTATTACAATATTTTTAATCATGATTTCTTTTGTTTAGCTTTTAATCACGGCTCGAAAGTATAGCTGCCCTTGTGCAGAGAATATGACCTCTGTCATCATTCGCATTGATAGTATCTCCGTGACATTTGTCACATTAAAGCAAGGTGCCTCAGTGCTTTGTATCATTACTTTCGTCACGTGCCAAAAAGAATGATGAGCGATACCGAATTTCAAACCTTAGGTAGGTTATTTCGTTTTTTGAGATTGAAATTACCTGCGAATAAGGTTCTCTTAACCATTCTGGCGGTCTCGGCAATGATTCGTTTTTGGATGTGGCCTGAAATGCAGTTTCACCACGATGAATTGAGTGCGCTCATGCGAACACGATTCACTTCGTTTTCTGAGTTAATGACAGAGGGCGTTTGGATTGACGGACATCCAGCGTTTACACAAATTTTCCTGTGGTTTTGGACTGCCCTTATTGGCTATCAACCGATGGTGGTTAAGCTGCCGTTCATTCTTTCGGGCATTGCATCTGTGTATTTGGTTTACACAATCTCGAAACTTCTTTTTAACGCAAAAAGTGCCTACGTTGCTGCTTCGCTGATGGCTGTATTGCAATATTCTGTGGTCTATTCGCAATGGGCCAGGCCGTATGCGTTTGGCCTGCTTTTTATGTTGGGTGCCTTTTATTTTCTGATTCGCTTTTCAAACGATAGCCGTAAGGTGAATTTATTGGGATTTGCTGTGTTGACGTCATTGTCAGCTTACACACATTATTTCGCCTTGCTGCAGCTCATCGTGTTTTCGGCATTGTGGTTTGTGTTTCGGTTGAATAACACACAGCGAAAGTGGTTTTTATTGGCTGCAGTGGGTGCTTTTATATTGTGGTTGCCACATTTGCCAGTTACGCTCAATCATTTAGCGATGGGCGGCATAGGTTATTGGCTCAAGACTCCTGCAGATGATTACTATTTGGATTTAATTGGGTTCTCATTTCATTATTCGTGGTTTTTTGCACTGCCGTTTGCCGTGCTTGCACTTTTGTACTGTACTCGAAGCACACTCCATCGAAGTACACTCATCACCCAATTTATGCTCATTGGAAGTTGGATTATTCCATTCGTGATTGCCTATTTTTATTCGATAGAAGTAAGCGCATTGATGCATTTCGGAACCATGGTATTCACTTTTCCATCCTTGATTCTGCTCTCAGGCTCGGTGTTTATCAATGTTGATGTTTCATTGAGTAAGATGGTTGCGCTCTTCGTCTTGGTGTATGGAACGGTTACTCTGGCGCAGCGAGAGCACTTTCAGCTGAATATTAAAACGGAGTTTCAAGAGCCGGTCGAGGTTTTTCGGAGCTTGGATCCACACATCAATGTATCTGCCTTATTTGATTTACGCGCTGATGCAGTGATGTTTATGGGTGAAAAAGGAATTGAGAAAATGACCGATGTGCAATTGATAGAACCGCTGCTCGAAAACGGGCGTTTCTCTCACTATTTGGATCACTTGGATACGGAGTTTATTTTTCTCGTTGTGCATGCAGGCACGCCCAAAGAAGTGTTAGGCCAGGTGCTTTATCGATATCCGCGTGTGAACGAAATGTTTTTCTATCAATCGGCTTCAGCTTATCTCTTATCCAAAGCAGCCGCAAATCGTGCTGACTCAGCGGTTAAATGGAGCGCGGTCAGTGAATACAGTGAACCAACTACACATTCGCAGGCCATCGACCCTTCACGCACGCTTATTTTGGCGAGTTCGTACTGGAAAGGAAAACGAAGAAATGATGCGAAACTGGTGGTTGATTGGCGTTCGCACAGCGGAGCTTCACTGTGGCAGTCAGCCGATTTAGCCATGTTTACAGCTGCTGATTCCCTTCAACTAACAGCCATGGCGTTCGATATCAGAGATTTACCAGGTTACAAGGAAGGTGGTGAGTTTTCGGCTTATGTATGGAATAAGAGCTTAGACAACATTCAAATCCAAAAGGTGGTACTTAAAGAATTTCCATCAAACCCTTTACGCTATGGATTGTTTAGAAGGATAACTAAATGAAATCTGTAATAATTATCATTCTGTAACGCAAAAATGATTACTTAATTTGTCAAATAATTTTTTCAAGCCATGAAGACCATTATCATCATAATCGCAGCCGTTTTTTTCGGAACAAATATCTTTTCGCAAACGATGTTTATCGACTACACAGAGCGAACGAAAGAGAATACAGCCACTATTCATTTGATTGAATCGAAGTTGCCGATTGAGAATGAGGAATTTAATGACCTCAGCAAGGCAAAAGTGAAATTGATTAGAACGATTGAAAATTACCGAACCGATGGCTACACTGTTCAAGCAACCTCAGTTTCTACACATAAGTTTAAAGGAAGCTTGCACTATCATTATCAGTACATTTTGCAGAAGACAACCCATCTTGACGAATTTGTAAATGAACTTGACGATGCTGAAGGTTTTAAAAGGCAACAGATGCGAAAAAACCTCGATGAGCAGATTCTGAAACAAAAACCTGAAGGTCAACTAAAGGTGCGTGAGCAAAAAAGAACCAACTCGGGCGATGTGCCACTTCAGCCCCAAGCGCAGCCCAAACCCGTAGAGTAATTTTTTGATTTTTAGAACGGTCCATTATTTGGATGATTCAAACAGACGCTCCTAACTTGTTCTTAAATCTCGTGTTCAAATGTTTAGAGAAGTCGCTTGTTTAAGACTTTAGTCGAATTGCGTTGAAACTCGGCTTATTCGCCATTCACAATACTTATTTTCGCTCTCCGAAATCATATTGGATATGGAACAAGAAAAGCCTTATAGCCCCAAAAATAAAATCCGCATTGTTACTGCAGCATCACTCTTTGATGGACATGATGCAGCCATAAATATCATGCGCAGAATCATTCAAAGCACCGGAGCTGAGGTGATTCATTTGGGGCACGACCGCAGCGTAGAAGAAGTCGTTAATTGTGCCATCCAAGAAGACGCTCAAGCCATTGCGATGACCAGCTACCAAGGTGGGCACGTGGAGTATTTTAAATACATGTATGATTTGTTAAAGGAGAAGGGCGCCAGCCACATCAAGATTTTTGGTGGCGGTGGTGGCACTATTCTTCCTGAAGAAATTAAGGAATTGCACGCCTACGGAATTACGCGATTGTATCACCCGGATGATGGACGGGCAATGGGATTGCAAGGCATGATCAACGATATGTTGAGGCAAGCTGATTTCCCAACGGGAATGACATTGAACGGTGAAGTGTCGCATTTAAACAGCAAAGATCGTGGAGCTATTGCTCGATTGATTTCAGCCGCTGAAAATAACCCTGAAGGATCAAAAGAAGAAATGGCCAAAGTGCATGCGATGGCTGATAAGAACAATGTGCCGATTCTTGGAATTACCGGAACAGGCGGATCTGGAAAAAGCTCATTGGTGGATGAATTGGTGCGAAGGTTTTTGGTTGATTTTCCGGAGAAAACACTTGGGATAATCAGCGTTGACCCATCAAAGAAAAAAACCGGTGGCGCATTGCTAGGAGATAGAATCCGCATGAATGCGATTCGCAACGATCGTGTTTACATGCGTTCGCTGGCAACCCGACAAAGCAATTTAGCATTGAGTAAGCACGTCAAAGAAGCCTTAGCCATATTAAAAGCGGCACAGTTTGACTTGATCATTTTAGAAACATCAGGAATAGGGCAGAGCGATACCGAAATTTTAGACCATAGCGATGCCAGCCTGTATGTCATGACACCAGAATTCGGTGCCGCTACGCAATTGGAAAAAATTGATATGCTCGATTTTGCTGACATTGTAGCGCTCAACAAGTTTGATAAGCGAGGAGCTTTAGACGCAGTGCGTGATGTAAAGAAACAATACAAACGCAACCACAACTTGTGGGATACACCAGACGATGAGATTCCGGTTTACGGAACCATTGCAAGCCAATTCAACGATCCAGGAATGAATACGCTTTATAAGCAAATCATGGACTTGATGGTGACCAAGGCGGGCGCAACCGAACTCAAATCAACGTTCGAGATCACGGATGAGATGAGCGAGAAAATCTTCATCATTCCACCGGCTCGAACACGCTACCTCAGCGAAATCGCTGAAAACAATCGCGCTTATGATAAATGGGAAGCGGAGCAAAGTGATATTGCAGATAAACTTTATGGTTTGAATCAGGCGATCATTCTTTTTGGAGGTGAAGATCAGCTTTCAGCCATCAGTTCTCAGTCATCAGTCGCTGAAAACCGACAACTGAAATCTGATAGCTCGAGCAATGAACTAGAGGCTTTAGTCGCTAAGTTCATTGCGATTAAGAAAGATTTAGATCCGCATAACTGGGATTCTATCCAAGAGTTTTCGGCAGAAATGCAGCGCTACAAAGACGAATTCTATTCGTTTAAAGTGCGTGATAAAGAGATCAAGATTGCAACGCATTCTATCTCCTTGAGTCAATCTAAAATCCCAAAAATTGCGACACCAAAATACCGCAGTTGGGGAGATATGTTGCGATGGACATTGCAAGAGAATGTGCCGGGTAAGTTTCCTTATACCGCTGGTTTGTTTCCATTTAAAAGAGAAGGCGAAGATCCAACGCGGATGTTTGCAGGTGTGAAGGCGGACCTGAGCGCACCAACAGACGCTTTCACTATGTAGGTTTGACATGTAAAGCGATTAATTTACACTTTTGACTCTGTTACACTTTACGGAAATGACCCCGATCACCGTCCTGAAATATCTATAGGTAAAGTTGGAAACTCAGGTAGAGCATTTTGCTGTTGGATGATGCAGAAGTGTATTCGGATTTGACCTTTCTGATCCTAAAACTTCGGTTTCGATGACCATAAATAGTCCTGCGCAATGTTGCCCAGGTTTTTTATGAATGCAGCCATCGATCAAGCGTGTGAGAAATACATTTTAGCCAATAAGTTGGGAGAAAAGTTGAAGCAGAAACTCAAAGAAATTTGGGACGATAAAGGACTTGAACGACCAAAATACCAAGGTAGATTGCCAGATGAAGCCAAGCGGACTTGGGCTGATGCTGTTAGGTGTGACGGGTGATTTAGTGTTGGATAAAGATGCTTATGCCAAGATCAGAAAACCATGAGCGTAGTTCGTGGAACCGTTCAGGCGGATCTTGGAAAAGGAAGGATAAGCGCCAGCTTTATGTTTTAATGCCGTTTTGTTCACGATGATGGGCGATGTGCAAAGTTTCATCAACCATGCCGTGCGTAATTTCTATTCGGTTTCCATCAGCGGTTACCATTGCTGAGGCGGGCGATCAATTACGCAGTTAGCGTTCTGATCAGAATAGATTACCTACGTTGAGTATTACTCAGTCGAGGAATGGACATCAATGATTTCCGGAGCCAAACTTGAAGGCTTCTTCTTCAGCAATGGTATCGATCCAAATTACGCAGTGATTGGTCGTGCCAGAAAAATTTGGGCAAGGCTTTAACCAAGAAATACAGGCGAATCAAGAACTCAAATGCAAATACCACATTCAAACCAGTAGGCGAAGCTTGCACTGAGATTGAGATTTCAATGATATCCGTACCACATTGCAAGCCCTTTACGCGATCTACGATAACTGTAATTCACTGCACACCAATGCCTATGACGAAGCCATTACCACGCCTACAAGAAGAAAGCGTGCGCAGGCAATGGCCATTCAGTTGATCATCAACCGAGAGTTGGGTCTTGCCAAGAATGAGAATCCACTGCAAGGCTCATTCATCATCGAAGAACTGACGGAATTGGTAGAAGAGGCGGTCTTGCTTGAGTTTGATCGCATCACAGAGCGCGGTGGCGTTTTAGGAGCCATGGAAACCATGTACCAACGCAGTAAGATTCAAGAAAGTTTGTATTACGAAACCTTAAACGCCTGGTGAATTTCCAATCATTGGGGTGAATACCTTCTTGAGTTCAAGGAGCAGTCCTACGGTGCTTCAGAGAGAAGTAATCCGAGCAACCGAAGAAACTGCCAGATTGCGATGAAGAATCGCTTGCAAGCCTATGGCGATAAGCAAGAAGATCTATTGCGCAACCTTCAATTGGCAGCCATCAACAACCGCAACATGTTTGAAGAATTGATGGAAGTGTGTAAGTATTCCTCCTTAGGTCAGATTACCGATTCGCTTTTTGAGGTCGGAGGACAATACCGCAGAAATATGTAGTGAATTGTCCGGAGATCCGCCCACTGGCGCGATTGGCGGGCGGTATAGACGTAATATGTAAGCTGAATTTTATATGGCCAATCCTGAGCTTGTCGAAGGATGGTGAACAATACAGGAGGAACATGTAGTTCACCGAACCTAGGCCAGATAAAGGTGAAGATTAATAAAGTCAATAAGGCTGATGGTGCAGGCATCGTCTTTTGATTTGACTTATTCACGCATATTTTTAAACGATCTTTTCCGAAGGTATATTTTACGCTTACAATCAAAGCAGTTTGCTTTTTGAGCAACAGATCATGAGAAAAATTGGCTTAACGTCCATATTTGCAAGTTTCGGCTTGATATTTTACACCGTGATTATGGAAAAATCACAGGTCGGTCTTTCGGCTTTTGAGGTGCTAATACTTGTAAGTGATTTCACATTGCTTTTTGGTGGGATTGGGCTGATTTTTGGTCGAGCAAAGAAGAGACAAACAGAGCATTAAGGATACTTATTCCGATATGCGGACTTTGGTAACAGGAGAATAATATTTAAAATATTCTACTTACCATCGGCTTCGATTCAACTTATCCTAGGCGTTTTCATGTTTAGTTTCATTGTTGGTCCAATCATAGCTCGTCAGCGTTATGAAAAATGGAAAGACTTCACCCATTCTACGGCTAAATTGCACTTGCCATAATGCTCACAGATAGCGCAGGATTTGCACTGATCGGACTAGGGCTTACGTTTTGGATTCAGCATTGTTAAGTGCTATGGTAATTGTCTTTATTGGTCTGCTTCTGCTTGTTGCTTCAGCTGTATTGTGGAATAACTCTGTTGACCTTCTTTTTAAAATACAGCTTAAAACAAGTGTTGATTTGCGTTTCGTGAATGAGCAACTTGAAGAAAAGAGCAATGAGATTATGGATTCAATAAGGTACGCAAAACGTATTCAGAAGCTATTCTTCCTCCCGAGTAAAATGGTTAAAGCATCTTTAGCACAGAGTTTTTATTCTGTACATGCCTAAGGATATTGTAGCCGGAAATTCTATTGGATGGAGTCGGCAGGTGATGTTGTTTATTTCGCTGCGGCAGACTGCACGAGGTCATGGGTGCCGGGCGCCATGGTTTCGGTGATCTGTAACAATGGATTGAATCGTTCAGTGCGTGAGTTTGGTTTGCGAACCCCAGCTGAAATCTTGGACAAAACCCGTGAACTCGTGATTCAAGAATTCGAAAAATCAGAAGAAGAAGTAAAAGACGGAATGGACATTTCGTTGTGTGCTTTGAATACCAAAACCAATGCATTGGAATGGGCTGGAGCGAATAATCCGCTTTGGCTAGTTACCAGCCGTCAGCTTTCAGATATCAGTAATCAGGCTGATGGCCAGCTACTGACAGCTGACAACTTGAGCCTGTATGAAATAAAGGCGAACAAGCAACCCATAGGCAAATACGGCCTCGAAACGCCCTTCACCAATCACACCATTCAACTCGAAAAAGGCGATACCATTTACATTTTTAGCGATGGCTATCCCGATCAGTTTGGTGGAGAAAACGGCAAGAAATACAAGAGCGGAAATTTCAAGAAAACCTTGATTCGCTTGTCGCAAGAATCTATTGAAAAACAAAAAGTTATGCTTGATAAGGAGTTTGAAAGCTGGCGAGGAACGCTAGAGCAAATCGATGACGTCTGCGTTATTGGGGTTCGCGTTTAGCGCGCTAACAAGTCACGATTCAGCGTTCAATTTCCAACCAACAATTCAATTCTTACCCTTGGCGGGGCCAATGATATGCGTGTATGGTCGGTGTGAAGTTATGAACACTCAGGATAAACGAATAAACCAAGAACATTGAATGAAGCCTTCTTTTAGCTTCGTTTGCGGGTAGCGTTTTTATCAATGTTATTATGAAACCTCCATCTGTTTCTTTTATAGGTTACAGCAGTTAAAATTCATCTTTAGCTCACAGCAAAGGCCTATCCTATTTTTAAGCAGCATTACAGAGCTCGTTTGAACCGAATGTTGTAGTTTTCCAAATAAATGTTTTTTTGGAGCATACAGGTGACTTCTCAACTGTCTATCTGATGAAGGGTCGAAATAGACATTGTTCTGTGCAGAATGGAATTGTCCAAATTCTTCGTAGATACCTTTACCCATAGCATCCTTATTGAGCACCAACTCTTCAACACGATCGTTAAAATATACACTTCTTCTTTCTTTCCAAATACTTTGGTTGTTGGTTGATGCAATGAGCTGCTGGTGGGCTTTATCAAGCTCATCAACAACATCATTTTAGCTCGATCTGTATTTCTTCTTCAGAGCATTTACGTGTGCTGTAATTTCTCCAGATTTTAAGGCTTGTTTGCTTACCATTTCAGGATTCTCATTGTATTTGATCAGCTCTGCTCTGAGAATTGACATGCATGAATCTTTGTTAGTAGCAAGTTCACAATCGCTCAATGTACCGAGCATCTTATCGACCCAAAAATTACTCAAGTAACCTAAATTCTCTTTCTTTTTCTTTAAGTCGTACAATGGTTTCTCATAGGCGTTGTTTTGAAATAGGTGCACCGTTAATCCTTCAAATGCCCAGCGAGTTGCCATCACTTCACCAGCCAAAGGAACAACGCTGCGCGAGGCAAGCATCGGATTTAACTCATCAAACTTCACCAGGTGTCCGCTTAGCATTAACTGAGGGATAATTAAAAATGGAATGAGGATGTATATGGTCACCGCGCTTCTAAAAGCGGATGAAATATTTAAACCAAGTGCATTGGCAAATAAAGAAACTGCAAAAAGCATCAACCAAAACTCAAGATACATTTCCTTGAACTCAAGTATTGAATTTCCTATAGCCACAAAGAGAAAGGATTGCAATGCGGAAATACCGAGTAAGATTAGGATTTTACTTTTCAGATAAGCCAGTTTACTCAAGTTCAAAAAGCGCTCGCGTTGTCTAATCTTTCTATCGTGTAGAATTTCTTCCGCACTGGTCATTAGTCCTAAAAACAACATTACAATTACGCTCATGAAAATGTACGCAACAATATTTCGGTTTTCTTGGAATGTATATTCTTCTCCTGGAGCTTCATAAAGCGTCATTGGTGCAAGAAGCAAGGCCAAAACGGGCGCTTCGAGAAGGGTGATCAGTAAGTATTGATTGTTGTTCAGTTTAGAAAGAACATCTCGTTTAATAAAAACGAGTAACTGAGTAAAAAATCCTGGCTTTTTGTAGTCATTTTTATAATCAACCTCTTGTGCGGTTGCGCGCTCATCCTTGATGTGATGCTCATGGTAGTATTTGTTCCAATGCTCGGGAGTGAATCTTCTTTGTCCGGTCGGAAACCCATTTTCATCGAGCAATCGCGCCTCAAGGATTGTAAATATTTGCTCAGGATTTACATTTCCACAGCATACACACTGGCTTATATCAGGGTTAATACGATGGGTGGCAGTCTTGAAATACATCACCGCATCAACGGGGTTTCCCTGATACACAGGATAACCTCCTTTGTCTAGTAGAATAAGTTTGTCAAACAATTTAAAGATTTGAGAAGAAGGCTGGTGAATGACAACGAATACCAATTTATCTTTTAAAGCGAGTGATTTGAGTAAATCAAGTATTACTTCACTATCGCTCGAAGAAAGCCCTGAGGTAGGTTCGTCTAAGAATAAGACTCCTGGTTCTCTGATTAACTCTAGAGCGATGTTCAGCCGCTTGCGTTGCCCACCGCTGATGATTTTCTCAAGAGGATTACCGACTTTTAAATCTTTTGCTTCGTACAAACCCAAGTCCTTCAGCGTTTGCTCTACTTTAACCTTAATAACCTCATTTTCTTGATCGGCAAAGCACAGCTGCGCATTGAAATAGAGGTTTTGAAATACAGTTAAGTCTTCCATGAGAAGATCGCTTTGTGAAACAAAACCGACAACACCCTCCAACGCTTTTGGTTTTGCGTGCAGGTCCATTCCGTTGATCGCTACTTTTCCTGTACTTGGATGCGCGTTGCCATTCAAAACATTGAGCAAAGTGGATTTACCAGCACCAGAGCCACCCATTATTCCAATCAGTCGTCCCCCGTTTTCAGAAAAACTCAGTTTGTGCAAACCAACCTTGCCATTCGTGAATTGGTAGGTGATTTCATCGGCAACAAAGCTCACTTTTTGTGACCTACTCTCATGCATAAACACCTTTTCTACATCACTGAAATAGATGGGTTCAATGTGTTCTCCACGAATGATTGCACCGGGTCCGAAAACATGGGCTGTTTGATCATAAAACGGTACACCGTTGATCGTTAACTCTTGATTTCCAAGATATAGAGCAAAGTGCATGTTGGCACTTCTGGCATAAGCGATGAGAATCTCTTGGTCAAGTTTCGGCTCGACAAGTGAATGGAAGTCATCGGATCCACTTTTTTCACTTTGAATACGCAGTGCAAACGCCCCTTTAAAATTTTCTGGGTAAGCTAATAGGTTCAAAACCAATTGAAAATCAGATTCAGGCACCCTGAGCGAGCTGTAAATGGTATTCAAAAACGCCAATTCTTCTTCCTTCACATGTGCGGCTACAAATACGTATTCAATGAGCCGCACGATGACAATCATTTTTTGCTTTTGAGTTAAGGCTTCATTCAGGTCAGTGCTTATTGCTCCAATTCTATTGGATCGGGAAGTGTGTTTTTCTGTCTCAGGATTTTCGTCATCATGGTATGCTTGAATACACGAGTCATAAAACTCTAAATACTCATTGGCTTTTTTCTCGTCAAGAGTGAGTCGCAGAAATTCCTCTTCCATTTTTCTTCTAACCAATTCATCATCTTTGCTCCCTCGGCCTGCAATAGCAAATAGCTCCATTAGTAATAAAAGGATTCGCTCACTCATAATTGACTCGATTGTAGGTTGTAAGTTTCAGGTTGCAATCTAATAAATCTGCTCGTATCAAAGCGTTGTCTGCATTCTACAATCTGATATTTGACGGGCGAGTAGTTTAGTCAATGTAATCGTCAAACGAATTTAGAATTGAATGTTTGAATATGTTTGCACTATGAGCAGTTGGTTATTGGATTGTTAACTCAAACGCACGCATTTTAAAAATACAATGGAAAATTAGTGAACGAAAAAATTCGCTTTAAGAAATAGTTGATGGAATGGATTTCGAGAAAATAAAAACAGTTATACTTCACAAGCTTGCCAACGAACTTAACCCCTCGTTGCACTATCATAATGTGCAGCATACCATTGATATTCTCGATCAATGCAATGAATTTGCTGAAAATATGAAGGTTGGTAAAGAGGATTTCCTTTTACTACAAACGGCAGCCTTACTGCATGACGTTGGCTATATATGGGGACGAACAAGTCACGAGGAAAGGAGTGTGGATTATGCTAAAAAAGTGCTCCCGGATTGGCAATACTCCGCTGAACAAATTGACAAGATTTGTAATATGATTCTCGCCACACGAATACCTCAATCAGCCAATACAATGCTTGAGCAAATTCTTTGTGACTCGGATTTAAGCTATTTAGGTACTAATTCTTTTGAGACTCGCGGGAATGATCTTTTCTTTGAGCTCGAGGAAGCCGGTGTAGTATCCTCCAAAAAAGAATGGGACAAAATGCAAGTCTCATTTCTCAAATCGCATACCTATTACACATCCATTGCTAAGCATCAGTTCAGCAAAGTAAAACAGGAAAACTTAGACCGATTAATTCAATCGATGAATCAGGTTTAGCGTTGTTATCTGCAATGCCTAATGAGATGAGTCTCGAGTTTTCAAAACAGCATCAATACTTATTTGTCATCATTCCTTCGCCAGAAGTGCGCGATCAAATCGTTGCATTTAAACAGGAGTTGCTTCATCATCTAGGTGATTATTCTAGCCTGCACTCAGAGCCGCACATTACCCTCGGAACGATCAGTCTTAATCAGGTAAAAGAGGATGAGTTATTAGAACGTATTCGCTTCGTATGCGCACAGTCCAAACCCTTTGTTGTAAACCTGAGTGGCTTTGGAAAATTTAAGCCACACACGGTATATGCGCGATTGGCAAATTCCGATGACGTGCGCAAACTCATGTCTGCTTGCCAGAATGCAGTGCAAGGATTGCCAAGTAAAAAAGGTTGGCAACCAAAAGTCAAGAATCCACACTTGACCATTGGACGCGAATTGGGAACTCGGTATAATCGGGCGAAAGAAATCTTTTTGGAACGATCTTTCGATGCCTCGTTTGAAGTAAATCACCTTCGCGTGATGCGCAGAGAATTAGAAGGACACTATCAGGTCATGCTAGAAATTCCGTTTCGGTTAAATTGAGGTTGTGTTTTTTTTGTTTCATCATCTCGGTGAATTATTAGACACAATTTGTTGATGTTGATTTATTTTTTCCTGTTAAAGATTTTTTTCATTTCGATATAAAATGAGTGTTTATATAGGCTTACTGAGGTAATTTATACGTTTTTTGAAAGAATAAACAATTATTTGTGTGATTTAAACCAACCTTTCTTGAACTAGGACACGTCTATGGTGTTTAAAAAAAAACTCAAAACGCTACAAAAACTATTATTATGAAAAAGAATTCTATTCTTAAAAAAGTAATTTCCCTCTTTGCGATGGGAGTGCTTACGATCAGTGGATCAATTTCGCTGGCTCAAACAAATGTTTACGATGATATCATCGCAACAAGTCCAAATCACACTTCGTTGAAAGCCGCACTAGACCAAGAAGGGTTGGACGTGGTATTGCAAGATACAAACGGAACTTTTACGGTGTTTGCTCCAACCAACGATGCGTTCGATGACTTGGCAACAGCGCTAGGAACAAACATTGCTGGATTATTGGCATTACCTAATTTAAGTGACATTCTTACCTATCATGTTTTGGGTGTAACTGCTCCGTCATCATCATTATCAAACGGTGATATCGTAACTCCAGTTTTCGCTGGTAACACGGTGAAATTGACGGTTACGGGTGGCGGAGACGTATTCGCCAATCAAGCGTTGGTTGAAACCCCAGACTTGACTGCTGACAATGGTGTTGTTCATTCTACAGCCGCTGTTTTGTTGCCAAACGAAACAGTGGTAGACGTAGCTCTTGACAATGGTTTCTCCACCCTTGCCAATGCAGTGATTGCAGCAGAATTGCTTCCCGCTTTAACTGATCCTTTCGCTACTTTAACTGTATTTGCTCCAACGAATGAGGCGTTTGACGATTTGATCGAAGAGTTGGGAATAGATTTAACATTCCTTCTTGGTCTTCCAAATTTAGCTGATGTGTTAACGTATCATGTTTTAGGAACTGAAGTTGATGCCGCTGCTATTTCAAATGGTGATGTGGTTTCTCCATTGAGCGTGACGAATACATTGAAATTAACAAAAACGTCCATGGGAGATGTTTACGTAAATCAAGCTCAAGTAACGTCAGCTGATATAGCCACTGATAATGGTATTGTTCACGTGCTTGATGCAGTGTTGTACCCAAACGAAACTGTGGTTGATGTTGCTTTGGATAACGGATTTAGTTCTTTAACAACGGCAGTCATTACTGCTGAGTTATTGCCTGCTTTAACTGATCCTTTCGCTGAGCTTACGGTGTTCGCTCCAACAAACGAAGCGTTTGATGATTTGGCTGCAGCGCTTTCAACAGATATCGCTGGCTTATTGGCATTGGAGAATCTTTCTGACATTCTTCTGTACCACGTAGTTTCAGGAATAGTATTGTCAACAGAGTTAACTGCTGGACCAGTAGCAACGCTTAACGGAGCTTCTGTAAATGTTGATTTGACGAACGGTGTTATGATCAATGATGCTACGGTTACTCTGGCAGATGTTACTTCCGATAATGGAGTGGTTCATGTTATCGATAAAGTGTTGGTTCCTGCTCCACTTGGAACTTCAGAAATCACTTCTTCTTTGATCAGTGTGTTCCCAAATCCAGCGGTCGATCAATTGATGGTTAGCAATGCCATGGACGCAACATTCCAAATTATAGATTTGAAAGGTTCAGTCGTAAAATCAGGAGTTGCGAACAACATCATTGATTTATCGTCTCTCACTCCTGGTGTGTACATGTTAAATCTTGTTTCAGAATTAGGAATGAGCACTCACCGAATTGTAAAACAATAACTTTGGGTTAGGTAATTATAGGTTTAGGTAGATTAAGCCCCGCAACAGCGGGGCTTTTCCATTTACTACTTTTTGATTGTGTTCAGACGCAAAAATGGCAAGTGTTAATTTTCCTCGGAAATACCCAAAGGCCATTGATCTAATAGATGGAGGAATCAACCAAGCTCGTTCTTGACACCATTCTCAGCAACTTGACTGTCAACGTGAAGCACATCTTGGATCTTCAATTTTAACGAGTGGCTTGCCATGGGTTCACCGTGATTGATGAATATTTTCTTCGTGGTTTTATCAAATTGTCCGAGCCACTTTAAAAGATCGTTTTGATCGGCATGGGCGGATAAACCAGCCGTTTGGATAATTTCCGCCCGCACACGATGCCATTGTCCAAAAAACTTCACCTCATGCACGCCTTCTTGCATTTGCCTTCCTCTTGTTCCCGCGGCTTGAAAGCCCGCCAATAGAACGGTTGACTCTGGATTTCCAATGTGCTTGGCTAGATAATGCAACACTCTGCCACCGGTGACCATTCCACTTCCCGCCAACACGATTTTAGGACTGTCAGAATTCAGCACCGACTTCGATTGTTGAATATCCCTCACAACAATGATGTTTTGACACATTTCTTTGCATCGTTTTTCACCAAGGGTATGCCAGCCGGGGTGTTTCAAGAAAACTTCGGTGGCGTTGGCTCCCATCGGACTATCCAGAAATATGGGGATATCAGGAATGCTTTCTTGAAATTTTAATTGCGTGAGGATGTAAATAATTTCTTGCGCGCGCTCTACCGCAAACGTGGGAATGATGAGTATTCCATTTTTTTGATCGGCCCTAAGAACTGCGGATTTCAGCTCATCAATGGCTTTTATTTGAGGATGAAGCCTGTCGCCATAGATCGATTCTGTAACAATGTAATCTGCCCGTTTAAGGTGTTTTGGTGGCGTCAAGAGCAGAGGCTCAAAGGTGCCTAGATCGCCCGAAAACACAATTGTTTTATCGCCAAACACCATTTCAACGATGGCCGAGCCCAGTATGTGTCCGGCATTGTGAAGCTGAAATTTGAGGTCAGTATCCAATAGCACCCATTCACTGTATTCATGTTCTACTAAAAGTGGAAGTGTTTGCTTCACATGATCGAGTGTGTATAGAGGTTTGGCTTCTTCGTGTGAGGTGTATCCATAGCGATTTGCGCGATTGGCCTCTTCTTCTTGAATCTTGGCGCTGTCTTCGAGGATAATTTTCGTGAGGTCAGCGGTTGGTGGGGTGCAATGAATTGGTCCGTTAAATCCTTCGCGCACCAATTTGGGTAAATATCCACAATGATCGAGGTGCGCGTGGGTTAAAATTACAGCATCAACGGTGCTTGGTTTAACAGGGAATTCAGCCCAATTCTGAACCCTCAAATTTTTAAGTCCTTGAAAAAGTCCGCAATCGATAAGGACTCTTTTTCCTCCAAATTCTAGTAAAGTTTTTGATCCAGTAACAGTGCCAGCGGCCCCTAAAAAAGTTATTGACGCGTTTGATTTCATGTGTTAAAGGTGCAATTCAGTTGTGAATTCAAACATGAGCTAAATCATGCATCGATGAATTAAAGAAACGTTATAGAATGATTTCTAATAACGTCACCCAACCGAACAAAAGCTTTACGATAAAATTTTCTAGCGCTCTAAAAATGAAACGCTGCGTGAAATGAGCTAATGGGAGCAACGTGCGTATTGATGCCTGTGACGGTGGTCTTGTTCCTTACTTGTGCACCCGTCCATGGGTCAAAAAAAGTGTATTCATTTTCTGAGCTGCGATACGTCACATCAAATCGAACGTCCATAAATAGTGAAAGCTTTGGACTGATCCAAAACTCCAAACCAACGTTTGGACTTAATCCTCCCATTGCTGCGACTGTAGCTTGACTGTCAAATCCTGAATCATAGGATTGATTGAAGTAACCTCCCATAAGGTCTACGCCTAAAATGGGCATAAAGCGTCCCAATAACACATGGTATTGATAACCTATCCTAAGCGAAGTGGAAGCTTCATTTTCACTGAAGTTGGCATCGCTCGTTGATGAAACTGTTCCTCCAGTGATCACGCGAATCGCGCCATCTTTGATGAATCGTTTGTAGCCAATACTCGGCATTGAAGAAAAGTTTTGTGAAAGTTCGCCACCGCCCAACAAGCCAAAACTCAATTCGTTTTTGTGAATTCTGTATGGGCTTTCTTGCCCTTCTTGTGCATGAAGTGATGCAGTGGTGATCATTAAAAACGAGACTGCTAGGGCGAATTTGATTTTCATTGTGTGGTGGTTTTTCTAGAGTAAGACGAAGAATCAGCAGAAAAGAAAGGCCGCTCTATGAATTGAATTAAGGCTTGATTTTGAGCTTATTTATCGCTTTCACTGGTCCGGGGCACTTCTGCTGATGACATACCAAACAGTTTTGCAGCATAATGTTGAATGCTTCAGCTTGATTTTCTGACGTTTGTTCAAACAGGGCATAATTATCTAAAAACGCACCCGCCATTGCTTGGTACGTGTCGTCAATCTTTTCTGGTTCGGTAGCATGCGCAGTTTGAATGCGCTCGAATTCCTCTAAAAAGTCTGTTTTTACAATTTGTCCTCGGTCGATGGAGTCTTTCACGAGTTTCATTTCGTCATACATTTTTCGCATCAAAAGAGCCAATTCGCTGCGCTCAACACCATTAATTACGGTCATGCCGTTTTCTGTACTTTCGGTATTGTTAGCTGTTGATCCCTCGTCAACGGCCTCGTTACACGACCAAATCAAGGCCACAATGATCAAACAGAAGAGTGATTTTTTCATTGTTTACTGGAATTAATAATCACCCTTTTTCCACCACTTTGTAGTAACCACCTTACCGCCTTTAACAGCAAAAATAAGGTAGTCTTTTTTTCTCCACAGGTAAACCACGAAGTATTCTCCTGCTGGCAGTTTGTATGCAGGAGGAAGCGATTTTCCTGATGGCTTTCCGTCTCTTCCGATGGTTACTTTTTGGTTCTCATAGTCTGCTAAAGAACCTCTATAGTATGGCTCACCCATGTTTTGGAGCACAATTTCTGTAGTCGCTTTTGCCTCTAAAAGTTGTGCGCTCAATTTTTTCATCAGCTTCTCAAAATCGCTACCGGTGGTGTCGCAATATGGATTTTGGTAAGAAAGCAAGCGTTTGTATTCAGCACTTACTTCTTCCATGTTTGCGTTTTCTATTGATTCTAATGTGCTTGAGCATGCGCCTTGTGCCTGCAAGTCTTGTACTTGAGCTACAGCAAACAATGCCACGATTGCTAGGATGTATAATTTCATAGTGATAATTTAATTGAAAGTACAATATTAAAACACGCAGGCTTTCCTTAAAGCCCAACATTCACACCTACGTTGATCGTTGGGTTTCGATAGGGCGAGTAGGTGCGTCTCAATACTTCATATAAGGCCATAATGCCTAAACTCACTTTGTCTGATACAGGATACATGTATCCACCGCCAATGAAGAGGTTTGGAATATTAACGCGCGTGCCAGAATAATCGAAATTGCCGTTTAAAATCTGATATTCCGTATGCCCAAACAAGTGATCGGTGAAGAAATATCGTCCAAATCCAGAGTATCCATACACGTGCGACTCGAAACCTGCACCGCTGTTGTCTTTGAAATATTGGTATTGAACCTGTGTGCCTATTGATAAACGTTCTGTGACTTTAAAACCGACAAGTGGTGCTAAATTTATGAATGTAAACGTTCCAAATTGGGCGCCCACATTTCCTCCGACATAGAATTTTTCTTTCCAATTTACTCTCGGCTCAACATCGTAAGTCTCTAAACCTTGAGCAAATGAAAACTGGCTAAGGCTCACGAGGGCGATGAATGCATACAATTGAAGACGAATAATGAGTTTGATAATCCTAGTCATATAAGTGCGAAGTTAAAAGGAAGTATGTGAAATTATTTCACTTGCTCCCACCATTTTTCAGACGATAGAGGAGTGCCCAACGTAAAGCGTTCGCCAATTTTAGGCGTAAAAATGGGCATATTAAGTTCTTCTGCTTTTATGGAAAGGCGCTCGACAGGTTCTTTCCAGGGATGCAACGCCAGTTCAAACATCGCCCAATGAATGGGCATCATCATTTTTGCGTTCAAATCAACCGCAGCCTGGGCTGATTCTTCAGGTAGCATATGAATTTCTTGCCAGAGTGTATTGTATTGACCGCACTCAACCATCGCCAAATCAAAGGGTCCATACTTTTCTCCGATTTTCTTAAACCCTAAGAAATAACCTGAATCTCCGCTGAAAAATAGGTTGTGCTTTTTCCCTTTGATTACCCACGAAGACCATAGTGTGCTGCCTCTGTCGCTGATACCACGACCAGAAAAGTGCTGTGATGGGGTGCATGCCAGCGTTATGCCTTCAAAATTCGTTTCTTGCCACCAGTCTAATTCGTGAATATTTTCTTCTTCAATTCCCCAATGTTGCAAGTGGCTTCCAAGTCCAAGTGGAACATAGTATGCCGACACTTTGTCTTTGATTGACATGATCGTAGGGTAGTCGAGATGATCATAATGATCGTGGGAAAAAACCACGGCATCGATTTTTGGCAAATCTTCAAGGGCGATGGGAAGATCATTTGAAAATCGATTGACTTGAAATGTGAAAGGGGCAGCGGCTGGCCCGAACATAGGATCGAGCAATATTATTTTACCATCCATTTCGAGTAAAAATGCGCTGTGGCCAAACCATGTTAGCGCAGTAATCGTATCGGGTGAAGACGCGATAATGCCTGTATCAGGATGTAGGATTGGCATCGATTCAGGGCGTTTTCCATCCACGGTTTTCATGTATGCCTTCATGATTTGGATGAACTTTGAAAAATTCATCACCATTTCTATGTCACCGGGATTCCTAAAATTAGAGCCATTGTGCTGGGGTGAAAGCTTTACTTCATCGAAATGATTACCCGTTGGCTTTTTGCCGAATTGAGGCTGTTGCAGTATAAAGAACCCTGCAATTGCCAAGAGCAAAACAACGGCAGCGAGAATGATTAGCGCCAATTTTAAGACGTGCATGCTTTGATTTTGAGGCCAAAGAAATGACAATGTTTCATGGTTCGAAAGGAATCGTGTTGACTGGTAAGAAAAACGTACAAACGGAATAATTTCTCGGGTGTTATCTCACCATCAATTTGCTGTTGTACACCGAATTATCTGAGGTTGCAGTGATGATAGTTTACTTTTTGAGGATTTTACTGAATGCATTCTTCGCGTTGAAGCCACTCATAACGATGGCTTTCACAAATGAATTTGTTATGGCGTGTTGAATGATCCAATTACATCGCCTAGGATTGCGCATAAATACTTGAGTCCAATAATTCAACCTCAATTCATTCCACATTCTTCTATAGATTTCTCTGTCATAGCCTTTGTTGAATGCTGCATCAAATCTGTTGGTTGCATGGCATCGGATCAAATGTTCTGCAGCAACCCTTCCGCTTCGAATAGCATTTGCAATTCCTTCTCCCGATAGAGGATTGATCAACGAAGCGGCATCGCCAAGCAATAAATAGCGATTTCCAGAAATCGATCGTTTTTTACTCCCTAAAGGCAGGGGGAAGCCTTTAGCGTCATCAACAATCGTTGCATTTTTAAACCTGTCTTTGACGTTCGGGTGTGTTTTTATGATGGAAATAAGTTCCTTCTTTAAATTGATGTTTTTCTTAGAAACAAAGGAAGAGAGCATTCCAATTCCTACATTGGCTCTGTTGTCAGGTAGTGGGAATATCCAAAAATAGCCAGGCAGCAGTTCATCGTAGAAATGCAGCTCCACAGCATTTAAATCTGAAAAATCAGTGACTCCTTCAAAATACATTCTGATGCCGGCACAGTAATGATTTTTATCGGGTTTCTCTTTATGAAGGGTTCGTTTAACCAGTGATTTGGCGCCATCTGAACCTAAAATTATTGGAGATTCTAAGCGCACTCCACTTTTCATTAATACCCTTACTTCGGTGGGCGACTCTTCGATGGACGAAATTTCTTGGCCTTCAAAAATTGTCAAGTTCTTGCATTGCTTGGCTTGTTCGAAAAGATAATTATCGAAGTCAATTCGAGGTGAGATATATCCGCTAAGGTTGTAATTGACAAGAGAAATATCTGAATATGAATAATTCGGTGCAATAAATCGAACGGCCTTACATTCAAGCTTTTTATCAAAACCATCGATAAAACTGCTAGAGTCGATAGGAAGCTTCTGCAATTGTGCTATCACATCTGGACTCAGCGCATCACCGCAAATTTTATCTCTTGGAAAGGTGGATTTTTCAATTAAGGCCACATTGAGTGAGCATTCAGACAGTGCCAATGCTGCAGTGCATCCGGCCGGACCAGCGCCCACAATGATTACATCAAAAGAAAACTCGTTCACGTGTGAATTATTTTGAAAGCACCTCTTTCAAGTTGGTAAAAGTGTTAAATGGAAGTTCAGAGGCAGCGCTATTGGCCAACCAATCTGGAATGTTCCCTCCAGGTTCGGCTTCCACTTGATAAATGATGTGTATCAAGCCATTTTCTTTTGGAATGGCATCCCAGCTGCTTTTTGAGGTGCGAATTCTAACTACGCCTTTCTTTTCAGGTAAATAATCAGGAAGCGCCCTTGCGATTGAGCTGAATCCGCCCGTTGATGGATCTTTTTTGAAGGTCATTTCAAAAATACCGTCCCGATCGCTAACCGGCCAAGGGGCTTTTGTATGCGAATATTGAATGTGCTTGTTCTCGCCAATGCGTTTGATGATGGTTAGTTCTTTCGTGTTGGGAAAGATTTGTTTGTAGCGGTCTAAGTTTTTTAAGATGTATTCGAGGTCCTCAATACTGGCTTTTACGGTCATTTCAGCTTTGAAAGCATTGAAGTTGGATGTGCTGACTTCTTTGGTATACACCTCAATACCATCCGACCTCTTCACTAAATTCCAATTTTGAGAAAAAACAGGCAAATTGAGCATCAGCAGCGTCAGCAGGGGTAAGGGCGCCTTATGTATTGATTTCATAGATTAATTCTGATAGACGTTAATGGTGCGAGTGATGCTTTCAATGGGGACGTTGCCATTTGAAAAAAGGTTTGATTCTTCATCTCGGTGACTACCAACAGCAATATTTTTGGGAAGTTGATTGAGCGGACTCAGTTTTTTGATGTGCTTAAAATTCATTGGGTTCATTTGCCAATAGTTTGGGGTAGCAATATATGATTCTAGACATGTAATCAACTTAAGAGGCATTTTGTATCGATACCATTTTTTGCAGCATCACTGAATTTGGAATGGTCAGTTTTTCGCCTTTGTCAGATTCAATGTGAACGAAATAGTAGCTAATATCTTTTACTACACCTTCAATTGGAAATTCTTTGTCGTGCACTTTTATTCGATCACCCAACTTCATTGGATGATTAAAAAAGAGAATTATTCCAGCTGAAATGTTCGACAAAAGTGACCATTGGGCAAAAAAGGCAATGCCCATTACTGTGAGCACCGATGATAGAAATATGAAAAGTTCTTCTTGTTTAATTCCCCAAATGGCCGCTATTACCAAGAACCCTGCTAGACTCACCAGAATATTAGTCAACTTAACGATCATTTTTCTGCGGTCGTAGCTAAATTGAAATTTTTTCAATGTTCGGCTGACGGCACTTTTGGTAACCAAACGAATAATGAACATAAGAGCAATAACTACGATCGTTTGAATGACTTCAATGCTAAACTCGATCATGATGTGAATTGGATTTAATACGGCAAAAGTAGACGCAGCGAAGCCCGAATATTCTTTTTTAAGAATTGTTGTAGAATTATTTATTGAGCATGATCAGCATTTCAATCACCCTGATCACAATGAAGATTAAGTATTGCAAACGATCTAAGAATAAGTCGCTATACTTTTTGAGGCGACTTTTCAATAATTTCATCAAACGAGAGTAAACCTGTTTTGCTTGAGATACATTTGATGGCTAAGGCAAAAATTGATGAAAGAAGCGATTGACAAATTCTATACTGCTTTTGCAGAATTAGATGCTGAAACCATGATTTCTCTCTACCACGATGAAGTTGTTTTTGACGATCCTGCGTTTGGCCGTTTGTCAGGCGAGCGGGCAAAAAACATGTGGCGTATGCTGTGCGAATCGCAAAAAGGCAAGCGATTCATCGTGCAATACTCTGACGTGAAAGCCACGGAAACGGGTGGCTCAGCGCGTTGGGAGGCTGTGTATGTTTTTAGCAAAACCAAGCGAAATGTGCACAACCGCATCACAGCAACGTTTAAATTCAGGGATGGAAAGATTGTTGAACACAAAGACAACTTTAACCTTTTCAGTTGGTCAAGACAAGCGCTTGGCATAACAGGTTACGCCATGGGTTGGACGCCCTTCTTTAAACAAAAATTGCAGAAACAAACCAATCAATTGCTCGATCGATATGAAGCCAAACGCTAGAGATGAGCGGAATGAAGTTTAGTTTTCGATGAACAGCGTTGTTTTGGCAAATGTGATGCCTTTGCGCGATAGCACAATCGTGTAAATGCCGGCTCTGAGATGCGAAATATCCAAAAAGCCATTGCTCAGTAGTTCGGTTGACGCTGCGTTTCGCCCATTGATGCGCCTTTCATAGGGTAAAGATAAACAATCACTTAGGCCTTTAATGATCAAACTTACCATTGATTTAAAATGATTTTGGCGTTGGAATTGAGCATACTTTTGCACGCTTATTTTTAACGAAGACGCGCCAAAGGAATTTATCATATGAAAAGGATCGCAGAGTATAAAAAATTGTTCAACGTTGAGAATGAAATTGTTTTGAGCGACCTTAAAACATCGTACCGTAATTTGGTGAAAGTGTGGCATCCTGATAAGTTTCAAGACGGTGACGAAAAAGCCCATGAAGCAGAGTTGATGAGCCGAAAGGTGATTGATGGATATCACTTTTTGGTCAGTATTGCGCCCGAAACCAAGGCGGCAAATCTTGCCGATTACACCGAAAATGTGATCGAGTCAGGAATTACAGATTACAAGCATAAAGGGCTTCTGCTTGAGGTTTCATTTGGCAATGGAATGACATATGAATACTTTGGAGTTTCGAAGAATGTGTTCAATAAGTTTCACAATTCAGATAAGCAGTTGCGATTTGCCAAGCGCAACGTATTTCATACGTTTCTCTACCGAAAGTCAAAGTCGGGAAGCGAAAGCTAAGCAGCTAAACCGTTGAAATTTCAGGTCGTTAAAAAGCTTAGCATTGGCTTAAACGCTACTATTGTATGACCAGCAAATGATGCCATTCTGAAAGATATTCTTCTCATAACACCGCCTTTCACTCAACTGAATACTCCGTATCCGGCAACGGCATATTTGAAGGGTTTTTTGCGAACGAAAGCCATTGATTCTGATCAAATGGACCTCGGTATTGAAGTGATTTTAGATGTCTTTTCTAAGGGTGGGCTGCAAGAAGTGTTTAACGTGGGGCAGCCCAAAATAACAACTGACAATGCGCATAGAATCAACTCGTTGAGTCATGTTTATGTACGTACGATTGATGATGTGATTGCTTTTTTACAAGGCAAACAGCCCACATTTGCGCGCCAACTTTGCAGCGATAATTTTCTTCCGCAAGCCAGCAGGTTTGCTCAGGTAGATGATTTGCATTGGGCATTTGGCAATATGGGAATGCAGGATAAAGCAAAACATTTGGCCACGCTTTACCTCGAAGATCTTTCTGACTTTATTGTTGAGTGCGTTGACGATCATTTTGGATTTAGTCGCTATGCCGAGCGCTTGGGCCGAAGTGCAAATTCGTTTAATGAACTGCACGATCACCTGACGCGAGAATTAACGCACATCGATAAAATAACATTGCGCATCTTAGAGGCGAAATTGTCTCGAATCAACCCAAAGTTGGTGTGTTTTTCGGTTCCGTTTCCAGGAAATCTATACAGTGCATTGCGATGCGGTCAGTTTATCAAGGAGAATTATCCCAGCATTAACGTGGCTATGGGCGGTGGTTTTCCGAATACCGAATTGCGATCATTGTCGGATGCGCGCGTGTTTGATTATGTAGATTTCATTACCCTTGATGATGGTGAGCTGCCGATTGAGTTATTGATTCAAAATACTTTAAATAGCTTCGACAAACCTGTGTATAAACGCACCTTTCTTCTTAGCGATGGCGTTGTAACCTATGTCAGCAATTCTACACAATCAGATTACAAGCAAAGCCAAGTAGGAACGCCTGACTATTCTGATCTTTTACTCGATGACTATATTTCAGTGATTGAAATCGCCAATCCAATGCACAGTTTATGGAGCGATGGACGTTGGAATAAGCTGACCATGGCTCACGGTTGCTATTGGGGCAAGTGCACGTTTTGCGATATTTCATTAGACTACATCAAATTGTATGAACCCATTGCGGCTAAGCTCTTGGTTGATCGAATGGAAGAACTTATCGCTCAAACCGGAGAAAAAGGATTTCATTTTGTGGATGAAGCGGCACCACCTGCACTCATGCGTGAGTTGGCACTCGAAATTATTAGCAGAGATCTCACGGTAACGTGGTGGACCAACATTCGGTTCGAGAAAAGCTTCTCAAGCGATTTGTGCCTCCTTCTTAAAGCGTCAGGATGCATCGCTGTTTCGGGCGGATTGGAAGTTGCTTCCGATCGATTATTGCAGCTGATTCAAAAGGGTGTAACCGTTGAACAAGTGGCGCGCGTAACAAGCAACTTCACTGAGGCGGGCATAATGGTGCATGCCTATTTGATGTATGGCTATCCCACACAAACAGAGCAAGAAACCATAGATAGCCTTGAAATGGTGAGGCAGTTGTTTGAGGTGGGGGTAATTAAATCAGGTTTTTGGCACCAATTTGCCATGACCGCGCACAGCCCGGTTGGGATGAACCCGAGTGCCTATGGCGTAGTGCCTCAGTTGAATCACATCACGTTTGCCAACAACGACATTCAGTTTATTGATTCTACGGGAATCGACCATGATAAATTCAGTTTTGGATTGAAGAAATCGCTGTTCAATTATATGCACGACATGTGCTTTGATTTTGAATTGCAAGAGTGGTTTGATTTTAAAATACCGAGATCAGCAATTTCACCTGATTATATCGAGCATAGTTTGGAGTTAAGAGATCCACAGGATATAAAATCCAATGCAAAATTGATATGGATTGGTATCAGCCCAATGGTTCATGAATTCACGAAAAGTAAGAAGGGAAAAGAACATCCTTATCTTCAAATGACCTTCAATTCTGTGAATGATAGTTTAGAGTTAGCCCTTCCAAAGCCACAAGCAGAATGGTTATTGAACATTCTAGCGTCTTCTACTGTATTAACGCAGCCTTTAAAAACCATTGGGAGTGTTAAGAGTGACTATGAAAAGCATTTTCCAAATTTTGAATCTTTTTGGTTTTCTGATGCTATGCTAGATTTGAGGTATTTCGGGTTGTTAAGCATATAATAAGAACATGCTTCTGGGGTAAGAATGAGACAAAAAAAAGAGCCAAGCTGTGCTTGACTCTTTAGGAAATCTATATGTTGATTATTAACTTTCAAACGACCACTCAGCTCCATTATCAGCCTCCAACTTTAGTTCTTTTGAGGTCAGTCTTAAGATTTTGTATTCACGCTTATCAAAATCATCAAGATAATCTGCGTATTCGTTATTGTCAAATTCAATTTCTATATCTTCTTTATCAGAAGAAAATTCCCAAACCCCATCAATGTTGATGTCTATATTATAATCGTTAGAATAGGTGTAACTTCCACCATAATAGCTGTAGTAAGTGCTCTCAATCGTAACATTATAACTGGCGTCTATTTCAAAGTCGCCATCTTCTTGAAAGTCAAATTCCATATCTACATCGTTGACTTCAAAAGAAGTTCCGAGATAACTGTAACTATCGAAGAAATCTTCAATTGGAGTCTCACCGTCAATTTCAGCTAAATCCCAAGTTTGGGCGAGTCGCTTTGTTTTAGACTTTAGAGATACGGCTGGTCCTTCATCATATTTGCCACAACTTTGAAGGTTCAGTACGACAATAATTACGAGAACCATGATAAATTTAGAACGAACGTCTTCTCTAATATTCATAGGTTAAATTTTTCGAAGTAAAATTAGATTGCAACGCAAAGATACGTTTCTCAATAGATCAAAATAAAAATATGCAAAAAAAATGGATTGATCGTTGTTCAATCAGTACTTTTTGAAATCTGATTATTATCCACATTAATTCTAGACTTAATCTTTGCTTTCAGACTTTTGTTCCTCTTTTGGATCACGCCAGAAAAATAAATCGGGAGAGGCGGATGCTAAATTCGCAGTCTTGTTTGTATTTGTGATAAGAGCTGTTTTAGCAGTGTTTTGAATGATTTGAAGGTCGTAAATTTCTTCAATTCCGCCTTCATATTTTATTGTTCCAACGATAGAGTTGGTTTGTAGGTCAACGACCACAATACCTGATTCTTGAGCTAGTTTGGATACAGGTAGCACTTTGGCAGTCTTACTTTCTTCACGAATTTTACTCATTCCGATGAAAGCATAATTTTCCTTTATCGCTAATCCTCTTGAAAAACCGCTCAAATAACACACGAATTCTTTTTTTCGAGTCATCAAATTGTACCTTACTAAATTGCCATTTCCTGATTCTAAAAGATAGATGGAGCCATTGTGAATTCTTGGTGAATGTGGCATGCACAAATCTTCCAACAAGATTTCATTTGAATCGATATCGATTAACACCCCGTTACGTTCAATACCGTTTCTCCAACTTTCTTTTTCGTTGCCCTTACCGAGCGCGGTAACGTATTTCGGAATACCGCTTTGCATGGCTAATCCATTTAGATGGCAGCGGTCTTCTGGTATCAACTTACTAATGAAGTTGGGGTGCCAAATTGGAGTGAAATTGTATCTATAGTCAAATCGACAGATGCAGGAATACCTAGTATTAACTGCGATGAGTCCTTTTGGTGTCCAATGCAAGTCATGGAGGTCGAGCATGCCTGTGTGATAGGTAGTGCGAGGAAAGAACATTGTATCAAAGTGGTCAGGTCTACCAGGATATGTCTTCGCGAGTCCGGGATGGTTTGTAAACACTTCAACCCTATCAATAGATGCGATCCCAAGAATGTTTTTACCTGATGCAATTCCCATCGGTTTTTTGAAGTTGACAGGGGTTTGCGAAAGTTTTGTGTCAGAAGTTGCAGCTATAAAAATCACCTTTCCGGCCTGGTAGGTACTCAGTACGAGGTTGATGTTTAGGTTGTTGATGATCTGAGCAACTTCTTCTGAGTACGAAATATTGAATTTAGCTTTTTTATCCTTCTGATCGTTTTCCTTCTCGTTCATGGTTTGCATGGTTCAGTTGCCACAAATATTACAAAAGCTTGTAGGTAAATTCTAAAAAAAAATAACAAAGTCAATTACATGTGTGGCAGAAGTATTCAGAAAACTGACTGACGATCCAAACAAAAAATTAATGATTTGCTCAAATTGTTTGCTGCCTTTATTGTTGGGTTAATTCGTACGTTAGCCCAATGGAAACGGAGAAGCATTATGTGATGCGAAGTGGGTGGCTTCGAGCTGCTATATTAGGCGCCAACGATGGCATATTGTCAACGGCAAGTATTGTAATTGGGGTGGCTGCGGCAAGTGATACGCGCGAACCGATTGTATTGGCAGGTGTTGCCGGCCTCGTTGCTGGAGCGCTTTCGATGGCAGCAGGTGAATATGTCTCGGTGAGTTCGCAGTCAGATCTCGAATCGGCTGATTTGAAAAGAGAAGCGCTGGAACTGAAGGAAACGCCCGAGTCGGAATTGACTGAATTGGCAAAAATTTACCAAGAACGTGGTCTTTCTGAAGCGCTTTCGATGAAGGTGGCCGAAGAGTTAACGGCACATGACGCCCTTGGAGCCCACGCGCGCGATGAATTAGGGATCAACGAAATTTCACAAGCAAAACCTTTGCAAGCAGCTGCCGCATCGGGCGGTGCATTTGTTTTTGGTGGAGTGCTTCCCGTAATTGTTGCCATGTTTGGTGAAGTCAGCCTGATGATTTACTTGCAGTACGCCTTCACGATTGTGTTTTTAATACTCTTGGGTTCCGTAGCCGCCAAAACGGGTGGCTCGAACATTTCTAAGGCAGTGCTTAGGATAACATTTTGGGGCACGATTGCTATGGGAGTCACGGCATTGATTGGGTATTTGTTTGGAATCAATATGGCTTAAAACACCATTGCCTAAAGCAGCTGTTTCCATATATAAAACCCCGCAAATCCACTTAAGAAAATTATACCCAAAACAGAAATTGCAAGCAGTGGTTTTGAGGGTTTGTGTTGCTCAGGCATCGATTGATTCGTAACAAGCCTGAGGTTGGCAACAGCAATAAAAGGTGCCACTACAAAAGAAATGGTGGTAGCCAAGTCAATCAAATGCTTAAACTGATCCATAAAAAACACAATGATGGCAAAAGCGCCTGCTGAAATCAACACTATCGCTCCTCGATATCCTTTAGTGGAATTAGCAGTACTAAAGTCGATGGTTGAGTTAAGCATCAATCGAGTTGTATGATTAAAAGCCCTTGCATACCCGTCAAGAACACCGATTGAGGTGCCAAACATGATTGAAAATGACGCCAAGGCGATGATCCAATAACTCCATTGTCCTATGGATGACGCGTAAAGATTCACAATGAAATGTGCAAATGCCGCGCTGCCCTCGGGCATAACGATACCTGTGCCGAAAATTAAGAAGGCACCCAAGGTTAAAAAGCAAAGCGAAAGCCCCGCTGTAATCCAATAACTCCAATTGAATTCTGTGATGATTTCTTTGAACGATGGTGCCGTTTCTGGATCTTTCATTTTTTCCAATGTCCACAAGCTATTCCATGCAGAAAGGTCTAAGGCCGTGGGCATCCAACCCATCAATGCTATGATGAAGAATATGCTGCTGTCGCTCCAAATATCGGGCTTGGTAAACCCCAAAACATGCGGTGCTCTGCCGTGAAATAGCGTTAAAATAAATGCCAAAAGCGTGGAAACGAACAATACGATGCCGATCACTTTGATTACATCAGTGAGTGTGCTGAATTTTCCAAAATAGAGGATGATAAAACACACTAAAAAAATCAAGATAGAGGGGAGAAGACGAAGGTGAGGCCATTGTGTGCTTATTCCAAATAAGTTGTCCATAAACCCAGCAGTGACCAGTACAACTGCTGCACTCACGAAAAACATCGATAGGATGGTTACTAAAAAATACATCCACAATGCAGATTTGCCAAGTCGCTTGTATCCGTCAATCAGGCTTTCGCCTTTCGCGGCAGCGTACCTCGAACCAAACTCGAAAAATGGAAATTTAAATACATTGACAGCGATGATAATTCCTGCTAGAGCAAATCCGAATTCAGCGCCAGCGCGCGTGCTTTGCACTAAGTGCGATACTCCGATTGATGTGCTGGCAAATAGCAGTCCGGGCCCTAGTGATCGATTGATGGATTTCCAATTCAAAAATTGATGGTTTTGCGGTGTGGAAATATAGAGAATTGAGTTTTTGAGTCACGTGAAATCTTTAAAATTCAATCTTTCTCATTGCGCGTATACTTTCCGTTCAGAGATTATGCTATTTTTCAACCCTTAACCACCGATTATGAAACCAATTTTACAGAATAGTTTGGCCGTTGCTGGCGGGTTAGTGCTTGGCAGCATCGCCAATATGAGCTTGATCAGCCTCAGCAGTTCAGTCATTCCGCCTCCAGAAGGCGCTGATATTACTTCCATGGAAGGACTCTTGGCAAGCATGCATCTCTTCGAGCCCAAGCATTTTTTGTTTCCTTTTTTGGCGCATGCCATGGGAACCCTTGTTGGGGCCTTCATCGCTTCGGCTTTCGTTACAAAGAATAAATTCAAGGCAGCTTTTCTGGTTGCTGGGCTCTTTTTTATCGGGGGCGCCATGAATGTGTATATGCTGCCAGCTCCGCTTTGGTTTAATTTGACTGATTTGGTCTTGGCGTATTTCCCAATGGCATTGCTGGGTTATAAATTGGCGATTTGGGCGAGAAAATAACCCTTAATTTTTCGAATCACATCTAGTTGTTAATACAAGTAATTTTCATCTCTGTTTCCCTATCTTGCCCGCACTATCAAATTTACAAAATCAGCTATTAAATGGATATTCAGAAAATTTTTGAAAACAACAAAAAATGGGTTGACGAAAAATTAGGCCTTGATAAACACTACTTTAAAAACCTGTCAGAAGGTCAAAGTCCTGATATTTTATACATCGGTTGTGCCGATAGCAGGGTAACAGCAGAAGACATTATGGGCATTCAGCCTGGAGAAGCCTTCGTGCACAGAAATATCGCGAATATGGTTCCAAATACTGACCTCAACGTGATGTCGGTGATCGAATACGCAGTCAAATACCTCAAGGTGAATCACGTTGTTGTGTGTGGTCATTATTACTGCGGAGGAGTGAAAGCAGCCATGCAATCTGTCGACCTCGGAATTCTTAATCCGTGGCTTAGAAACATTAGAGACGTGTATCGAATTCATCAAAAAGAATTGGATGCGATTACGGATGAAGAAAGTAAGTACAAGCGCTTGGTTGAACTCAACGTTCAAGAGCAATGCGTCAATGTGCTTAAAACATCGGTGGTGCAAACGGCATTTAGACAACGGGGTATTATGGTGCATGGCTGGGTGTTTGATATTCAATCAGGAAGGTTAATCGACTTGAAAATCGACTTTCCTAAACTCCTTGACCACATTCGAGAGATTTATCACCTCGATTAATCGTGCCCACTAATTTCTGAAAACGGTCTCAAAGTATGATGGTTTATGCTTATCAGAGTTTGAGATTTTCTTCATGAAATAATCCAAGTGTTTTTTGTTGACTTCATCAAAATCGCCTTTCACTTCAACCTCAATGTCGTGTTGTTTTGCCTTGATCATAAAATCTTCAATGATTTCGATCACATCAGGGTGGATGTAATGTGTGTTTGTGGCATCAATAATTACTTGGCTTCCGTCAGGAATTACGTTCAACGCTTGAAGAATACTCGCCTTGTTTAAGAAGGTTACGTTGTCTGAAAGCACTATTTCAATTGGTTTTCCGCCTCCAAGTGTTTCACTGAAGCTGAATGGCGTAGTAAAGTTTTTCCTCAGTATCATGAAAAATCCAAACGAAAGACCTATCGCAATTCCCATCAGTAGATCGGTGAAAACGATGCTCAAAAAAGTGATCATAAAGGTTAAGAATTGATCGCTGCTTTTAACAAACATTTCTTTAAAAATTGATGGTTTAGCCAGTTTATAACCTACCATGATCAGGATGGCCGCCAAGCTAGAAAGAGGAATCATATTCAAAATATCAGGAAGGATAAACACGCTTATCGCGATGAATATACCATGAATGATGGCCGCGAGTTTCGTTTTACCACCCGATTGAATATTGGCAGAACTACGCACTATTACCTGTGTTACGGGTAATCCTCCTATCATTCCAGACGCCATATTACCAACACCTTGAGCAATCAGTTCACGATTGGTAGGAGTGACGTCTTTTTCTGGATCCATTTTGTCTGTTGCCTCCACACAAAGCAACGTTTCAAGGCTGGCCACTATAGCGATTGTGAATGCGATAACCCAAAGCTCGCTGCTCAATATCATGCTCCAATCGGGTAAGGTAAAAAGTGCAGTAAACCCTCCTTCCTCTGAAATTAATGGAATCCCAACCATTTCATCGGGCTCAAAGCTCAGCGAATCGATGTTTAAAACGAGACGGGTAAATAGAATGCCGCCAGCCACAACCACCAATGGTCCCTGAATAATGTTGAAGATTTTCAATTTCTGCATGAATTTCTGTTCCCATAAGATGAGAATACCCATTGAAACTAAGGTTACGAAAAGTGCGGAAGGATTAATGTCTCCAAAGGAGATCATGAGTTCGGTGAAGGTGTTTTCGCCATCTTTTTGCCAAAAACCATCAAAGCCTTCTGCTATGACGTCATGCCCAAATGCGTGCGGAATTTGTTTTAGAATAATGATTACCCCAATGGCCGTGAGCATTCCTTTGATGACAGAGTTTGGGAAATAGTATCCAATAATACCTGATTTCGCAAAAGCCAAGGCTACTTGTATTGCACCGGCAATAACCACAGCTGCAAGAAACAATGGGTAGCCTTTTTCCAGGCTAAAAACGCCATCAGCATTTGTTCCAAGACGAAAAATAGCGTCAGCAACAATAACAGTAAGGCCCGCTGCAGGACCACTCACTCCGAATTTTGAACCGCTAATGATACCCACTAATACACCGCCAATAATGCCTGAAATGATTCCGGAAAAGAGCGGAGCTCCTGACGCTAATGCTATCCCTAAGCAAAGTGGAACTGCAACTAAAAAAACTACGAGACCCGCAGAAAGGTCGTTGCCAAAATGTTTGAACATGAAAAGAAAATAAAAGGTTGTGTTATAAAGAAATCCTCAATTAGAAAGGGCCAAACTCATCCTAATTCGGGCGGTGGCGAATCGATTTCAAAGTAGTGACGCGCTGCATAGTCGCATAGTGTTGCATTGGCGTTCGATAATTCATATGAAAAAATTGGAATAGAATTGGGTGTCTTGTTATCCAAAGAGCTAGTCTCAGCTGGGGTTTCATCCTCTAAAACATGCACGATTTCTTCGTTAATCTCAGCAATAAATATACCGGATGACCAACATTGCACCGACAAGTTTACGAGGCATAAGACGAGGCCGATGTTAAATAAAATACGAAGTAAATCACCCAATTTCATACGTGGGCAAAGGTATTTATCCTTTTTGCATAAACGATTATTATTTTATTCATAACTAAAATTTATCGATGCAAAGGTGCATTCACTAAAACGAGCATCTCAATGTCACAATAGCTCTTTCATTTTATGCCTTTCGCACAAATTCTGATTTAAGCGCTATAGAGCCAAAGCCGTCAATTTTGCAATCGATGTTGTGGTCACCATCTGTGAGCCGAATATGTTTCACTTTCGTTCCTGCTTTTACAGGTTGAGGCATTCCTTTTACAGGAAGGTTTTTCAATACAATCACACTGTCTCCATCAGCGAGTAAAGTGCCATTGGCATCTTTGATTATTCTTTCCGATTGTTCGCTTTTAGCATCTGCAGGATTCCATTCGTTACCGCACTCGGGACACATCATTAATGCGCCACCTGTGGAATAGGCAAACTCTGATTTACAATTGGGACACGGGTTTTTATCTGGCATGGTTGATTGATTGAGTGTTTCAAAGATAGCATCATGCCTAGCGCTAGTGATGAATGTACGCTTGAGTTATAACCACCACCAATCTCGCCCCATCGTGAGCTGCCATGAACCCAACAACTGCTCGAGCGCAATTCGTTCAACTTTTTTTGGAAAAACAGTTAGAAGCACTTGAGGCCTTCCCAAGGAACCCATCTTTTCGAGGTTTTCAAGGCCTATATATTCGAATGAGATTCTCTTTTTTCGAAGAACTTGTGCCACCAATTTCGATTTTTGATTCTTACCCATGATCACCAAAGGGCGCGATGAATCATGGTCTATTTTGAGGAATTCATTGATTTTTAAATCGAAAAAAGCACGCTGCTGATAGTCTGCAGAGTTGCGCGATGTTCTTTGATCGTGCTCGCGCCACAAATGAGTAACCTCCTTAACCCCTACAATACTTAAGTTTTGTCTATACCAATAAAAAGTGAGCGCATAATCTTCGGGATATACACCTGCCGCGAAGTGCACATTCTGACGATGCGTAAGCCAGTTGGCACTTGAAATCACGCATTCTCGATACGCCCAATCCCAATGATCTTCGTTTGTGACGCGTTCATTCAACCACTGTTCATAGCGTTGATAACCTTCCGAAATATTGCCTTCAGAGAAATATTTAACCTTGCCTGTTGCAATGCAATTTTTTCTGTTTTGCAAGGTTGTAAAGAGTTTTTGAAGTTTATGGTCTGGCATAATGTCATCCGCATCCATTCGGGATATCCACTCACCGTTAGCAGTTCTCAAAGCTTGATTGAGTGCGTCAACTATACCGTTTCCTTGGTTACCAAAACACCTGATTCTGATGTCCTTATCAGCGTAAACCTCGAGTACATCAGAAGTTGCATCTTCAGAGTGATCGTCCACAACAATCAATTCCCAATTTGTAAACGATTGGCGAATAATTGAATCAAGGCATTCGGCTAGCCACGGTGCCGCATTTTTTGCCGGCATGATGATCGACACCAAATTGCTGTCTATTTCCATCGATTGAAATATTTAAAGATCTGCCAGAATGTATGAGTCAAATAATAATTCACCTTGCAACAAAAATAGTCCGAATGATAAACCCGGTGTTCGAGCGAATGGCAGAGCAGTTGCTTTCAACGTCCTTTGCAATGGAGGATGGTGTTTTAGAACCTGAAATTCTCGATTCGTTGGCGAAAGAAGCGTTGTTGGAATATAAAAATGGTGACTTCAAAGAAGCGCACATTGGAAAAGGTGTCGCCAAACAACGTGTTTCTGAAGTGAGAGGTGACAAGGTGTTATGGTTGTCAAAACACGATTCTTCGCCAAGTTTAGCCGTGTATTGGGAATATATAGACTCGTTTCGGACATTCCTCTCAGATTATTTTCGGGTGCATCTTGAGCGCACTGAGTTGCACTATGCTGTTTACCCGATCGGTGCTTTTTACGCGCCACACCTCGATCAATTTCGCGATCATGGCAATCGTGTATTCTCAATCATTTTATACCTCAACAAACACTGGAAAACTGGCGATGGTGGTGAGTTAAGAATATATAAGGGTGATTCTTGTCGCGACATTTCGCCCATTCATGGCAGAATGGTGTGTTTTCGAAGTGATCAGGTTTTACACGAAGTATTGGTGGCCAATCAACTTCGAATTAGCCTTACTGGCTGGATGCGAAGGGACGCTTTTACACTGTGATTGCAGGAATAATTTCATGCTCGTAATCGGTGTGATCATTTGCTTTTGAGAATGTCTCATTAAAGGTACATTTGGAGCAAATTCTTACACATGAAGGCATTAGTTACCGGTGGAGCTGGTTTTATAGGGGCTCACGTAACAAAGCATTTGCTCAACGCAGGATATGAAGTGGTGGTGCTTGACGACCTTTCGGGCGGTTTTAAAGACAATGTTGACGATCGAGCACTGTTCATCGAAGGTTCTGTTGAAGATCATCAGCTGATCGAGCAACTTTTTAACGATCATGCCATCGATTACATCTTTCACTTGGCCGCCTATGCTGCCGAAGGTTTGAGCCATTTCATCCGAAGGTTTAATTACAACAACAACCTTATCGGAAGCATAAACCTGATTAACGAGGCGGTGAAGCACAAAGTGAAATGTTTCGTTTTCACCTCCTCCATTGCTGTGTATGGCGAACAGAAACCGCCAATGCGCGAAGACATGTATCCAATGCCTGAAGATCCTTATGGTGTGGCAAAATTTGCCGTTGAGATGGATTTGAAATGCGCCCACGAAATGTTTGGATTGAATTACATCATTTTCAGACCACACAATGTGTATGGTGAATTTCAGAACATTGGCGATCGTTATCGCAATGTGGTAGGGATATTCATGAATCAGCTGATGAAGGGCGAGAAACTCACTGTGTTTGGTGATGGAAAGCAAACCAGAGCCTTCAGTTATATTGACGATGTGGCTCCGGCAATCGCCAAATCAGTGGAAGTAAAAGAATCCTACAACCAAGTATTCAACATTGGTGCTGATCAAGAATACACCGTAATCGAGTTGGCACAAGCGGTGATGAATGGCATGCAAGACAGCGGTGAACTCAATCACTTGCCACCGCGCAATGAAGTGGTGCACGCCTACGCTGATCACTCGAAAGTAAAAGCCGCGTTTAATATCAGTGCGTATACTCCGTTGCAAGATGGAATCAATAAGATGGCCGCTTGGGCAAAGGAAGTGGGCTCGCGCGAAAGCAGTCGATTTGAGAATATTGAGATCACCGAGAATTTGCCTCCAGCGTGGAGAATTGACACCTAAGCGATGGCTAATCGAAAAGTGTTATTCATTGCCCAACATCGGCTCAATCGGTCGCCATCGCAGCGCTTTCGATTTGAACAGTATCTGTCAATTCTGGAAGACAATGGGTATTCGTGCGACCTCTCTTTTTTGATTGATGAAGAAGACGATCGCATCTTTTACTCAAAAGGAAATTTGGATAAAAAAGCGCGCATCGTAGCCAAAAGCTTCAAAAAACGACAACTCGATGCCTCTCGTGCCAACGACTATGACATCATCTTTGTGCAGCGCGAAGCCTTTATGACGGGCACGACTATTTTCGAACGGAAATTCGCAAAAAGTAAGGCGAAACTGGTATTCGACTTTGACGATAGCATATGGTTGAGCAACGTTTCTGACGCCAATAAATCACTTAATTTTCTTAAAAATGCAGGCAAGACAGGAAAGATTATTTCTGTTTCAGACCACATCATTGCAGGTAACGATTACCTAGCCGATTATGCGAGAAAATTCAACCATCGCGTGAGTATTATTCCAACCACCATTGATACGGATATGTATACTCCAAATAGAAATGCATCAAAATACAGCGCGGTAACCATTGGGTGGAGCGGCAGCATTACCACCATTCAGCATTTTAACCATGCAGTGCCAGTGCTTAATCGACTGAAAAAGAAATACGCTGATCGCATCAGAATAGAGGTGATTGGGGATGGCAACTACCGGCACGAAGAATTGAATATTCAAGGAAAACCTTGGAATGCTCAATCTGAAATTGAAGATCTAAACGCGCTGGACATCGGCATAATGCCGCTGCCTGATGACGAGTGGGCGAAGGGCAAATGCGGTCTGAAAGGACTGCAATACATGGCGCTCGGCATCCCAACGCTGATGTCGCCTGTAGGTGTGAACACGGAGATAATTCGAGAAGGTGAAAATGGATTTCTTCCACAAAACGAAGACGAATGGTTCGAAATACTTTCTGATTTAATTGAAAATGAATCGCTCAGGGCAAGCATTGGTCAACACGGAAGGAGAACCGTGGAAGAACTCTATTCAGTGCAAGCCAATGCTCAAAAATACCTGACACTTTTCGATGCGCTTGCAGGCGCTTAATCGCATTTATTGATCGTACATTTGCCGCGCAATAAAACAAATTATGAAAAAAACTGCCCTTTACGATAAACACAATGCACTCGGTGCTAAGATGGTTCCATTTGCAGGATACGATATGCCTGTTCAGTATTCAAACTTGGGTGCCGAGCACATCAATGTACGCGAAAATGTGGGGGTTTTTGATGTGTCTCACATGGGTGAGTTTTTCTTAAGTGGCAAAGGTGCGCTCGACCTTATTCAGCGCGTAACATCCAATGACGCGTCTAAATTGGAGCCCGGAAAAGTGCAGTATTCATGCCTTCCAAATAAAACGGGTGGTATTGTAGACGACTTGCTGGTGTATTGCCTCGGAGAAGATGAATTTATGCTGGTAGTGAATGCATCAAATATCGAAAAGGATTGGAATTGGATTCAAAGTTTCAATACCGAGAATGTCAACATGGTTGATCGTTCTGACGAATATTCATTATTGGCTATACAAGGACCAAAGGCTACAGCGGCTATTCAATCGTTGACTAATCTTGACATTGCTTCGATGCCCTACTACACTGTGCAAGTGGGAAAGTTTGCCCATGTGGATGATGTGATCGTTGCCACCACAGGCTATACAGGTTCAGGTGGGTATGAAATCTATTTCAAAAACGAAGTGGCGGAGCAGATTTGGGACGCTGTTTTTGCGGCAGGAAAAGATCAAAACATCATGCCTGCTGGACTCGGAGCGCGTGACACACTGCGCATGGAAATGGGGTTTTGCTTGTATGGCAACGACATCAATGATGAAACATCTCCGCTTGAAGCAGGCCTAGGATGGATCACAAAATTCACAAAAGACTTCACCAATTCTGAGGCACTGAAAGCGCAAAAAGAAGCTGGTGTTTCGCGTAAACTAGTTGGATTTGAAGTGTTAGAAAAAGGTCCAATTCCTCGTCATGGTTATGAAATTCAAAGTAAAGAAGGTGAAGTAATTGGCGAAGTTACCAGCGGCACGATGGCTCCATCACTCGGAAGAGCGATCGCGATGGGATACGTCAATCGCCCTTATTTTTCAGAAGGTTCTGAGGTGAATATCATCATCAGAAACAAAGTGCTTCCTGCCCGCGTGGTGAAGTTTCCCTTCTTAACCCAATAGAGTTTATCTCTTCGTTAATTCCTTTTGGAGTTCGTTTTTACTCCGTTGGAATAATTATTTTCGATCATGCACAAAAAACTACCCTCATTGCTTGTCTTGTTGGTGATTCCATACAGCGTGTTTTGTTGGGGTTTTTTTGGTCACCGAAACATCAATCGTATGGCCGTGTATACCTTGCCTACAGAGTTGATGGTGTTCTACAAAGACAACATAGAGTTTGTGACCGAACATGCAGTTGACCCTGATATGAGGAGGTATGTGGTGAAGGAGGAAGCTCCACGTCATTACATCGATATCGATCATTATGGCGAAACACCGTTTGATGATGTTCCTCGCGAGTGGGACGAAGCCATCGAAAAGTTTACGGAAGACACCCTGCAAGCATATGGTATTGTGCCGTGGTATGTTGAGGTGATGTATCGAAGGCTCGTTTACGCGTTTCGGAATAAAGATCTTGCATACGCATTAAAGGTTTCCGCAGATTTAGGCCACTACATTGCCGATGCTCATGTGCCCTTGCACACTACGGAAAACTACAACGGGCAGCTCACCAATCAAATAGGAATTCATGGGTTTTGGGAATCACGGTTGCCGGAATTGTATGCTGAAGACTACGATTTTTTCACCGGCAAAGCCAAGTACATCGATTCACCGCTGAATCATATTTGGGATGCTGTAGAGGCGAGCAGCAATGCTGTAGATTCGGTGCTGTTGTTTGAGCGCGAATTGACCGAGGCTTACCCTGCGGATAGAAAATTTGCCTTTGATCAACGCGGAAACTCAACAGTGAAAACCTACTCGCGTGATTTCTCTCTTGACTACCATCTCAGCATGAATGGCATGGTGGAGCGCAGGATGCGGTCGTCCATCATCACCGTGGGTAGTTTGTGGTATTCAGCATGGATTGAAGCCGGAAAACCTGACTTTAAATCGGGATTCAATCCTATTGAGCTTGAAAAATTCGAGGAAGAGCGCAAAGAATTGGAAGCTAAAAGGGCGGCTAATCCAATACTTGGTCGAGAGCATGACGATTAATCCTCATCGATTTGCCAAATGATTATGCTTCGATCATCGCTGCACGATGCGAAACGATTATCGTTTATGGCCAGCAACCGATTTACAGAATTGAGGTGACCGCCCATTTTAGCCCGATCGAGGCGGATGGGTTTTTCATTAAAATCAAAATCCCATACTTTAATGGTTTTATCCCTGCTTGCAGTGGCAATCCATTGCTTCGATTGGTTCACAAGAATATCGTAAATCGCATAATTGTGCGCGGGAATTTCTTTCACCATTCGAAAGCCATCAGTACTGCTCCAAAGCCTTATATGTGCATCTTTTCCACCGGTGATTAAATCTCCCGAAGGCAAGAATGCTGCGCTATTGCACGATTCTTCATGGGCGTCAAATTCGAAAACGATGCTGTGACTCTTGTTTTCTAAAACGACACATCTGCCATCACCACAGGCTATGGCAGTTAGAGTTGCATCCTTGTTTTGTGCCACTCGTCTAATTTTTTTTGTGGTTAGCTTCAGGTGCCATAAAAGACTCCAATCAGCTGTATTCCAAACACTCACACTGCCATCAGCACAAGAAGCATAAACGCGCTCGTGCACAGAATCAACAAAGAGGTCAAACAATGCCTTATCGTGCAGTTTCAAATGCCTCACTTCATTTTTAGTAATCAAATCAATGACATGCATGCTGCCGTTTGATGTGCCTATGACCAATTGACTATTGATGTGCAGCAAGCTGTAAACCGATGCCTCGGTGCGAATGGCAAATGGAATCGTTTCTCCGAGAATGAGATCCCATTCGGCCACCACACGATCAGCTCCTGCGCTGAAAAGTGTATGGCTTTTATTTCCTGGGGCGATGGCGTACAGTGCAGCGCTGTGAGCCGTGAGTTGATTAATCTTAGTGATGTTCATGCATTAAAGCGCGTCAATCGCTTCAGCGAGCTTTCGATCTTTTTCGGTGATTACATCTCCCGCATCATGCGTGCTCAAAAGGATGGTCACCCGATTGTAAACATTCGTCCAATTGGGATGGTGTTGGTGTTCTTCTGCCAACTCGGCCACATCTCTCATAAAACCCCAAGCCTCCTTGAAGTCTTCAAATTCAAAGGTGCATGTAAGTGCAGTTTTTCCTTCCCCTAAATCTTGTTCTGTCCAGCTCATTGCTATTGTTATTTGTTGATTTTATTTTTCGGAACTACAGCCATTGTAATCCGGCTGATGCATACCAAATTTCCTTCTTCATCTTTTATTTCAATGCTCCAAACTTGGGTGGATTTGCCCCTATGAATAGGTCGAGCCGTGCCCACCACGCGTCCTTTTGTTACTGGCCGCAGGTGATTGGCATTAATCTCCATGCCAACACAAAAAAACTTTTCTGGATCAACGGTCAAATGTGCGCCAATACTGCCTAAACTCTCTGCCAGCGAAACAGAAGCGCCTCCGTGCAAAATACCATAAGGTTGTGTGGTGCGATGATCAACAGGCATATCGCCTTGAATATAGTCGTCACCCAAAGCGGTGATGCGTATGTCTAACGTTTCTAGAAGTGTTCCTTGCCGCATTTCATCAGCATTGTAGGCGCTCGTATTTTGAAACCAAATGGACATAATTGTTAATTTTAGGAGGGTTCAAACTTAGTCAATACTTGACTGACTCATAGGGAAGACCTTCCGGTAATAATTTTTAGTTCTGCCTTTAATAAAAGTTCAATCTTCGCATTTCAGAATGCTGCTTTTTCCAAATATCAAAATTAACTTAGGCCTTTACATCACTGGCAAACGCCCTGATGGCTACCACAATATTGAAAGTATTTTTTATCCTGTGCAATGGCGCGAGGCCATCGAAATTACAAATCGGGCAGTGGAGGTTAGTGGTTTTTCAGGAATCACTGCGGAGATTGAGTCAGGGAAAGTTCGTTTTATGAGCTACGGCATCCCGATTCCCGGTGACGCGGAGTCTAATTTGTGCATTAAAGTGTATCACTTATTAGAGGAGTGGTTTAACCTTCCCGCTATCGATATTCACCTGCTAAAAACACTGCCTATTGGAGCTGGGTTGGGCGGTGGCAGTGCCGATGCAGCTTATACTTTACGTGCTTTGAAGGAGTTTTTTGAACTCAGAATCTCTGATGCAGAAGCCAAGGACATCCTCGCTAAGGTAGGCAGTGATTGCCCTTTTTTCTGGGAGAATAAACCCATGTTTGTTTATGGACGGGGCGAACGCATGCGGCCGATCGACCTCGACTTAAGTGCATATTATATTCTTTTGGTTAATCCGAATATTCATATTTCAACGAAGGAAGCCTATGCTGGAGTTCGTCCAAAGCCGCCAGGGATTGACTTAGAAATGATTCCTAGTATTGGGGTGGAAGGGTGGAAGGATGTCTTGATCAATGATTTTGAAACGAGTATTTTTCCGAATCATCCATCCATCCGCGGCATTAAAGAAGCGCTCTACCAAAATGGTGCTTTGTATGCATCCATGACAGGGAGTGGCTCAACGGTGTTTGGAATTTTCAAAGAAGAGCCCAATGCCGAAATGTTTACTGATTTTGTGACGTGGAAAGGAAGGCTTACTTTTTAAGTAATTCATGTCCGCCTAAGACTGGTCCCCACACTTGTTTACCCTCTTCTGTCCAACCACGGTCCCAACTAACGATCTTATTCTCATGAATCTCAACATAGTTTGAAGCGATGGAAGCACCACCCAAATTAGTCGGACATTTGGCTTCAGTGGTGCCCTTGAACACGCCTTTAGCATAATGAAGGCCTATTTGACAGCCGTCTAAAAACATCAATTCTTCTATGCTGATGTCGTCAAATAATTTTGGCTTTTTGTGCGCTCCGATATACTGCTGGTGATCAGGAAGATCAAAAACATAAAGCACATATTTGCCGCTTTCTAACTCCACCAGTTGATAGATGCGCTGCAGGTAGGGTTTCTTTAAACTTTTTGCAGCCGCTTGTTCTACGTAAAGCCATACGACTTCGGGTTGTTCTTCCCAAATTCTGGTCATTTTCAAGCTGATATCGAGGAAGTTAGTGTCTGCCTGAGCTTGAGCTTTTGAACTAAAACTACCTGTCATGCGCGATGCTAAAAGCTCGAGTGACGGTTGTTGAGCAACTCCTGAAAATGCCAAGGTAAAGGCAATGATGAATGTCGCGAACTTTAAGATCATATGCTTAGTTATTCGTTTTCAGCCATTTCCTGCCATCCGAAAAGCTTTCCTTCTTTAATCATATTTCCAACAATGCTCGGAACCATGTATTCCCATCCTTCTTCACCGTCTTTGATTTTTCGAACTACATGATCAGAGAAAATGTGCAAAATGTCTGTGTTTGAACAACGTATCTGCTCTATTTTACCTTTCATTTTCAAATAGTCGATGAGAAGGTTAATGGACTCATCCTCAAATTTTATGTCATCCAATGTTTTTAGGGTTTCTCCGTCTTTTTGTAACGCTGGATATACATATACTTTAACGTTTCTACCAAACAAGATACCATAGGCTTCGAGCAGTCTACCTTTTAGGCGGTCATAGTATTTATCGTCAAAAATTTGAATCAAGTTGTCAACGCCTAAAATTACTCCAACTTTTCGGTTGCGCACTGAGTCGCTTAAATACGATACCAAGGTGTAGTACTTCTGATAGTTTGAAATCAAAACAGTGTACCCTAAACTTCCGATGATGTCTACGCGGTCTAAGAAGTCTTTTTCATCAATGTGCCCTTCAGCACTCAGATCTTTGAGTGTAAGTTCGAACAGCACTTGAATGCGATCAACATCGATATCTTCTTCTTTTCTAAACTCTTTCAATCCCATTTTCAGCATGTCGAGGTTGACATGGGTGAGCGGCCTGAAACGCCCTCTTAGCACCAAGATGTTTTTCTTGTAGAGCGCTTGTGAAGCTTGCAGAACATCACCATTTGGACCAAAAAGTGCGGCATCAGTCATTCCATTCTTAACCAAAAGAAGACTTAATACGCGATTGTCAATATGCTCAAAATCGGGCCCTGATAATCGAAACATGTCAATTTCAATTCTTCCTTGCCCGAGTCCATCGAGCAAGCTATTGAGCATCATCTCAGGATTGTCGGCATAGTGATATGCTGCGTAGATGAGATTTACCCCCACTCTTCCCAATGCTTTTTGTTGGAGTAATCCGTCATTGTCGTTCATGATCACGTGAAAAACGCATTCATTTGGAGGCGTATTTGGTTTCAACTGAAACCTCAATCCAAACCAGCCGTGTCCTTTATTTGTCTTGTAATAGTTAAGGATTTCAACTGTGTTTACGAATGAGAAAAACCGCGTATCTTCTTTTCTGTACTCTAGTTTATTCAGAAGATTAGAATACTCTTTGTCGAGCATGGTAATCAATCGTGGTTCGGCCACATACTTTTTCGAAGCTCCGTAAATGGAGTCTGAAATTTTCATGTCGTAGGCTGATGTAGTTAATGCTATCGTACCCGATGCTCCGCCTGCCGCAAAAAAGTTCGCAGATACTTCCTGTCCTGCTCCAATTTCAGCGAATGACCCGTAAATGCTGCCGTCTAAATTTATGGATAACGCCTTCTCTTTAACACCTATTTCTCTATTCATACGATTTGCTGTTTCAAGCTGATTCAAAGCTACACGCTTCAAATTGTTTGACGCGTTCTATTCGACAAAGGTTAGGGCTGCAACGATAGGTCAAAGTATTTGTTTGTTAAAGATTTCCACAATGCAATCCTTAAACGAAAAAAGCCCCGAAATCGGGGCTTTTTTCATGTGTTAAATTCCTTTTATTGCTTAACGATCGGAAGCTTTATTGCTTCTTCATCGCTTGTTTTAAGCTCCATGAAATAGAGCCCATTTGGCAACGATGAAAGGTCTATTTGAGTTTGGTTTGAATTCACATAATTTATTGTTTTTACGAGAGAACCATCCATCGAATAAACGGTGCAACTTTCTATCGCTGCTGCACTGCTATTCATGGTTATTCTAACCAGTCCTTCAGTCGGGTTGGGTGAAACGGTGAAAGCGGATTGTCCAATTTCATTCACTCCGACCGTGAGATCTTCAAGTTCAACGTCCAAACAATAAGGAGCGCTAGAGCCAACAGAGTTTACTACTACTAAACAGACGTTATAGGTTCCACCAGTGATCGGATAGGCATATGTTGGGTTTTCAAAAATGGATGTGGCATTCGCGATTCCAAAATCCCAGGCGAAGTCAGTCGCTTCTGGGCTTCCTAGCAAGCTGGTGTTTTCGAATTGAACCACATGGTTGTTTCCAACTTCATAAGTAAAAAGAGCTACGGGAAGTTCGTTTGCGACATTCACGTTGCCACAAACTGTGTCAGTGCCGTATTGATTTGTTGCCGCTAAGCATACATTGTAATCTCCAGCGAATGCATAAGCGTGCGTTGGGTTTTGTAAAGTGCTATTAGCGCCATCACCAAAATCCCAATACCATGCTGTGGGCGAGTTGAAAGAGTTGTCGGTAAAATCAATCGTAGGGTCGTTCGTATCGTCATACGAGTATGATGCGATTGGCAGAGCATTAACGATGGTTACGTTTGACGAGTACACCGCGCTGGTCCCAATCGTATTGGTAGCGGTTAAACTCACCGTATACGTTCCAGGCATTGAAAATGTGTGCGTTGGGTTTTGAAGGGTAGAGGTATTGCCATCATCAAAATCCCATGACCATGAAGTGGGATTGTTGCTAGAAAGGTCAGTAAAAGCAATTTCAGGGTCGTTGGTGTTGTCAAAACTGAAAAGCGCTGTAGGCGGATTTGCAGGTTCTGAAGTAATCGCTCTGAAATGATAGGTGGTGGTTGTATTGGCCGTCCAAGTGGTGCCGTTGAAATTCGCAGCGCGGTTATTGCCACCCGTTGTTTGACAAATCCAAGCGTTACCCGTTGGTACTTCAAATCCGATGAAAATATCGCCACTTAAACTATCGAGTTGATTCGCATAGGGCCTCAAGTCGATGCGCGTCATGCGCTGCGGTTCGAGTAAGTTAGCTTCTGGAAACACCATGATTGGAGTAATCAAATCTGTGCCGGGGCTGCCTGCATTGTTCGACCAAATATGAACTTCGATGCTGTCGTTTGGATTGTTGACGTCCGTGTAGTTTCGGATCAGCGCAGTGGTTAGCGTGCTGAGCCCATTGCCCAAAGAAACGCGATTGGCTGCGCCACTAGTGAATGTTGAACTGAAGTTTACTACCGTGCTCACAACACCGTTGTCATGATTGATATAATTTCCAGCGATGTATTGGTAAATTGCGGAGGTGGCTGAGTTAAGCTGTGCAGATGCATCGGTAGCATAAATCACATAGTCAACATATGCGCCAGCTGTTTGAGGTGGAATGGCAAACACATAATCATTTCCGATGGTATCAATAGGGTTAATAATTATAGGTGCTCCGTTATCAACGGTATACGACATAGTTACGCTGGACAATCCAGAAATATCAGTGATCGTAGCAGTTCTAAAATTGGTATCGGCATCGCCTTCAAAGTGAGGCGCGGGGTCATGCACGATAAGTGGTGGTGCATTATCTACATTGTAGCTTACTACGCGCAGACTATCGATGTAAATACCGTCTGCTTGATAGGCTTGATCAGTAAAGAATCTAAACCGCATTTTAACTTGGCTGTTTCCAACGAATCCACCAACGTTGGCAGTGAAATTTGTCCAAGTCGCTAAATTGTTTTCCCCGTTAAAGGTTGTAACCACGGTCCATGTAGTTCCGTTGTTTGACGACAATTCAAGGTAGCAATAGTCGAATCCGTTTTCGATGTCATACTTCACCCTAAAAAACACATTGGCATCTAATGCGGTGCTTAAATTAAAGCTCGGAGTGACCGTGGCAAACGTGGTTTGATTGTCTAAATATAAACCACCAGGACTGTCAGTGAGGGAGTTAGCGCCATTATAGGCTTGTGTGGTCGTTGTGCCCCATTGGCCGGTGAGGGTCCACGAGCCTAGTCCACTGTCAAAATCGTCTGAAAAAACGGTGGTTTGTGCGTGAAGAAATGGAACGATCAGCAGAGCTGAAATGAGCGTAAAAATTCTTTTCATAACGTTAGGTTTGTGTCGAAATTACAAATCTTTATGGATACATCGCCTTATTCTAATTTTGAATCACTCGACATTCGCGTTGGAACCATTCTTCAGGCAAAATTATTCAGCAAGGCGCGGAAACCAGCCTATCAGCTTGTAGTTGATTTTGGAGAAGAAATCGGACACTTGCAATCGAGTGCTCAACTGACTGAACTTTATGCGATTGATGATTTAATAGGCAAACAAATTTTAGCGGTAGTCTTTTGAACCTAAGCAAATCGCCAATTTCATCAGCCAATGTCTTGTGCTAGGCGTTTACACGAAAGATGGAGTAGTTTTGCTTTCTACAGAACGCCCGTGTAAGAATGGGGATAAACTAGGATAGATTGAACATTAAACTTCTTTGGAAAAAGCAATGGGTAAAGAACTTGATTTTCTTTAGCATCATGGCAGTACTTTATTTTTCGAATTTTCCTCGTTGGGTGAGTATTCAATATGCGCGATTCAACCTCGAAGCACCGCGTCAACTCAGTAGGATTGATACTCCTGAAGCGAGCATTTACGCCTATAAAGTCACTGCTGAAAACGCATTGGGCGAGCAGATGCAATTGTCAAGCTTCAAAGGTCAAAAAGTATTTGTGAGTCTTTGGGCAAGTTGGTGCGTTCCGTGCATCGCTGAGTTTTCTTCCCTGGAACTGCTCAGCGAAAATATGCCCGAGCTATCGTTGGTGCTATTGAATATTGAAGATCGTGCTGTATTCGATAAATTTGTGAAAGACAGCCATTACGACCTGCCTTTTTACCTCCTCAAAACTCCACTGCCAGCCGCGATTAACGCGCGTTCAATTCCAGCTACGTTCATCCTCGATGAAGAGGGAAGGGTGATTTTTAAGCAAACGGGGGCAGTAGATTGGTCGTCAGATGCGGCACTTTTTGAGCTTAAAAAAATTCTAGATTAACATGTATTTTTTTCCAAAATTCAAGCGCGGGGTTTTTAATCGATACCGGAAAGGAATGCCGTGGCCTGAGATGTTGATCAAAGATGCTTCAGCTGCGGGGGGTATTTTACTGCAGATTGTGCTAGGTCGCTCTAAACGGGTTTTGCTCGTGTATCCGCACTTTCCGAGTCGTGGAAGCACCATTTTTCGAATCGCGCATAACCTTGGTTACAATGTCACCAACAACATTTCGCGCGCCAAGCGTTTGGCCATTTATTGGGAATACAATACGGTGCGCGATGAGTTTCAAGCGCTATCAGAGCTTAAGTCAATAAAGGTGATTAACCTCTATAACCGCGATATTTCAAAAGACAAAGTAGATGATGCGATGCACCAAGCGTTTGGGTACAGCACCAAAATCGATCCGCGAACGCATGAGGGTATTGCCGTGAAAAAGAGCTTGAAGAATGCCGTGCACGATGGACGAAAAATTGACTGCCCTACAGTGCTTGAACCGGGTTTTATCTACCAAAAATTTATCGATAGCAGTGTGAACGCGACTGAAGTGATGGACATAAGAATTCCTCTCTTTCAAGGAAAGATTCCGCACGTTTACTTGAATTATCGCAGCAATCAAGAGCGGTTTAAGAATGTGCCCGATCGCGCTGAACTCGCTGTGAATGTTGATGCTTGGTTGAGTGAAACCGAAGTGAGCCAACTCGCCCAATTTTGTAAAATTTTTAACCTTGAGTTCGGTGAATTAGACGTTCTACGCGATAAGGATGATGGCAAAATTTACATCGTTGACGCGAACAACACGCCTCAAGGACCACCCAAGAATTTACCAAAGCCAGATAAGAAAACAGCGGTAGTTTTATTGAGCAAGATGTTTGAAAAGACGTTTATGGCTGATTGACCTGCATCGCATGCATGATTTTCGAAAAAAGCATGTCTTTTTTTACGGGTTGATGAGGTAATCCGTCAAGCCTTTTGTTGTAAATGTGTCTGAGTTTCCAGCGTAAGTATGGGCACTCAATGCAATAATTGGAGTGCTGTTTCCATACCGTTTCCTCAGTTCTTTCGTGCATTCATAGCCATTCATTCTGGGCATTTCGATGTCCATCAGCACACAATTATGCGTTGAACTATCGAACATTTCCAGCGCTTCGATACCGTCATTGGCGATATCGCAGGTCCAACCAAAGTTCTTGATCATCATGTCGGTAACCAATTGGTTGAGCTTATCGTCTTCTACAATTAATATGTGCAGTTTGTCGATTTTATTTCTTGCACTTGGAGTGTCGCGTGATGCGATTGTTTCAGAATAGGAAGTCCATTGGTCGTATAAAACGATCCTTAATTTGTCGTGATCAAGAACTTCAATTTTTGGCTCTATTCCCTTCATTTTTAGAAGTTTCCTGGAAAGTTCAAGGGATAAAGAAGAAACAAATGAATTGCTATACAAAGGATCTTCGAACGTTTCACCTAAGTAGGTTGTTAGATCGGTTTCATTGAACGAACAATGATCAGTTTCAAGAGAAATATCAATGAATTGATTGTTTTCTATGAGCTGTGAAAGCTTTAGATTTATTGTTAGTTGTGACGACTGATGTTGAAGCAAGAGTACGGCTATCCCGTATATCATGTCCATAACATGGCTGCTGTTTCCGCGGTTACGGCCTTGAATTTTTGGGTCAATTTTCAACTTGAACGAAGCGTGGGGAAAGTCGACTCTGAGCATAGATATCAGCCCCTCGAAAGTTTCCTTGGTTTTGAATATGCTTGAATCACCATCATTTAAGTTTAGATCATCGTTGAATATCTTCCCAAAGACGCTTAATTTCCTTGTCATTCGGTCTGACTCATACTCAAGTTTATGGACAAAAGAACGCTGCTTGTCCGTCATCGCATCTTCTTCTAAGGCATGGATATATCCTTGAAATGTATTCAACGAACGCCTTATTTCTCTTTCAAGTTTTTGGGCCGATAAGAGAAGGTTGTTATGGCTCTCCGACTCGCTCATCGATGTAGTTTAAAACTTTCGTCATGAGATGCAGTCGATCTTTGCCTTGCACATTATGCTCATGACCGGGATAAATAAAATAGTCTAACTGCGTTCCATTGTCTATGCAGCTTTTTACAAAGGCTTGGCTGTGCTGCCAAAGCACCACATCGTCCATGGTTCCGTGGATCAACAAAAGGTCGTCTTCAAGGCCTGACGCCCGATCGATAAGGTTTGCATTTTTGTAACCTTGAGGATTCATTTCAGGCGTATCCATGTAGCGTTCGGTATACATCGCTTCATATAATGACCAATCGCACACAGGGCCTCCGGCAACTCCAACCTTAAATAAGCCCGGAAACGTAAGCATCATGTTTATCGTCATAAAACCGCCATAACTCCAGCCATGAATAGCCATTCGATCTTTGTCAACATATGGCAAAGCCGATAAATATTCTACAAATCTTTTCTGATCATCCATTTCTACCGTGCCCAAATTTCTAAAGGTGGCTTGCTCAAACTCAATTCCTCGATTATCTGACCCCCGACTATCTATGGTGGCTACAATATACCCTTGCTCGGCCATCCAATACATCCATAATGGAGCTCCTCCCAAAAAGCGATCAGTAACCAATTGCGCATGCGGTCCACCATAGAGGTAGAGCAGAACTGGATACTTCTTCGTTGAATCAAAGTCGGTAGGCTTTATGGTTCGCGCATAAAGCAAATCGCTGTTTCCGTTTTCAATGCTGAAAATTTCAGATGTTGAGATGGCATAGTCAGAAAGTGGATTTTCCGCATCGTGAATGACCTCAATTTTTTTACCGATACTTTTCCAAAGTGTCGTCTGGAAAGGAGTGTCAATACTCGTCAGATGTTCAATGAGGTAATCACCATTGTGGCTTAGCATTGCGCTGTGGGTGCCCTTTCTGTCATCCAATATTTTTGTTTCCGAAAACTCAAAATCAACCAAATAGGTATAACGCTGGGTGGCATTTTTTGAGTCATCTCTTTTGTCAAATGCTATCGTTGTTTCACCTGATCCTTCCACGAAAAGGTAGTTTTGTGTATCATCAAACCCAATGATTTCTTCTACTTCCCATTTTCCAAAGGTCAGAGGTCGAATCAAATTTCCATCCACATCATACAGATAAAGGTGATTGAATCCCTCGCGTTCACTCATCCAAATAAATTGCCGATCATTAAAAGGAATGAACCACAGACTATGCTCTGGTTCAACATATTCATTATCCGCTTCTTCAAAAAGTGTTTTAACCAATGCTCCTGTTGATGCATTATAACGGTTTAATTTCAGTTGGTTTTGGTCGCGATTGAGCAAGGCAATATACATCTCATCGCTCCCAGGCGACCACGTCACCGAAGTGAGGTATTGCTCTTTTGGCTCACCTGTATTCATGTAAATCGTTTTTGATTTTTGCGGATCGAACACACCCAACGTCACTTCATGACTTGTGCGACCCGCCATCGGATATTTGATGGAGCGCAAGGCAGCAGGCTGCTCCGAGATGTCTACCAAGGGATAATCATCCACCATGGTTTCATCCATTCTGTAAAAGGCAAGCTTTTTATTGTCAGGCGCCCAAAACAATCCATGGTGAATTCCAAATTCGCTTCGATGAACTGCCTGCCCATAAACGATTCCTGGTTTGCCATCAGATGTAATTTGTATTTGAGTTCCATTCTCCAATAGGTAATATACGTTGTGATCCATCACAAAAGCACAGGCGCTAAAATCAGCATTGAATGTGATTTCTTCCGCTTCCTCTGGCAAGGTAAAGGTGCGCCTTGCCGCAGCTTTTTCCGTGTTTACTTCGAAGTACTCGTTTTTAATGGAAAACCAAAAATTATGAACACTGACCCAGTTAATTCTTGGAAATCGCTTGAGCGTGTAATCTACTCCGAGCCAAGCGGATAATTGAGGTAGCGAAACGATTTCTGTGTATTCTCCAGCATTAAAATCATGTGCCATCAGTTTGGCTTCACCATCTTCCTCTCGGACGAAACAATAGGTTGAGGTTTCTGGAATCCATTCTAAATGCGAAAGACGATCGGGATAGAGTTCGGTGTATTGCTTTAGAACAGCGTCTGATAAGGTTAATTCTTTTGTTTGACTGAAAAGTCCAGGATAGAAGCTGAAAAGGAAAAGAATGGAAAAAGAGCTTGCTTTTAATGAATAATGCGGTCTGCCCATAAATAGAAGGTTGAAATAAATTCGTACGATCAGATGCTCAAATGTAGCATTCTCCTTTACAGGTTGGCATCAACCACCGTGCCTTCTCCTTCGATAATTATATTTTCAGGGTTTCCTCGGTAGCGCACCGTGGTGGGTTTAAAAAATTGAATTTCTAAATGTTTATTCGCAAATACCTCGATAATTCCCGAGCCCATATTTCCAATTTTAACCGTATCGCTGAAAAGGTTAAAGGCACTTGTTTCGCCCGAACCAGAGCTAAATGCGATCAATGTATTGGATTCTCCAGCTAAAATGATATTTCCAGAAGAACTCAATTCACTGCGCACTTCATTCGAAAGCAACAGCAAGTCAATGTCGCCAAGCCCCGAGTTTTTAAGCGAGATCGTATCTTCTTCAATCAATTCACCAGAAGTAATTTCACCGGCAGAAGAAAATTGAATAGTTTTGATTTTTTGCATTCGGGCTAGTAAAAGCGTTGTTTGTTTATCTTTAAAACACGCATTCATGCTTACTTCACATGCCTTGTCCTCGAGGGTGATTTGAAGCTCATCCATGACTTCAGACTGAACAATAATTTCAAGTGACGCCTGAGAAAGCGTGTCTTTCACAATGGTCATTTCAGCAGGAGTTGACAGCGTGAAGTTTTCAGATCTTCCAAGAGGCATGAAGAACTCCCCCCTAGGACCATCCAGTCGAACACACCGATCGCCACATGCGCTCAGGAAGAGCAAACCAAAAAAAACAAGGCAACCATGTATAGTTTTAATCACAAGTGCAAATATCGTTGATGTAACGACTTTTTCTCGTTGACATTTTACCTTTGAGCAAAGATTTGAAAACATGCTTCGACTTAAGCTTCCTACGGATCCACGATGGGTAAATATTGCTGAAAAGAATATTACTGAAATCCTTACCGACCACGCTTTCTGCGAGCAAAAAGCGGCCAGCGCAGCCATTTCCATCATCGTGCAGTTTCCTGAATATCCTGATTTGGTTGATGCAATGACCGATTTAGCACGGGAAGAAATGGAGCATTTTCAACGCGTTCACGATCAACTCAAGAAACGTGGACTGAAGCTCGGCTACGAGCGGAAAGATCCCTATGTGGGCGATTTACGGGTCTTTTTTAAAGACAAAAGTGGAGGTCGAAAGCAGCATTTAATCAACACCCTGCTGCTGGCAGCAATGATTGAAGCCCGCAGTTGCGAGCGGTTTCGAGTGTTGTCGGAAAATATAAGCGATCAAGAATTATCAGACTTTTATGCTGAATTGATGCGCAGCGAGGCAATGCACTACACCATGTTTTTGAGTTTTGCGAGAAAATTTGGAGAAAACGAAGTGGATGTTGATGCCCTTTGGAACACGTTTTTAGAATACGAAGCTGAAGTGATGCTCAAATACGGCAAGACAGAGCAAATTCACGGCTAGAAACTAGGATGCAAAATGCCTCGAAGCGCTGGCTTTGAGTGGAATGCTGATCTTTTTTTCTTCGAAATTGTCAAACGATTGGTGGAGGTGTTTTCCCGGCCAATAATAAGAAACACTGCTCTGGATAGGGTCGTAGCAGGCTGTGTACAACGTTCCAAAGGCTTTTTCAAACGCGGTATTGTAGAGCGGTGCTTTCAAGAATTTAGCAATTATTGATTCTCGATGCTCGAACGGATTTGTGATGGCATACTCGAGAATGTTTCTTCGTTCAACCGTCTTGGTCATTGCAGCATAGTCGGGCCAGGTTATTTCTTCTTGGTGATTTGTGCCCACGGGCGAATAGGTAACCTGATTCTTTTGGCCTGGAATAAAATAGATCGTGGCGAAATTCAATGCTTTGTCGAGCAAGGTGACATTATACGCCATGTGCACTTTAATGTCTTTCAGTTTTTCGATGGCTTCAAATGTGTTAGAGCACGTTTCTAAGCAGTAGCGCACCACCAATGGAATTCCAAAACCAGAGTGCGTAATCCTTCTTCCGCCAAAGGTTAATGAAGCCGTTAATCCGTCAGCGTTCATGCCATCCAATAAGCCCCAATTGCAATCGCTCATCCCGATGATTGGCTTCAACCAATTGGTTTTGATAACTAAACCTTCAAAAAATCGAGGGCTGTAGTCATAGTTTCGAATCAGGGCCGGTGCATCTTTTGTCCAGGCAATTTGGCTGCAACCACTCATGTAAGGCGGTGGACAATACATCGAAAGGTACCTTGACGCTAAATCCGTGCCTCCCGCCAATTTGCATAAATGCTTGTATGTTGCATTCAGTTCGGGGAAGTTTTTTTCGAAGGCAGAGGCTGAAGTAAGGAAACCCGCGCGCGCTTTGAGGCCTTCTTTCAGAAACCACCGTTCGTATGTCGGCCAAGTCTTAGCGAATAGATCACTCCATTTTGAGTCGTCTTCACTAAGGTCGATATTATTAATATTTACAAAAATCATAGAGCCTCCAAAGGTATGCACATGATGAGGCTCATTGAAATCTTTTATTCAGGTGAATCGATTGTGATGCTGACCGACTGATGCCTGGTACATGAACTTTAGGCTAAGTATTGCCTTTCTCGGTGCTTTTCACATTCATAAAGCTATTTTTGCCGCCTAATTTGGTAACGATGTCAAAACAAGAAATCGTAGATGAACTTCAGGGTTGGGTGGCAGACGCATCTTTTGCACCAAACCGCGACCGTATCGAGCAGTTACAAACGGCTTTTAATGCGCTGAAAGAGGAGACCTTAAAGCTTCAAATGGCTGATTTTATGAAGGACCGGGAAGAGGCAAACGAGGATGAATTTGAATACAAGAACGAGCCAGAAGACGCGCGACTCGAAGAGTTAGTCTCGATTTATCACGACAAAAGAAAAGCGATCGACAAACAGCGAAGGGATCAAGAGGCTGCAAATCTGACAGAAAAGCAAGACCTGATTAAGGAACTGCAATCGCTTATTCAAGATGAAGAAAACATCGGCAAGGCTTACAAGCGTTTCAATGCCATCAAGCAAAAGTGGAACGAAATGGGTCCGGTGCCAAATGCACAACGCAGGGATTTGCAGGCTGAGTATAGCCGATTGATTGAGTTGTTTTATTACAACATCAACATTTACAGAGAGCTACAGATCAATGACCTGAAAAAGAACCAAGAACTCAAGGAAGAGGTCATCGAAAAAATTGCTCAGCTTGAACAAGAAAAATCAATCAACCAAGTCGACTTTTTGATCCATCAGTACCTCGATGAATGGGATAAGGTTGGTCCAACATTCCAAGAAGAATGGGATAAAATACGAGAGCGATTCAAGGTTGCGGTAAGCAGCGTATTCGATCGAATTAGAGAACACCGAAAGGAAGTAAAAGGCGAACATGAAGGCCACTTCCAACAAAAGAAAGAGCTGGTAGCTAAGGTGGAAGAACTTGCCAGTCATGAGCTTATTGACGTGAAAGACGTTCAGGCTTGGACCAAAGAAATCATTGATTATCAGAAGCAGTGGAAAAAAATTGGCTATGCAGGTAGAGGTAAGAACGACAAAGTGTGGACTGAGTTCAGAAAGGCCTGTGACGCGTATTTTGAAAAGCGAAACGCATTTTTAGAAACGAGCAATGCTGAATTCAAAAAAGCAAAAGAGCGTAAACTCGCTTTGATCGAAAAAGCCAAGGAGATTTACCGAGGTGATGATCGAACAACGATTGCCAATCAGCTCAAAGGCTTGCAACGTGAATGGCGCACTGCAGGAAAATTGCTGCCTCAGGAAGAATACAAGCTTTTCAAAGAGTTTAGAAAGTACTGCGATGATTTCTTTAACCGAAAAAAGAAAGAAGAAGATGCTTTTGTTGAGGCTGCAAAAGATAACCTCAAGGCAAAAGAAGCACTGTTAACCAAGTTTTCAGAATCCATTAAATCAGGAATTAAAGAGAAAGGTGAAGCCATCATTAACGAGTGGCGAACCGAATGGTCGGCCATTGGCAATGTTGAGCAGAAAGTAAAGGCAAAAGTCGACAAGGCATTTGAGGATGTGATCGGCAAAGCCTATGAATCGCTGGGTATTTCGAAGCAAGAACTGGCTAAGAAGCGCTTTGAAAGCAAACTCGAGATGCTTTCAACGGATGATAATGCTGAAGATGCACTTGTATCAGAACGCGATCGAATAGGCCAAAAAATTAGAGAAGTACAAACGACTTTGGCGCAGGAAGAAGGTAAACTTGATTTCTTTAAGTTTTCAAACGACAGCAATCCGCTCAAAGCAGAATTGCTGAAACGCATAGAGGCCGTGAATAGAGAAATCGCTGAATTGAGATCGAAGAAAAAGCAGATTGATCTTACGATAAAAGGAATGAAGAAAGAGGCAGACAGCGCAAATGAAAATGAAGAAGAAAAGAGCGAGGGTTAAATCTTCTCGCACACCCATGGACCATTGCCTACGGTGTCTGTTTCGAGCTCGTTTATGAGTCCAGAAATGGTCCTGTCTTTTCCACATACATTTTTACTCACGGGGCCAAAATCTTCGGTTTGCACCGTACACTCATAGCACTTGTGGCAGGCAGACAACACGATTAGCAGCGATGTAAAGCTTAAAAATATAGCGGACTTCATGGATGCAAAAATAAGATTAGGAATATTAACGCCCATTCAAACATTATATTCGCTCGCACAATGAAATTATCAGTTGTCATTCCTGCTTACAACGAAGCAAAAACAATCCATCTCATTCTGAGAAAAGTGCTGGCTGTTGTCTTAATCGAAGGCATCGAGAAGGAAATAATTATTGTTGACGATTGCTCCACAGACGATACCAAAGGAGCCATTCAAAGCTTTATCGCTCGCTACGATGACGGCAGCATTAAGTATTTTGAACAACCCAAGAACAAAGGTAAAGGGGCAGCCATCAGACGCGGATTTGAAGAGGCATCTGGCGATGTGATTGTTATTCAAGACGCTGATTTAGAGTATGATCCTGAGGAATACAACATTTTATTGCGTCCCATTGTTATGGGTGCTGCTGACGTTGTTTACGGCAGCCGGTTCATAGGCGGTAACCCGCATCGAATCTTGTTTTTCTGGCACAGCATTGGTAATAAATTTTTGACGTTTTTGTCGAATATGTTTACCGATTTAAACCTGACAGACATGGAAACATGCTACAAAATGTTTCGAAGAGAGCTCTTACAGCACTTCACCTTAGAGGAAAACCGCTTTGGAATTGAACCTGAAATCACATCGAAGTTTGCGCGTATTAAGGATGTCAGAATCTATGAAGTAGGAATTTCTTACTATGGCCGCACATTTGCCGAGGGTAAGAAGATCAATTGGCGAGACGGTTTTCGAGCGATTTATTGTATTCTGAAGTATAACCTTTTTCGATAAACGCAATCAGCTTTCCTTCTTTGGCCATTATTTTATGTTCTGCCAACCACGCGCGGAGCATACTGTTGAAACTTTCATGATTGTCGTAATTGCAAGCGTGTCCGGTATTTGGAACGGTATAAATGCTCGCGCGCTCTTTCAGCTCTCGTTTCAGATAAAAAGAATGGTAATGAATGACGGGCGAATCGTATTGGCCATTATCAGCATCACTGGATAGCGACCCGGTTTTAAATTTTGTTTGCGAAAAGTGTGCACGGCTGCATAGATCTTCTTGATTTCTGAACGCTGTATCATTTGAATGCTTTCCCTAATTATTTGTCGTGTATCAGGGCCGCCCAACCATTTATTGCCGCGCATAAACCATGTCATCATAAACGACAATTTTAAAAACTGCTTGATGGTAAGCTTGCCGAAGAGCCACATGGCAAGCCATTTGGGAAACAACACTGCGGTAATGGTTTTTTCGAGAAGGCTCAAACGCATTGAGGCCGAGCTACCAACAAGCACAATGCCTTCAACCCTGTGAGGTGATTTAGACGCAACGCATTGCGCAATCATCGCTCCCAACGAAAGTCCAATGATCGTAAATTGATGAATGTTGAGGTCGTTGAGCAAGGTTATGACTGTTTTCGAGAAGTCTTCAACGTGGTATTCTTCGATCGGCTGAGGTTATGATTTTCCATACGAAGGGAGATCGATGGCAATGACTTGGTAATCTTTTGAAAACTCCCTTTTTTGATGCATCCAGATCTCAGAGTTGATGAATGCACCATGCACAAAAACCAATGTTTTGCCCGTTCCTGATATGGTATAGTTTAACCCCAATTTGTGTGCAAAGTACTCAATCAAAACATTTACAACCTATTAATCTTAAGGTCACAAACAAAATCGTTCTTTGTGCCGCAATGAAAAGCAAAGTAATAAGTTTAAACAGGAGTCAAAGCCTCTTCCTCATTTTGCGCGAAACCATCTAGCGAGAGGGGTTTTCGCTCTTGCATGCCGACACTCATAACTTCGAGATCGAGGCAATGATCGAATCGAGATTTAATGCTTCGAAGCACCTTAATGCACGCTTGATTGCCTCAGCTGTTGAAACTGAATTGGTGGTTGAAATTCGAAACATAGGTCTCGAATTAAAACCTTCTCGGAAAAATCAAAAGCGAGAAATTGAACTCATTCGAGCCTTTTCTAAGGCTTTAAAAATGATGGACTCAAGAGCTGCTGGTGCGGCTTAAAGAGTCATATTCCAACCGTGGGTATCAGGATCAATGCCCTTCTTTATGCGAAGAAGTTTTTGTCCGATTGAATTTGAGATCACACGGTGCGCATTGGATGGCAAATCGTAGGTTTTTCCTTCAAAGGTCAGTTTTTCAACTTGGGCTGTAGTTGCCGCAGTCCCAACTCCAAATAATTCCTTCAAGGTTCCTGATTGGATTGCTTCAATAACTTCTACTGCGCTCACTGGGCGTTCTTCCACTTTAAACCCTGCTTCTTTGGTCAATTCCAAAAAGCTTTTTCGGGTAATTCCTGGAAGTATGGTTGATTTTAGGGGTGGAGTAATGAGCGTGTCATCAATCACTACCATCATATTCATCGTTCCCGCCTCTTCGAGGTATTTATGCTCTTTGGCGTCAGTCCAAATCAATTGGTCGATGCCTTGTTTTTGTGCCATCATTGCCGGATACATAGCTGCACCATAGTTTCCTGCTGCTTTTGCAGAACCAACGCCACCCAGCGCTGCGCGCGTAAACTCAGTTTCAATTTTCAGGTGCAGAGGCTTCACATAATACGGGCCCACCGGTGCGGTGATGATCATAAAAGTGTACGTTTCTGAAGGGCGCACGCCTAACATTGCATCGGTAGCAAACAGAAACGGCCTGATGTATAGCGCACTTTCAGAATTATTTGGCACCCAATTTCGGTCCAAGGCAATCAATTGGCGTAAACCACCTAGAAAGATCTCTTTAGGCACTTCAGGCATGCACATTCTCACGGCAGAGGCGTTCATGCGCTTCCAGTTTTCTTCAGGTCTAAAAATCAGGATGTCATTGCTTTCACTCTTGAATGCCTTTAAGCCTTCAAAGATCGATTGGCCGTAATGGATCATCGATGTAGCGGGTGATAAGCTAATGTCGCCAAAAGGTTGGATGCTCGCCCTTGACCAAGCACCGTTTTCGTATTTCGCGATCAACATGTGATCGGCAAATACTTTTCCGAAAGGAAGGTTGTCAAAGTCTACTTGACTTAGTCTTGATTGTGAAGTGGGAGTGATTTCTATATCAAGGGTATCAATCATGATAATTTATTGCTTTAAAGTTGTGACGAAAGTACGTCTTAAACATTGTAAAAATTTTAGACTGCCCGAGATAATCGCTTAATTTTCGACAGTTATATCTGCTCGATCGATTGATTTTGCAACCAACCTGAATTTCCATCGTCCAATCGAATTCTTGTCCAATCGCCTTCTGTGGCTAGTATTTCAACCTTTAATCCTTCATGAATCACGAATTGATCAGTAGCATTTATTCCAGGTTCGCTCTTCACAGTGATGCTTGGTGCGAACACGATGGCTTGCTTCGTATTCAATTGATTGAAAGCAGAATTGGTTAAAAGTAGGGTTGCAATAGCAATACTGATCACAATGATGCCACCGATAAGCCCGAGCTGTTTCATCTTGCGGTTGTTAGATGCTGAAAACAATGTGAACAAAGACGCTGACAAAAAAAGCAATGCAATGAAAATGATGGACCATGTGGTCACTGAAAAAGCAAAAACCAACGCATTCCACCAATCCGCTAAAAAGACATTTTCAACGGGCGTTATTTTATCTGAAATGTAAGTGTTGGCTATCGAAAGGTTATACCGAGCGTCTTCATCGTCAGGAGCAATTTTTAATGCCCGCTCGAAGTAGAGAATGGCTTCAGGGATTTGTCCTTGTTTGAAATAGGTGTTTCCGAGGTTGTAGAATAGCTCAGACGAAACCATTCCGTTCTGAACAATCTCGCTGTAAAGCACTTTTGCTGAATCATATTCGCCCGCTTTGTAGGCTTGGTTCGCTTCATCATAAAGGTTTTCGTAAAAACCCTCAGAAGCAGAAACGGTGTACTCCAATGCCACCAGCGCAAAAAGCAATATGATCAACGGTTTAAAGTTCATCTTCCAATGCTTCGATGATTTGTTTGCTCGCAGCGAGCATTTCTTCTTTTCCGCGCACTACACCTGGTGCAAAACGCACCATTTCGCATTCGTCTAGCGCTTTCTTCAACTTATCTTGCGTGTGTTGAGCGATTCCTCTTGCGCGCAATGCTTCTTCAATTTTTTCACGATTCAGCTCAGAAATGGGGATGACCAATTTATCAGAGATGTATCCAAAAAGCGCCAACGAAATAGCGTTGTAGAAGGGTTCGTTTTCAGCGCCTATCAACTTCGTAGCCTTTACGAGGTGTTTTTTCGCAATTCCTGCAGCGCGCTTGCTTTTCATCCCTTTGATATCTGAATTCTGGGTTCTGAAAAAACCAAGTAGAAAAATAGACGCACCCATGCCCACAAATGGCAACGTTGACAGTGCGTAGAAGAGGGGAGACCGGTAAAATCCACCTTCTTTTCGCTTTAAGTTGGGATCTTCGGTTTTAATATAGCGGATGTCTTTGCCGATGATCTGCACATCTTCCTTTTTCGGGGCAATATATGCTGCGCCATTTTCAGTCATACTACCTGATGCTGACATGACTTGAAAGGTCAAAGGATCAGAAGTCAGTTTTTTATACGATTCTGACGCTGGGTCGAAATAGGAAAAAGTAATGGGCTTTAATTTAAATTCTCCTGCATATCGAGGAATAAGCACATATTCAAATGATCGTGTTCCTCGCGTGCCGACCGCTGTGACACTGATGTTTTGCTTGGTTTTTGGGTCGTAGGTCTCAAAATCGCTTGGGAATTCGATTTTTGGTAAGGTAATCAACTCTAAGTTTCCTTTTCCTGAAATTTCAACGCTGAGGTTGATGGCTTCGTTCACTCCAATTTCTGTTCTGTCAACGCTGGTTTTTAAACTGAACTCGCCAACAGCACCAATAAAATCAGCAGGCTGATTGTTGAGTGGAAGCCGTGAAACTTGGATCTTTTCTTCGTTGCTTTTGACATCTAACTTCACATCTCTGAAACTTCCGAAAAATTGATCAAACATGCTTCTGCGCCTTTGCTTGTCTTGAACGCGGATAACCATCTCCATGTCCAATGACGGGATCAATAACTCGCCTGATTTCTGCGGAGTAAGCACCACTTTTTTCATGGTGGCAACGGTGTATTGTTTTCCATTGACGGTTTCGTTTACCAAACTGGCGGATGGATCTACTTCTAATTCTTGAGCGTAAAAGCCATTGAATACAGGCCGCGATGATGCATAGTTGACAATCTGAGTATTCATGTAAAGCAAGTAAGTGGCTATGATCTGCTCGCCCACAAAGGCCTTTTTCTTATCGACATAGAGTTTTAAAAACAGGTCTTCTTGAGCATCGGAAGCACCGGCAGTCGGTTGATTCTGTTGTCCTTTTTGTTGCTGAGATTGTGCACGTTGTCCTGATGGCAGCACCTTGACGCTGATCGGCTGTGACTCGATCGTTTTTCCCTTCACCTTAATTGAGGCAGGGCCAATGTTGAATTCACCTTCGCTCATCGCTCTGAGAATGTAGCTGTAAGAAACGCTGCTCGAAAAATTGCCATTGATCCATTGCATGCTCGAAGATTTGTTGGGGCCACTCAACAATCCAAAATCTTCAAACGATGGCGGAGTAAAGTTTGATCCGTCACCTTCAATGTCAAAACTCACCTGGAAGTTTTCGCCAACATTTACTGTGCTGCGATTCACCTTAGAAGTAAGCGTTTGAGCAACGACACCCAAGCTCATCAATACAAGCGCTATGATCGATAATGTTCTCACCAGTCTTTGTCGATGTTTTTCGTTTTTGCTTGTTGCTTGCGCATTTTCATTTGCAGCATTTGGTCTTCATTTTTTGCCGCTTCCAACATTTGCTCTGCTTCCCGAGGTGATAATTCGATTGGCTTTGGCTGCGCTGGTTGTTGTTCTTCCTTTTTCTCGTCTGATTGATCTTTGTTCTGCTGCTCTTGTTTGTCTTTCTGCTCTTCGTTTTCTTGCTTGTCTTGCTCCTCTTTGTTTTCGTTATCTCCGTTTTGATCCTTCTTATCCTGATTTTCCTCTTTTTCTTGGTCTTTGTCTTGCTCCTGGTCTTTGTCTTGCTCTTCCTGATTCTGCTGTTGCTGCTTCATTTTTAATGCGTACGCCAAATTATAGCGAGTTTCGTCAGCCTTTGGATTTGCGCGAAGGGCGTTTTTGTAAGCATCAATAGCTTCATCAATCTTTTGATTTTGCAAATAGGTATTGCCAAGGTTGTGCAAGGCCTTCGCTTTTTTCACTTCGTCAGCACTGAATTCAGCCGCTTGTTGGAAATGCTTGATGGCACTTTCATAATCCTCTTTCCTGAAGTTGGTATTTCCCAAATTCAAATTACCCTCAAAAATATTCGGATCTCCAGAAAGTGCTTTCTGATAATACAACTGCGCTTGATCAAAGTCTCCATCCATGTATGACTGGTTTCCATGATACAACTGATTTTGGTGTTGTGCAATCACACTAAAACCAATGAGACTTAAGAGGTATGTTAAAACGATGATTTTCATTTTCACTACGAAGCAAACAGTTTTTCCCACCACCGTGTTTTCGTGTTGGGAATTATTAACTCGATAATTAGAAGAATTAACGCTGGAAGCAATAAATACTGAAAACGATCTTCGTAATCGGTGTAAATCTTCGTCCCAATTTCAACTTTTTCCATGCGTTCTACTTCATCAAAAATGTACGACATGCCGCTTTCAGCATTTGTGGCGCGAATAAAAATTCCACCCGTAACGGAAGCCAATTCAGCCAACATCTCCTCGTTGAGTTTTGTGACAACCGTGTTGCCTTCTTGATTTTGCTTGAAACCTAAGCGCTGACCGCGTGCGTAAATAGGAATCGGAGCACCTTCTGCTGACCCCATTCCTATGCTGTGAACCACCACTCCCTTTGAGGCTGCCTCTTCAGCCATCGAGATGCTCGCTTCTTCGTGGTTTTCGCCATCTGAAATGACAATGATCGATTTGGAGGTAGGGCTGTCAAAATCGAATGATTTTAAACACAGGGCGATCGCGTTTCCGATGTCTGTTCCTTGGGTGGCAATTAAATCGGGTTGGATGTTGCTCAGGAAAAGTTTGGCGGCAGAATAGTCGGTTGTAATTGGCAATTGCACGAAGGCTTCACCGGCAAACACCACAATACCAGCGCGATCTGATTTCAAGTACGTCAGCAATTCTTGTAAACTTCTCTTCGCCCGCTCGAGTCGATTGGGCGAGAGATCTTCTGCATTCATACTGTTTGAAATATCCAATGCGATCATCAGGTCAACGCCCTTGCGCTTTACTTCTTCTGTCTTTGAACCCAACTGCGGATTTGCAATGCCAATAATGAACGCTATAAGTGCCAAACTGTACACCGACAACTTGAGCCAGATTTTGGCCTTGCTGGCCAGGGGCATGATTCGCTGTTGGATGTTCTCATCAATCGATGCACCCAGCTTTTTATTTCTTCTGCGGTGCCAAAACAGTTGACCAAGCCATAGCAAAGGCACAATCAGTAAGAGATAGAGCATGTATGGATGTTCAAACCTAAACATGGGTTGTCATACTTTTAAAGAGTGTTTTTCTCAAGATCAATTCAGTCATCAACAACCCTAACGCCAACAACGCGAGTGGGAAGAATTCTTCGTATTTCTTTTCGTATTGGGTTTCTTCGATCACCGTTTTCTCCATCTGATCGATTTCGGCATAAATTGATTCCAAAGAGGCGTTATCCGTTGCTCTGAAGTATTTACCATTCGTGAGTTCAGCGATGCTGGTCAATGTTTTTTCGTCAATATTGACGTCCATATTCTGATACCTAATGCGGCCAAACATGTCTTGCACAGGCATCGGAGCTTGGCCTTTGGTGCCAACGCCAATGGTGTAAACTTTTACCCCAAACGTTGCCGCAATTTCAGCTGCCGTAAGCGGTGGAATCGAGCCCATGTTGCTTTCTCCGTCCGTCAATAGTATCACCACTTTGCTCTTGGCTGTGGATTCTTTCAAGCGATTCACAGCGTTGGCCAATCCCATTCCAATGGCCGTTCCATCGGTCACCATCCCGTTTTCGAGTTGCTCAAAGAGATTGATGAGTTTGTCGTGATCGGTGGTTAAAGGACATTGCGTAAAACTTTCTCCGCTGTAAACGACCAACCCGATGCGGTCCTCGTTGCGGTTTTTGATGAATTCTATCGCCACTTCTTTAGCGGCTTCAAGTCGGTTGGGTTCAAAATCGCGGGCGAGCATGCTGCTCGAAATATCAAAGGCGATAACGATATCAATTCCCTCTGTTTTTACGTCTTGCCAGCTGCTGCTCGATTGTGGCCGAGCCAGTGCCACGATGATGGCTGAAATGGCCAACAACCGCAGTGCAAAAAGCATGTGATGCAGCTTTGATTTCCAACCGGTTTTTCCCTTGAAAAACTGGGCGGTCGAATACCCCACCACGGCCTGTCGCTTCCAATACTTTAGCACGTACCAGAGCACCAGTAAAGGAATGACAACCAATGCACATAAAAAATTGATATGTGCAAATTCCCAATCAGCCATGGTGATTTTCTGTTGTCTGATTTTGCTGCGATGATGTTACTTCTACGAAACGCTTAACGATCGAAAAATTGAGTTCATTCTCACTACCAACTGGACTTTCCTTAGCGAATTTCACCAAATCGGAAAGAAAGAGCAGCTGTTTCACTTTTCCGATTTGCTCTACTGAAATTTCTGGATTATGGCGCAGCGATCGTATGATTTCGTCAGTGGTTTGTTCTAAGGCTGGAATGAAAAAATGAAACTCGATGTACTCCCTCAGAATGTAACTCAGCTTTGAGTAGTATGCCTTTATTTTTCCTGCTTGCCATAGTTTTTCTTCGTGCAGCTTATCCAGCCTTTCCAGCGCTGTTTCAAACGCAGGTTTGGTAGGAACAACAATTTCTTTTTCCGGCTTTGGCTTTTTCTGCGATAATTTGAATACCACAAACGTGATCAAAGCGATGAGTGCGATTGCAATGGCAATCCAAGTCCAGTTTTCCTGCAGCCATTCTTTCAACGAGAATGGCACTTCCTCAATTTCCATAATGTCGATGATGCCTTTGGCGGTGTCTATATCGATGGTTTGCACGGCAATTAAAAATGGGTTTGACGCGATGGTGTCGCCATTGATGATTCCAATGCGCGGTGAAATAGGGAAGTAGCCCGAATCGAAACTTGTAATGGTAAACGACTGCTTGAGAATGCGCTGCTCGAGTTGGGTGCCTTCAAAACTTGTGTCAATTATACTTCGTTCGAGCACTTCAATCTGGGTAATCAATGTGTCTTCGATCAGCGGTAAGATCATGGTGTCACTGGCAGCGCCCTTCATCACCACCGTCATGGTCATTTGCTCACCAATCAGCATGCTTTCTCGATCGGTGCTAATTTCCAGCGACCGCTCTTGCGCACGACTTGCGAATTGAACGCACAACAAGGCTATGAGCACTATCCACCTCATCGTTTTGATTCTCGTTTTTTAAACAGTTGCATCAGCGGTTGCACATAGCTTCTGTTGGTGTATAAATGCGTATAATCGATTCCGCTCTTGCGCAATAATTCTTCTGTTTCGAGGATTTTTTTATCTCGATTTCGCTTGTAATTGGCGCGCACTTCTTTGTCAGAGGTATCTACCCAAAATGTTTGTCCTGATTCGTAGTCTTTGATCGGCACCAATCCTAAATCGGGGAGCGTTTCTTCGGCAATATCCTTGGTTAAAAGTGTAACAAAGTCGTGTTTGCGCTTCGCAATTCTTAGTGGCTTTTCGTAATCTGAATCCAGCATGTCGGAAATCAAAAAGGCGATGCTCCGTTTTTTCGTCACGTTGTTAAAGAAACTCAGGGCTTCTTTGATGTTCGTGCCCGTGCTGATCGGCTCAAAATCGATTAATTCGCGGATTATTCGAAGAATATGGCTTTTGCCTTTTTTAGGAGGAATGTATTTTTCGATGCGGTCGCTGAATAGAATTACTCCAATTTTGTCGTTGTTCTGAACGGCTGAAAACGCCAATACAGCCGCTACTTCGGTGATCATTTCACGCTTGAGCATCGACTTTGATCCAAAATTTTCTGACGCGCTCACATCCACGATGAGCATCATGGTGATCTCTCGTTCTTCCTCAAACACTTTAACGTACGGGTGGTTTAACCGTGCAGTCACGTTCCAATCGATGCTTCGAATGGGATCGCCAGGCATGTATTCGCGCACTTCGCTGAACGCCATACCGCGGCCTTTGAAGGCAGAATGGTATTCGCCCGAGAAGATTTGATTGCTCAATCCCCTCGTTTTTATTTCAATTTTCCGTACTCGTTTTAATAATTCTGAGGTTTCCATTACATCGCTTTGCGTTTAGATAAAAGTCTTTAGAGTAAAACTTGGTCTCATCGCGCGGTTATGGCACTTCTACTTTATTCAGAATTTCATCGATGATGTTTTCACTGGTAATGTTTTCTGCTTCTGCTTCGTAGGTCAATCCGATGCGGTGCCTCAACACATCTTTGCAGATGGCGCGCACATCTTCAGGAATCACATATCCTCTGCGTTTGATAAAGGCATACGCCTTCGAAGCAAGGGCCAAGTTGATGCTCGCTCTTGGCGATCCACCAAAGTTGATCAAGTCTTTGAAGTGCGGCATGCCAAAATCTTCAGGCTTTCGTGTTGCGAATACAATGTCAACAATGTATTGCTCGATCTTTTCATCCATGTACACTTCACGCACCACTTGGCGAGCTTTTAAAATATCATCGGTGGAAAGCACTTTCTGAGGCATCGGAATTTCGGTTTGCGAAATGTTTTGTCGGATGATCAGTTTCTCTTCTTCCATTTTAGGATAATCGAGCACTACTTTCAGCATGAATCGGTCAACTTGCGCTTCGGGAAGGGGATATGTTCCTTCTTGCTCTACAGGGTTTTGTGTGGCCAACACCAAGAAGGGTTTGGGAAGTGCAAATGTTTCGTCACCGATGGTCACTTGCTTTTCTTGCATGGCTTCGAGCAGTGCGCTCTGCACTTTTGCCGGTGCGCGGTTGATCTCGTCAGCCAACACGAAATTGGCAAACAACGGACCTTTTCTAACGGTGAATTCGTCTTTTTTTACTTGGTAAATCTGCGTACCGATGAGGTCGGCAGGCAAGAGGTCGGGGGTGAATTGAAGCCGACTAAAGTCGGCATGAATGGTAGAAGCCAATGATTTTATGGCCAGGGTTTTTGCCAATCCGGGAACACCTTCAAGCAAAATATGACCATTTGATAGCAGGCAAATAATCATGCGGTCGATCATGTATTTCTGCCCAATGATGGCCTTGTCCATTTCGCGATTGATCAGCTCAATGAAGGCACTTTCCTTTTCAATCTTTTCGTTCAGCGCTCTGATATCAGTTGCAGTTTCCATGTATTTAGGTTTTCAACAATTTGTTTCATTTGAAGACACGCGAAAATGTTAATAAACGCGCCCGTTTGGAGTGCATCCGCTGTTAAACAATGTTAAGAACTAATCATCGCTGAATGCCTTGATAAATCAGGGGTTCTATTATTTTTCGAGCCTCAAAATTTTGAAAAATTTAACGTTCAAAAATGGCTGAAATTAAACGGAACGACATGCTGCTTTCAGAGGTGATAAATCATGTGAAGGATTTTCATAATGCTTTCAATATCAAGAACAATGAATCGCCCACGGTGGAAGTGGATGAGAAGTCGGTGTTACTGCGTTATAAACTGATGCGCGAAGAGAATGAAGAATACCTCGAAGCAGCGCAAAATGGCGATTTGGTGGAAGTGGCCGATGCCCTTGGCGATATGCTGTATATTTTGTGTGGAACGATTTTGAGCCACGGCATGCAGCATAAAATCGCAGAAGTATTTGAAGAAATCCAACGGAGCAACATGAGCAAGTTGGACAAAAACGGGCAGCCGATCTACCGTGAGGATGGAAAAGTGATGAAAAGCGACCTTTATTTTAAGCCGAACATTAAGGAAATTCTAACGCGATGAAGGCATGGAATCGCGCAGGTGAAGCATTCTTAATGCAGTAACAGCGGCTTCGGTTCCTTTGTTGCCGTGTATTCCTCCGCTTCGGGCCCGCGACTGCTCTATGGTGTCGTCTGTGAGCACGCCAAAGATTACAGGCACGTTGTGTTTGATTGAAACGTCTTTAATGCCTTGCGATACGGCTTGGCATACATAGTCAAAGTGTGCAGTTTCTCCTCTGATCACCGAACCCAGGCAGATCACGGCATCGGCCTTGAATCGCTCAATCGCCCATTGTGCTCCGAGCGGAAGCTCAAAGCTACCGGGAACCTCAAAGGTTTTCATGTGGTGCGCAGGAACATCGGCATTAATGAGCAAATCCATCGCTCCGTCAAGCAAGCCGTCCGTAATTTCTTCGTTCCATTCGGCTTTTACAATAGCAATCTTCCATTTCTCATTCACCTTTGGCAGGTGCTGAAAATCAGAAAGATTTTTATTGATTGTTGCCATTATTTTTTCGCGAGACCTTCAGCGCGAGCGATAAACTTTTCGATCTGCTGACCTTCGTTGCTGTTGGGGTATTCTGCTTTGATGCGGTTATACAGTTCGAGCGCATCGCTGAAATCGCCCACCTCTTCATAGGTGCGTGCCGCCTTCATCAAATAGATGGGAGTCGTTAAATCGTTGGTTGAATGATCAAAAGCACTTTCGTAATAGCTGATCGCCTTGTCTACTTCGCCCAATTCCATGTAGGCATCGCCTGTGGCACCAAGTGCTAAGGCACATACCATGATGTCGCTGCAGTCATAGTCTTCCAAGTATTGAATGGCTTCTTCGTATTGGCCCAATCGCAAATAGGAAATACCAGCGTAGTAGCTGGCCAAGTTGGCCGTTTCTGTGATGCCGTAATTATCAATGATGTCTAAGAAGCCGTAAGCAACGTCATTGCCATACAGCGCTTGGTCGAGGCTGTCATTCGCAAATGCCTTCTGCGCTTGCCAAATTTGCTCTTGCGCCTCCACTTCTTGTGGTTGGAGGTAAAAGTTCTTGTAGGCAAAGTATGACGCCAGCATCAGCACGATGGCACCAACGATAATCGTTAAACTTTTCTGGTTTTCTACAACCCAATGTTCGGTCTTCGAGTAAACTTCTTCTACGTCTACAATTATTTCTTCCTGATCTTTCGCCATTGTTACCCTTAAAAATGAGGCTGCAAATATATTTTTTTTAAGACAGTTCGCACACTGTCTTCTTCTGGTCAAATTCTACCTTTGAACGCTTATGCATTTATCAGAACTCAGCATCGTCAATTTTAAGAACATTCAAGACGCACATTTTGAGTTGTCAGAGAAGGTTAACTGCTTCCTAGGAAACAATGGTGCGGGCAAAACCACGGTGTTGGATGCCATTTATTACCTCTCGTTTTGCAAAAGTTTTTTTAATCCGATCGATTCGCAAAACATCCGTCATGACGAAGGATATTTTGTGCTTGACGGAAAGTTTTTTTTAGAAGGTGAGTCGGAAAGGGTGTTTTGTGGCTTGAAACGCAACGAGAAAAAGAAGTTCAAGCGCAACCAAAAAGAATACGATCGCTTGGCCGACCACATTGGGGTGATTCCATTGGTGATGATCGCACCATCTGATACGGCATTGATCAGAGAAGGAAGCGACATGAGGCGTAAGTTTATGGATGGGATTATTTCGCAGTACAACAAGTCGTATTTAGATACACTTCTTCATTACAATCGCCTACTGGCTCAGCGCAACGCCATGCTCAAACACCAATGGGCAGAAGGAAAATACGATACTACAAGCCTCGAAGTATTTGACGAGCAATTGCACGCCCATGGCACCGAACTTCACCTTGAGCGCAAACGATTCTTAGAAGGTTACTTGCCCATTTTTTCGAATTTCTACCGACTCATTTCCGGTGGTGCAGAAGAAGTAACCATCGTCTATCAAAGTCAATTGGATGAAGCTCCGCTGCTCAATTTACTCACAGAGCATCGAAAGCGAGACTACCGCGCGCAATACACCACCCAAGGAATTCACAAGGATGATTTGGAATTCAACATCGGTGACTATCCGCTAAAGAAATTTGGCAGTCAAGGGCAGAAGAAAAGCTTCGTGACGAGTTTACGCTTGGCGCAATTTGATTATTTGAAGGAATTGAAACAGCGCAAGCCCATTTTGTTGCTTGACGACATTTTCGATAAACTGGACGACCACCGTGTGGCGGCATTGATGAAGTTGGTGAGCGAAGAGCACTTCGGTCAAATTTTTATTACCGATGCCAACCTGCACCGCGTTCCTGATTTGTTTAAAGATCAGAATGTGCCGTTGAAAAAATTTGTGGTCGACAAAGGGGCAATTGACCAACTTTGATGCATGGGGCTCTACGATCAACATAAAAGAAAGAACAACCAAGAAAGCCTGGGGCAGGTGATTGAGCGCATGCTGCGGGTGTATCGACTCAAAAGCGGACTCACAGAAATCACCCTGAAAAGCGACTGGGAAAAAATTGTTGGTCCCGCCATAGCCGGCCGCACAGACGACATCATCTTGAGGGGCGGAAAACTTATCTTAAAGCTCAGTTCAGCCGCCCTGCGGCAAGAATTGCACTACCAGCGCGAAGACATCGTGCGAAACGTAAATGCGCATTTAGGCGAAGAGGTGGTGAAGGAAGTGCTGCTGCAGTAGCGGTTCGAGTTTCAAGGCTTAGGAGATTTATAATTTATAATTCATGATTTATAATTGGACTTCGAGCATACCACAATGTTGAATCAAATCGCGAACTCCAAAACCACGAACCACGAACCACGAACCAACCAACCCAAGCAAACATAAGCCAAAGCATTTTTAGAGCCAAGCCTTTTTTTGATGGTGGCAATAACTGGCGCAACTATAAAACTTTTAAGATGGCGCATGTCAAAATGGGGTGTGCCACTGCGCGCGAGGAAAAAAATCGAACAAAATTTCAACGCGTGATGCGCCACTCGCCTAAAGGTTCGCGGCTAAAAAACGTGCGATATTCGAAGGCCGCTTCGGTCAAAAGTAAAACTAATCGTTGAGAAAATACTATCCAACGGAGCCGTGACACTTAAGCATGTTTCTTCAGTCGCTGTTAGCCAAAGTGCTTTTTTATTTCTTTTTCTATCGAGTCAGGGTCTTGCCGATTATCGATTAATGTAACAATGAAAATTGAGTCTTCTGCTATTTTGTAAAGAATGGATGTCTGTTTGGTAATAATAAGTTTTCTCAATTCAGGGCGCACTTCACTTTTTGGAAATCCTTCTGGGTTGGATTCTAAAGCTTTAAGTCGTTCAGTAAACTTTTGAATGAACTTTTCTTTTGTCTTTAGCGACCATTTTTCTTCTAAGAAGTCCAAAAGCAAATTAGTCTTATAGGCAGCAAGGGTAGAAAGACGAATATTCATGAAACTTTTTTAAGAAAGTCTTCAAGAGCAATAGTTTCCCCGCGTTCGATTTGTGCTAGTCCAATTTCTACTTCTCTGCGCTGAGCTTCAGAAAGTTCAAGCCAAAAATCTTTACCCTGAACTTTTAAAGTCGAGTAGAGTTTATTAAGAAGTTCTTCGCTCTCTGTATGAAGAATTTGCTTTACAAGTTCGAGTTTTAAAGCTTGAATATCCATTTTAAGTCGTTTGTCCAAATTTAGTGAATTTCATTTCAGTTAAGCTTAATGTTGTTCCTCTTTTTGCATTTTGCCAAACATTTCGCTACATTCAACTTAGCACTTATTAATTCAGTTTTCATTGCGTTAATTGTTTGCTCAGCAATAGGTTGATTCGTTTTTTAGTGGTTTGTTTTTGCATGAAATGTTTATCAATCATCCCCCTCACCATCCAACCAACCCAAACATAAGCCAAAGCATTTTTAGCGCCAAGGCTTTTTCTTGAAGGGGGCAATAACTGGCGCAACTATAAATTTCTGAAAGTGGCGCAGTGCCGAAATGGGGCGCGCCACTTTGTGTGAACATGGAAGACGCATTAGAAGCCGGCACGCTCCGCACAGCAATCCCGGTAGCTATCGGGAGGCCATAATTGAAGTTGGTTTTGGGTGAAAAGATGGGTTGCTCAACTTGTCCGCCTCAGGCGTGAAAAATTACCGCTGTTGGGTTGCGTTATTTTTTCACATTCTTACTTCTACTAATCCTTGTTCAATAACTTCAATAGAATTCGTATCTCCCAAACGTATGATGATTTTAGTTGTGTCTCCGTTCAAGATTAAGTCTGTAGTAGTTTCATTTCTATCTAATCCCTTCATGAAAATAGCTCCTGTTGCGACATTTGGAGTGTTGTTGCAAATGCTTGGTGAATTGATGTTTGTGAAGGTTATCCAGGCTCTTGATCCAGCGACTAATGCGTCAGCCTCTATTTTGAAGTTTGAACAATCTAAGATTTCTTCACTTTCAACGATTAATGCCCATTCTTTTCTTGCTCCGATTGCGGGAGTTTGATAGTCTAGGCCTGTGACAATTACACTATTCAACTCTGGGTTCATGTTTGGGCCATCGTTGTCATTATTACAACTTGAAATGTTTATGCTACATCCTATGCCAAGGATTGTCAGTAAAATATGTGATTTCATAGTCTTTTTTAATGTGCTACTACGGTCAGCTATATGCCATATTAGGCAGCGGTTTTTTCCAAACTTTTAATTTGATCGAACTCATTTTGCTTATTCAATCTTTCTTCTTCGAGATCAAAGTCATCTTGCAAACCCAACCAAAATTTGGCTGAGTTTCCGAAGTACTTACTCAAACGGATAGCAGTGTCAGCGGTAATCCTTCTTTTTTTCTTTAGGATTTCGCTGATCCTGGTTTGGGGAATACCAATGTCTTTGGAGAGTTTATAAGCAGAGATCTCCAAAGGAATAAGAAACTCTTCTTTGAGAATTTCACCAGGGTGTATGTTATCTAATCGTGCCATAATTAGTGATAGTCTAAGATTTCAACTTCGAGCGCGTTACCATTGTTCCATTGAAAAATGATTCTCCATTGACGATTGATTCTGATAGAGTAGAAGTCGTTCAATTTTCCCGACAATTTTTCAAGCCGGTTAGAAGGAGGAATTCTCAGGTCATCAATATCGATGGAGTTGTTAATCATCCTGAGTTTTCGTCTGCCAATCTCTTGGACCTCGAGCGGGAGTTTTTTTACTCTATCACCATTCCAAACTTTTTCCGTTTCCTTCGATCCAAAAGATTTGATCATAATAACGTCTTACAATACTAACGTCAAAAGTAACTATTTGGTTGGGTTCTCCTAAAAGTTTGACTGTTTTAAATGCTGCCTCATGTGATTTAGCAATGACAAACATATCGCTTCACAGATTTATATGCCGTCATGCATCGTTTCTGGATTGTGTTATGCCACGTTACTATTCGCTCAACCATCGTTCATCAATCATCCCCCTCACCAACCAACCCAAGCAAACATAAGCCAAAGTGTTTTTAGTGGCAATGGATTTTTTGAAGTTCGAGGTTGGAAGTTCGTGGTTTGAGGTTCGAGAGATGGAAAAAAACCACGAACTATGAACTACAAACTCTATAAACCATGAACTTTGAACCACGAATTCCCAGCATAATTCCTACCTTTCTGCCACCATGAATAAATTCTTCCTCAACCTCATTATCACTTCATTTGCAGCGCTGCTCATCTCTTACCTTTTGCCGGGTGTGGTCATTGACGGCTTTCTGAATGCCATATTGGTGGCGCTGGCCTTGGCCCTGTTGAACCAGTTCGTGCGGCCATTGCTCATCTTGTTTACCATTCCCGCTACCATACTCACGCTCGGATTGTTTTTACTGGTGATCAATGCCGTCATCATCTTGTTGGCCGATTGGATGGTGCTCGGATTTTCTGTTCGGAATTTTTGGTGGGCGCTGATTTTTAGCTTTTTGTTGACGCTTATAAAGTCATTGCTCAATCCGTTTTTCTACGAAACAAAGCAGCGCAATCCGCCCGAATAGGCCGCTATTCCATGATGCCCCTTAAATTGGCGAGGCTTTCATACACGGTACTTCTCAGGTCGAGGATGACGTCATTTCTCACCTCCAATTCAAAGCCCACATAATTCCTTGGAAAGCACTTGCGCAAATAGGTGGTGAAGCCGTCAGCGGCACCGCGATACGGATAGTTAAAGCGCACTTTTACTGTTGGGTCTACAGCGTTGATCACGCGTTTCCAAATCACCGCCAAGTCGCGCTCTTGGGGTTTTGCCGAGTCAAACAATAGTCCAACGGGTGCCTCTCGGTTTTGGTTGCCAAGGGTTGGCGTAAAGGAATGCACCGACACATGAAACACGCCTTGATCGATGTACGAGGCAATGAATTCCTCAACACCTTTTCGGTAGGGTTGGTAGTAGTTGCTGATCAAATCGGCTTTTTCAGCGGCTGAAAAATTGGTGGTAAAAGGCGAGAACAAATGCCGGTGATGCAGCGATCGGTTTGGCTCGATCAGCAGCCGCGAATAGCGGTAATACAAGCTTTGATCAAACAGCGGTTCTAAACGAATAAACATGGGCGCCACACGAATGTCGTATCCGCGGTGGCTTTCAAGCACATCAACCGCGTTGACGAAAACTTCGGCATATTTTAAAGGCAGTCCATTCGAGTAATGCTCGCACGTCAGCAACCAAATCATGGAACAAACAGCTGGTTCTTTTCCAGGCAATGCGCAAGCTCCACATACACCGCATGAATGCCATCGTGCGATGGATCAGAAGATATACGGCTGAAAATGCGCTCGCTGAGGTTGCCGTTTTCAAGAATCAATTTGATGACCACCTTGGCTGAATCGCTCAGTTGCGGCTGCACTTGCTGAAAAATCGACTTCCACATATCGAGCATGGTCGATTCTTGTTCTACTCCAAACAACGAAAGAAATGCCCGATTCGAAACCACCGTTTGCGAACCAAAGCGACCGGCTTCGATCAGAAGTGAACTCAATTCTTGGGTAGAGCAGCCTTTTCGCAATTGCTCGGGGTGTTTATCGTATTTTTTAATCAGCCATTTTAAGCCGGCAATGATGAATTCAACGATCGCGATGTCGGCCCTGGGGCATTCTTGAATATCGATTACTCGAATTTCAATCGCTCCACGGTCAAAACGCGCTATGGCGCCCCGTGAATTGAGAAAATGTTTGTCTAAAACCCCTGCTTTGTCGTGCGGAGTAATGGCAACTTTTATAGGCTGGAAGATGACTTCTTCGTACTCGGCTTTGGAAAAAACCGCCTCAGGTATGATCAATCCGGCAATGCTCGGAATGCGTTGTTGGTTTTTGCGGTAATACTCGAGTCGTGTATCAAAATAGCCCGTCAGCTTGCCTTCAATGATGGGTGTTGAGGCCGAAATGGCGGGAATGAGTGGAAGCAACACGCGGATGGCTGCGTGCAGTTTTCCGAATTCTTCATCGTTGGCAAAGGGCAAGTTTAAATGCGTGCTCTGCAGGTTACTCCAACCGTGACCACTGCAGCCAAAAATCTGATCGTAGAGGTGATACACTTCATTGTGCTCGTGCGGCCATATCACCGTTTCGTTTTGGGGCACAAAGAAGGGATGCGCACCCGTTGACAACAGGCAGGCATCGTGCTTTTTGAGCAGGTCATTGATGAAGTCAACCTCTTCTAAAAAGCGATCACTGAGCCCTTTTAGGGAGGCACGCGGACCGTTGGTTTTCAGTTCGATGACGTGGGAAACCAACTCATTGCTCCACGCAATATCACCGCGTTCTACATCGCTGGTAAATTCACCCGTCATCTCTTTGATCAACAGGTCAGCAATGGGTTTTACTTTCAGTGTAGTGCGATCTACAATCATGTATTCGAGCTCTACACCGTAAACTTCAAAAAGGTTATACATGCACGTATGATTAGTTGGTGGTTCTGGATTGAACTTTTCGTTTTAAACTGCCGATGATTTTTTCGTACACCAGGTCTTTGTCGATTAAATCTTCTACGCCTGCATCGATGGTTGGATTGTCATTGATCTCAATCACCACTGCTTTACCTTCCCATTCTTTGATGTCAACGCCATACAAGCCATTTCCGATCAGTGCGGTGGCGTTTTCTGCCGTTTCGATGATGTATTCAGGCACTTTGCTGAGTTCGAGGGTTTCGAATTCTCCGATTATGTCGTCTTCGGTGCCGCTCGACCAGTTGTAGATCTGCCAATGGCCGCGCGCCATAAAGTACTTGCACGCGAAAAATGCCTTCCCGTCAATCACACCGATGCGCCAGTCAAAATCAGTGGGCATATAGCTTTGACCGATCAGAAGCTCGCTTTGATCGAGCATTTTCTTGAGCGTTTCATTCAACTCTTCTTGGGTAGAAACTTTTACTACACCCATCGAAAAGCTGGAGTCAGGCAGTTTTAGAATACAGGGTAATCCTAGGTTTTCTATCACTTCCTTTTTATTGTCGGAATGGATGATGAGCGTTTTCGGTATCGGAATCTTTGCGTTGCGAAGCAATTCAGCTAAATAGACCTTGTTGGCACATTTTAAAATGGACGAAGGATCGTCAAACACAGCAATGCCCTCGCTTTCAGCCTTTCGTGCAATTTTATAGGTGTAGTGGTTCACGCTGGTGGTGGCTCTGATAAACAGCGCGTCAAATTCGTTGATTCTGTTGATGTCGTCTTTGGTGATGAACTCCACAAAAAAGCCAAGTTTCTCGGCTACTTGCTTGAATTTAATCAGTGCTCGTTCGTTCGATGGAGGCGCTTTTTCATCCTTATTGATCAAAATGGCGAGGTCGAAAGCTGTGGTTGATTCTTTGGGTTTGTGGTAGCGTTTCTTGTCGAAATAATCGTGCGCAGCTTGTTTTAAAAAGCTGTAGTGGTGCTCAGGAACATCCGTCATTGATATCGTTTTCATGCCTTGCAGCACCCATTTTCCTGTGAAGATAAATTTCGCTCTGAATAACGGAACAGGGAAGAGGCGGTGCAAATCCATGCTCAATTTATCGTGCTGCAGCGCCACATTCTGACCAAAATATACCGATAAGATGAACTCCTTCGATTTGATGTTTTTAAAACTGCGCTGGATCAGTTCATCCATGTCGTCTGTCAAACTCTTGATGATGCTCGAGGTTTTGATGTCTTGTAGGTTTTTGACATCAGGAAGCGGTTTGTGGCCGCGCGCCTCAGCGAGCAACGAAACGTAGTAGCCTTTTGATTGGTAGCCGTAGTCTTTGCAAAGGTTGAACACGCGCACATTGCGCAATTTTGAAAATTTTTCTAGGATGAAATAACTCTTCGGAGAAACGATTTCAACTCCGGGAATTTCGAGCGATGAAAGCTCGGGTTGATTGGTTACAATTAACTTGTGCATCGTGGTATCATTTCACAAAGGTTAGATTAAAATTGAATTCGTCCATCGATTAGTTTTTAACCGTGTTTATATCTATAAGATATTAATTATTAGAATGTTGTGTTCGGCTGTCAATATACTTTTTCTCCTCGATTCAACCAAATTCCCCACGCTCGGTCAAACGCGTGAACACGATCTGTGGGCTGCATCAAAGTGTCTACAACAGTCTTTCTTTGATTGACCCACTCAAATATACCACCGTAGAGGTTATGCACATTTTGAAAGCCTTTGGTCTTCAACTTTTCGGCAATTTTTTCACTGCGATATCCCACCGAGCAATAGACTACAATCGCCTATGTTTTGTCCGCATCCTTCACCGTATTCATTTGCACAACATCGTATCCAATCCATCGTGCGCCCTCGATGTGTGAAACATTGAATTCATCGATTTCACGGGCATCCAAAAGCAACGCATCGGGCATGCCTTGCAGGTCGGCTACGGTAATTTCGTCTACAGAATGCGAAAGGAGAGCGTTGAGCATGGCATCGTAAGCGTTTGATTCAACGCGCGATTCTGAGCATGCTTGTAGCAATATGAAGAGCGCCATGATTAGCATCGAATTCCTCATGTGTGCTTCATTTTACCGTTGTACATTGGGTGGTGTTCGAGGATGGTTTTGCGCAAAAACTTGCGGTCTAAGTGCGTGTAAATCTCTGTAGTGGTGATGGACACGTGACCGAGCATTTCTTGCACTGCCCTTAAATCAGCACCGTTTTCAACCAATTCAGTTGCGAAACTGTGGCGCATGGTGTGCGGACTGATGGTTTTTTGAATTCCGGCTGCAGCGGCCAAATCTCGGATGATGTAAAACACCATTACGCGGCTCAATTTACTCCCGCGCTTGCTCAAAAACACAAAGTCCTCTTGTCCTGGCTTTGGAGCGATATGCACCCTTATTTCGTTGATGTAGAGTTCGATGCTTTTTCCGGCAGTGTCGTGTATGGGCACCAAACGCTCTTTGTCGCCTTTGCCAATCACACGGATAAAACCTTCTTTTAAAAAGAGGTTGCTGATTTTTAAGTTCACCAATTCACTTACGCGCAGCCCGCAAGCATAGAGCGTTTCGATGATCGATCGGTTGCGCTCGCCTTCGGGTTTGCTGCGATCAATGGCGGCCAGCATCGATTCTATTTCGGCATTGTTGAGCGTGTCAGGAAGTTTGCGACCCAAGCGCGGAGATTCCAACATTTCTGTTGGGTCTTTCGCGATCACTTCTTCCAGTTCTAAGTATTTGTAAAAAGCTTTTATACCGCTGATGATTCGCGATTGCGTATGTGCTGCCAGCCCAATTTCAACAATCCATTGCACGAAACGCTCGAGGTGCTTGATGGTGACTTGCTCAGGTGGAATGGCCTTCCCCGTTGATTCGAGGTAGGAGGTGAGCTTCTTCACGTCTTCCATGTAAGCAACGATGCTGTTTTCTGACAGCGAACGTTCGAGTCGCAAGTAAGCCTTGAATCCTTTTTTATACGTTTCCCACATGCCGTGTGAAGGTCACACATTTTGCCGTGCATAAATCGTTCTGAAGTTTTCATTTTTCAAAGCACTATGTTCATTCGTCACTTCGTACTATTGTTTCATGAAAATTGCGATTGTAAACGGACCGAATTTAAACCTCACAGGAAAGCGTGAAAACGACATCTATGGCTCGAAATCATTTGAGGATTTCGTGTCGGATATGAAAAAAGGATTTCCACAGGTGGAGTTTTTGTATTTCCAGTCCAACGTAGAAGGTGAGTTGATCAATCACCTGCATGAACTCGACAACGTCAAAGGACTGAAGGGCATTTTACTGAATGCCGGTGGATACACGCATACTTCTGTTGCCTTGGGCGATGCTGTGGCTGCCATCGAAAAGCCGGTCGTGGAAATTCACATGAGCAATGTGTTTGCGCGGGAAGATTTCAGGCATGTATCGTATGTGGGTAAACACACCATCGGGTGCATTGCAGGATTTGGAATGGAAAGTTACCTGCTCGGGATTCTTAAATTGATGAACCAAGCGTAGCTTAGTGCATCCGAGCGCGTTTTGCTAAGAAACGCTCCAACACTTTGTCTACGGGTTCAGCAATGTCGGTTTCCACCCAATCGATCCCAAACTGGCGGCACCTCAACTTTACATCCGCCACTTTTTTCGTGCGTAAGGCGCTGTATTGCTGGCGCACCTCATTTGGATTTACTTTCACTTGCTCGCCCGTTTCCAAGTCAACAAAGGTGTAGGGGCGGTTTTCGAGGTCTAAGTTCAATTCTGTTTTCTTGTCAAACACGTGAAAAAGCACCACTTCATGCTTGTTGTACCTCAGGTGTTGCAAGGCCTCAAAAAGTTCGGTTTGGCTTTCATCGTTTATAAAAACGCTGTCAACAAAGTCGCTGAAGATGACAATCAACGAACGTTTGTGCACCATTTCAGCAATTTTGTGCAGCGATGAAACGATGCTCGAAGCGTTGGCGCCTTCGTGTTTGTCGAATTCCTTTTCCAGTTCTTGAAACAAGTAGTTGTGGTGGGCCGAGTTGCTCTTGGCGGGTGTTGCCCATTCAATTCCATCTCCAAAAAGAGTTACGCCTACGGCATCGCGTTGCGACCGCATTAAATACACCAATGAAGCTGCTGCTTGGATAGAGAATCCAATTTTATTGGAGTGGATTTCATCCGTAGCTTTTGGATAAAACATCGAACCCGACTTATCGATGCAGATTTGGCAGCGCAAGTTGGTTTCTTCTTCAAATCGCTTCACAAACATCTTGTCAGTGCGCGCATAGAGTTTCCAGTCGATGTGGCGCGTGCTTTCGCCTGTGTTGTATGCCCGATGTTCGGCAAACTCTACAGAAAATCCGTGGTACGGACTTTTATGAAGGCCTGTGATGAAGCCTTCCACCGCTTGCCGCGCCAACAATTCAAGACGGCCGTATTTCTGTGCTCTAAAATGATCAATGGGCATGCTGCGATATTACGGATTTAAGGGTGATATTGCTTCGGTGTGAGGGGTTGATTTCAGAATTGCATAAACACAAAAAAAGCCTCTCGCGTTTCCGGAGAGGCTCTTCAACCGTTTAGTTAGATTGCCGGAATTACATGTGTGCTTCCAGCTTCTTTACCAATGCAGCTTTTGGCACTGCACCTACTTGACGATCAACAATTTCTCCATTCTTGAAGAAAAGGATCGTTGGAATACTTCTAATACCGTACTTCTGCGCAATTGCAGGGTTGTTGTCAACGTTCAATTTTCCTACCAATGCTCGGTCGCCATATTCTTTGGCCACTTCTTCAACGATTGGACCAACCATGCGGCAAGGGCCACACCATTCGGCCCAAAAGTCGACCATTACTGGTTTATCTGAATTGAGCGCTTCTACCTCGAAGTTGCTGTCTGTGAATTCTAATGTCATCTTATCTATGTATATGAGTTATTTATTCTTGTTTCAACGAAGTTATTAAATCAATTGTTTCGCCATTTGTTCTTTCTAGACAATATGTCAGGACTTTTTGATGCTCCACGATAGATTTTCCAATTGTTCGAGTTCTTCTGTCATTTCGCGTGTCATATTAACCCTCAGCGATCTACTGGGCATTTCAAGAATGGTATCTCGGTCGTGCACGTTCACTTGTATTGGAATGCTGCCTTTGTGTTTGGTGCATAAACTTCTAATTCGTGAGATCATTGGTTCGTTAATATGTTCGAGTAAAACGTCAATGTTGATTTGTTTGACGAGCTTGTCGCGCAAATCTGACAAGAGGTCGATCTTTTTAACATTTAAGCGCAGCACTTCTTTCTGATCGCGTTTGCTATACCACCCGCCAATAGCCACGTGCACCAGCACAAACCAGTGTTCGGTGAGGTAGCTTTTAAATTTGATGTAGTCGTCTTTAAACAGCACAAATTCATGCGATCCGTGGTAATCTTCGAGCACGAAGCGACCGTAGGGCGACCCAGTTTTGGTTGTAAGGTGATTTACACTGGTAATTATACCGGCTACTCGCGTTTCCTTGCGTTGTCTAATCACTTCTAGGTCTTCGAGGATGGAAGTGTCTGCATTGGCAAACTGATCAATTTCAAATTTAAAATCGTCCAGTGGATGACCAGAAATGTAAACACCCACCACTTCTTTTTCGCGGTTTAATTGATCCAGGGTGCGCCATTCGGGCGCAGGCGGAATAGGTGGCTCAGGAATATCCACTTCGTCTGACTCGCCAAACAGCGAAACTTGCGATGAGTTTTCTGCTTCCTGCAATGCATTGCCGTAGCGGATGGCTTTCTCGATCAAGGTTTGACCTTTTTCATCTTCATGAAAATACTGCGCTCGGTGAATGCCTTCAAAGGAGTCGAATGAACCCGCAATGGCGAGTCCTTCGAAATTTTTCTTGTTCACCGTTCTCAAATCGAGCCGTGAAGCGAAATTGAAAATCGAACTGAAGGTGCCACGTTCGTTGCGCTCGGCCACGATCGCTTCAACGGCATTGCCACCTACACCTTTGATGGCGCCCATGCCAAAGCGAATCTCTTCCTTGTTGTTTACGCTAAACTTATACGCACTTTCGTTGACATCAGGCCCCAGCACTGGAATTCCCATGCGCTTGCATTCTTCCATGAAGAAGGTCACTTTTTTGATGTCGTTCATGTTGTGTGTCAACACAGATGCCATGTATTCAGCAGGGTAATTTGCTTTGAGGTAGGCCGTTTGAAAAGCCACGAAAGAATAGGCTGCAGAATGCGAACGGTTGAATCCGTACTCGGCAAACTTCATCATTACATCAAAAATCTCACCTGCTTTTTCCGCTTCAATGCCGTTGTGCTCCTTGCATCCATCTCTGAAAATGACGCGTTGCTGCTCCATCACGTCCATTTTCTTCTTACCCATGGCGCGCCTCAAAATGTCTGCTGCACCGAGTGAGTACCCGGCTAGAATCTGCGCGGTTTGCATGATCTGCTCTTGATACACCATGATGCCGTAAGTGTCTTTTAGAATCGGCTCGAGCTTTTCATGCGGATAAATAACTTCTTCTAAACCTTGCTTTCGCTTGATAAATGTGTCGATAAACTGCAGCGGCCCTGGGCGATACAAGGCGTTCATTGCGATCAAATCTTCAATGTTGTTGGGTTTCAACAATCGCAGGTTTTTCTGCATCCCGACCGATTCAAACTGAAACGTGCCGTTGGTTTCACCGCGCTGATAAAGCTCAAAGGTTTTTGCATCATCCAGTGGAATTTCGTCAGGATTGATGTCGATGCCATGGCGTTGTTTTACCAACTTGATGGCATCTTTCATAATGGTCAAGGTTTTTAACCCCAAAAAGTCCATCTTGAGCAAGCCTGCGCTTTCGACTACGCTATTGTCAAACTGGGTAACCAGCAACTCTGAATCTTTGGCGGTGGCTACGGGAATGAATTCACGAATATCTTGCGGAGTGATGATAACGCCACAGGCATGAATGCCCGTATTTCGCACTGAACCTTCCAATTTTCGTGCTTGGTTGAGGATGCGGCCTTCTTCGTTTTCTTGCTCACTGATTTCGATGAGTTGCTGCACGTTGGCCAGGTCATCACCGTTGAATTCTTTCTTCAGTTCTTCCGTTGTTCGCCCAAAAATGTGTTTGAATTTCTTGAGGTCGGGAACCAATTTTGAAATGCGATCGGCATCAGAAAGTGGAAGGTCCATTACTCGCGCCACATCGCGAATGCTCGACTTAGCGGCCATGGTGCCGTAGGTGATGATCTGTGCTACTTGCGTTTGACCGTATTTCTTGACCACGTAGTCGATGATCTTATCACGGCCTTCATCGTCAAAGTCGATGTCGATATCGGGCATGGAAACCCGCTCAGGATTTAAGAACCGCTCGAAAATGAGTTTATACTTTATCGGGTCGATGTTGGTGATTCCCACCGAATAAGCGACCGCTGAACCGGCTGCTGAACCGCGTCCCGGACCAACCCAAACGTCTTGCTTGCGCGCTTCAGTAGTGAAATCTTGAACGATCAAGAAGTAACCGGGGAAACCCATGTCTTTGATTACGTTCAATTCAAAATCAAGTCGTTCTTTGATTTCTGGTGTGATTTCACCGTATTTTTTCTTTGCGCCTTCGTAGGTTAAATGTGCGAGGTATTCGTTTTCACCTTCAAAATTTTCTGGGATTTCAAACTTGGGTAGGAGGATTTCCCGTCCCAATTTGAATTCTTCAATTTTATCAACGATCTCAGAAATGGTGATGATGGCTTCGGGCAAGTCCTTGAACAGCTCCTTCATCTCATCGCCACTCTTGAAATAGAATTCTTGGTTGGGCATTCCGTAGCGGAAGCCGCGACCATAGCCGATGGGCATGTCTTGTTGCACACCGTCTTTCACACACAACAGAATGTCGTGCGCATTGGCGTCTTCTTTCTTTTGATAGTACACATCGTTGGCAGCAAAATACTTGACACCGTATTTCGCGCAGAACCGAAGCAGCACTTCGTTTACACGTTTTTCTTCCTCCAATCCGTGGCGCATCAACTCCACGTAGAAATCATCGCCAAACAGGCTGTGCCAATACACAAATGCTTCTTCGGCTTGTTTTTCACCGATGTTGAGGATCAAATCTGGAATTTCACCACCGAGTCCGCCTGTGGTGCAAATCAAATCTTCCTTGTATTGCTCGATGGATGAGCGACCTACCCGCGGCAGTCCAGAATAAAACCCTTCGATGAACCCAACCGAGCAGAGTTTCGCCAGGTTGTGGTATCCATGTTCATTTTTGGCGATCAGCACTTGCTTGAATCGCTTGTCGGGCGCGTCTTTTGTAAATTGAAGCTTGGTGTGTTCTTCGGCTACAAAAAACTCACATCCTACAATGGCTTTTATGCCGTTCATCTCGCATTCTTTCACGAAATGAAACACGCCCATCATGTTTCCGAAGTCAGTGATGGCGATGGCGGGCATTTCAAACGCAGCCGCTTGCCTGACGATGGATTTTACATCAGAGGTAGACTGTAAGATCGAAAACTGCGTGTGGTTGTGCAGGTGAACAAATGGATACTCAGAGAGCAGCTTCTTGTTTTCTTTGATTTCGCCCGAAGTAGGGGCTGAGTTGTCTTTTTCAACCTTCTTAGCGGTGAGGTCTTCGGGTTCGTAAGGCTTGATATTTAAGCCGATCAGCGTGAAAGGCTTTGGATTCGCTTCCTTGAATAGTTTGATGTATTCTTCATTGGAGTGAAGGTCTTTGGCCGTGAATACCCCAATTCTGATCAATTCTAAAAAGCAACGCGCGGTGGCTTCAACATCAGCAGATGCGTTGTGGGCGTTTTCAACTTTTTCGCCAAATAGTTTTTCATTGAGCTCAGAAAGGGTCGGAAACTTGAAGCTTTTTCCTCGTCCACCAGGAAGTTGGCAGAAGTTGGTGCTCGACTTCATCGTGTCGAGTGTTTTCTTCTTCATCAATCCGTCATCGCGATCGGCACGGGCGTATTCAGCGCCCATCACCTTCATGTCGAATTCGATGTTATGACCTACGGCAAAGTCGGTTTCTTCGAGTGCTTTTTTGAATTCATCCATGACGAATTCGATCGGCATTCCCATTTTTTCGGCCCGTTCGGTGCTGATGCCGTGGATCTTTTCAGCGTTGAATGGAATGGTGTAGCCATCGGGTTTGATGATGTAATTTTTGACCTCGATGAGCTCGCCTTTGTAGTCGTGGAGTTGCCAAGCCAACTGAACCACACGTGGAAAGGACTCAAATTCAAAGACTTCTGCTTTCCAGTTTTCAATTTTACCGGTGGTCTCTGTGTCAAATATTAAATACATAAGCGCTGATCAGGAATGGATTTTCTTGAGCGCATAAAGTTACTACCGCTGATCGGTGTGCGAAAGCATTGTTGATAGTTTGTGAAGAAGAAATGGAATGGCCGCAGAAGTCACGGTATTGCGCCACAATTATTAAACCGACACGACTTTATTCCCTTCGATTCAAATATATCTGAAAGCCGAGTTTGAGCAACGGTATTTTCTTATTTACCCACGGGGTGATTTCGTTAGGGTCATAAATACTGTATTCAAACTTGGGTTCGAAAGCAACACTACTGTTGATCCAAAACGATGCTCCTAATCCTGCGTTGAATAAATAAGATGGTTTACTATTTACATTAGAGCTAAAACCAAGTCCGCCATTTAATTCAGGAAAAAGTGAGATACGCTTTGAAATATTAAAGTAATAACGAGAAAAAACGGGTAGTATAACATTGTAGAAACTGCTATTGTTATTGCCAATAAGTAAAAAACCTGGGGTAATTCCAAGAGCAAGATTATCTGTAACAAAATAACCTAAAGATGCCTGCAACTGAAGGTTGTATGCCAAATTATTTCCGAATCCAGTGTAATAAACTCCGGCATTTCCAGTGCCCCCAATCATCCAGGTGTTTTTTTCGATTTGACAAAGAGCAATAGAGTTGATGGCAATAACAAGAATTAATGTCGAAATGATTTTGTGCATGGCATGAAAGGCTTAGGATCTCATTATAAAACTACAAAAAACATTTGATTCATCTTTTATCCTAAATAGCAAACTTACCTTCGCGCCCTTTTTTAAATTGTAATAAGAGCCACATCCTTATGAAGAAATACATCAATCTTTTCGACTTCAAACAGAAGGTAGACTACAAAATTGAGATACTTTCGGGTTTGACTGTGGCTTTAGCGCTGATTCCGGAGGCGATTGCCTTTGCGATGATCGCTGGACTTTCTCCCTTGACAGGATTGTATGCCGCTTTTTCTATGGGATTGATAACATCCATTTTAGGCGGTCGCCCGGGGATGATTTCGGGTGCTACAGGAGCTGTGGCTGTTGTTATTGTGGCATTGGCCGTTAGTCATGGCGTGGAGTACGTGCTCGCTACAGTAATCCTTGCTGGAATCATCCAAATCACCGCAGGATTGTTGAAACTCGGTAAGTTCATCCGCTTGGTGCCGCACCCCGTGATGTTTGGTTTTGTAAACGGTTTGGCAATTGTGATTTTCATGTCGCAGCTCAATCAATTTAAAGCGCCTAATGCTGAAGGTGCCCTCGAATGGATGTCGGGCTTTCAGCTCTACACCATGGCGGGATTGGTGTTGTTGACAATGCTTATCATTTGGGGCTTGCCTCGATTGACGAAGAAAGTTCCATCATCTTTGGTGGCAATTTTAGTGGTCGTAGCAGTAGTAATTGGGTTGGGCATCGATACGAAAACTGTGGGCGATATCGCGAGTATCAAAGGAGGTTTTCCTCCGTTTCACATTCCTGATCTTCCTTTCACTTTCGAAACCTTGAGCATCATTTTTCCTTATGCGCTGATCATGGCAGGAGTAGGGTTGATTGAAAGTTTGCTGACACTCAATTTGATCGATGAAATCACGGAGACACGCGGTTGGGGAAACAAAGAAGCTGTGGCGCAAGGAATTGCCAACACAGTCACCGGATTTTTCTCTGGTATGGGTGGATGTGCGATGATCGGACAAAGTTTGATCAACATCTCATCGGGCGCCAGAGCGCGACTTTCAGGTATTGTTGCGGCAGTAATGCTGTTGGTGTTTATCATGTTTGGCTCAAGGTTGATTGAGCAGATGCCGATGGCCGCACTCACCGGACTAATGATCATGGTGAGCATCGGAACATTTGAATGGGCCAGCCTGCGCACCTTTGGTAAAATGCCAAAGATGGACGTGTTGGTGATGGTGCTGGTGATGTTGATCACGGTGCTGCTTCACAACTTGGCGTTGGCCGTGCTGATTGGCGTGGTGATTTCAGCACTCGTGTTCGCTTGGGAAAATGCCACTCGCATTCGCGCCCGCAAGACCATCGATGAGAATGGAGTGAAACACTATGAAATTTATGGCCCGCTGTTTTTTGGATCGGTTGCAACGTTCAACGACAAATTTGACGTGCTCAATGACCCCGATGAAGTGATTATTGATTTTGCAGAGAGTCGCGTTGCTGACATGTCTGGAATTGAAGCGCTGAACAAGCTTACTGAACGCTATTTGAAAGTAGGAAAGAAGGTGCATCTAAAGCACTTGAGCCAGGATTGCAGAAGATTGCTTGCCAATGCCGATCAATTGATCGATGTCAATATTGTAGAAGATCCGAGCTATAAAGTATTGACCAATGCTTAGGTTTTTTCGGCCTTTCTTTTCTTCTGATAGAGGTCAACGGTTTCTTTGGTCATCGAGGTGGAAAAGCTAACTAGCAACCTCGAGTTTCCACACACCAATTCAAAAACTACAAGATTGAACAACCTTACTGTGGCTAGTACGATCCAAATCATGACTTTTGAGCCGTGAAAAAAAGCAGTCGGCAGCGGGTATTTATTGTAGACAACTACGATTCCTTCACCTTCAACTTGGTGCATTTGGTAGAGCAAACAAGCACTGAATACGTGGTGAGGCGAAACGATGCATTTAAATTGGATGAGCTGGAACATTTTTCACACATCATCATTGGTCCGGGTCCTGGTCTTCCGCAAGAATCAGGTTTGGTGATGGATGCAGTGCATCGCTGCGCTGCGTCTAAGAGCATATTGGGTATTTGCTTGGGCATGCAGGCGCTGCTCATCGCTGACGGCTCTGCAATGATGAACCTGAGCAGCGTAAAACATGGTGCACAGGATCAAATTGACGTATCACCATCGTCAGCATTATTCAAAGGAATTCCTGAAAAGATCACTGTGGGACGCTACCACAGTTGGGCATTCAATGCCGATGTGATTACCGATAATTACCGTCTCACGGCACAGTCGGACGCAGGACATGTGATGGCTGTAGAACACAAATTTCTTCCCTTATTTGGAGTACAATTTCACCCTGAAAGCATCATGACCGAACACGGTTTAACGATGATAGAGAATTGGCTACGTACAGATGTTTCGAACATGATTCATTGAGTGATTACAGTTGATTTAAAATACTGATTAATAGAATAATAAGAAATTGATTATCGATGTAATTATTCCTGCTTATAACGAGTCGCAGTCGATCGAAAAGGTGGTTCGGGAGATTCCTTCAGATAAGGTTCGCAATGTGATTGTGGTAGACAACAATTCCAACGACAATACTGCTGAACATGCGCAATGCGCGGGGGCAATTGTTGTGCATCAATCCCTCCAAGGATATGGTGCTTCGTGCTTGAAAGGAATGGCGTATTTGGCGCAATTGGATGTGCAACCCTCGATCGTAGTTTTTTTGGATGGCGACTATTCTGACTATCCCGAAGAATTGCCGTTGCTTACCGCAGCAATTGAAACGGGTGAAATGGACATGGTAATCGGCAGTCGCACGCTTGGCCATCGAGAGAAACACGCGCTCACAATTCAACAGATCATTGGAAATGCCATTGCTGTGCGGATGCTGAAGCTGCTGTATGGCTATACCTTCACTGATTTGGGGCCATTCAGAGCGATTCGTTACGATCGGCTATTAGACTTGAAGATGTGTGACATGAATTATGGTTGGACGGTAGAAATGCAAATCAAAGCAGCAAAACAGAAATTGAGGTGCAGCGAGGTTCCTGTAAGTTATCGCAAACGCATCGGGACATCGAAAGTGTCGGGCACGCTCAAAGGTTCGGTTATGGCAGGATACAAAATCATCACCACATTGCTGAAGTATGCTTGAGGCTGTGGGTTTAAATGGGGTGGAATACTCACTAATATTGATGTATGGCATGATCATGCTGTTCATTTTTGTGTACAGTTTGGTGCAGCTTCACCTGCTCGTGCGTTATCTTAAAAAAGCACCAAGCACACGCATTCAAGCGCCAACGGAGTGGCCATGCGTGACCGTTCAATTGCCGGTTTTCAATGAGCGCTATGTGGTGGATCGGTTGATGGAAGCCATCGTTGCGCTGGATTACCCGAAGGAAAAGCTGCAAATCCAAGTACTCGATGATAGCGATGATGAAACGGTTGATTTGGCGCAGGCCAGTGTTTTAAAGTGGTCTTCGCGCGGTTTTGACATCGTTTACTTGAATCGGTCAAGCAGAGTAGGTTTCAAGGCAGGAGCGCTCGCTTACGGACTTGAGCGCGCGAAGGGTGATTTCATCGCCATATTTGATGCAGACTTTATTCCAGAACCTGATTTTTTAAAGTCGGTGATACCGCAATTTAGCAACGCGCAGGTGGGTTTGGTGCAAACACGCTGGGGGCATTTGAACCGCGATTTCAATGTGCTTACCCAATTGCAGGCCTTTGGATTGGATGCGCATTTTAGTATCGAGCAAGTGGGTAGGAGCGAGGCGGAAGGCTTCATCAACTTCAACGGAACCGCAGGTGTTTGGCGTAAAAGCGCCATCATGGAAGCCGGTGGCTGGAGCAGCGATACACTCACCGAAGATTTAGATTTGAGCTACCGCGCCCAGTTAATTGGGTGGCGGTTTGTGTACCTCGAAGATGTGTGCGCGCCTGCCGAACTGCCAATTACCATGACTGCGCTGAAAACGCAGCAGTTTCGATGGACGAAAGGAGCGGCTGAATGCGCGGTGAAGAATTTAGGAAAGCTGTGGCGGTCAGAGAATGTATCGCTGAGAGCAAAGTTGCACGGACATTTTCACCTGCTGAACTCGTCCATTTTTATCGCTGTGCTGCTGATTGCTCTGTTGAGTATTCCGTTGTTGATTGTGAAAAGCAGGATGAATAGTACGTTGTTAATCGATGGCTTTGCCGTGATTTTTAGTGTGAGTATTGCCGTTTTAAGTGTATTTTATTTTGTGTCATATAAGTCTAATAACGAGAAATTTAAATTCATTCAATTCGTTAAAAAGTTCATTGCCTTTCTCTCCATGTCGATGGGCATGAGTTTGCACAACTCCATCGCAGTAATTGAAGGTTATTTTGGAAGGAAGACTCCATTCATTCGCACGCCAAAGTTTAATGTTCAGCCTGATCAAACATCGTGGAGAATGAATGTGTATGCGCGCAATTCGAGTGCGATGCTCACCGCTGCTGAAGCGATACTTTCGGTGGTCTTTGCACTTGCAATCTTTTTGGGAATTTATTTAGAGGATTACGGTTTAATTCCCTTCCATGCAATGCTCAGTGCAGGATTTGGGCTTGTGGCGTTTTACAGCGTCAAGCACGCCATCCGATAAAGAGTTAAGGAATCCACTTGATGTCTTTGAAATCGGGCTTGCGCTTTTCTAAAAAAGCGTTTCGTCCTTCCTTCGCTTCGTCTGTCATGTAAGCCAGTCGCGTGGCCTCACCTGCAAATACCTGTTGGCCCACCATGCCGTCATCGGTGAGGTTAAATGCAAACTTGAGCATCTTGATGGAAGTGGGCGACTTTTGAAGAATCTCTTGTGCCCAATTGTAGGCTTCTTGCTCCAATTCATCGTGTGGAATCACCCCATTCACCATTCCCATATCAAAGGCGTCTTGAGCCGAGTAGTTGCGTCCGAGGAAGAAGATTTCACGCGCGCGTTTCTGTCCGACCATTTTCGCTAGGTATGCTGAGCCGTATCCACCGTCAAAGCTTGTTACGTCTGCATCGGTTTGTTTAAAGATAGCGTGTTCTTTGCTGGCTAAGCTCAAATCGCACACCACGTGAAGGCTGTGGCCACCGCCAACCGCCCAACCCGGAACTACTGCAATCACCACCTTTGGCATGAAACGAATCAGTCGCTGCACTTCGAGGATGTTTAAGCGCGGCATACCATCGTCATCGATGTAGCCTTGATGTCCGCGGGCGTTTTGATCGCCACCGCTGCAAAATGCCCAGCCACCGTCTTTTTTGCTCGGACCTTCGCCTGAGAAAAGCACCACACCAATGTTTGTGTCTTCGCGCGCATCAAGAAAAGCTTGGTATAATTCGCCAACGGTTTTTGGTCTGAATGCATTGCGCACTTCAGGCCTGTTGAAGGCAATGCGTGCAACGCCTCCGCACTTTTTGTAGGTGATGTCTTCGAATTCTTTTACTGTGATCCAATTGGGTGTGCTCATCTTCAATGAATTGTGTTTTTTTTTGCGGACGGAATGGCCTTGCTTAAGCGACTTCAATTTTAAATGTTCTTACTGAATTGGCGAGGTCTACTTCAAACTATTGGTCAAATACTTCAAGATGGGATCCATTTCCACCGGATTTTCGAAGGATTCGCACTTGTATTTTGGTGCATTCAAGATGCCGCGGTCAACCAACTCATTCAAAATAGTTAGATGCGTGTGGGTGGTTTTACCCAGAAAAAGGTTGTTTAATTTCTCACCTCGGTCTTGCATTTCGAGCACCTTTCTAAATCCTTTCAGGTAGAGGTAATCTTTCGTAAATCCACCTCCACGATACACGCGCGTCACCAAATAATAGAGCTTGTCTGTTTCTACTTTGTGTTCGTCTTTCAGCCATTCAAACGTAGTTTTAAAGTCGTTTCCTTTGGTCAAGGAATTGACTGCCAAAACTCTTAAAGCCAATTCTTTAAGTCTTTTTATTGAAAGGCATCCGCTAAGTAGCTCGCTCATGATAGCGAGGCCTTCTTGGGTATAGGTGTTTCGGGGTAATCCGAGGCTTAAAAACTTGAGCGGTTGGTTTTGCGCATTCATGGTTGTTACCATGTGCACACCGATTTCGTGATTGAGCAAAGCGTTCAATCTGGTCTGGGTGAATTTTGCTCCTTTTTTGAGGAGTAAGGTTTTCTTTGAATTGATGACCAAGGCATCAGAAGGGATGTGCGTTACCTCTTGCACGTGAAAGTCGAAGCCGTAGCGTTTTCCTTCTGCCTTGAATGCTTGCTGCACGACTTTGCTTTCGATCAGTGCTTCGTTTTCAAATTGAGGCAGTTCATCGCAGTAAAGCAAAAAGGTAGCATTTGCGATGTCTTGCTGGCTTGGCTCTCCAAAATAGCGCAATGAATTGTAGAGGAAATTATCGGTACCCAGCGTATTGAGCAGGTCAACCTTGTCTGTGTATGAGCGGATAATGTCAATGTACACTTGACGAATGTGTACGTCTTCGAGTTGATCGACATCGAGCCCGTACATTTTTGATTTAAACACGTGTGGATCGATCGTCAAGGGGCGATAGCGAAACTCTGGATTGACCGTAAATTTCGATTTAAAAAACTTGCGTTTTTCTTGTTCGATGTTCAACGGATTTACAAAACCGAGAACTTCGAAATTTTTCGCCAGGCGATAAAGCTCTTTGTCGAGTTTCACTAACTCGGGTTGCAAGCCACCGTGCAAGAGCGAATTTCTGCGCTTGACATCGATGTTTGACTTGGTATTGATGTAGTGCTGAGAATTCTTGATGATGGCGTTTTTCAAACCTTTAGCAATCGACTGAATCACCAACGGGAAGGCTTGTCCAGTCAATTCATCCATGAACACTTTTTTCACCTCTGTAGCCAACACCAGCGTGTTGTCGAATTCTTCTTTGACGAATTTCAAGAGGTAGCCACGGCCGTAAAAAATGTGGTTTACAGAAACATCGTTGCTGAACTTTTTCACTTTAATCTCCAGCAATTGTTTCTTCCAAAAGCTGATTTGTGAGTTGTATCGCTTGATGTCGATGTTTTCGATGCCGAGGTTAAAAAGGTACGATACTTTGTGGCGCTTGTAGTTGTAGGAGTGAATGTCATACACTACAGCAGCCCCGTACATTTCTTCGAGTTTGGCAACGAGTGCGCGCACTACTTTGTAGAAATTTCTGTGCTTTTCTAATGAAGCTTCTTTCTCCGCTTGTGTAAGCGCTCTTTTCCACACCTTTTTACCCCACGCTTCGTCATAAATGCAGTTTACTTCATCGCGATTGAGGTCGTATTCATACCTCGAATCGTTGCCGATGAGCGTTAAAGGCAGCGATTGAATGAAGGTTTCTGTGTGTGGATCTTCTTCATAATATCGCTCTGCCTCAGAGAGCAGGCACGCTTCTTTGAGTTCACTTCTCAGTCGTGACCCTGCATGAATTGCCGTGCACACATAGGGCGTGTATTCCTGAATTTTAATGAAGAAATCATCGTTGTGGCTCGCCTCAAAACAAATCCCTTGTTCAATGTTGGCGATGATTCGGTCAAGGCTTAGTTTTTGCATTTTTCACCGTGAGTTTGTGCGCTAACTTCCTGCTCAAGGCAGCTTCTTTGGTGGCGACAATTTCTTCTGCGAAATCGATAATTTTCTCTTGGAGTTTTACCCGGTTCAGTTTATTGATTCGCGTAATTCCACCAGGACTCAACACGTTTACCTCGATCAATTTTCCGTTGATGACGTCAAGACCTACAAAGTAGAGTCCGTCAGCTACTAAGCGAGGACCAATCATATCGCATATTTTGATTTCTTCTTTTGAAAGCACGTGTTTGATGGCTGTTCCGCCTGCGTGCACATTTGATCGTGCTTCATCCACACCGGGCACACGCTTCATCGCCCCGATGGGTTTTCCATTGAGCATTAAGATGCGTACATCGCCTTGTTCAGCGCCTTCTACATACTCCTGAACGATCACGTATTTCTGTTGACTTTGTCCGTTGATGTAGAAATCTAACAGCGAACTGACGCTCGCTGCGGCCTTTTTTTCAAGTAAAATAACTCCACTACCACCGTAACCGTCCAACGGCTTTAAAATCATCTTTTCAGACTTAGATTCGAGGATCAATCGCTTGAGGTATTCTTTGTTTTTTGAAACATGGGTTTCAGGAATCACGCCTGCTTTGCCATGAAACATGGCTGCGGTGTACAATTTGTTGTTGGCTTTTCGGATGCCATCCACATCATTGATGATCAATACTTCATCCTTGATGGCGTCTAAAAAGTTGAGCATGGTGCTGTCTACAGGCGGATTGGCCCGAAGGAAAATAACGTCAAAGCCCGACATGGGAAGCAATTCTTCTTGAAACTTCACTTGTTTGTGAAACTTTTCTGCGTCCTTTTGCGGTTTGTCCGTTTCTTGGATCATTTTCACAAATCCAAACACATCGTTGTTTCGGATGGTAAGGTTGCTCGGTACCATGATGCCCACATTGTGTTTGCGGATGTAGGCTTCGTGAATGATGCGGAGTGTACTGTCCATTTGAGCTTCAACGCGCTCCCACGGATACATGATAAAACAAATGTTCATCTTTTTCTTTCGTGCACGGCTAATGGCGTGCTTCTTATTGGTTTAAAATCAGCGCAAGATTACGTCAAAAAGACAAAGAAGTTGTGTTTTTTGAAATGAAATAAAGGTTATCTATTCATCTAATAGTGAAACACTTACATTTTCAGTTTGAATACGAGATAGTTCGGTGAGTTCTCCAGCAAGAAATTGATCGTCAATGTTTTGGAGATTCGTGTTTGATTCAGATGCCGGTTTGTAGTTGATGTAGTCAGTAAATCGGATTCCATTCACCACCCTCGGGTTGAATGCTTCTCTAAAGCGCAAGCCTCCACCGTCAGTAAAATATTCGTATGCCAAGAAATCAACTGTGAAGGAATCGGGGTGAATCCAATAAAGAAACTGGTCTTGGTAATCTTCTCCTCCGCCTTGCTCGCTGAATGTCACTTTGATCTTGCAGTAGGAAACGCCATTGATTTCCTTTCTACCCAAGAGTGACTTTTGAGCTGCGTGGTCGTTTAAACCAAAGGGCAAACAGGCAAAATAGATCACTGAGTTCACGGAGGCTTTGTAGCGCGGAGCCATTGAATCGGGCACCGAAATCATGCTGTCGTTTACATAGCGCTTGTAGCCGTAATTGTACACGAAATCTTTTATCGTGCTGTCTATTGAAACGAAAGTGAAACGCGCCATTTCAAAGATTCCATCATCGCGTTTTATGCTGTATGAGTGGTCTCTGAAGTCGAACGTAATTTCGGAGTTTTGATAGCGTTCACCTCCGGCCTTTTCGATGGCGGCATCCACAATTTCTTGGGCGGTAAATGTTTCTTCAGCGCAGGAAGCAGCGATCAACGTCAAAAGTAAAAACCCAACAATTCTGTTTTTCATAAGCTGAATAGGAATATCTTCAAACAAAGAAAGCTGATCGATCTGAACGATCAACCAGCTTTTTCAATGATGTTGCTAAAGTGTTTACTTTAGGGTATAAGCGCATTTTTACCCAATTCGATCAGCTGATCTGAATTGTGATACCCGACTACTTGCTTTACAGTTGAGCCATCTCCGTTTACGAAGATTAATGTGGGGTAAGCGCGAACGCTATAATTACTCGCGATTTTTGGTCCGATTCCTTTTTCCATATCGATGGCCATGTTGATGAAATTTTCGTTGAAGAATTCACCCACTGTAGGATCGGAAAAAACATTGCGCTTCAATAGTTTGCAAGGCCCGCACCATGCCGCGTAAGCGTCAAGGAAAATCATTTTGTGTTCTTTCTCTGCCTTTTCTAGTGCTTCTTCCCAAGTGCCTTGGAAGAATTCTATGCCCTCCGCAGCGGGCTTAGAAGGCGGTGTTGCTTGAATGTAGAAGAGGGCGATGGTTACCAGGGCAATGGTTCGGATTGCGTTCATGTATTTGAATTATTTGGAGTGATGAAGATATTGATTTTCTTTCCTTACGACTCAAAAAGCATTAATTGTGCCATGAATGTTCGATTGGTTTTACGCCTTCGTTTTTAACTTTTCTTGCAGCGCAAATAACTCGTCCCTGAATTGAGCCGCTTGCATGAAGTCGAGTTCTTTTGCTGCGCGTTCCATGTTTTTCTTGGTTTCTTGGATGGCTTTTTCCAATTGTTCTTTGTTCATGTATGCGATTACGGGATCAGCAGCAACGCCCATTTCCATCTGCATTTCCTCGGTACTTCTGTACGATTTTCCGCGTACTGATGCTTGAGATTGAATCATCATATCCAAGCCTTTCTTGATGGCGGTTGGCGATAGTCCATGCTTTTCATTGTACGCCACTTGCTTCGCTCTTCTTCGGTTGGTTTCGTCCATGGTGCTGCGCATGCTGGCGGTAATTTTATCGGCATACAACACGGCCCTTCCATTGATGTGCCGCGCAGCGCGACCAATGGTTTGCGTGAGTGAGCGGTTGCTCCTCAAAAAGCCTTCTTTGTCGGCATCTAAAATGGCAACCAATGAAACTTCTGGCAAGTCTAGTCCTTCCCTCAGTAAGTTGATGCCAACCAACACATCCACCGTTCCCATCCTTAATTCGCGCAAAATTTCAACGCGCTCCATGGTGTCAATATCCGAGTGGATGTAGCGCGTCTTAATGTTCACATCCAGTAAATATTTTGCCAGTTCTTCTGCCATGCGCTTGGTGAGTGTGGTTACCAAAACGCGCTCTTGCTTTTGAATGCGCTTTCTGATTTCTTCCAGCAGGTCGTCTATTTGATTGGCAGATGGCCGTACTTCGATTATCGGATCAAGCAAGCCTGTAGGGCGTATGACCTGTTCTACAAATACGCCTTCAGATTTCTCCAATTCATAATTGGCTGGAGTGGCGCTCACATAAATCACTTGATTGGTGAGTGCTTCAAACTCTTCAAACTTCAAAGGACGGTTGTCTTTTGCTGCAGGAAGACGGAATCCGTATTCCACCAAATTCTCTTTTCGCGCGCGATCTCCGCCATACATGGCATTGATTTGTGAAATGGTAACGTGGCTTTCATCTACCATCATCAGGTAATCATCAGGAAAATAATCGAGCAGGCAGAACGGACGTGAACCGGGTGCACGGCCATCAAAGTAGCGTGAGTAATTTTCGATTCCTGAGCAGTAGCCCAATTCGCGCATCATTTCGAGGTCATAATTCACTCGGTCTTCGAGTCGTTTTGCTTCAAGCGTCTGCCCGCCTTGAATAAATTGCTCTAACCGCTCAACCAGGTCATCTTGAATTTGCGTCATGGAGCTTTTCATCCGCTCTTTGGTAGTAACGAATATGGTGGCAGGGAATATCCGCACTTCCTCAATTTCTTCTAGCACAGTGTTGTTAAACGGATCAATAATTTCGATCAATTCGATTTCATCACCAAAGAAATGAAAGCGGTAGGCAAAGTCGTCACTGGCAATGAACACATCCACTGTATCGCCTTTGACTCGAAAGTTTCCACGTGCAAAATCTCCGGTGGTTCTCGAGTAAAGCGACTGTACGAGTTTGTGGAGAAATTGATTGCGACCTACAATGTCGTTGACCTTGATTTCGATGATATTTTCATAAAAATCACTCGGATTTCCCATACCGTAAATGCACGAAACTGAACTCACCACAATCACATCCCTGCGACCGCTCAAGAGGGCAGAAGTAGTGCTTAGTCGAAGCTTTTCAATTTCTTCATTGATGCTCAAATCCTTTTCGATGTAAGTGTCGGAAGTCGGCATGTAGGCTTCCGGCTGATAGTAGTCGTAATAACTCACAAAATACTCGACTCGGTTTTCTGGGAAAAACTGCTTGAATTCGCCATAGAGTTGAGCTGCGAGGGTTTTATTGTGGCTTAAAATCAGTGTAGGACGCTGGGTTTGTTGGATGACATTCGCCATGGTGAATGTCTTTCCCGAACCCGTAACACCAAGCAATGTTTGGTGTTTCGCACTGTTGTTAAGGCCTTCTACCAATTGACGAATAGCCTCGGGCTGATCTCCAGTTGGTGAAAACTCTGATTTTAAGTTAAATCCCACGATTTCAAGTCATTTAAACGATGTGCAAAACTATCACGCTAAACATTCAGTGGCAATGTATGTTGTAAAAGCTCAACTTTGTTTTATGTTACTAAAGCGAATCCTGCTGTATTTAAATCCCATGACGATGTTTCAGAAAGGGGATAAAAACGTGAATTTGCGCATGATGCATGGCATTAACCGCATTTCCATATTTATGTTTTTGTTTTGTTTGATCGTCTTGCTGGTGCGCTATTTGTCGCGTTAAACTTTGTCTAGCGCTTGACTGATGTCTGAGATCAAGTCTTCGTAGTTTTCAACGCCTACTGAAAGTCGCACTAAGCTATTATTGATGCCATAGAGTGCTTTATCTTCTGCGGTAAAGTCAGAATGCGTCATCGTTGCTGGATGTTCAACTAAGCTTTCTGTGCTTCCCAAACTAACAGCCAAATACATCAATTCCAGCGCGTTTAAAAATTTGAATGCTTCTTTTTCGCCTCCCACAATGTCAAATGAAATCATGGCTCCAGCGGATGAATACTGTCGTTTGAAAATCGCGTAGTTTCTCGGATCTTTTTTCTCGTCTACAAAACCCAAATAGTGCACGGTGTTTACTTTTGGGTGGGCTTGCAGGAATTCAGCCACTTTCCGCGCGTTTTGGGCTTGCTCTGTCATTCTAACTTTGAGTGTTTCGAGGCTTCGCATGAGCAGCCAACCGGTCCACGGACCAGCCATATTGCCGAGAAAGGTGCGCAAGGTTTTTACCCGCGTCATCACTTCATGACTTCCCAGCACAGCGCCAGCAATCACGTCACTATGCCCTCCGATGTACTTTGTTGCAGAGTAGACCACCAGGTCGGCACCGTGTTTCAGTGGGTGCGACCACAACGGACCCATATATGTGTTGTCAACGGTCAAATAAACTTTCTTTTCTTCTGTACTGTATTGATCAGCTATGCGCTTGCAGGCTTCGATATCCACCAAGGCGTTGGTCGGATTGGCAGGCGTTTCGATGTAGATCATTTTCAATTTATCACCGATGCCGTTGTCTTCGATCAGTTGTTTGATGTTTTCTTCTGTTTCGAAGGCGTGAAATGCCAATGCATTGATTCCAAAGCGACTTAAAACGGCCTTTACAAAGTGGTAAGTGCCTCCATACGTTGGGTTGCTGTATAGAATGTAGTCGCCCGGATTCAAAAATTCCATCATTACCGTAGAAATAGCCGACATGCCACTTTCAAACACGGCACAGTCTTCAGCTTCATCCCAAAGCGCGAGTCGATTTTCTAAAATTTCTAAGTCTGGATTATTCAATCTGCTATAGATCAATCCCATTTCCTCTGTTGGACCCTTTTCTCTTAATCCGTAAGCCACTTCGAAGAACGCTTTGCCTTCTTCGGCCGTTTTGAAAACGAAGGTTGACGTTTGAAATATTGGACATTTGATCGCTCCTTCTGACAGCTCTGGTTTGTAGCCATAAGACATCATTAAGCTCTCAGGCTTAAAGTTTTTCTTTCCCATGTGTGATTTGTGTTTTAGGTCGTATTCTTTGTGACCGCTAAGCTATCATTATCCTCGGAAGAATCGGGTTTTAAAAGGATTTTTGGCATTAGATTTATTCTGATTTTAAAATAGGGTTAGAAACATTGCTTGGTTAATTCCTTTTCGCTTGGTGGTTGTGATTCGTCATGTATAATGATTAAGATTGAATGGAGATAATTTATGCGAAGAAGTTTAGGAATTGTCGTGTTGGTGTGTGCCATGATGGATGTGGTTGTCGGTCAAGATTTCGGTCTGCCGCGCAATCCAACTCCCGCTGTGCCGAAGGCTGTCGATCCATCGTTTGGTGATGCATTCATCGGTTCATCAGTGGGTATTGCGATGCCTATGGGGGATTTGGCGAGCAAGGATTACCGCAATTATTTCTCTGGATACGCCAATAATGGCTACGTCATCAATTTCATCAATTTTCATCAGAAGTTCAATAATAATTTCGGATTGGGCGTCAATTGGAGCCGTTCGCAATTCTCATCAGAGTTTGGTTTGTTGGCGGATGAGTATAACAATCAATTTCGCGACATTGATTTTAGTGCAGAAGCGTCATCCGATTGGGTGTTGCACGGGGCATTGGCAAATTTTGTCGTGAATGTCCCCCATAAGTTAGTTGATATTGACGTGCGTGTTTCCGCGGGATTGGGAAGGGCAGTGCGACCTGAGATTATCATGGAAGGCTACGAGAGAACAACAGGGTTTTTCGTGTATTCATGGCAACAAAAAGAAACGATTGTCAACGATTTTATGTGGGGATTCGGAGTGAAAGCCCGTTTGCATGTAACGAAATCGTTCGATGTATTCCTGCAGTCTGACTTTCAGCGCATGAAAAGTACGTTTGAAATTGAAAATGTTTATGTCTTAAGCTTTTCTGACTTCGAAGAAATTACCCAGAACTTCGAAACGCTATCACTCGCGGTGGGAGTTGGATTTGTGCTCGATTAAACCCTTGAATAATGCCAGTCCAGTTCCTTTTTTAAGTATTCTCCAGTGAAGCTGTGTTCCATTTTGGCTATTTCCTCTGGAGTTCCTTTTCCGATCAGTTTTCCTCCATTGCGTCCACCTTCCGGACCGATATCAATGACGTGATCTGCTACTTTGATCATATCTAAATTGTGCTCAATCACCAAGACCGTGTTTCCTTGCTCCACCAGCGCATTGAGCACGTCAAGCAACATTCTGATGTCATCAAAATGGAGGCCAGTGGTTGGTTCATCCAAAATGTAGAAGGTGTTTCCAGTACTTTTTCGAGCGAGTTCTGTGGCCAGTTTTACGCGTTGTGCTTCTCCACCCGAAAGCGTGATGGAGCTTTGACCGAGTCGAATGTAGCCCAAACCAACCTCCTGCAATGTCTTGATCTTGACGAAGATCGAAGGCATGTGCTCAAAAAATTCGACTGCTTGGTTTACGGTCATGTCGAGCACATCGCTGATGGATTTACCGCGGTAACGCACTTCTAATGTTTCGCGATTGTAGCGCTTTCCGGTGCACGTTTCGCACTCTACATACACGTCAGGCAAGAAGTTCATTTCGATGGTTTTCACGCCACCACCTTGACAGGTTTCGCAGCGCCCGCCTTTTACGTTGAATGAAAAACGCCCCGGTTTGTATCCTCTGATTTTTGATTCGGGCAGTTCGGTGAATAATTGGCGAATGTCTGTGAATACGTTGGTATACGTGGCAGGATTCGATCGCGGTGTGCGTCCAATAGGCGATTGGTCAATTTCAATCACTTTGTCCAAGTGCTTCAAACCGTTGATGCTTTTGTAAGGCAACGGAATCTTTGTGCTGCCGTTGAAATGTGCAGTCAAAATCGGGTAGAGGGTGCCGTTGATCAAACTCGATTTTCCACTGCCCGAAACGCCCGTTACGCAGATGAACTTGCCGAGCGGAAAATCCACGTCTACTTGCTGTAAATTATGTCCGTTTGCTCCTTTGAGCGAAAGCGTTTTTCCATTTCCTTTTCTGCGCTTCGCTGGTAGTGCAATTTCTTCTTCGCCCGTCAAGAACTTTGACGTCATTGAACCCGACTTCAGGATTTCGGCTGGAGTGCCTTTGGCCACAATTTCTCCTCCGTGTATACCAGCGCGAGGACCAATGTCGATAACATAATCCGATTCGAGCATCATGTCTTTATCGTGCTCCACCACCAGCACACTGTTGCCGTTGTCTCTCAATTCTTTTAGCGCTGAAATCAATCTACTGTTGTCACGCTGGTGCAGACCAATGCTCGGCTCGTCTAAAATATAAAGCACACCCACCAGTTGCGAGCCGATTTGAGTGGCTAATCTGATGCGCTGCGCTTCGCCTCCACTTAACGTTCGCGCTGAACGGTTTAATGTGAGGTATTCAATACCCACATTTAGCAAGAAGGTGATGCGGCTTCTAATTTCTTTCAATACGTCTTCTGCGATGATGTTTTGTCTCTCGCTCAATCGATTCTCCACACCATCAAACCACTCGCTCAGCTCTTTCAACTCAAGTGCCGCTAATTCTGCGATATTTTTGCCGTCAATCTTGAAGTTGAGTGATTCTTTCTTCAATCGGGATCCTTGGCATTCTCCGCATTGCACTTTGTTCATGAAGGCCGATGCCCACTTTTGGTAGTTTGACGAGGCATTGTCATCAAATTGATCCATCAGGATGTTGGCTACACCCTCAAATTTTATGTGGTATGACTTGGTAATTCCCAACGCGTCACTCTTAATTTCGAGTTGTTCATTGGTGCCGTAAAGAATCACGTCAATTACGTCATCTGAAATCTCTTTTAGTGGAGTGGTGAGTTTAAAGTCATACTTCTCGCCCAACAATTCTATTTGCTGAAAAACCCAATTTTTCTTGTATTCGCCCAACGGTGCCAATCCACCTTTTTTGATGGATAGCGAAGTGTCTGGAATTATTTTAGTGACATCAATTTGGCGTACTTCGCCCAGTCCGTTGCATTTCGTGCACGCGCCATACGGGCTGTTGAATGAAAATATATTTGGTGCCGGTTCGTCATAAGAGATTCCGCTCGTAGGACACATTAGCGATCGACTGAAATAGCGAATCGTTTTTTCGTCCGATTCTAAAAGCATTAATTGGCCTTTTCCTTCTTTCAATGCGGTGAGAATCGACTGTTTCAACCTATTAAGGTTTGTATTGTCAATGGTGATTCTGTCTACTACCAATTCAATATCGTGCACCTTATAGCGATCGACTTGCATGCGGTGCTTTATTTTTTCGATGCTTCCATCAACACGTACCCTCAAGAATCCTTTTCGTGCCACTTGCTCAAACAATTCGCGGTAATGGCCTTTTCGTCCTTTGATGAGTGGTGATAGCAGTGTAATTTCTTGATTGTGATACGATTCAAAAATCAGGTCAATGATTTGCTGGTCAGAGTAGCGCACCATGCGTTCGCCAGTGACGTAGCTAAACGCATCCGATGCTCTGGCATAGAGCAAACGCAAAAAGTCGTAAATCTCGGTGATGGTGCCTACCGTTGAGCGCGGATTTTTGTTGACCGTTTTCTGTTCGATGGAGATCACAGGGCTTAATCCGTTGATTTTATCGACATCGGGGCGCTCTAATCCACCGATAAATTGGCGGGCGTAAGATGAAAAGGTTTCGATGTACCTGCGCTGTCCTTCGGCATAAATGGTGTCAAAAGCAAGGGAAGATTTTCCGCTACCACTGAGTCCTGTGATGACCACCAGTTGATTGCGCGGAATAATAAGGTCGATATTTTTTAGGTTGTGTTCGCGGGCACCAATGATCTCTATTTGTTCATCATTCACTTGTATTTCCTTCTCCGCTTTCATCTATTGCTTCCTTACTTGAGCGCGCGAAATTAGCAACTTGCGCCTTGTCATGAACCAACACTTCAGAAAGAGGTTCAGAAGGAATTTCAACAACGTAGGTTTTACCTGTTGTTTGCGGCAGGTAATTATCTCTGAGCCAAGGATTCAAAAATTTTAAAGTTTTGTAGTTGATTCCGTTTTCAAAGGCAAAGTCAGCGAGGTTTTCGATGGGCGCATCTACGGCAACCTCTTTCGATCGCAGTGGGCCGTACAAATCTTCATCGCGGTAAATAAAGCCGTAGTTTTTTGGATTGGTGATAATGAGCTTAGCGGCTAGAATCCGAAATATGTAGCGCGAGGTTTCTTCGTTCAATACGAGGTCGTAATAGTTGGTTGCTTTTTGTCGTTCCAACTGATTTGAAATGCCTGACATGCCCATGTTGTAAGAAGCTGCAGCAAGGGTCCACGATCCAAATCGCGCTTTTGCTTCTTTCAAATAAGCACACGCTGCCCGGGTTGATTTCTCGAGGTGATAGCGCTCATCAACGGTGGAGTTGACCTCTAAACCGCGCTCCTTTGCTGCGTCTTTCATCAGTTGCCAAAACCCTGTTGCGCCAGCCGGTGAAACCACATTTGTCAATCCGCTTTCCATCAAGGCTAAAAACTTGAAATCTTCCGGTACGTTTTCTTCCTTCAGTATTTTTTCAATGACGGGGAAATAGCGATTGCTGCGTTTTAGTAGAAGCAAGGTTTGCGACTGCCAATAGGTGTTTACGAGCAATTCGCGATCCATTTTTTCGCGCACGTCAATCAAATTTAGCGGCACGATTTCATCGGCAAACGAGATTTCTTCTGGCAAACTCAATGCGAAAATTTTATAGTTATTTCGAAAGTTAGATTCGAACTCTTCCCGTTCTTTTCCTTCAAACGTGGAGGCTGTAAACATCTTTAATATAAAAAGTCCAACGATGAGAATCGAAGCTGAAATGACCAGTGTTTTGAGGGGTGTTTTCATGGGATTATTTCAAATATTTTGATTCGTAAACGCTTCTTGATTTTTTCCAGAGCGTTGTGCTGTAGAGGAATCCAATTACCAACAACGAATAAAGCATCAGTATGGTGTAGCAAAGGTATCTTATCTCATTTTCCACGATGTATAAACACGAAATGAGCGCCAATGAAATACTGGAAATGGTAATCATCACCAGCGCTACTTGCCGATCACTTAATCCTGCATACGATAAGTGGTGTGTGGTATGATCTTTTCCGCCAACGAAAGGTGATGTGCCTCGTTTTAAGCGGTTAATGGTGACGGTGAGTGAGTCGGCAATTGGAATTACAAAAGCAGTCATCACAATTGATAGTTTCGAGTACCACGTGTGATCAACATCGATTTGGGCGTTGTTCCAGAAAAAGATGATGCCCACAGAGGCTAATAAGGCGCCAATCATTTGACTTCAGGTGTCGCCCATAAATATTTTTGAGGGGTGCCAGTTGAAGACCAAGAAACCCAGCAAGGCTGAAACCGTTCCACCACACACAAAGGTGTAGAAGAAATTACTACTCAAGATTAGTCCACTTCCGATGGCTGCTGCCAATAAAATGAAAATACTCACCACCGTGGTTATTCCATCCATATTATCGAGCATGTTGATGCTGTTCATCACCGCCACGGTCCAAAACACGGTGAGCAGGGAGTCGAGGAGGTTGTTTTCAAAAAAATCAATCCGCACATCGAAAAGAAGCAGGATGATTCCACATGAAATTTGGGCGCTAAGCTTCAGCCAAGGCACGGTGTTAAAGGCATCATCTGCCAATCCTGTGAAAAAACCCAGGGTAACTACAATCAAGATTCCGAAGTGGGTGAGCTCCTCCTTGGCCATAAATTCAGGGTTGTTGAGAAAGAGGTAAACCACATAACTGACTAGAAAAATGATGTAAAACGAAATGCCACCGATGGCAGGTTTGTAATCGGTGCTCCAGCGCACTTCCTCAGAAGGTGCAAGATTTTTTGTCCCCAAGGTTTTCGTCCATTTGAGGAAAAGAAAATTAAATAGTGCACTGACGCATGCAAATAAAATAAAGACAAGAAGCAACGAACCGATCGACATACTAGATTTAAATTAAAAAAACTAAATTACTCAGGTCAGGAATGCTTTGAAAGCCTATGTTGCGGAGTTGTGAACAGCCTTGTTTAAAAAGGTGATTCGAAGTTGCTCAAGGTTGGCAGAACGAGGTCTTTTTCAGAAATAACAGGTGCGTCAGTAGGCCATTGAATGCCGATTTCGGGATCGTTCCACGCGATGCCAATTTCCGAAGCCTTCTTATAGTAGCGCGAGCATTTGTATTGAACGATGGTGTGGTCTTCGAGGCAACAAAATCCATGCGCAAAACCTTCGGGAATGAAGAGCATTGTCTTATTTTCCTCGTTCAGTTCGAGTCCAAAATAGTGTCCGTAAGTGTTCGAGTTTTTTCTCAGGTCAACGGCCACATCGTAGATGGCACCTCTTACCACGCGCAATAATTTTTCTTGACCAAAAGGTGGTGCTTGCAAATGGAGTCCGCGAAGCACATTTTTATCGCTTTTCGACTCGTTATCTTGCACAAACCGGGTGATTATACCGCGCTCTTCGAGCCATGACAATCGGAAGTTTTCAAAGAAATACCCTCGTTCGTCTTCAAACACGGTTGGATTTATGATCAGAAGCCCTTCAATCTGTGTTTCACTTATCGTCATCGGCAGGTTTTGAGCGCAAATTTCGAAGAAATTTCAACTTGGGTTCTTTTACTTCGTTTTCTTCAGTGTAATAACCGTTTCCTGAGGTGTAGCCATAACCATATCCATAGCCGTACCCGTATCCGTATTTAGCACCATAACCTCTACCGTAAGAACCATAGCGGGCACGGGTTAAGTCAACACTGTTGAGCACTGCCGATAAATTGGTGATTTTATTTTCAACGAAAATGCGGTTAATGTTGTCAATGAACGACTTTTTAGAGTACTCGCTGCGGAAAATATACAGCGGATAATCAGCCAATTTTAAACTGGCAATGCCATCGGTTACCAATCCAACGGGTGGATTATCGATGATGATAATGTCGTAGGTCTTCTTCAACTCTTCGAGTCCCTTCACCAAATTTCCGCTGATGATCAATTCGCTCGGGTTGGGCGGAATGGGGCCGGCAGTGATGAAATGCAGCCCTTCGAGTTCACTTTTTCGAATGATGTCTTGAAGCTGATCTCTATTGCTCAGAAAGGTACTCATGCCGTATTCGTTGGTACTGTTGAATCCTTTGTGGATTCGTGGCTTGCGCATGTCGAGGTCGAGAATGATTACTTTTTTATTTGAAAAGGCAAGAATTCCGCCCAAGTTGATCGCTACGAAGGTTTTTCCTTCACCGCTGATGGTGCTGGTAACCGCTATGATTTTTTTCTCGTTGTCGCTTTGGAAAAAATCGAGGTTGGTGCGCAAGGTTCTGAACGCTTCGGCCATGACCGATTTAGGGTTCTTGTCGATGATGAGCTGAGAAAGCGGAATGTTTTTGCTGTATTTTGGCACAACGCCCAACAAGCTGATGCGCGGATTCATTAATCGACTCAGGTCGTGGACTCCAGAAATATCGTTGTTGACCACATAGCGAATTCCCACGAGTAGAAAAGCGAGGAAAACACCAATCGTTATGAAGGAGCCATAAATGATGGAATGCACCGGACTGATTGGGACGCGCGAGGTACTGGCTTTTCGCAGCACCCTGTTTTCAGAAACGAATCCCGCTTCAGAGATGGCGTATTCGGTCTTTTTCTCCAATAGCATCGTGTAATACTTCTCGTTCGAATTATAGACACGCTCAATTCTCGCGTATTCAATTTCTTTTGTTGGAAGATCAGTGAAGTTTTGCTCGATTTCCTTCATGGCACTGTTAATCGTGCGAATACCGCGCTTGAATCGTGCTTCTAAAGCGTCTAAGCTTCGAAGTATCAGTGTTTTTTGCGTTTCAATTTGTTGGTCATAGATGATGATGGTAGGATTTTCAAGCGTTGCACTCGAAAGTTGATTGTTTCTGCGCAACACCAATTCTTGGAGCCCGAGAATTTGCTTTTCTACTTTCGATTCAAATTCTGTACCCGCCAATACAGGCATCAATTGGTTGATGTCAACACCAGTATTCTCTTCGTCAATATTCTTTTTCAGTTCCCGCAGAAGGTTCATTTGAACATCAAGTATCGACTTGTCCCTCTCAAGTTCGCTGAGCCTATTGATGTAGGTCATCGCGATATCTTCATTGTTGGCAAGCCTGTTTTCTTTTTTGAATTCGCTGATGGATGATTCTGAGTCTTTTAATCGCGTATATACCTCACCGAGCTGATCGTTGATGAACGTCAAGATTTTTTTAGCACTCTCCACCTTGCGCTCGGCATCGTAAATCATAAATTCTTCTGCGATGGCATTCGCAATGTCCGTTGCTTTTGCCGCGTTGAGATTGGTCACCGTAATTCGAATTGTTTTCGCTGAAGCGTTCAACAGATCGATGCGGTAGTTGGCCGACAGACTTACTAAATTTTGATAGGCTGAATTGAAGACGAAAAAATACTTGTTTTCATCATATTCAATAGAGTTGACGAATCCATCGAGAAAGCGATCTTTTACATTAAACGTCATGTGGTCGAGGTGCACGGTGTCGCCTACAGTAAACTTCACCTTCTGTTCAACGTCTCTGAAATAATAGGTGAGCGTTCCGTGCGAGGCATCTTCAAAGTCGATGTAAATTTTAGAATCGAGCATTAAAGGGTCAACCGCATCAAACTCCACGTTATACGGACTGCTTCTGAAGCGCTCATTGGTCAAAATCTGTCCTTCTGTAAAGTAGCTAATGCCTAAGTCTAACGAATGCACTACGCGTTTAAAAAACTCTTCTGAGCGCAGCAACTCGATATCTTTCGAAATGTCGTCAGATTGGTAAATATCCTCCACATTGAGCAAGCGGTTTGCTTGGTTATCACTGATGATCTGAATGATACTCGATGACTCATAAACTGGCGCAGTGTAGTGGATATAGGTGTATGCCAACGAGCCGGAAAGGATTAAGATCAATAAAATCCAAATCCACGAACGCTTTACAATATTTATGAGCAACCCGAGGTCGAACTCGATGCTGGTACCGCGTCCGAAATTGTTTTCACTCGAGTTTGATGTTGACTCGCTCATCGCTTATGCCCTAGCTTGAAATTGTACGATCAAGAAATAAGTCAAGATGACGGATGAAACCAATCCGAGCACCTGTGTTGTGCTTTGCAAGATCTGCCTTCCCGCAAAATACGATGGTTGCACATAAATAATGTCGTTGGCCCGCACGTAATAGAGGTTCGCCTCTTTCAACCCTTCGGCCGTGGAGAGGTCGAGTTTGAAAATTTCAGGATCTTTTAAATTACCTCTAATCACTTTTATCTTATGCGCTTTTCCACCTTGAGAAATTCCACCGGCAATGGCCAGTGCTTCGATGATTGTGACGTATTCGTTGGTGATGTTTATTACCTTGGCGTCTCCACCCGACCCCGGAAAAACTATAATCCTCCGATTGCTGACTTGTAGTAAAACATATGGATCGTTGTAGTAATTGCTGTATTGTTCTTCTAAAAATAATTCGGCTTCTTTAAGGTTTAAACCCGCTATTTTCAGCCTGCCAATAATGGGAAGGTTCACCGCGCCATCTACTTCAATCAAGTAGCTAAATACATTCTGATTGTTGAAATTGGTGTTCGTGCGGGTTCCATCATCGAGTGATGTAAGGTCAATGATTTTAAAACCTTGGTTCGAAAACAAGCGAAAACTTAAAATGTCGCCCGACTGCAAGATATAGTTGCGCCTGAGGGTGTCTGACGCTTCTGCATAATCGTAGTCGCGTTTTGTTTTGAGCATGATAGACGGATCAAATACCCGGCAGCTCGAAAAGATGCCTGTCAGTATCAGGAGGATAAGTAAATGTTTTAGTCTCATTTTAAAAGCACTTTGATTTGCAAAGTAAGTGAAATTCTATACATGAAGGTCAATATTCTTTTCTTTCAACAATTGGTGGTAAAGTGCTTGCATGTCGCTCACCGAGCGGTGATAGCTGAACTGTTCGCTGACGTGTACTTGGCCAATTTTGCCCATTGCCGTACGTTTCAGGTTGTTGGTCGAAAGTTTGATCAGCGATTCGTTGAAAATGGATTGATCGTTGATGCCGCAGAGCAGGGCAGAGCCGTCTTCCACCACAATGTCTTCAATGCCGCCAACGCGTGTTGCAACAACAGGACGTGCTGCGGCCTGCGCTTCGATCAGGCTCACAGGCGTTCCTTCATTCAACGAGGTAAGTGTAACGATATCTAACCCGGCCATTACTTGGTCAATTTCTCTGATCCACGAGGTGAAGCAAAGCGGAGAAGCGCTGTTGGGCGCGTCCAGCCAATTGAACGGGATATTTGTTTTTTTACAATAATCCAACAATGCATCCCTTGATTCTCCGTCACCGATGATGAAAAATCGAACATTTGGGTTGGCGTCATGCACGGGCATAACGGCATCCAAAAACATTTTGTGGTTTTTAATCGGCACCAATCGGCCCACAATTCCAATGGCAATTTCGTGATCTTTGAGGTTAAAACGCGCTCTAAAAGCCTTTCTTTTCTCGACTTGATCTTTTTGAAATCGGCTCAGGTCGAAACCAAGGTGCACAATTTCCACCTTTGATGGATCGGCAATTTTATGCACGAGCGAGAGCTCATCGGCTTGTATTTGACTGATGGCAATGATGCGCGAAGTTCGTTCTGCTAAATAGCGCTCGATCGATTTATAAACCGAGGTTTTGAATGTGCCAAAATACGAGTGAAACACATGTCCGTGGAAGGTGTGCAAGACCACAGGAACGTTATTATGGATGGCAGCCAACCGACCCAAGGTTCCAGATTTTGCAGCGTGTGTGTGGACGATGTGTGGCTTAAATTCGCGAATGACGCGTGAAATCTCCTTGTATGATTTATAATCGCTGCGGGGCGAAATGGCCCGTTTCATTTCTGAAATCACGGTGGGTTTTATGCCCAACTCTTCGAGCACAAACTCTGACGAGGCCTCCGTTTCGTCTTTATTTCCACCCAGCAATAGGGTTTCGAATCGGTCGTCCATATAGCGCGTCAAGTAGGCCACATTAAAGGTCGGTCCGCCTAAATTGAAGCGATTAATGATGCGCAATACCCTTATTTTTTCTGGAGTTGTGCTCATTTCATGTGCTTTTTATACCACGATTGAAACACGATGAATGCCCATGCGCTTGCAGGCGCATCGCCCGGTTTATTGGAGAATAATTTTAAGCGTAAATCATTAATTGCATCTTGGTTAAACAAGTCTTGATCGCGTATGAATTCGGTGTCTGCGGCAACGTCCAAAAAGCTTGATTTCATTGGCCCGTTAAACCATTCGAGCAAGGGAACTTCAAAGCCTTTCTTTTTCCTGAGAAACACTTCACTCGGCAGTTGGTCGCGGTAGGTGTCTTGCAGGATTTTCTTTTTCGTGGTGTGGTTTACCTTAAACATCACGGGCAGTTTAAACGCGTGCTTCACCAGGTGATGATCGAGAAAAGGTGTGCGCACTTCAAGGGCATGAGCCATCGACATGCTGTCTACTTTATACAACATATCATTGGGCAAAACGAGCAGCATGTCGCTCAACAGCACTTCATTCAGCGTTCCGTTTTTTCGGATGTGTTTCAGCAGAAGGTCTTTTCGTTTTTTGTAGGTATGTCCGTCATCAGAGAGGCGTTGGTTGCGCTCTAGCATCTGTTCTTTTAAAAAATAGTTGGCCTGCTCTTCTGTTAAGATTCCTGCCCAGCGCCAATAGCGATCGCGTGTATTGAGGGTGTAACCATCAGCAAATTTTTGAAGCTGTCGAGCGATGTTGCCTAACGACCCACTTCGCGATGCCGGCAAGTGATTCCAAATCGCACCTAACTTACCGATGATATGCTCTTTCAATTGAGGGTAGCGCAGCAAGTATTCTGCCCCGTGCTTATTGTAGCCACCAAAAAGCTCATCACCACCATCGCCACTCAAGGCTACTTTTACGTGATTTTTTGTGTGTTTCGAGAGAAGAAATACGTTCATTGCTGAAGAGTCAGCAAAAGGTTCATCCAAATGATTCAGCACAAAATCAGCTGTTTCGATAAGGTCAGCGGCTTTTACGTCAAACAAATGGTGTTTTATTCCCAGATGTTTGGCCACACGCGTTGCATATTTTGATTCGTCATAAAAAGGTTGGTCAGAAAACCCAATACTGAACGCCTCGATGTCGTCTTTTTCTTCCTTCGCCACGGCAGATATGATGCTCGAATCGATGCCGCCACTCAGAAATGTACCCACCGGAACATCTGCCACCAAACGCCTGCGCACCGATTCACGCATGAATCGTTTGAGCACTTTTTGCGATTGTTGGTAGTCGTGTGCACTGAGCTCTTTTTCATCTGCGGGATCATATGGGATGCTGTACCATTGGTTTTTTGAGTACGACAACTCATCGTCTTTCCATTCCACTTTTAAGCTGTGACCGGGTTCAAGTTTAAAGTGGTTCTTCAGAATCGTAGCCGGTGCAGGAATGTAGTTAAACTTGAAAAATGTGAAAAGTGAAACTTTGTCTATCTGCTTCTCAAACCCTAGTTCCATCAGCGCTTTCAGTTCAGAGGCAAAGCCAAACGATGACTCACTTTTCGCATAAACCAGGGGTTTTATTCCAAAGCGATCACGCGCGATAAAAAGTGAATTTTCTTTTTTGTCGTGGATTCCGAAAGCAAAAAAACCGTTGAGTTTAGCGAGGCATTTTTCGCCAAAGTGCATGTATAGAATCAACAGCACTTCGGTGTCGCTTTCCGTGTTAAAGGAATATCCGAGCTGCTCGCATTCGTTTCTCAGTTCTTTGTAGTTGTAAATTTCACCGTTATACACTAGGGTGAATCGTCCTGACAGGTCAACCATGGGCTGATGCGCGCGGGCGTCTAAATCGATGATGGAAAGGCGTGCATGGCCGAGCGCTATGGGACCTTGAATGATGGCTTTTTGATGATCAGGACCACGGTGATGCAAGGATTGAAGCGCGGGTTCAAACTTTTTGAACTTTCCCGCTTCACGACTCAAATCGATGACTCCTAGAATCCCGCACATGGGTGCAAATTAGCAAAATTAAAACCAGTCTTCGTTCTTTTGACGTGGGAACTTATCAAGAGCTTTTAAATCTTCGATCGTGTCAATGTCGTTGAGGGTTTTCAATAAGTAATACTTGGCATTCATCTTCTTTAGGTCCAAAATGGTGTCCATCAGCAAGTCATCAGTGCTCCAGTTTTTCCCCTCGAAAAGGGTGGGCAGAAATTTTGTCATACCGATCAAATAGTAGCCGCCATCTTTTGCTGGCCCGAGCACCACATCGTTATTGTCGAGCACTGCAAATGCCTCTTTGATCATGTAGGTTTCTAGCTCCAAGCAATCGCTGCCAATGATGATTACGCGCTGTTTTCCTTGCGCGAAGGCATCGGCAAAGGCGTTCTGCATTTTCTCGCCCAAGTCTTCTCCTTGTTGCAAGTGTTTTCTAAACAACATGTTATCCCAAAGGTCATTATTGTCAATGTGTTCTGAGTAATACACAGCCTTGTCAGCGTTGAGGTTTTTCACGACCTCTTTGGTGTAGAGTAAAAGTTTGTGGTAAACGTTCAATGCTTGCTCGTCACCAATCGACTTTGCAAGGCGCGTTTTCACCTTTCCCAGTTCAAGGTTTTTTACAAAAATGATAAGTCGATCATTGTCCGTCACACAGCAAAATTAAAGCAATGAACCCTGACATGACGAGCCTAAACCTGCTGTACAGCCGAAACAATGCTGATGCGTTGCTATTTCTCTGTTTTTGAGTAGGTTAATATTTAGATCAACGATGGATTGTGGCGCACGGCCATCGGGCGCGATTTTCAACATTTGATTGAAGTCGCAGTCATAAAGTTTTCCTTGCCAATCAACAGATAGTGTGTTTTTACACATCAATCCATCCAGCGCCAATGGGTTAAAGGCACCGATGAGTTTAAACATATATTCTTCGTAGTTCTCCGTCTGAATGAGGTGATCTAAAAACCTACTGATCGGAAGGTTGGTGATGGCGAGAAGTTGGTTGAATGTGAGGTCGAACTCATCCTTCAAAACGGTTTTAAACTGACATTCAAGTGAAGCTTGTGGTTCTGATAAAAAGGCGCCAGACGGATTGTACACTAAATCAAGGACTAACCCGGTCTCTGCTTTTCCATATCCAACGCCATTGAGTCGTTTTAATGCGTTGATCGACTTGTCAAAAACTCCTTTTCCACGCTGCCGGTCTGTTTTATCGGCATTGTAAAAGGGCAGGGAAGAGATCAAGCGAACCCGATGCTTGGCGAAGAATTCAGGAAGCCGATGATACTTCGCGTTTGATTCGATGATCGTGAGATTCGATCGTACAATGATTTCTTTCACGAACGGCCGCGCTTGCGCCACAAACCACTCAAAATCAGGATTCATTTCGGGTGCGCCACCGGTGAGGTCGAGGGTTTTAATATGGTTTGTCTTCAACACATTTAGACACTCTAGCATGGTTTCACGCGTCATGATTTCTTTGCGGTCAGGACCGGCATCAACGTGGCAATGACTGCATGTTTGATTGCACATATACCCCAAATTGACCTGAAGAATTTCAAGTGCCTTTGGTTTTAACGGAAATTGCCCGTGTGTTTGCAATGTTTTTTTGAATGTGGGAGCAGTGCCGTCAGCAAAGATTCCTGAGGATAAAAAATCGATCTGAACTTGCGCGTTGGACAGTTTGCTCGACTGTGATTTGAGGGTTTTGATTAACGACATTTTAGTTATTCTTCATTGCTCGGATTCATCCGTTTCCCTTTCTTGTTTTCCATGGTTTTCTGCGGTTGGTTGAATCGCGCTGGCTTCCATGATTTGTTTTTAGGGTTTACAAGCGTACGAAAAGACCGATTTATATTTTGAATTATTGTGACCTAAGTAACAAAGTGCACAAAGGGAAGGTTTGATTTGTCGCACATTTGCGGCATGAATATACTAAAGCGTCAGTGGGAAAAGTTTAAGGCAAAATCACTTTGGGGGAAGTCAACCGACATCCTTTTTCTTGTCTTTATTGTGATGATGTTTACCACCGATGGACGCGTCATGTTTCAGCGGATTATTTTGAAAACGGGTATTTTTGGCGACTTCAACGCCAACGAGTCGCGCCAGTTATCTGACGCTTCGTTGCAATGGCAATTTGAAGACGAAAATGGCCAACCAGCGCAACTTGCCGACTTTAAAGGACAAATGGTTTTCCTGAATTATTGGGCCACGTGGTGTCCGCCTTGCAATGCCGAAATGCCCAGTATCATTGAACTTATGGAAAAGGCTGACGGCAAAGTGAAGTTCGTTTTTCTCACACACGAAGGGCGCGAAAGGGTAGAGAAGCACCTCACGCGCAAGGAATGGAATTTGCCGGTGTATTATTATCAATTTGCCCCGCCCGAACAAATCGCATCGCCTTCGTTACCCACAACATTTATCATTGATCGTGACGGCAAAATGATCTATCAATCAAAAGGAATGCGCGATTGGAGCGATGATGAAGCCCTAGAGCTTTTAGGGATTTAAGCTACCAAATTGCGTTCAAACATGGCTTTGCTGAGTTCGGCATTGTCCATTTCCTTCATCAGTGACACGATGGTTGTAGATGGAATGTCATATACATCGAGCAGCATGAATCCATCCAATGCATCGTTGAATTTTGGGTCGATGTTGAAGCCGATCACCGTTGCGTTTTGCTTCAGGTATTTTTTAAACAGCACAGGAATATTCAGTCCGAGCGGTTCTATTTCTTGGATGATCTTATCGAGTTTTGAGAGGTCGGCTTGCGATGATTCGAGTAAAATATCAACGTCTACCGATTGCTGATCGACCTTAAACTTGTTTCTCGGTTTTACGTGCTTGGCGTATTCTTCGTGGTAGAAATTGCGCTTCAAAAATTCGATCAAAATGCCTTTTGAAAATCCTGAGAATTTATTACTGATGCTCACCGGGCCCATCAAATAGCGGTATTCAGGGTTTTGCAGCAGAAAAACAAGTATTCCTTTCCAAAGCAAGAAGAGTGGGAGCGGTTTTTTCTGGTATTCCTTCACGATGTAGCTTCTGCCGAGCTCTAAACTTTGGCGCATCACGGGAAATAGCTTCGCTTTGATCTTAAACAATTGAAAGGTGTAAAATCCCCGCATGCCATAAGCGCGCATGATGTCGGCACCTTTACCTATGCGGTAGCCACCCACAATGGTGTTTGCCGCTTTGTCCCAAATGATCAAATGGTGGTAATACAAGTCATATTCATCGAGGTCAACGCTGTGGTTGGTGCCTTCGCCTGCCTCGCGAAAGGTCAATTCTCGCAATCGACCGATTTCTTGCATCAACGAGGGAATGCGCTGACTCGGAGTGCAGTACACACTAAAATTTGCAGAATCAAACAGCTTGTAGTTTTTCTCTAGGATTTCAATTTCACTGACCAAGGCCGCTTTTGGTTGTGGTTCTTGGATAGGCTCCACTACTTTCGATCGTTTCAAGCCATTTCTGAAAAAGCGTTTCACCTCATGCGCGCTTCCCAATGCGTAAGTTTTTGAGCGCATATAGCGGCCCAATTGATCGGTCTCAGCAAATTGTTGTTGCTCCTTGAGTTGGATGGGTTTGCCGATGCGCACTTCGATGGTGCGGTCTTTTTTATTGAGCAACTCTGAAGGCAGTTTTGCGGTGCGCAGCAAAGGATTGATCATCCCGAGCAGGTGAAACAACACACTGTTTCTTCCTTTGAAGTAAATCGGTACGATGGGCACTTGCGCCTTTTGTATGAATTTGATGGCACTTTTATCCCATTGCTTGTCGGTGATGTGCGTTTTATGCAAACTTGACACTTCACCGGCTGGAAAAAACCCCAATGGGTGGCCATCTTTCAAGTGCTTCATGGCGATGCGTAATCCGGCAAAACTGCTTTCAGAAGAAATGCTTTGGTCAAACGGATTTACGGGTAGGATTTTGTCCTTGAGCGGTTCGATGGAGCGGAGTAGGTAGTTGGCAACAACCTTATAATCTTCGCGCTGTTCAGCGAGAATGCGGAGAAGAATGAGCCCGTCAATGCCGCCATACGGATGGTTTGAAACGGTGATGAAGGCACCTTCTTTTGGTAGGTTTTTGAGGTCGTCAGGATTGAGGTGATACCGGATTCCCAATTGTTCGATCGACTTGTCGAGGAAAAGCACCGGGTTTTCAGAAAAGGCCGTTCTATACATGTCGTTCAACTGAGACAGTCTCAACATTTTCATCAATACTTCGGCAAGGCTGCTGATTTTAAATTTTTTGAGGTTGGCTGCTTTCGCAAAATCAGCGGTGTTGATGAGGTTTTCCATTCAGAGATAAACGTTTAGTGGTGTATCCATCAAAGTTCTTTTTCCAATGTTTTTATACGATATCATCAGCGTTAACATATTGTTGATTTAGAATCAAGGATTTTGTTGGCAGGTACATTGACGGTGCTATATTCGCTTTATGAGAATCTCTGTGCTGATTGCTTCAGTGTTGTTCGGATTTACTGCCTTTTCACAAGATGTTGTGGATTGTGAAAAGACCTTTGAGTTTATTTATTCCCAATGGGCTGATGTGGACAATATGCAATACCACTCCAAGAAATTTGAACGCCATTTATCGGAAGAGAATCGGGCGGAATTTGATTTTACCATTCAGCGATCGCCCTACAAAGTGGCCGGTCGAATGGCGGATAAAGGGCACTACATTTTGTTCGATCCTGCGGTTTCAGAAGATCAGGCCATGTATATTTCAAATGGTTTCCCCTACACCAATTTGAGCCTCGATATTCACGGCAAGCTCTTCCGGGGGCTGAATCATTACACCATCAATGACGCAGGAGCCGAATTTATCTACGGCATCATTAGGCGAGAGTACGAGCGACTTCCAGAGAATTTTCAATGCAAAAAAGTCGTGCGCAACGGTAATGAAGAAATTTTGATTCGGGCAGAAACTGATGATTTTCATTGGAAAGACTATGCCGGAGAAAAGGGTGAAACAGTGCTGAGCATTGCCAGTAAGCTGAGTGTTTCTGCTTATTTGATCATTGAGAAAAACAGTCATATCAACGAATACACGCAAGATTGTAGCGGACTTTCTATGAAAGTGCCTTCACACTATGGCCGTGTGGTAGAGTTGTATGTTGATGCCGACCACGGACTGCCGATGCGCATCGCCAATTACGATGATAAAGGTTTGTTTGAGAGCTTCGACTACACTAACTATCGCTTCAATGTGGAGTTAGACCCAAGTTACTTTACGGTCGATTTCTTAGATAAATTAGATTGACTTTTCAAAACGTTAAATGCTGAAAGCATAGGAGCCGATCTCGCCCTGTCTTTCGCCTTTAAATAGCACTTGGTATTCGCCCGCTTCCCAAAAATTGACGAACAAGTCGAGCGGTAGATCATAATCGCCAGGTCCATAAACCGTTGGTGAAAGCACGGTTTTTATAACACGTTGCTCGGCATCGATGATCGTTACACTCACTTTATCGTAGTTGTGCACTTTGAAGGCCATTTCGCCACGAATGCGGTTAACTTTCGCAGAGAAAAGCGCATCTGCTGATGGTGCGTGATCAGTGGTGTACCACGGTTTCGGCAGGCCGAGCGCGCCTGATACAAACGCTACGAGTTCTTGCTCGGATTTAGAGAATTGGGAAATGGAACTGATGGGCGCGCAATCAGACATCACCCAAATGGCGTGCTGTTGAGCTTCTTGGCGTAATTCGCGGTGGCGATTGAGGTAGTTGGCAGTTTTTAGAAGCACCCCCGAGCTCATTGGGCCAAGCGCATATATGCCGCCAAATTCTGGACCTGAATTTTGACTCTGACAGCAAAACCCAAACGCCTGCTTGATCACCTGATCGCGTGGCGCCAACGCGATAATCATTTCGTGGGTGATGATAATGTCTTGAATATTGGCATCTGCAGAAAGCATGATTCTGCCCGGTTCGATGCGCGTGAATAGGGCTTCTGTGCTGTTGTTGGTCGCCACCACTTGAATGCACTCTTCTTTGTGGTTGCCCAAACTTGTAATGTGCAGCAATAATTTTCCTGAACTGAGGAGTTGTTCGATGGCTTGCACCTCAGCTTGAGAAGGTTGAACGATGAAGGTGAGTAAGACAAAACTGAAAATGAACGATTTGAAAAACATAATCAATGGTTTATTTGCTTGCGCTAACTCCCTTTGGCGATATAATATTCTGTTATACCGCATATTTTAGACGAATCATTGGTTTCCGCCTTTAAAACCAAGATCGATGGTGGCGCAATGATGCACGCAGCGCAACAAAGATTTTATTTTACGCTAATACTCCATTCAATTGCGCAGTTGTATCTTTAAGCCTTCAAAACAATTCTTCATAGGGTCGACCATGTTTTTTTACAGAGACAGTCTCAATGTTGCGAATTGAATGAATAACCTAAAATTTTAGCCGCCCAAATGCATTTACCCTTACTACAAGACATTCTTATTTTACTCGGTTTTTCGGTTGTTATCGTTTTTGCATTGCAAAAATTGAAGCTGCCTTCCATCATCGGTTTTTTGCTTACAGGAGTAATCATTGGTCCGTATGGGTTGAGCCTTATTGAAGCGCTCGAACAAGTAGAGATACTGTCAGAAATTGGTGTGATTCTGTTGCTGTTTGTGATCGGTATGGAATTGTCGATCAAGCAATTGATATCCATCAAGAAAACAGTACTTATCGGAGGGTTTTTGCAGGTTTTTGTCACGATACTTTCGGCAGGATCGGTATATTATTTTTTAGGTAATTCTTGGCCTGAGTCCGTATTTGTAGGCTTTCTTTTCTCCTTGTCGAGTACAGCCATCGTGCTGAAAACCTTGCAAGATCGGCAGCAGATCACCGCGCCTCATGCGCGAAACGCATTGGGGATATTGATTTTTCAAGACATCATTGTTGTGCCGATGATGCTCGTTACTCCAATGCTTGGAGGCGAATCCACAGGAATCGCAATGGATATTTTATCGCTGCTGCTCAAGTCGTTGGTAGTGCTTGCCATTACGTATGTCAGTGCGCGATACATCATCCCGAAGTTGATGCACGCAGTGGCGAAAACTAATAGCAAGGAGCTTTTTTTGTTGGTGACGATCACCCTTTGTTTTGCTGTGGCGTTTATTACTTCTGAGGCCGGATTGTCTTTGGCGTTGGGTGCGTTCATCGCAGGCTTGATCATTTCAGAGTCAGAGTACAGTCATCAAGCAACAAGTATCATTTTACCATTCAGGGAGTTGTTTACGAGCTTCTTTTTCGTTTCTGTAGGAATGCTCCTTGAATTGAGCTTTTTCATCGTCAATTTTCCAGTCATTCTGCTTTTGGTGTTGGTGGTTTTTGTGGCCAAATCATCCATCGCAGCGCTTGCCGTTACCGTGCTCAGGTACCCCACGCGCACGGCTCTTTTAACGGGATTGTCTCTTTTTCAAGTGGGTGAATTTGCGTTCATATTATCCAAAGTCGGCATCCAACACAATTTGCTGACGGTGGAAACGAACCAATACTTCTTGTCCGTTTCTATTGTATCCATGATCCTTACTCCGTTTGTGATTATTTTCTCCGAGAATATTGCGAATCGATTCATCGGTGTCTCAAAACGCATTGGCCTTGATAGCACTAAAATTTCAGACAAGGGAAAAGAAGAAGTGCAAAATCACGACTTGGAAAACCACTTGGTGATCATCGGATATGGCGTCAATGGCAGTAACCTCGCGAAAGCAGCAGCATCTTCCAATATTGCTTATGTGGTGATTGAAATGAACGCTGAAACGGTAAGATTAGAAAAAGCGAAGGGAGTACCCATAATTTTTGGTGATGCTACCCAAGACCACATTCTTGAAGCAGTTCATCTTTCTAACGCGAGGGCGGTGGTGGTGGCTGTTTCAGATAATTATGCCACCAAAACGATCATCAAGAATATCCGCTCTCATTCCGATTCGCTCTACTTGGTTGTTCGCACACGATATGTAAAAGAAACATCCGAATTGATTGCCCTTGGCGCTGATGAAGTAATACCAGAAGAGTTTGAAACTTCCGTTCAGATTTTTACGCACGTACTCCAGAATTTTTTAGTGCCGGAAGATGACATCGATTTACTCATCGATAATGTAAGAGCCGATAATTATCAGCTGTTTAAAGGAGATATAAAGCGGAGCAAGAGTCACCTCAACAGCGATTTGTCTGACTTCAATATCAATTGCCTGCGCATTACAACAGACAGGAGTAGATTTCTTGGTAAACCGCTCAAAGAGCTGAACCTCAGGGCCGACTTTGGCATTAATGTTTTAGGCATTAAGAGAAGAAACGAATTGCTTGAAAGCGTTCAACCTGATGAGGTTCTAAAGCAAGGTGACATCATTTACATCCTCGGAGATCAAAGTAAAATTGAGCAATTCCATAAACTCATCAAATAGCAAGCGAAATGGAAGAAATTGAGCGCTGCACTGACTAAGCCAGTGTATTGATCACTCTTTTTTCGAGGTCCGATTCACCACCGCCAATACCATGCGCACTTGTCCATAGCTGTATTTGCCTTTGAACGAATCCACCACAGCACTTATGCCTTTGTCTTCTGCAAGCGCGATGGCTTTTGCGATTTCCTTGGAAGCTTCTTCGGGCATAAAATGGTTCAGCTCCAATTCGCCATCGCCAATCAATTTAGCCGCGTGTCCTTCTATGGTTGAATTGCTCAAACCTCGCTTTTCAGCAATCTGCGCGATGGTCCAATCTTCCTTGAAAAGCGCAAGGCTTACCTTGTAGGTTTCACCCTTTACTTTCTTTCCACCTTCACCGCTCGACTTTCTCTTGCGTCCCGTTTTTCTGCTCGATGCAGCGGCTTTATCTTCAGCAAAAGCTTCTGATTCACTCAACAATTTTTGTCGGAAAGTTTTTACGCGCTGATGCACAGGGCCGTTTTTGTCGATGTCTTTTCCTTCTAATACACACTGTGTAAGGTAATGCACGATGCTCACTTCAGCGTATTTCTTCATCAGGAGTTGATCAATTTCAAGAAGAAAATTGAAGTAGGTTTTTGTTTTGGTAAACTGCCTCACTTGAGCCATATGCAAGAAAAGTTCAGACAAGCTTTTCTCGAAGAGCTGGGCGTAGTATGCGCTTCCTTTTTCCATGCGGGTGAGCAGGGGAGCGGCATCGCCTTCTTTTACCAAGCCAAACAATTGGCGTCTGAATTTTTCGGTGTTTTCTATTTCCGACTTAAACTTCAACTCGATGTTTTGAAGCGCGGTGCGCATGCTTTCATCTTCAAATTCTGTTTTCGAAAATTTGTCGGAATGCCGTTGACCCAATTGCGCTGTGATGGATGAAAAGTCAAACGCAGATTCGATCAGGTGATAGAGGTAATGGCGCTGGCCGGCATTGAGCAATTCATTTAAATCGGTTTGGGTGTCTTTGCGTTTGCTGAAATCGATGACGTGTGCATCGCTCGAAATCACACGCGGATCGATGCGCGTGCCAAGAATTAGGCCGTCTAAACTGCGGAGGCGCGACAAGGCCACATACACCTGTCCGGGGGCAAAGGCTTTGCCTACATCAATCACAGCTTTGTCAAAGGTTAATCCTTGGCTCTTGTGCACCGTGATGGCCCACGCCAATTTGATCGGGAACTGCATAAACGTTCCGACCACTTCTTCTTCCAACTCCTTTGATTTTTGATCAACGGTGTATTTTTTATTCTCCCATTTTTCTTGCCGCAGCACCAAGGCTTCTTTTTCGCCTTGCAGGTCAACCGTTATGGTGATGCCATCGAGGTCGGTGATGGTGGCGAGTTTCCCGTTGAAGTAGCGCCCTTCGCTGTTGTCATTTTTGATGAACATGACTTGAGCACCCACTTTGAGGCGTAATTCGGTTTCAACCGGATACATCGATTCTGGAAAATCGCCATCAATCTCAGCGCTGTAAGTAAAGGCTTTTTTATCGATAGCTTCCAATGCGCTGCGGTTGATTTCGTCAGCACGGTAGTTGTGGGTGGTGAGCGTCACCACCTCAGGAATAGGATTTTTGTTGACGTTTTCGCGGTAGTGTTTGTTGAGCTCAGCGATGTCTTCAGTAGATGCAATGTTGTTGCGCAGGTTGTTAAGAATGCGGATGAAGACGTCATCGTGCTGACGGAATATTTTCTCCAGTTCGATGTACACAAATCCACTTTCGCGCAGTGCCAAAGCATCGAAGAAAAAGGCACTTTGATAGTGGTTGCGCATGATCGACCATTCGTGGTCGCGCACTACGGGTGGCAGTTGATACAAATCACCAATCATCAATACCTGCACCCCACCAAAAGCTTGTTTGTAATTGCGTTTTGCCGCTTTCAGTCGATAGTCAATGGCGTCTAACACATCGGCCCTGAGCATGCTCACTTCATCGATGATGAGGAGGTCAATATCGCGCAGCACTTGTTTTCGGGCGGCATTGAGTGGATGTTTCCGCGCGAGGGTGTGTTGCGTAAAAACCCGCGCCCCATCTGAGTGTTCGCCCGAAGGGTCGTTGACGGGTAAAAATGTGCCCAACGGCAGCAAGAATTGTGAATGGATGGTGACGCCTTTCGCATTCAATGCAGCAATGCCTGTAGGCGCTACGATCACAAAGTTTTTGTGGGTTTTTGTGGCGAGGTCACGCAGAAAGGTGGTCTTTCCGGTTCCTGCTTTTCCGGTCAAGAAAATATTGGCGTTGGTGTTATTTACAAAACGCGCAGCGGTGGTTATAAGCTCGTTTGTTTCCATAGCAAGGCCTAAAGATAATTAGAATTGAGAAAAAATCCCACCCTATAATCGCCTAATTTGTTTTAAACGCAAACTGCACAGAAAGTGCAAGCTCTGCGATCATTAGACCTAAAAACTCACGCGTTCCCTCGATGTATGGTTTGTCATAGACCATTTCATCGAAAATTTCGGATTTGTTTTCGCTTTGAAGCCATGTGAAAATATCTGGGATGAGAAAGGCCGCATACACTCCAAGCGCGCTCATCACAACCATCACTGAAGTTTTATGGTAGAACCCAAAAACACGAGCTAACGCCAAAGCAGCCACTGCACCATACATACTCACCCACATTAGCGGGTCAGGGTCGTTAAGCTGCAGGTAAGCAAAGGCGATGAATACTAAACCAATGATCGCGTTGGTGGCCTTCAAAGCGACAAATTAAAACGGTTCAGCTCCCGAACTCGGACCGAAAGAAGTTCTGAAAATAGAGTCTTCAGAAACGTCTATTCCTTCTTTTTCATGGTACAACTCTGAAAGGTGCTCAAACACTTCGTCTTGATGGTTTACGAATTGCTTTGCGATGGTGTGTGAAAGCCCTTTTTTAGAGGGATCGTGTCGGTCGAAAAATTCTTTTAGTTTTTGTTCGAAATCTTCTAAACTTCTGTGCATAATTCAATTTTTGTTTGGCAGCCGCAAGGTAACTTTTTTGCCTTTTTGTATCTTTTGAATTGTGATTTCTTAGCACTTTATTTCCCGTCTTTCCAGTCCCACAGCACAAAGCAGGCGTAGCTTCTATACGGTTTCCACTGTTCTGCTAGTGCTTCCAAATCGTTGATCAGGGCGCGTTTCTCACTTTGAACATCATACAAGCTCACCATCGCTTTGCGAATCACCAGGTCGTCTACAGGAAACACATCTTGTCGCCCCATTGAGAACATAAGAATCATTTCGGTGGTCCATCGTCCTACGCCTTTTATTTGCGTGAGGTAGGCGAGTGCTTCGTGGTCGTTGAGGCTGTTTACGTAGGCGTCACTCAAGTCGTGACTGATAGCAAACTGTGCGATGTTTTTGATGTAGTTCACTTTTTGAAAAGACAGTCCGCAACTTTTGATGTACTCGTCTTCTTTTTCCAGGATGATTTCCGGTTTCGGGTAGTCGTCAAACAATGCCAGGAAGCGTTTCCAAATCGTAGCGGCAGCTTTTAAACTCAGCTGTTGCTCAACAATCGAGCGCAGCAATGTGAGGTACACATCAGGATGCTGCTGTGGAACCCGCAGCGGAACCTGCTCAAGCAATGTTTTTAAGTGGCTGTCTTTCCGTAAATGCTGCAGTGCTTCGTCCATTTTATTTCTCTATAGATTGGCACGCAAAGTAGGTTTACTTTGCCGCCATGAATTTAACTGATTGGATAGGAACAGTTGGGGTGTTTACTTTGTTGTTGGCCTACTTTTTAGTGGCCCTCAATGCGATTGATCCCAAGGGAATAGTTTACATTTTGCTCAATTTGATCGGAGCGGTGGTGGCCGGAGTTGCTTCTTACTTTTTAAATTATTGGCCGTTCATTACCTTAGAGGGCGCGTGGACAGCGGTCTCGCTCTATTCATTGGTAGGATATTTTCGCGTGCGCGTCAAGCCTTCTGCATGAATGTGATGCATAAATCAACTCTGCTCATTATCTTGCGCACCTATTTTGTGTGCAGCTAGACTTTTTTTGGCGGATTACCTATGAAAACCTTTACCCTAATTGTGTTTTTCATTCTTGAATTGTTTTTCATTCAGCCCACACTGGCCGATTGGAACACGGAGCATTCGAAGCTTACCGATTTCACGGTTTACGGGCAGGACGATCACATAAAAATCACGTGGACCACACTATCGCGGAACGAAATTGCGAGCTATGAAATTCAACGCAGTCGAGATAATAAAAAGTTTGAAACGTTTAAGGTGATCGATGGTGGAGTGGACGAACCCAAAGCCATGGAATATTTTGAGGTGGGTTACGAACCATATTTGGGATGGTCATACTACCGCATAAAGCAAATAGTGGCCAACAACGACAGTGTTTTTTCGGGCATTGCACCCGTATTTTATGGCCTCGACCGCATGGAAAAAGGCACCATGATCGTTCCTCTTGACCCCAACAACCCCGCCACCCGATTGGTGAATTTATCTGAATTTCACGACCAGAAAGTATTGCTCGTATTGCGCAATTACCAAGGCCAAGAAGTGTACGTGAGCGAGCGTTTAAAGCTCATCGATGGTAAGTTGGTGATTTTGGCTGACGACAAAGTAGCGCAAGGAATCTATGTGGTCGTAGCCAGCACCCGTGATGAACTGATCGGTGTGACGATTATCGCGGAGTAGTTCTCAAGTCCTTGTAACGTTATTATAAGCCGCATGCTTTATCTTTTTACCGCAAATAGTTTCTTTTTTCGGGAATTACACCTCGAACGCCACCAATAACTTCACTAGTATCGTTCTCATATCTGGGAATTAAATGAATATGAGCATGGTTTATTGTTTGTCCTGCATATTTACCTATGTTGATGCCAACATTAAAATCCGCAACATTGAATTCTTTGGTTAGTATAGATTTAACTTCATCAACCATGATCCAGCAAGATGTTTTTTCTTTTTGAGAAAGGTCAAAATAATTTTCAATATGCCTTTTAGGGATAATCAGGCTATGGCCAGTATTGACTGGATATTTATCATAAAGAGCATACGATGAGGCTGATTCGCAAATGAGCTTCATTTCATTGTTTGGTGAACAAAAGATGCAGCTTGAGTTCGTTTTTGCCAACTCGTTTATTTTTCGGTATAGGTATATTTCACAAAAATCATTGAGTAATATAGACTCAAAAGGCAGCGTTACATTGCATTGAAATGTTGGCTTTTTATGAACCTTATGAATTCTAAATCCTTCTCTAACAATATCTCTTCGAACAGAGAAAAATGCAGAGCCATTTGGTTTCAACAGATTTGAAATTTGAATGAGGACCTTTGTTTGAGTTTCTTTATCTATAACATTTAAAACATAAAAGCTGATAATCGTGTCATACTTTTTTTTAGGGTACTCTGGGAAATAATGCGGGTCGTACTTGTCGCAATTATAACCTAAACTGATTAGATAATCCGCATCAGAACCGAATCCACAACCAAAATCTAAAACATCACCTTTTAAAAAAGCGTCCTTTAAAAGCCTTCTTAATGGGAACGAGGGTTTGTCTCTTTGAATTGCAGTTAAATGACTGTTATTACCAGACGTCATATCCACGAATATTAATGAGATAATCGCAATGATTTTTCACTTTTTCCAATAGAAATTCAAACTCGTTTTCGCCTTTTGTGGCATTTAAATTCAGGGTCAATTTGAGCTGAGAGTCAAAAAGGATTTCATGAGATGATCTTAAGTCACTCCAATATTCAAAGATGCGTTCCTTTGACTGGTGTAATTTTTCATAACTAGGTATTTTATCGCTTTTTGTTGAATTCACAACGGGTGAAACAGGTAACAAGTTCCACAAATCGTTATTGTTCATTACAGAGTAAGGTACAAGATGATCTAGGTGATAATCTGAAATTTTCTTTCCCGTCCACACGCAATAAAGGTTTGACTTTTCTCTGATTTTTTTGAAATGATTTTCTGAGATAGATGTTTGACGACTGTTTGTCGGTGCTTCATTAAGTTTTGCCAAAATCAACTCTTTCTTAATGCTTTTCTCTGAGGCTTTGAAGGAATATTCTGCCCATTTATTGATGATTGAATCCGTTCCATTTATTAAACTTCCTAAAGTGCTAAGCAAATTAAAGTACTCCTCATCAATTGTGAAGTATCCTGATCCAAGGAGCAATTCAAACCTTGATTGACACTTGGAATTGAAATTAGGTAGTTTTTCAACTTGATAATACGAATAGTGTGCAGCGCTCATAGAATTCCCGAAATACTTCATGGGCATATTTGCTATAGTCATTCTAATTAGTCTAAAGACTTGATTAAACTTTTGTTTGGAAGATGCATCAAACCGGAATTTGGTATAATCATTATAGAAAGTAGAAAATCCTCCCTTTGTTTTGTAATGATTAATTAAGTCGATTAATGAACTTTCAAATGACAATTGTTTTGACTTACCTGCAATTTGAGGAATGTTATATTCTTCAAAAAGCGGGTAGTAGTATAAAATCCATGATTCAACTAGAAACCCAATAGGTGCGATGTATTTTGAACCTGATAGTTCGAAGTGCGCGCGATACGTATTGATTGTATCCACTGTTGCTCTGAGTAGAGCGAATTTGTAGGTCGAAGATTTACTTTCCCTCTCAATAATTCTGTTTAGCGCTAGAATTTGATCTTGTAACATGATGAGAATAAAAGAAGTTTGCGCTTAAAATTAATAAAAAGGACTATCTAGCTGGTCCTATGATTTAGTAGGGTTATTCGATCCTAAGATTTGTGGCTTTTGGGTCGTAGTTTTTGGTCTACACCACCAATACTCTTATCCCACCACCGTCAATCGATTGAGTGTTAAGTTACTTTGAAGCTTTTAGCAGGCAAGTGGCGGCATTTCTGATTTCCATGGCATCGGATGCGTTGGTGTTTTTCCAATTCTTTTCGTCAAGTTTATGTCCTTTGTCTTTTTGATAGGCCAGCAATCGGTATTTGCGCAAGTTTACTTTGGTAAATCGCTCCATGTCTTCAGGCGTCAGTTCATAATAGTAATGGCGCAAGGCCGTTCCTTTGATACTTAGGCCACCAAGTTCACTATCGGCTGCGGCAAATTTGTAAGTGACGGCATCGCGGTTAGAAAACTCAAGATCGAGGCGGATGGTGTCCACAAAGGCGCTTTCTGAAGCAGCATCACCCAAACTTCCTCCCAACGGACCAGCGCTTGGTTTGAGGTTCGTTTTGAAATACTCGAGGTAGTATTTTCCGTTTTCGTATTTGAATCCCATGCGATGGCTTTCCACCACAATGCGA
>JAGYJZ010000007.1 GCA_018401875.1 Salibacteraceae bacterium
ACCGAGGTATTCAGGTCAATTTGAGCATGGAAAACCCATCGGAGTGTTTTTCTATTACTACGATACCGGTGAAAAGAGCTCGCAGGTAGAACACGTAAATGATGGATTCGCAAATGCTAAATTCTTTCATAGGAATGGAGCCATCATGGGCGAGGGGAAATACCTTAACGGGCAGAAAGTAGGCGAGTGGAAATTCTATGACAGTCAGGCTATTTTGAGTTCGGAAGAACCTTACAAGGATGGCAAAATTGATGGCGTAGTAAAAGTTTATCACCTCAATGGAGCATTGGCTGCTAAAGTTCCATATGTGGAAGGATTGAAAAATGGCCCATTCAGCGAGTTTGCACCAAATGGAGACACGTTAATTGTTGGAACCTATGCTGATAACACCTTCGATGGTGAATACACACAGTATTATGAAGGCGGTCAGGTTTATATGAAAGGCAAGTATCGCGCAGCCGTGAAAGATGGACTTTGGATCTATTACGCAGACGATGGCCGAGTTAAAGCGCAGCAAGTATTCAATAAAGGAAAGCTTGTAAATGAAAAAATTGAAGAAGGTTTTGAGGTCAAAGAGTTCAAAGAAGTACTCGAAGAAGATGACATCATCGATGAAGATAAAGCCGTTGACGACTTCATGAATGGGCGTCCTGTGGGCGGCCGTTAAGCAGCAAGAGACCACCGCTGTTTCTATTTCGTATCCAGCAATTTAGCATAGATTTTTAGTTTAATGCATAGGAATTGCGAACTTTGTGGGCTGATGAAAGTTCAATCATGAATTTTAGGTGACATAATGAGCAAGAAAGGAAGAATTTTAGTGGCGATGAGTGGTGGACTTGATAGTTCTGTGGCAGCATTAATGCTGCACGAAGAAGGCTATGAAGTGATTGGAGTTACCATGAAAACATGGGATTACGATTCGTCTGGAGGCGCACGTAAAACCACCGGTTGCTGCAGCTTAGACGACATTAATGACGCACGCGCTTTGGCCGTAGAGAGAGGCTTTCACCATATGATTCTCGACATTCGAGACGAGTTTGGCGGGAACATTATCGACAATTTTGTAGAGGAATATTTGGCTGGCAGAACGCCAAATCCGTGCATTATGTGCAACACCCATATCAAATGGGATGCATTATTAAAGCGTGCCGATCAATTGGATTGTGAGTTTATTGCTACAGGGCACTACGCCAATCGAAGGGAAGAAAATGGCCGCTACATCATTTCAAAAGGACTTGATGAAAACAAAGACCAAAGCTATGTGCTCTGGGGGCTGTCTCAAAAAGCATTGGCGCGCACACGTTTTCCATTGGGCTCGTTTACAAAACCTGAAATCAGGCAAACTGCCATCGATCACGGCTACGAATCTTTGGCCAAAAAGAATGAGAGTTACGAGATTTGCTTCGTTCCTGACAATGACTATCGCGGGTTTTTGAACCGGAAGGTGGAAGGTTTGGAAGAACGCTTGAAAGGTGGAAAATTTGTTGACAAAGAGGGAAATGTCCTGGGCGAACACCGCGGCTATCCATATTACACCATCGGACAGCGAAAAGGGCTGGGAAAAGCGTTCGGAGAGCCCATGTTTGTTACGAAAATTGATCCGATCACCAATACCGTTCAATTGGGTCGTGAGGAAGACCTTATGGGGCATTCGATGTATGTGCGCAACCCGAATATTCAGAAATACGAACACATCGAAGATGGCATGGAAGCAGTGACAAAAATTCGCTACAACAATGCAGGCGCCATGAGCCGCGTGTACAACGATGCGGAAGGAAGATTGCGCGTTGAATTTTATCACAACGTAAGTGCCATTGCACCCGGACAAAGTGCCGTTTTTTATGATGGCGATGACGTGATCGGTGGTGGGTTTATCGCGCGTTCAACTGAGATTCCATTTTCGTTTAGCCACAAGATGATGAACCGTGAAACAGCTTCTTAGTGCCATATTGATTTCTGTTGTGCTTGCCATGAGTGGCTGTAAACACGATGATCCAATCGAAGAAGTGGATTTTGGCTATGATTACTTGCCTCTCAGCATGGGTTCTTGGATTGAGTACGATGTCGATTCCATCGTTTACGATGATTTCAACGCATCAATCGATACGTTTTCTTTTATTCAACGAGACGAGTGTGTGGAAATATTCAAAGATTTAGATGGACGAACGGTGTATCGTTTTGAGCGGTTCAAGCGAACTTCTGATACAGCTTCCATGCTATTTGTGCGTTCATACACGCGCTTAATTCAAGGCGTGAGGGCAGAGATGCAAGAAAACAACTTGGTAACAGTGCCACTTGTTTTCCCACCGAAACAAGGTGAAGAATGGGACGCTAATGCCTTCAACGCGCGTGAATCTCAAGAATACCTGATTGATTATGTGGATCAAATGGAGATCATAGGAGGCGAATCATTCGATCAATCGCTCCGCGTGATTCAGTTGAACGATACCGACAATTTTATCATCAAACGGTTTGCTGAAGAGCGTTTCGCGCGCAACGTAGGGTTGATTTACAAACGATGGTTTGACATTGAAACCCAATTTGGAATTGATTCTGGGCTACTCCGTATTCAAACCATCCGCGGATTTAGCGCGAATTGAATTTATTTCGACTCTAAATCCAACAGAAACGCATATTCCAATGCGATTTCATGAAAAATTTCAAACCTTCCTGATGCCCCAGTATGGCCAAATTCCATATTGATATGAAAGAGGATGTCGTTTGAATCGGTCTTCAATTCACGCAACTTTGCCACCCATTTGGCGGGCTCCCAATATTGCACTTGACTATCGTGTAATCCCGTTGTGACGAGCATGCTCGGATACTCTTTTGCTTCTATATTGTCGATGGGTGAATAGCTTTTTATGTAGTGGTAATAGGCTTCTTCCTTCGGATTACCCCATTCGTCAAACTCACCAGTGGTAAGTGGAATACTTTCATCGAGCATGGTTGTAACTACATCTACAAAAGGCACCGCGGCTATAATTCCGTTCCAAAGATCAGGTCGCATATTTATGATGGCTCCCATCAACAAACCACCCGCGCTGCCGCCCATTGCGTATAAATGCTCAGGCGATGTATAACCCAATGCAATGAGGTTTTCCGCGCAATCGATAAAATCATTGAACGTGTTTTGCTTCTTGAGCATTTTTCCGTCTTCATACCAAGCGCGTCCCATTGTTTGGCTGCCTCTGATGTGGGCAATGCAAAACACAAAACCGCGATTCAGCAGGCTCAGTCGCGAAGGACTAAATCCGGGGTCAATTGTAATTCCATATGAACCGTAGCCATACAATAGCAGAGGCGTGTTTTTATCGATGGTGGTAGATTTGTGATATACCAATGACATTGGCACTTTGGCGCCATCACGCGCAGTGGTCCAAATGCGTTTAGCGATGTAATCGTTTTTGTCAAATCCACCGAGGATCTCTTGTTGCTTTAACAAAACGCGGTCTTTGGTCTCCATGTCGTATTCGAAAACCGAAGATGGAGTGGTCATGCTGGTGTAGTTAAACCGCAGTTTCTGCGTCTTAAACTCTGGATTTATAGTTGATTGCACCGCATACGCCTCTTCGTCAAATGTGATGTAGTGGTCATCCTTGGTGAGCCAATTGATGATTCTGATTGCACTTTGGGTATTTGATTTCTCGGTGAGCACAAGGTGTTTTTCAAATACGTCAAAATCTTCCAACAATACATCGTTTCTATGTGCGATTACTTCCATCCATTGGTCAATGCTTGTTTTGTCTTCGGCCGTTTTCATCAGCTTAAAGTTTGTCGCATCATCTTTATTGGTTAGGATATAGAAATCGTTATTGAAATGCGAAAGACCATATTCAAGGTCGCGTTCACGCGGTTGAAAAACCTTCCAAGTTCCTGAAGGCTGATCAGCATCTAAGATGGAATACTCATCCGAAACAGTTGCTCCGCTATGGATGTAGAGCCATTTCTTCGATTTAAACTTCCCAACGCCCACATAAAAGGTTTCATCCTTTTCATGATACACTTCCACATCTTCAGAGGCAGGGGTGCCGAGTGTGTGTTTAAACACCTTGTAAGAACGCAGCGTTACGGGATCTTTCACCGTGTAGAAAATAGTTTTGTTGTCGTTGGCCCATGTGCATCCGCCAGCGGTACCTTCAATTCTGTCTTCCAGAAACGTTCCGGTAGAAAGATCTTTGAACCGAATCGTATAAATTCTGCGACTTAAAGTGTCTTCGCTGAACGCCAGGATATTATTATTTGTACTGATGCTGTTTCCTGCTGCTTGATAGTAATTATAGCCTTCTGCAAGCGCGTTTACATCGATCATGATTTGTTCTTCAGCATCGAGTGAGTCTTCTTTTCGGCAATGTATGGGGTACTCATGTCCTTCTTCAAAACGCGTGTAGTAATAGTATCCGTAATATAAATACGGCACCGATTCATCCGTTTGCTTGATGCGCCCTTTCAATTCGTTGAAAAGTTCGTCTTGCAATGATTCTGTATGCTTTAGTTTCGCTTTGGTATAGGCATTCTCAGCATTTAAGTGGGCTAAAATTGCTGGATCTTTTCGATCCAAATCCCTCATCCAATAATAGTTATCAACTCTGGTATCGCCATGCGTGGTGATTTCAAACGGGATTTTTTTAGCTTCGGGTGCTTTCAATACGGTCTCTGATTTTTGTGGCAATTGGTCGCATGCAATAGTCATAGCAAGAGCCATAAATGCCACAGGGGTTATTCTCGAAAATTTCACGCGCGAAGGTACTTCTAACAGGATTAATTTTTAATAACCCGATGTATTTCTATTAAGCCATTTGCAGAGTGCACCTCAACCAAGTAAATTCCGTTGCTTAACCCAGAAATGTTTAATGCTGCATTACCTTTAGAATGAGACGCTAGCACTTGACGACCATCAATCGTGGTAAGTTTAATGCCTTCAAGTTCCATCGACTCTTTGGCTTGAATGTAGAGCATATCATTCGCAGGGTTTGGGAAAACGCTGATAACATGGCTTTCAATCGAGCCAATTCCAGATGGTGCAAATGTCACGTACACTGAATCGCGACTCAAACAACCGTTTTCATCTTCCACTTCCACCCAATACAATCCTTGGGAAGTAACCGTGATGCTCTGCGTTGTTTGGGTGTTGTTCCAGTAATACGAAAGGAATCCAGCTCCAGCGTTCAGTATGATAGAAGTAACTGCGGTTTGATTTGCTGGTCCGAGCTGCACTTCGACTGGTGTGATTGGAACGAGTGAAATTGTATCGCTGCCTGAGCATCCTTGAGCATTCGTGACGGTTACGCTGGTAGAACCCGAGCCGCTAAACTCGAGCGTTGGTGATGTGCTTCCATCAGACCATGCGTAGGCCGTGAATGGTCCGCCAATATTTCCAGGGTCTAGGGTTACTGTTGTGTTGCTGCAATAAAAACCGCCTTCTCCTAATTCGGGTTCTGGGTCAGGACCTGCTGAACCAACTACTACCGTTTCAATCTGAGAACATCCCAAGGCATTGGTCACCGTTACGTGATACGTTCCAGGGAATAAATCTGAAACCGATATTGTGGTGGCGCTGGTGGGGTCGTCCCACAAGTAGGTGTAATTCCCCGAACCTGAAGGGAAGAACAGCGTTGCCGCACCGTTATTTGTGTTGAGGCAGGTAGAAGGCGTAACAATGGGGATAATATTAATTGGGTCAGGGTCGCTCAGAACAATGGAGTCGATAGCAGTACATCCAAAATTATCTGACACAGTGACGAAGTAAATACCCGAATCTAAGTTTGAAATTTGGTTGGTCGAACCGCCCGTTGACCACAAATAGGTAAACGGGGCAACGCCTCCTGAAATGGAAACGGTGATTGATCCGTCTTGACCACCATCGCACGTAGGCTGAATGGCGTTAAAACTTGGTGCCAATGATCCATTATTGGTGATAGAAAGTCCAACTTCTTTTCTGCCAACACCACTGAAACCAATAAATTGGTTGGTGAAATTCACGGTATCAGGATTGAGTCCTGTCCATGTATTGCTTCCGGCATCGGCCCTTTCTGAAAACGATAAGTTACACTCATTGCCCGTAGTCATTGGATTGCCGTTGTAGTAGTATTTGACGTCATAGCTGGCGCTGCCAATGTCAAAAAACCCCATTGGGTTGTGGTGTCAAATTCGATTACACCTGCTGGTTGGGCAGTTACATATGGCACCGAATCGAGTCGATAAATATGAGCACCAGCAAAACTTCCTGAAGTTGAATTGAAATGGACAGAATCACCACCGGTTGCGCCAATTCCGAAATCGAAACTATTTGCATACACGTATTTACTGGCGTTACCGATTGGAGCCCCAGAGTTTTGCCATGTTGGCGACCCTGTAAAGCTGCCATTATTTCCATTTCCAGAAGCGTCAGCAGTAGTGTTTCCGCTGCCTTCATCCAATGGCCAATAGCCAGCAAGTTGCGCGTAGTTTGGATGCGCGGGTGTGATTCGCTTGCACATCCATTCGCGGATGGTAGTTTGTGACAGTGCAGTTGTAAAGGCGCTTACTTCATCCAATTTACCATTTAAGATGCGCACATTGTCGTAGTTTCTACCGAGTTCAAACGTATTGTTTGCAACGATTGTAATCGAAACTGCCAAGGTGGTATCCAGAACTACATTGATGTAGATGCTCATCAATGTACCGTCATAGGTTGCAGCTATGTGATACCATTTGTTGGCAGTAAGCGCCTGTGCAGTGTGGAGTTTGTAATGCGTAAATCCATCATATAAGATAAATTGAACACGGTCGTTTGGAACGGTTCCGTCACCAATTCTCAAGGCGCAATGGGCCCCGGGTTGTTCAATGCCAGCAAAGGAAGTAATGAAGGGTGAAGCAGTTTTAAAGGCCGTCACATTGATCCAGCCTTGGATGGTTACTTGTGCCCCGCTCAAATTCATAGAACCGCAGTTTACAAATTGTGATGAGCCATTCATTCCCAACGCTTTGCTAGATGCGGGTTGAGCAAATGCATTTTGGAAAAGTAGAAAACATAGGATTGTGGTGACAATGAATACAAGTGATTTCATAACAAGTGGTTTTTTCAAAGATGAGTCTTCTTTTCCAGCATCCATTAGCCATTAATTGATTTCCTTTGATTCCAATTATCAAATGAATACAAATCCATGAAGTTTTTTATAGATACAGCCAACCTCGAAGAAATAAAAGAAGCCAATGATTTAGGTGTGTTAGACGGGGTGACAACCAATCCGAGTTTGATGGCCAAAGAAGGAATTACGGGAACCGATAACATCATGAAGCACTACGTTGCCATTTGCAACATTGTGGATGGTGATGTGAGTGCCGAAGTTATTGCTACGGATTATGAAGGCATCATCCGAGAAGGAATGATCTTGGCAGAATTGCATGAGAATATTGTTGTGAAGGTGCCAATGATCAAAGATGGTATCAAGGCCTTGAAGTATTTTTCTGAGCGCGGAGTGCGCACCAATTGCACCTTGGTGTTTTCGGCAGGTCAAGCATTACTCGCGGCCAAGGCCGGTGCGACCTATGTTTCGCCATTTCTCGGACGTTTAGATGATATCAGCGCAGATGGATTAGCACTGATTGAAGAAATTAGATTGATCTATGATAATTACGGGTACGAGACCCAAATTCTTGCCGCTTCTATTCGGCACGCAATGCACATTGTTGACTGTGCTAAAATTGGAGCCGATGTGGCCACATGTCCGCTCAAACCTATTCTGCAGTTGTTGAATCACCCGCTAACCGATAGCGGGCTGGCGCAGTTTTTAGCCGATTACAAGAAGGGGAATTCTTGATTAAAGAACTTTGCTTCTGCGATTTAGAATTCATGATTCATAATTTATGATTGGGAGCCAATTGACCTTGAATTATGAACCCCGAAGCTATCGTCCTGCTTTAGCAATCATAAAGCGCTAAGAGGTTCTTTCTTTAATTAGATAACGGCTTGTGATTTTTTTACAAGGCGAACACGTAGCATCCCGATGGCTATCGAGAGCACTTGAAAACAGGCGCACGAGTGGGATCGCGCTCGAGAAAACATGTGCGCTTGAAGGGAGCGCTTCGATCTTTGGAAGCGCAAGGGGGTATCCTTATCTAGGTTTGTTGTTTTATAGGATCTTGTCGTGTGTCGAAGATCCGCGAGATGTAAATCACATTTTTCTGAACACGGTAAAGGACTTTAAAATGACGGATTATCACCCTTCGGTATTTTGGGTTGATATCATCTTTTTGGCACTGGTGTGTGAAGTCGATGGATTCAACTTGTTCGATGATCTCATCCACGATTTTGATTGCCGCTGGGGGAGATTTGGGGAAGTAAAAGTTAAAGATGACTTCAAGGTCTGATGCAGATGTTTCAGATCATTTAATGACCAGCGCTACCCCCAACTTTTGACTTTCTTTTTAAGCTCTTCATGATCGATTACCCGCCCGGCTTTGATGTCTTGCTCCGCTTCTTCCAAACGGGCATTATAATCGGCTTTGGTTAATGGTTCACCTGCTGTTGTGTAGGCCACTATTTCATCACTTTTAGAAAGTAACTGGCCGATTTTCTGCAAAACAGATTCCCGCGTTTCACTTAATAGCTTCTGCGCTAACTCGATTTTTGTGGCTTGGATTGTCCATACGCTCAAATTAATGGGTTTGTGAAATATTCTACTTAGTAAATGGAAAACGCAACTTTACGCAAGTCTCGATATTTTCGTCTGAAAAAGTATTCGCTCAAGCATTACCTTTCGCTCTCAATTTAAAGTCGCATGAAAAATATTCTTTTTGTCCTGCTGTTCTTTCCTTGTTTTGCCATGGCGCAATCGGACGTGACAACGGTAAACATGGAAATCCCCAAAGGTTGGACCGTAAATCCAAAGGCGTTTAAACCCGAATACAGCGTAGCACTCAAGCGTAACGAAGCTCCTTTCCCTAGTGGAGAGCACGCCAAGCAACACATCCATGATTTAAAAAAGCAACTGGAGCAAGACTATCCAAAACGCTATGATCAAAACACAGCGCGAGGAGGAAGGGAAACCAGCGATACGCTGCAAGTGCTTTCTTCGTTTCCAACGAGTTTGTTTTTTAACCAAAATCCGCTTTTTGGAGGAACACCAAATGATAATACAGTGGCCGTGGCAAAAAATGGAAACGTTTTAACGTCATGGAATTCACAGGTGTGGGGATATGACGTGGTGGCCGATACCTATTTGTTTTCATCCATTTCAAAACACCCGAGTTTTTCCCAGTTTTTGAATATTTATTCCGATACAAATTTCTCACTCTACTTTCCGTTCGATCCTAAACTGCTTTATCATCCGACTCACGATAAGTTCATTTTAGTGTTTCTTTCAGCAGATGGACTCGGCCAAGGCCGTGATCCTGAAACGAGTGAGACCATCATTTTTTTCTCCTCTACCAGCGATCCGAAAGACGAATGGCATGCCTATCGCATTCCGGGCGATCCGTTGACTTATTCTTCGTGGGCCGATTATCCGCAACTGGCGATGAACGATCACAGCGTTTACCTTACACTCAATCAGCTTTATCCCGATTCGGGTTGGGTGGAAGGCTTTGCCGAAACCGTCCTGTGGCAAATGGATTTGGAAGATGGGTTTAACGGAGCGGCAAATTTGTCGACCAAGTTCTGGACAGGATTTGAATACGAAGGCTCAAAATTGAGGTATTTGAGGCCTGTGAAAACGGCCTGGGGACCCGAATCCGACACCATGTTTTTTGTTGCAAACCGACCATTTGTGACTACCAACGATTCTTTTTTCCTCGTCAGAACAGTAGGCGATGTAAATTCTAGTTCCTCGCAGGTGGATGTGAAGCTTGCGATGACAGACGTTCCGTATTGGCATCCACCGTACGCCAAACAGGCAGGCGGACAAGAATTTTGGACCAATGACGCACGCTGCTTGGGTGCAGTGCGTATGGGAAAAGAAATTCAATTCGTTGGAAATACGCTCAATCCCGAAAATGGTTTTGCGGCAATATATCACGGAATTATTGAAGATTATGACAATCCATCCGTCATTGGAAATATCATTTCAGATACCGAGCGCGAGTTTGGGTTTCCAAACATGGATTTTATCGGTGACAAAATTCATAAGAAAGATGTCGCCATATTCTTTAACCATACAGGCCTCAATATCAACGCGGGCAATTCAGTTGTCTTCTTCAATGGCGATCGTGAATATGGTCCTGTGCAATGGATCAAGGATGGCGATACCTATGTAAATGCGATGAATTCACCGCAAGAACGCTGGGGCGATTACACAGGCATTCAGCGCAAGTATGACGAGCCCGGTAAGTTTTGGGTGTCGGGTTATTGGGGGCATGGAAGCAATCGTCCAGGCTCGTGGATCGCTGAATTGGCGCATCCTGATTACAAGCCACTCGGAATCGAGGAAGAAATAAGTGATCAGAAAATGCACGTGTTTCCCAATCCTGCAATGGAGTTTGTGAGTTTCGAATTTGATGTGAACGAACAGGGCGAAGTGCGGTTTGAAATCCATGATTTAAGCGGAAAAAAAGTAGCCGACTTGGGCCGGGATGTCTTAACCATTGGATCGCATGTGCTGAGTTTTGACCTTTCTCCGCTTTCAGCAGGTATTTATATCGTGCAAGTAAAAGCTTCGAATGGGCTTATTTTCCAAGCAAAAGTGGTGAAACAATAGGGGGCTTTTTGTCCAGTATTTTAGTTTTAAACTTCCTTTTTTCGGCTCGGGAGGAAATGTACCTTCGCAGCCGTTTTGATAAGCCTCAACAACATATCTGTTTCCTTCAGCGGAATTGTTCTTTTTAAAGACATTTCCATCGTGATTAACGAGCGTGACCGCATTGGTCTGGTCGGAAAGAATGGCGTAGGAAAAAGTACCTTGCTTAAGATTATTTTAGGATTTCAGCAGCCCGATTCGGGTGTGGTGATTATTCCAGATGGTCGCAAAGTGGGATACTTGCCGCAAGAAATGGTGTTTGAGGGCAACCAAACCATTTGGTCAGAAACCCTGAAGGCCTTTGCTGAGATCAACACTCTGAAAAAGCGCGACCTTGAAATTCAACATGAATTGACTGAGCGCACTGATTATGAGAGCGATTCTTACAGTGCCATCATCGATGAGTTGGGTGCGATTCACATGCGCCTCGAAATGATTGACGATGGAAAAACCGAGCAGCGTGCCGAATTGGTTTTGCTCGGATTGGGATTCAATCGCACCGACTTTCCGAGAAAAATATCTGAATTTAGTGGAGGTTGGCAAATGCGTGTAGAATTAGCGAAGCTTATTCTCATGCAGCCCGATTTATTGTTGCTCGATGAGCCTACCAATCACCTCGACATCGACTCGATCATGTGGTTGGAAGATTTCTTCAAGGAATATCCCGGCTCCATCATGATGATTTCTCACGACAGGATGTTTTTAGATAACATTACCAACCGCACCGTTGAGATTGTAAAAGGAAAAATCTACGATTACTCTGTTTCGTATTCCAAATTTTTCATCCTTAGGCAAGAGCGCGTTGACCAACAGAAAGCCACGTTCGAAAACCAGCAGAAATACATCAACCAGCAAGAGCGATTTATTGAGCGATTTAAGGCCAAGGCATCCAAGGCCAAGCAAGCACAGAGTAAGTTGAAACAGCTCGATAAGTTGGAGCGCGTATCCATTGATGAAACCGATGGTTCAAAGATTCGCTTCCGTTTTCCGCCTGCTCCGCGGTCGGGCGATGTGGTGTTGAAGGCGCGAAATTCGAGAAAAGCATACGGTGATAGCACCATTTTTTCGGGCGTAGATTTCGATATTTTCAGGGGCGAGCGCATCGCCTTTGTGGGAAGAAACGGACAAGGAAAGTCGACCATGGTAAAAATGGTGGTGGGCGAAGAAAAAGGAGAGGGCGAATTGGCCATTGGCCATAATGTGGAGGTCGGTTACTACGCTCAGATTCAGGAGAAAACGCTGAATCATGAGTCAACCGTTGAGCAAATTATTGAAGATGCCGCCACGGGCGATAATGCGAAGATTCACAAGGTGAGGGCCTTGCTCGGGGCGTTTTTATTTGGTCCTGACGATTATGAAAAGAAGGTGAAAGTGCTTTCTGGAGGCGAGAAATCACGCTTGGCATTGGCGAAGTTGTTGCTCAAGCCGAGTAATTTATTGATTCTCGATGAGCCCACAAACCACCTTGACATCAGTGCGAAAGAAACGCTGAAGGAAGCCTTGAATTCCTTTGATGGTACCTTGATTGTGGTGAGTCACGACCGTGAATTTTTACAAGGGCTCACCGATCGCACGTTTGAGTTTAAAGAAGGAAAGGTAAAAGAACACATTGGCACCATTGACGACTTCTTGGCCAATTACAAGATTCAAAGTTTCCGCGAGTTTGAGGGAGCAAAAGAGAAGAAGCAGAAGGAAGCAGAGAAGGCCAAAGCGAAGGTTGAGTTGCAAGCCAAGGCAGAAACAGGCTTGAGCAATCAAGAGCGTAAGGAGAAAGAAAAAGACTGGAAGCGATTGAAAAACACCATGTCGAGTCTTGAACAAAAAATTGAAGAAGCAGAGCAATCCATTGCCGAGATGGAAGAGAAAATGCACGATCCGGAAGCGGCCAAGAAAAACCCCGACATGTTTTACGCCCATGCTGATGTGCAGCGCAAGTTAGACGAGCTCATGAAACAGTGGGAAGAAGCAGGCGAGGAGTTCTCCAGCTTGTCTACCATTCTCGAGCGTTAGAAACTACCGTTAACTTATTGATAAGTCTTGTGTTATGCAAGGCGACTTATTCTCATAATGTGCGTCTTTTGTAGCATGCAATTGAGGTTCTTTATAATGCTCTCACTCTGTTTGGCACATTATTTCAGTGTGTGCCAGTCGCCTGCTGATTGGTGGTATTTTGGGCAAAATGCGGGGGTTCATTTTATGCCGACTGGTCCAGTGGCAGATACAAATGGGCTGTTGGTTACTTTTGAAGGCTGCGCTTCTATTTCTGATCAGCAAGGTAATTTACTTTTTTATACCGATGGCATCAACGTCTACAATAGTATTCATGATACTATGCCGAATGGGCAAGGACTTTTGGGGAATCCTTCATCTACCCAATCAGCTATAATAGTTCCAAGACCGGGCATTTCGAGTCAATATTTCATTTTCACTGTCTCAACTGACATTCAAGTAGGACTGAGCTATTCTCTCGTAGATATGACCTTAGATGGGGGACTTGGAGATGTAGTCGTTGCTATGAAGAACATACAAATGTTAGCTGGTGTTGGAGAAAATGTATGTGCTGTGAACCATAGTGAAGGAAGTAAGTTTTGGATACTATCTCATCTCAGACTTACCGATTTAATTGCCGCCTTCGAAGTTTCAAATGGAGGAGTCAACTTAACTCCTGTTATGTCAAATACATTAGATACTATTGAGGCACGGGTTGGCAGTATTAAGGGTTCTCCAGACGCGAACTACATTGCTTATGCAAGTCAAGTCGGAATTGCAGGAAGAATTAAGTTGATGACATTCGATAATTCAAACGGTCAAATTACAGCCACAATATCATGGTCGAGTTCTGTTTTAACGGGACCGTATGGGGCAGAATTTAGTGATGATAGTAAAGTTTTATATATCTCTGACGGGTGGGGTGGAATAAATAACGCAGTTGTGCAATACGATGTGTCTGTTTTTGATTCTGTGCAAGTCGTTTCCTCTGAGTATTTGGTAAGTCAATTTACTTCATTCGGACAGCTGCAACTTGGTCCAGACAAGAAGATTTACATGAGCAGTTGGGTAATCGGTTTGGATTCTTTTCTGCATAGAATTAACGAACCTACAATTTTGGGTGTAGGTTGTGACTTTGAAATCAATGCCGTTTTTCTTGAGGGACGCACTTCCACCATGGGCTTGCCTCCTTTTATTTCATCGTTCTTCAATGTCGCCTTTCAAGCGAATGGTTTTTGCATCCTCGATACTACGTATTTCACCATTAATACGAGTGGCATTGATTCTGTAATCTGGAATTTCGGTGATCCTGCTTCAGGCGCTCAAAACACCTCAACCTTTTTTAATCCCGCTCATTTATTTAGTGATACCGGAAGTTTTGATGTAACGCTCATTGCCTATTCTGATACGCTCGTTGATACCTTTTTACAGGCAATTTTTATATATCCAAGACAAACCCTTGATCTCGGCCCTGACACTTTGCTCTGCGAAGGCGAAACTTTGGAGTTGAACATTCAGCAAGAGTATTCAACCTATTTATGGTCTGATGGAACAGTGGGCGATTCCATCATACTTGATTCTAGCGCTCTAGTTTCAGTAACACTTTTTGGAGTTTGCGACACGCTGCAAGACAGCATCAATGTGCGTTTTGATTCTCCCGTGACCTTTGATTTAGGACCCGACACAACGTTCTGTGAAGAATCAAGCAAACTTTTGGATGCGAATGTTACTGTAGAAGCTGAGTATTCATGGAATACAGGCGATACTGCTGATCAAATTACAGTCACTCAATCTGGGCTGTACATTTTTCGAGCAGAAAATGGCTGTGGCGAGTTTGTTGACTCAATCTCAATCTCAGTTATTCCTCTACCCGAAACAGCGATGCTTCCTCCAGACACCATTAACTGTTTTGACGCTCAAATCATCTTGGAAAGACCTGTGAACGATTCGATCACCTACACCTGGAATGACAGCACTTCCTCACTTCGCTTTGAAGTAGATTCTACCCAACAAGTGTGGCTGGCGGCATTCAACGAGTGCGGGTTTGTTGTCGACAGCATGAACATCCTGTTCAATGGAGAAATCAATACTGAATTGGGCGAAGACACCAATATCTGTGATCTCGATAGCATCCAACTTTCAGGTTCTGATTCAACAGCCACTTACGTTTGGAGCACAGGCGATACAAGCATTTCCATCTGGATAGAAGCAGGCTTGAATGAAAATTACATCGTGACGATTTTTAAAGGTGAATGTGCGAAAGTTGAATCGAAACGCATCAGAAGCAGCGATATTTTTTGTCCTTCCATCGATTGCGCGCTGGAATACACAAATGTGTTTACGCCCAATGCTGACGGTATCAACGACTTGTTTAGAATCACCTCTGACTGTGATGTGTATTCGTTTGACATGATCATTTATAACCGGTGGGGGCAATTGGTTCATTTCAGTCAAAACGTGGCGTTCGGATGGGATGGTTTTATCAATGGCGAACCCGCTTCCGAAGGCGTTTATTTTTTTGTCGTTGAATATAAGGACTTCGTAGTAGTAGATGCTGACCGTCAGCTAACTCGTGGAAGTTTTACGCTCAACAGATAGTACATTCGCAGCGTGAAAAAACTCCTACTAATGTTCATCATTTTACCGTTCATCTCTGCGGGGCAATCTGCGGCTGATTGGTGGTATTTTGGGACCAATACAGGAATGCATTTCACGCCAACGGGTCCAGTGGCGGTGTTAGATGGGCAGCTTTCTTCATCCCAAGGTTGCTCGTCCATCTCCGATGAATTTGGAAACCTGCTGTTCTATTCAACGGGCGAATTTGTATGGGATGCTTCGCACAATCCGATGCAAAACAGCGCTGGATTAATTGGTAATTCCAATGGATTTCCAGCTGTGGGCGATGCCTCACAAAATTCATACATCGTGCCTCGGCCTGAGCATCCTGCAGAGTATTACCTCTTTACCATAAAACGACCTGGAAATGGCGGCTTGTTCTATTCAAAAATTGATATGAACCTCAACGGTGGACTTGGTGCCGTGGTAGCCGCAGAAAAGAATATCATGCTCATCGACTCAACCACCGAAATGATTACGTGCCTTCGCCAGCCCAACAACATCGACTTTTGGGTGGTTGCTTTAAGCAAACCGGGCGATACGGCTTACGCGTTTGAAATTACATCGGCCGGAATAAACACGTCACCTGTGCTCAGTAACACCGGTTTACCGTTGATCGTTGAAGATCGATTGGGCTATTTAAAAGGTTCGCAGCAAAACGATAAAATTGCCATGACCATGTATTGGGCACAACCGGTGCAGACGGTGCCTTTTCAAGTCCGAATGTTTGATTTTGACAACGCCACCGGACAAGTTAGCTATGATTATGGCATTACGCCTTCCCTCCAAGACACGTTTAATTACGGGGTTGAGTTTTCTCCAAATGGCAATTTTCTTTACGTGCAATCCTTTATTGTTTCAGACCTTCGGCAGTATGATCTTAGCTCTGGCGACCCCGCTATTGTGAGTGCTTCTGAGCAATTGGTTGGTCTTGGTTACACTGGCACAGGCGGTGGAGCATTGCAATTGGGCCCCGATGGAAAAATATACGTGGCGCGAGGTGCCGGAGCACTTTTGGCAAGAGTTAATTTCCCCAATGATCCCGGACCGTTGTGTGGCTATGAACACGATGCGGTAAACCTTCAAGGACCCGTGTCAGGTCGCGGTCTACCTCAGTTTTATCCCTTTTTTATCGAAGGAGAAGTGGCTGTAATTGATGCGTGCTTGGGTGATACATCGTTTTTTTTCTCTAATTATCTATCGGCCGATTCAGTGTTGTGGAATTTTGGAGATCCCGCTTCTGGAGTGAATGATACCTCGACTCAAACGAATCCGTTTCACATTTACCAAATCCCCGGAACCTACACAGTGACGCACATTGCGTATTCAGCATTCCTCTCCGATACAACGGTGGTTGAGGTAAATATTTTCCCAACCCAAAGCATCAATTTACCAGATGATACAGTGCTGTGCGATGGTCAAACAATTGTATTTGACGTAGGTCAACCGGGCGCATTGTCTTTTTTATGGCACGATGGATCAACAGATTTGGCTTTTATTGCCAATGATTCAGGACGTGTTTCGGTGACGCTTTTTGGAGTGTGCGATACGGTGTCAGATTCTGTACAAGTGCTTCGTTTAGATCCATTTGATTTTGAATTGGGGGATGACACCTTAGTTTGTGGAGGCACCTCATTGGTTATTGGCGATACAATTCCGGCAGCGTACACCATTCTCTGGAGTACGGGGCAATCAACCGAATTTATTGAGGTTGATTCAAATGCAATGTATACCATGGAAATTGAAACAGCTTGCGGAATTCTCGAAGACAGCATCGATGTGGTTTTTGCGCCCAATGTGCCCGATTCATTACTGCCATCCGATACGGTGAACTGCTTTGATGCGAATTTTACGTTAACTCGGCCCACCGCAGCCGGTGTGTCTTTTGTGTGGTCTGACTCCACGTCAAGCAGGACCTTTGAGGTAGGTGAAAGTCAAACAGTTTGGCTCGCTGCATCGAACGAATGTGGAACGTTTGTCGATACGATGAACATCATTTTTAATGGCGAATTGACCACCTCCTTTGGCGCTGACACCGTGATTTGCGATTTAGATACGGTGCTGTTGAAAGGAACCGATTCGCTGGCATCTTATGTTTGGAGCACGGGTGATACTACCGATAGCATTTGGACCAAATTAAACCAACGCACGCAGCGCTACTCAGTAACTATTACCAAAGGTGAATGCTCAAAAGTCGAGTCGATTCGTTTCGACTTGGATGACAACGCTTGCCCTTCCATCGACTGTGATATAAACTTCGGCAACGTGTTCACACCCAATGGTGATGGCATCAACGATCTGTTCAGGCCGACAACAGACTGTAATATTTTTACCTACCAGCTTTCCATCTACAACCGTTGGGGTCAGCTCGTGAATGAAACCAATGACATTGCCCACGGTTGGGATGGGTTTATTAACGGAGAAATGGCCGCTGAAGGCGTTTACTATTTTACGCTTTCCTACAAAGACGGGGTGGTAGTGGATGTTGATCGCAACATTTTTGCAGGGTCGTTTACATTGAAAAGGTAGACCCATTCGGTCGGTTTTTCATCCTTCACAACATATGATTTATAATTATTATATTGATTATTAAATACTTGTGTTTTATTTTAGTACTATGTATTGCATAGTAACAAACAATGCATATATATTTGCAATGCAATAACAAATCATGAACATCGAAAACTCAAAAGCGCAACTTAGAAAAGGAGTCTTGGAATTCTGCGTGTTGGCACTTTTGCAAAAAGAGGAAGCGTATCCATCAGATTTACTGAATGCATTGAAAGATGCAGAATTGATCGTGGTTGAGGGAACGCTTTATCCGCTGCTTAGCCGACTTAAAAATGCAGGTTTACTTACCTACCGTTGGGAGGAATCTAAATCTGGACCACCGAGAAAGTACTACAGCCTGACCGAGCAGGGCCGTGTTTTTTATGGAGAACTGGTTGGTTCATGGGAAGAACTTAGGAATGCCGTAGATAAAGTTGTATTAGAAAATAAATCACCAAAGAACAAATGAAAAGAACAGTGCAAGTCAATTTAAGTGGACAAGTATTCACCCTTGACGAAGATGCATACGAGCTATTGTCATCTTATTTGAAAAGGATTTCTGCGTTGTACGAACGAAGTGTTGGCAAGGATGAAATTCTATCTGACATTGAATCGCGGATCGCTGAATTACTGATCGAGCGAATCGGAGAGTCAAAGCAAGTAGTGACCATCGCTGATGTTACCGCAGTGACAGAAATTATGGGTAATCCTGAGCAATTTGAAGACGATTCGATGGGTGATTCTGACGGATCAGGAGATCGTTTCTACGGATATGACAACTCAAAAAAGCGCTTATACCGCGATTCTGACCAGGGAATCCTTGGTGGCGTATGCTCGGGTATTGGTTATTATTTCGGTGTTGATCCCGTGTGGATCAGGCTGGTATTTGGACTCACGTTTATTTTCTTCGGAACAGGATTTTTCTTTTACATCCTGTTGTGGATTATTATTCCTGAAGCACTCACCACGGCTGATAAACTCAACATGAAGGGCGAGCCAGTAAATATCGACAGCATCGGTAAAACAATTGAAAAAGAGATCAATAACTTGGGAGAAAAGTTCTCGAAAAGCGGCACTAATTTTTCACGCACTTCGGGTAAGAAGTTAGAACGAGGCGTTGATCGATTGGTGAATTTTTTGGTTGAACTGTTTCGAGGTTTTTTTTCCATCATCGGTAAAATCATCGGAGGTTTGTTTTTAATGATCGGCTTGTTCACCATCATTTTTATGATCGCTGGAATTATTGGGGTGGCAGATGTGATCCATTTGGCTTCCAACGACTGGAGTTCAAGCATGAACCTTTATGAGTGGGGCGACATCGTGTTTAATTCAAGCGAGTGGCTTTTCTCGGCCATTCTTGGAGTACTCTTCCTGATCGGTGTGCCATTTTTGGCGCTGGCCTATGGTGGTGCCATCTTACTCTTCCCGAGCTTTAAAGTGCCGTACCTCGGAGCGGGTTTTTTCGGACTTTGGCTCATCGGTTTGGTGTTGTCTGTCATGACTGCTTTCAGCATTGGTCAGGAGTTTTCGAAAGAAGAAAAAATTACGGAGGTAATGGTGCTGAACGAACAAGGGTTGACCGCTGATACCATCAGATTAACCGTGGGATACGATCCGTTTGGAATATCAGAAGACCGCGCATATTATGCTAACAATGATTTCATGATGAAGGTCAATGATCAAAGAATTATTGTTGGAAATGTGGAGTTTGATATTCAGCAATCAAAAGATGACTTAACGAAACTGGAAGTAAAGAAATCAGCCCAAGCAGGAATTTATGAAAAGGCTGGAATGAGGGCCGATTCTATTCGCTACGAATACAGTTTAGATTCAAACAGCATTACATTCAATCCTTATTTTTCGTATCCGCAGATTGATTTGTTGAGGAATCAGGAAGTGCGCTTGTGCCTGAGAATACCTTTGGGCACAGTTGTTTTCCTCGAGTCATCGATGAAGAGAATTATTGATGACGTTCAAAACGTTTCAAACATGCACGATCCTAAAATGGTGAACCATTATTGGATTATGAATTCAAATGGCCTCACCTGTTTAGATTGCATCGAAGAAGTTGACCTCAGCCAAACGGCAATTAATGTCGGAGTAAGCGATATGTCTGTCAATGTGCACATCAATTAATACAAGATTGTTCTTTGCAATTTCTCTGTTTAGTTAGGTTAAAGCCTCGTTTTCATTACCCATGAAACGAGGCTTTTTTGTGCTAGAATTTCCGCCAGGCAATCGCTATCTTCGCGATCCTGTTCACTGGCGTATCATGCGCCCTCACAAAGAAATCCTACATATGGCCCAAACAGAAACGCAATCCGAGAAGGAGATTACCATAGACGAACTAAAGTCTGAGATTTTGAACGATTACCGCCTTGCTTGCTACAGTCGGGAAATCAGTTTGATGGGTCGAAAAGAAGTGCTGACGGGAAAAGCCAAGTTTGGAATTTTGGGCGATGGAAAAGAAGTGGCCCAAATAGCCTTGGCGAAACAATGGCAGCCTGGCGATTGGCGATCGGGATATTACCGCGATCAAACCATGATGATGGCAGCGGGATTGCTTACAGGCGAGCAGTTTTTCGCGCAGTTGTATGCCGATGCTGATGTAGAACGCGAGCCAGCTTCTGCTGGACGAATGATGAATGGCCATTACTCCACGCGCAGTCTTGACGCACAAGGAAATTGGAAAAACTTGACCGAGCAGATCAATTCTTCTGCCGATATTTCTCCCACGGCTGGTCAAATGCCGCGCTTGTTAGGGCTTGGTTTGGCGAGTAAATTTTACAGAAATAATCCTGAATTAAAAGGTCATCAGCAATTTAGTAAGGCTGGAAACGAGGTGGCCTTTGGCACCATTGGCGATGCATCTACCAGTGAGGGCATGTTTTGGGAAGCACTCAACGCAGCGGGCGTGATGCAAGTGCCGATCGTAATGTCTGTGTGGGATGACGGACACGGAATTTCAGTGCCAAAAGAATTTCAAACCATTAAAGAGAGCATAAGTGAGGCGCTTGCTGGTTTTCAACGCACACCCGACAAAAAGGGATTTGAAATCTTAAAAACCAAGGGATGGGATTATCCTCACTTGGTGTTGACGTATGAAAAAGCAGTGAAAATTGCACGCGAAGAACACGTTCCGGTATTGGTGCATGTGGAAGAAGTAACACAACCACAAGGGCATTCTACAAGTGGGTCGCACGAGCGATACAAATCTCCAGAGCGCTTGCAATGGGAAAAAGACTTCGATCCGATCAAGAAAATGAAGGAGTTTATCCTCTCGAAAGAATTGAGCTCGGAAGAAGAATTGGCTGAGATTGAGAAAATTGCCAAAACTGATGCTCGAGACGCAAAGAATAATGCATGGAAAAACTTCCTCGATCCGATTAAAGTGGAACACAAGGAAGCCATCGAATTGATTGCTGCGCTCGGCAGTGAAAGCAAAAACGCAGTTTTCATCAACAAGATGAGAGATGAATTAAGCAAAGCTGTTGATCCATTGCGAAAAGAAATCTATGAAGCGGTAAGAAAGACCTTGCGCTATGCACGAAACGAGCAGCTTTCTTCCAAGACTGCTTTGGTGGCTTGGTTGAGGAGCAGAATGGATGAAAATACAGAGCGCTACTCGTCACATTTGCACTCTGAATCAGAGTTTTCACCCTTAGATATTTCTGGGGTTGCAGTTGGTTATGCTGACGAAGCGATGGTTGATGGAAGAGAGATTTTACGCGACAACTTTGACGCACTGCTCAACAAGCATCCTGAGCTTATCATTTTTGGAGAAGATGCCGGTAAAATTGGTGGTGTGAACCAAGGCTTAGAAGGACTTCAAGCCAAATATGGTGTGCACCGTGTGTTCGATACGGGCATTCGTGAGTGCACCATCATCGGCCAGGGCATTGGCATGGCGATGCGCGGATTGCGTCCGATTGCTGAAATTCAATACCTCGATTACTTATTGTATGCGCTGCAAATCATGAGTGATGATTTGGCCACAGTGCAATACCGCACAAAAGGAGGTCAAAAAGCGCCTTTGATTATCCGCACTCGTGGACATCGTTTGGAAGGCATTTGGCACAGCGGTTCGCCCATGGGCATGATTATTCACGCACTTCGAGGAATGCATATTTGTGTGCCGCGCAACATGACACAGGCTGCCGGAATGTACAATACCTTAATGTCTGGTGATGACCCTGCACTGGTAATCGAATCATTAAATGGATATCGATTGAAGGAAAAACAACCCAATAATTTTGGTGAGTTCAAGGTGGAATTGGGGCGTGTAGAAACCATGGTTGAAGGTGAAGATGTAACCATTGTAACCTACGGTTCGATGGTGCGCATGTGCGTTGAAACAGCTAAGCAGTTGCGCGAAGTTGGAATTTCTGCCGAGGTGATTGATGTGCAAACACTTTTGCCTTTCGACCTTAGTCATGAAATCGTTGAAAGCCTGAAGAAAACCAACCGCGTTTTATTCGTTGATGAAGATGTGCCCGGTGGAGCATCGGCATACATGATGCAAAAAGTGTTGGAAGAACAAGACGGCTACCGCTATTTGGATTCAGCACCGTCAACATTGGCAGCTAACGCTCATCGCCCGGCATATGCAAGCGATGGCGATTATTTCTCGAAACCATCAAATGAAGATATTTTTGAGCGTGTTTATGCGATCATGCATGAAGTAGATCCAGTAAAATATCCAGATTTATTTTCGTGATGAGAAAGGCGATTTGCCTTTTGATGTTGCTTCTGTGCATCGCGCCAAGAATGCATGCAGGAGACGAAAAGTATCAACTAACGCTTATGCTGGCACCAACGGCTGAGTGGCTCAGGTTCAGTAAATCGTTCAATGCGGGTACTTACAACAATCTTTTTGGTACCAAATTGAGCTACAATTTCGGGTTTGAGTACAAGCGATTTTTTGATCCTTCGCTGAGCTTTAGCACCGGAGTGATGTACATGAATAAGGGCTTCAGAAATCGGATTTCCAACGGTGATGGCACGTTTGGCACAACCTTGATGAGTGTGCACATAGCTGCGGTGCCGTTGTCGTTGAATGTGCACCATCGCCTCAGGCGAAAAGTAGAGATGATATACACGGCAGGCATTGTTGGTGGATATGTTTTCTCAGAGCGGGGCAGAAACAATAACCTTTCCGGTGAGGAAAATCCTGAAGAAGGCCTGTTTGATTTATCTGAAAATGGTTCTGAACTCAATCTGTTCAGAGATTATTACGTTGGAGCACATGTAGGAATCGGGATTTCAACCTATATCAAAAGTCGTATTGTGTTGATCGTTCAGCCGATGTATCGATTTCAATTGCACGATGCTCGTGATTTTTCCGGACAATTTAATTCAGGTGATCCATTTGTCGCTCGATTGAATAGTTTTGGAATAGACCTGAAGATTGGATATTTCTTCACTAAGCAAATCAGAAATCGAAAAAAGCAATACTAACCGAATCTTGTTTTTCTCGGCATTGGCTTTCTTAACGCTTTTGCTGGTTCAATCGGCATTTCATCCCATCAAAGAAGTCAAGTTGTCGGGTGCAGAGCACGTTAGCAGTGTATCTGATGTTCAATTTACGCATTGGTTTGATCGCTCAGCGCAGCACTCGGTAGAACAAACGGTTAAACAAAACTTTGGTTTTCGTGCGGCAATTGTGCGTATGGTTAATCAGCTGCGATTTACTTTTTTAGATGAACACCATCCGAGTGTAGTTTTTGGTAAAAACGGCTATTATTTTGAAGAAGGCTATCGAGCTTCGGTATGCGGGCTCGATTTTATTGGCGAAAAAGCGATTGACGCTAAGGTCGATTCCTTGGATCACTTTCGAAATAAGTTGCTGCTGGAAGGAAAAAAATTGGTCATTCTAATCGCACCCAACAAATGGCGAACGCATAAGAATAAGGTAGATTGGCAGTGCAAGCCCAAAACCACCAACTATGAAATGTTCGTTGATAAACTCAAGCATCGAGGATATTCGATATGCGATGAGATTGACCTTTTTCAGTACGAGCAGTCGCTGAAACCTGCTTATCCTTTGCATTCAAAGCAAGGCACGCATTGGAGTATTTACGGAGCGGCCCTTTCAGCAGAACATTTGTGGATGGCATTTGCCCAAGAAGGAATCAGCCTGTCTCAGTTTAAAATGGAGCGCGAAGAAATAGACAGCCTGCCGCGGAATACCGACAAAGACCTGCACGAACTGCTCAACATCGTTGCGCCTCCGAAAAAAGAAGTGTTGGCATATCCATCGTTTACGTTCAACGAAGAATATAAGCCCAGAGTCACAGTGATTGGCGATAGTTATTACCAGAGTTATTATTACTTGGGTCTGCACCAGGGGTTATTTAGTATGGATAGCAAATACTTTTATTACAATAAGTCGATGTATAGCGATAATTTGGAGGAAAAAGTACCGTTGAATGATTCTATCAGACGCAGCGAAATTGCGGCATCTGATGCTGTATTGCTCGTGATGAGCGAACCCTCGCTAAAACGGTTTGGGTTTGGAGTTTTTGAGTTGGAATTCAACTAACTTCCAAATACTTCTTGCGCTATTTCTTTGATGCTTTGAGCCTTTCCCATCGAGTAGAAGTGCAGTACAGGCACTCCTGCTTCGATCAATTCCAGCGATTGTTGAATGCACCACCGCACTCCTGCTTGGCGTGCTTGCTCGTTGGTTTTGCACTCTTCAATTTCATCGACCAACCTATCGGGCAGGTTGACGTGGAAATAGTGCGGAACCACACTCAATTGTTTGTGACTCGTAATGGGTTTTAATCCTGGAATAATAGGGACATCAATGCCTGCAGCGCGGCAGTTGTCCACAAATTCAAAGTATTTTTTATTGTCATAAAACAACTGAGTGACAATGTATTCCGCACCTAAATCCACCTTTTTCTTTAAGTATTTCAGGTCGGTTTTGAGGTTGGGTGCTTCGAAATGCTTTTCGGGATAGCCGGCTACCCCAATGCAAAAATTGCTTTTCGAAGTGTCTTTTAACTCTTGGTCCAGGTAGTTGCCTTTGTTCAGCTCCACCACTTGTGAAATCAAATCACTGGCATAGGCATGACCGTCTGGTTCGGGTTTGAAAATTCCAGCCCCTTTTTCTGGATCACCGCGCAGTACAAGCACATTGTCTATTCCCACAAAATTTAAATCAATCAGAGCGTCTTCGGTCTCGTCTTTCGAGAATCCACCGCAAATGATGTGCGGCACAGTGTCAATGTTGAATCGGTTCATCAACGAAGCGCAAATGCCAACCGTTCCCGGTCGTTTGCGCACAGCATGCCGCTTCATCAATCCTTTCTCCACTTCGCGATACACGACTTCTTGTCGGTGGTAGGTGACGTCAACAAACGCAGGATTGAATGGCATCAGCTCATCCATCGTTTCAAAAATTGAATTGATCGTTTGGCCCTTGAGTGGCGGCAGCACTTCGATCGAGAAAAGCGTCTTCGAAGCGTTTTTTATATGTTCAGTTACTTTCATTGATATTTTCTTATTCAGCGATAATGGGTCTAAGCCATTTGGTCATTTCTTCGCGTGGTACTGATTTGCGTTGGGCGATATCCTCTACTTGGTCCTCGCCAATTTTACCCAATCCAAAATAATGGGCTTCAGGGTGCGCGTAATAGAACCCACTTACCGATGATGCAGGATGCATAGCCAACGATTCGGTGAGTGTAATTCCAGTATTTTTTTCAACGTCAAGCAAGCTCCAAATGGTCAATTTTTCGAGGTGGTCGGGGCAGCCTGGGTAGCCCGGTGCAGGACGTATTCCTTGGTATTTTTCCTTGATTAAGTCTTCGTTTCTGAGGGTTTCATCGGGCGCGTAGCCCCAAAATTCTGTTCGCACTTTTTCGTGCAAGTATTCGGCAAATGCTTCGGCCAAACGATCGGCTACTGCCTTTAAAAGTATTGATCCGTAATCGTCATGGTCTTCTTCTAATGCGCTCAATAACTGTTCTATTCCTAATCCAGCGGTAACGGCAAATGCTCCGATATAGTCGGTTATTCCTGACGATTTTGGCGCGATAAAATCGGCCATTGCCACGTATTGCTCATTTTCGTTTTTCTTCTTTTGCTGCCTCAGTGTTCTGATGATTGCGATCTGAGCTTGATGGTCATCGGATGAATACACCACCACGTCATCTCCGTCAGCATTCGCGGGAAATAAGCCGTAAACGCCTCTCATTTTCAAGGTTTTGTTTGCAGCTAGTTTGTCAAGTAGGGCATTGGCATCGTCTAGCAACGACTGTGCTTGAGCACCAACGAACTCTGAGTCCAGAATTTTTGGATAGTGACCTTTCAATTCCCACGTATGGAAGAAAGGCGTCCAATCGATGTAGTTGCGCAAAACACCGATCGAGCCTTCTACGGTGTGCACGCCCATCTTATTGGGCGTGGCAGGGGCATAGTTTTCCCAACCTATTTCGAATTTGCTTTTTCGCGCTTGATCGAGGGTGATATAATGCTGCTTTCCAAGTGAATTTGCGTAATTCTCGCGCACTTTTTTGTATTCCACTTTTATCGATTCCAGGAAGGCATTTTTTTCGGTTGAGTTGAGTTTTCCGGCCACAGGAACGGCTCTAGAAGCATCATTTACGTGGATAACGCCATGCGTATAAGCCTGTTCGACCTTCACAGCAGTGTGTACCCGCGAAGTGGTGGCACCGCCAATGAGTAGTGGCAACGTAAGCGACCTGCGCTGCATTTCTTCTGCCACATGAATCATTTCGTCTAATGACGGTGTGATCAATCCACTCAAACCGATAATGTCAACGTCATGCGCAATGGCTTCGTTGAGAATTTTATCTGCAGAAACCATCACTCCAAGGTCTATTACCTCGTAATTGTTGCACGCCAAAACAACACCAACAATGTTTTTTCCGATGTCGTGCACGTCACCTTTCACGGTGGCTAGGAGCACTTTTCCTGCGGTGCGCTTTTTCTCAGATTTTTCTGCTTCGAGGTAGGGTGTTAGATAAGCCACGGCTTTTTTCATCACGCGGGCACTTTTTACTACTTGAGGCAAAAACATTTTTCCTGCGCCAAACAAGTCTCCCACAACGTTCATTCCGTCCATCAACGGCCCTTCGATCACATCCAAGGGTTTGGCCAGTAGTTTTCGCGCTTCTTCGGTGTCTTCTTCAATGAAATCAGCAATTCCTTTTACCAGCGAATGTTGAATGCGCTGCTGCACTTCAAGCGTACGCCACTCCGGAGCCTGCTTTTCTGACTTTTCGTCTTGCTTTACGTGCTCGGCATAGGCCATCAATCGCTCGGTGGCGTCATCCCTGCGGTCGAGCAAAACGTCTTCAACCAGTTCGAGCAGGTCTTTGGGAATATCGTCATACACTTCTAACATCGCAGGATTTACGATGCCCATGTCCATTCCTGCCGCGATTCCGTGATACAAAAATGCGGAGTGCATGGCTTCGCGCACCTTGTTGTTGCCGCGAAATGAAAACGACACATTGCTCACACCACCGCTCACGTGGGCGTGTGGAAGATGTTCCTTAATCCATGCTGTCGCCCTAAAAAAGTCAACTGCATTTTGACGGTGCTCATCCATTCCTGTCGCCACAGGAAAAATATTCGGATCGAAGATGATGTCTTTCGGATTGAAATGAACGCGGTCAACGAGAATGGAATATGCCCTTTGGCAAATTTCGATTCTTCGCTCGTAGCTATCTGCTTGTCCTTCTTCATCAAAGGCCATCACGATTACTGCTGCACCGTACCTTTTTACAGCTCGGGCTTGCCGTTCAAACTCTTCTTCACCTTCTTTTAGACTGATGCTGTTTACTACTGATTTCCCCTGAACCACTTGCAGTCCGGCTTCAATAATGCTCCACTTTGACGAGTCAATCATGATGGGAATCTTCGAGATATCCGGCTCAGATGCAATCAAATTAAGAAAGTTGACCATCGCTTCCTTGCCTTCAATCAAGCCGTCATCCATATTCACATCCAAGATCTGAGCCCCGCCTTCCACCTGCTCGCGGGCGATGGAAAGTGCAGCTTCAAATTCACCTTCCTTGATGTGGCGCAAAAACTTTTTAGAGCCTGCCACATTGGTGCGTTCACCAACGTTGATGAAGTTCGAAGTCTTTCGGGCAATCAACGGTTCTAATCCTGAAAGCTCCAGGGTTGATGAGTTATCGAATTCAGCACTCATGACACAAGGGCATTTTTAGTAGGTAAAGGACGCGGTGAAAATTCAGAAGCTACTTCGGCCAACACACGGATATGGTCGGGTGTTGTTCCGCAGCATCCTCCAACGATGTTTACCAAGTTTCTTTTAAAATATACGCGCAACAATTCGGCAAAATCTTCGGGCGATTGATCGTAGCTGCCCATTTCGTTTGGCAATCCTGCATTGGGATGTGCAGAAACTAAAAAGGGAGCGTGTTGGTCTAACACATCCACGTAAGGCATCAATTGATCAGCGCCCAACGCACAATTTAAACCCACTGAAAACAGAGGAACATGCGAAACGGAAATCAGGAATGCATGGGTGGTTTGTCCACTCAAAGTGCGTCCGCTGGCATCGGTAATGGTGCCCGAAACCATGATGGGCAGCTTTTCTTTCCGCTCGTCAAACACGCGTTGTATTGCGAATAGCGCTGCTTTTGCATTTAAGGTATCAAACACGGTTTCTACCAATAAAAGATCGGCACCACCATCCATCAGTCCATTCACTTGCTCGGCATAGGCATCTTCCAGTTCTTTGAATGTGATTGCTCTAAATCCGGGGCGATTCACGTCTGGACTCAACGATGCTGTGCGGTTTGTGGGGCCGATAGATCCGGCTACAAAGCGCGGTTTCGCCTCCGTTGAATATTCATCTGCAGCTTGCCGTGCAAGTTTTGCCGATTCTACATTGAGTACGTACGCGTAAGATTCGAGTCCGTAGTCTGACTGCGCGATAGACGTGCTGCTGAAGGTGTTGGTTTCAACAATGTCGGCACCGGCCTCAAAATAAGCACGATGGATGTTGAGGATGATGTCGGGGCGCGTAAGGGAAAGTAAATCGTTGTTTCCTTTGAGGGGCGAGGGATGCGCTTTCAATTCAGCGTGACGAAAATCTTCTTCTGTCAACGGATGACGTTGAATCATGGTGCCCATCGCGCCATCGAGGATTAAAATGCGTTGTTGTGCGAGTTTTTCTAAGGTCATTGCATCGGTAGCTTTGTTTCTTTTGACCTTCAAGAAAGTGGGGTGAAACTCTCTCTGCTCATCTTTCTCCGTTTGTTGATTGGAGTTGGAATTAGCACCCGGCCGACCGGGTTGCTAAGACTTCATCGGGCCATTTCCCTCAGTCTTTCTTGATAAGTCGGCTGCGAATGTACGCGATAGAAAATTGATACAAAACACCCTGAAGTCAAAAAATTTAGTCGATGATTCGTTTGATGATTCTCAAACGGTGCGAGTAGTCGCGGTGATCATTGTTGTAAATGCCTTGATGGTCGATCCGGTCAATGCGCACCTTGCCAGAAGCGTGAATGATATAATTGTCTTCGAGAAGAATGCCCACATGGATAATTCTGCCTTCTTCATTGTCAAAAAATGCCAAGTCTCCCGGTTGTGATTCTTCAATAAAACTCAATGCGTGTCCCATCGAAGCTTGTTGGTGAGCGTCTCTCGGCAGATTGATGCCGATCATTTTGTAGCATACTTGCACCAAGCCCGAACAGTCAATTCCGAACGGATGTCGTCCGCCCCACAAATAGGGTGTGTTGATGTACATCATGGCGTTTTGCACCAGGGTTGATACATTTTTTTTCTCTGCTTTCACCTGCACTTGACCGTCAAACGAATACACTTCCTTGCCGATTTTGAAAACACCCTCGTTGAAGAACGGCAGCGAACTGCCCAATAAGATCGGAATAATGCTATTGTCTGCTGCTTTGATGGCGAGTCCTGCCATTTCCAAGCTCGTGGGGATGAATTTTTGCTTTTGCAAGCGCTCTGCAAACTTGATGTCGATGGCGTGGTGTTGCTTGCTGTCTATCCAGCATGAATAACCATCGAGGGCGCACGTGACCCTCAACCATTTCTTACGCCTCTCCTTGATTTCGTAATATTCTCCAAATAGAATTTGGCTCACTTGCTCAGCAGAGTCGGCAGGTTCACTCCTGCAAGGAATAACACTCAATGTACTGATGCCGAATTCTGATGCCATGGTATTAAAACAGCGGCAATTTACGCCTGTCTTTTGCGCGATTGAACTGCATTTCGTGGTTTTGTTAACGCTTTTTTGTTGACGTATGTTGAGAACTAAATGAACAAACTCACCGCTTCGTTTTTTAGGATCAAAGAAGATATTTGCACTATGAGCGTAGCAGAAAATTTAAAACACATTCAAGATTCAATCCCGCAACACGTTACGTTGGTGGCGGTTTCAAAAACGTATCCCGTTGATCATATCATGGAGGTATATGACCAAGGGCAGCGCGACTTTGGCGAGAACAAGGTGCAAGAGCTAGCTGCCAAAGCCGAGGTGATGCCCAAGGATATTCGCTGGCATTTGATCGGACATCTTCAAACCAATAAGGTGAAGTACATCACGGGATTTGTGCACATGATTCACGCAGTTGATAGTTTAAAACTGCTCAAAGAAATCAACAAACAAGCCGCTAAAGACGATCGTGTGGTGGAGTGCCTGTTGCAAGTGCACATCGCTGAAGAGGACACTAAATTCGGACTTTCTCACGATGAGTGTGAAGACTTATTGATCAACCCAACGGTGAGCGAAATGAAGCATGTGAGCATCAAAGGACTGATGGGTATGGCCACTTTTACGGATCATCAAACGCAAGTGCGAAGAGAGTTTTTAGGTTTGAAAAACCTGTTTGATCGCTTGGCTCAAAAACACGCTGATCTCGCTTATTGGAATCCAACCACACTCTCGATGGGAATGAGCGGTGATTACCTCATTGCCATTGATGAAGGCAGCACAATGGTGCGTGTGGGAAGTTCCATCTTTGGCGAACGCGACTACAATTAAAGTTCGACCAAATCGGCAATCTTTTCGAGTTTCGACTCTGAGTAGCGCCCAGAATCTTTGAAGATGATGCTTCCATTTTCGTCCAACACAAACACGTAAGCGTCATTTTTCTTATCCAATTCAAGGGCCTTCATTTGATCTTTAAATTCTCCTTGGTAAAACAAGAGGTAGTCATTGAACGATTCATCTACGTTGGCTTTAATTTTTTTGATGATTCCATCAGCAGCAGCTTGACCTACGCCCGTAAACATCATGATCAGTTTTACATGGCAGTCGTAAGCCATCGCATTGAATCCCGATTCGTCAATAAACATCGTGTAAACAGGCTCGTACCAATTGTCGAGCATTTGCTCTGCTTCTTTCGTAAATGCTAAAAACACGATGCTTTTCTTTCCGTTTAAATCGCTTGGAAGGTTCAATTTCTTGTTTTGAATGCTCTCGGCTTCGATGTTTGGGAAAGTTTGCGCAGCAGAAATGAATGCAGCGTGAAGGATGACGAAGAGAAAACTGAGTTGAAGTATGTTCATCTTTGTGACGTGAAAATCGTTGACCCAATAGTAACGTTTTGTGCGGCAATTATTGCATTGTTTTTTGTGTTGAATGGGGTGGCGAGTTGGTCAATATTCCAATCATTCGAATTACTGCAATTGTTTCCTTCATTTGATTTTGTGGTGTGGTTGCTCGCGGCAATTCTGCTTATCTTTTCTATATCGATCGGAGGAAGAAGGGTCGCGCTCGTGGTGGTTTTTTTCATGCTATCTATTCAGCTCGTAGTTCGCCACAGTGATCGTTCAGTTGGTTTTAAACCCAATGCTGCGCGCGGTGAAACCTTAAAAATTATGAGTTTGAATGTAGGCCAGTTTTCTAACGACACTGGGGTTGTGCGCCAATGTATTGAGCTAATTCGCAGCGAAAATCCAGACATCGTTTGCCTTCAGGAATTTGGTTTGTATTACAAATGGCCCGATGTGCGAAGCGTGTCCATCGACTTTGCCGAAAAGATCAATTGCACGTATTTTGATTTCAGTCCTAAACCGGGAAACATTTTCGGAACGGCTTTCTTCTCAAAGTATGAAATTGAAGCGATAGATACGGTGTTTCAACTTTTGTCGCACACCAACGAAGCGAAGGTGTACACGGTGAATGTGAATGGAAAACGCCTCACAATTGCCAATGTGCACCTTCAGAGCTACAACCTATTTTCTGTGAAGAATTCGGCATCACTTACTTCGATTTCAGAGGCCATAAATGCGCGAAATGCGCAAGTGATGGACTTGCTTGAGTTCGAAGCTGATGCGATGGTAGGCGATTTCAACGCATCACCGGGTACGATTGTCTATGATAAGTTATGTGCGAAGTATGTGGATGTGCATCGCACGTATGGAAATCCATTTAGCTTCACGCATCAGTCATTTCCAACGCGGCTTGATTATGTGTTTGTGCGAGAAAATAACGCCATTGAGCGCTTTTCTGTGAATGCTGATTCGCCCTCCGATCACAAGGCTTTGGTGATCAAGCTTTCATTTTAATTGAATCTACATGCAGGTGTCGAAAACTCTTGAATTTGCTTCGAGTGCCACGCTATTATAGAGGTAAGTTTGAGTACTTACAATCAACGCTTATGAATCGCATCCTATCAATCCTGGTTTTTTTATGTGTTGGCTTAACCACCACCGCGCAAGAAGACGACAATAATTTCAACAAGGCTAAGCTGCATTTAGCCAATCATAAGTTGAACCAAGCGATTCCGATCCTTGAAAAGCTCTGGGCGAAAGACCCTGCCAACGCCAATTTGAATTACCTATTGGGATTGTGCTACGTGAAAGAAGACATGCAAATCCCGAAGTCGGTTGAACTGCTCGAAACGGCATCAAGCATCTACACCTCGGAGTATGAATCGGGATCAAAAACGGAAAGACGTGCACCGGAGTATGTCTATTATTACATGACCATCGCCTATTCTAAAAATGGTCAGTGCGAAGAAGCACTGCGTGCTTTGAATAAGTTTTACCAAGTGTATACCTACAACGATGAGTACTATTTGGTGGACGGCCAGAAATGGGTGCGCGAGTGCAACCTTGAGAGCAAAGAAGAAGAAAAACCAGAAGAGGCGATTGCGGCTGCCAATGCTTCCAAAACCGACCAGAATGTTGACGCTAGTGCAGAAGAGAACACACCGGCACTCAGCAAAGAAGAAGAGGCAAGCCTCGAAATTGCACAAGAAATTAAAGCCGAGCGCAATGAGCCTCAGATCAAAGAACGCCTTGTTCCTTTTGACGAGTGGGACGAATTAAGAACACGTGAAGTGAACTACACTACCATGACATCGCTATACGGAATCCAAGTGGCCGCATTGATGGATTTAAAACCCACACGCGATTTTGAAAACCTCAAAAATGTAGAAGTATATGTCGATGAAAATGGAATTTTCAGATACGTTATCGGCCGCTTCCCCTATAAAAAGCAAGCGGAATCACTTTTGGCAAAAATCAGAGAGCGAGGCTATTCTGATGCATTCATTGTTGATGTAAACCGACCAAATTATGAGCAAGAAGTGCTCGGTGTGGGTGCACAAAACATCAATTGGCACATTCAAGGTTCTGTTGATTTTAGGGTGCAAGTGGGTGCGTTTAGAACGATCGTTTCGAGTTCAGTTGCTAACAAATACTTGGAGGTGGAAGGCATCAAAGAGAATCAACAAAACGACTTGGTCATCTTAACCGTTGGAAACTTTGCTCAATACGATCAAGCAGCGGCTTACCGCGAAGAATTGAAAACTTTAGGCATCGAAGATGCGTTCGTGGTAGCCTTCAATTTGGGAAATAAGATTCCGCTCAAAGAGGCCAAAGAATACGCAGAAGCCAACGCAGAAAAGCAAGGCGAATCTCATCAAGAAGCAGGTGCCAAGAAAAAAGCTAGGGCAGATTTTTAATGCATGCCGTTTTCTATGACATACCCACCGTTCGTTGGTTTGCAGAGTGCGCGTCCATCGTTTAATAATATCATTGATCAAGCTTTCACGCCAAAGAAAGTTGGTTTAGGTAAACTGATGAAAAGCCCGACTTGTGTTGGGCTTTTTTTATGTCTAAAAATGATGAGACTCCATTTCAGTTGGCTACTTTTACCGTCTATATACTTTGACCTTTTATACGTTGATTTTTGAATAAATTTCGCCCACTTTTTTGCGCTGGTGCAGTGATTCCAATCCTAAGTTTTGGTCAGTTTAAAGGAAGTGACTACGACCAGCCTGCCGTGCCGTTTGAGGTGTTTAATGATGGTTCTGAGAATTTCAATCCGATTGTCGGAGATAACGGAACTTTTCTCTGGTTCACACGCACTGGGCATGCAGAAAACACTAGTGGTGTCTTGGATCAAGATATTTGGTTTAGCCACTTTGACGATGGTGCTTGGAGCGAGCCTTCCAATAAATTTGAAGGACTGAATTCAAAAAAGAACGATTTAATCATCGGACAGTCAGAAAACAACACCATCTATCTGCTGCGCTACAATCAAACAAAAGTCAGCGACCTCACATCCATCGAAGCATATAAGAAAGTGGGCGACACCTACAAGCACGACCATTATTTAAACCTTCCTCAAATCAACATTTCAGGATCGTATTTTGGGTTTTATGTCGCGCGTGACGAATCGTTTGTCATCATCTCAATGAATGCCGAGACGAGCTTTGGAAAAGAAGATTTATACATCAGCTTAAAAACGGAAGACGGGTGGTCAACACCACTCAATATGGGCGCGCGTATCAATACCAGCGGATTTGAAATGTCGCCCTTCGTATCGAAAGACAAGAGGCATTTGTTCTTTTCCAGTGAAGGACACCGAAGCATGGGTAAAGGCGATATTTTTATGTCAGTGCGACTCGATGATTCATGGCAGTCGTGGTCGAAGCCGGTAAATCTAGGTCCACACGTTAATAGCCCTGACTTTGAAGCGTATTTCTCGTTGAACGAAAAGCTCAATGAAGCCTACTTTTTCTCTGATGCTCAAAACCCAACAGGTCGGCTTTACAGCATTTCCTACAAACTCGACCCGAATGTATTGCGCTTTAACGCCCATCGTTCGGCAACGGGATTTGTAAAGTTAGATGCCTTACCTGCAATAAGCGTCAAGCTGAATTTGCTCGATGAAAACGACCAAATTGTGCAATCGGTTACGACCACCAAAGACGGATATTTCAATTTACAATCCTTTCTTCCCGATCGCAATTACAAGATCGCGATTGATGAAAAAGACCGCTCTGAGCTTGGAAAGGCTGAAATATTCCTAGCCAACGACCTTGGCGAGCAGATGGTGTATATGAACGATCAGCGCTTGGGGATATTTGGATTCAAAGTGCTGTCTGGAAATAAAGTAGATGCCTTTGAAGATTACGAACAAATGGCGAAAGAGGGTAATGTGGTAGACAGAGAAACGACCATTTCAGGAAAAGTAACTGCGCATGGTACCATAAATAAAAAACTGGAACTCAACATCGTAAACGAGAACAACGAAGTGTTGAAGACCGTTGAGACAGACGAAAAAGGCTTTTTTAGCTTCAGTACCGATGCGCGCGAAAAGAGTTATTTCTTAAGTCTTGGAAAGGATGCCAGTGGTTTGGTTGATGTATACGAAGTCTTCTTAACCAACGACAATCCCAATGAGGATATCGTAGTAACCAAGACAGGAAAACACCTCTTTGAGTTCACTTCGTTGATCAATGCAGGTAAAATACCCATCAAGCTCATCGATGAGAAGGATGTGGCAATGCCAAAGCACCTTTTTGAAGAGCACGCACTGAGCGAGTTGGAAGATCATCATCTCTCAGGGTTTTTGATGCACAACGCATTGCCTGTAATGAATGCAGAAATCTCGTTGATTAATGAAGATGATGAAGTGATGGGATTGTCGAAAACAGATGAAAAAGGGCAGTTTCAGTTTGATGCAGAACTTTTGGAAGGCGATTACACCCTGAAGCTTTCTGATGAGCAACAAAAAAGTTTAAGTGGAAGCGAGATATTCTTGGCCAAAAATCCTGAAGACGTCTTGTTTTATTTGAACGATGACAGAGCAGGAATTTTCGCGTTTCGAAAACTCGTTCGCAATAAGCCTATTACACTTTACTCACTGCGCACACAAGCCGAGTCAGGTGCAATAGTTACTAAATCAGCAGCAACACTGAAAGGTAAATTTCAATACAAGGCGCTGCCAAAGTCAGGAGTTACTTTGACGTTGTTTGATTCCGATGAAAACGTGATTCAGAAAACATTGGTCGAGAAAGATGGAAGTTTCGAGTTTAAAAACTACATCCCCGAAAAGAGTTACTTCATCTCGGCTGAGTCGGAAGGCTTGTCGGATATTTATGAAATATACATTTCAGGCCAGCAAAAGAATGTGTTGGTGAATAGAACCGATAAAACGGTTTTTTCATTCAAGATTCTTCCTTCACAAGATGTTGTCTTGAATGAGTTTTATGCCCACGAAACCCAATTGATAGATGGTCGACCGCGTCCTTCTGATCGAAAGCCATATTCTGACATGGCACCGCGCGAAGTGTATGACTTTGACGTGAAGAACATCGAGACACGATCATTTTCTTCGTTGAATGATGCCATTGAAAAAGCACTCTTGGGCGAGCGCATTGTGATTAGAGTATTTGACGAACTCAACCACAACAAATCTGTCGTGCTCCTAGCAACGCTTTCAGCGAATGCCATCCAACCACTGATCGACTACCTCGTAGACAGCGGTATTTCAGAGTCGGCCATCAATCCCCAAAACACTACGAGTGATCAAGCATTAATCGTGATCAACGACAAATAAAAAAGCCTGACCGATTCAACGGCCAGGCTCCTTTTTGAGCTTTTTCTATTGTTATTGAACGATCAACCGCTTCATTTGGCTGCTGCCGCTCTCGGTTTTTAACTCCACTAAATAGATGCCTTTGCTGAGTTGTGAGCAATCGATGTTTGCTTGTGTCGCATTGTTTTCGATGGCAGTTTGTAAAACCATCTGACCTGTCAAGTCAAACCCTTTGATTTGCGTTACGTCCAAGCCTTGCGACCATGTTGCAGTGACCAAATCAGCAGTAGGATTTGGATAAAGGTCAAAATTGAAATCGTTGCCCAATTCATCTACACCCAAGCATTGCGCAGTGCTCACAAGTAGTTCGGTTCTGTCGCTGATGCAATATTCCTGCACATCCCAGTCGTAGAAGAAATAGTATTCGCTCAACCCATTGGCTCCGCCACTTTGATAGATGCTCACCAAACCTGGAATTTCATAGGGGAAATCAACTCCGCTGTTGTTGTAGTAAAGATCGAATTCTTCACTTCCACCCGACAAGTACAAACGATATCCATTGCCAGCAGGAATGTTGATGTCAAGCACAGCTTCACGGTAGTTTCCTTGGGTAATATTTACGGTGCGCGTAGCAACGGTGCCCCCCGAGCTGTTCGTAACTACAAACGTTCGGTTTCCGCTTGATGCAGCATAAACGCGCACACTGTGCAGTAAGAAATCTTTCTGAGCATTAAAAAATAGGGGAGTAGTGTTCGGAAATTGAATAATGTCAAACGAACCGATAAGGTTGTTTGGAGCACCCACGTTTTGCGAAATTCCTGGCTCCACAGATTCAACGAAGTATGAGGTTGTGGTTTGCACGATTGGTGTCGTAAAATTATTGCCTTGTTGCACGTAGCTTCCTCCAAATGGCACATCATACCAGCGATGAAAACCATTGCTGCTCGCGGTTAATGTGGCGTTTTCTCCTGGACAAACATGTGCATTTACTCCCGTAGGCGCGTCAGGACGCACCACGCTGATATAGCTTGTTTTCACTTCAGTGTCGCTTCCAAAAGCGTTTGTCGCAACCAAGGTCACGGCATACGTTCCATTGGCGGTGTAATAATGCGTTGGGTTTTGGTCTGTTGATGTGGCACCGTCACCAAAATCCCACGCCCATGCCGTTGCTCCGTTAAACGATTGATCGTAGAAGGAAACAAAGCCATTGCACGTCTCCATTACGCTGGATGAAAAATCAGCGATCGGCTCTTCGCTTATCGCATTGCAATCCCAATCGATCCTGAATCCAGATTGTGTAATTGACCCGTTGGTGAAAAACTTGATCGTAACCACGCCACTTTGCGAGGTGAGGTTACTCGGAGGTAAATTCGATCCGCAGTATCTGCCGATCAAAGGCGAATTCGTGTTTGGTCCATCATATACTTCTAGATAATCTGTAGTGCAATTGCTTCCTCCATTTTGAATGTCGAAGGAAACGAATTCAAGACTGATGCTTCCCGTGTTTGGTGGGGCAATCACGAACGTGGCATTAGAGGCATTTAGATAATTCCCAATGGGACCTCCATTGTCGAATAATACACCTGAACATTCTGTCTCTGTTACCGAACCATTGGTTGGAATAGAAAACTCGCATGGTGCATCCGGACCTACTTCAATATACGCTGCTTGAAACATGGTGTCTGAACCACACGATGACGTAACGATTAAACTGACATCATACGCTCCCGCAACAGTGTAGGTGTGTGTAGGTGAAAACTGGGTTGAGGTAGTACCATCGCCAAAATCCCATAAATACGTTGCACCATTAAAACTGAAGTTGGCAAACTGCACGGTGTGAGGAATGTTGCATGAAACCACCGAGTTTGATCCATAGTCGGCCACCACGCCATCAGGATATCGTTGACCAATTCCTACGGCATGCCATGCGTTGGCTGTGTTGATTACTTGCGGACTGCAAGGGCCAAATAGGTCTAAGGCCGATTCGATGGCGTAAAAACGTGCATCGCTGTATTGACTAGACACAGTTAAGTAAATGGTGTTGTTTCTGAACGCAATTGCTCCTGCATCTTGCAGCCCGATGCCATTCACACTAAAGTTGTCGCCATTATCATTGGTTCCAGTTTCGCCTACCACGAGCAAATAATACCAGAAATTTTGAACACCACTGTTGATGTGCACTCCGCCATTGTCAAAAGCTCCTTGAGCCGTAGAAGCCCAGTTTGTTCCGAGGTAAGTATCAGGGTCGCCCTCGGCATTTGGATTGGCCATGTTTCGAATGATAAATCCGAGGTCTTCACCCATCAGCCAATCACCATTTTGAAAACCAAGCGCTTCAAATTCTACAGAAGCGCCAAAAATGTCTGAAAAACTTTCATTCAATGCTCCAGATTCACCCTGATAAATAAGGTTTGAAGTGAAGTTTGTTAATCCGTGCGTTACTTCATGACCTGCAATGTCTAAGGCAGTAAACGGGGCGTTTCCGCCAGGACCATCGCCATACGTCATGCGTTGACCGTCCCAAAATGCGTTGGCGTAATTATTTCCATAATGCACGTAGCTTCTCAACGTGAATCCGTTGTTGTCAATGCTGTTTCTGCCAAAATTGTTGAAGAAGTAATCGTAGGTCATTTCTGTACCCCAATAGGCGTCAGTTCCAAAAATTTCTACTGAAGTGGAATTCCAAACGTTATCGTTGTCAAAAATATCGCTGGAATTTCCGTAGTTGGTACCGTTATTCATGTCAAAGGTTTGAATGCCATTTCCTCTTCCCGATTGTCGCAGTCTAAAATTAGTGCCGGTATAATCTGTAATAATGTTTTGCTGACCGCTGTAACCCGTATGGGCGATTCCATTGCTATCAGCGTGATGAATAAGATCGGTTTCAAAAATCACATTTCCGCTCACCGCGTCCACATAAATTTCTCTTCTCGAAAGGGGCGCGTGCGCATACACATTAAACTTCCAGGCCAAATGCAAATCAACGTTCGCTAAACTCGCGTCTTGGTTGATGATTTCTAATTTCCCACTTGGGTAGTAACTTGCAGATGGATCGTTTTCTTCCATTTGAAGCAATTGCTCTTCGGCTACAACTTCCCACTTATATACATCAGCGTTGATTTTTGCCAAGGCGGTTAGCAGTGCTTGCGCTTCGGCAATCGCTGGCGATTGTGACGGAATATTGTCGAACAACTCACCGTTCATGCTCACTACCTCGCCATTCAGCGTGTGCACAATCCAAATGCCCATGTTGAGCGGATAGTTATTCGATGTTTGTTGATATCGGTAGTGCGTCATTCCAAGTTTATCCACTTCTTCACCCATCAACTCAAACCCGATGGCAGGTTTTTCTGAGAAGAATTGATCCGTCATCCAATTTTGCCAATTGCTAAATGCTATGCGCTCGGATGGATAAAACTTAATGTACGCTGGAATGCTGCTAAAGTCTTTCATTCTAACTTTCTCTGCTCCTTCAACGGCTTCATACGCAGCCCTTCCCGTGAGGATGTTTTCGGCTGATGAGGTCAGACTGATCACTGTAGCGAGGGCCACAAAAAGTAACGATTTCTTCATGAAAAATTTAATTAGGTACCTCAAATATAACTTACAGATTGTGTTATGGTTCATTTCACATTCATCTAATGAAATAAGATTTGTCACTTCTTGGAAAATTAAGCTTGTCATTATGACAGATTTTAGGCGCTGGCATAGCCTTTGTCTTAAGCCGAAGTCGATGAATGGTAGAGATTGTTCTACCAACAAACCATTAAGAACGTAAAAGAGAAAATTAAAATTGGAAAGCTATGAAGGGTACAATTAATGTTCAAGCGGAAAACATTTTTCCGATCATCAAAAAATTCCTCTATTCTGATCATGAGATCTTTTTAAGAGAATTGGTGTCGAATGCCGTTGATGCAACTTCCAAGTTGAAGGCCTTGGCACGAATGGGCGAAGTGCCAGCTGATTTGGGCGACACTACGATTGAGGTCAAGCTAGACGAGAAGAAAAAAACCTTGCACATCATCGATAAAGGAATCGGGATGACGCAAGAAGAAGTTGAGAAGTATTTAAATCAAGTAGCGTTTTCAGGCGCTTCTGAATTCCTCGAAAAATACGAAGGCAAGGTTGACGATGCCGGCATCATCGGTCATTTTGGATTGGGCTTTTACAGCGCGTTTATGGTTTCTAAAAAAGTAGAAGTCATTACCAAAAGCTGGAAAGACGAATCGGCCGTGAAATGGGTATGTGATGGAAGTCCAGAGTTCACTGTCACCAAATCAAAGAAAGAAGAACGAGGCACAGAAATCATCCTCCATATCGATGAAGAATCGAAAGAGTTTATAGAAGAAGGACGCATTTCGAGCATCCTTGAAAAATACTGCAAATTCTTGCCAGTCGCCATCAAGTTTGGTACGAAAGACGTTTGGGAAGATGACGCCAATGGCGAGAAAGACGAAAAAGGAAATGTAAAGCAAGTAAAGAAGGAAGTTGATAACATCATCAACAATCCAAATCCGCTTTGGAAAAAGCAACCAGCCGACCTCAAAGCCGAAGATTACTCTGCTTTCTACAAGGAACTTTACCCGATGACGTTTGAAGAACCGCTCTTCAACATCCACATCAATGTCGATTATCCGTTCAATTTAACGGGTGTGCTTTACTTTCCAAAGTTGGCCAAGCACAAAGTGGAATTGTCAAAAAACAAGATTCAACTTTACAGCAATCAGGTGTTTATTACCGATTCGGTTGAAAATGTAGTTCCTGAATTTTTAACCTTACTGCACGGAGTTATCGATTCGCCAGACATTCCGTTAAACGTAAGCAGAAGCTATTTGCAAAGCGATTCTAACGTCAAGAAAATCAGCAGCCACATTTCTAAAAAAGTAGCCGACAAGCTTGCTGAAATGTTTAAGAACGACCGCGCTGATTTTGAAAAGAAATGGCCAGATATGCAAGTGTTTATGGATTATGGCTTGCTAACGGACGAGAAGTTCTACGAACGCATCCAACCCACCTATTTGCTCAAGAATACCGACAATGCATTCAAAACATTCGAAGAATACAAAGAGCAAATCAAAGAAAAACAGACCGATAAAGACGACAACGCGGTGATCCTTTACACCAATGACGCAGAGGCGCAACACAGCCTCATCGCCAAGGCCAATAAAAAGGGCTACGATGTACTGGAAATGAATACTCCACTTACATCGCACTTGGTGCAGCAGTTTGAGATGAAGATGGATAAAGTGCAGTTTAAGCGCGTTGATGCTGATGCTCTTGAGAAATTAATTCCGAAAACTGATTCTGCTGAAAGCAACTTAACAGAAGACCAAAAGAATGCGCTTACACCCGTCATTCAAAATGTGGTTGATAAGGAAAAATTCAGCATCCAATACGAGAGCTTAGATGAAAATGACCTTCCGATGCTGATCACCCAAAGCGAGTTTATGCGCAGAATGAAAGAGCAAGCCGAAGTAGGTGGTGGAATGTTTGGAATGGGCAGCATGCCTGATTCATTCAACTTGGTAGTGAATAGCAATCACCCGTTGATTTCTAAAATCCTGATCGAAGAAGACCAAGCGAAGAAAGAGCAAATGGCGAAACAAGCCGCTGATTTGGCCATGCTTTCAAAGGGAATGCTAAAAGGTGAAAAACTAACAGCGTTTATTGAACGAAGTGTAAACTTGATCAACTAACAGCAGCGACATATTATTTGAAGCCCTCTGCATACCGCAGGGGGCTTTGTTTTTACCACCAAACCACAAACCATCTTTCTGTGCTGCCATCGGGATGAAGCACCCAAATCATGGGTGAATTTTTCTTCGAAAGTTGCTCGTTCACTACTTCTTTAATACTTTCCAATGTGTGCCATTCGCGGTTGTAAATGGGGTCGATGAGCCAATTGGTTTTCTTTGGCACGAAGAAAAGTTCGCGACCAGCCGTGAGCGATTCAAACGCTGATTGGCGAAGCCAAATTCCTGCCTTATTGGTGTCGCTTACACCATTCGGATCTGTGGACAATCCTTCGGGTAGAAAACAAAAATTCTGGAACAGTACGGCTTGCTTGCATGCAGAAGGATCAACGTCAAGCTGTCGCAAAACAGGGCTCGCTCGCGCATCGCGGAGCATCGGGAATTGATGCTCTTTTAGCTTTTTGACTTTCAAATCAAAGAAGTCGCTTTTGTTTGGTCCGCACCACATTTCTTCCGCTGAAGCTGCATTCGGATCGAAGAGGTAAAATTTACACGCCAACTCCAGGTGGATGTCGCCATGGTTTGCTTCGTTCAAGATGAAGTCAAACTCGCCAATCGTTTCTTTCTGATCGATAATTTGCACATTTTCAGCCAGCATATTGTAATTGGGGTGATGCCGCAAGTAATGGCTTAAAAAGCGTTCGGCACGTTTCCCCAACATCAGTGCATCGCTCATTGACTCATCGTAGTAACTTGAAATACGGTCGTTCTCAATCACGAAAGGAAACACTCCATCCATCTTTATTTTCAAAGGCGATTGGGCGTTCATAAAACCCAAATACTGGAGCCATATTTCTTCTGTTGTGGTAAACAAATTGTACGAAATGAAAATTTTAAGCGGTCAAATTAGTCAAATCCACCGAGAGAATTAGATTTGATGTATGAACAATAAAATGCGCGTCAACGAGCGAACCCGAGACATTGGTAACTTTTTGGTGGGGAGACTTTTACCCGTTGCACAGAAACGACAAGTTGGTCCGTTTACCTTTATCGACCACATGGGGCCAGCACAATTAGGACCCACAAAACTGATGGGTATCGATCAACATCCGCACATCGGACTTTCAACTTTGACATACCTTTTTGAAGGTGAAATTGAGCACCGCGATAGCACAGGTTCAGTGCAATTAATCGGACCGGGTGATGTTGGGTTTATGACGGCAGGAAAAGGCGTGACGCACACCGAACGCTCGCCAGTGCATTGGCACGATGGAAAAGTGAGAACCATGCACGGCTATCAAATTTGGGTGGCAATGCCCATCGAACTGGAAGAAATTGAGCCGAATTTTCAATTTATTCCGAGCAATGAAATTCCGAAGTTAGAGCGCGATGGATTGACGATAAAAGTTGCTGCGGGCAGTGCATTTGGCATGCAATCGCCACTGAGCGTTTATTCAGCACTGTTTATGGTTGATGTTTTTTCGAAGGAGAAATATACCTTGAATTTGAAGGGTGAAGTAAAAGGTGAAATTGCGATTGTGGTGTTAACAGGAAGCGTGAAAGATGGCGATGATGTAATAGAAGCAGGGCAGATGTTGATCTCAAAAACGGAAGATGAGTGCACGATTGAATTGGCGGCAGATACGCAACTCCTTTTGTTTGGTGGTCAGGCATTTGACGAAGAGCGATTCTTGCATTGGAATTTTGTTTCTCACAGCAAAGCGCGTTTAGAACAAGCCAAGGACGATTGGGTTAATAAGCGTTTTCCGAAAGTTCCAGGTGATGACACCTACATTCCGCTCCCGACAATAAGCTAAACCTAAAAGCAGGTTGAGTGTTAACCATTAAAACACAATCACCAATGGACATTTATAAGTTAAGTTTCAAAAAACCGAACGGAGAAGAAGTAGCTATGAGTTCCTTCAAAGGAAAAGCAATTCTTATCGTTAACACGGCCACAAAATGCGGTCTCGCTCCGCAGTTTGACGGGCTTGAACAACTGCATCAAACTTATGGTGCAAAGGGTTTGGTAGTGATTGGGATGCCTTCGGCACAGTTTTTCAATCAAGAACCTGAAACCAATGAAACCATGACAGAGGTATGCCGCATCAATCATGGTGTGACGTTTCAATTGACTGAAAAAATTGATGTAAACGGTAAATATACCCATCCGATTTCCGCCTACCTAAAACAGGAATTGAAAGGAGGCTTTTTTGGAAGCCGAATCAAATGGAATTTCACGAAGTTTTTGATCGATGCCAACGGCAAACCGTTTAAACGCTATTCGCCCAAAACTGCGCCTGAAAAAATTGAAAAAGACATTGTTGCATTATTGAGGAAATCCTAATCAGGATTTTGTGGGTAGACGGGTCGGAAGCACGATGGTTTAGGGTTTTAGAAGTTCATGGTTCATTCGTCCGCTTGCTGGCGGACTCAGTTTGTGGTTGAGTGTTTTAGGGGATTTATAATTCATAATTTATAATTGCTTGAACCATGAAAACATGTACTCTTTTAGTGGGTGTTGTTTCTACAGAGATAGACCACCCACGGACGACACGTCCGCGTGAGCGGGCTCTCTCCTTTAAGTTATCATTATAAAATGCGCTTAAAGTCTTATGATTTCGTGGTTTCTATAATAAATCAATGATTTATTGTGGATATCCCTTGTGCTGAAAATATCTTCGTAAACTCATATTAATGCTACTTTATGACCTCTCAAGCGAAAAATATCATTCCAATAGACCATTTCTTTCGAGGAGCCTTTTCTATTGACATGGTCTTAATCACTTACATCGATGGTGAATTAAAGGTGTTGCTGCAGAAAAAAACCGAGATGCCGCATAAAGGTGAGTTGGGTCTTCCCGGTAAACTTATCTTGCCAAATGAAGGCACCGATGAGGCCATGAATAACTACATGGTCGACTTAATTGGGACTAAGGATTTCTACAAAAAGCAATTAAAAGCATTTTCTGATATAAATCGTCACCCAATGGGACGTGTTATATCGTTCGCGTATTATGGTTTGATTCCCATTGACAACATGGTTAATGATCTTGACGAAAGCTTGAGCTGGCACAATGCCTACCAAATAGCAGGATTGTGTTTTGACCATGATAAAATCCTTAAATCAGTGTTGAAAAGATTTAGGAAAGGCCTTTTGAGACACCCTACCGTTTTTGAAATTCTTCCAGAAAAGTTCATACTGTCCGATGTTAAGAGGATTTATGAACTGGCGTTTAACGCTAAGTTAGACTCATCTAATTTTAGAAAATTGATTAGAAAAAGCGATTTGATTTATCCTACTGGCGAAGTAAAGCATGAAAAGGATTTTATAGGAAGACCTCCAAAATTGTATAGCTTCAATCGAGAACGATATCTCGGTGAATTCAAAGAACGAATTCATTTCTACTTTTAGCAGGGTTAGTTGTTCAGAGAACGCTCAGAACATTGCGCGCATTCACGAATTGAGTCTACCTTTACCTCATGAACATGTTTAAGACCTTAAATCCGTCAAAATTTCTGCTCAATGCACTAGACGACCTCGGATTTACCAAGCCAACGCCCATTCAAGAAGCTGCATTCCCAGTGATTGTATCTGGAAAAAATGTGGTGGGCATTGCACAAACGGGTACAGGAAAAACACTGGCTTACATGTTGCCCGTGCTTCACAGCATGAAATACACGGCCGATAAGCATCCATCAGTATTGGTGTTGGTGCCTACCCGAGAATTGGTGATTCAAGTGGTGGAGCAAATTGCACTCTATTCAAAGTACATCACCGTAAGAACAGTGGGTGTGTATGGTGGCACAAACATCAACACTCAGGCATTGACCTTGAACGATGGTGTTGACATTTTAGTGGCCACTCCAGGGCGCTTATACGACATGGTGATCGCTCGAATGATCGCATTGAAAAACGTAAAGAAATTGGTGATTGACGAAGTAGATGTGATGCTCGACTTGGGATTCATCTTTCAGCTGACCAACATTTTTGAATTGCTTCCCGAGCGCAGGCAGAACATCATGTTTTCAGCCACTATAACCGAAGAAGTGGATGCTTTGATCAAAGACTTTTTTTACGATCCAGTGCAGATTTCAATAGCGGTGAGCGGAACGCCACTCGAGAATATCATCCAAGAAAGCTATCACGTGCCAAACTTTCACTCGAAGGTCAATTTGCTTGAATCGTTATTGCGCGATGACGCGGAGTTTTCGAAGGTGCTCATCTTCGCACCAACGAAAAAAATGGCCGATCGATTGCAAGAAGCGATGGTCGAAGAGTTTGGCCCTGAGTTGGGGATTATCCACTCAAACAAATCGCAGAACACGCGGAATGCGGCCATCGAGCAGTTTAACAGTGGTGCACACCGAATATTGATCGCTACGGATGTCATTGCCCGTGGATTAGACCTCGAGAAAATTACCCACGTCATCAATTTTGACACGCCACAATTTCCTGAAAACTACATGCACCGCATAGGAAGAACAGGCCGCGCAGAAGAGATGGGTAAAGCCATTCTACTTTTTTCTGACAAGGAAGTTGAAGCGAAGCAAGCCATCGAATCGCTGATGATGCGCGAGATCGAAGTATTGCCGCTCCCTGAAGATGTCGTCATCTCCACCAAATTGATCCCCGAAGAACAGCCGCAGCAAGTGAATATCGTAAGCGGCCATAGCATCACGGGCGAAAATGCCGCTGGTCCAGCATTTCATGAGAAAAGTGCCAAAAACAGCAAGGTGAATTTGGGCAGTCGATACAAACGAGAGATCGTGTTGAAGTACAAAAAACCGCTCACCCGAGGCGATAAAAATCAAAACAGAAAGAAGAAATAAAGGGTGTGAAATTGGTAAAGTCCGATTCATTCCTAAATAAATTCTTAAACATCGGAGATGCTGGCGTGGCATTGCTATTTTTACCGCTCTTTGAACGAAACGTATGAAAGAATATAAGGACGATGTGGAGGCTGCAGATGACTTTGGTGTAAAAATCAAAGCGTTAAAGAAGGAGCTCAGTAAGGTGATTGTTGGACAAGATGAAGTAATTGATGCTTTGTTGACGTCCATTTTTAGCAACGGACATTGCCTATTGGTGGGTGTTCCTGGTTTGGCAAAAACCCTTTTGGTGAATACAATGAGCGAGGTGCTCGGATTAAGTTTCAGTAGAATTCAGTTTACACCCGATTTGATGCCTTCTGACATCATCGGGTCTGAAATCTTAGACGATTCGAGGCATTTCAAATTTGTGAAGGGGCCAATTTTCGCCAATATAATTTTGGCCGATGAGATCAACCGAACGCCACCAAAAACTCAAAGCGCGCTGCTTGAAGCGATGCAAGAGCGGATCGTAACTGCGGCAGGACATCGCTACGCCCTTGATGCGCCATTCTTTGTACTAGCGACACAAAACCCAATTGAGCAGGAGGGAACCTATCCATTGCCCGAAGCACAATTAGACCGTTTTATGTTCAACATTTGGGTGGATTATCCATCGTTTGAAGAAGAAGTGGCGATCGTAAAGCAAACAACTTCTACTGCGCAGGTTAAACTTGAGCATATCATGAGTGCGGAAGAGATTTTATACTTCCAACAACTCGTTCGAAAGGTGCCAGTGCCTGACGGAGTAGTAGATTATGCCGTGAAACTGGCCAATGCCACACGGCCCGGAAAAGATTATTCGCCAGAGATTACCAATGAGTTTATCAATTGGGGCGCTGGTCCGCGCGCGAGTCAGTACCTCGTGTTAGGAGCCAAATGCCATGCTTTGCTCCGTGGAAAATATGCGCCAGATAACGAAGATGTGCGCGCGGTTGCTAAGAATGTGTTGAGGCATCGCATCGTAAGAAACTACAAGGCCGAAGCGGAAGGCATATCTACCGAAAGCATCATTGAATCGCTGATGAAAATAGCCTCTTCATAGGTTTTTGATTTACCAGAAAGTAGGCCAAAACGCCATATTCTATGATCAATAGAACGGGGTTTTCCATGTAGGGTTCGCGGCTGTATGCGCTGTAGCTAAATATGATAAGCAGCGACCACACCAAGGCTGAAAAATTCCTGATCATCAAGCCCAAAATCACTAAAATGGCTATGTACCATGGATGCACCGTTGTAGCCAACAAAAAATAGCAGAAAATTCCCCAATAGCTCGAACGAAGCGCTTCCTTCAAATCCAATGATTTTTGCTGGAAGAATAGATAAACCAATACACAGGCGGAAGCCAGCGCAAACAATGGCCCGAGGATAGAAATAGGGTTGTATCCAAGAATTAATTCAAGAAAGAAACGCGCGATGTAGTAAAGACTGGCATTAAATTCAAACGTCTGAAAATACAGTCGAATACTGCTGAAATAGTGTTCTATTAGTTCTGGACTAAACAGCGGAATAAAAAGGATAAATGTGCCGCCAAGTAACGCCAAAATAAATTTCCATCGATCGGTTTTTGGCAGTGCTTTTACAATGAATGGAATCATCAATAGCGGTATCAACTTGGTGCCAATCGCAAGTGCCATGGCGGCTCCAGCCATTGTTGCTTTGTTGTCTTGAATAAGTTTCACGCTCAGCACGATAAAGAAAATCATGACCGCTTCGAAGTGCGCATTGCCTACTACATCAATTATGATCAATGGATTGAGCATGTAAATGATGCTGTATTTCGGACTTATATTCAAACGCATCAACACTTTTGGCAACATCCAAATCGTTCCAATTTCAGCCAGTAGAATGGGCAGTTTGATCAACAATGACGAGAGGTAAACATCATTTGATGCTAAGGCACCAAAGGCTGAGAAAAACTGAATGACCGTAGGATACACCGAATAATAGTCGGGTGAATTTAGCAGTGGATAGAGTTGTTTGAAAGGCGTAAATGCATTGCTTTGGACAAATTCAGTAGGCGTAGTGAGGTAGGGATTTGATTCGTGTAAAATCATCGTGCCGTCCCAAATAAAGCGGTAAATATCATCACTCAACGTAGGGAAAGCCAACCAAGCAATACAACGCGCAAAAATGCCGATGATGGCAGCTGTTCTTATTTTGTTTACCTCATGGTACATGGCAATAAGCGCTACAAATAATGAGAAATAGACCACGCACAATTGAAAGACTTCAGTTCTCGGTGTGAAAAACAAAAGGGCGATGGTTCCAAACAGAAATAGGATGGCAGCGATGAGCACAGAATTCTTGAATCCAAGCTGTTTCACTTTTCTTCAATTCTTAAGATTTCTATCCTTCGTTCGCGTGCGGCTTTAATTCCGTAAATAGATTCCAAGGCTTGATCTCTGTTGTCAGAAACCGCTGATGAGGCTTGACTTTCACCGTATGGGATTTTTTCGATGGTCAATTGACCAGATTCCAAATAGGGTTTAAACGCTCCGTTTGAGTAGTGATTGATGTAGTTTTCCATTGATGCAATCCTTCGGTAGGTCAAGTTTAAATTGTAGTCGCTGTCAGCCAGCGGACTGGCATAGCCTTTTACCGCCAAATTAATCGTGGCGCTGTCAGCAAGTTCGGTTAGCAAAACGTTAAGCGCTTTGTCTAGTCGTTTTAAACTGGCTTGAAGGCCTTTTTCAAAGAGCACTTGCAGTGCGTTGCCGAGTTCCATTTTCGCTGATCCATCCAATGAACTGAGATTTACCGCATCGATGTATTCTTGCCTCAAGCCTAAGTATTCGTCAATGGTTTCTGGATAAGTGACGTTGGTTGTTTTGGCCATCGTGCGTGGATTCGGCCTGTCGTTGTGAAAGTATAAACTGATCGGCAACAGCGTTTGCAGTTCTTGCAAATTCTTGGGGTTTTCAATTTCTACGGTTGCGATGGCTGGAATACTATCAATTTCTAATGTGTCTACTTCTGCTGAATCAATTGGGATTATTATTTCTACTGGCGGTGGTATGATTTTGATTTTGTAGAAATCATTGCAGCAGGTTTCGTTGCCGCTTTTCTTTAGTCCGCTGATTCTGTTTGAAGCAAAATATCCGATGCTGTCTGCACGCTTCATCATCAGGTAGTAATCGTCAGCTGGTGAGTTGATTTCGGTGCCTAGATTCTCTGTTGTATTGAATGAACCCAGCGTGCCTTGGTTTTTGAAAATATCAAACCCACCGAATCCGGGATGACGGTTTGAACTGAAATACGTGGTTGTGTCAAACGCATCAAAATAGGGTGTGATTTCATCGCCTTTCGTATTCACATTGTTGCCCATATTCCTCAGTCTAGACGTTGGTTCACCATTTTTTAAAGGCACAAACCACAAGTCCATGCCACCTTTTCCCGATGCTCGATTGGATGCGAAAATCATGTATTCATCTTCCCCAATCGTGGCAATAGTTGGTTGTGTGTTGGTGGCATTTGCCACATTTACAGGTTCTGGCAGCGCCACAGGATCTGACCAAACGCCCGCTTGGTTCGTAGTCATGTAAATGGCACATGAACTTAAATCGGGGCACCGCGAAAAATAGAAGCGACTACCATCGGCTGAAAATGTTCCATTTCCGATGTGTGCATCGTCCGCTGAAATAGGCAAATCCAAGTCAGCACTCACCCAAACAGCGCTGTCGCGCACGCGCTTTTGAATTTCTACAAATACGGGATTGTTTTTTTTCACTTCGTCTTTCTCATAGCGCATGGTAGAGAAATACAAGGTGTTGGAGTCGAGTAAGAACGGACTCATTTCAGCGTGTATCGAATTGATTCCACTGTCGGGCCTGATGATTTCGAAATCAGCAGTATCGCCTTTGTGTTCCAATGCCCAATCGCAACTGATCACTTCTTCACGCGCCCAGCGATACATTTCGTCACGTGAGCTATAAATGCTCAAAAACGATTCGAAACTCCTTTTGGCTTCTTTGTATTTGCCCATTTGCTTTTGCATAAGGCCACTGTAAAATCGCGCTTCAGGAAATATGTCTCGACCGTCATTGGCAATAGTGGCGTCATAAAAATCCAGCGCGCGCTTGTAGTTTCTGAGCTTTCGGTAGGCTTGTGCCGTCTCAAAATTCGCTTCCAAGAGGTTTGTATCTTGCTTGAGGGCTTTCTTGTAGTAGAATATGGCCGACTGAAAATACCCGTCTTTTTGTTCTTTATTTCCCTTAGCAATGTATTGTCCCGCAGTTTGCGCAGATGATGCCGATGCCAACAGAGCAGCAATGCAAAGGGTGAATATCGATTTTACAAATAGTCTGGACATTGTCTTAATCGCTTCACTTTTTCGCGTACGGTTGGAATGATATAAATGACACTTGCTTCCCACGCACCGCGGTAGTTTGTTGCGGGCAATAGGGTAGAGTAGTTGATGTCATAACTTCCTCCGATATAGAGGTTGTTGAGGTCGAGCCCAAGCGCAAAATTTAACGCGTCACCGGCACGAGTCCAAGCACCAAGCCTCACCGCTTGTGGATTCATCGGGCCGGTATTCAAGTGGTAACGAAACGCACCTCCGAGTACAATTTCATTTTGTTTCCCTTGCATATTGAGCTGTGCTGAAGGCATAAAATCCCATTTGGCGGCCATTTGCAATGACGAAAGAAAAAGAAGGTGGTGCCGATTTTCGATCCGTGATTCGAAGCTGTTAGAAAAGCTTAAATCGGGTCGTGTTATGTTGTAAAGAGAATAACCCATTCCGATTCTTCGCCTTTCATTGAGTCGTCTTTCTAAAAATGTTCCAGCTCCAAAGTTCAGCGTGGTGGTGAGTGCACCGCCAGTAGTTAAATCGCCAGAAACCAGACTTGGATCGAATCGAATGCCATTGAATTGGTCGCCATAGTTGAGTTTCGAATAATCGATGCTCTGCTGAATGATGCCGCCTTTGGCACCGAGATGCAACTTGATATTCTCCCAATTTCCAAGTTTGAATCTTCCCGCGATGAGTCCTTGAACTTCGGTAGTTGTCAACGCAGAAAGACCTGCATTATCGGTGGTTATGAATAGCCCAACTCCGATCGGTTTGAGGTTGAAAGGGGCATTCATGTCAATGCCACCGCCAAACGTTCGAAATGGTTCTGACGATACTGATGACCATTGATTTCTGATCACACCGTTAAAACGATAGGTCCCTTCAAAATGGCCGGTAAGTGCAGGATTGGTGAACATTGGAGTCGCCCAAAATTCACTAAAATGCACGTCTTGGCTTTGGGCGAAGAAAGCCGAAAAGACAAGCGATATGGAGATAATGGCGCGTCTCATTCAATCAGCGTAACATTGCCTTTGGTGTAGTATTCTTTTTGTGTGATGCACACGGCTTCGAGTTGATACACATACACGCCTTTTTCTGCGGGCACACCGTTAAATGTGCCATCCCATCCGTTGCGCTGTTCCGTACTTCGAAACACTTCTTTTCCCCATCGGTCGTGTACAATAAGTAATAAGCGGTCGATGTTTCTACCGTAAACAAATAATTCGTCATTCACGCCATCACCATTGGGCGAAAACGCTGATGGCACGTAGATTTCAGGGGTATCACACACAATTTCGTAAGGTGAAATTGTCACGGTGTCTCTGAAAGAGCATTCTTCGGCTTCGTTGTCGGTAACTACCCAAATGTAGCTCGTCTGTTCTTTCGGCCGCACGCGTGGATTGGCGCTTCGAATATCGCTGATGTATTGGTCTGGTGTCCAGAAAAAACTAATGTTTCCGCTCGAAGGTTGACCGAACAACTGAATTTCTTCTCCGCGGTAGAAGGTGTCTTTTTCTGCAAATGCATTTACCTCAGAAAAGTCTAAAGCCGCCACCCGCACAATGGTTGAATCTTGCGCTTGGCAACCGGTCACCACATTGCTGATGGCCACGAGGTAAAACGTATCCGCTTCGCTCAACACTACTTCAATCGAACTTTGATTGGTTTCGGCAATTACTTGAGTGGTGTCAGTAGTGAATGCATTATCGCTCCAGAAATACGTGAATGTATTGAGCGGATTGTTTGATGTAGCAGCGATGATTGATGCTTGATTCTTGCAAAATATTGTATCTGCTGTGAGTTCGATGTCATAGTCACTAACGGTAATAACAACCGTATCGAGCATGGTGCAACCATTGTTTTTTGTCGCTCGAAAGTAGAAGTAGTTCAATGGATCGATGAGGCTCGTAATTTCCAATTGCGATGAGGTAGAAATCGTGTTGATGAAATCTGGACTTGTGCTCCACTCATAGGTCACCGTGTCTTGCGGAGCAATGCCGCTGATGAAAAACGGTTCAAAGTCACTGCACACAATGGTGTCATTGCTCACTTCTATCGGAAATCGATCGATCACTATACTTTGAATTATGCGTTCTTGGCATCCACCGTAATCAATTACACATAAATATTCGGTCGAGTTGACCACCGTTGCTTCAGGGTTTAGAATGTTGGGATTATTGAGGTTTGTGTTCGGAAGCCAACTGATGGTGGCATTGCCTAAATTGGTGTAATTGGCTGGATTTGGACCTAAAATAGCGGACTGACCAACACATTTCACCACGTCAGGAAGCGTATAATTTGTGTCAAGTGCCACGGAAATAGTGCGGATCAAGGTGTCGTTTAAGTTGCAACTGTTGGGGTCGCTTACGATCAATCGCACTTCAAACATGCCAGATTCGGTGTATGTAGTGGTAGGGTTTACTGCGGTTGATGTTTCTCCATTGCCGAAATTCCATGCAAAACTTGTGTTGGTTTGCGTCACGCTGTTGTTTTGAATGTTGAGGGTGTATGGTGCGCATACAAAGCTTGGAATATTGAAATCGGCCACGATAATTGGAAGTTCAAAGTCGATTTTAAACACCGCGTTGTTGCAGTTATTGCTGTTGTTTGTCGTTGACCAAGCACCGGGGTCAGGCACCACGGGAAAATCGTCAAATCCAGCGCAGCTGGCGCAAACAGAATGGTAAATTTTCCCGCCTCGATCAAAGCGTGAAGTACCGCCATCAACGTGATCATCCGTAATCTGTCCACCATAAAATGAACCAAAAACCAACGAGTTTCCATCGGCCGAAAGCACAGCCATGTAAAAGTCAGAGTCGTCACTGTCTGGAGTCAACTGAAAGGCATCTTGAGTGGTGGGCAATCCCGCCACATCACTCGCGTTGTTATTTTGGCCTGAGTTGAGCGCTCCGCCCCAACCGGTAAGGTAAACAGAATTGCACACATCCACCAAAAATGCCGTAGGCGAGATGTTTGGTCGCCCTGGCGTGCTGCCAAATTGGGTTGTCCAAATTCTGTCGCTTAAGTCACGTCTAAGTACACCAACGATTTGCCCGCCTCCCACATCACTGAAGTTGACGTTGAAGGTTAACGCGTTGCCTGGATTTTCAGATTGCCCATAAAAATGAGGGGTTTGATCTCTATCCAGCTGAATCAGATAGATTTGATCGTAAGACGCTGAGCCGTAGTAAGTAGATTGCACTATATTGCCGCCATTGGCCGAAATTCTTGTGATGAAACCATCCGCCCTACCTCCTTGGTACTGCGTTCGAAAAGCGTCTGCTGAGGTTGGGAAAGTGAGCGAGTTGGTGCCGCCTGCCACATACACAGTGCCGTCTTCTGCTACCGTGATGCCATACGCTGCTTCATCGCGCTCACCACCCAAAAAACCTGACCAAATGATGGATGTAAGGCTTGAGTTTAATCGCATTGCCACGCCTTCTTGGTCGTCATTAAACGTGTTGTCAAACGAATTGGCTGTTACTGGGAAGTCACTGCTGTAGGTGGATGTAGCAATGTAAACATCTCCCTGATCATCGAGGTTGATTTCACCTCGGAATTCGTCAGAATAGTTGTAAACCAATTGATTCGAAAGGTTGAGGCCATCGGTGTTGCTGCCCCCTATATAGGTCGATCCAAGCAAAGTGGTGCCGGCAGGGTTAAACTCTGTTACAAATAAATCTACACCGTTGACGAATGGAAAAATAACGGAAACTACAGGGCCGCCATTGAATGTGCGATTGATTGCTCCGGCAGTGGTAGGAAAATTTGAAGACCCCGTGGTGCCCATCACATACAAATTTCCTGCATCGTTAACGATCATGCTGTGCGGATGTTCAAGGTTGTTGCCACCGAGGTAGGTAGAATAAATGAGGTAAGTGCCTGAGGTGTCGTATTTTGTAATTGCTACGTCATATTCGCCTTGGTTAAATGTCAAGTCGAATGATCCAAATACGGTTGGATATCCTGTGCCAAACACAATTCCTCCGGCATATAAGTAGCCGCTTTTATCAGGAGCTGCGGTGAAACCCCAATTGTCTGAGTTTGAACCCGAAAATGTGGAGAAGGAAATCACTGGATCGATCACCATCGGCAATTGTGAGTTGTATTGATCAATAGCATAAGAAATTCTATTGTCATTCAATTGAAACCCGGCTTCAATTTCGAGTTGCTTCTCTTTTTTTGTTTGATATACAAAAGGCTTTTGCTCAACGATGTTTTGTACGGTTGTGGGAAAGATTAGATTCCCATCGCGGTCAATGTGCAATCCTTCTATACCTTCTGCTTCCATTTGAATAATGGCAGGGTCAACGCCTGCTTCGAGGTGAAACTCATACTTCAACGTTGGCCCATTAATCATCACGTAAAGGTCAACACCTTTATACAGAGAGCGATAAATAACTGTGGAAACGGGGTAGATTTTAGACTTCCAACGCGAAGCGTCATCGCCTAAAAAATAGTTGACGTAATGCGGTGCAGGTTCTTTGGTTTCAAATTGAATGGCCGCATTGGCACCAATAAAGCGAAGGCCGAAAGCATGGTGTTGAACACGCGCGTCTTCCTCAACCGTGCGGTCATGAATGTCTTTTTGCAGCGATCCATCGATTAGGTGAAACGTGAGTTTGTTTTCTTCTAAAAAGATGGCTCCGCCTTGCAGCTCAGCTTTAAAAGCAAACGATTCTTCCCATTGCCCTTGGTTTTCAATAAATCCTTGAGCATGCCCCAACGTGCAGCTGGTGATAAAAACGAGTAAGAAGATTCCTTTTTTCAATCGCATTTTACGTGTTGCTAAAGGTAAAAGACTATTCGTAGCTGATAAGGTTGGCTATGAAAATAATCCTGTATAACCCAAAGACGAAACTGATGCTCACCGAGCAAGAGTGCACCCCATAAAAAGGGAGTTTAGATTTAATACGGAAGAATTAGGATTGCCTGCTCCGGATTTTTTAGACGTTCAAAGCAGTGCTTCCAAATAGTTCTTGCATCACGAGTTTTGGTTTACGGTCCACTGTGAATAGTCCCCAGTGTTTTTCAGGCTCAAGCGGCTCAGGCGAGCCTTTCCACTCTTCGTCAAAGGCTTCGAAAATGAAGGTGAGAATGCCTTGATCGTCACTCCACTGCACCAATTCATTGTAATATGTGCGCTGCAGTTCTTCGTTGACATTGTGAGGTTCTATTCCCCGTCCATTCGAGTTTGTAGCCCATCCAGCTTCAGTAATTATCACTGATTTATGTGGATATTTATCGGCAACCGCATGGAAGTTTTCTAGGGTGAAACTCAGGGCCTCGTCAATGCCTTTATATTCCCACACAGGGTAGGTGTGGATGGAAATAAAATCAACCAATTCTACCAAAGGCTCTAGTTTATCTAACCATGGAGCGTAGTTGTCGCAGAATGTTACGGGTTGCTTTGCGCCTTGTTTGATTAATTGCACGTATTCCATGATGCGTTCAACCGGCACCAAATGGTCTGTCCATTCTACCGCGGCTTCATTGCCGGCAGAAAGTGAAAAGATAATGTCAGGATAGCGGTTGGCCAACCGAATCAGTTTTTGCACGTTCTGTTGGTTCTGTAATCTATTTACAGCGAGCTGTTCGTCAGAATAAACGCCTCCCCATGCGCAGTTGTTGTTGCTCACTTCGGCTACGATGTACACGCCAAGCATGATGCTGAAGTTGAGCTCTTCATTTTCGATGACTTCTAACACGGTTTCAGCGTGTTTATCACAATCATAAAGCCTCAAATACTCCCAATGGCCTTGAAGAAGCAGAAGGTCTTCCTTTATTTCGTCATACGAAGGGAAAATCCCCGTTTCTGGACTTTGCCCGTTTCGAAATCCAGAATAACAAATGGCTCTGCCGAAAGGAAGTTCAAGTTTATTCATATGCGCTGATTCGTCTAGTTTTCTTAGTATTTTAATTGTTCGTTTTTATCCCAAATTCCCCAATAGGCGCCAACGTCTCCTTCATCTCCAATCTTCCATGGTTCGTCAAAAGACGAGAAATAAAACGACTCAATGTTGTCTGCTTTGGTCCAACGCTGAGTATTTAAAAAGTATCGGATGGCACTTTCGTGCGATGGCACCGCACCGTGAAACGATTGTCCTTTATTGGGCCAACCGGTTTCTGAAATGATCACCTTTTTTCCCCTGGCTACGCGCACGGTTCTTCGATACATGTCTTGCATATACATCAACGAATAGTCGATGTGACATCCTTCCCAAAACGGATAACAATTCGCCAATATGACATCGCACGCTTCGGTAATTTTTGGTCGGTTCTCGAATTCGTAATACGCATCAACATACCCCACAGGTAAATGAGGAATTTCTTGTTTTACATGATGAATATATTCAAGCAAACGCTCTTCGGTTAAGTCTTCTCTGTACATTACTTCATTGCCAACAGCCACGATATCGGCATGTCCTTCTTTGGCAAGTTGAATCAAATTCGCAATTTCAACCGCGTTTTTATCCTCTTCTTTCCCCAACCAAGCCCCAACCAATGTCTTGATGCCCATTTCGTGGGCGATACGCGGAATCATCTCATTTCCATCGGTACAGGAAAACGAACGAACCCATTTTGCATGAGGCTTTAAAATTTCCATACGTCTTCTGATTTGCGCCTCAGTAATGGCATCGCCCGGTTCTTGCCCTTCTAAATAGGGGCTGAAACCAATGCCGTGGATTCCTTCATTGAGCACTTCACCAAGCATGGTTTTCAGTTCTGCTTCATTGAGCGCTCGCAAACTGGTAGTGAGTGAAAGAATGTGATCGTGTTTGCGTGACATTGAGATGACGTAGTTTAAGGTTTAGCTTATAGTTAATATCACCAAAAGTAATTATTTACTCTTTTGCGCCTAATAAGTTTGTCAATGTCCAACAACGATGTAAGAAATTCAATCCGTAATTCGGCATTGCAAAACGCCTTAAAGTCCCGTGTTTGCTAATTTCACCTTACTTTGCAATTCAAAGTGAAATTTTATGAATCAAACCAACGAATCCCTTGATGCGCTAAAAGACATCAAATCATTGATGGAGCGCAGTTCGCGTTTTATTTCGCTGAGCGGGTTGGCAGGAGTGTTTAGCGGAGTATTTGCGCTGCTCGGAGCCGCAGCTGCATATTGGCGCGTAAATATGGCGCCTTGGGCATTGCGCGACAGCGACACCCCATTCGGAACGGGCAGAATAGTCGATATCGATAGCAACGTAGCACTGTTTCTAGCCATTGACGCGCTGATCGTTTTGCTCGCATCTATCGCTGTGTCGTATTATTTCACGAAACGCAAAGCAAAGCTCAAGCAGCAACCTCTTTGGGGAACTTATAGCAAGCATCTGCTCATAAACTTGAGTATTCCGCTCGTCACCGGTGGGCTCTTTTGCCTCGTTCTGTTTGCGCACGGATTAATCGGATTGATCGCTCCGACTACATTGATTTTTTATGGTCTCGCGCTGGTAAATGCAGGTAGGTTTAGTTTGGAAGAAATCAGTTATTTGGGATTGTCTGAGATCGCCCTGGGTTTGCTCAGTTTCATGTTGTTGGGTTTTGGTCTCGTCTTTTGGACGATTGGCTTTGGAGTGCTTCACATTGTGTATGGAATTTTAATGTACTACCGCCACGATCGATGAAGGGAATCATCCATCAGTTAGATAAGGCATTCGAAAGTCGAGTTAGGTTGGGCTTAATGTCGGTGCTTACCGTCAATGAGTGGGTAGACTTTAATGAGCTCAAACAGCTGCTTGACGTTACCGATGGAAATTTGGCCAGCCACATCACTGCGCTCGAAAAAAAGCAATTCATTGAAGTGCGAAAGCGGTTCGTTGGTAAAAAGCCAAACACGGCATTCAGAATTACACCTGAAGGACGCAAGGCATTTGAATATCACCTTCAAGCCCTTGAAAACTTATTGAAGAGTCAAGGTTAATATTCTGAGCATGTTCTTATTTTTAGCAAATGCATTTTATCGCCAATAACCTAAAATTTTTGAGGAAGCAAAAAGCGTGGACGCAAGAGCAGCTTGCACGCCACCTCGGAGTGAAACGCTCATTGATTGGGGCCTACGAAGAGGGACGAGCCGATCCGCGGATTTCTTTTCTTTTGCTGATTTGCCAAAAATTCAACCTTTCAATGGATCAGCTCGTAAGCGGTTCTTTGCAAGAAGGTGTTGGCGCGGAGATGAAATACAGCGGTGCAAACCTCAGAATTTTGCCCATCACCATCGATAAAGCGAGTAATAATGAAACGGCTACCTTAGTGCCAATTCAAGCATCAGCCGGTTACCTGAATGGTTATGGTGACATCGAGTTTATAGAATCGCTCCCCGTGTTCGATATGCCTTACAGCGAAGTATCGAAAGGAAAAACCTACCGCGTTTTTCAAATTAAAGGTGAAAGCATGTTGCCTATTCTTCCCAATTCATATATCATCGGCAGTTATATGATGGATTGGAATAACATCAAAAATGATGGACTTTACATCATCATTTCAAAAACGGAAGGCATTGTGTTTAAACGTGTACTGAACAATTTAAAAGAAAATGTTCTTACACTTAAGTCTGATAATCCTGAGTTTGAAACCTATGCAGTGAATGCCGAAGAAATACTGGAAGTGTGGAAGGCTGAAGGGTTGACTACGTTTCAGCTCTCTAACAATTCAGCAAAGACAAACGAAATACTGCTGGACGAAATACGATCCATAAAATCTGAAATTAACGCCCTAAAAAGGCAACTTGAAAAATAGAATGAGTAAACAATTAGAAGATAGAAAAGTGGTGCTGCGGCACCTGACGATGAGAGATTATAATGACCTGAAAGTAGCTATGGAAGAGGCTTACACAGGAAGTAGAATGAGTTATTGGACCGAAGAAAGCATCGGTCAGCTGCTCGAGATATTTCCTGAAGGTCAGTTGTGTGTTGAAATGAACGGTACGGTGGTAGCAGGCGCATTGTCGTTGATCATTGACTACAACAAATTTGGTGATGAACACACCTACAAAGACGTGACGGGCGATTACAGTTTTTCAACCCACGATAAAGATGGGGATGTGTTATACGGAATCGATGTATTTGTTCATCCTGAATACCGCGGGTTGCGCTTGGCCAGAAGACTATACGATGCGCGAAAAGAACTCTGCGAAAACCTGAACTTAAGGGCCATTATCGCGGGTGGAAGAATTCCCGGCTACGGGAAATATGCTCAAGAACTGAGTCCGAAAGAATACATCGAGAAAGTGCGTGTAAACGAGCTTTATGATCCGATTTTATCTTTTCAGCTGGTGAATAGTTTCCACGTGCGAAGGATATTGAATAACTACCTCGAAGGCGATGTGCAATCGCAAGAATATGCCACATTGATCGAGTGGAACAATATTTATTTTCAAGCCAAAGACAAACTGATCAACCGCAAGAAATCGGTGGTTCGACTTGGACTTGTGCAATGGCAAATGCGCCCCACACCATCGCTCGATGCCTTGAAAGAACAGATCGAGTTTTTCGTAGATGCTGTGGCAGGTTACAACTCCGATTTTGTGTTATTCCCAGAGTTATTTAATGCACCGTTGTTGGCCAAATATAATGATTTGGTAGAAGCCAAAGCCATGCGCGAATTGGCGTCCTATTCTGAACCATTATTGGCATATTTCAAAGAATTGGCGGTGTCGTATAACGTGAATATCATCACAGGAAGTTATCCCGTGTTAGAAGACGAAAAACTGTACAATGTATCGCACTTGTGCCGCAGAGATGGCACCTTCGAAGAATATCGGAAGATACATATCACTCCGAGCGAAGTAACTGCCTGGGGAATTTCAGGTGGAGATAGACTGGGGATTTTTGATACCGATTGCGGCAAAATAGGCATCGTGATTTGCTATGATGTAGAGTTTCCAGAACTCGGCCGCCTCTATGCCGACCAAGGTGTGCAAGTACTCTTTGTTCCTTTCCTCACCGATACCCAAAACGGTTATCACCGCGTAAAACGCTGCGCGCAAGCCCGAGCAATTGAAAACGAATGCTACGTGGCCATTGCAGGATGCGTTGGAAATCTTCCCAAAGTGAATAACATGGATATTCAATACGCGCAATCTGCCGTGTTTACGCCCTCCGATTTTGCATTTCCTGAAAATGCCATCAAAGCTCAAGCTACACCCAATACAGAGATGACCCTTATCGTGGATGTTGTCCTTGATTTGCTGCGTGAGCTTAACACCAAGGGAAGTGTGCGCAACCTCAGAGACCGAAGAAAAGATCTATATAACATCGTTTTGAAAAAATCTTCCTAAGAAATTTGGTTTATATGTTTTCGTTTGCCATTACTTTGCCCTTGTAACTAAAATTGAAAATGGCAGCAGGAAAACCACGTATCGCTAAAGACTATGACAAGCTAACAGAAGAGCTTATCAATCAAATTAAACTCGAATATCCATTTGGATTTGAAGACAATCTGATCTCTTATAAAAACGCTAAAGGCGTTAAGATTTCAGCCTTACCTTTTGAAAATGAGGAGGTTTACTATTTGATTAAGATGACCAAAGCTGAAGCTCAACAAATCATCGAAGAAGATGAAGACTACGATGACGATGGTAATTTGAAGGAAGGTTTTGCGGAAGAAGTAGCTGGCGCAGATGATGTTTCTAGTGACGAGGAGGAAGAAGAAGATAGCTACGATACGCCTGATGATGACGCTGGCGATGATGACGATGACTAATTATGGGCAAGAAAACAGCCATAATTGGCGCGAGTGCAAATCCCGCACGGTATAGTTTTTTAGCCACCAACATGCTGAAAGAGTACGATCATGAGGTTGTGCCTCTTGGAATCAAGGCAGGTGAGATTAGCGGTTCAACCATTATTGCTGATTGGCCCGCTTCCATTCCAAACCTCAATACCGTGACGATGTATATCGGTCCAAAAAATCAACCAGAACACTACGCTTACATTCTTGCACTAAAACCGAAACGAATTATATTCAATCCAGGTACTGAAAATCCTGAACTCAGCGCATTGGTCGCGATTCAAGGCATTGAAACAGTGGAGGCGTGCACCTTGGTGATGCTTAGAACCGGTCAGTTCTAAAATAAATCATTCTCCTTGCATCATTTTTCAAAATCGATTGTTTGAAATTTATGCTTCGAAATCTTATTTTTTTCTTTTTCATTCTTGCGCTTGATTCTTGCGTTTCACCACCGAGCACAGAGAATGACGTGTTCTACGATCGTGCTGACATCACTCGGGATGAAGCTCCGCACGTGTCCAATTCCCTAGAATGGTGGTATGCCACGGGCTGGCTCACCGATATTGAAACAGGCGATACCTTCGGAATTGAATTTGTGGTGTTTCACTTTTCCATGAATGGCGAAAAGGATCGATTGCTCAGCAATGTGGCCATCACCGATGTGAAGGCGGATAGATTCTATTTTGACCACACGCTGATCTCACTCAAAGAGCAGTTGAAAGCAGAATTACCGATTAATCTAGCCACCGAAAAAGCCAAGAGCCAAGCATCCATGAACGGTCAGTTTGGGGAATACGAATTGAAGGCAAACGGCCATCATGCGGGTGAATCGTTCAGCTATCGACTATCAACATATCCGCGTTCGCCTGCTGTGATGCACGGAAACAAAACGGGCTATGAAGACTATGGAGGATACGCGAAAGCAGGTTATTACAGTTACACTGATTTGATCGCGGAAGGAGAACTCATGGTGGGTGGAAAACTCCGAAGGGTGAAAGGTACCATTTGGTATGACCGCCAATGGAATTGCGGTAAGGTGCTCGAAAACAGAACCACCGGTTGGGATTGGATGAGCGTGGCGCTCAACGAAACAAATGAAAAACTAATGCTTTATAGGCTTAGACTAAAAGAAGGACTCAATATTTATGGAGGTACGTTGGTGCAAGAAGATGGTGTTTATCACTCGTTGAAAAGCGAAGAAATCGTGATCGAAGATCAAGCGTATTGGAAAAGTGATAATTCTGGTGATCGCTACCCGAGCAAGCTGTCAGTGTCCATTCCAAACCATCAACTCGAATTGAGCCTTGAGATGCTCAAGGAAGAACAAGAATTGGAAATTAAAATCCTGCCATTAGTGAAATTGTACTATTGGGAAGGCATGTGCATCGTAAGCGGCACGCGAAATGGCGTGCCAATTACAGGAACTTCGTACCTCGAGATCACCAATCCTGAAAACAGAGAAAACTAAGTGCTAAGGGATGAATTCGTAAGCTCCAATGTCGGGATTGGCATCACGGGTGTTTCCCTCTAAGTCGGCATTTACACCTGATAGTTTCGCTTTGCTGCGTGCAGCAGAAAGCTCGTAGATTTTATAATTCACGGATATATCATCGAACACTGCATTTTTGGATACTCCATCCACAAGAACGGGCAGCGGGTTTAACACGATCGATTCATAGTGAGCAGGATCGTTCAACTCGTTGGTATCACGTTTTAAAACACAGTGGTCAAACATGTAGTTAAACGGCTCGCTTTCGTCACCATCAATCGCTACTTCTTCATCCAGTGCGCCAAAAATGATGGTATTATCGAATCGTGCATTGAAATCACGCACATAGTCGATGCCATTCACTCGAAACTGATTGTTGATCAATAACGTGGCTTTGCTCCTCGGGTTTTCCGACCAATAATTGGCAAATGTGCAGTGCTCAAATAGGTAATCACCGCCATAGCGCAAGGCTACAGCGTGGTCGCCACAATTGGCGATCACGGTGTTTTTTGCTACAATCCTTGCGTCTTGACCAAGCAATCCAAAAAAGCTCATGTTGAGTATTTGAGTGTTTTCTAGAATCAATGACGGATTGGCATTGGTGTTTGAATCGACTATAATTCCTACGGTTCCGTTCTTGATAATGGCATTTCTTACTTCGTTATCAATACTGGTTTGTGTCAAGTAAATTCCGCCAATCAGTTGCCCCCATTGCCCCGGGACATCGTCAAAAAAGCCCTCCAATCGATCGCCCTGAATTATGATCGGATCGCCCTCGCAACCCAAAATTTTGAGGCTGGCTTGATGTCCAACAATCAACCCACTGTTTGCGTGAAAATGAACCCGAGCCCCGCACGGTATGGTGAGCACAGACCCTGTGTCAACAATAGAATAACCATAAAAAACAATCGGCTTGTCGACCGGTAATACCCATTGATCGCCCATACCATTGCCATCTGCATCTCCAAAATTGATCGATGGATAAAAGTAGGCGTCTTGTCCCCAAGCCACTAAATCAACGCTTTGCGAATTTTGCTCGGTTTGAACGATCAGTTTTTCTTCAATCACCATGGGTGTGGTGCCTCCGTTTGGATCAACCGTTACTTCAATAAAAACGAATATGCTGTCGAATGGAGCGATGGTCACGTCATTTACTTGCTTGCCCGGTGTGCCATCAACATTCAATTTGAAGTTTGACGCACTGCCCAACTCTAAGTAAATGCTCGTTAACTCGACCGTTTCGCTATACGGATTGAAGATCTTTATGCGTTCGGTGAGCGAGCCAACGGTGGTAAATACGGTGTCAAAAAATACAGTGTCTGTCGAAAACTCGAGTTGTGCTTTGCCTGAGAATAACTTATCCCTTCTGCAGGCAGAAAAAAGAAGTGCCACAATGCCTATGAAGACTAGAATTTTTCTCATCGCTGCAAATTAACCTGCAATTATTTAATTTATTGCAGATTATAAGTGTTTTCTTTTAAAAGCTTTCTATATTTGCAGCCCCAAAACAAGTAGGTATGAAACAAGGAATTCATCCAGAAGAATATAGAATGGTTGTCTTTAAAGACATGAGCAATGGTTATGCATTCATGTGTAGATCATGTGCAAACACCAAAGAAACAGTGCAGTGGGAGGATGGAAACGAGTATCCTCTTGTGAAGTTGGAGATTTCTCACATGTCGCATCCTTTCTACACAGGTAAATTACAATTGGTAGACACTGCCGGTAGAGTTGATAAGTTCAGAAACAGATATCAACGTCACATTAAGCCGACAGACGCTGCTACTGAAGAGTAAAAACCTCTGGAAAACAACATTGGAGCCCTGCTGAATTTTTTCAGCAGGGTTTTTTTGTGTTTATCATTGACACTAACTTTGACTTATGATTCAAAACATTATTCTCGTTGATCATACCGAACGAGACCATTTGCTTCCGCTCACCTTTACGAGGCCAGTGGCTGATATTCGAATCGGTATATTCACGTTGGCTGAGAAATGGAGCAACGTGACTGGGAAACCTATTTCTTACAACACCCAAGACTACCTCGCCAAAATTTTCCCAGCGCACGTAGAGAAGGCAAATACATTCATCAATGGATCGGTTCATCCCACCAGAGAATTGATTGCTGCTATTGAATCACTAAACGAAAATCAATCACTGTTTAAGAATGATGTTTGGATCGCCACCAATGCCGCGCACGAAAAAATGATTGCACATGCTGATTCAGCAATTCAGTTCGAAGGAGAAGTCGTTCACATCAATCGCTCTTGGAAAATTTTTCAGAACAACGCATGGGCGCTCGATGAGGATCTTGATTGGATTAAATCGCAACGCAAAAGCCAACCCATCCCCGAAGGTGTAACCGTTATTGGAGACAACATATTTATTGAAGAAGGAGCTATAATACGCCCTTCCATCATCAATACCTTAGAAGGGCCTGTGTATGTCGGTAAACATGCAGAAATCATGGAGGGATCACTCATTAGAGGAAGTTTAGCCCTTTGCGATCACGCTCAATTGAAGATGGGTGCCAAAATTTATGGATCAACCACCGTTGGTCCGCACTCTAAGGTAGGAGGCGAAGTGAACAACTGCGTAATTTTTGGATATTCCAACAAGGGCCATGACGGTTTTATTGGTAATTCAGTGATCGGTGAGTGGTGCAACTTGGGGGCCGATACCAATACCTCCAACCTTAAAAACACCTACGCAGACGTGAAAATTCACAATTATGCGTTGGGTCGAAGCGAAAGCACAGGCTCTCAGTTTTGCGGATTGACCATGGGCGATCATGCCAAAGCAGGAATAAATACGATGTTCAATACAGGAACCGTTTGCGGCATATTCGCAAATGTTTTCGGAGGTGATTTTCCGCACCGCGTCATTCCTGATTTCGGTTGGGGCGGAGCAGCCGGATTTAAAAATTACAGACTCTCCGATGCACTTCAAGTAGCACAGACAGTGATGGGACGCAGAAAGGTTGAATTGACCGATGAATTGATCGAAGTGTATACTTATTTGCATAACCACCTTTCTATTTCAAAATAGAAATCGGACAAAAAAGCAGAGCAATCTGCATGGCACGTACATTGTCCTTAGTAACGGTATGAGGGAGAAGAATCTTTCTTTAATTAATGATTGCGTAAAGAGCTGAATGCTATGACTGACGATAGATTAAAATTTTCGCTTCTCGAATTATCTGGACTATCCGATGAAGGAACAGAGTTCATTCCACTGATGAGTAAGGAGGACGAGGAGCGAATGTATAAGGAGGATACTCCTGATGAACTGCCATTATTGCCTGTAAGAAATACTGTGCTCTTTCCGGGCGTAGTGATTCCGATTACAGTAGGCAGAGATAAATCGATTAAACTAATCAAGGATGCGTATAAAGGCGATAAGCTCATTGGTGTAATCGCACAAAAAGATCAAACGCAAGACGAACCACAACCCGAGAACTTATTCGAGGTTGGAACCATTGCCAAAATTTTGAAAATGCTGAAAATGCCCGATGGCAGTTCAACCATCATTATTCAAGGCATGCGCAGGATCAAGATTAAAGAGATCACGCAAGAAGATCCATACTTCAAGGCAAAAGTTGAAGTATTTACCAAAGAAGAAAAAAAGCCTACCGATCGAAAATTCACAGCATTGGTCGGTTCCATAAAAGACCTTGCGCTCCAGATCATTAACGATTCGCCTCACATTCCAACCGAAGCATCGATTGCGATTAAAAACATCGATAGCCCCGTGTTTTTGATCAATTTTATATCTGCCAATATGCAGATTCCGGTGAAAGAAAAGCAAGCATTACTCGAAATTTCTGGCATCGTTGATCGCGCCACGGTATTGCTCACACATTTGACCAAAGAGCTTCAAATGTTGGAGATAAAGAATGACATTCAGAGTAAGGTGCGCACCGATATTGATAAGCAACAACGCGAGTATTTCTTGAGTCAACAAATGAAAACCATCCAAGAAGAATTGGGTGGGAATCCTGCTGAGCAAGAAGTGCAAGAGTTGAGGGAACGATCGCTCAAGAAAAAGTGGAATGAACGCGTAGCCAAGACCTTCGAAAAAGAATTGAGCAAACTCGAACGAATGAATCCTGCTGGGATGGAATATTCGGTTCAGCTCAACTACCTCGATACTTATGTGGAACTTCCTTGGAACGAATACAGCAAAGACAAGTTTGACCTCAAACGCGCCCAAAGAATTTTAGACCGCGACCATTTCGGGTTGCTGAAAATTAAAGAGCGCATTATTGAGCACTTAGCAGTTTTGAAGTTGAAGGGCGATATGAAATCACCAATCCTTTGTTTTAACGGCCCTCCCGGAGTAGGTAAAACATCGTTGGGAAAAAGCATCGCTGAAGCACTCGGTCGTGAATACATCCGAATGTCGTTGGGTGGATTGAGGGACGAAGCCGAAATTAGAGGTCACCGAAAAACATATATTGGTGCTCTGCCTGGCAGAATAATACAGAACATTAAGAAAGCAGGTACCTCCAATCCAGTATTTATCCTCGATGAGTTAGATAAAGTAGGTAGAGATGGCCACGGTGATCCTTCTTCAGCTTTGCTCGAAGTGCTTGACCCGGAGCAAAATAGTGCCTTTTACGACAACTTTTTAGAAGAAGAATTTGACTTATCCAAGGTGATGTTTATTGCCACAACCAACAATATTGGTGCAGTTCATCCTGCACTTAGAGATCGTTTGGAGATCATCGATCTGAGCGGATATACGGTAGAAGAAAAAACTTCGATTGCAACCAAACATTTACTGCCAAAACAGCTGAAAGAGCACGGCATGAAGAAGACAGATGTGAAGCTTTCTAAGGCAGTGATTCAACATTTGGTAGAAGGTTACACACGAGAGTCAGGCGTTCGTCAACTCGAAAAGAAGGTCGCCAGTATTGTGCGGAAGAAAGCCAAGCAAATCGCCATGGAAGAACCAGAAGCTGCAGACAGCATTGGTGTCTCCGACCTTGAAACTTTGCTTGGGATAAGCCACATGCGCGATCGCAACAACAAACACGATGTGCCAGGAGTTGCCAACGGACTAGCATGGACCTCGGTAGGAGGTGAAGTGTTGTTTATTGAAACGAGCATTACAAAAGGAAAGGGCAAATTGACACTTACCGGCAATTTGGGCGATGTAATGAAAGAATCAGCCGTAATTGCCCTCGAATACCTAAAAGCGCACGCTGAAATCATCGGCTTAGATCAAGAAGTGTTTAATAATTACAACGTGCATATCCATGTTCCTGAAGGCGCCACACCGAAAGATGGACCATCCGCTGGAATTACCATTTTGAGCGCGTTAGCGTCCGTGTTTACGCAGCGAAAATTCAAGGACGGATTAGCCATGACGGGCGAAATTACCCTTCGTGGTCGTGTGCTTCCTGTGGGTGGCATCAAAGAGAAGATTCTCGCAGCAAAACGTTTGGGATTGAATGAACTCGTGCTTTCTGTTCAGAATGAAAAAGATCTGAAGGAAATTGAAGACCATTACCTAAAAGGTTTGACATTTCATTTTGTCGATAGAATGATTGAAGTGCTAGACATCGCCCTCGAAGAAAAGAAAGTCAAGGGCGCTTTGCAAGTAGCATAGCGGAAATGACTTTCTTAGCGGTGAAGTAATAAATATGGAGATTGAGCGTAAAGCTTAGGCAATTACTTTTGATCACTCGATGAAGCACCTCTTATTGATTTTTTCATTGCTAGCTGTGCTGCATTCAGCGGCACAAAATGGCAACTCCGCGTTTGCATTTACGCAGGTGCCTATTTCAGTGGTTTCTGCCGCACTTGGTGGGTCACAGGTAGCTACGTGGCGGGGCGACATCAATCAAGTATCAGATAATCCTGCATTTATTGATAGCGCAATGCATCAGGCGGTAAGCTTGAATTACCTGAATTACTTAACTACAATAAATCAAGCATCATTGGCATACAGCAGAATGTTTGATAGCCTCGGGTTTGGTTCTGCCTACTTGAGGTATTTTGACTACGGCACATTTCAAGAATACGATGAGCTAGGAAATGAATTGGGAGAATTTAAAGCGGTGGACTATGAGGTTGGAATTTCTTTTGGTCGCAGATTAAACGACCACATCACCTACGGTGCTACGCTCAAGAATGTGTTTTCGAGCATGTATCAAAACTTCGCTTACGGTGCAGCAATTGACTTGGGCGCTTTTTATCAGAGTGCGGACGGTAATTTCTCAAGCGGATTAACGATCGATAACATTGGGATGGAATTCATTGACTATACAGGACGTTCAAACGAATTTTTTCCAATCCGCGTAAATGCAGCTATTTCAAAAAAGTTTGACAAAGCACCCATCATGTTTGGGCTGCAATACAATGACCTTCAAAAATGGGATTTAGCAGGCTCTGATGGAGATGTGCTCGCGAATCCAACCATCGATCCAGTGAAAGGAGAGGCGTCACGGTCAACCCTCACACTGGATAATTTTGCCCGGCATTTAAGTGCATCCGTAGCATTGATTCCATCTGAAAATTTTAATTTGATGCTCGGCTATAATTTTAGAAGAAGGTTGGAGTTGGCTATTTCTGAACGTCCCGGACTGGTGGGTTTTTCGTTCGGTGCAAACATCAAAGTCAAGCGGTTTGGGATCCAATACGCGATTACAAATTATCACTTGAGCGGTACTTCAAATCATTTTGGAATCACTACCAACCTGAATGAATGGTATTCAAAAAAATCCTTGAATTGAGAAAAATAAACATTGCCATCGATGGATATTCCGGCTGCGGAAAAAGCACCCTAGCAAAAGCTCTCGCTGAAAAATTGGGCTATATCTTTATCGATTCAGGAGCTATGTTTCGCGGTATTACCCATTTCTGTCTAATCAATGGTGTGGACGTGACAGATAAGAAGGCAATTGCTGAAGTGCTTGATTCAAAACCTGAATTAACGTTTAAGCCCGTCTCAAACCACTTGCTTCTAAATGGTCAGGATGTGGAGTCCCACATCCGCAATGATCAAAAAGTGGTTTCATCTGTGAGTTTTGTAGCGTCTATTCCAGAAGTGAGAACCTACTTAAAAGAACTCCAGCAACGTCACATTTCCGGCAAGGGCGTGGTGATGGAAGGTCGCGATATTGGAACAGTGATTATGCCGGGTGCTGAGCTCAAAATATTCATAACTGCGACCATTGAAGAACGCATTCACAGACGGTTATCGCAACTTTCAGATCAAGGCGTCACCATTTTGGAAGAGGAAGTGAGAAACAATTTGATCGAGCGTGATAAAGCCGATGCTGGTCGCGATGTTGCTCCGTTGCGAAAAGCCAGTGATGCCATTTGCTTTGACACGTCAAACTTTTCAAAGGAAACTCAGCTCGAAGCGATATTGGCAATTGCTCGTCCAATCATCGAGCCCGATTACTACCTTCCATTTATTCAATAATACCAGCATTTTTGAGTGCTGTAGGCTTGTCTGTGTCTAAGTTATAGAATGAGAGAAGTCGATCAATCACCGCTTCGATGACGCTATCAGGACATGAAGCTCCGCTGGTTACCACAACGGTTGTCTTTTCCTTTTTAGGTAAATAGTCTGCAGAAACTAGATGCGTCTTTGTGGCGTAGTCGAAGTGTCTAATTTGATGTTCATTGATCAACTCTTGCGGCCCATTTACAAAGTAGGTGTTAAACTTCGTGGCGCATAAATCCACCAAATGACTTGTGTTTGAGCTGTTATATCCGCCCACAACGATTGCTAAGTCTGCCTCCTGATTCAACAGTTCGTAAGTTGATTGTTGATTGTCGTTGGTTGCGTAGCACAGCGTATCTCTAGTATCAGCGTAGTGTTTTTTTATTTCAGATTCACCGTACTTCTCGATCATTACAGTTTTAAAGTACTCAGCTATTTCATGAGTTTCGCTTGCAAGCATGGTGGTTTGGTTGATTACTCCCACTTTAAGAAGGTCGATGTCAACATCAAATCCATCCGAATATCGGCCCTTAAATGTTGCGTAAAACTCTTCTTTATGGCGTTGACCTAGAATGATCTCACCAATGATTCTTGCCTCATCAATGTCTTTGATAACGATTGATTTTGATTCCGCATTGCTGTGCGAAAAGGTCGCTTGCGTTTCTTCGTGCTTGAATTTCCCGTGAATAATTATGGAGTAATCATCCGTTCCAAGCTTACTGGCCATTTTCCAGACTTTCTCTACAAACGGACAGGTGGTATTGTATTGGTGGGTTTCAATTCCCATTGACGCCAAACGTTGCTCAATTTCGAGTGTTGTTCCAAATGCAGGAATGATAACAATGTCGTTTGAAGTAACCTCATTCCACGGGGTAAGTTGATTTCCCTCTGTATCCAATATAAACGACAACCCTCTATCTTGAAGGTCTTGGTTCACCACCGGATTGTGAATCATCTGCGAAAGCATATAGATCTTCTTCCCTTGGTTTTCTTCGATCGCTTTGTAAGCAATTTCGATGGCATTTTCAACCCCATAACAGAAGCCAAAATGCCGAGCTAAAACGATACGAAGCGGCCCAAAATCGACAACAGTTGGAGCAAAATCACGCTTTCGAGGGTCGAGCGTCTTTCGGTAATTCTTAATTGGGGCGATAAAATCACTCTTATAAAACGAAGGGATCTCAAATTGCTTCATGCTTCAAAGGACTGAATTAAGTCGTTATGAACAAAGATTAATGATTGAAGTTTTGAAAGTTTGATTGATTCAAAAAAAATGATTCCTTTGATAGAACTAAAACAGTCACCATGAGATACCTGCACGGAAGAACAAAAGTGAATAAGGGAGGAAAGATTACAGTGATAATCTCAAAGCCCACAAGGATTTTGATTTTAACTGAAAAAGATTTTAAAAAGTACAAAAACAACCTAACGTTTTCTTATTATGGAGGATCAAAAGACGATTCATACGAATTTGAAGTGCCAAAATCTGGCTTTTGGCATGTTGTTGTTGAAAAAGGATCATACCACAAACCTGAGAAGATCAAGGCGAGTTTTAGCGTGGTAAACGGAGTGTTAAACGCTCATAGCAATCCTAAAACATTGGCATCAACCCTCGATCAGGCAGATGAACAACTCGATCACGATGCTGATGAAAATGAAGAAGAAAATGGCACCGAGCAAGAGTAAATTCGTTTCTTACCATATAATATTTTAAAACCGGAGATTATTCTTCGGTTTTTTTGTGCCTTTTAAACAATGCAGCTACAGTTATTAATTTTCATTCGAACGAAGTCGCTGGTCTAAATTGGTTTTTCTAATTTTCGAAGTAGAAAGTTCTCATTGATGTTTGTTTCGTCTGGTAGCTTAACATGCAAGTCTCACCAGGCAGTTTTATAAGGTCGAGATCGGACCGAATCCTATATCAAGGACCCTTTTTAGGGCAACATCGGATGATCGGAATGTTATATCTGCCTTAATCCTTATCAAGAGGTATCATCAGGCTGAGCAAACAATATTGAAGCCTTGTTCATTTTTAGAACAAGGCTTTTTTATGCCTTACATTTGACGAAATGTAAATACCATGAATCGATTCATACTAGCACTATCTTTTGCACTCATAACAGCCTCTTGCAGCGTTACTACTCCGGTTGCTGCTACTTCAAACCCTATCGGAAGTAAGGTTGGCACATCTTCTGGAAAGTGCTATTTCAAGATTTGCCGAAATGTGGATGCATCAATCATGACAGCTGCTCAAAATGGAAATATCACCAAAGTGAGCACAGTAGACTACAAAGTGAAGAATTTCTTAGGAATAATAATTACGCATGAGTGCATCGTTAGCGGGGAGTAACTGCAGCTTAATACTCATCGTTTACTTCGGATAATGTGGGAAATTTTGTGGTAAAGTCTTCGGCTTTTCTTACCCATTTTAAATATTTGCCATTTCCACGACACGCATATGCATGCAGTGTATCGCTCTTTTTCATGTCTAAACGGTAAAAGCATTGCCACCTGCCATTTTCGCGCTGAACACAAGACATCAAGTCTACAACTTCGGTGCACCTGTTAACCAGGTGAACAGTGTACTTTACCTCACTAAACCCATAGTTCAGGCATTGACCACCCCATTCGCTATCGGCTTTTTGAACGCAACTGTTCCAATCTTGTTGATCAGAAAAAACAGAAACATATTCGTCATTTACGTTCGAATATGAGGTCATAGAAGGGGCATCAGAAAATGATAAAACGACAATCGCAATAAGCGCCATTAGTATTCCGATGATTATTTTTTGAGTCATTCGTTGAGGTCTTAGCATTGGTTGTTTTTCAGAATTATCTTGGCTTCTTTATTGCCCATTTTTTTCGATGTCTTCCAGTCTTCGCAGGCACCATCTTTATCACCAAGGCCTTTTTTCGACCAACCGCGGTTGTTGTAAGCTTCAGAATTTGTGGGCTCCATTGTAATTACTTTATCAAAATCAGCGAGCGCTTCATTAAACCGTTCTAATTTGTTCAACGCACTCCCGCGACTAAAATATGCGACTGCAAAGTTCGGCTTTAACTCAATTAGTTTTGAATAATCGGATACGGCTTTTTCATATTCTTTTAACATAGAATATGCAAATGCACGTTTCACATAGGCGTCAAGATTATTTTCATCAATAGCTATCGCTGCGTTAAAGTTAGAAATTGCCTCTGTGTATTCTCCCTTTTGAGTGAAATGGAGACCTTTATTGATCAGTTCGACAGCATCCTGCGACTGGCTGGCAGCCGAAAAACAAATTAGAATTGCTAAGAGTATCGAATTTTGATAATTGATCATGCTTCAAGGTTAGACAAATCATTTATTCGAAAGGTTCAGAACGTTCGTTGTCTTCTAAAACATACAATTTCACCAAATGTTTCATTGCTTCAACCACTCCGTTGCAATCATTAGCGCATGTGGTGGTGAGGTTAGTGCGATCATAAAGTATCTTGGAGTCGCGTTTTAAAATATCTCTTTCGATGCATTTACCTGCTTTTTCATAACAGCTCACAATCACCGCTCCCTCTGATTCAGAGAAATAAATTCCTTTTTCAAAATCAATCGATTCTGGAAACAAATAATCAATTCTAACGGGCTCTCCACCGGCATAAAACTCAACCCTAAGGTTCTTTTTCTCTGCAAATACGCGACACTTTTTCTCTAGCTTACTATTGATGTAGTCCAAGGTGTAGTTTTCATCATAGGTTTGAGCACTCACAGTGAAACTATTTGAAAAAAAAACGGAACTAATTAACAAGATGTGGAATAAATATTTCATAACTATTTTACTGTACTTTTTGAAATGGGTTAATAATACGTTAGTCCTTTTACTTTTGCGGCAATACTGATTTTCAATATTAAATCCAAAGTTATTATACTATTTCAAGTTCACTCAACATAGCGAAATTAATCTTCAACAATCTCATATTCATGAGGCGATTGGTTCTGTTGTCGATTCTGGTTATTGCGTCATCGCATGCGTTGGCCCAAAAAAGTGAGTTGATTATATCAGGTCGTTTCAAGATTGATGGCAGTTCAATGAGTGATTCAAAAATCATTGTTGAAAAAAATGGGCGTCAAGTCAAGTCGTTAGATGGCAGCTCGAAGTTTGAAATTGCCCTAGATTTTCAGTCGATCTATGTCATTTCTTTTGTAAAAGAAGGTTTTGTAACAAAGAGACTACGGTTTGATACCAATGTTCCTGTCGACAGAATTGAATACGGATTTGAACCATTTGGCTTTTCTGTTGAATTGTTTGAACAATACGATGATGTCAATTTGGTTGTTTTCAATCAGCCAGTTGGGAAAATTTCTTACAGCGAATTGATTGACGAGTTTGATTATGATACAGACTACACTAAGTCTATTCAAACTCAAATCGATAAAGCCATGGATGATGTGGAGGTGGCCAAAGAAAAGAAGGTAGAGACAGATGCTGCAAATTCGAAAGAGATTGCTAACCTAACTAGTTCCGCAGAAAAAAGTGCTAAATCAGGTGACTACACAGCAGCAATCACTAATCTTGAAAAAGCAGCAGCCCTCAAGAAGGATCCAGCAATAGAAAAGAGGATTCAGGATCTAAAGCAAGAAGCTGCAAAACAAGAAAAGCAGAAAGAGTTTAATGGTGTAATGACTCAAGCTGATGCTTTGATGGCCAAAGGTGATTTAGAGGGAGCGAAAAAGCTTTACGATCAGGCAAATGGTATCATGGGCGGTGACCCGAAAGTAAAAGAGCAACTCGCAAAAATTCAGCAAGAAGAATCAAGGCAAGCTCAGGCAAATGCCGCTTTTGATCAGGCAGTGAAAGAAGCGCAAACAGCAATGGCAGCGAATAACTTTGACCTGGCAATAGCAAAAGCTGAAGCAGCATTGGCTCTCAAAAAGAATCCTGAAGCAGAGAAAATATTGGCACAAGCCAAATCATCCAAAGATTCTGCAGATCAAAAGGCAGCTGCAGAGGCAGCAAAGTTGGCGCAAAGTCAAAAACTTATCGCTGACGGTGACAAGGCCTTTGAGAAAGGGGATTTCGATGCGGCAGAAAAGCTTTATGCAGAGGCGAAATCAATATCACCCGAGGCAAGCATAGATGAAAAATTAAAGAAAGTAACCGCTGCAAAAGCCGAATTAGCTGAGGAACAGAAAAAACAAGAGCAATCCAAAGCTCAATTGAATGAACTTATTGGCGCAGCGCAAAAAGCACTTGCAAATGCGGATGTTGCAGGTGCCAAAGAAAAACTTGCTCAAGCTTCTGCATTGGGAAGCGATGAGCGCATAGGTCAACTGCAAAAAGAAATCGCTGCAGAGGAGGAGAAAATAGCCAAAGCCAAGGCCCAAGAGCTCGAGAATAAGGCTGCCATTGATCAATTACTCTCCTCAGCTGATAAAGCCCTTGATGCCGGTGATTTTGCTGCTGCAGAAGAATTGTTTAATCAATCCGCGTCAAAAGGAGCTGATCAAAAGCGCGTTGCTGATGGATTAGCTAAAGTGCAGGCAGGGCGTGATGCGTTGGCCAAGGCCGAAGCAGAAAAAGCAGCGCAGCGCCAAAAGGAAGAGGAAGCAGCTGCCAAGGCCGAAGCTGAGGCGAAGGCGGCAGAACTAGCTGCTAAAGAGGCGGCAGAAAAGGCAAAAGAAGATGCCAAAGCGGCTGCTGAAGCAGAAAAAATAGTAGCGGCCCAAGCCGAGAAGGAAGCAGCGGAAAAGGCCGCATTAGAAGCCGAATTGGCTGAGAAAGCATCTAAGGAAGCTGAACAGAAGGCTAAGTTAGAAGCCGAAACAGCCGCCAAAGAAGCTGCGGAAAAGGCCCAAGCTGAGGCAGATGAAAAAAAGAAATTGGAAGAAGAAGCAGCTAATGCAGCGGCAATGAGCGAGCAACAAAAAGAAGCTGCTGAGAAAAAAGCACAAGCAGAAAAAGAAGCGCAAGAACTAGCAGAGAAGGAAGCTGCTGAAAAGGCCAAGGCTGAAGAAGCAGAACGATTAAAACAAGAACAAGATGCCGAGAAGCTGGCTAAAGAAGAAGCTGCTCGATTGCAAGCAGAAGAAGCTGCGCGTGTAAAGGAAAATTCAAAAAACCTTGAATCAGCCGAGCAGCTCGCCCAAGCGGAGGCAGAGGCTAAAGCAAAATTGGAAGCTCAAAAATTAGAGCAAGAAGCCGAGGCAAAAGCGACATTGGAAGCAAAGCTTGCTGCAGAAAAATCAGCTGAAGAGGAAGCGCAGAAGCAAAAATTGTTGGAAGCGCAAAATTATAAATCACAGGCGGATGATTATTTAAAAAAGAATCAACTTGATCAAGCTCTCGCCTCATACAATGAAGTGCTCAAGCTGATTCCTGATGATCAAGAGTCAACATCAAAGATTCAACAGATTACAGATCTGAAGAAGAAAATGGCCGCAGAAAAGGAAAAGGCGAAAGAAGCTGCCGTGGCCCTCACCGAGCAAGGTGGGCGAGAGTCTGAACAGTTGGCTCAAATCATCCAAGAGGAGGAACAAAAGGCCAGCACCAAAGAGATTGTAGCTCCAACCCTTGCCAAAGTGCCGAACGAACGCCCCGGAGCCCCATCTGGTCCGATCACGATCTCGGATCCAAAAGTGGGGAAGGAAGCTCTTCAAACAAAAACAGCGCAGCTAACAGAAGACCAGAAGTATGACGGTCAGCTCAAAAGAACAGAGGCGCAGCAACAAGAGTTTTATGAAGATCAAGAGCAAAAGCGATTGAAAGAAAAATATACCACCCGAAAAACAGTTGAAACTGAAAAAGCTGGGAATAGTTTAATTACGTGGATTTATATGAATACCGGCAACTTCGTCAAAACCTACAAAAAGGTCGAACACAATTGGGGTGGAGTCTACTTCTTTATCGATGGTCAAGCTACAAATCAGCGCTTTTGGGAACACGAAACGCAATAGAATTATTGTGGCAAAAAAAATACACCTTATCCGTGTATTCATGTATCCTTGGTAGACCTTAGAATTTACTCTTGAGTCTTATTTTCATCGTCATCTGACTCTTCATCTCCGTCAGAAACTTCTTTCACCACGCCCGTAACTTCGATGCGGTCTCTTAAAATTAAACGAGGCTCCTCTGTAATAAATGATCCGTCTTGAGAAGTTGTGATTTGACTTTCATCTGCAACCCTTTGCTCTTCTATTTCAGATGAAGATTCATAAAGCTCTTGAAATTCCTTCTTTTGGCAAGAAGTTACTCCGAGCATTACTACAATTAGGGTTGATATATAAAATCTATTTTTCATTGAATAGAACCAAAATTAAGAAAAAAAAATTATCCACCCTTTAATTAAAGTGAAATTGCTTAAATTTTTGATAATTGACAGGGAGAATAATCTCCACCCTTGTCCCCAACACTCCGCCACCACTATCTTTCAGTTCAAACGGACCAAAAACTCCAAGGCGATCGTTTTTTAAGGCGCGTGCTATGATTTCAATGCGTTGCTTGGTGATTTTCATGCCGTTGGATACGTGCTGTGAAGTTCCATTTTTGTTTTGAACGCTGGTCTCAATTCCAATTCCATTATCGTCAATTACAAACTTTAAGTCATCTTCAATGAGCGCGATTGAAATCGCGATTTTTCCAAAGTCGGCAGAAGGCAAAATACCGTGCATGATGCTGTTTTCTACAAATGGCTGTAAGATCATAGAAGGTACTTGAATGTAATCGAGGTCAATGGTTGAATCAATGATAAAGTCGAATGAAAAGCGATCTTTAAACCGCATTTGCTCCAAGTTAATGTACAATTCTAGACGTTCAATTTCATCCTTTAGAGATATGCACTCAACTTGCGCACTATCGAGATTTTTACGCACCAAGGAGGCAAAGTTGGTGAGGTACTGATTGGCTTGTTTCCGGTCTTGTGTGTTAATGAAGTATTGAATTGAATTTAGGGCATTGAAAATAAAATGTCGATTCATATGTGCATTCAGAGTTTGCTGTTCTAAGCCAAGCACTTTTGCCCTGTTTTTAAATTCGATCAACTGTCTTTTTCTTCGTACTTGGGTTTGATATTGACGAAGGATTTGAAAACTAAAGCCCGAAAGAATAAGTATACAGCCTAAAATAAACCACCACCTCATCCAAAATGGTGAGATGATTTCAAATTCGAAGTGAGCAGTTGCTGTTGCCCAATTTCCATTATCAATTTTAGCCCTAACCTCAAATTGATAAGTGCCTGGTGCTAAATTTGAAAAAGTGATGTAATTTTCTTTTGTTGTAGGTGACCATTCATCGTCAATTCCTATCAAGCGATGGCTAAAAGTGATTTTGTCGGGGTTAGCGAAATGTATGGCCGAGTAGCGAAATGAGATTCTACTTTCATCGTAATTGAATTCAGCGACCTTGTCGCTCGTATACGCAGAAGATGAATCGTTATAAATTGATTCGAAATTAGCCTGCACATCGTTGATATAAATTCCAAGTACTTGATTCGAGATCATCACGCTGTGATCGGGTTCAAACTTGATCAGTCCTCCGTTGGTTCCAAACCACACGCGTCCTTTATTGTCAGTAAACGAGGCGTTTTGATTGCACTCATTGCTAATGATGCCATCGTGCTGGTTAAAACCACGAATGGCGATCGCAGTGTCTCGGTAAAACAGACTTTGATCGAGATGAAACAATCCGTTATCGGTTCCAATCCAAAGTCGTGAATTATTCTCGTTTTCAATGAAATTGATAATGTTGCTGCTTACCTTAGCTGAGATACGAATTACCGTTGGGGTGTTGTTTTTTGGGTTGTAATGAATCAATCCTTCTTCAGTGCCTATCCAAAGGTCAGACTGGTTTCCTGATTTTAAACAAGTTAAATAATCTTCTGGAAAACCGTTGTTTTTTGAGAATAATTGAGCGCTTCCATCAGACCTGTATACAGCCAGCCCTTTGTTTGAAGTAATCCAAATATCACCGTCTAGCTCTGTGATACCTTTGCAATCGTTAAGGTGTAAGTCTTGAATGGAAGGTGGTGTGAAAATACCTTCACCATCGAAAATACTCACTCCATTTCTGGTTGCAATCCAAATATTTCCATCGGAGTCTTCATACAAGTTTGAAATTCTAGGAAAGGGAAGTTCATGGTTAAATTTAAACGCTGAAACACTCCCATTTTTGAGTATTTGAATCCCGTCTGATGTACCAAGGAATACTTTATCGTCCAACACCAAAAGACTCCAAATCGTAAGATTGGTCAATCCTTGGTCATATCCAATGGAATCAATGTTGTTTTGATTCAAGATCACTAATCCATATCCGTAGGTGGCTAAAAGCATATCACCATCTGCTGTTTGATCGATATCCATCACCAAGTTTGAGGTCAATCCGTCTTCCGAGTTATATATACTGAACTGGCTTCCGGTAAATTTCAGAATACCATAGCCATCTGTACCAACCCAAATGTTTTTTTCTTGGTCAGGGTATATCACCTTCATGTTGGATGTCATAATCGGATCAAACGACTTTATGATCTCGAAACGAAGTGTTTGACTATTGATTTTTTGTATGGTATTCTTTGAAATTAGCCAAGGATTTCCGTCTTTATCGATGCAGATGTCTCTGATGTACATATTTGCAAGACCATCTTCTTTGGTTATTTGCGTTAATGCTCCATTTTTCAGCCTGAAAATCCCATCACCATTGGTAGCTATCCACTGGTCGTTAGAGTTGCCTGCGATGCTAGTTACACTTATCGAATCATTCAAAACCCTCACGTTTTCATGCTCATCAATAGACAATAGACCTTCTTTTGTTCCTGCTATTATTCCGTTTTCACCTTTGCTTAAACAGCGAATAAAGTTTTTGTCTTTGCTTCCTAAGTCGATCTGTCGTTCGATATTTCCTTTTTTGAACACCAGCAATCCTCTGCCGTTACTTCCTAAGATCAGATGACTGTCTAGCGTAAGAAAATCGTTGATGAGGGTGTTACTGTAGCTTCCGTCAAACTTGAATGATTCAATGTTGCCATTACTAAACGTTACAACTCCACCCGCACACGATGCGATCATCGATCCATCATTGCCCTCGTGCAGGGCGTTTGTGAGGTTGTTTATAAGTCCGTTTGATTTGTTGTAGGTTTTAAATGTTATTCCGTCAAACCTGCTTATCCCGCCAACAGTGGCTACCCAAATAAAACCATCTTTCGTTTGGATGATGTCGCGCACTTGTGATTGTGCCAGCCCTTCGTTTACGCTGTATGGAACAAAGTAATGTCGCTGGCCGAAACCTTGCTTTAAAACTAGGCAGGCGGCCAGAAAGATTGTTATTTTTAAAAACCTGTGCATCGTTGAACGGGGTAAATTTAATTCAATTCAGTTGGCGTGCTATGTCCTTTGAGTAAATGGTTATTTTTGCGCTTCGAATGGATTCGATGATTAGCAGAAAAAATCTTACATTCTTTATTGCTTTGCTGGTGTGCGGCAGTGCTTTTGCCCAGCGCAGGGGCAATACGGCTTGGACCAAGTACCGCCATGAGGCGTCTATTGGTTACGGTGTGAATACGCTCTTTGCTACCTTAGGTGAACGTGATAATTGGGGAGTAAACTACGTTTTGCAGCGCTCAGCATTTAACGGAAGTTATCGTTTTTATGCCTTGAAGAACCTTGCGGTGAGAGGAAGCATCAGTCATGCCTACGCTCGAAAAAACGACAAAGGCTTCAATCCTGATGAAAGTCCAAATGTTCGATTGGATTACCTCTCTACCTTAACTGAATTTGCTGCTATAGCCGAGTGGCACTTCATCGATGAAACCACAAAAGGACGTAAGTCCAAAGTTCGAAGGGCTAGAGGTGGCGTGTCGAAAGGGCTAAACGTAGGATTGAGCTTGTTTACTGGAGTTGCTGTTGGCTATATGAGACCGATAGGTGAATATTTTGGTGAGGAAGTTGTTTTCAGACCCATAACCGATCCTTTGACAGTGCCAAATACTGAGGAATATCGCAGAACGAATATATTTTTCCCTGTAGGGAGGTCAAGCTCGATTGATTCTTACTGAAAATTGGCGCGTTGGATTGGAATTGGGTTACCGCATCGGAATCAATGAATACATAGACAATGTAAGTGGCGTCTATTATAAAGATCCCACAAGACAAAACTTAGATCCTGAATTTGCCGCTGACCCTCAAATGGTTGGAACAATTACATTTTCAAAGGAAAAAGCTCCTATTGCGGAATTAGCGAGTGAGTCAGGCAAACGAAATTATTTTTTCGGCTTGATTACATTGTCCTACAGGATCAAGTCCTAATATTCTAGAAAAGAAGGTCCAAATAAAGCTTCACGCTTTCAGTTTTCATTCCTGACAAATCGAGTTCAGTTTTTACCTCATCATAGAAGTGCCTTTTTTCTAATAGCACCTTTTCTACATTTTGATCTCGTTCTTTGTTGTTTATTACCTCGATCGACTGGATTTCTCCGCCCCGTGCAACGCTTAATCGGCATGAGGCATCGCCCGATTGATTTGAAAATTCATAGGGCGGACTGTAACCAAAGTTCCATTCATCTTGCCGATACTTTTCGTTTGACAGTGTTGCGATTTTATCAGAGGCAACTGGAAAGTCAGTTAGATCATTCAAACCAAGATGTTGAATTTCTTGAATCAATTTCTTTTTAAACACGATCGTTGAGCCGAGGTCTCGGAAACCTCGAAGATTGGCTATCGGACTGCGAACTGATTTCACTCCTTTATCTACCAATGTTCCACTCGTTCTTTTTATCGCCACGCGCAAGTGATCGAGGTTGGCATCGTATAAAATGGTGCCGTGGTGTAATACTCTTCCACTTCTCAAATGTTGTGCATTTCCCGAGATTTTGTTTTCATTCAAAAACAAATCATGCCTTTCGCTCATCGAAACCGGAAAGCCTAATTGTTGGAGTGCTTCTTGAATGAGTATCAAACTTCGGTCATAGTCGATCATTTTAATCCGATCGACAAATCGAAAAAAGCTGAAATTGATATTTCCGTGATCGTGATACACCGTGCCGCCTCCACTAATTCTTCGCAATACAGGAATTTTCAACGTGCGGCAAGCGTGTAAGTTACATTCAGCCAATACATTCTGATGCTTGCCAGAAATAACGGATGTTGGGCTCACCCAGATGCGGAGAGTTTCTTCTTTGAAATGCTGAAAATACCAATCTTCGAACGCGAGGTTCTCTTCGGCTGAAGGATAACTTAGGTCTAATAATCGCATGGTGAAAATGAAAACAGCAACGAATGTGAATCTTTACAATGAAATTGCCACAAAACAATTCAAACAAATAGCTTTGACACAAATTTATTGACTTGGATTACGAACGATTAAAAGCCCTTTTAGACTCATCTTCGCGTGTCGTTATTACAACGCACCGATCACCGGATGGAGATGCGATTGGCTCATCATTAGCACTTTACCATATTCTTCAGCAGAATGGCTTAAACGTAAACGTCATCATTCCCGATGCCGATCCTGAGTTTTTGCATTGGATGAAAGGCCACGATTTAATTACGGTGTTTGAAACGCAAAAAGAGTCAGCAGAGGCACTTATCGAGAAAGCAGAAGTGATTTTTTGTCTCGATTATAACCGGCTCGATCGTATTGCTGATATGGGCGCTGCAGTGGAAAAAGCTTCGGCTAAAACGGTGTTGATCGATCACCACATTGATCCTTCGCCTGATTTTGACTTTCGCCTTTCAAAAACTACGGCATCTTCTACGGCTGAGTTGATCTTTGAGTTTGTAGATGCGCTTGGATGGAAATCATTAATCAATAAAGATGTTGCTGAATGCCTCTACACTGGAATCATGACCGATACAGGTTCGTTTAAATTTTCTTCGACCTCGGCCTATACCCATCGCATTGCTGCACACCTTATTGAAGTTGGCTTGGTGCCTGATCAAGTGCACAATGCTATTTTTGACACGAATTCTTTCGATCGTTTAAAACTTGTTGGCTATGCCTTATCAAAGAAGTTTGAGTTCGATGCCACGCATGGAGTTAGTATAATTGGCTTGTCATTGAGTGAGAAAAATCGATTTAAATATCAGAAAGGAGATACGGAAGGTTTGGTTAATTATGGATTGTCGGTGAAAGGTGCTCAAATGGCAGTTTTTCTGTCTGAAGAATTGCATTTCACTAAGTTTTCGTTTCGATCAAAAGGCGAAATCGATGTCAATAAAATTGCCCGATCATTTTTTAATGGCGGTGGACATAAAAATGCTGCAGGCGGAAGGTTGGATATGTCATTACCCCAATCAATTAAGTACTTGAAGGATGTTATTCACCACAAAATATCGCTTTAGAGTGAAATCATTTGTAATCATCATTGCCGTTTTTATGATGGCTCAATCGTGTGAAGAGCGTTCCTCATCCAACGTGGAAGAAGATAATATGCCGACACAGCGCGATGTAAATCGCAGCATGGAAGACATCAATAGGCAAATGGCGCTGGAAGAAGATGCCGTAATTGAAGGCTTTGCCGAACGAAGAGGTTGGCAGATGATTAAGACGGGAACCGGATTGCGCTACATGATTTACGAATCAATGGGCGAAGGACAGGCGGCAAAGGATGGTCAAGTGGCAACGGTCAACTATAAAGTGAGCCTGATGGATGGCAAAGAAGTTTATTCATCAGAAAAAGATGGTCCGCGGTCGTTTAAAATTGGTCAAGACAACGTTGAAAGCGGATTGCACGAAGCCATTACATACATGAAACTTGGCGATAAAGCGCAAGTCATATTACCGAGTCATTTGGCTCATGGACTTACGGGCGATAATAATAAAATTCCACCGCGCTCGACCGTTATCTACGACCTTGAATTAATACGATTGCAATGAGTCGGTTTCTTCTTTTCATTTTGGCAATCTCAGTGCTAAGTTGCGACACTACAGACCATGCTGGATATACCCGACTGCACGATTCGGTGCACTACAAACGCATCGCTTTGGGGGATGAAAAGCGCAGCATAAATGACGATTCATTTGTTTCGATGGTTGTTCAAGTGAGTAGTTCCAATGATTCATTGATGCTCGAAAAGCGCATAAAACGCGTTCAGTTTATGCCTGCTGAGTGGCCGGCCGATATCAAGAAAATACTCGCTACAGCCTCTGAAGGGGAGCAAGTTATGGTTGTGGGAAGGATTAAAGAATTGAATGCCTCAAATTGGTTTAGTCCAGTAAAAATCGGCACTGACACTACTCTTATCAAGCTTCACTTAACTATTCAAGAAGTCTTAGAAGCAGAAGAGGTGTTGCAAATTAGAGCAGAAGAGCGTTTAATGGCAGACCACGAGATGAAAGGGCGACTTGACTTTCAGAATGCACTAGACAGCTTGGGTTTTGATGACAATGATTTTCATGAAGGCATTTATTATCGTTCGCTGAGTGAAGGCAAGGGAGCGAAGGTGAAGTCGGGTGGCACAGCTTTAATAGACTACCGTACCTACTTGACCAATGGCCGATTGATAGATGATACCTTCAAAGAAGAGCCGTTTGAATACCACGTTGGAAAGCCCGATCAAGTATTGACTGGTTTTGCACAAGCCATTTCACACATGAATGAAGGAGGCAAGGCATTGTTTGTCCTTCCTTACCAATCTGCATATGGCGAAAAAGGTTCATCATCAGGAATTGTCCCTCCGTATGCGGCCATTATTTATGTAGCCGAGTTGAGGCAAGTTCGCAATTGATTTCTGTTAGCTTTGCGGCCTAAATTTTTAATATGAAATTATATACATTGATTTTTGGTGCAGCAATAGCACTATCTGCTTGTTCTGGTGGAAATGGAGAAGCATCTTCTGAAATGAATGATGAGCAATCTGGAGATACAACGAGCATGATGCTTGAGTCGGGATTGCAAATTGAAGTTTATGAAGAAGGAGACGGTGTTTTGCCTCAAATGGGACAAAAAGTTACTGTTCACTACAAAGGAATGCTTGAGAACGGACAAGTGTTTGACGAAAGCTACGGCAGGGGAGAACCTATTTCGTTTCAAATTGGCATTGGACAAGTCATTCCTGGTTGGGAGCAAGGCATTGGGCAATTGTCTAAAGGATCCAAAGCAAAGCTTACCATTCCAGCAAATTTGGCTTACGGAGCACAAGAGCGACCTGGGATTCCAGCAAATAGCATATTGATTTTTGAAGTCGATGTGATCGATATTCAAGATGGCCCACAGCCAATTGCCCACGAGCCGTGGTCATCCGATGGTCTTGAATTGAATACGACTAATTCTGGCCTCGAATATTACATCATAGAAGAAGGCAATGGTCCAAAGACAGAAGCTGGGCGAACTGTTTCTGTTCACTACCACGGAATGTTGGAAGACGGCACCAAGTTCGATTCTTCCTACGAGCGAGGCGAACCAATTGAGTTTCCACTGGGTGTTGGACAGGTAATTCCAGGTTGGGACGAAGGCATCTCTTTGTTGAATGTTGGAACGAAAGCCAAATTGATCATTCCTTCGCATTTGGCCTATGGCGAGCGCGGTGCAGGCGGAGTGATTCCTCCAAACGCCACCTTGATCTTTGACGTTGAGGTTGTAGCCGTAAAGTAATTATTCTTGAGGTGGAAATGTGAGCGTTTTTATGGCCAGCAATCGGTCATAATCTAAGCCCAAAGGTCGGTGGTAGACGAGAATAGAGTATTCATTCTCGGTTTCGAAATGAGAGCCCTCAAAGCGACTCAGGTCGGGTTTCATTTTCCCATCTTGCACAAACGCATATAAATAGTTGAAAATACCCTGTTTGATGTACAGGGTGTTTTCATACTTCATTTCCAGTTGGTTGAACTTCATTTTTGCTTCAGGAATGATTTTCCAATCGGTGAGCGCACCGTACACATAAACATCACCATCACTCAAAGGATTTTCTTGCTTAAAGCTGAAATGTGCATGGACATAATCGGCATCCACCGAGGCGTTGTTTACTTCAGAAATTGTCGTTGAGATGTAGAACCATCCGTTGAGGTCTCTGTTTTGTAAATACGTAATACTCGCGCGGCTTTTATCCAACTCTAAATACGCGTGATTCTCTTGATTTGAGTAGGTTACACGAGCAATTCCAGCGCCATTGAAACGTGTGTTTTTAAGGTTGAGTAAGCGGTATTCATTCAAACCTTCCATGGCATTTGGCCCATCATAGTCATAGTCCAACGTATTTTCTTTCACAAAACGCGGTTCCAGTCCTGAAAGCCTGTTTTCCCAGGTGTGATTTTGCAAGATTTCAACGTGCAAATCTGTGTACGGATTGGTGATTTGATAAGAACTTGTGCTGATCGAAAAGTCTATTTCTTGATGCGAATAGCGCTGCTTAACCAAGGTAGCTTGTTTTACTGTGGCATTCACCCCTAATATGTTTTCCGTCACACAGAATCTGCGCGTGAGTGCCAATTCTTCATTTTCTGAGTCAAAAACTTTGATTAAATAATTACCTGACTTCGTCAATTGCATATTGAAGTTTGGAATCTCCAACGAGTAATGTATGTATTTCTGAAACGTGTTTCTTGAATAGTCGTATTCATTGAGGTAATCCTGCGGCATTCCATCGATGTATTCTTGAACATCCAACTCTGACTTCACCCAGTTATAGTCGCAGTGAATAATTTCATACATGTAATTTCCGAGGGCTGAGTCTAACACATCAAAATGAAGTTCTAATACACTACTAGGGTCGTTTAGCGTAATAAATGGAGCAGCAATCGGCCAGTCTTTCGGATGCAGCGTCACGGTTTTTACGTTAGGCTGATAGACATGATTTTCAAATCGCAGGAAATTTTTGTTGTAATAGTTATCATCCTCCGAAGGTTCGTCAACATTAAATTGAGCGAAAACGAGGGATGGGGAAAACGCCATAAGGACTATGGCAATTTGAAAAATAAACGAAGGACTGAACACTTTCAAACGAAGGATGTTTTTTGATTAATGATGATTAAAAAAGAATTCACAAGGTCGTGCATAGCACAGCAAATTGAACGATTATTTTTGAGTTTCTTTGTTTAACATCAATTTTTGAACACTTGTTGAGAATCAAAGTCATTTTTAGTCGTGATTAAATAGTCTTTTGAATAAAAATCTCTTACGTTTGCGCCCGTTTTCAAAGCGACAATTTTAACCTAATCAAATGCCTAAGAACGTTAGAATTCGTAAAGGGGCTGACATCAAATTAGTTGGTGCAGCCGAGCGAGTAAAAGGAGAAGCCCCTTTTTCATCATCGTTTGCGATAAAACCTACAGATTTTCACGGTTTAACGCCAAAATTGGTTGTGAAAGAAGGAGACGAAGTCAAAGCTGGCTCCGTACTTTTTTTTAATAAAGACAACGAACACGTTAAATTCACATCTCCCGTAAGCGGTGAAGTAGTGGAAGTTGTTCGCGGAGCCAAACGAAAAATTCTCGAAGTGAGAATCGTTCCCGATCAAGATCAAAAATTTGAGCAATTCTATGTCAGTGACCTAAGCACTGCTGAAAAAGTAAAGTCGGTTTTGATGAGCAGTGGCATGTGGGCCATGATCAGACAACGGCCTTACGATGTAATGGCAAATCCTCATCTCAAGCCAAAAGCAATCTTTATTTCAGCGTTTGACAGTGCTCCGCTCGGGCCAGACTACGATTTTATCCTCCATGGTCAGCAAGAAGCTTTTCAAAAAGGCCTGGATGCTTTGGCATTGCTAACCGATGGCAAAGTTCATTTGACTACCCGCGGAGGTTCTACTGCTGATGCTACCTTTACTCAAGCCAAAGGCGTTGAGCACAACACCATCACGGGTCCACATCCAGCAGGAAATGTAGGTATTCAAATTCATCACATCGATCCGATAAACAAAGGCGAAATCGTTTGGACCATTTCGGCTCAAAACGTGGCTTTGATGGGCCGCTTTCTGTTGACCGGTAAAGTTGACTTGAAGAAAACCATCGCTTTGGCAGGTTCGGAAATAGAGAAGCCAAGGTACTTGACCACTTGGGTGGGCGCATCGATGAAATCCATCGTTGAAGGTCAGATGAAGGACGGAGATAACCGCATCATTTCAGGAAATGTTCTTACGGGAGATGCCTCATCACTTGATGGATATTTAGGGTTTTTCCACGATGTAGTAACAGTGATTCCAGAAGGTAATGAACCTCAATTCATGGGTTGGTTGGCTCCTAATTTCCACAAGTTTTCATTGTCAAGGTCATATTTTAGCTGGTTAAATCCTGGAAAAAAATACAAACTCAACACCAACATGAATGGGGAAGATAGAGCGTTTGTGGTGACAGGACAGTACGAAGCGGTGTTACCGATGGATATTTATCCCGTTCAACTGATCAAGTCGATCATGACCAACGATTTAGATAAGATGGAAAATTTGGGAATTTATGAAGTAATTCCTGAAGATTTTGCGTTGTGCGAGTATGCATGTACGAGTAAGACGAACGTTCAGAGCATTTTGCGCAATGGATTGGACGTGGCAATGAAAGAACTAGGTTAACAGATATAAAAGGACTATGCAGTTTTTAAGAAACATATTCGACAACCTTCGCCCAAATTTTGAACAAGGCGGCAAGTTTGAAAAATACTACAAGGGTTTTGAGGCGATGGAGACATTCGCTTTCACTCCAGGACACACAGCACACAAAGGCGCGCACATCCGAGACGCCATCGATTTGAAGAGAACGATGTTTTTGGTTGTGATTGCTTTGGTTCCATCATTGTTATTTGGAATGTGGAACACCGGCCACCAATATTACCTTTCAATAGGTGAGCTGACCGGATTGGGCGAAGGCTTTTTAGACAAATTTATTTTCGGAGCCATTCGTGTGTTGCCCATCGTGGTAGTGAGTTATGCGGTTGGTTTAGGGATCGAGTTTGCCATCGCCATTAAAAATAACCACTCTGTAAATGAGGGCTATTTGGTTTCTGGAATGCTCATTCCGTTGGTTCTTCCCTCTGAAATACCATTGTGGATGGTAGCCGTAGCTACAGCATTTGCAGTAGTGATTGGAAAGGAAGTTTTTGGAGGCACAGGAATGAATATTTTGAATCCCGCGCTTACAGCAAGGGCGTTTCTCTTCTTTGCTTACCCAACCAAATTGAGTGGTAACGCAGTATGGATTCCTCAAGAGTCAGGAATGGCAGGCGTAGATGGTTACACCGGTGAAACACTTCTTTCTCAAGCATACAATGCGCCAGCAGGCAGCAACTTCGGCAGCGTAGCTTATGATGCTGCAGGACAGCAGTATGGAAGTCTTGCTGACACACTTTGGGCTTCTTTTTGGGGATGGATTCCCGGTTCAATTGGTGAAACTTCCGTATTTGCCATATTGTTGGGAGCAGCAATTTTGATCTTTACGGGCATCGGAAGCTGGAGAATCATGCTTTCATTCTTAGTTGGTGGAATAACAATGTCGCTCATCTTCAATGCATGGGGCGCCAATGCATTCATGTCTGTTCACCCGTTGCAGCAATTGATGATGGGAAGTTTCATGTTTGGTATGGTGTTCATGGCAACTGACCCGGTGAGTGCTGCCCAAACAGTGACAGGAAAATGGATTTATGGGTTCCTCGCAGGATTTCTAGGAATCATGATCCGAGTGTTCAACCCTGCCTATCCGGAAGGAATCATGATGGCCATTTTGTTTATGAACGTAATGGCTCCATTGATTGATCACTATGTGGTGGAAGCAAACATTAACCGAAGATTAAAACGAGCTAAAGTAGCAGCATAATACCTATTTAATCATGGCATTCAATAAAGAATCACAAGGCTTTACTTTTCTTTTCGCAGTCATCATGGTAGTAGTTGTAGCTACTGTATTGGCCGTGGCAGCAATGGGACTTAAAGGTCCGCAAGACGAGAATATGAAGCAGGAGAAAATGCAAAATGTTCTCGGTTCAATTCAAGTAGAATCAACGCGCGAAGAAGCAGGAGCTAAGTTTAGCGAATACGTTAAGAAACGCATAATTCTAGACTCAAAGGGTAATGTGTTGAGCGAAATTGAAGGTTCTGTTAAAACGCTTTCTTTTGATGGCAAGGAGGCCTATGATCAAGACGCGTTTAATATCGACATCAAGAAGCAATACAGAGATAAGTCACTTTCTGACGAACAAAAGCGATTTCCGCTTTTCATTTGTGAAAAAGATGGCAATCCGTATTATGTAATTCCGTTGGTTGGAACAGGTCTTTGGGGGCCGATTTGGGGATTCATCGCTTTGGAAGGAGACATGAATACCATTTTCGGTGCAACATTCGACCACAAAACAGAAACTCCTGGTTTGGGCGCTGAAATCAATCAAGGTTGGTTTGAAGACCCTTTCATTGGCGATAAAATTTTCGATGACGCGGGTAATTTTGTTTCAGTTAAAGTGGTAAAAGGTGGCGCTGATCCTGACGATCAACACGGTGTTGACGCCATCACCGGTGGAACAATTACGAGTAACGGAGTTACTTCCATGTTGGAGAACACATTGAAAGTGTACGTGCCTTATTTCAAAAAGAACTCTGATATCGCATCAATCTAATTCACTATGAGTACAGAAGTAAAAGAAGCATCTGCAGCAGCAGTAAAAGAACCAAGCGAGCCACTTTTCTCGAAGAAGAATAGGTTGCTCCTTACAGATCCTTTGAATGATTCTAACCCTATTACGGTTCAAGTACTGGGAATTTGTTCTGCTCTGGCAATTACAGTTCAAGTAAAGCAAGCGGTTGTGATGTCACTGTCGGTTTTGGCGGTAATGATTGGCGGTAACTTGATTATCTCATTGCTCAGAAATATTATTCCTAGCCGAATCCGAATCATCGTTCAATTGGTGGTAGTAGCGTCTTTGGTAATCTTGGTTGACCAAGTGCTAAAAGCGTATGTGTATGATGTAAGCAAAGCGCTGTCAGTATTCGTTGGTCTGATCATTACCAATTGTATAATCATGGGCCGTCTCGAGGCATTTGCACTGGCAAATAAGCCATGGCCATCTGTGCTCGATGCCATAGGTAACGCGGCAGGATATGCGTGGATTTTGATCGCAGTAGCTGTTGTAAGAGAATTACTCGGGTCAGGAACATTACTCGGATTTAAATTAATTCCTGATGCTTTTTTTGAGTTTGGATACATGAATAATAATATGATGATTCTGCCTCCGATGGCATTGATTACGGTAGGAATAATCATTTGGATTCAGAGAAGTAAGAACACCGCTTTAATTGAAGAAAACTAAACCACCATGTTAGAGTTAGTAAACATATTCGTAAAAGGCATCTTCATTGAAAACATGATTTTTGCCTATTTCCTTGGAATGTGCTCCTATTTGGCCGTTTCAAAGACAGTAAAAACCGGTGTAGGTCTTGGTGCAGCTGTAATTTTTGTTTTGGGAATTACAGTGCCCGTAAATTACTTGATCGAGAACTACGTGCTGAAAGAAGGCGCATTGTTTTGGTTAGACGATTCTTTCGCGAGCATCGATTTGAGCTTTTTGAGTTTCATTATGTTTATTGCTGTTATTGCATCGATTGTGCAATTGGTGGAAATGGCAGTTGAGAAATTCGCACCTGCTCTTTACGGAGCATTGGGTATATTCCTTCCATTGATCGCGGTGAACTGTTCGATCTTGGGCGGTGCGCTTTTCATGCAAGAGCGTCAATATTCATCGATAGCTGAAGCTACTTCATTCGGACTTGGTTCAGGTGTGGGTTGGTTTCTCGCCATCGTGGCTATTGCGGCCATCCGCGAAAAAATTAAGTATTCAAACGTACCACCAGCACTTAGAGGACTAGGAATCACTTTTATCATCACAGGCTTAATGGGCGTTGCGTTCATGGCCTTCATGGGAATTGAATTATAAGCTAAAGACATGGGAACAACAGTCATAATCAGTATCGTAGTATTCCTTTTTTTCATCTTACTCTTGGTATCAATGATTTTGTTTGCCAAAGCAAAACTTTCGCCAAGCGGAAAGGTGAAATTGATTATCAATGGAGAGAAAACCATTGAAGTAGAAGCGGGAGGCACCGTGCTTTCTACGTTAAGTAACAACAAAATCTTCCTTCCATCAGCATGCGGTGGTGGTGGAACTTGTATCCAATGCAAGTGTCAAGTGCACAGTGGTGGAGGTTCAATTCTTCCTACAGAAGAGCCCCATTTTTCGCGCAAAGAGATCGCTGAAGATTGGCGTTTGGGTTGTCAAGTAAAAGTGAAGGAGGACATGGAAATCCAAATTCCTGAAGAGATTTTTGGAATCAAGAAGTGGGAGGCTACCGTGGTGAGAAACTACAACGTGGCGTCTTTCATCAAGGAATTCGTAGTGGAGATTCCAGAAGATATGGACTACCGAGCAGGTGGTTACATCCAAATTGAGATTCCAGCGTGTGAAGTACCTTATTCTGACATAGATATTACTGCACACCCTGATGAGCATCCTGGAGAACCTGAGAAATTCAAGAAAGAGTGGGATACGTTTAACCTTTGGCCCTTGGTGATGAAAAACACCGAGACTATTGAGCGCGCCTACTCGATGGCCTCTTATCCTGCTGAAGGACGCGAGATCATGCTGAATGTGCGAATCGCGACTCCGCCATGGGACAGAGCAAACAACAAATGGATGGACGTAAATCCCGGCATTGCCTCTTCGTATATTTTCGCGTGTAAGAAAGGCGATAAAGTGGTGATTTCTGGTCCTTATGGTGAGTTTTTCATCAAAGATTCAGCTTCTGAAATGTTGTATATCGGTGGTGGAGCTGGTATGGCTCCCATGCGCAGCCACTTGTATGAATTGTTTAGAACCATTAAAACCGGTCGTAAAGTATCATATTGGTATGGCGGTCGTTCAAAGCGTGAATTATTCTACATCGATCATTTCCGTGCACTCGAAAAAGACTACCCAAACTTCAAGTTCTATTTAGTGCTTTCTGAGCCCTTGCCGGAAGATAATTGGACAGTGAAAGAAGATATGGCTTCTGAAGGTGATGGATTTGTTGGGTTTGTGCACCAAGCTGTGATTGATCAGTACCTGACCAAGCACGATGCACCCGAAGACATTGAGTTTTATTTCTGTGGTCCACCGATGATGAACCAAGCGGTTTTGAAGATGTGTGACGAATGGGGAGTGCCGCCAGAAAATGTAGCTTTTGACGATTTTGGTGGATAATCATATTAAAAGTAACTTTAAATCCCTCTGTGAACGCAGGGGGATTTTTGTTTTCACGAATAAAGATCAACACCTATTTCTTTGTATACCATGAAGAGCGCGATCACATTTATTATACCTGTTATCATCACCTCAATTTTAGCCTCATGCAACGCTGAACTCGAGAAAACTACCTCTGAAGAGTTTAAGCAAACCATCACGGGTGAGGCACAGGGTACCACTTGGCGCATTGTTTACTACGACTTGCAAGAGCGAAATTTTAAGCCGCAAGTCGATAGTATTTTAAGCCGTATTGATGAATCGGTTTCCACGTATTTACCGAATTCAGTCATTGATCGATGGAATAAATCAGACAGTGGTGCCTATATCGATCCTTTGTTTTTTGACTTACTCACACAAAGTTGGGAGGTGTATGAAGCCACCAACGGAGCCTTCGACCCAACGGTGAAGCCATTGGTGTCTTATTGGGGTTTTGGCCCCGAGCGCTTTGAACATCCTGAATTGGCAGATCAACAAACGGTTGATAGTTTGCTTCAGTTGGTGAACTTTGACACGCTGCGGATTGTAAAGAACAAAGGCAGCTTTAGCATGAGCGAATTGGAAGGCTCAATGAAGGAAACCGATAGATTGTTTCTCACAAAACCGATGATGGGTATGCAGCTGGATTTTAACGCTATTGGACAAGGATGGAGTGTTGACAAAGTGGTTCAATTTCTCGAATCAAAAGACCTTAAGTTGTTTTTTGTAGAGATTGGCGGAGAAATTTCTGTTGGCTACCCCAAACCTGACGGATCGTTGTGGCGGTTTGGCATCGATAAACCAATTGATGAGAATGCTGAACGTGCTCTTCAAGCGGTGATTAATTTAAGAAACAAAGGATTGGCTACAAGCGGAAATTACCGCAAGTTTTACGAGCGCGATGGGATACGCTATTCGCATACTATTGACCCAGCTTCGGGTTACCCGGTCCAACATAACTTGTTGAGCGCTACGGTAGTGAGCAAAAATGCTGGAGCCGCTGATGCCTACGCAACGGCTTTTATGGTCATGGGAATGGATTCAACCATCAATTTCCTCAGTAGCAATGCCTACCTCAATAACTACGTCTATTTGATATCATCGGACGAAGAAGGGAAATACGAGACGTTTACAAGCGAGCAAATTGTACGCGCCATCGAGGTGTTGGAAGAATGATTCATGCGCTGCATCGCCTTATTTGAATCTGCAGAGCACTGCGTTGCTGGTGTAACTGCTATTCTAATGGGTTACGAGCGGTTTCCCCACGCTTTTTAACAGGTAAATATAAAAAGCCCCGCATTTGCGGGGCTTCCTAAAACCTAATAAAATGAAACTCAACTAACGCTTGCTAACCGAACAAACGCACAAAAAAAAAGGTCCTTTGGTAAAGACCTTCAAATATTTTAAGATGAAAGACGGATTACTTTCTGTTGTAACGCTCTTTGATACGAGCTGCTTTACCTTTTCTATCTCTCAAGTAGAAAATACGTGATCTTCTCACTTTTCCTCGCTTGATCAATTCTACATGGTCGATGAACGGGCTGTTTGAAGGAAAAATTCTTTCCACTCCAACACCGTTTGACATTTTTCTAACTGTGAACGTTTCTGTAGAACCTTTTCCACGCTTTTGGATGACAACACCTTGAAAAACCTGGATTCTTTCTTTCGCTCCTTCTTTAATCTTATAGTGTACAGCAACGCTGTCTCCTGCATCAAACTTTGTGAGTTCGTTTTTTGGATTGACTTCGTTGATGATATCTTGCATTACTACAGTTGCCATGGCGCATAAAATTTGGGCTGCAAAGATAGAATTTACTTTAAGTTAATCTTCTGTTTTATGTTTTTTATTCCAAATATCTGGCCTCCGTTCTGAAGTGCGCTTTTCTGCTTGCTCGTGACGCCATTTATCAATGGCTCCAAAATTTCCGCCAAGCAGTATTTCGGGTACTTTCAGTCCTTTGTATTCGGCCGGGCGTGTGTAAACTGGAGGTGCTAAAAGATCGTCTTGAAATGAGTCAGACAGGGCAGAGGTTTCATTGTTGAGCACACCGGGTATCAATCGAATAATGGCATCTGTGACAACAGCAGCCGCGAGTTCGCCTCCTGACAACACGTAGTCACCAATCGAAATTTCTTTCGTGATTAATAATTCACGCACGCGCTCGTCAATGCCCTTGTAGTGTCCGCATAAAATGATGAGGTTTCCCTTTAGCGAAAGACCATTTGCCATCGACTGATTAAACACTTCGCCATCGGGTGTCATGTAAATTATTTCGTCATACGTTCGTTGTGACTTTAGCTCGTTAATGGCCGCTTCGATCGGTTCAATCATCATTACCATGCCTGCGCCACCACCAAATTGATAATCGTCAATTTGTCGGTGTTTGCCTTGTCCATATTTCCTGAGGTCGTGAAGGTGAACTTCGGCCAAACCATTGTCTATTGCTCGTTTCAGTATCGAGTCAGAAAATGGTCCCTGCAATAAACTGGGAAGAGCGGTGATGATGTCGATGCGCATGTGGGGTGCTATTCTTCTTCTTCTTCTTCAGGCGCAGCAGCATAGAGTTTTTTGTACTGCGCTTTTAGGGCTGTGTTATCAGGCACGAGTTGTCTGCCTAATGTAATTACTTCGAGTGCTTTGCTTTGCTGTTCGTTGCCAGCCAAGTAGTTGGTGTAGCTGATAAACGATTTGATCAACACTTCATGTGTTACGTCATCTTTTTCGAATGTTCCTTCTTGCTCTTGCACCTTCAAACTGTCTAAAGCTTGTGAGATATTTCGTTCGCCTTCGGTAACATTTCGCGCATTGATCATGGCCACTCCGGTAATAAAAGCCACATTAAAATCACCAGGCATAACTTTTAGAATGCGGTTGAACTCTGATGAAGCCTTAAAGTAATCTTCATCGTTGAAGTAAAACAGTGCACGGTCTAGGGCTTCTTCTCGAATCTGATCGATTTGGCGCTTGTTGAGCTTATAGAGCTCGCCATCTTTGTCTTTCTTGCGAAATTTATAGGCGTATTTAAGCGCGTCTTTGATCGGGTCTTTGAATTCATCGTTAAATGCATCGGGATTCAGGTGTGCTTGATACATGCACAAGGCCATGTACATATATGGTTCAGGTGCGCGTCTGTATTTCTTTTTTCGTGTGTATGATTCAGCTTTAAACGCGCATTTATCGTAATCTTCCATGGCATAAAGGTCAAATAGCTTTTGGAAGTCGCCACCGGCCACTTGAGCCTCGGTGGGAAGTGTAAAAAACATGATCATAAGAGTGACCACTATTTTGCTTATCATAAAACGATGTTTATCAATTAGAATCATTGAACGAAATATTGCCCGAGATTTAGACCTTTGAGCGTTAAAAAAGTTGAACGTATGATTAATTCGGGTGCCAAAGTTACACTAGAAGAAACAGAAGAAGGAACGCTGATTTCTATTTTACCTGAAACTAAACCTTGGCAGACGCTTATACTGGGCGGATGGATGGTGGTTTGGTTGTTTTGTGGTGCGTTTGTGATGCTGGGTGGCTACAAAGAGCTGCAGGGTGATGGTCGCATATTTCTACTCGTGTTTCTAGCATTTTGGGCCTATTTTCTCTTTTACGCAGGCCGTTCATTGATTTGGAATAAGGCCGGAGCAGAGTTTATACGGATTACCGCATCAACCCTCGATTACAAAAGAAGTTGGAGCGATTACGGAAGTGTAAAATCGTTTGATTTAGAAACGATCAAAAACTTAGGCGTTGTGAATTATGACGACAAGGCATTTGCTAAATCATACAACGAAGCCTTCTGGACGATGGGTGGTGAGATGATTGGCTTCGAATACATCGGACGAAAAATAGCCTTCGGTTTCAAACTCAGTGATAAAGATGCCAAAGCCATTGTCAAGCGAATCGACAAGCCAATGCGAGGGGTGAAATGAGAGGCTTCGTGGTTCGTGGTTCGTGGTTCTTTCGTTCACCTGAGGGTGTCCTCAGTTCATGGTTTGCGCGCTGCACGATTTATAATTTGTGATTTAAAATTTATATTTCGTGATTGATCAATGATAATAGGAGAACAATCCAACCTTGAACTATGAACCTCGATCTTTCGAGTCGCTATTGCTGTGAAGTCTTCAACCGCTTCATAGCAGACCGAAATGGTTGGCTAGCTGTGTTGAGATGCCTTGATTTCGAGAGGTTTAGTGCTCTTTTTCAGAAAGGTCATACTGAGGGCGACCGCAGGGAGCGTCTCGAAGTGGACCTTGCTGAAAAAAGTAGTATCGATACGGTTTAACTGTAAAAGATCAAATAAAAAGGACATTATCCTTCATTTCTTTTGTGCCCAAAAGAAAGAAGCAAAGACTTACGAGGTTTTGAGGTTAATGGTTCTTTCGTCCGCCTGCTGGCGGACTCAGTGCGTGGTTGAGTGCTGAAGGAGATTCATAATGGATAATTCATTATTTATAATTGAAATACGATAAGCTTTCAGATATCAGCCAACCATAAACCTCTTAACCATTAACGCTGAACTTCCTCACCGCTATTGCTGTGAAGTCTTCACCCAAGATTCAGCATTGCGGTTTACTCCAAGTGATAGACTATGAGCATCTCACACACTGGTTACGAAGAAGGAAAGGCCTTGAATTCAAAAAGCGTTCTGATCGAATTGTGGCCTTAGTGAGAACGGGAAGCTCCGCTGGAAGCGGAGATCACCCGACCGAACTTAGGCTGCAAGAAGAGCAGGCTTTTTTTGAATTCAATACCTTGAGCTCGAGAGGTTTAGTGCTCTTTTTCAGAAAGGTCATACTGAGGGCGACAGCAGGGAGTGTCTCGAAGTGGACCTTGCTGAAAATAGTAGTATGGATATGTTGTAAATGTAAAAGACAAATAGAAAGAACATTTCCCTTCATTTCTTTTGTGCCCAAAAGAAAGAAGCAAAGAAAAGGCTTGAAGACTTCAAGGCAATTGTGGTCAAGAAGGATTGAGTAAACGATGAACTTCATGTTATGACCACACCGCGGATGAGGCTTTTAGGTGCCATTAAGCCCCGGCCTGTGAAGGTGAGCTAATGCTGTAGCTCCTTGTAGGCTGCTTGCCAATTTCTCTTGCCCCAAAGCCTCACCGCTATTGCTGTGAAGTCTTCACCCAAGATTTAACATTGCAGTATGCTCGCGCGGGGGTTCAATGAAGCCCCCTCTGATTCTTGAGCGGTCGAATCATCGGGAGCGTATACCAAATAATAAATTATTCATTATTTATTAACGTTTAATTAATATTTATCCGAGATGAGGGGTATTATTGATTAAATTTAAACATCAAATCATGAAAAAAGTACTATTTATGGGCTTCATTGCCCTTGCTGTAGTTGCTTGTTCAAAGGAGCAAGAACAAGAACTAACCACTGAAATCAAAACCAGTGCACCTGTTGAACAATATGCCATAGCTCCGAATATGGAAGCTAATATGAGTGCAGGTGACGATGACGATCTCTGCCAATCAGGATCGGCAAACTGCACTGGCATAACAATCGTAGGCGGCATACCCCAACTTCATCTGGATTTAATGGTTGAGATCGACAATGGCACAGAGTCTGATTTTTTAAATGATGCCAGCACTGCGGACTTAGCTGTGTTGGATCAAGGCGATGCTGATGTCGGCAACTACTATAGTGATGTAGCCAATGGTAGAAGAACAATGTCTTATACAAGGTTAAACGGTACCAATGCAGTTGCCTTTCATTTTGCAGCCTGTTCATCATGCGCCTCCCAAAGCGCCCTAGACCAAGTTATTAGATCAAACTAATGAACTATATCATATCTTTTCGCAAAGCCAAAGTCCTTATGCTCATAGGGTCTTTGGCTTTTGTTTTGGCTTGCACAGAAAAAGCTAATGATATAACTTCAAAGTTCGAGCCTGTTCTGACTGTTAGCCTCAAAGAAAACCCTACCTTGAATTCCATTGCAAACCTTTCGCTGATCGGAACCTTTCAAAGCAATGACACTAATTACTTCGCCCTCTATGACCGTGTTATTGGAACAATTCATTATTTCGATCAAGCAACAGGAAAAGTGGTGGAATCATTCATCGTTCCAATTAACGATTCAATCAACTTCTTTCCTGCAATGATCAGTGTTTACGGCTGTGATAACATCCTGTATTTCAATACCGAAAACCAAACCCTTGTTAAAGCCAATAGAAAACAAATCAAAACTGAAAAGCACATCAAAGTTCATACTGGCGAAGTAACATGGCGCGTTGAGAATAGCTACACTAATTTAAAGTTTGATACGGCAGGCACAAAAATCATTTTCACTAATTGGGCAAGGTATGCTGATGGTGAAAATGGTGACAGCCTTATGGATGAACGTTTCTTATATGTGCTGCTAGATACGAGTACTTTCCAATATGAATTCATTCCGATTAAACCAAAATACAAGCGTTTTACCGGTGAGAAGGAGAGGATTTATGATATAATGCCCTATGCCATTCACGATAAAAGTGGGAGGTATATTGGCTTTAACTCCTTTCTAAATGAAATCATGATATTTAAGGAGGGATCTTTTTCAGAATCAAGTGTAACTGGCACGGTGCATCCTATTGAGCAGGTTTATATTTTAAGGGGAGAATCAACCGAAAATTTTCTAGATCATTTCATTGGAAAACGCGCCCACAGATTATTGTATTCTTCGAAGCATGATTCATTCATAAGACGAATTAAAAAATGGGAAAAGAATGGAACCAGAGATGTCAACACCTACACCGTTGAAGTTTTAAATAGTCAATTCGAGGTAAAAAATACTTTTGAACAAGGAAATGTAACACCCGTATTTTACCAATACGGAGACAATATTTACCTTAAAATTATGAATCGTGATACACAAATTTTAACGTATTATGTGTTTACGAATTAGAATTTTGGTGTTAATTATCGTTTTGATGGTGGGCTGTGCAGGCGAAGTATCCCCTGAACAAGAAGTTTATGAATACATCACAGGGAACCTTTCTTTAAGCGAAAAACAACATGATGTATTTATCCTTCAAAATCCAAAAACTGTTTGCGGTGGTTGCATAAACACAGGCAACACTATCTCCCAAAAGCACACCTCAATACCAACCATCACCACCCTTGAACGAAAAAGATTAGTGCGCTCAGAAAACTGCATTATTGATACAACTGGCAGATTATTTGACCTCTTACCGTCTACTCTTTTGTCTTACGTCCTCTTTAAAGATGATGAGAACCTTAGCTTCATTCTACTCGAACAAAAAAACTATGCATTGATTGAAAGCAAGATTGTTGAACTTGGTTTGGACTAAGATTAACTCATAAGTTGCTTAGAATTAACCTATCGGGTTTAAGTAGTATCTAGCATGTAATGCGTCTACATCAAGTTATTAGATCAAACTAATGAACTATATCATATCTTTTCGCAAAGCCAAAGTCATTGTCAAGCGAATCGACAAGGCAATGCGAGGGGTGAGATGAGGTTGGTTCGGGGTTCGTAGTTCTTTCGGCTGCTTTCGGCAGCCTTAGTTCGTGGTTGAGCCCGCAGGCGATTGATGTTTTATAATTCATAACTATTCCCACCACGAAGCACTTCCTTATAGTTGCGAGGAGTTAGTCGCAAGGAGCGAGTTACGAGTGACACAAGCAACCATCACCTCGTTCCTTATTGTCGCGTGGAACTGGGCGCGAGGGACAAGGTTCGGGCGCTGGAATTTACCGTAAACTGCGAACATCGAATCAAAAATCATCAGTCAACCTCGCGCACCACTCCTTTCGTGTCGAGCCGCTAATTATCAACCATGAATTATCCGTCATCAATCCTCTCTCTCGAAACCATCACACGATTACCTTTGCCCGCTTGAAATTTGAACTTCAACATACTGACAAAGCTTCCTCTGCGCGAGCAGGCAAGCTTACTACCGATCACGGTGAAATATTGACGCCTATTTTTATGCCGGTGGGCACTGTGGCTTCTGTGAAAACGGTGCATCAACACGAACTGGACGAAGACATCAAAGCGCAGATCATTTTGGGAAATACCTATCACCTGTTTTTGCGGCCCGGCATGGATGTGATGCAAAAGGCCGGTGGGCTTCACCAATTCATGAATTGGAATAAACCCCTCTTGACCGACAGTGGTGGATACCAAGTGTATAGCTTGGCGAAAAGCAGAAAGATTACGGAAGAAGGCGTAACGTTTCAATCGCATATTGACGGTTCGCGGCATTTCTTTACGCCCGAAAGTGCCATGGATGTGCAGCGTCAAATCGGTGCAGACATTATTATGGCGTTTGACGAGTGTCCACCATATCCGTGTGATGAACGATACGCAGAGAATTCTATGCACTTAACCCACCGCTGGTTGAAGCGCTGCTGCGATCATTTTGATCAAACGGAAGGATTATACGGCTATTCGCAAACGCTTTTTCCGATTGTGCAGGGTAGCACATACCCCCATTTGAGAAAGCAATCGGCTGAGTTTATCGCATCAATGGAGCGCGAAGGCAATGCCATTGGCGGCTTGTCGGTTGGCGAGCCGCATGAAAAAATGTACGAATCTACCGAGTTGGTATGTGGAATTTTGCCAAGCGATAAACCCCGCTATTTGATGGGAGTAGGAACTCCTGAGAATATTTTGGAATGCATTGCCCTCGGAGTAGATATGTTTGACTGCGTAATGCCCACACGCAATGCGCGACACGGTATGCTCTACACATGGAATGGAATCGTGAACATCAAGAATAAAAAATGGCACAGCGACTTTTCTCCGCTCGATGAAAGCGGCACGAGCTATGTCGATTTCACTTATTCGAAAGCGTATGTGCGCCATTTGTTTTCGAGCGGTGAAATGCTCGGAATGCAGATCGCAAGCATCCATAATTTGGCATTCTACCTCGATTTGGTGACGCAGGCACGGCAACATATTTTGGCGGGTGATTTTTACGAATGGAAGTCGAAAGTCGTTCCTGTCATCAAACAGCGCTTATAGATTGAAAATCATCGACCTCTATATCATCAAACGTTTTTTACTGACGTTTTTTTTCATCCTTGGCATCATCATGTCCATTGCCATCATTTTTGACCTGAGCGAACAAATCGATGATTTGGTTGAAAACAAAGCTCCGTTTTTCGATGTGCTATGGTTATACTATAAAAACTTTGTGCTGTTTTACGGCAATCTATTCAGTCCGCTCTTAACATTTTTAGCCGTTATTTTCTTCACCTCACAGTTGGCAAGCAGAACAGAAATTGTCGCAATACTGAGCGGTGGCATAAGTTTTAATCGCCTGATGTGGCCTTATTTTATCTCCGCTACACTGCTCGCTGCGGGGTCGTTTTACCTCAATAATTATTTGGTGCCTAAGGCCAACCGCGAGCGCATCGAGTTTGAGATGCAATACATTCATACCTACAGGCGCACACTCAACCAAGGCGTGCACAAACAGATTGCTCCCGGACAGATGATTTATTTCGACAAGTTCAACTCAAAGAGCAATATTGGTTATGAATTTACGATCGAAGAGTGGGACGGCATAACACTGAAATCAAAGCTGTTTGCCAACTATGTGAAGTGGGATACAAACACCCGCGTTTGGACACTCGAAAACTATTATTTACGCACCTTTCAAAATGGGGAAGAGCGCGTGACTGAAGGTGAAAAACGCGACACTACATTTTCGTTTACGCCCGATGAATTTGCATTGCGTATTGATGATATCCAAAGGATGGATGTGAATGAATTGGATGATTTTATCGCAGAACAGCGGCTAAAAGGTTCGCCCAACATTGCGTATTACTTAATCGAAAAGCACACGCGGAACGCATTGCCATTTTCAACGTATATTTTGACGATTATCGGTGTAGCCATGAGCAGCCGAAAAGTGCGTGGTGGCATCGGGGCGCACATTGCGGCAGGTTTAGCATTGGCGGTGACCTATATTTTGGCGATGAAGGTGAGCACGGTGTATGCCACCAATGCGGGACTAGACCCGTTGTATGCAGCGTGGATTCCGAATTTGCTCTACGGTGTGCTGGCCATTTACTTGTATTCACGCGCACCGAAATAGAAACCTAAATTCCACATTCGCCATTTTCATAGTCGTCAATTCCCGCACATTCGGCATGGCAACTGTTGCTGTAGGTTTTGTTATCGCAGCCGCAAACAGGCGCGTAAATTTCGATGCATACGCAGGCCTCATCCACAGGTTTTGATTTGCATTTGTCGCAACTAAGCACAATGGATCCAATTCCAGCGAGAAGAATAAAGGACAAGATTCTGAGCATGTGTAGTGGGTTTTATGGTGATTTAAACGTAATTCGCACTATTAACGATGGGAGTCAACAGAAATTTTTCGATCAACCTTATTTTTTTACTCGGACTTAACTTATTGGTCAAGCCGTTCTACCTTTTTGGAGTAGAAGTAGGAGTGCAGAATGCGGTTGGGGCAGAAGACTATGGCTTGTACTATGCCATGTTTAATTTTACGTTTTTGTTCAATGTGCTGCTCGACTTGGGAATCAACAATTTTCAAAAAATAAAGGTCGCACAAGATGCCGATTTGGGCATGCAGAACATGGCTACACTGCTGCCCATGAAGCTTTTGCTGAGTGGGTTGTATGTGGTGGTCACGGTGCTTACAGCAGTGGCCATCGGCTTTGAAGCAGAGTATTGGTTCTTTATCGGATGGCTGATGCTCAACCACATCCTTTCGGTGTTTCTGTTGATGCTGCGGGCAAACCTTTCTGGCCTGCACCTCTTTTTGCGCGACAGTGTGCTGAGCGTGGTTGATCGTTTGCTGATGATCATCGGAGTGGGGTATTTACTGTGGTTTGGAAAGGAGAAATTTGAGATAGAAACGTTTGTGCTTTTTCAAACAGGGGCGTACGCTTCGGCCATTGTGTTAGCACTTTTGCTCACTCCGGCTGGCAAGCGATTAATTATTCCAAATGTCAGTATTGTGGCCATGTGGTCGATGGCGAAAAAAACATGGCCCTTTGCGCTGCTTATTTTATTGATGACAGCTTACAACAAACTAGACGGAATCATGCTCGAACGCTTGGCAAATGAAGGAACATTAGAAGCTGGAATTTATGCTCAAGCATTCCGCATATTGGATGCAGGAAACAGTTTTGCATTCTTGTATGCAGGGTTGTTGTTGCCCATGTTTGCCCGCATTTTGCATCAGAATAACGGCTTGAACGAACTGCATGCCTTGGTCGATCAAGCGTGCCGTTTGCTGATTGCGCCTGCAGGAGTAGTGTGTGTGATTTCGTTGTTTTATAGCGACTGGCTGATGCACTTGCTTTATGATGAATACGCTGAACGCAGCGCACTGAGCTTAGTTTGGCTGATGGGTTCCTTCGTGTTTTTAGCTGTGGGATATGTTTTTGGAACCCTGATTACGGCATCTTCTGAAATGAAAGCACTCAATTGGATTGCCTTTGCAACCGTCTTGCTCAATGTGGTGTTAAACATTTGGTTGATTCCCGACTACGGCTCTGAAGGTGCTGCATTTACAAGTTTCGTCAGTCTCGGATTTATGGCTATTTCTCAGATCATTTTCTCGTACCGAAAATTTAGAGTCGCCATTTTTCCTTGGTTGTGGCGCGCAGCGATGCTTTGGACGATCACCGTAGCGGCCGTATTTACAGCATCATTCTTGAATTTCGACATCCCTTCTTCCATCATTTTTGTGCTCGTTGTATCGCTTGTCGCCTTTTTTGCGTTTGTGGTAGATCGTTCAATGATGTTGGAGGTCTTTAAAAGAAGCGTATAGATGCGCTCAATGCCTACATTTGCCATCCTTAAAAAGCCTATAAAAACCTATGCAAGACAAGGAATACAAGAAGAATTTTGATTCAACCAATCTGATTTTCTTCCTATTACGTTACCGTAAGCCGCTGATAATCATTTCTCTGATCGCTGCACTTGTGTCTTCAGCAGTGTCGTTCATGATTCAAGAGAAGTTTCTGTCCACCGTCATCTTGTTTCCAGCGGCCACCAACTCCATTTCAAAATCGTTGATGGCCCAAGACATGAGTGGTAAGCAAGATATAAATGCCTTCGGTGAGGAAGAAGAAGCCGAACAGATGCTTCAGATTTTGAATTCAGACGACATCAGTGGTCGCATTCGCACCAAGTATAATTTGATGAAGCATTATGGCTTTGACTCAGGTGAGCAATTTGCGTTGACCAATACGGTGAAAGAGTATCAAGACAACGTCACATTCAAACGAACCGAATTTAACTCGGTGCGCATTGACGTGCTCGACCACAGTAAAGACACCGCGGCTTTAATCGCCAACGATGTGGCGGCATTGCTCGACAGTGTGCGCACGCGTATGCAACACGACCGTGCTAAGCAAGGTTTGAAGATCATAGAGAATGAGTATTTCAAAATGCAGACCTACATGAAGGGAATGGAAGATTCATTGACGGCCATTAGAAAACGCGGCTTAACAGATTTTGAAGTAGAGGTGGAGCAGTTGACTAAAGCCTACTACGATGCTATTGCCAAAGGAAACACGAAGCTCGTTAACGACTTGCAGAAGAAGTTAGACATCTTTGCTGAATACGGTTCAGCCTACCTTTCGCTCACTGAAAACCTCGAATTTGAGCGCGAGCAACTCGCATTATTGCGCGCTAAATATGAAGAAACACGTGCTGATGCCAATGAAACATTAACAACGAAATTTATCGTTAACAGTGCATGGCCTGCAGAGAAAAAGGCCTATCCCATTCGTTGGTTGATCGTGGTGGTATCAACGTTATCTACCTTTTTATTGACGGTGTTGGGCATCATCGCAATTGAAAATTTCAAGAAGTTTAAGACGGAAGAATAGCCTTGCACTTTGACTGAAATCCAAAAGATTAGGACACTCTACTTGATTGGTGGAAGCTTTATTTTGCTTTCATCGGTTTTCTTGTATTTCGAGCAGTTTTGGATTTTGCTGCTCCCGATTGTATTGGCCGTTGTTGGTGTTGCTCTTTTCAGGCTCGATTGGCTTTTTCTGATCATCACGATGTTGACTCCATTGTCTGTAAACATCGAAGACATCGGAGGCGGATTTGGGCTTCATTTGCCTACTGAACCGCTGATTTTCGGATTGATGTTGGTGTTTTTGATCCGCGTTTTTTACGATAATTACTTCGATTCGAAAGTGCTCAGGCACCCATTGACATTGATGATTGGCATTAATTTAGGATGGATTCTCATCACCACATTTACCAGTGAAGATCCGATGGTGTCCGTCAAATTTTTCCTATCGCGACTGTGGTTCGTTGTTGGATTCTTTTTCGTGGCAACCCAAGTTTTTCGCAACGATCGCAATATCCACCGCTTTATCTGGTTGTTTACCATTCCGCTGATGGTTGTGGCCATCTACACTATAGTCATGCATTCTACCCATGGTTTTGATCAGAAGTCGGCTCATTGGGTGATGCAACCATTTTTTAAAGACCACACCAGTTATGGCGCCATCTTGGCCATGTTTTACCCCATCGTGTGGGCGTATTTGTGGAGTAAAAACTTGACGCTGAATTCTAAAATTGTTATTTCAGTAGTTATGGCGATTCTTACCCTCGCCATCATTTTGTCATATACGCGTGCGGCTTGGGTGAGTCTTGTGGGTGTGTTGGTGCTGTTTATTCTGGTACAGATTCGCATACGTTGGTGGGTGGTGGCCATGATTGCAGTAATGGCTGTAGGTGCATTTTTCACTTTTCAAGAGCAGGTCTTAATGAAACTCGAGCAGAACCGTCAAGATTCTTCTGACGACTTGGCCGAGCACGTCAATTCCATTTCAAATGTCGCCACAGACGCGAGCAACTTAGAGCGTATCAACCGTTGGAGTGCCGCCTTGCGCATGTTTGAAGAACGGCCTGTGTTTGGCTACGGTCCGGGAACATACAAGTTTCACTACGCACCATTTCAGCATTCATCTCAGCTCACGATCATCAGCACCAATTTTGGTGACCTCGGCAATGCGCACAGCGAATACTTCGGTCCGTTGGCCGAAATGGGCGTGTTAGGCATGCTCACTTTTTTGATGATCATCGCAATGGCCTTGTATAAGTTTATTACGGTTTATTATTCAACCAAGTCGTTGGAGATGAGAATTGTAGTTATGGGCACATTTTTAGGGTTTGTGACCTACATCGTGCATGGAGTGCTCAATAATTACTTGGATTTAGATAAGGCAAACGTTCCATTCTGGGGTTTTCTGGCCATTTTAGTTGCCATCGAGCTCTACCACAAAGAAAAATCAGAGGAAGCGACAGCTTACTAGAGCAACATCATCTGCATAGGGATTTTTTCCTCTGAATTCGTCCAATGCTTCAATCAGTTGCTCATTCATTTTTTTCGTTTCATCCATGGTAATCTTCTTAAAAATTTCTTGCATCTTCCCGTCTTGAAATTGTTCCTCGCGGTGGTTGGAAGTTTCGGTAATGCCATCGGTGTACAGTAGCATCGATGAGTTTTTTGCAATTACCACACTCGTTTTGTTGATGGTCGGAATGGTTTCAAACATTCCCAATCCAACGCAGCCTTGGCCGAGTTCGGTGATGCGCTTATTTTGGATAAGTTGGGCAGCAGGGTGTGCGGCATTTATGTATTCGAGTACCCGTGTGCGCGAGTTGTATTTCGCGATAAAGCACGTGATGTAACGATCACCGAAAGCATTGCTCCAAACCACTTCGTTTAAATTGTTCATTACGATTTCGAGGTCGCTTTCCACTTTCAAGTTTGCACGCAGATGGGCTTGAAAGTTTGCCATCATCAGGGCCGCTGAGATTCCTTTTCCCGATACGTCAGCCATGCAAATCACTGTTTCCTGATTCGACAACTCAATGACGTCATAAAAGTCGCCACCTACTTCAAGGTGTGGTTTATAGAAGGCAGAAATCTGGAGTTTTTTATTATCGGGGAGTTGCTTTGGCAGGAGCATTTCTTGCATTTGATTGGCCATTCGAAGCTCTTGCATCAACATTTCCTGCTCGAGGTGTTCGCGCTCGAGGCGTTTATTTTCAACAGCAACGGCAGTAATATTTGCCAGGGTTTGAATAAAACCCAAATGCTTGATGATCGGGCTGGGTGTGCGTGCTTGTTCGTCTAAATCGCCCAAAAGCAAATAAGCCAGTGTTTTTGATTGGTGATGAATCGGGATTACCACGTCAAAACTGCTACTGGTTCCGTTACGTGCCGTGTTGAGAACAGTAATGTCAGTCACTTTTTTGAGTTCGTGCTCGATGTTGATCATCAAATCTTCCTTCTTCACATTGTATTGAAGCACCACTTGCCATACATTGTCTTGATTGATGAAAATCACAGCTTTGCCAATGTTTAGCTGGTTTTTCAGGATGTATTCGAAGAGGATAAAGAGCTGCTCTTCAGGCAGGTTATTATTGATCGCGTTGGTGATTTCTAACAACGTGTTCAGTTTAAAATCTTTGACAGATCTGCGATTCTCTTTTCCTTGTATTTCTGGCATGGGTGACGATTACTCGGCTCGACTAAATATAGGAATTAAACTACTGCCTACGCGACAGATTTGAAATCGTTGCAATTTCCCGCATTTTCATTCTCGCGTCAATGGCAGGACTTCCAAAATAAGTTTGACCGCCAGCCAATGATTTGGCGATGCCAGATTGCGCATAGATCACCGCGCCTTCGCCAATTTCAAGGTTCGCTGCGCAGCCCACTTGACCCCACATCACCACTTTGTCTTTGATGGTCACGCATCCTGCAATGCCCACTTGAGCGGCAAGTAAGCATCGCTTGCCGATTACGGTATCGTGCCCGATATGCACTTGATTGTCGAGTTTGCTGCCTTCGCCAATCACGGTGTTTCCAGTAGAGCCGCGGTCGATGGTGCATCCCGAGCCGATTTCTACCCCGTTTTCGATGATCACTTTACCCACTGAGATGAGTTTGTCGTGCATGTTTTCGCGCCTTTTAAAGTAGAAGGCATCACTGCCGATCACTGAATTGGCGTGGATAATTACATCGTTTCCAATTTCGCAATGGTCGTAAATCACCACTCCAGGATGAACCACACTTCGTGCGCCAATGCTCACGTAATTGCCGATGTGTGCCCCGGGCATCACCCTTGCTGTGCTGTCAATTTGAGCTTGCTCGGGTAACGCAGATGAAATTTTTTCAAGAAAATACTGCGTCAAAAAATTAAACGCGCGAAAGGGGTCAGGGTGAACGATCAGTGCTTTGCCTGTCGGACACTCCGTTTTTTGATCGATGATCACCACAGAAGCGGCCGATGAAAGAGTGGGTTTGTAGTATTTGTGAAAATCCACGAATACAATGTCACCGGCTTCAACCATGTGTATTTCGTTGATGCCCGAAGCAGAAATAGAGGCGTCTCCAAGCGCCTCGCCCGAAATCAGTCGCGCAATTTCATCGAGGGAATAAGCCCTGTCTAGTTTCATGTTTACTTTACGCGTTCAGAGTACGAACCATCGCGGGTATCTACACGAATCATTTCGCCTTCGTTGATGAAAAGAGGTACGCGAATTTCAGCGCCCGTTTCCAATTTAGCAGGCTTCATGGTGTTGGTGGCGGTATCGCCTTTAATTCCGGGTTCGGTGTAGGTTATTTGGAGGTCAACACGCGCAGGAAGGTCGCAGAATAGAGGTCGTTCTTCTTCAGCGTGAAATACGATTTCACAATTTTGACCGTCCTTTAAAAATTGATAACCATTGATAAGCTTTTCTTGCAAGAAAATTTGCTCATAGGTTTCATTGTGCATGAAGTGATAACCTTGATCATCCTTGTACAAAAATTGGTAAGGCCTCCGTTCGATGCGCACCTCTTCAATCTTAGCTCCTGAAGGGAATGTATGGTCGAGCACCTTGCCTGTGTTAACGCTTTTAATCTTGGTTCTCACAAATGCTGATCCCTTACCCGGTTTAACATGAAGAAATTCGATGATCGTGAAAAGGTCATGGTTAAACGCGATGGTCATTCCATTTTTAAAGTCTGAAGTTGAAGCCATATTTTCTTGTGTAAATTCTGGGCAAATGTAGTGCGCTGAGCCATTTATCCACCTCCGATTCCATCATTTCATATCGATTTGATAAGATTAATATAGAGCTAGATTCGACTAAGTAGTTTTTATTTGTGTTATGAATACGTTGACGGTCAATGGTTGGGTGGTCGCAGTCATGATATTGACAAGTGCGTTTTCAACCATGGCTGGCGGTAACAACGAAACAGTCGGTGCTCGCGCTTCATCTCTCGGTGGCGCTTCGGTAATGTTTGCCGATCAATGGAGCACGAGCAACAACCCCGGTGCACTCGGATTGATCAACCACAATTATGTGGGTGTGGCCTATGAAAGTCGCTATTTTTTGCCCGAAGCTTCGTTGAAGGCGCTGACGTTTGCCGCCCCGCTTGGTGGTGGTTCGATAGGCATCATCGGGCATTCGTTTGGCTACGCTTCTTACAACGACAATCGCTTTGGTGTTTCGTATGCACGAAAGCTCAGTGATGTCATCAGCTTGGGTGTACAGTTGAATTATGTGCAGATCAATATTGGCGATGTGTATGGCAGTCAATCAACCGTAACGGGCGAAATTGGGGTGTTGGTGACTCCCAACGAAAAGGTGGCCATTGGGGTTCATCTCGTCAATCCAACCCGCGCAAAATTGGCTGATTTCGACAACGAACGCACGCCAACAGTGCTCAAAATCGGGGCACGCTATGCGTTTTCAGATAAGGTGAGCATGGTGGGTCAAGTGGATAAAGACTTGGATTTGCCGATCAATGGACGCATGGGCGTGGAATACGAACCGGCTGAGCACTTCTGCATGCGCACAGGATTTTCAACGTTGAATAATTCATACGCCTTCGGCATTGGATACACATGGCGGGGCATTGTCTTGGATGTGAGCAACCAATGGAGCCAACAATTAGGGTTTGGCGCAACGGCATCCCTCGCTTATACGTTCGGAAATCGTAAAAAATGAAACGGCTGATTTGTCTCATGTTGCTGGTTTTGTTGCACGATGTGCTGTTAGCGCAGCGCATCGATGAGGATAAGCAAGCGGCCTTGGACCAGATGGTAGAGCTGATTTCTGAAAATTTGGAAGTGGAAAACCTTGATTTCACCACACTGCTCGAAGATCTAAACTATTACTACGACCATCCTCTGAACATCAATCGCGCGGAGCGCGATGATTTTCGCAGGTTAATCATTTTGAGTGAGTTTCAAATTGAAGCCATCATTCGTCACCGAGAATTTACTGGTCGATTTATTTCTAGCTACGAGCTGCAGGGCGTTGAAGGCCTTGATTTGTATGCCATTCAAGCCATTTTACCGTTCATAAAAATTGGCGGATTGGGGGATGATCGCACCTTTAGTTGGGAAGCCATCAAGAAGGAGGGAAGCAGCGAAGCTTTTATTCGATATCAGCGCGTGGTGGAACAGATGGAAGGTTTCAAACCCATCGAAGATTCTGTGTTGGCCGAACGTCCAAATAGTCGTTATCTCGGCACGCCTGAGCGGGTACTGGCGCGATACCGATTTCGATACCTCAACAATTTGAGCGTTGGGGTAACCATGGAAAAAGATGCCGGTGAGCAGTTTTTTGGCGCTTCGCAACCCAATGGATTTGACTTTTATTCGGGTCACATTTACATCGGAAATCGGGGAATCATCAAGCAAGCCATTGTAGGTGACTACCAAGCTCAATTCGGACAAGGACTCACGTTTTGGTCAGGGTTGGCTTTTGGGAAATCAGCTGACGTGGCCAGTGTAAAGCGCAATGCCAGAGAAATTACGCCTTACACCTCAGCCGATGAAAACAATTTTATGCGCGGGGCGGCTACTACTCTCGAACTGGGCCAAGTGGATGTTACTACATTTTTTAGCTATAAAAATGTGGATGCCAACCTCAGTTCTGGCGACAGCCTCAACGATCAAAGTCAACTCGTGTCAGAATTTTCATCGTTTCAATTGAGCGGAATACACGGCACCCCCGATCAATTAGACGATAAAGACGCGATTTCTGAAATGAATACTGGCGGTCATGTGCGTTATAATACCGATGCCTTTCAAATCGGAATAACAGGTGTCTATACCAAGTATGGAGGAAATTTTGCTCCCAATACACAGCTTTACCGCAGCTTTGAACCCGTTGCCAATGACTTTTTTGTGGCTGGGTTTGATTACCAATTTATTTACCGCAACATCATGGCTTACGGTGAAAATTCGTTGCGTCTTGATGGCGGCACAGCGAGCCTCAACGGAGCCATTATCAGCCTTGACCAAGGTTTCGATATTTCCATTCTGCATAGAAATTTTAGCGAATCATACAATTCACCGCGCAGCAATGCCGTAAGCGAGAGCAGCAGAAACACGAATGAAAATGGTTTGTACATGGGATTCGCAGCCAAGTTGGGAAAAGACTGGAAATTTACAGGATATTACGATTTGTTTACCTTCCCTTGGTTGCGATTTGGTGTGGATGCACCATCATCGGGCGCAGAGTTATTGACGCAACTTGAGTATCGACCGTCAAAACGATTCAAAGCCTATGCGCGCTATCGTTTCGAAAATAAACAAGACAATTTTACAATGGAAGAATCGGCTACTTCGGCCATTGGAATGCTCTCTCGACAGTGGTATCGAATCAATTGGCAGCTCGAGGTGAGTAAAACGCTGTCGTTGCGCAGCCGTGTTGAATTGGTCTCCGTAGATGAAGCTGATGGAAAGAATGAAAACGGGTGGCTTCTTTACCAAGATGTTGTTTGGAAACCATCGTGGCCTGCGCGGTATGAGTTAAAGTTGCGCTACGCGATGTTTGACACCGAAAGCTATACAAGCAGAATTTACGCCTATGAAAACGATGTATTGTATTCGTTTTCAGTACCGGCATATTACAACCGAGGAAGCAGAGCATACTTGATTTTCAAGTATGACCTCACGCGATGGAGTAATATCACGGTGCGTTTGGCGCAAACTTATTTTGCCAACCGCGATCAGAACGGCAGTGGGTTGAACGAAATCGATGGTCCTTCGCGCACAGAAGTGAAGGTTCAGCTATACATGAAGTTTTGATGTGAATAAGATAAATACTGTAACTGAGAAAAACATTTTTTTGTAAGTATATTGTATTAAATTTGAGCGCTTTAAGAAAATGGTGTTACCGATTACACGTTCGCTACAGTTGAGTTTTACCCAGAGAAAGAGTAAATGGAAAATATAAATAGTCAAATCATCAAGCGCATTGTTCTTGTGTATGCTTTACTGGCCACGGTGCTGGTAGGTGAGTTCTGGGTAGAAAATCAAGACGCTACTCCCATTGAATCGAAATTTATATTAGAAAATAAATTAGCGCCCACCTTTGGGTTGTTTGTTCGAGATTACAACCTCTGGAAGTTTTCTAATGTGAAACTAACGCACCACTAAAGGTTTATTTGACGCTTAGCGAATTGGTCGCACATCCACAAATTTCTCCACTTGTTTCCAGAAACCGGGGTAAGACTTGGTGACCACCATCGGATTTTCGATGCGTATTTCACTGAACAATAAGCTCAACGGAGCTACCGACATTACCATACGATGGTCGTCATACGATTCGAAATAATCGTTGGGTTGAGCTGGAGTAGAGGCGTTTAAGTGCATCGAAAAGCCTTCAGTTCTCGCATCCACTCCCATTTTAGACAGCTCTTTTTCGATGGCTGCAATCCGGTCAGTTTCTTTCAGTCGCAAGTTGTCGAGACCATGCAGTGTGAACGTTTTTTGAAGTCCTGCGGCTGCAAATATGGCCGGTTGAACCAAGTCAGGGTGATTCCTGAAATTCCACTCGTGGTCGGCTTTATCCAACTTTTGTTTCGTCAGCCTTAATCCGCCTTCTTCAAATGTTGACTTTATTCCGAGTTTTGAAAAGAGTTCTATGGCTGCAATGTCACCTTGGATAGATTCTGGCTGCAGTTGGTTGAGCAATAAATTGGTGCGGTTGGCCAACGCCCCAAAACTCATCCAAAATGCTGCGGCTGACCAATCGCGTTCGATCACAAAATTGCTCGAACGATAGCGACCTGGCTTAACGATAATCTTGTTTTGATCAAACTCAACCTGCGCACCGCATCGCTGCATCAATGTTTGAGTCATGATGATATAGGGACGAGATAACGGATCGCCTTCAATGTTGATGACCAATGGTTGGGGCAATGTTGGACCAATCAGCATGAGCGCAGTGATGAATTGACTGCTCACATTGCCGTTCATTTTTACTTCACCGCCTGTCAGTCTCCGCCCTTGAATGTGTAACGGTGGAAATCCCTCTTTTTCCAAATAAGTAATGCTCGCTCCGAGTGATCTCAATGCATTGACCAAAATATGGATCGGACGTTTTTTCATCCTGTCTGACCCTGTCAGTACTTTTTCACCCGGTTGTGAAGCATAAAGTGCGGTTAAAAATCGCATTGCTGTTCCTGCTGGACCTACGTCTGTTATAATGTCGTTGTGTTCGAGCGCCTTTTGAAGAACGCGCGTGTCGTCTGCATTGCTGATGTCTTTGATCTCAAAAGATTGTTTCGCCAAGGCTTGAATAATCAGCACCCGGTTGCTAATGCTCTTCGACCCCGGAAGGTCAATCGAGTTTTTAAGCGAATGTGTTTTAGCCTTGAGAATGTATTTCATCGCTTCATCTTTGACAGTGCAAATGCAATGGATTGCGCTACAACCTCTATCGGCACAGTTTCACCGATATTGGATTTCCCAATGTTAGAAATTAGGCTAAAGCGAACTTCACCGTACTCGTTTTTTTTATCACTCTTCATGAGTTGAATAAGTGCTTCTGTATCGAGATCGGCAGAAAGCGATGGCGTTAAGCATCCAAACACCACTTGGCAAATATCATCTAGCTCATCGTCAGACAGGCCGCATTGCCGATTTGAAATAAAGGATTCCGCCACGATTCCGAAAGCCACGGCTTCACCGTGAGAGATTCCAGTTAGCGCTTCCACAGAATGACCAACGGTATGCCCAAAGTTTAAGGATTGTCGGATGCCGAAGTCGTCTTGGTCTTGTGCGATGATGCGCTGCTTTATCGATGCGCTATGGTGAATGATTTCATTGGAAACGGCACGGGTTGAATCATCACGGTTCTTCAGGTTTTTCCAAAATGCTGCGTCAGCGATGAGCGCGTGCTTCAATGTTTCCATGAATCCTGCCCTGCGCTCAAGTTCAGGTAAGGTGTCTAAAAATTTAGCATCGATTAAAATGGCTTTTGGTTGACGAATTGTGCCCAATTGATTTTTGAGTCCTTGAAAATTCACGCCATTCTTACCACCAATCGCGGCATCGGTCATGCCGAGGTGCGTGGTTGGCACGTGAATAAATGGCATTCCTCGCTTAAAAGTAGAAGCTACAAAGCCACCTAAATCAGTAATCACTCCTCCGCCCAATGAGATGAATAGTGCTTTGCGGTCAACCTCTTCTTCCAATAAAACGCTCCAAAGTTCTTCGGCACACGCTGTGGATTTGGACTCTTCGCCTGGCAATACGCTCAGGTGAATGAATTCTTCACCTTCGAGGTAGGTCGATAAAAAATAGGGCAGGCAGTGGTTTTCAGTGTTGTGGTCGGTGAGTACAATAATTGACGAAGGAGCCAGCTCATCGAGCAGTGTATTCCATTCACCGCTATTGTGCAACAGCGGACTAGTCACAATTGCAGTTGGTTGTATGCAGTTTGTCTTCAATGGAAAGCAAGCGTTGCTCTTCTTTTTCATTGCGCTCTACCAGTGCTTCAAACTGTTGATCGTCCGTTTCCAGGGTAATGGAATAGCGGTATGGTTTTCCACCCGGATTGAGGCTTTTTACTTCTGAATCCGTCCAAATACTGAGCAAGAGCGAATCCGATAATCCGAGGCATTGCTGGTAGCAAGCCATCGTTTCACTCGCGTTGAGCAACGAGTCATTTCTTATCTCTTCTAAGATGCGTTGAGAGGGCGTCCAAATGTCTAAATCACGAGAATCGTCATTGCCAAACATGATGTAAACCATGATCAATCCGATGGCAAAACCCGTAAAATAGATGCGCAGCCGTCTAAGCATTTTCTTCTGATTGATTGGTTTGTAAGCTCTTCCAAATCAGATCTTTCAACTTCGGTAAATTTGATTGGCTCACCGAAGAAAAGAAAATATGGGGCAAGTTTTTTGGGAAAGTCTTCGCGATTTCATCCATTAATTCTTGGTCGAGCATATCTGATTTTGAGATGGCTACAATGCGCTCTTTGTGCGATAATTCTTCACTGTATTGCTGGAGTTCGTTTTCAAGAATCTGAAATTCTTTGAAATGGTCGGCACTGTCGGCAGGGATGAGAAAAAGCAGCACCGAGTTCCGCTCGATGTGTTTCAGAAACTGGTATCCGAGGCCTTTTCCTTCGCTGGCACCTTCAATGATTCCAGGAATATCAGCCATCACAAATGAGCGTTCATCGTAATAGGGAACGATGCCCAAATTTGGCGTGAGTGTAGTAAACGCGTAGTCTGCAATTTCAGGTTTAGCAGCTGAAACAGCACTCAGTAAGGTTGATTTTCCTGCATTGGGAAAACCGACCAATCCCACATCAGCCAATATTTTTAATTCAAGAATAAACCATGCTTCGATGCCTGAAGTACCTGGTTGTGCAAAGCGCGGTGTTTGAAGAGTAGCATTTTTAAAGTGCCAATTTCCAAGTCCACCTTGACCTCCTTCGGCTAGAATAGTGCGTTGGCCGGGTTCTGTAATTTCACATACAAACTCACCGGTATCGGCATTTTTGACCACAGTGCCCAAAGGCACTTTCACCACAACATCTTTTCCGCTTGCTCCAGTAGAGCATTGTTTTCCGCCCGGTTTTCCGTGCGTAGCCCGCACGTGCTTTTTGTATTTTAAGTGAAGCAAGGTCCACAATTGCGAATCGGCCTCCAGAATGATGTGTCCGCCACGGCCGCCATCACCGCCATCAGGACCGCCTTTGGCAACGAATTTCTCTCTTCGAAAATGCGAAGCCCCAGCGCCTCCATCACCGCTGGTGCAATTTATTCTTACGTAATCTACAAAGTTGCTCGAGTGTATTTTTCGGTTTTTGGCCATGGTTGTTTCCGTCAGCAGACGGATGTATTGATTGCTGCAATGGAAATATTCCGATGCAAGTGCTTACGCATGCTTGTCGATGGCCGTGCACAAGCGCCCGAATATTTCATCGATCGTGCCTACGCCATGAATTTCTTCGAGTTTGTTTTGTTGCTTGTAAAAGTCTTTGAGCGGTGCAGTTTCTCTCATGTAAACGGCCAATCGGTTTCTAATCACTCCTTCGTCAGCGTCATCTGCTCGGCCACTGGTTTTACCTCGGTTGATTAAACGTACCACCAATTCTTCATCGGGTACTTGCAATGAAAGGCAGACCGAAATAGAGGTGTTGAGTGAATCTAGCAAAGCATCCAATGCCTGTGCCTGAGGTGTTGTTCTCGGAAAACCGTCAAAAATGAAACCATTGGCGTGTGGGTTTTCGTTCACTTTTGCACGCAGCATATCGATGGTTACTGAGTCGGGCACCAGTTCGCCCTTGTCCATAAAGGATTTTGCTTTCAGTCCGAGTTCTGTTTCTCCTTTGATGTTGGCTCTAAACAAATCGCCTGTCGAGATATGAACCAGGCTGTATTTTTCGAGTATTTTTTCGCTTTGTGTTCCCTTTCCTGCTCCAGGAGGGCCAAATATTACGATGTTGATCATATCAATCGTTTAAAATATAAACCTCAGGAAGATTACGACCATAACCATCATAGTCAAGGCCATACCCGAGTAAGAATTTATTTTCAGTCTCAAAACAAACATAATCAATAGGTAGAGACTGTTGGTATGCTTCTTTTTTGAATAGTAGTGTGCACACTTTTATTGACTGAGGCTTTAACTGCATGAGGTGTTCGCGCAAGGCCAACAAGGTATTTCCCGTGTCCACAATGTCTTCTACGATGATTACATCACGGCCGCTAACATTCAGTGTGCCAGCTTCTTGAAAAGCTACTTTGCCGGTAGTTGCCATTCCCACATACGATGAAGCCTTGATGAAACCGATCTCTGCAGGACCACTAAACTGCTTCATAAGGTCGCTGCAAAACATAAACGCACCGTTCAAAACGCACAAAAACAGTGGATCTTTACCCTTGTATTCCTGCATCAATTCAGCAGAGATTCGCTTGATAGCAGCAGATATTTCATCTTGTGGAATGTATACACGAAACGACTTGTCTTTTACTTGAATCACCGATTGCTGTTTTTGGGGCTGCAAATGTAAGGCTTGAAAATCCACGAATTATAGCGAATAGTCTAATATCTTTCTTGAATCCTGATTTGTGCTTCTAACTTTGCCGACTAATTTCAAGATAGAATGAAAATAGGAATCGTTGGTGGTGGGCAGCTCGGTCGCATGTTTATTCAGAATGCACTGAATTACGGGCACGAAATTTATACGTTAGATCCTGATGCCGAGGCGCCATGCAGCGAAATTTCGCATGAATTTGTGTGCGCTGATCGGAATAATGCTGAGGCTGTTTACGCGATGGGCAGAAAGTGCGATGTAGTGACCATCGAAATTGAAAATGTGTCGATTGAAGCCCTCAAGAAATTGGAAAGCGAAGGCGTGAAGGTTTTTCCACAACCTCGAATACTAGAAATGGTCAAGGACAAAGGCGCCCAAAAAATGTTTTATCAGAATCACGGTTTCCCAACACCCCCATTCGCCTTGGTAGAGAAGCGCGAAGAAATTTATCAGCATAAAAGTCTATTGCCGGTTATGCAAAAAATGCGCGTGGGTGGATACGATGGCAAAGGCGTTACTCCTATTAAATCAGAAGAGGATATTCCAAGCGGATTCGATGCTCCATCGGTGCTTGAGCAGTGGGTTGACTATGAAATGGAATTGGCAGTATTGGTTGCGCGCAATGAAAAGGGCGAAGTGAAATCTTTTCCAGTGGTAGAGCAAGTGTTTGATCCTGAAGCCAATTTGGTCGACTATTTGGTGAGTCCAGCCCGCATAAAACCAGAAGTGGAATCAGAAGCACGCGCGCTGGCTGAGCGACTGATCGAAACGCTTGATATGGTCGGTCTGTTGGCGGTTGAATTGTTCCTAACGAAAGACGGTCAAGTACTGATCAATGAAATTGCCCCTCGTCCTCACAACAGCGGACACCACACCATTGAAGCGTGCTTTACTTCCCAATACGACATTCATTTGAGGTCGATTCTCAACTGGCCTTTGGGCGATACTTCCCTTCGATCTCCAGCCGCAATGATTAATTTATTGGGTGAAAAAGGATTTTCAGGACCCGTTGTATACGAAGGCATGGATGCAGCCATTGCTGAACGTGGCGTGTATCCGCATGTGTATGGAAAAGCACTGACCAAACCATTTCGAAAAATGGGCCACGTGACGATTTTGGGAAGTTCTTCAGACCAAGCCTTGGAAAAAGCGAAGGAGATCAAAGCAATGATTCGTGTAATCGCGTAAATTAGCCGCATGGTAAATACACCCCTCGTTGGAATTATTATGGGAAGTAAAAGCGACTTCCCCGTGATGAAAGATGCGGTTGACATCTTAAAAGATTTTGGAATTGAAGTAGAAGTGGACATTGTTTCTGCGCACCGAACTCCCGAAAAAATGATGAATTACGGACGTGAAGCGCACAAGCGCGGACTAAAAGTAATCATAGCAGGAGCGGGTGGGGCAGCGCATTTGCCCGGAATGATAGCTTCCATAACGCCACTTCCAGTGATCGGAGTTCCTGTAAAATCTTCCAATTCGATCGATGGCTGGGATTCTATCCTTTCCATTTTACAAATGCCAAACGGAGTACCTGTTGCCACGGTAGCGCTCAATGCTGCTAAGAATGCCGGAATTTTGGCTGCTCAAATCATCGCTTCATCCGATCAAGCCTTGCAACAGAAAATGATTGATTACAAAGAGTCGCTCAAAGAAAAAGTGGCTGAAATGTCGCGATCAATTCGAGGGTGAGCGAGCAACTGAAAACATAAAGAACACGTCTATACCGTATGTCGCATAAACACTTTTCAACAGTTTTATTATTGCTCTTTTCTGCCCTAAGTGGCTTTTCTCAGCTGAATATTACGAGCGCCAAACAAAGCGGCAATTGGGCTGATTACTATGTTCAAAACGTTTTATTAGGGACTGGAGTTACCGCTTTCAATGCCACGTTTACTGGATGTGATACCACTGCTTTTGGCAACCAAGTGGGCTATGATTCAACGCAGATCGCTGAATTCACGTCAACAAATACAGCCGTTGCAATTCCTTATGGCGTTATGCTTTGCTCGGGAAGCACGGAGGATAAAAGTGGCTCTGCGGTGAATCCCAATCCCGGGCCAACGGCTTCTGATGGTGTAGGTGATCCAGATTTAGCGCAATTGGTTCCTGGTCTGCACAATGCAGCTGTGTTAGAATTTGATTTCGTACCCCAAGGAGATACCATACGGTTTAATTACACCTTCGCCAGTGTGGAGTATCCTGGTTTTATTTGCTCTGCCTTTAATGATGTGTTTGGATTCTTTTTGAGTGGCCCAGGTATTGCCGGTCCTTTTACAAATGGTGCGGTGAACTTGGCTGTACTTCCCGGAACGAATATTCCAGTCACCATCAACTCCATCAATGATGCGCCAGGCCAAGGGCAGTGCAATCCTGGCTGTCCGTGCAATGCTCAATACTTCGTCAATAATTATACAGCACCGGTAGATACCAACGTATTGTTTGGCGGACTTACAGTTTCTATGCAGGCTGTTGCGCAAGTAATCTGTGGCGATACCTACCACATTAAAATGGCTATTGCCGATGTGGCTGATGGAGCACTTGATTCTGGTGTTTTCCTTGAAGGGGGTAGTTTTACCTCCAATCTGATTGAAGTGAGTATCGCAACGGTAAACGGTGATAGCACCATCAACGAAGGCTGCGGCTCGGCCGACATTCTTTTTACGCGCGGTGATACTACAGACACTTCAGTAACGTTCCTTTTCTTTTCTGGTACTGCTACGAATGGAGTTGATTTTGCCTTGATCCCAGATACCATTATTTTATTACCTGGAGTTTTTGATACCACCATCACCATCGCTCCTTTTTTTGACGGCATTGCTGAAGGCATCGAAACATTTACCATTTCTGCCGTTAGTGTTACGCTTTGTGGCGACACTTTTGTAAGTTCGGGAACGCTTTACATCTATGATTTAGCCGATATTGCTGTAGATAAAACATTGGATACAACACTTACTTGTCCGCCAGACTCATTGATTCTGTATGCGCACGCGCTAAGTGGTGGCCCACCGCCTTTTTCGTATACATGGAATAATGGAATGACGGGCGATACGATTGTAGTGCAACTGAGTCCGAATGGTGGCTTAGACACTTTTGCGGTGCAAGTGCAGGACAGCTGTGCACTAACCACTTATTTTGATACCATCATTGTTACAAAAGATTATGCGGATGACCCCGTTTTATCCATTTTAAACGACTCATTAGTGAACTGCGCAGGCGAAAGTATTAACCTCGAAAGCCTAATTGATTTTGGAACTGCACCCTTCAGTTACTTATGGTCAAATGGAGATACTACGAGCACTTCGCTGGTCACAGTGAATGGAACCATGCAGGTATTACTTTCTGTAACCGATGACTGTGGGAGAACGGTTATAGATACAGCAGAATTGGGTGTAAAGGTGCCTGATGTATTAACAGTGGAATTTCCCGACTCAACCATCTACTGCATTGGTTCAGAATTATTTGTGAATCCACAATTTTCTGGCGGTATTCGACCATTCAATTACTCGTGGGACCAAATCAACCCAACGTTTGATGACGACTCAACCATTACTGTTACCATAAATCAGGATACCACGCTCTTTTTCTGGACAGAAGATGCCTGCGGAAGACAGTTCAATACCACGTTTTTTATAAACGCTATTCAGGTTGATTCGCTCACAGCTAGTCTTCCTTCCTTTGATGGCCGTTGCGGTGGCGAATCCTATTTCTTGGATCCAGAAGTGAGCGGAGGACTTGCTCCGTTGACGTATTTATGGTCGAGCAATGATTCTGATACAGCCATCACCTTTGTTTCATCCGTTTCCCAAATCGTTTCACTTACAGTAACTGATTTTTGTATGAATGAAGCAGTGGCTTCATCATCGATTTTTGTTCCAGAATACGCTGAAATGGACTTGACGCTTTCTGGAGACGCCAATCTTTGCTATGGCGAAGAATACATCATTCGAGCCCTTGCGCAAGGTGGGGCAGGCGGTTATACCTTTGAGTGGATTCCCGCAGAAAGTCCAATACTTGGCGAAGTGTATGAAAACATTGATTCGAGCTCATTCAGGGTAGTTTCACGGCAAAACAACATCCACTTTGTTCGGGTAACAGATTTTTGTGGCAATGCTCTGCAAGATACGCTCAGTATTGAGGTTGATCCTTGTTTGAGTATTCCCAATGTGCTTACACCCAATGGAGATGGCCTCAACGATGCCTTCTACATTTCAAACATTGAAAGTTTTGCAGATGCTCATTTGTTTATCTATAACCGCTGGGGGCAAAAGGTATTTGAGGCGAAGCCTTATCGAAACGAGTGGGTTCCTGTCGATCAGGTTTCGGGAACGTACTACTACATCTTGCGATCAGAAAACTTTAATGAATTGCGCGGTGACCTTACCATCATCAATGATGAAAAGTAAGTTAAGCAAGGTTCAACGCTTCTTTATTGGCTAGCCTTAATTCTTCCGTCTGACTGTTTGAGCAGATAATCACGATTCGGTTTTCGCGCGATGCAATGAGCGCTTCATTGTACCAATTGGTCCATTTTACATCGAGGTTTGAGCACGGCTCATCGAGCAGTAGAACAGGGGTTTCGCTGTAGATGCTTAATGCAAGTTTCACGCGTTGGCGCATTCCAGAGCTCAATTGCTTCAAGGTTTTATGCCGATGGTTGCTCAATTCAATCTCATCAAGAATGTGCTGTTTTTTATGCTTCAACGGCTTTAAGCTCGCATGCAGGTCGATGGACTCTTCGATGGTAAACTCCTCAAAAAGATCGAGGTAGGGCGCGGCAATAGAAATTTGGTTATACCATTGATCAATGGGGATTATTTCGCCTTGATCATAGGTTATGGTTCCTTCACTCGGGCTTACATAACCTGATATGATTTGCAGCAGTGTAGATTTTCCACTGCCATTATTGCCTATAATCGGATAAACATTACCAGACTCAAACTGAGCGTTTACACCTTCAAAAATCCAGTTTTCGTTGTATTTCTTTCCGATGTTTTTGAGCTCAATGACCATCGTTAAGCGAGTCCGCGCATTACACCATTCTCTGACGATTCAAAAAACGAAACGATTTCTTCCTTAAAAGGCGAATCTTCGATGCTTGTTTTTACCGCTTCTATTCCTTTTGAAGTCACTTTGTTCAACACATAAATGCTGCGATAAATGTCTTCGATGCGTTTTACATCGGCTTCACTAAACCCTCTGCGCTTCAGCCCGATGGCGTTGATGCCTACATAACTTAGCGGCTCACGTGCTGCGCGCACATACGGAGGAACGTTTTTTCGAACCAATGAGCCACCGGCAATAAACGAGTGCTTTCCAATTCGTAAGAATTGCTGCACGGCCACCATTCCTTCTAAAATGGAATGATCTTCAATGCGGATGTGTCCGGCTAAATTCACACAATTGGCGAGAATTACGTGGTTTCCAATACTACAGTCATGCGCCACATGCACATAGGCCATCAGCAAGCAATTTGACCCGACCTCAGTTTTCCAAGCATCGGTAGTGCCTTTATTGATGGTCACGCATTCTCTGATGGTGGTGTTGTCGCCAATAATGGCGTGGGTGTCTTCTCCAGCGTATTTCAAATCTTGAGGTACAGCAGAAATCACTGCGCCTGGGAAAATTTTACAGTTTTTTCCAATCCTAGCGCCATCCATAATTGTTACGTTAGGGCCAATCCACGTTCCATCGCCAATCTCAACATTTCCATAAACGGTAGAAAACGGCTCGATGGTAACATTCGCGCCAATTTTTGCGTCAGGATGAATGTTCGCTCTTAACTCGCTCATCGTTCCTCACTTTAATAATTTGTGCCATTAATTCTCCTTCTGCTACCGCTTGATTACGAACATAGGCTGATGCTTTCATCGCGACCATTCCGCGCCTAACCGGTGCAATAAGGTCGAGTTTAAATACGAGCGTATCACCGGGAACAACTTTCCTCTTAAATTTAACCTTGTCGATTTTTACAAACAGGGTTTCATAGTTCCACGGGTCTTCGATTTGACTCATCACTAAAATACCACCACATTGTGCCATTGCTTCTACTTGAAGCACTCCTGGCATAACGGGATTTCCTGGAAAATGACCTTGAAAGAATTCTTCATTCATGGTCACATTTTTAATTCCAACAATGTGGTTTTCTCCCATTTCGATGATCTTATCGATCAATAAAAAGGGATAGCGGTGCGGAAGCATGTCGCTGATTTCAGTAATTCCATACACCGGATCAGCGTTGATATCAAACGTAGGGCCCGATTTCTGCTCTTTCTTGATTAAATCTTTCAGCATTTTTCCAAACGCAACGTTTGTAGTGTGACCTGGGCGCGCTGCCAAAATATGACCTTGAATAGGTTTTCCAACCAGCGCTAAATCGCCCACAATATCAAGCAATTTGTGCCGCGCGGGCTCATTGGTGAAATGAAGCTTTACATTATTTAAAATGCCGATGCCCACAATATCCAATTCAGATTTATCGCGATTGAAGGTTGCAGCTAACTTGTCTTTGTCTTCTTCCGGCATCAATGAAGTGTCAGAATCTACCATCACAATAGCATTGTCAACGTCACCACCTTTGATCAGGCCATTGTTCACCAATTGCATCAGTTCCCTCAAAAAGACAAATGTTCTGCAACGTGAAAACTCGTGTTTAAACTCATTGATGTTATACATGCTGGCATGCTGCGTGCCTAGCATTGGCGACCTGTAATCGACCATCACGGTGATTCGGTAATCAGGCGATGGAACAGCGAGCATTTCTACCTCTTTTTCAGGATCCTCAAAGGTGAGGTTTTCTTTCAAAACGAAGTATTCTTTGATCGCTTCCTGCTCTTTGATGCCCACCGATTCGATGGCTTCAACAAACAAGCGCGCACTGCCGTCTAAAATCGGAATCTCAGGTCCGTTCAGTTCGATCAGTGCATTGTCAACTCCCATTCCGTACAAAGCCGCTAGAATGTGCTCTGTAGTGTTGACTTGCATGAACTCATTACCCAGTGTTGTACCTCGCTGCGTGCTGATTACATTATCAACATCTGCTTTGATGGTTGGCTCTCCGGGTAAGTCGGTTCGCTTGAATACATACCACGTGTCTGGCTCTGATGGCTTGACTGTTATGGTTGTATTTTTTCCAGTGTGAAGGCCTACTCCTTCAATGGTAAAGGAGCTTTTTAAGGTTTTCTGCTTCTCAGCCATGCTTATCTGTTTTAGGCAGTTTGTGCTTTAGCTCATTGATATTATCGCTGAGTTCGTGTAAATTTCTGAAGTGGACATACGAACGTTTAAAGTCTCCGATGGGCAAAGCCGGAGAACCTTGAACAACCTGTCCTTTCTGTTTAATACTTCCTCCAATGCCTGACTGTGCTGCAATTTTCACTTCGTCTGCTATGGTGATGTGTCCAACAATTCCAACTTGACCTCCAATCATACAATTCTTGCCGATTTTTGTTGAACCTGCAATGCCTGTTTGTGCCGCGATTACGGTATTTTCTCCAATCTCAACATTATGCGCAACTTGTATCAAGTTGTCTAATTTCACTCCTTTGCGAATGATGGTGCTTCCTAGGGTTGCTCGGTCGATGGTTGTGCCGGCACCGATCTCTACATGGTCTTCGAGCACTACTTTTCCGAGGTGAACTACTTTTTGATACTGATTTTCAGCGTTGGGCGCAAAACCAAAACCATCACCACCGATTACAGCGCCTGGTTGAATCATGCATTCATTTCCGATGACAGAATGATGGCCGATGTGCACGCGCTCATGAATCACCGAGTTTTTCCCGATGGATGAACCTTCTCCCACAAAACTCAACGCTGCCACAGATGCACCCTCTCCAATTGTTACTCCTGCTTCGATCACCGTATTGGGTCCGATGTATGCCGATGCATGTATTTGAGATGAAGCATCAACCACAGCCGATGGATGCGTTCCAGCAGGTTTCTTGGCCATTTGGGCATACATTTCCATCAGTTTAGCAATGGCCAATCTCGGGTCTTCCACTTTTATGAGCGAAAGCTGAACGGGTAAAGCGCGCTCGGCCTTAAACGTGTTTGCCACGATGGCTACCGAAGCTTTCGTTGTGTAAATGTGTTCTGTGTAGGCCGGATTAGCGAGGAAGGTCAGCGTGTTTGGTTTGCCGTTTTCAATCACCGAAAGATCGTTCACCACCGTTGATGCGTCTCCCTCAACGATTCCTCCTAAAAGTTCTGCGATTTGTAATGCGGTAAACTCCATGTCATTTTAAAGTGTGCGAAGGTAGACATAGCCTACTTAAGATCGTTCAAAAGTAGCCCGATACAGCGGCCATCTTGCTAACAAAACGGCTAGTTATTAACATGGGTTATTGAACGTTGAGGCCTTCTGGAAAGTACAGAAAGTGTTTTGTTTCGCTCGCTTCGAGTGATGAAAACCTGAAAATGCTCGCAGCTTCAGAAATATCGCGCACCGTGCCGTCCTTGTAAAGAATATTGATGCTTTCGTCACCCGAACTGTAAGCGCGGTTTGAAATCGATTTTTGGAATACCAAATACCTCGCATCTTCTGCGTCAGCATTCAACATTTTCGCAGCCTTGGTTTTTAAACCATCCATTTGGTCATCGCTAAGTGGTGCATCGATTTGTTTGACCTTGAGCAACTGACGGTCGATCAAGCGCCTGCACATTTCACTGATGATTTTATCGTCTGCGTCAATCCATTGCTTCATCGAATACAGAACGTCAAAGTCGTCTAATTTTAAGAAGTGTTTCAACCATACTTCGCTTTCATTAAGGTTGAATTTCTCATTGTTTTTCAGCAAAAACGTCAATGATTTAGAAGCGTCTAAATGATGTCCTTTCGCCATCAATTCTTTGGCTCTCAATAAAATATTCATCAATAAAAACTCTGCTGAGACAACGGTTTTATGCAAATAAACCTGCCAATACATCAGCCTTCGGGCGATGAGAAATTTCTCTAGCGAATACACTCCTTTCGCTTCAACGGCCAAGTTGCCATCGTGCACAGTCAACATTTTAATGATGCGCTCTGAGCCAATCACACCTTCTGAAACGCCCGTGAAATAACTGTCGCGCTTCAAGTAATCTAAGCGGTCAGTGTCGAGTTGGCTGCTCACCAATTGGTGTAAAAAATGCACCGGATACTTCCCCGTGTAAATAGCGATGGCCATTGTTAATGCTCCGTCAAACTCGGCATTTAAATTGTGCATTATTTGGAGCCCAATCGACTCGTGATTGACACCTTGAACAATCGTATTTTCGAGTGCGTGTGAATAGGGGCCATGCCCAATGTCGTGCAGCAAAATAGCTGCTTTAGCACCCACTTCTTCGTCCTCTGAAATTTCAATTCCTTTTGAGCGCAGTGTACTGATGGCGCTGCGCATCAAATTCATGGCGCCAATGGCGTGCTGAAAACGGCTGTGGTTGGCTCCACCATACACCAAATTGGTCAATCCTAACTGGGTTATCCTGCGCAAGCGCTGAAAATGAGGATGCTCAATCAATTTGAAAATAAGCGGATTGTCTACGGTAATAAAACCATACACAGGGTCGTTAAAAGTCTTTAGCGTTTTAATTCTTGGTTGGGTACTCACCTGGTCTACCTTTGGACGCGAAGATAAAATCAACTTATGAGCAACGAGCAAGTCAAAATTCTTTGGGCAGACGATGAAATCGATTTATTGAAGCCACACATCATGTTTTTAGAAAACAAAGGTTACGCAGTTACCCCTGTGAGTAGCGGTTTAGAGGCAATAGACGAAATAAATAGCCAAGATTTTGACGCGGTGTTTTTGGATGAGAATATGCCAGGAATTTCTGGTTTGGAAGTATTAACACGCATAAAAGCGATTCGTCCGAGTATTCCAATCATCATGATCACTAAAAGCGAGGAAGAAACCATCATGGAAGATGCGATTGGCTCGAAGATTTCTGACTATCTGATCAAGCCCGTTAATCCCAATCAAATCCTATTGAGCCTCAAGAAAAACTTAGACAGTAAGCGCTTGGTAAGTGAAAAAACGACCACCGGTTATCAGCAAGAATTTCGGCAAATAGGAATGCGCTTAAACGATCGACTCGACTGGCAAGAATGGATGAAGCTCTATAAAGAAATTGTGTATTGGGACCTCGAGCTCGACCGCAGTGGCGACCCGAGCATGCAGGAAATACTGGGCATGCAGAAGGATGAGGCCAACAGCCAGTTCTCAAAATTCATCGAAGAAAATTACATCGATTGGCTCAACGGACGCTCGGCTGATAAGCCTGAAATGTCGCATACCGTATTTAAAAATTGGATCGCTCCAGAATTGAAATCGGGTAAACCCACATTTTTGGTCGTGATCGACAACTTGAGGTTAGACCAATGGAAGGTGATCCAAGAAGCCATTTCAGATGATTTTAGAATCGATGAGGAACGCACATTTTTGAGTATTCTTCCAACCGCTACTCAGTATGCGCGAAACAGTCTCTTTGCTGGATTGCTGCCCAGCGAAATTCAAAAACGTTACCCGCAATATTGGATGAATGAAGACGATGAAGGAAGCAAGAATCAATTCGAAGAACAATTGTTGGTCGAGCAAATCAAGCGGCTCGGAAAGAATTACTCGCACAGCTACGCCAAAATCACCAACCTGAATTTTGGCAAAAAGGTGAGTGAAGGACTGCATTCTTTAGTGAACAACGACCTCAATGTGATCGTTTACAATTTCGTTGACATGCTCAGTCATGCGCGCACCGAAATGGAAGTAATTCGCGAATTGGCAGATGATGAATCGGCCTACCGCTCGCTCACGCTATCCTGGTTTGAACATTCTACGTTGCGCGATATTGTAAAAGGCATTAAAGACATGGGAGCAAGAATGATCCTGACAACTGATCACGGAACAGTGCACGTAAAACATCCAATTAAAGTTGTAGGCGATAGAAACACCAACACCAATTTGCGCTACAAGACGGGGCGAAATTTAAACTACAAGGCGAAGGAAGTTTTTGAAGTGTTGAACCCTGATGACGTTTTTCTTCCCAAAACCAATGTAAGTAGTAGATACATTTTCGCTAAAAGCAACGATTTTATCGCGTATCCTAACAATTATAACCACTACGTGAAATATTACAAAGACACATTTCAGCACGGTGGCATCTCCTTAGAGGAAATGATCATTCCATTCGTGATCTGCACCCCAAAATAGATTAGCGGAGTTAGAAATATGTGGCGGATATTTGTCGTATCTTAGAAAACTGTAAGATGCATCAACCCTTTATCGTGCCAACATTGGAGGAAGTCACCGAGCTAAAGCAAGTATTCAGATCGTTATACCGCGATCACACTGTGTTTTGCTTTCACGGTGATTTGGGCGCAGGCAAAACTTCCATCATTAAAATACTTTGTCAAGACCTCGGAGTAACTAGAGGCTTGAGCAGTCCTTCGTTTTCGATTGTCAATGAATACGAGTCCTCGGAAAAGGGAACCATTTATCACTTCGACCTTTACAGATTGCGAGAGCCGTCAGAATTGATCGAAATTGGCTGGGAGGATTACCTTAATAGCGATTCCATTCTCTTTATTGAATGGCCTGAACAAGGCGGTTCACTCATTCCCGAAGATGCATTGCACATCCACATCGATGTTGACCCAACCAATGACCACCGCACCTTAACCTTTAAGAACTAACCATGAGCACTTCGAAAGAAACGCAACGAACATTAAGCGAGGCAGCAATGATGCTTCCACTGGAAAAGTTGCAACCCATTGGATCACGCAGAAAGCGCTTGTTTATTGGCATTCCAAAAGAAATTTCAATGCAGGAAAACAGAGTGGCTCTCGTTCCTGAAGCGGTGCAGCTACTCGTAAATAACGGGCATCGCGTGTTGGTCGAAACAGATGCGGGAAAGGCATCTAACTTTTTAGACAACGAATACAGCGAGGCAGGAGCGGAGATCGCATACAGCACCGAAGAAGTGTACAAAGCAGATATTCTGTTGAAAGTTGAACCTGTCTCTGACGATGAGATGGAGTTTTTGAAACCAAAACAGGTGGTCATCTCAGCCATGCAGCTCAACGTTCAACCCAAAAATTACATCAAAAATTTAATGGCTAAAAAAGTTTCCGCCATCGCGTGGGACTACATTGCCGATGAAGACGGAGTTTTGCCTATCGTTCGGAGCATGGGTGAAATTGCAGGAACCAGTGCGGTGCTTATTGCTGCAGAATACCTGATGAACCAAAAAGGACAAGGCATCATGCTTGGAGGAATTACGGGTGTTTCACCTACTCAAGTGGTCATCATTGGAGCAGGCTCAGTGGGCGAGTTTGCCGCACGAGCAGCACTAGGGTTGGGCGCAGATGTGCGGGTATTTGATAATTCGATTTCAAAATTGAGACGCTTGCAAAACGCCATTGGGCAGCGGGTTTCTACCTCAGCCATTCAGCCTAAAGTGCTGGCAAAAGCATTGATGAGGGCCGATGTCGCTATCGGTGCAATCCGCACCATGTCTGGCCGCACCCCGTGTTACGTTTCTGAAGACATGGTGCAGCAAATGAAATCAGGTTCAGTGATCGTAGATATCAGCATCGATCAGGGCGGTTGTTTCGAAACATCGAGGGTTACAACCCTCGACAAGCCCGTGTACAAGAAACACGATATCATTCACTATTGCGTTCCAAATATTGCTTCATTGGTCAGCAGAACTGCTTCACACGCCTTGAGCAATGTGATTGCCCCCTTGGTATTGCAAATGGGTGATGAAGGTGGAGTGGAGGACATGATCCGAAATCATGTGGGCATTCAAAACGGAGTTTACCTCTACAACGGAACGCTCACCAATAAATATTTAGGAGAATCGCTGAACTTACCGTGCAAAGATTTGAAACTCTTGCTGGCCGCATTCAATTCTTAATTTCCCATTACTTTGGGTAAACTAAGTGTGCCTTGCTTCATCTGCTGGTATTGCTTGGCCAAGTGAGCCATCATTTTTGAGATGGTCTTCACCGCGTCTTGCGTAGCCTCTGAAATTTGCTTCTTATTCAACTTTAACACCAACACACCAAACAATCCATTCATCGCAGTCTCGATTTCGAAGCGCGATTGTTTCATCGCTTTTTTCTTCAATTCCTCGATGTTTGGTTGCGCTAGACGAGCCAATTCTTGGTATTCCTTGTCTTGATAAACGGTGAGTAAACTTTGGTGTAAATAGGTTAGTTCCATCATGTATTCGTTGAGCTCACCCAGATGGCCTTGCTCTACAATGCCCTGACTGCGCATTTCTTTGATCAAATCTGCATACCAAGCGCGGATTTCTGCTTTTGATTCATCGCTCACTTCAAAGGCATCGATTACGTTGCGTTGAATGGCGTCAATGTCCAAATTCATCGACCTGATCAACTCTTCGATGTGCCACATATAAAGCACGTACTCTACAATGTTCGTCTCCTTATATTTTTTAGCGATGTACATTATTTGTCGGCCGTAAGCTTTTCGGCTTGGTATTTCGCATTTAATGCATCCACCACGTCATTCGTAATATCGTATGACTTATCGATGTAAAGGAGGTTGTTTAAACCATTGAAGCCGTAAATGATGTCATAGCCACTTGCTTTGGCATATTCATCCAAAAAGACCTGAATCTGATCCAAGTATTCGTTTGTTTTTTGCTGCTCGCTACGCATGAGTTGCGATTCCATGCCATCGCGTTGCTGCATAATTCCTTGCTCTTTTTGCGAAAGTTTTTGCTGGAGAATACCCAGCGCCTCCTGCGATAACCCTGCTGATTCTCGCTGCGCATCAGCATAGTCTTTTTCTAAATCTCTTACCATTGCTTGCAACTGGTTTTCCATCTGAAGGCGCTCTTTCACGATTTCTTCCTCCAAGTCTTTGATCATGTCGTATTTAAACGAAAGACTATCGGTGTTGACATAAGCAAACTTCAGCGTGCCATCGGCAATATTCTTGACAGGGGTTTCTGTGGCTGAGTTGTTTTCTGTTTCAGTTGGTTCAACATCGTTACACGCAGTGATTAAACATGCGGAAAATGCCAGTGAAGCGAGGAATGTAATTTTCATATTATTAAAATAGGTTGCAAAGATACTACGCTATGTCAAGCTATAAAATCAGTAAAACAAGGCTTCTACTAATTCTTCAAACGGCTGCGGGTCGAGGTAGTTTCGATCAGAATACGTTGTTGCCAATAGCTTGATGGTGCTCTTTTTTTGCTGATTCATCTCCAGTTGAATGTTTCCAAAGCGTTGCGCGTAAGGCGGTTTGCCGATGCGCGTTTGATAGGGTGTTTTCAGGTAGATCCATTCTTTTCTGCACAGTAAATCGTCTATTTCAAATACGGAGAATTCGGCATTCGCAGCGCTGTAGCCCAAGGTGTTGATTTTTTCTTTGATCGCTTCAAGGGCAAACCAAGCCTCAGGAAGCGGAGTTTTCATTTCGCTCAAATCAAATTGGAACCCATTGGCCGTTGACGCGTCAAACCAAATAAAATTGAGCGCTTCAGTCAGGTTTTTTTGACTGAAAATGGCGTTTTGCTTTACTTCGAAAAAGAAATCTTGAGAACAGGTTTTTTGCCAATCATCGTATGCGTTTCGCTGATCTTGGCTGCGCTTGATTTGGCCCGAGTCCAAAACGAGTGGCTTTGCTTTTTCTGTTCGATTTTCGGATCGGTTTCCACCAAAAAGCTTTTCTAAAATATCATTGGCATACGACATATCTATGAAACAAGAATTGTTTACACTTGGTTTAAAGCGCCATCATTTCTTTCAGTTTCACCGACTGCCTTCGCGACACTTCTACCTTGGTTCCATCTTTTAAAATCACAAGCAATCCGCCATTAAACCACGTTTCTACCTTTTCGATCCACCGCAGATTAACGATGTGTTTTCTGCTGGCACGGAAAAAATACTTTTCGCTCAAGCGATAGGTCAGTGCGTTGAGCGACTTCAAGATGAGTGGTCGCGATTCATTGAAATAGACGCGCACGTAATTGCCTTCGCTTTCAAACAGTCTGATTTTTTCCAATTCAACAAACCAGCATTTTTCGCCATCCTTTAGAAAAACTTGGTCGTGCAGTTCGAGCTTGCCATCGTTTTCATGTGCTTCTGATTCGACCTTATTTTTTGCGATTCTCTTCGCAATTTTTTCGATGGCTTCGTGCAGCCGCGATTCCTCCACAGGTTTCATCACATAATCGAGGGCGTTCACTTCAAAGGCTTTGAGTGCATACTCGTCATAAGCCGTAACAAAAATGACTTCGGGTGCCTTGCCATCGATTTCATTGAGCATTTCAAATCCGTTCATTCCGGGCATTTGAATGTCGAGGAAAATAAGGTCAGGATTTTCTTTCTCGATGAGCTCTAACGCTTCTTCGGGTTTTCCGCTTTCGGCTACAATTTGAATGTTGTCAAACTGTTGCAGAATGTTTTTAAGCTCTTGACGTGCCAGTCTTTCGTCATCAATTACTATTGCTCGTATCATGTTTGGTGGGTTTTAATGGAAGGTGAATGGTGGTTAAAACTAACTGATTTTCAATATTTCCGATCGTGAGCCATGCATTTTTTCCAAACGATAGGTTCAACCTGTTTTTTGTATTCTCGAGACCTAATGATGCTTTGCTTTTTGCGTTGGGATCATATGTTCCCGTGTTGTAAATATGAATGTCAACCGCGTCAGCGTGAAGGTTTGTTGTTATTTCAATGCTTCCGCCATCGGGCAGTTTTGCTATGCCGTGTTTGATGCAGTTTTCAACGATGGTTTGCAGTAAAAGAGGCGGAATTCGAACTTTTTCGCTGCCTGCTGCAACATGCCACGTAACCGCAAGGCGCTCTTCATAACGCGCTTTTTCGATCTCTAAATAGTCCTTCACAATGTCGATTTCTTTGGCAAGTGGAATCAGGTCCATTTCACCTGCTTGCAACGATGATCGCAACACATTGCTCAACTGGGTTACGGCATTTTTAGCCTTCGCAGGATCTTCATCGATCAAGGCGCGAATCGTGTTCATGGCGTTAAAAATGAAGTGAGGATTCATCTGATCGCGCAGCCTTCTCAACTCATACTCGTTTTTTGCCGACTCGAGTTGTAAGTTCTTGATTTCTTCTTTTCTGAATCGCTGAAAAAAAATGTAGGTGAAATAGATCAAGCTCCAGATGAAAAAGAGCATTCCCCACGTCACTAAATTGACATCGGTCCATGTGTAGGCCAACTTCCATCCAAAGGCGAGGTTGCCAATAAAAATATAAACGCCATGGAATCCAATTGCGAGAAGGATGCACGCCAATGCTACACGTGGAATCAATGATACAATGTCTCTTTCGAGCCAACCCAGCTTAATGATCATGGCTCTGTAGAGGTGCGAAACCACCAAACCCAAAGCAAACACCAAGTAAATGCCACCGATCACATCAAAGGACAGCTTTGTGCCTGTGAGGATAAACACCACAGTGGAGATGAGGATGTAAAGTGACCATCCCGAAAGCTGCGCTTTGTAATAATACCTCGATGCTGACATGTGTGTCAAATGTATGAGCGTTTTCACAAAATTGACGCAGGCTTTACATGATTGGAAGTTTGCCATGAACAACGGTACACTACATTTGACAATCGTGAATTACCTCGCACATTTCTACCTCGCGCATCCCGACCCTGAGTTGATGTTTGGCAACTACATTGGCGATGGAGTGCGCGGAAGCGATTTTAATCGCTTTTCAGATGCGATAGCCCGCGGGATTCGTTTCCACCGCTTCATCGATACGTTTACCGATTCGCACGAAGAAGTGAAGAAGGCCAAAATCCTGTTTTATCCAAGTCAAGCCAAGTTCAGCGGAGTAGTGGTGGATGTGATGTTTGACCACATTCTTGCGTTGCATTGGGCCGCTTATTCTGATCAAAACTTGGACGATTTTGCCGCGAAGTGTTACAAAGTGGTTGCCGACCGTATTGCACTATTGCCTCATCGTTCTGAGCGGTTTTATCACTACATGTCTGCGCAAAACATTTTACCCAAATACGCCAGCGAATTTGGCATTACGCAAGTTTTTACAGGAATGGATTCTCGCACCAAATACACTTCGAATATGCTCTCGTCCATCGATGATTGGAAGCCGTTTCGCGAAGAATTGATCGGGCATTTCAAACGTTTTTTCCCGAACCTTGTTGAAGCATGTGAAGTATGGAAAACAACGCATTGAATATCGAATTAGTGGAGAGCGGTGATGGCTCTCACACGCTAAAGGTTGCCGCGTTAAACGAACACTACCACTCTCACAAAGGAGCCTTGCAAGAAAGCCTGTATGTGTTTATCGGCAAAGGACTGCGTCAGTTTGACGAGAAAGACTGTGTGTCGATTTTGGAAGTGGGTTTTGGAACTGGATTGAATGCCTTACTTACGGCTCTTGATCAACACAGGCCTAAGACAAGCTATGTGAGTCTAGAAACGTTTCCACTCGATTGGGCATTGGTTCAACAACTAAATTACCCTCAATTGGTAAATGATGACCACGCAGCAGAACTTTTTGAAGCTTTGCACCGCGTGCCATGGAATGTTGAAACGGAGCTGAAACAAGGATTTTCTATAGAGAAAATTGAGTCCTCATTGCAGTTATTCAATTCTACTTCAAAGTTTGACCTGGTTTATTATGATGCTTTTGCTCCGCATGCACAACCCGAACTTTGGGAACCGAGCATTTGGAATCAACTGTACAGCATGATGAATGATAGGGGTGTTTTAGTGACCTATTGCGCCAAAGGGCAGGTGCGAAGAGATATGCAGACCGCAGGTTTTACAGTAGAACGACTGGAAGGGCCTCCTGGAAAAAGAGAAATGATAAGAGCACGAAAGAATGGATAAGAGACGATTTAATGTTCGAGTGTATGGAATCCTGATGAACGATCGTGGTGAAGTGTTGGTGAGCGATGAACTAATAAAAGGAATTCGATTTACGAAGTTTCCTGGCGGTGGTTTGGAGTGGGGTGAAGGAATAAAAAATTGCCTCTGTCGCGAGTTTATGGAAGAACTAAATCAGCCCATCGAAGTGGTCGAGCATTTTTATACGACCGATTACTTCCAAGTGTCGGCTTTTAACGATCAAGACCAGCTCATCAGCGTGTATTACCGAGTAAAGATGATTGGCGAGCAGCAATTTGTATCAACCTCACGACCCTTTGATTTTCCAGCGCACGCAGATCAAAAATTTGAAGTTCAGCGGTGGGTTAATCTTACTGACTTAAACGCAAAAGATTTTAAATGGCCTGTAGATCGGCGAGTGGTGCGGAAGCTGAGTCTAGATCTGGCAGGTTTCTAAAACCTGTCAGGTCTAGACTCTAGAGGAGGTCAGAATCCTATGTCATCAAATTCAAGTTTTGAATCTTGCTTGTGGTTGTGAATGTATCTTAAGTTGTCTACACCATCAAACCATTCCAAAACTTGATCTCTTTCAATTATCGTGTTTTTTGAGCCAACCACGGCAGAATATGAAGAAAATTTCCAAGCTCCAGCGGAGCTTGCGATTCCAGTTTCGACTGGGTTTAAGTGAATGTACCTAACCAAGTTCCTTAGATATTCTTGATCAGTTATCCTCTTGCGTTTAAAGGGTCTCATAAACAAATTTCCTTTTCTGTTTTGTTCCTTGTTAAAAGCCTTTGCGTAAGCATTGAAAAAGTTGCTAAACTGCTTAGACAGTATACTAGACTGAATTTCAGAACCTGTTTGATTTATAATTGAACTTTTTGCTTTAGATACAATAGGTTTTAGAACGTTTTCATCTCTTATTTGAATTAAAACATGAAAATGATTTGGCATCAAACAAAAGGCATATGTCATAGCGATAGGATAGATGAACTCTTTATACCTTTTCAAGAAATAATAATAATTCTGCTCACGTACAAAAAGCTTCTCATTTCCGTTTGCACGGTTGTAGACGTGATAAAAATGATCAGGGAGAAGCGGGGCTAGCTTATCGGTCATTTGTTTTACGTTTATCAGGCGCTAAGTGAAATTACTTATAAAGAAAGTGTTTTCTTCAATAATATAGATAGCTAAGGCTTTAAATTGAACCTAGACTTGACAGGTTTTTAAAACCTGTCAAGTCTAGGTTTGAAAAGCTGAAAGAATTGTTAGCGCACTAAATTCACGAACCCCTCCATCGTCATCACCCTTCCTCTCTCATTTTCGTAGAGGAAGTCCCAGAAATAGGTGCCTATAGCTGCGTCATTGCCCTTGCTTGGATGCGTGCCATCCCAGCCTATTTCAAGATCGTTCGATTCAAAAATGAGGTGCCCCCATTTGTCGTAAACTTTCAAGTGTGGATTATAAATGCGATGTCCATAAACCCTGAACACTTCATTTAATCCATCCTTGTCAGGACTAAAAGCATTTGGCACGTAGATTTTTGAGTAACAATCAGAATTCACGGAAATGGTATCGTAATTTATACATCCATCGGGGCTCACGACTTCCAAATAAAAGGTGTCTCTTTCGGTGTTCAATACCCACGGATGCTCAGCCCTGGGATCGCTCAAAAGATCAGCAGGTGACCAACGAATGGTGTTTTCTGCGCTGGTCACCGATGGGCCACCTAAGAATACCGTCTGCATGTCGCAGTTTTCGATGTCTTCGCCCGCATCTACATAAGGCAGCGGATGGGCTGAAATGATCGCGTTATCGAAATTGGTGCAACCCAAGGCATCAATCACGCTCAATCGAAGAAAAGCTACACCAAGCGGCACCGCAAGCGTTGTCAATGAATCGGGTTGAAAAACCATTTCTTCGGGCGTCCATTGGTAAATTCCTTCAGCGGCATTGGCGATCAACTCTATGGTGTCGCCATCGCATATTTCATGATTGACACCGGCATTTACAAAAGGCTTTGGCTTCACATCTACGTCAAAACTAATTTCAGATTCACAGCCGTTTGAATCGGTTACTTCTACCGTGTATTGCGCTGGCAATTCTGGATATAACAACGAGAAACTTTGATTGGGTGTGACAACGGCACTGGATGGCCTCCAATTGTATGATGCGTAACCTGACGTCACCGCTACCAACTGCGAGTCGCCTTCGCAGATATAATTTGGTTCTTCTGTCACTTCAACCACTGGCAGTGGATTGACACGCACCACTACGTCATTTCTGCGTTCGCAACCGTTGGTGTCGGTCACCAACAGCGTGTAGGTGGTAGTGGTGTCAGGAGCTACATTCGGATTAGGCGCCAATTGTGAATTGACTAAGCCTGCCGTTGGCGTCCAAAAATAAGTTGACCCCGTTGGACCTGAAGGCTGACCGCCAATGCGCGTCTCGTCTCCAAAACAAATTGATTTGTCTGCGCCTGCATTGGCGCTTGGCAATGGATTTACAGTCACAATCATGCTCGAAGTAAACGTGCATCCGTTGCTGTCGGTAATCGCTACCGTATACAAGCGCGTATTTACCGTAAATGAAAGTGGGTCAGAAATGTTGGGGTCAGTAAGACCGGTCGAAGGATTCCACGCATAGCTTTCGCCACCTTCTGCATTCAATTGCACGGTATCAAACTGACAAATTGTTTTGTTTTCACCTGCTGAATAATCGGGTATTTCGAACACATCAACTGTTACCGAATCAATCGATTGGCAGTTTCCAGGACCTGTGGCAGTTACAAAATACGTTTGAGTAACCTGCGGACTCATAATTGGGTTGGCGGTATTGCCTCCAATCAATGCGATGTTCGGACTCCATGAATAGCTCAATGCACCGGTAATCGATATGGAATCGGGCTGCCCCGCACAGGTTGTGGCTATTGGTGAAGTGATCGTGGTTACGGGCAATGGCGTCACATCCAACTCATAGGTAAAGGTGTTTTGACATCCGAAAAAGTCAACTGCGATTAAGGTGTAAAGGGTCGTGTCAACAGGCGCTGCAATTACGGTGTCATTGTTATTGTTGTCGAGCGTGAGTGTGGCAAGTTGATCCCAAGTGTAGGTGTAAATGGTGGGAACGGTGAGTTCCAGTTGTTCTCCCACACAAATATGACCGTTGTTGGGTTGAACATTAACATTGGGTAATTCAATTACCGTAATGCTGGTATCGTTCGTGTTTTCACATCCATTGATATCAATCCCCAACACGCTGAACGTCTCATTTGCTATTGGATATGCAAAGACCGTTGCCGAGGTCGTACTGCTTAGTGCTGCAGAACTATTCCACACATAATTTACCGCACCACCTGCGTAAATCTCGGTAGAATCAAATTTGCAAATACTGTCGTTATTGGTGGCGAGTGTGATATTTGGTAAGGGATGCACGATGATGCTTACGGTGTCATTTGAAAAGCATCCGTTGGTGTCTGTTCCGACAACAATGTAGCTGGTATCTATTTCAGGATTGGCAATCACGCTGTCGCCAACAATGGCTGAAAGGTTATAATTGGCACTCCAAGCATAACTAGCGGCACCGCTTGCACTCATGCCTATAGTATCGAAAATGCAGAGTTCTTGCGAAGTGGGTGTGACACTGACCACAGGCAACGACCAAATTTCTACGTCAACCGTGTCGTGTCCGATGCAACCATTTCCATCTGTTCCGATGACGGTGTAAGTGCTGCTGGCTTGAGGTGCTGCAAATGTGCTGGCCGTTGTTGAATTGCTCAAGCCAAGTGCTGGGCTCCACGCATAGTTCACTGCACCTGAAGCAGAGAGCAATGCAGAGTCGTTTAAGCAAAACGCGGTGTCGTCAGGATTGATGCTCACAACGGGCAAAGTATCCACTTGAACAAAGGTGCTGATCGTGTCTGAACACCCAAAAGCATCCGTTCCTTCAACGATGTAGTTGGTTGATCCTTGCGGAGTATCTTCTATGGTCAAGCCTGAAAAAGTATCGCCACTCAATACCTGTGTCCAGAAATAGCTCACTGCTCCGCCAGCCGTCAATTGGGCTGTGTCGTTCAAACAAATCACATTGGGAGTGGCGTTGATTGTAATCACTGGCAAAGGCGCAATTTCTAAGAAAAAACTTGCCGTATCAGAACAGCCAAATGAAGTTGTTCCTTCCACAAAGTACTGCACACTGTAAGGTGGTGAAGCATTTACCGTTGCGATGCTCGTGTTGTTTAATCCAACCGATGGCGTCCATTCAAAAATGGCTGCTCCACTGGCTGTAATGGTGATGCTGTCTCCCAAACAAACCGAATCGTTGATGCTCGTGAACGTAATTACTGGCGATGGCTGAACATAAACAAACGTGGAGTCGCCACCACTGTTTGAGCAATTGGCATCCGACACAAAAATGGGTTTGAACGACCCCGAATCGGAAACGAACATCGTGAATGGAGATGCTAATATTCCATTTATGACCAAGGTGTCAATTCCTATGGTGTATTCAATATTCCAAGGTGCTTCTCCGGTCAACGAAACGGTCAGTTCGAGCGAATCGTTTTCGCAAATGGTGTCACCGCCAGAAAAGTTTACGGTAGGTAAATCATGCACATCCACAAAAAAGTCGGACGTGTCGGTGCAGCCATTGGTGTCGATACCGATCACCGAATAGGTGGTATCTACCTGGATAAACGTTTGCACACTATTTCCCGTGGTGGCAGAAAGTCCGAATGCTGGAAACCACGTATAGGTTACCGCCCCAGAGGCCGAAATGGTAATGGTGTCGCCAATACACAACTCAGGATTGGGCGGACTTACCGTTGGTTGAGCAAAGTTTCCAACGTTTACCGTATCCGAATTGCTGCATCCTGAAGGAGCTGAAACAGTTACGATGTATTCACCCGCATTATTCACCACGAGTGAATCGAGCGTATCGCCTGTGTTCCAGAGAAAGGTTGCGCCAGGATTTCCTGCGAATATTATCACCGTGTCTTGAAAGGTGCAGATGTTCGTGTCGGGTCCTAAGTCGACAATTGGCAGAGGAATGGTAGAAATGGTGATGCTGTCTTCTGCAAAGCAATTTACTCCGCCCGAAACGGTTACTTTATACTGCCCTGAGTCAGAAATAGTGATGGTTTGGGTGGTCTCTCCTGTGCTCCACACATAACTTGTGGCCGAAGTTCCGGCATCCAGCGTAAGCACATCACCCGCGCAGATGGAAGTATCGGCTGGTAAATCAGTGGCCACGTCATACACAGTAACGGTAGAATATGCCGTGTCAGTGCACCCCAAATAATCCGTCACTACTAAGCTTACATTATAGGTTCCCGGTGTTGTGTAGAGGTGACTGGCATTGGTGTCGTTGCTGGTTGCGCCATCACCAAAAGTCCAAAACCAGTTGGTCAATGTGTTGTTTAATGGAATTCCAGCAGCATTTTCGCACGAGTCGCTCAAGGCGATAAATTGAGCCGTATCGCCAATACACACGTTGGGTGTAAGCACTTCAAACGCAGCAGCTACGCGGTAAGAGAAGTTCGAATACTGCACGTTGGATTGCGAGTAATTGTAAAATCCAAACCTGCCCGGAGGGAAACAACCATACACATCAAAAATGGTGTCGGTATTGATGGAAATGACGGTTCTCGTATTGGTATAGGTAAGCGCAAACGAATACACTTGAAAATCATCCCACCCTTCAGCAGGGCCGTATTGTGTGGCGATGGGCGTGGCGAATGGTCCAGCCTTGGCTGAAAAAGCCTGTGGGAAATTTACGATAGGACCATTTATTCTTGTCAATGCGTAGCCTTCGTTGCCAAAGAATCCGGCAAAGTTTTGGTTGTTCTGCTTCCAATCAAATAAATAGAAATCATAGTTGTTCGGATTTAATGGATCAGGGTCGTTGTAGCCAAACACAAACCCAATCCAATCGTCATCGGCAGCGGTGGTCACTTGAATATCACCGGTAATAATGACGTTGATAAAGCTGTCAGGACTGACATAAAATGTTGGGTTACCATTGATGGTTTGATTCACCGCATTTCCTCCTCCAGTCACCGTCCAGTTTCCGTTGGCTAAATTACCTTCCTGAATCCAAGTTGCTAAATCAATACTATCACCACACTGTGCCTCGGCCCTTTTGCTGCAAAACAGAAAGAATACTGCAAGCAAAAAGCTGAAAATCAAAGTAGAGTGTAGGTGCTTTTTCAAGGTTGGTAGGCAGGTTTAGTTGGCGAAGCGAATTTAACAGTTGATTGTGAAGCATTGATGAATTCTGTATCAAGACGCAGAGATTAAAAATTGGGATTCCTTTTCGGAAGATTATTTTAATTTTTTTCGATAAAACCAGTAATTCAATCGATTATACCCCTGAAATCCATATTAAGTTTCATTCCTCGAGTAAAAACCCGGTATCGAATCTGCGTTCAACCAGTTGTTCAACGCGCTGAAAAAGTTGCAGCGGGCGAAACGAACCCCATTCAAAATCATTCAACGGACCGCCATAAATGAAGTAATTATCTACGCCAACATCCCTAAAATCGTTCAAAACATGCTCACGAAAATTGAGCATCGCCACCCAACCGTCTTCGATGTCTTCAAACCATTCTTCGTAATAACTATCATCTGAACTGTGAAAATTCAACACGTATTCGCCAATGAGAATAAACTTGGTAATGCCTTCATCAATCAATTGATCGATGATGTCGCGCTTCAAGGTCATAATGTCGTTGTGCAAGGTGTCATTCCACTCACCCATCATTTCTATCACCGCGAAATTATCTTCATAATCTGCGTATAGAATTTTCAGGAATAGCGTCTCCGAACCAATGTTATCCCATTGAGGATGAATGTAGTGGTCGTAAATCGAGTCGGTGAAATATACCTCAGAATATTCGCGACCGAAGAATGGAGAGCGCTCGTCTTCCTCGGCCATGTAGAGGTTTCTCCAATTAAAATAAGGCTCAATGTTGTGCATAAATCAAGTGCAAAGCTAGTGACACGTATTCGATATCATCGCGATGAAACGTTAACGTTCATCGTTTGTTCAGCCTTATTTATGCGCGGCATCCACTGCCTTCCTCACACTGCCTTCTGAGAGAAGCAAGGCATTGGCTGTGGCATAGTCGAGCCCCGTTTCTGCCATCACCATGTTGGTGCCTCGGTCAACCAATTTGTCGTTGCTCAATTGCATGTCAACCATCTTGTTGCCTTTCACCCGACCGAGCTTAACCATCACCGAAGTAGTTATCATGTTGAGTGTCAATTTCTGCGCTGTTCCTGCCTTCATGCGTGTGCTTCCGGTTACAAATTCTGGTCCTACCACCACTTCTACAGGAAAGTCAGAAACATGGGTGACAGGTGCGTCAGGATTGCATGTAACGCAGCCTGTGGCTATGCCGTTTTCGCGACAAATACCCAATCCGCCAATCACATAGGGCGTGGTGCCCGAAGCCGCAATTCCGATCACGATGTCTTTTACTGAAATGTCATGATCTTGCAAGTCCTTCCACGCCTGATTCGGATCGTCTTCGGCAAATTCAATGGCTTTTCTGATGGCGCTGTCGCCACCGGCAATCAAGCCAATCACCATGCCGTGCGGAACGCCATAGGTTGGTGGACACTCGCTCGCATCAACGATGCCCAATCGTCCACTTGTGCCTGCCCCGATGTAAAACAATCTTCCGCCATTACTAAGTTTCTCGTGCACTGCAATGGCCAATTTTTCGATGCTCGGAATGGCTTTTTCGATGGCCAAAGGCACGGTTTTATCCTCTTTGTTCATGTTGACGAGCAATTCACTGAAACTCATTTGCTCGAGTTGGTCGTAGTTGGATGACGATTCTGTAACGCGTTGATTCATGCAGTAATGAGATTTAAGGTTACGTCAAAGATTCATGTTTTATCTTGAATTAATCATGTTCAATATGCAACCCGTAATCTTTTCACCAAACAGCGAACTGATGCTGTGGAATGCAGCCGAAAGATCCATGAACTATTCATAGATTTCTGCTTCATCGTAGCTATTCTGCGGAATGCCCGTTGTCTGTCTCTTCGAGTGATCCCGCCACAAGCGGGATTGTATCGAGAAGCGGCAAGACATTGAAAAATGATTATGGTCGCTGTCTCACTTCTCGATACGGTTTTCTCCGCAAAAGCTTCGAAAAACACTCGAAGAGACAGCTTAAAATTCAGCGTTAATGGTTAAGAGGTTTATGGTTGGCTGTCAACTGACAACTGACAGCTGACATCTGACAACTGACATCTGATATCTGACAGCTGAAAGCTTTATAAATCATGAATAAAAAAATGAATGCCTCTATGGGTCAAATTGTACAGGTTTTTCTAAAGGCATCCACCGAGGCACTTCGTCCATGTAGCGCTCATAAGCATCACCGTATTTCTTCTGCAGTTCTTTCTCCTCTTTGTAAACGATGTATAGATGATTGAAAACCCAATAAATCAATGACCAGCCAAGGATGTAAAATGAATTGAATAATAAAGTTTCGCCCCACAGCGCGGTAATGATGGCGATGGCCATAGGATTTCTGACATACCTGTATGGCCCCAATACGACCATTTTTTTTGGCGCGTCCCACGGAGCCAATGTCCCGTTGCCAAAGGCCACAAACAACACACTCGACCAAGCCAAAAAGCTAATTCCCACCAGAATCATGATGAATCCTGTAATACTTGCGAAGGAAGTGCTGAAGCTCAGGTTTTCAATCCACGTGTGTATAATCCACGGCACGCCCACTAAGCTGAGTGCAGGAAGTATAAACGATATGATGATTTTCCAAGAAGACATCTTGCTTCAAAGTTGAGTTTTTCAAATCATAAAACTCAACCCAATAGCGCATTTCTTTCTTGACAGTCACTTATTCTTCGGTGCACACATATCCATCACTTTCGTATTCTTCAATAATCAACTTAGCCTTCCATCGTGGTTCGCAAAATGGATAATCGAAATCGATGCTGGCACCGGTTGGTGTACCTTCAAATAAGATAGGTTCTTCACCTCTGCAGACATAGCATTTCTTGCACGATGAAATGGAAAGACCGATGAACACGAAACAAATAAGGAAGAGCTTTTTCATAACTAGAAGTTTAAAGTGAGCGTGTCGACATAAGGAAAACCTCTCGTATAAGTAGGGCCATTTTGAAAATCGTTAGGAATTGAATCGTACAAACCTGCGGTGCCTACCATTCTGATTTCTTCTCTGGTAAATCCATAGCCATAGCTTGGATTACGCTCAATGATTTCATTATTCCATTTACCTCCTAAACCAAATTTGAGAATTGAAGGTTCGTCAAAGTCATTTTTAGGAATGCAGAAAAAGCGCTTTTTGGAATCTCCAGTTATCGAATCCGAGAATTTGAATGTTTGTAGGTATTCCGAATCAAAAGGTGGTGTCAGTTCAATGTAAAGAGTATCAGGCGCTATTTTGTTTGAGAAATTAATGTCAAGAAACACCCTTGTATGGTTTGTTTCAGCCACATCGCGGGTTACATCTTGGTTTACAGGAAGTTCAATAGTTCCTTACGCCTGGTAGTAACCATGTTAAGGAATAGTCTTGGGAGCAGTTTTGTTATTCTTCGATATGTCAGACTAAATTCACCGTTCTCATCGGTTGTTGTTTCAACAATAGTCTCAAAATCACCACCATACGAAGGGCCATAAACGAGCTCTAACTCCAGCTTCATGTTCGGATACGGCTCATCGCTGACTCCTTTGAAGAGCCTTCCTTTTACGGTGTAGGTGTTTCGGTCACCTTCTTCCACCTCTCCAGAGCGGTTGCATGAGGAAATGAAAAGAGTAAATACGGCTGCATATGCAATGAAAACCACGCATGCCCATTTCTTGCTATTGAAGTTGATCTTCAACATTTAAAAGTTTAAAGTCAGCGTGTCTACATATGGAAAACCTCTGTATTCTAACAGGCCGCTCTGGAAATTGTCTGGAACAGTATCGTTGGTAGCTGAAGTACCTGACATTTTTATTTCTTTTCTCGTAAATCCGTAACCATAGCCGGGATTAAGAATTTGTTTTTCATTGTGCCATTGTACTGGTAATCCAAATTTCAAAACTTCCGGATGATCAAAATCTTCGCTGGGTATGCAAAAGAATTTTTTCTTGTAATCGCCAAATGTTGAATCTGAAAAACTGAATTTTTGTAAATATTTGGAGTCATATGGTGTTTGTAATGACAAATAAAGGGTGTCTGGCTGCGTTTTATTTGAAAAGTTGATATCAACGTAGAGTCTAGTGTGATTGATTTCCGCCACATCGCGGGTTACATCTTGGTTTACAGGAAGTTCAAGGAGAGAAAACCCTGAAGTATAGCCGGGGTTTTCCATGAAGAGATCGAGCACCGGGCCGAGTTTTTTGATTTTCCGGTACGTCATGCTGAAATTCCCATCTTCATCTGTTGTGGTTCTAGCGATTACTTCAAACTGATTGTCATAAGATGGGCCATAACCTAGTTCTAGTTTTAAGGGCGCATTCGCATACGGCTCATCACTCACTCCTTTGTAGAACCTTCCCTTTACGGTGTAGGTGTTTCGGTCACCTTCTTCTACTTCTCCAGAGCGGTTGCATGAGGTGAAAAGAAACATCACAGAGAAAAAATAAATGAGTGATTTTGCACAATCCATAAGTTCAAATGTAGTGAATTGTTTCCTTTTTTTGATTCTTAATATTTTGTGAATGATTGGTTTATGTTTTAGGTGAATGTTTTCTATTCTATTTCTGAAAAGATATATACCCATCTTTGAACCTTTACTATTTATTTGATTACCCTGGTTTCATATCCGCGCAGTGGAAACACCTTTCTCAGAAATGTACTTTTTGAGGTGTATGGAATCGCTTCGTCCACCTATTTAAAGGCGGGGTTTGGTCCTGACGAGGGTTGGCAAGAGGCCACCGTGGTGAAAACCCATCACCTGCCAGAGGAATTACCCCACGATTTAATGCAATGCAAAATCGTCTTGCTCGTGCGCGATGGAAGGGATGCCGTAGTGTCGTTTGCGCACCACAGAAAAGATGTTGTGGCTCCAGAAAGTACTTTCAACCAGAATTTGAATGAAGCCATTTATGCTGCAGAAGGTAGCCACTTTGGCGGTTGGTCAACACACACAGAAATGTGGCTTCAACGAGCAGATCTTGTGATCCACTTCGAAGATTTGATCGAAAACCCCATTGTGCAATGCGAACGATTAAAGGCATTCTTGGACTTGCCCGAACCAAATATTCAGAAGCTTCCGAGCTTTTCCAGTTTAAAAAATGGACAACCCGAGTACGGTTCTGGTAAATACGTCACAACTAAAAACCTCGCATCGTCATGGTTTCGCAAGGGTCAAGTGAACGGCTGGAAGGATGAATTGACTGATTTTCAGCACACCCTTTTTTGGCACCTCCACGGTGAAATGATGGAACAAATGGGATATTCACTCGGTGGTGATCAGACGCCATTCGTTCATTCAAAAGCCACTGATGGCAAGCGCATCATCATTGAGGCTTCAAAGTTGAGCGAACCGTTTTTTGACGGCATAAAGCGCTACGTGCATGAATTGTTGAAGGCAGCTCAGGTATCTAATCGCAGCATGGAAGTGGATGTGTTGATCGATGGTCGCATTGTTTCCCTTGAAAGCGCATTGGCCTTGGTAGGTCAGCAAAAAATCATCAAGAAAAATCGAGCATTTCTAACCGTTAAAAACATCCTCAAGGCAGTATTGACAGACGCAGCCTACAACCAACTCGCTCGGGCATTTCCGCTCCAAAAACTTCGTTCATTGAGCGTTGCACCGCATCGCAAAAGTGCACACGCACACTACGATGCTGTTTTACTGACGTTGCCACAGCACTACGAAGCGGTTTCAAAAATTGCGGCCGATAAAACCTTCGCGGTTATTCACGATACAACACATTTTACGCACGCAGAATTGCACGAGGAAAACAACGCGCGATTGGCAGCCGAAGGAATGCAGTGGATTCGCAATAATGAGGTGAAGTGCATTGCAGTGTCGCAGTCAACGGCCAACGATCTTTCTGACCAAGGAGTTGACGCCAAGGTGATCTATGAAGGTGTAAACCGAAAGGTGTTTTATCCGATCAATAATGTGCACTTACTGCAATTGGTAGACGAGAGGTATCAATTGCCACCCAATCGATTTTTGTTGAGCGTTTCAACCCTCGAACCGCGAAAGAACACAATTCAACTCATCGAAGCCTATGCGGCTTTGGATGAAGCACTTCGCCATCGATACCACCTTGTGTTGGCCGGCCGAAAAGGGTGGAAGTGGGAGAACATCACGATTCCTGAACATTGTAAAGACCAAGTGCATTTTACGGGATTTGTGCGCGATGAGCATTTACCCGCGTTATACACCTTGGCATCGGGATTTTGCTACATCAGCCTCTACGAAGGATTTGGATTGCCTGTGTTGGAGGCCATGGCGTGCGGAACGCCAGTTTTGGTGTCGAAGTCATCTTCGCTGCCCGAATTGATCGGTGAGACAGGCTTCCTCTGCGATCCAACGAAGAAAATGCACGTAATACGAGGATTGGAGGTTTTGATCGCGCGCGCTGATCGAGACGTGTTGGATATGGATGCCATGCGTCAATCGTGGAACTTTTCTTGGAAACGAACGTGGCATGAAACCATCGATCATTTGCTTTGATCGTTTTGGTAGGATAAGCCAACTACAAAGAATGACGCCAACATCATCCCAAACTGTCGGCTCAAGTAATTTTCAGTGAGGCAAATCAACGCGAAGAACAGGCAGAAATAAAACAGCTGGATATTTTTTTCTTGCCATGCTCGGTAAGCGATTACGATCAGAAAAACCAGAAATCCGAGCAAACTCAAAACTCCTCCACTCAACCAAAAATGCATGTATTGATTGTGGGTGTTGAACTCGGTGTCGAAAAACTCCACTTGGCCGTAGTTTCGGTAGCAATCTTCGAGCACTACGCGCGTATTTCCTGTACCCACGCCTAAGAGCCAATGTTGTTGCACCGACTGCCAACTGCAGTTCCAAATGCCCAAGCGCAGTTCAGTAGAGGTGAGTAATTGACCTTCCGTAAATTGAATGTTGGGCGATTTTAATTCGCTGAAACGCTCTGATACGAGAGGATTAAACACCACGTTGACCCCGAAGATGGCGATGGCCGCTGCTACAAGCAATACCTTGTGCTTCCACGATTTTATTTTTGAAATACCGAACAAAACAAAGATCAATGCTCCGGCAATCAGCGGCATTTTCCCGCCTGCAAGGAAGGATAAAAGCAAGAGGGTAGGAATGAACAACACTTTATAGCGCCAAGAAAACTTCGGTTGAGAAAGAGTGAGGAAGGCTGCCCACATCCACGCAGCGCTCAAAAAAGTGGGATGGACGTGAAATACACGTTCAATGGTATCGCGAAATGATTGACTAAACGCATGGGTGGAAAGAGGCTCTGCCAGGGTGAAATATGCCAAAACTGCTATGGCCTGAAAGAAGGAAAGAATCACAAATCCACGTGTGAATTGGCGATGAAACGGACTCGATTTGAAATAGATAAAAGCGGCCAACCACGTGGCCCAAAGTTGTATTTCACGCATTCCGTCAGACGCAAACCCGAATCCAATCCACGCACCCAGTACCGCGAGGAGTGGCAGGAGTAGCCAACTTTCTTTCAATGGTGGAAATGCATGCTTTCGTTTTTGCAACAATCGCAAGCCGAGCAAGAGAATCAAACAGATGGAGGAAATGGCGTTGGGCCAAAACACAAAACCTGCGAGCACATAAATCAGAAGGAGCTCAACGCGCTCAAGCCATGATTTTGGCATCGTCAAAGCATTTGTCTAAAAAGAAATTGAGGAATCGCTCGCGGAAGACTTCTTTGTCGAATCGTTTGGCGTTTCTGCGAATGTCATACGGATCAAAGCTGTGCCGTTCGAATCGCAAGATGGTGTCAACGAGTACTTCGGGGTGTTCGCGTTTGAAAAACATACCCGTGTGATTTTCGATCACCGTTTCGAGGTAACCGCCTTTTCCCAGCGCGATTACAGGTGTTCCACACGATTGAGCTTCTAAGCCCGCGATGCCAAAATCTTCAATAGAAGCATTCACAAACGCCTTCGCATTCTGCATCAATTTCACCAATTCATCGTCATGCACCCAACCAGCAAAAGTGACGTTTGGGGGTGCCATTTTCTTCAGGTAACCTTCCATCGGTCCTGTGCCAGCAATTACGAGTCGGTGCTTCGGAAGCTTCGAAAACGCTTGAATGATCAACTCGATGTTCTTATAATCGACCAAGCGCGCAGCCGTGAAGTAATAGTCTTCTTTGTGCTCTTTCAATGCAAAGCGTTTTGTGTCGACAGGCGGATAAATCACAGTGCTTTTTCTGCCGTATGCCCGCTGGATGCGTTTTGCCACGAAGTTTGAATTGGCGATAAAGAAATCCACATCCTTCGCAGTGCGCGCGTCCCATTTTTTTAATCGCTTGATCATCGCCTTCGCAAAAAACTTCTTGATGCCCGAATTCAGTCCGTATTTGGTTAAATACGTCTCTTCCATATCCCAAGCAAAGCGCATCGGAGTGTGGCAATATGAAACGTGAATTTGATGGGGCGCTTTTGAAATGCCTTTAGCTGCCATCCATGAAGAAGAAATGAGAATGTCGAATTTTGAAACGTCAATATTGGCGATGGCGCGTGGATAAAATGGTGCCAAATGACGGTAGTGCTGGCGCGCTTGAGGAATTTGCTGAAGGAAGGAAGTTTTCACTCCGCGCCCTTGTGTGATTTTATGCAACGATTTGAAATCCATGAAATTAAAGAGCGCGAATACACCGTGCGGTTGAATCAAGTCGATCACCTCAGTGGCTACTTTTTCAGCACCTGCGGGAATCGTAAACCAATCGTGTATAAATGCAACTTTCATTCTGGGCGAAATGTAGCCATTGTGTTTCAGCTATCAAACAGACAGCATGTTAAGGCCCGCAAAAATTGACATAGGCATCGCGGCCCTTTTCATAACCGACTTCATCTACTGCTCTTTTTAAGGTAGCGCAGCCTTCCCTCAATCGGTGGTCAAAGAGTTCGGCCAAGCCTTTGTTAAAGAGTATATCACCGGTACTATTTGTCCACTTCAGCGCCTCGTCATAATTGATGATCGCTTCGTCATAGTCGCCAAAAAGCAGGTAAATATTTCCGCGCATTCCCCATGCGCTCGCGTCTTTTGGTCGAAGTTCAACAGCTTCATTGGCATCCACCAACGCTGAGGGGAAGTCGCCCATCATTTTATAGGAAAAAGCACGGTTGTAGATGGCGTTGAAATAGATGGTGTCAAACTCATTCACCTTCGAGTAGTCGGTGATGGATCCCGCGTAATTGCCCATTTCTTTTTTGACTAAGCCGCGTTCAAAGTAGGCTTTCGACAATTCCAATTGCAAGGCAATGGCCTCGTCAAAATAGGCGAGTGCTTGGTCATTGTCGCCCATCATTTTATAGGCAATTCCTTTGTTGTAAATGGCCAAACTAAATTCAGGGTTGATTTTTATAGCTTGGTCAAATTGCTTTAATGCTTCGTTGAAATTGCCTTCTTTCAAGTCGATGAGTCCGTGCACATCCACTGCCAATGCGTTTTCGGGATTGATGGCTAATACTTGATTCAATGCGGTTTCTGATTGCTCTAATTCGCCTTCTAAAAAATATACCAAGGCTTGTTTGAGGTAGGTGAGTTCTTTGTTGTACGAACTTTGGAGCAGTCGTTCGATGTCGTTTTTGGCCGTTTCGTATTCGCCTGAAAGGATACACCCGTCCACTTTATGGTCGATCAAGTCTTCGTTGCTCGGGTCGAGCAGAATGGCTTGATCGATTTCTTCCAGTCCTTTTTTATAGTCGCTCGCCAAGAAACTCAACTTGGCGTTGGCATCCATCACATAAGCCGAGTAAGGATTCATCATCTGCGCCTTTTCGTAGTCTTTTTTTGCTTCGGTGTATTGACCGAGCTTGCGGTACATCGAAGCGCGTTTCATGTATGCTTCTGCGAAGTACGGATCGGTGGCGATGGCGTTGGTGTAAGAAAAGATCGCTTCTTGAAATTGCGCCATTTGCATGGAATTATCGCCTTGCTGCACCATGCGTGTGGCCTCTATGCGCTGGGGCGATTGCGCCATGACATTGGCAGAAAAAGCAACACCCAAAACCATCAAAAAAAGAGGCTTTAGAATGCCCGCCATGGCGTTGTACATGTTTTCGGTGGTCTTCTTTATTCGCTCCAATGCCTTTCTTTTTTCCATGCGGTGAAGTTAACGAATCAACGATCGAGTAGGGAAGCGCGATTGCCAGTAACATGCGTGATTTTTATCATTCATAAAGTTGACAGAACTAAGTTTGAATGACACCAACGTTATACGGTTTCACGTTTTGTTCATGGCTCGCCATTTCAATTCCTGTGCTGATAATCATGCGTGTATCCAGCGGGTCGATGATGCCATCAACCCACAGTCGTGCCGCAGCGTAATACGGTGATGTTTGCTCTGTGTAGCGATCTGTAATTCTATCCAACAGCTCTTTTTTCTTGGCCTCCGTGATTTCTTCGCCTTTCGATTTCAGCGATGCAACCTCGATTTGCAGCAAGGTGTTGGCGGCTGATTTCCCGCTCATCACAGCCAAGTTTGCCGTGGGCCAAGCGTAAATCAATCGCGGATCGTAAGCTTTTCCGCACATGGCGTAGTTTCCAGCGCCATAGCTGTTGCCCATCACAAAGGTGAATTTTGGAACGACAGAATTGCTCATGGCATTCACCATTTTGGCGCCATCTTTTATAATTCCGCCTTGCTCTGAGCGCGAGCCAACCATAAAACCCGTTACGTCTTGCAAGAAAACCAACGGAATATTTTTCTGGTTGCAATTCATGATAAAGCGCGCTGCTTTGTCGGCACTGTCTGAATAAATCACACCTCCAAACTGCATTTCCCCTTTCTTGCTTTTTACCACTGAGCGCTGATTGGCCACAATGCCCACCGCCCAGCCATCCACACGGGCGTATCCGGTCACGATCGATTGACCGTAGAGTTCTTTGTACTCTTCGAATTCAGAATTATCTACGATGCGCTTGATGATCTCGCGCGTGTCGTAGGTTTTTTCGTTGAAAATGCCGTAAATTTCTTTCGGATCGAGCGCGGGTGCTTTGGCCTCTTTGCGGTCGAAAGGCACGCGCAATTTGCCACCCGTTTTATCCATGATGCTTTGAATTCGGCCGATGGCGTCTGCGTCATCCTTGCATTTATAATCGGTAACACCAGAAATTTCGCAGTGCGTGGAAGCGCCACCAAGTGTTTCATTGTCAACGTCTTCACCAATCGCTGCCCGCACTAAGTATGAACCGGCTAAGAAAATGCTTCCCGTGCCTTCCACAATCATTGCTTCATCGCTCATGATTGGAAGGTAGGCGCCACCCGCAACGCAGCTTCCCATGATGGCCGAGATTTGATTGATGCCTCGGCTGCTCATCACCGCATTGTTTCTAAAAATGCGACCGAAGTGTTCCTTGTCTGGAAAAATTTCATCCTGCATCGGCAAGAAAACGCCCGCACTGTCTACCAAATAAATGATGGGAATGTAGTTATCCATCGCAATTTCCTGCGCGCGCAAGTTCTTTTTACCGGTGATTGGAAACCAAGCTCCGGCCTTTACGGTGGCGTCATTCGCCACTACAATGCAAATTTTCCCTTTCACATACCCTAAAAACACCACCACACCACCGCTCGGGCAGCCACCGTATTCGGCATACATTCCCTCTCCGGCAAAAGCGCCAATTTCGATTTGTGGTTTGTTGGCGTCAAGCAGTGCTTTCACCCGCTCGCGGGCGGTCATTTTTCCGCTGGCGTGTTGCTTGTCGATGCGTTTTTGTCCTCCGCCCAAATACACTTTTTCTAACCTCCTCCTCATCTGAGAGATCAGTAGTTTCATTTGGTCTTCGTGCTTGTTAAATTCCAGGTCTTGTTTTTTCGTGGCCATTGAAATGCGAGTGTTTATAGAATGCGTGAACGCAAATTGCTTTTAAGTTGTTCAAATTACTGTATTTCATCGTTAACATTCACCCACATCCTTCAACATTTCGACCGATCGTCTCAATTCATTTTTCGAATGGTGGCTACCAACGTGTCTAAATCGGAAAGTGAGGTGTAGATGTTGGGCGTGATTCGCACGCCATCGATGCCTGCGTGGGTGATCGGAGTGGTGTGAATTCGGCTTTCAGACCATAGGTAATTGTGAATTTCAGGCCCCGTCATTCCATCCATGCCAAAGGTGGTGAGCGCGCCACTAAATGCGGGCTCTTCCGAACAGTAGAACTGAATTCCAGGCAGGTCTTTCACGCGCTCTACCCAGTATTGCTTGAGAAAATGAAGCCGTTCGAACTTGCGCTCTGCGCCAACACTCAAATGAAAATCGATGGCTTGACCAATGGCGAGTTCAGCGGGAACATCACGCGTGCCTTGGTGCTCAAATTTCCGGATATCGTCACTCTCCGGCTCAGGCCCTGGAAAAAGCGCCCAATGTTTCGCGATACGGTCTTTTTTGATGTATAGCATCCCTGTTCCGAAGGGCGCGCAGAGCCATTTGTGTAAACTGGTGCCGAAGTAGTCACAATTTAAATCTGGTATTTTGAAAATAAGGTGGGCGAAACTGTGTGCTCCATCCACCATCACCAATATGCCGCGTTTTTTTGCTTCGGCTGCTATGGCCGCTACGGGAAGCACTTGACCCGTCCAATTCACCACATGCTCGATCAGCACCACTTTGGTTTTGGCAGTAAATTGATCGGTATACGCCTTTACGATGGCCTCAACATCGGTAGAAGGCATCGGGATGTTGGCCACTTTCCGCACCACGCCTTCCCGCAATTCGCGCTGGTTCCACGCTTGATTCATGTTTGGATAGATGAAATTGCTCGTGACAAATTCGTCTCCTTTTTTCATGTCCAAGCCGAAGATCAAAGTGTCGAGCGATTCGGTTGTGTTTCGGTTGATGGCGATTTCTTCGGCATCAACGCCCGCTATTTCGGCCAGTTTTTCGCGAATTGTTTCGCGGCCTTTTTCGAAAACACGCCACATGTAATACGATGGCGCTTCGTTGCTCAAGGCGGTAAAACGCTGCACCGCATCTTGCACCACTTTCGGATGTGGCGATACTCCACCATTGTTTAAATTGATGAGGTTTGACGAAGAAGTATAGTTGTGCCTCACCCAGCTCCAAAAATCTTCGTTTTCGGCTAAATCGTGAGGAGTGCTCGTACCGAAGGGCAGCAACAGGTGTTCAGTGTCTTGTGCAAATCCTCGATCGATCAACGGCCAAGCCCAAAAACCGGCACTCAACGCAGAGACTTGTTTAATAAATGATCTTCTATTTTTCAAAGCTATAGGTTTGTACCAAATTAAGTAATTAACCGGCAATGTCTAAATCACAACTTTTAGTAATCATTCAGTTTACGTGTTTGCTTGGATATCCCTTTACAGGAAGGATTTTTGCCGACAATAAGATCTTCTTTCTGATCGAAATACTGGGTGTTGCGCTCGCCTTGTGGGCCATTTATACGATGCGACCAATCCGAGTGAGCATCTTTCCTGTGCCCCGTTCCGACAATGAAATGGTTGAAACGGGTCCGTATGCCGTTATTCGCCACCCCATGTACACGGCCATTTTAATGGTTGCCTTTGCCTTATCCTTCGATCGTATGGACGCCTTTAGCGGAGTCTTACTCCTGGTGCTAACGGTCAATCAAGTCATTAAATTGAGGTACGAAGAAGAATTGTTGCTCGCAAAACACGAAGGTTACGTGGCCTACATGAAACGAACCAAAGCCCTGATTCCGTTTGTGTGGTGATTACTGCAACAGCATTTGCGTTTGTGGACCCAAATTAAACAAGGCATCTAAAATGCTTAAGTTAGCGTGAAACGGATGACGGTCGCTAAACACTTGTGTGTAAGGCATGACGTGTGAAGGCGCTAATTCGAAGGCCTCGCTTCTAAAATCTAAGTCGTAAGAACCATACTTTTCACTCAACGAATAGGGGAGTTCCAATCCGATGGTTTTCAGAATAGCGTGATGCATGTTCAGGTTAAACTCGAGCAGCGACTTCGTTTTTTCTTTGTAAAACGGAGCGAAAATATGTTCGTAGTATTCAAAATAGGGCGAGCGTCTGTATGCCGCTTCAAGGCTTTTCCAATGATTTTTCTGCCAGTGCTCTGCATAACTGATGTGAACGTCTTTCATGACCCTGCGTTCACCGGTTTTTTCTGTCGGAATCACCAGCATTTGGTGGGCATTCGGCCCGGTGATTTGTAACCTCGTCCGCCACGTTTGCTTGGGGAAATGCTCGTGCACTTCAAAACAAACATCCGAGGCAAGCATGGCGCGGTAGTAGGCGATATTCCCAGCGTAGAAAACAGGAAATATGGCCTTACTCATCCTATTCGGGTATGCTAAACATGCGTGAGAAACGAATTTTCCCTTCCGATAAACTCAATTCCGGATCAATCGATAACCAAATGAAGGCTGCCTTGCCAACGATGTGGTCTTCGGGTACAAATCCCCAAAAGCGCGAATCGGCTGAATTATGGCGGTTATCACCCATCATGAAATAGTAATTTAAGGCGAAGGTGTAACTGCTCGCTGCTTCACCGTCAATCAGAATAGCGCCATCTTTCACCTGCAAATCGTGGTGCTCATACACATGGATGATGCGTTCGTAAAAAGGAATATTCTTCAGGTTCAACTCTACGGTTGTTCCTTTTGCAGGCACCGTTAACGGCCCCCAATAATCTTCCGACCAATCGTATTGCGGGGAGTTGGGGAAAATGTGGAAAATCGGACTCGCTCCCCGTGGCGAGGCGTCCAACTTTACGCTTTTTACCGCGTCAAAATCATCCATTTTGTTGGCTGCATCCAGGGTGAGGGGCAAGAAGTACGAATAGCCGTTTTCGCTCTGTGAGGTGCGAATGTCTTGGTAATTGACCTTCAGTTTGTCTTTCAGAATTTTCTTGTTCAAGAAGCTCGTAGTTTCGATGTGGTAGCGGTATTGAAACTGTGGCGGGATGTAAGCCGTTTCTCCGTTGATGTGCAACTTGGCGTGTTCTACAAAAATCTCATCTCCTGGAACGGCCACGCAGCGTTTGATGTAGTGCTCGCGTTTATCCACAGGTCGCACGGTGTAGTCCATGTTTTTCTTGATCAGCTTGCGCGCTAGTTTTTCGTAATAAGTGTCGTTTTTCAATTGTTCACCGCGCATCGCATCGTTCTGCTTGAGGCGATACATCTCATCGCGCACCACTTGGTTGTAGCTGCGCTCGCTTTGGTATTGGATCAATACGGTGTCTCCTTCGGGATAATTAAAGACGACAATGTCGTTGCGCTCTACATCCCCAAATCCAGGAAGACGGTAGTAGGGGAGGCTCATCCAATCTAAATAACTCGGGGTGACTGTGCCGGGCAGGCTGTGGTGTGCAAAGGGAAAACTCAATGGCGTTTGCGGAACTTTCGGTCCGTAGGCCATTTTACTCACGAATAAATAGTCACCAATGAGTAGGGATTTTTCCATAGAGCTCGTAGGGATCGTGAATGCTTCTAAGAAATACGTGCGGATGATGCTCGCGGCAACTACGGCAAACACAATGGCATCGCCCCATTCGGCCAACCAAGATTTCGGGTGCTTGCTGCGGTCAATGGGTCCGTAATATTTGATGTCTGATTTTCCCCAAAGCGGAAAGACCACAAAGGGTAAAAATATAGCTAAGGCTTGCGAACCCCGCTCAATCTTGCCAAAGTGCGAGGCGAGAATCGAGTTGAACACCATCAGCATCAAGATATTTACTCCTGGGAAAACGAGCAGCAATACCCACCACCACGGTTTCTTGATGATGCGCGTAAGAATGAAGAAGTTATAAACAGGAATAGCGCCTTCCCATGCTTTTCTTCCCGCCTTTGGAAAAAGAAGATAAAAGCCCACGGAATATCCAATCAGGATGATGCTATAGATGAGGTAATTCATAGTTGTGTAATTGCTTGGCGAAGAAACAAACTTTCAACGCTTTTTAGGCCATCAAATTTGTTGAACGGTGTTAATCGGGTTTTAGGCTATGATTTTCAGCGGCTGTTTTCAGCGCTACCCTGATATTTAATCACAACTACAACCATAGAACTTGCCAATCCCAATAAGGGAAACCAAAATTAGAATCCTAGTCCCATCCCCTCTTGGGAGGGGAATGAGGGGTGGGTTTAAACCTTATTCAATGATGTACACCGTTTTAGCTCAGTAGCTGTTATTATTCCGAATAATCAATTTAAAACAGCAAGATTCGAATTATATCAAAGGTTTTTCATTGTTCTTCCTCAACCATATTCCAGGAATCATCACCATCAATATCAATGGCGACTGTGCCACGCCCATAAAAAGCCGCGCCAGGAGATACGTGTCATGGAGCGTGCCCGTGAAGTATCCGTAAGCCATGGCGGCCAATGAACACGCGATGAGAATGCCATAAATGAGCGCCACTTCCTTCCAAAATGTGCGGTTAAAAACCACATGAAGCACGCCAATGGTCAATCCATAAAACAAGACCGAGAACAGCGCGGTGAGGATCCATTTGCTGTAGTAAAGCGGATAATAATCGAGTGATTTTAGCAGTGGAATCGCATCGCTGGCGCGCGATGGCTCGTCATACCACAGTGCAAACAGCTGCTCGTTGATGTTCATGAAAAGAAACTCTCTGAAAAATCCGATGGCTACCACTGCAGCCACAGAAAGTGCTATCAACGCCTTTTTTCGCTGCGACTCATTCATCCGATGCGGGTTTCATGGAGTCGATCCCCGAGAGCTTGATCGCCCAGAGGTACCACAAGAAAAACACAAAGCCATACACCAGGATGGTGAAGGTGTAGGTGTGATTGAAATCCAACACTTCAGGATCGGGGAAATAATATACAATCAATGAAAGAGCTACGATGCGCACGATGTTGATGAGGTGGATGGCGATTATTCCAACGGGAATGTACCAGAGTTTCTTTTTCAGCGGACCGGGATACGCGATGATGAAGCCGGTGAATAAGGCGAAAAGTGTCAATCCATTGCACGGATCTCCGATCCACAGTCCGTGGGTGCCATCGATGCCGATGGTGCGGATGTTTTCTACATGACTCGCTTCAAGGGTGACGTAGCCCAGTGTTTCCAGCACCACGTAAGATGCTTGTTCGAGGCTTTTGATTACGATCATGTCGATGCCTCCGGCCGGGTGCAGCCACAAGTCGTAGAGAAAGTACCAGGCTATAAAAAGAAAAACCGCCTTCAATAGAAAGCGGTATAATGGATCATTCCAATATTTAGAGATCATCGTTTGACTGTGATCTTATCGTGAGCGCAAGTCCAGCAGTTTTTTGCCTCCAAAAGCGATCCCCAAGGCTACGAGAAAACTCATGCCGCCATCAATAGGAATACAGGGCGGTGGCCAGCAACCGGGCGAACCTCCACCCACCGGTGAACCACCACTTGGTTGAGCGAAAACAACCTCGCTGAGCAATACAAACGCTACGATGGCGAGGGCTGTGATGTGTGATTTTTGAACCTTCATAATTACTTAAGAATAACTTTTTCAGTTTGAGTTGTACCGTTCACATTCAAGTTTACAAAGTAAATACCTGAAGTGGCATTTTCCAAATTGATGGTTTCGCGTGAATAACCGACATTGTAGTTCTGAGAGAATACCGGTTGACCGAGAATATTGAACACTTCAATCTTGGCTTCTGCCGAACGATCGAGGAAGAAATCTGCCACGATCAACTTACCGTTTGCGAACACACGCATATCATTATCGGTAAATTCGGTAGGAGCCAAACAGTCTTCGTAATCTTCTTTACTCAACAAAAGTTTGAAGTGCAGCTCATTTAAATCGTCACCGATTTCGAAGGAATACGAAGCACCTGCAGAAATTTCAATTTGCTCTTGAGTTTGTTCGTTCAAAAGGTTGATGCATTGGTATTCGTCAAACTTGCTGATGCCTTTGAAGTTCATCACAAATTCTCCCGGTACGCCACTTTCAATGACCAATGGTATTTCGAGGTGCGGTTCATTAGGGTCGATGTAGTTCACCATGCTTTCTTCGCCCACGCAATCCATCCACATGTTTACAGCGCGTGAATCAGGCACTTTCAAAGGAGCTAAATCCATTTCGTCTGTTCCCACAAATGCTGAAGGATCTTTTCGCAAGAATATTGCGCTGCCAAAAGGAATTTCCTTGTTTTTCACTTCCACCTTAAACTCCTCTTTCCCGGCCATTTTGAAAAATTCGCTGGTCGTTCTGTCAGAGAAAATATGCGTTGTTGGGTTGATGCTTAATGTCGTTGCGCTGTTTACGTTCAACCAAAAACCTTGTCCTGGAGGAATAAACGCTCCTGCTCCGCGGCTGTTGTATTGAGAAGAATCGGCATCGTAGTACCAAAATTCACCACCTGCAATGCTAGGATGATCTGCAAAGATCGCGCTGAAGTTGAGGAAGCATGGAAGCGGATTGCCGATCAAGTTCCATCGCGTTCCACCCGCATCTAGGGTGATGTTTGAGGTCGCGATGTTGATGCTGCTTCCCGTAAAGTTCCATGCTTTGGGGTTCCATGTGGTGAGGTTATCGCCCAACCACGTTTCAAATCCTTGTCCGAGGGCCATCGGGTTGGTAACGTTGGTTACGGGTGCATACGCGTCAGTGATGTTGTTGTAGGTGTACATGCTTATGAATCCACCACCACCGGTCGCAAAAGCATATCCGTCAGCTCCGGGCACGCCACTGATAAAAATCTCATTGTCGATGTCTGATACAGTCGTTGCGATGCCTGCAGTGGCTAAATCGTTCCAATCGGCCAATCCGCCTGCTTTAAACCGCTCAATGGTGAAGGCACCTGCGCTTGACGCAAAGTCACCTGTAACTATACGCGCCACGTGTCCTTGCGAAGCAGCCGTAGATGTGAATGTTAATCCCGAGGTATTTTGAAACGAACCTTCAATTAAATGCGCTCCCTCACTGATGGAGTACGTGCCACCAAAGAAGCGTACATTATTGGGATTTGATACAACCACATTCGCGAATGCCAAGTTGCCACCGCTCGAATTGTTTATCAATTGAATGTTTCCCGAGTTCCCTCTGAAAATGACGGTTGAGCCAGGATTGCACGTAAGGGTACCTCCAGCTTGAATAGTCATATCTCCTTTGATGATCAGTGTGGCGTTGTTATCAACCACTACCGTTCCTCCTGTTTCAATCACTAAATTGTTTGCAGATTGCACCCCAGAAACGATGCGACTGTGCGGGGCGACTACGGTTGCATTGCTAGTGCTGTCTGGAAAAGAGGCACAATCCCATTCACCTGCTAGTGCCCAAGGTGCAGACACATTGGGGTCATCAGACACACAAACTGTTACACCCGTATTGGCAATGGTAAAAAAACTTTCTGTACTCAAATCCACATTGTTAAAAGTTATTGTTGTTCCCCAGGTAGAAGGCATAATGACTGTAGCATTTGTGAAGTCCCCATCCGCGTCTGTGAGTAATCTATATTCTGACGCACTAGGCCCCAATTCTGGAGAGATACTATCGGTATCGAAAATTATGCTGACTGTTCCTACATCTCCGCCCGTTTCATCTGCCCTCCACTCACGCGTTAGTTTCGAACCTGATCCACTGAAAGAAGCAGGTATTTCAACCGTGTTTCCAGTTAATGCAGCCCCATCGTGCCCCCACATCAAGTATTCGCCCGTTCCTAAATCACTCGCTCCATTGATGCGCACAATGGCCGTACCCTGAGCATCCGTATGGTTATCGCCAATCGCTTCTTGTCCGATTCCTGCCACTTCGTTCTCGTGCGTGGCTTGGAAGGAGAATTTGTCGTTGGAAATCGTCAAGCCGAATTTGGCTGCGAGGTAGTTTTCGATGATGATACGTTGAGTTGAGTTCACACTCTGTCTAATTAAAATAAATTCTGCCAGGGAACCATTGAAAAATCGAGTATTTGACAATGACAACCTTCCAAAGGTAATAACAGATGCCCCGGTAAGGTTGCCATTTGAGGTTGCATTTGTAGCTGAAGTTCCTGAATTTATCCGAACGTCTAATAATGGAGTTGTACTATTCCAATTGTATGAGGTAAGAGTAAACCCAACTTGAAGAAGTCTGCCAACTGACGTAAATGATGTCAAAGTAGGAGCTGTGTAATAGACAACTGTCCCCGCCTTAAAAAATGAGAGACCAACTTGTGTTGACGGTAGTCTAACATTGAATAAATTCTGCACTGTAGGTGATGATAATTGAGAGTTAACAGAAAAAATAGAGGCTTCACTAATTCCGCTAAGGGGAGTAGTATTTAAGGTTTCGTAAAAATCATTTACGCCATCAAAAGTGATAGCTGCCTTTCCATTTACTGCGGAAGCATTATAAATGCCCCGGCTAGCAGCTGTATTTTGAATGATGTTATTCGTGTTTCCAGAAAAATCAGAAAGTGTTTGAACCGAAGCTCCATTTCCTAAGCCGAAACGGGAAGCATCTATCCAATACGCGACATTTGTAGATGAGCCCACACCTCCAGGACCAGTCTGTGCATGGCCTAAGTGGATGGAGAAAACGAGCAATGCAATGCAAAAAACTTTGTTTATTTGTTTCATAATCTATCGGGTGCTGAAGGCAAAAGTAAAGATTTAATTCGATGTTCAGGACAATATGTTACATATCTTCCTAATCAAAGAATACATATCTTATTTTTGAAGCCGATGAAGAATAATTCCATTGTATCTCGGGCTGATATCGTTTGGCTAATCTCAATTGTGGTTAAAAATTGGTATTTACTCATTTTATTGCCTTTACTTTTCTGGTCAATCGCTTATTTTATCTCTTATCGAATTCAGGAAATTTCGTCTGCGTCTTGTCAAATTCTACTAAAAGATGAAAGCTCATTTCAGAGTAAATTTCAAGAGACATTTAACCGGTCTG
>JAGYJZ010000008.1 GCA_018401875.1 Salibacteraceae bacterium
GAGCCACTTCATCTACTTGGGTCATTACTCCAAACACGGGCGTGACATTTGTCAACGGCACCTCTGCCACGACATTTCATGCTGACATTGTGGTAAACCAAGTGGGTTTATACGATGTAAAACTGATCACTTCAAATGCCAATGGAACCGATTCAACAGAAGTGTTGGGTGCCATTGAGGTTACATCAGGATTGAGCTTACCGCTGTATGAAGATTTTGAAGACAACAGCCCGTGTTCGACCGGAGGTTGCAATACTTCGTGCAACAGCTTCGATTGGACAAACGTGCAGAACGGAAATGGCGATGATGACGATTGGCGCACCGATTTTGGTGGAACGCCTTCACCAGGAACCGGTCCATCGGTAGATTTCGACCCCGGAACGAGCACGGGAAACTATATGTACATCGAATCATCGTGGTGCTTAAACCAAGTGGCTCATTTAGAAAGTCCGTGCATCAGTTTGACGAATTTGACCGTTCCTGAGATCAAATTTGCCTATCACCGGGCAGGAAACACAGCGCAGATGAACAACTTGAATGTTGACATTCTTTCGAATGGCACATGGACGAATTTGTGGACAATTACTGGTGTTCAGGGGGTGAATTGGCAAGTAGACTCCATCAACCTTTCGAGTTACATCGGTCAGAATGTGAAACTGCGGTTTAACGGAACTTCAGGCAGCGAATGGCAATCAGACATGGCCATTGACGCCATCGAATTAACAGCCAAACCATTAGCGCTTTTCGAGGCGAGCGATACCATAACGTGCATCGACAACGCCATAACATTGACCGATTTATCGACCCAAAACCCCATTTCATGGCTTTGGACGATCACGCCCGCTTCGTATCAATTTACGAGCGGATCGAATCAAACGAGTCAAAACCCCACAGTGCTATTTTTAGACACCACAGTATACACCATCACGCTGCAAGCAACGAATGCCACGGGCAGCCACTCTGCGACACAGTCAAATTATGTTTCAGTGTATTCACCGACTGTAAACCTTGCAACCAACAAGCAGGAAAACATATTTTGCGATGGCGACACCGTAAACTTGTCGTCCAACTCAGGATATTCCTTTTATAAATACTACCGAAATGGTTCGTTGATTCAGCAAGGGTTAAATCCGAATGCATTCGTATTTGACCCACAAAGCAACGATGAAGTTTTAGTAAATGTTACAGACAATACAGGATGCACTGCCGAAGAAAGTTTGGTGATAACGGTGCTTGAAAACCCAACATCCGTATTGACGAGTGATGCTGAGAATAACACCATCTGTTTTGGCGATACGGTGACGTTTACAAATTCAGGCGATTCGCTTGTGAATCACGCGTTTTTCTTGCAAGGATTTGTTGAGCAACAAGACAGCACCAACACTTGGACGAGTAATTTCATCGATGATGAAGACTCTGTGCGGGTGAGAGTTACTGACATCAACGGCTGTAAAGCCTGGTCAAACGCGATATACATGAACGTGACCCCACTTCCTCCTACTCCAAGCATCGCGGTAGTGCAAGACAGCATTAGCACTTTTTCAATTGCGTTAAATTACGATTGGCTTTTCAATGACAGCAGCACGATCACTACAGAAAACACCTTCCCGAAAATGGGCGATGGAACCTATGCGTTGCGCGTCTTTGAGGAAGGCTGCTGGAGTTTGTGGTCGGAGCCCTTAATGATCACCGGCATCAATGAACTCAATGGGATGACTGTCAAGTTATATCCATCTCCCGCCAAAGAATCGATCTTCCTCAAGCTCGTGAACGGTGGAAACTTGCACAACGTAGACATCATTATTTATGACATGCAAGGAAAACGTGTGAAACAGCTGATGAAAACCACATTTAACGGATCAGAAGAAATGGCCATTGGCATTGGCGAACTGAGCACTGGCATGTATAATCTGGTGATCACTTCAGGCGAGAACCAACTTACGTTGCCGTTTATAAAAGAAAAGCAATAAAATGCTTGAGAATTAAAATAAGTCACTTACATTTGCAGCCCTTTTATAAGTTAATAAGATGAAACGGACATTCCAACCTTCACTCAGAAAGAGAAAAAATAAGCACGGTTTTAGAGAGCGCATGAGCACTAAAAACGGCAGAAAAGTATTAGCTAGAAGAAGAGCTAGAGGTAGAAAGCGTCTGACTGTTTCTGACGAAATGCCTTTCAAGAAGTAATTCTTCTTTTCAATAGAACTGAAAAGGCGACTCAAATTTGGGTCGCCTTTTTTTATTTTCTTGGATTGCGCTTAGCGGCCTTCAGCTGCTGATTCAACATCCATTCTATTTGGCCATTTACAGAGCGAAACTCTTCATTAGCCCATTTTTCAATGGCCTTCATCATCTCTTCATCAACCCTTAATGCAAATGGTTTTTTCGCCATACTATTTCTTTCGTTCCATCAATACGAGCACACTTCCACCTTCTGACGACATTGAAATTGCCTGCCATCCTTCGTTGCTCATTGAATTGATTCGTTCTTCAAATGCCGTAAGCTTTTCGAACACTCCTTTTTGGATCAGTTTATAATTTCCCATGATACTATTGGTATAATGAACCCGTGTTAACCACCGGTGTAACTTCCTTATCAGAACATAATACAACCATCAAGTTGCTCACCATAGAGGCTTTCTTGTCTTGGTCAAACTCTACGATGCCTTTTTCAGAGAGTTGAGCCAGTGCGTTCTCTACCATTCCCACTGCTCCTTCAAAAATCTTCTCTCGCGCGGCAATGATGGCCGTGGCTTGCTGGCGCTTGAGCATCGAACTGGCAATTTCTTCAGCGTAGGCTAAATATCCGATGCGCGCTTCCAACACTTCAATTCCTGCAATCTCTAGTCGCTCGCTCAATTCATCTTCCAAAGCTTTGTTTACCTCATTCATTCCTGATCGAAGCGTGATTTTGTAATCGTCATTATCTTCCCAATCATCATACGGATATGAACCGGCCATTTTTCGCACCGCGGCATCGGTTTGAACTCTAACAAAGTTTTCATAATTATCCACCTCAAAGGCTGCCTTGAAGGTGTTTCGCACCTTCCACACCAAAATCACAGAAATCATTACAGGATTTCCCAATTTGTCGTTCACTTTTACCCGCTCACTGTCAAAATTTCGAGCGCGCAATGAAATCTGCTTCTTCGTAAAAAACGGATTGGCCCAAAAGAACCCATTGGCCTTCACTGTGCCTTTGTAATCGCCAAACAACGTCATCACGCGAGAACCATTGGGATTGATAAAAAAGAACCCCGGCAGCATTAACAACACGCCCAAAGACACAATTAGCGCTATTGGAATAAGGCGAAAAACAATCGATGCTATGGCTGCAGCTATCAAAACAAACAGCACGAGCAAAGCGATGTATCCGCTAGACGACTTCATTTCTTTTTCTTGTTTCATGGTAGTAATTATTTGATTTTTTTTGCATTACAATGATATCAATTTAATATCACAAAAAGCCAAAAAAATTACCGCTGGTAAAATAAATGGATGAAAGGAAAAAATTAAACTAGTAGTTATAACGGCCCTTCCACTTCGAACGCAGAAAATCACGCACGCTTTTTTCTTTTTGGTTATCGGCAGGCTCGTAGAACTTCACTTTTGAAAGTTCATCGGGCAAAAACTCTTGATCGACAAAATTACCCGCGTGAGAATGGGCGTATTTATAGTCTTTTCCATACCCCAACTCTTGCATCAGCTTGGTGGGTGCGTTTCGAATGTGCAACGGCACTGACAAGTCGCCTGTTTCGCGCACTTTCGCTAGAGCGTCATCGATGGCTTTGTAAGTTGAGTTGCTCTTAGCCGAAGTGGCCAAATAAACGGTGGTTTGCGAAAGGATGATTCTGCATTCTGGATATCCAATGGCGTGCACCGCTTGGTAACAGGTATTTGCCATCACCAATGCGGTTGGATTTGCGAGGCCAATGTCTTCACTGGAGAGAATGAGCAATCTGCGCGCGATAAACATCGGGTCTTCGCCACCTTCAATCATTCGTGCCAGCCAATAAAGGGCTGCATTTGGGTCGCTACCGCGGATGCTTTTGATGAAGGCCGAGATGATGTCATAGTGTTGCTCGCCCGTTTTATCATAGCGCACCATTTTCTGCTTCACCACACGGGTCACAAACTCATCTGTAATTTCCAAATTATCAGCCGCTGCCGATTGGGCTACAAGCTCAAGTGTGTTGAGCATCTTACGTCCATCGCCACCGCTCAATTGAAAGAGTGCTTTCTTTTCTTTGAGCTTGATGTTTTGTGATTTCAGCCATTCATCTTCCTTCAAGGCGCGCTCTAAAAGCGTTTCGAGTTCGTTCACCCCAAACGCTTCAAGCACATATACTTGACACCGCGAAAGCAAGGCAGGGATAACTTCGAAGGATGGATTTTCGGTTGTTGCTCCGAGCAAAGTAACCACACCTTTTTCTACTGCACCAAGCAAACTGTCTTGCTGACTTTTACTAAAACGGTGAATCTCATCGATAAACAAAAGCGGTTTTTGGGTAGAAAGAAGGTCTTTGCGGGAGGCCCGTTCGATCACTTCGCGCACATCTTTCACACCACTACTGATGGCACTGAGAATAAAAATGGGGCGATTCAGTTCGGATGCCAAAATCTGAGCTAAGGTGGTTTTCCCAACGCCTGGAGGACCCCAAAAAATTATCGAAGGCAACGAACCAGCTCGAATAGAAAGCCTGATAGGTCCGTCCTTCCCAACAATCTGTTCTTGACCGATATAATCGTCCAGCGTTTTTGGTCGGAGGCGCTCAGCTAGAGGAATTGCGTTGTGATCATCCATTGTATATCAATGGAGCAAACATACCTACTCTTCTGGTATTCCGAAGCTCGAAATGCGCACATATTGGAACACCAAAAAGGATTGCGTGCTGGATTGAGATGAAGAAAGCGAAACCTCTAAATGCTCATTAGTGCCATCGTGATTGAGGTTGAGGATGTTGCCTGATTCCGCGGAAAAATCGGGTTCCCACGCTATTCCATTCAGGCTGAAATCCGTGAATGTTTCCTCAATAGCAAAAACAAACACGCCATTTGCATCAACAAAGACCGTATCGGGCGGAAACACCTGCCTCATAATGGGCGCCACGTCAAGGTCGAATTCTACTTCACGGTATTTTAAGCGCAAGCGCAATTCTGCAAACTCGGTCAGGCGCAATTCGCTGAACGTAAATTCAAACTTCCAATTATCCCAATAATCTGAAGCGATCTCTTCCTTGCGAAAGGGCGATTTTACGGTGACGTTGAGGTCACACACCAACGTATCAGGCACCAATTGCATCGAAATAAACCCGCGTTGTTGATTGATTTCATTCAAGACATAAAGATTAATATTGGAGGGCTCTTTGCATCCTTCTTGAGAACGTTCAACGGTCCAATTCTCTTTTTTTAAGCCTTTGTCATCATTGTCTGCAGTAATAATCTCACGGGTCATGTGCTTCACCGTTGTGGGCTGCTGTTCAGTGTCTGGGAAATCAAAAGGATCGTCATCTTCTTTTTTTTCGCAGCCAACAAACATGAACATTGCAGCTAAGGCAAGCAGGGGTAAAAAATTTTTCATCGTACATCAAATCTAACCTGTACAACTGAAACGCACAACTTTCCTCTCTGAAAATGAGTATTTCGCAGAATGAATGGATTGAACGGTGGCATTAACGACTATTTACGCTAACCAAAGACCTATTCCCAGCAAGAGTGAAAACAAAAATGTGGAAAGTGCCAGTTGCTTTAAATAAGGATCGAGGTCAGCTGCGTTCTCGATTGAGCAGACTTTAAATGCATTCAACACAAAGAGCGGAAACGAAAATAAAAACAGCCATTGCCAACCCCACGCAAAATGAACGCTTGCATACAGCAAAAACGACAAACACCCGATTGTGATTAATACCGCATGGTAGATTCGCGCTTTTCTCGGACCGAGTTTCACTGCCAAGGTTATTTTTCCTGATTGCTGATCGTTGACTGCATCGCGGGTATTGTTGATATTTAAAACGCCCGTACTAAACGCCCCAATGGAAATCGCGGCAAGAATCACGTCATAATCGAACGTTCCTGTTTGGCACAAATACGAACCAAGAACACCCAGTATTCCAAAAAAAGCCATCACTGAAACATCTCCCAGCCCACGGTAACCATAGGGATTCTTTCCCGCAGTGTATTTGATTGATACATAAATGGCAGCCACGCCAAAAAGGAAGAGCACAGCGCGAGTGACCCAATCTAATGGTGAAAGCAAGAGCAATACAATTCCTGAAATCAACGACAAACTTGATGCGAGCATAATGGCCTTGCGCATTTCCGGTTCGTTGATCGCACCTGATTGCATGGCGCGCTGCGGCCCAACTCGTTTCTCATTATCAGTGCCGTGCGAAAAATCGCCATAGTCGTTCGCTAAATTGCTATTTACCTGAAGAAAAACCGTAGTCAATGCGGTGAATAACAACACCCATCCGTTGAGGGCGTAATGATCCATTGCCAAAAACGCTCCGGTAAGTGTTGAAGCCAATGCCAGCGGCAAGGTGCGCAATCGCATCGCGCTGAACCAAGCGGTTGTTTTATTCTTCTTAATAATTGGTGTTTCTACATCCATTAAGTCAAGTTACTTTTGTCGGCCCATGGCAAATCGCTACTTTATCGAGCTTTCATACGATGGTACTCCATTTCATGGTTGGCAAATCCAACCAAACGCCAAAACTATTCAGGAATCGTTGAATTTTACACTTTCAACGATACTTCAACGCGAAATTTACGCGGTTGGCTGCGGCAGGACAGATACTGGTGTGCACGCCAAATTGTTTTACGCGCATTTTGATGCCGAATCTTCCATTGGCGACTTGGAGCAACTGACTTACAAAAGCAACCGAATGCTCGACCCTGCCATTGCTGTTCACCGCATTTTTGAGGTGGATGAAAACGCCCACGCTCGTTTTTCGGCTTTGAGTCGGAGCTACGAATACATCATTATTCAACAGAAAGACCCATTCGCTGTTCATCGGAAATGGGAAATGCGCGAAACATTGAATATGGATGCGATGAATGAAGCCGCAACTGCATTGTTGGAATATGAAGATTTTACGAGCTTTTCAAAATCGAATACGCAAACGGAGACCAATTTATGCGCGATTTCAAAGGCCGTTTGGACAAAAAAAGGCAATGAATTCACCTTTGAAATCACAGCAAACCGGTTCTTGAGAAACATGGTGCGATCGATTGTGGGCACCACCATCGAAGTTGGAAAAGAAAAGATAAATACAGCAGAATTTAAGGCTATCATTGAAGCGAAAAATCGAAGTCGAGCAGGACTTTCAGTTCCAGCACATGGCCTTTACTTGACGAATATTGTGTACCCTGAAGGAATGATAGCATGAGCGGAACGAAAGACAAATCAATCAGCGGAAAAGCATTTGATATGAGCTTGTTTATGCGGGTGATGAAATACGTAAACCCGTACAAAACACTGTTCATTTTCACCAGCTTTTTGGTTTTACTTTCTGCAGGCATTACGCCACTGAGGCCTTGGTTGATTCAATACACCCTCGACAATTCGATCATCATTCCAGACACCGAACTCCTCAAGTTTCTCACAATGGTCATTGTAGGCCTCTTGGTGTTAGAAGGCTTAGTGCAATTCCTTCAAACCTATTTGGCGAATTGGCTCGGACAATCGGTGATTCGTGATTTGCGCGTAGATGTTTACCACAAAATATCGCATTTCAAGCTAAAATACTTCGATCAAACACCTATCGGAACGCTCGTTACGCGCGCTGTTTCGGACATCGAAACCATCGCTGATATTTTCGCAGAAGGCGTGTTGACCATTTTAGGCGAACTGATCAAACTGACCGTGGTAATTGCCTTTATGTTTTACCTCGACTGGCGGCTCACCATCATGTGTTTGATTCCGATTCCAATTCTGCTGTGGGCCACTAACGTGTTTAAAAATTACATCAAGTTGGCGTTTCAAGACGTGAGAAACGAAGTGGCCAAACTAAACGCCTATGTTCAAGAACACATCACAGGAATGTTCATCGTGCAGATTTTCAACCGTGAAAAGCAAGAAATGGACAAATTCAAAACCATCAATGCGCGCCACCGCGATGCACATTTGAGAACTGTTTTTGCCAACTCGTTATTCTTTCCTGTAGTTGAAATTTTGAGCGCGCTGTCTATCGCCTTGCTCATTTGGTGGGGCAGCAGCGAAGTATTGAAAGGCTCGGTGACCTATGGAAACTTGGTTGCCTTCATCTTATATATCTACATGCTTTTCAGACCAATCAGGCAATTGGCTGATCGATTCAACACGCTTCAAATGGGCATGGTAGCCAGCGAACGGGTATTCAAAATTCTCGATACTGAAGCGCAAATTGAAGGTTCAGGCAAAAACCTCACTCCGGCCATTCACGGTGATATTTCGTTCAAGGATGTGCATTTCGCTTACAACAACGAAGATTGGGTGCTCAAAGGAATTTCGTTTGAGGTGAAAAAAGGACAAAAAATCGCGATTGTTGGAGCCACAGGAGCTGGAAAATCGAGCATCATAAACTTATTGAGCCGCTCATACGAATACAACAAAGGAAGCATATCAGTAGACGGCACTGAATTGCGCGACTTCGACTCGGCTTACCTCAGCAGGCAAGTGGGTGTGGTGCTTCAAGATGTCTTTCTGTTTTCAGATAGCATTTACAACAACATCACCCTCAACAATCCGAAAATCAGTCTAGAAGAAGTGAAAACCGCAGCCAAAAAAGTGGGTGCGCATCGCTTTATCGATCGCCTGCCTGAAGGGTATAACTTCAACGTAAAAGAGCGCGGTGGAATGCTCTCTGTAGGACAAAGACAATTGTTAGCGTTCATTCGGGCCTACATTTACAACCCGTCCATCTTGGTGTTGGATGAAGCCACGAGTTCTGTGGACACCGAAACCGAGCAAATGATCAACGAAGCTATAGAATTCATCACTAAAGACCGCACGTCCATCATCATCGCGCACCGTCTCGCCACTGTGCAATATGCCGATGTAATCATTGTGATGGACCAAGGAAAAATCGTTGAAATGGGAAGCCATCAAGCCTTATTGCGCGCTGATGGCGAATACAAAAAACTCTACGATTTGCAGTTTGCTTAAAGCTGCTTTTTCAAGTAATGGCCTGTAAAGCTGTCTTTGCTTTTCACAATGCCTTCGGGCGTTCCTTCAAACACAATCACGCCACCTCTATCGCCTCCTTCAGGACCAAGATCAATGATCCAATCGGCTTGTTTGATTACTTCCAGATTGTGTTCGATCACCAAAATGGTGTGGCCCAAATCGATCAATTTATTAAAACTGGCCATCAGCTTTCGAATGTCGTGGGTGTGCAAACCGGTGGTTGGTTCGTCAAATAAGAAGAACGTACCGCCATTTTCTGAAGTTTGTCCTTTTCCGATAAAGGAAGCCAGCTTGATGCGCTGTGCTTCACCTCCACTCAAGGTACTCGAACTCTGTCCCAAGGACACATATCCTAACCCAACTTCTTGCAGCGGAGTAAGTTTTTGAATGATCTTTTTCTCACTCGCTTTGCGGGCGTGCAATTCAAAAAATGCGATGGCTTCATCTACCGATAGTTCGAGGATGTCGTTGACGTTTTTGTCGTTATACATCACTTCCAGCACTTCCTCTTTAAATCGCTTTCCGTGGCATGTTTCGCACGTAAGGTGAATGTCGGGCATAAACTGCATCTCAACGGTAATTTCACCCTCTCCTTGACAGGTTTCGCACCTTCCACCATCCACATTGAATGAAAAATGTGAAGGTTTAAACCCGCGCATCTTCGCCAATGGAAGATCAGCAAACAGCGCTCGTATATCATCAAACGCCTTGGTAAAGGTGACCGGATTGCTGCGGGAAGAGCGACCAATCGGATTCTGATCGATAAACTCAACGGCCTCTACCCGATTCAAATTTCCTTCGATCGATTTAAACACGCCTGATTGCACTGAAGTATGTCCACCGATGCGCTTCGCCAATGCCGGATGCAACACCTTTCGAATCAGTGATGATTTCCCAGAACCGCTTACGCCAGTAACTACTGTAAAAACACCCAGCGGAATTTTCACATCCACATTCTTCAAGTTGTTTTCATTGGCTCCTTTCAACTCGATGAAGTATTTCCAAGGCCTTCGCACCGATGGAACTGGAATTTTCTCCAATCCATTCAAGTAGCGCGCGGTGATACTCTTGGTTTCTTTAGCGATATCTTCTTGATTGCCTTGAAAAATAAGATGACCACCGTTTACGCCTGCTTCGGGTCCCAAATCAATCAACTCGTCTGCCGATCGCATGATGTCTTCGTCATGCTCCACAATGATGAGTGTGTTCCCCACTTTTTGAAGGTTCTTCAGCACACCAATCAACCGTTCGGTATCGCGCGGATGCAACCCAATACTCGGTTCATCCAAAATATACATCGAACCCACCAAAGCGCTTCCCAGCGAAGTCGCCAATTGAATGCGCTGCGACTCCCCTCCTGAAAGTGTATTCGACAATCGGTTGAGGGTTAAATACGAAAGTCCAACATCGGTGAGGTATTGCAGTCGGTTGTTGATTTCCACCAACAGTCGTTTGGCCACTTTGGCTTCGTATTCACCCAACTTCATCTGCTCAAAATGCGCTTTCAGTTCGTCAATCGGCATCAACAACAGCTCTGAAATTGACACTCCAGCCACCTTTACATAGTTGGCATCTTTTCGCAAGCGCGTGCCGTTGCATTCAGGACACAATGTTTTTCCACGATAGCGAGAAAGCATTACGCGGTATTGAATTTTGTAGGCCTTTTCTTCGAGGTAAGTAAAAAACGCATTGATTCCTTTGAAATACTTATTGCCTTTCCAAAGCAATTCCTGCTCTTTTTTCGTGAGTTCATCATACGCTCTGTGTATCGGGAAATCAAACTTTGATGCCGAATCTACCAATGCTTGTTTCCATTCGCTCATCTTTTCGCCTTTCCAGCATACAATAGCTTCTTGATACACGCTGAGCGATTTATCCGGAATCACCAAATCTGCGTCAATCCCAATCACACTGCCAAATCCTTCGCACTTTTTACACGCACCACGCGGGTTATTGAAGCTCAAAAAATGTACGTCTGGCTCTTCGAATCGAATGCCATCCATTTCAAATAAATTCGAAAACTGGGTGGATGCATTGGGGTTGTCGAATTCACGCACGTGCACAATACCGCGGCCTTCATAAAATGCCAATTCTACAGAATCGGCCAATCGGTTTCTAAAGCCTTCGTCTTCACGATTGACTACGATGCGGTCAACAATCAATCGGTAATCGCCATCTTCAGGCATCTCGATCTGTGATAGACGTTCAACTTTTTCGTTGACCAATACTCTCGCAAAACCATTTTGTTCGAGGAGGTCGAGCTTTTGTTTCAATTCTTCCAGGTCGGTGTAAGCAATATCAATGGTGAGCAATAGCTTGGCACCTTCTTCGTGCTGCATCACAAAATCCACCACATCCATGACGGTGTGTTTCTTCACTTCCAATCCACTTTCCGGTGAATAGGTGCGACCAGCGCGTGCGTAGAGCAACTTAATGTAGTCGTAAAGTTCGGTGCTGGTGCCAACGGTGGATCGTGGATTTCGCGTATTCACCTTCTGCTCTATGGCCACAGCAGGAGAGATTCCGCGTATGTAATCGACTTTTGGCTTTTCGATTTTCCCGAGAAACTGGCGTGCATACGAAGAAAGACTTTCGATGTACCTTCTCTGACCTTCAGCATACAAGGTATCAAATGCCAATGACGATTTTCCAGAACCCGACAATCCAGAAACAACCGTAAAGCTATTTCGCTTGATGGCCACATCAACATCGCGGAGGTTATGCATCTTAGCACCTTTAATGATGATATACTTTTTTGAATCCAGGTCTTCGATCTTTCTCATACGGTTTTGATGCTCTTCACTTAATTTTAGAAAACGGTCGGCAAATGTAAAGCCCTCATTTGTACATTCGCTGAAGTAAAATGTTTAGTGCAAACAATAACAACCCAAACCTTTCGTTCTTTGTTTGCGTCTAACCTATCACAAACCAAAAAATCTCATACGCCTATAGCCTCATATCTACCTTGAATTTTTTCTAAGCGCAACTTAAAGGTTAATGATATGATGTATGAGAAAGAAGACGACCAAGTCTTAGTTGGTCAGTATTTGGCTGGTAATGAATCCGCTTTCGAGGTTTTACTCCGCAGACACAAGAGTCGAGTTTACGGCTACATAAGAATGATGGTAAAAGATGGCCAGCTGGCAGAAGATATTTTTCAAGATGTTTTCGTAAAGGCCGTGCTCACCATGAAACGTGGAAGCTACAACGAAGAAGGAAAATTCCTTCCTTGGATTATGCGCATCGCCCACAATTTAGTCATTGACACTTTTCGCAAAAACAAGCGCTATCCGACTGTCGATGGCGGCCCCGATTTTGACATTTTCAATGTGATCAAAGACGATGAACGCATCATCGATGAAGAACTCGTGGTGGGGCAAATACACTCAGACGTTCGAAAACTCATCGAATTTTTACCCAAAGAACAACGCGATGTGCTGATCATGAGGCACTACAATGACATGAGCTTTAAAGAAATTGCAGAAGACACCAACGTGAGCATCAATACTGCCCTCGGCAGAATGCGATACGCGTTGATCAATCTGCGCAAGCTCATCGAAGAACACAACGTAGTGCTCACCCAATAATTTCATCGAGGCGAATGCAATAAGTTGTGACGGTGGGCGTTTTGAATGCATGTTTAACCTAAAAACAGTATTTCATGAAGAACGCTTACACGCTAGACACACTTGCAACATTTGTAAAAGAGGAGGACTCAGCGCTTGAGAAAGTGGGACTAAAACCTTTTCACAATAACGGCCCTTCTGAATTTTCAATTCAAAAGATTCTTGGCTTCTCGAAGCAATTGAGCATTCGCCCATCCAAGACACTCGGCAATTACGAGCAAAACTTAAACTAAGGTTTTGGCAAACGAGATTTAACCCCAATTGAAGCATCGATTGGGGATTTTTCTATCCTAAAACCTCGTGCAGGACTGTATTCCCGTCCATAGAAAATAATCTGCAGATGCAGCTTATTCCATCGTTCAGAAGGAAAGAGTTTTTTAGCATCCCGTTCGGTTTGTTCCACATTCTTTCCTGAGGTTAATCCCCATCGATACATCAAGCGATGGATGTGCGTATCCACTGGAAATGCTGGAACGCCAAAAGCCTGACTCATCACTACCGAGGCAGTTTTATGTCCAACTCCGGGCAGCGATTCCAACCCTTCAAACGATTGTGGCACTTCACCACCATACTTATCGATCAAAATATGTGAAAGATTCCAAATGGCTTTCGACTTTGCTGGAGATAAACCGCACGGCCGAATAATTTCCTTTATTTCTTCGATGCTCAACTTCACCATATCAAATGGATTATCAGCCCTCGCAAATAAAATGGGCGTAATCTGATTCACGCGCACATCGGTGCATTGCGCGCTCAACAGCACAGCGATGGTCAGTGTGTATGGATCGTGATGCTCGAGAGGAATAGGCACCTCCGGATACAAACGCTCCAACTCATCCATTACAAACTGCGCTTTTTGTTTTCGTGTCATTCGATTTCAAATGAGTTAAATCCTAGCACTTCGGCTTTGGTGAGTTTTAATTGCTGCACATCAGCCAATTGTGGCCCATGACTGCACCACCCCAAAAACTCAGACATGGCGGGTTCATCGCCCTCTACTTCGATGAATACACTTCCATCTTCGAGGTTCTTGACACTGCCGTTTAATCCGAGTTTACGCGCTTCTTGCTGCGTACTTTTCCGAAACCACACGCCCTGCACTTTACCAAAAACCGCTATTTTCCAGTGAATTTTCATTAACTTTTTCGCAATGTAAATAGATTACGTTGTGCGCAGCTTTTCTTTGCGTAGTGTTAAACAATTCAATGCACGATTGTTTATTCATAAGAACCAATTATTTTGCAACATGAACAAAATTAACGAAGGAGAAAAAGCACCAAACTTTAGCGGAAAAGATCAACATGGAAAAACCATTTCACTGGCCGATTACGCTGGTAAAAAAGTGGTGATTTATTTTTACCCGAAAGACGACACACCAGGCTGCACGGCCGAAGCATGCAGCTTGAGAGACAACTACAAAGCGCTTATCGATCAAGGGATAGAGGTCATTGGAGTGAGTGCTGACACCGCTTCAAAGCATCAAAAATTTATTGAAAAGTATGACTTACCTTTCCCGCTTATTGCAGACACCGAAAAGGAAGTGATCGAGGCGTTTGGAGTTTGGGGAGAGAAGAAATTTATGGGTAAAGTATACGATGGCATTCATCGCATCACCTACATCATTGATGAACACGGGGTCGTGATAAAGCGATTTGACAGCGTAAAAACCAAAGAACACGCTGAGCAAATTTTAGAAGCATTAAACTTGAATTAATTAGAAATTACCACTATGGCAGCAGAAGTATCAAAAGAAAAACTAAAAGCGCTCCAACTCACTTTGGATCGCATGGAGAAAACCTATGGCAAAGGAGCCATCATGAGAATGGGCGATTCAGCCGTTGAACCAATGGAAGTGATTTCATCCGGCTCACTTGGCCTTGACTTAGCATTGGGTGTTGGCGGTTATCCGAGGGGACGCGTAGTCGAAATTTACGGTCCAGAATCATCCGGTAAAACAACCTTAGCGATTCACGCCATGGCCGAAGTGCAAAAGGCGGGTGGCATCGCAGCGATTATAGATGCGGAACACGCATTCGACCGATTTTACGCAGAGCATCTAGGTGTAGATACTGAAAACCTGCTCATCTCTCAACCCGACAATGGTGAGCAAGCCCTGGAAATTGCAGACAACTTAATACGCTCAGGCGCGGTTGATTTGGTGGTAATTGACTCCGTGGCTGCATTAACACCTAAGGCTGAAATTGAAGGTGAAATGGGCGATAGCAAGATGGGACTTCAAGCCCGATTGATGTCGCAAGCCTTAAGAAAATTGACTGGATCGATCAGTAAGACGCATTGCACATGCATCTTCATCAACCAGCTCAGGGATAAAATTGGGGTGATGTTTGGAAGTCCAGAAACCACCACGGGCGGTAATGCCCTTAAATTTTACGCCTCCATCAGATTGGATATCCGAAGAATAGGACAGATAAAAGCCGGTGAAGAAAATGTTGGAAACAACGTGCGCGTGAAAGTGGTGAAAAACAAAGTGGCGCCACCGTTTAAGAAGGCGGAATTTGACATCATGTTTGGCCGCGGCATTTCAAAATCAGGCGAATTGGTTGATATTGGAGTGTTGCAAAACATCGTCAAGAAAAGCGGTTCGTGGTTTTCGTATGGTGAAACAAAACTCGGACAAGGCCGCGATTCAGTGAAGCAACTCCTTGAAGACAATCCTGAATTGGCCGCAGAAATCGAAGAAAAAATCTTCAATTCGTTCAAAGAGCAACCCGTGGCAGCGAAGGAAGAAAAATAACGATTTACCAAAAACTAAATCACAGAAAAGGCTGAGCAAATTGTTCAGCCTTTCCTTTTATGTTTGAACCATGAAAATAAAATTCATTCTATTCCTCGTTGCTAGCTTGACCGTGATGTCATGTCAAGAAAACAACACAGCCAAGTTAGAAGATAACACAGCCGATCGATCGCCTTTTCAACAGCAAATGGACAGCATCAACAGCGTGATCAAATCTGACCCCAACAACCCTGAATTGTATTTCGAACGCGCGAAGATGCACTATGGAAACAAAGACTTGGTTTCGAGCCTCAGCGATTTAGGTCGCTCGTTGAAACTCGACAGTGCCAATGCTGAATATTTCATGCTTTACGCTGACCTGAAGTTGCTCGACAAGGAGAGCCGCGCTTCAAAAGACGCCCTGTTATACGCCAACACGATTGACCCCAACAATGTGGATGTATTAGTGCGATTGGGAGAGTTGTTTATGGTGGTTCAAGACGCGGAAGAATCATTTAAATACCTCAATCAAGCCTTAAAACTGGATGTGTACAACTCCACTGCCTACCGACTGAAAGGATTCAACTATAAATATTTAGGCGACACTACCAATGCGGTTTCCAGTTTTCAGACGGCCGTAGAGCAAAATCCAAACGACTACGACTCATACATGCAGCTCGGTTTACTGTATTCGTCAGCCCAACACGACCTCGCGTTGGACTATTATAACAACGCCTTGAAAGTGCGACCAACGAGCTACGAAGCCTTGTATGCAAAAGGATTGCACCAACAAGTTACGGGCAAGCCAAGAGACGCCATCAACACCTACCGCCAGCTCATTGCACTCAATCATGAATACTTTGATGCGTGGTATAACATCGGGTATATCTATTTGGAGATGATCGACAAGTTTGACAGCGCTGCGTATTCATTTACCAAAGCTATAGAAGTTGGCCCCAATCGATATGGCACAGCGCTTTACAACCGCGGCCTCAGCTACGAGCGCATGGGCGATCTTGAGAAAGCAAAAGCAGAGTACGAAAAAGCGCTGGAAGCCGATCCACAATTCGATTTAGCTGCTCGAGGCTTGAGTCGTGTGATGGGCGAATAAAAAAAAGCCTCAGTGGTATTCTGAGGCTTCACAATTTAAAGAAAGGCGTGCTTATTCTGCGTCTTTACCCACGTAGAATTCAACCATTTTTTCGCTGGTATTGCCCAATTTGTCTTTGGCAATTACTTTCACTTCGTACTTCTTGTTTTTTCTAAACTTGCTCACTTCAGAGGCATCCAAGGTTTGAGGCGATGAGTATAATTGCGGAGTTGCACCATCTATTCCGTAGTAAATTGATTCTGTTCCCACCTTTTTATCGGTGGCTGAAACGTACATTCTGGTGTAGTTTGGATAAACCGGTTTGCCGTTTTTAGAACCAATTTGCTCGATACTGAATTTTATGAAAATTTCAGGAGCAGTGTTGTCGATGTAACAACTTGACGACTTCACCTCTTCGGTATTATTCACATTATCTACCGATTTAAAATCAATGGTGTGGTAACCTTCAGCAGGCAGAGTAAACTGTGCATACGATTTAAATCCACCACCATCGGTTTGGTATTCGGTTTTCTGCACTCCAGAAGCATCGTCTCTCATTTTCAAGCTGATGTTGCTCTTGCTTGTGATGAACAATGTATCGCGATCCATAAATTGTGGATTGGCATAGATGATTCCAGTTTCTGGAGCATCAGCATCCATAAACACGTTGATGTATTTATTGCCACTCAAATTCTCAACTTGGTCGTTGGCGTCATACTTCACGCTGTGCACACCCCTATTTGATGGCATTTTAAACTCCGATGAAAAAGTACTTCGCTCGCCACCATCGATGCGGTAGTAGATATTTTTTACGCCCGCCTTATTGTCTGTTGCAGCAAGTGCGATGGTCGTGCGCGGAGAAATGTAGAGGTAGTTTCCTTTGTATTGATCGCCTTTTACTTCGTGTGTTGGCACAGGAGCAATTTTATCCATGTAAAAACTGAACGTTGAAGCACTTGCTCCCCCATCACCGCCTTCGGTGTTTTTTACATTGTCTGTGGCATAGTACTTAATGGTGTGTTCGCCATCGCTCAGGCCACCCACATTCACTGGACCTGAATACGCTCTTGCTGAACCACCATCAAATACATAATACGTGGTGCGCACTCCAGATAGGTTATCGTTGCTGGTCAATTTTACCGATGCCGAAGGCGCTAAAATATTTCCTGCTTTGTTGATTCCAACTACTTCGTATTTCGTGGTTGGCGCTGTAAGGTCAACCGTAAATGATGACGATTTGGTGGCTTCGGCATTTCCTACGAAGTCAAACGAATAGTAATACAATGTTTGTGCACCTTCTTTCGATGCGCTTACGGCATTCGAATAATCATTATAACCATTGCCAAGCGCATACTGTGTTCCTTTTACTCCTGACACGCCATCCCTGGCTGAAAGTGTAAAGGTCAGGTTCTTGCCAAAGTAAGTTGTTCCACCGCTGGTGTATCTGGGTGCATCGGCAAATTTGTGGTTTGTTATTGGCGCCAATCCGTCAGCGTTTACTTCGTAGAGCACTTCTTGCTCAGGTTGCACGGTTCGTTTTGTTTCAGGATCAACGGCATATTTACTGCGGATGTAGTTTGGCCCTTCCGTATCGAGGTACATCGGTTCTGAATATGCTGGCACCTTTCCTTTGAGGTCGTAGTTTTCACCTGATGGACTGGTAGAGAATTTCAAGTACATCGGAAGTTCTTTCTGCACGAAAATGTCGCCATCACCATTGATGTACACCTGCTTCTCATAGGCAGGTTTACTCGGTTCGTTTTGTGCATTTACCTCCAATGCTACTCCTGCCATCAATCCACACGCTAGTAAAACTCTCTTCATTTTGGGTTAGTTAAAGTTTAGGAATGAACAATATTAACAAAAAAGGGGGGCTTTAGGCTCAATTTTATAGTCTGTGGCATTTATCCAAGTGGCAATGGTATTGGAAATGACGAACCAATGTTGATCTAATCCGATTTATAGTTGTTCTCGCATCGCCTGCGGCAAGCCTTTGGCGGCCGAGGGATACGATCTGATTAGTCTATTGTCTGTCTACAGATAGTAATCGGTATCGAGTGTCTCGCCACAAGCGGGATGTATTGAGAAGCAGACGTACGGATTTTACGAATTTTTTTCTTGTAAAATCAAAAGAAATGAAGAAGAAATGCGTTTTGACGGCAACAAATTGACTTCAGGCATCTACATTGCGTCTTTCATTACAAACCATGGCACTTCTGAAACCATTCGCATTGTTAAGCACTAAATCGTATAAGTTCATTCTTACAACAGCACTCCTTGTGGGGTGCTGTTTTTGCTTTCAATCGGTGATAGCGCAGTCTCCTTACTTTTTTAAGAGACTTGAAACCAAGCAAAATGCACTAGAAGGAGGTTTGAATGTTTTAGAGACTTCACCCTATCAATATTCCGCAATATTTAGTTCAATTTGGCCTAGCAAACCGTCTTGGTATGTCTATCATTTCAGAATTGATGGCAATTCAGGAGAACTCATCGATAGTGTTTATGTGGGACATAATGACACTTTAAGTGCTTGGCCCGGATTGAAAGGTTCCGCTTTTATCGATAAACAAAACAAAAATATTGTCATTGGAGGTGGGGGGTATGGAACCCCCATTACGAAAGCAAACCCAGTGGTTATAAAATTTTCCCTTCTTGATGTTGACTCCACATATGTTCTAATGTCAGAAGTAGACAGTTTCAATTACTATTCACAAGGAAAAGAAACTGTAGATGGAAACTACATTTTCTCAGGACAATCAGATATTGGCCCATCAAAGTATCCAAACATGACGTTAACAAAAACAGATACCAACGGTAATGTGCTTTGGGAGGAATTTTATGGTACCGCTTGGCCAGACTATGGGTTAAGTGTCAACCTTAGCACGGATGGCGGCTATTTTCTACTGGGAGAATCGGCAGGTTATGGACAAGACTTGTTGTATTCTTCAGATGCCATTCTCATCAAAACCGATAGCTTAGGCAACGAGCAATGGCGCAGCACTTGGGGCGGCTATTACAGTGACTGCGCCTGGAATGTTGAACCCTTGGCTGATGGTGGTGCGGTGATTTGCGGCTGCGTTAGTAATAACGAGTCCACAGAACAAATTGAAGGCTATATTAGAAGAATTGATCCATTTGGCGGATTGGTTTGGGAAAAAGCATTTGACTTTATACATCCGCTAGAAGGTGGTTGGCCAAATGTATTTAATATGTGTAGAATTCTACCCAATGGAAATATTGTTACCGCAGGATCTGGCCAAATAGTTACAACGGATTCAATAAGTGGTAGAGAAGTCCCTTGGCTCACTATTCTATCACCATCGGGCGAGGTACTTATGGATAGGGCATATATCAGCATAATCGGCACTCATTCTTCAGCTGTGTTTCAAGACATTCGGCTTACGCAAGATGGTGGGTTTATTGCTGGCGGCACCTACAATCCAAGCCAAAACGACTCGGGCAATCAAGATGTGTTCATCTTAAAACTGGACGAGCGCGGCTGTGAATATCCTGAGTGTATTCCGCCTTTGGCGGTGGAGGAGCTAAAGGCTGAGAACGTAAATGTTATCGCTTATCCTAATCCTGCGCGCGACATACTTATTCTAAAATCAGACGCGCCAATCGTTAGCTATAGCATTGTAGATGCCATGGGCAAAAACATGCTGCATCCTTATTCAAAACCCAGTGGCTCGTCTACTGGCGGTTCTCATCGACTTGAAATTGATGTACGCGGTTTGCTTCCAGGGTTGTATTTCGTTCAACTCAACACTTCTGAGGGGTTGCAGGTGTTGAAGTTTGTGAGAGCTGCGAGGTAGGTACTTGTCTGTCACTTCGAGTGGCGCGACCATAGGGAGCGATGTATCGAGAAGCAGACAGACATTAGAAACTTTCCTAGTCGTTCTCGCATCGCCTGCGGCAAGCCTTTGGCGGCCGAGGGATACGATCGGTGGGCTTTCGCGTTGAAAAGGTTAATCAACCGCGATCACTCGAACTGACATAGATTTTATTGTTTGTCACTTCGAGTGGCGCGACCGTAGGGAGCGATGTATCGAGAAGCAGACAGACAGTGCACTAAATAAACTTTTTCTTGCTTAAATTCTGAATTCGGTCCCAATCATCATTGATTAAGGCTTGCTTTTTGGCTTTTGACCATTTTTTCAATTGTTTCTCTTTTTCAATGGCATGTTCTATTCTGGTGAAAGAACCAAACCATTTTAATTCAACGGGTCTTTTAGAAAAGGTATAACTTTCCTTATTCGATCCGCTTATATGTTCCTTTAGTCTTCTTTCGAGGTCATTTGTGACTCCAGTGTAAAATGATCCATCGGAACATTCTAATATGTAAACGAAATATGCCATTCTGGATGAGCAAAATAATCAAGAATTATTAAACTTTTAGCATAGTCGTTCTCGATACGATCGGTAGGCTTTTGCGTTGTAAAGATTGTTTCAATTGCGATCACTCGAACTGACATAGATTTTATTGTCTGTCACTTCGAGTGTTTTTCGAAGCTTCAGCGGAGAAAAAAGTATCGAGAAGCAGACAGACATTGGACACTTTCCTAGTCGTTCTCGATACGATCGGTAAGTTTTTGCGTTGTAAAGATTATTTCAATTGCGATCACTCGAACTGACAGGGTGATGCTCATTGGCTGTCACTTCGAGTGGCGCGACCGCAGGGAGCGATGTATCGAGAAGCAGACAGACATTGGACACTTTCCTAGTCGTTCTCGCATCGCCTGCGGCAAGCCTTTGGCGGCCGAGGGATACGATCCGCCAGCTGTCGGATCACTCGAAGCGCCTCTGCAGAGCAGCTTTAGCGCTCGCAGACTGACATTGAGATTATTGTCTGTCACTCCGAGTGGCGCGACCACAGGGAGTGATGTATCGAGAAGCCAACACCCCCAAAACAAAAAACCCGCACTGAATAAACAGTTGCGGGTTTTAAAATGAGTTTGAAATGAAATCTTACTTTACCTTCTCGATGATGGCTTTGAAAGCTTCCGGGTTATTCATTGCTAAATCAGCAAGAACTTTTCTGTTAAGTTCGATTCCTGATTTGTTCAATTTACCCATGAATGCGCTGTAAGACAATCCGTGCTCTCTGGTTCCTGCGTTGATACGCTGAATCCAAAGTGAGCGGAAGTTTCTTTTCTTATGCTTACGTCCAACATACGAATAGCCCATTGCTTTTTCAACGGCATTCTTTGATACGGTCCACACATTTTTTCTACGACCAAAGTATCCTTTGGCCTGTTTCATGATTTTCTTGCGTCTTGCGCGTGACGCTACGCTGTTTACTGATCTTGGCATTTCTAATTTTGCTTTTTGGTTGTAAGCGCTCTCATTTCACTGAGGGACTTTATGCTCACACCCTGGTTAAACACGATGTTCACCTTGCGATGAACAAACCTTTATTTAAGAGACAACAACTTTAAGATGTTATTCATGTCTCCTGGATGAACAAGCGTTGTTTTCGTCAATCTTCTCTTTCTATCTTTCGACTTCTTAGTTAAGATGTGACTCTTAAACGCGTGCTTTCTCTTGATTTTCCCGGTACCTGTAAAGCGGAAACGCTTCTTAGCACTGGAATTGGTTTTCATTTTAGGCATCGCTTCCTATGTATTAAACTATTGATTAATTACTACTTACTTTTTCTTCTTTGGGGCGAGCATCATAATCATGCGCTTCCCTTCTAACTTCGGCATTTGCTCTACCATTCCTACTTCTTCCACTTCGGTGGCTAACTTCAACAACAAGATTTCACCTTTGTCTTTGAATAAAATAGAACGGCCTTTAAAGAACACAAACGCCTTGATCTTCGATCCTTCTTCTAAAAACTTCAGTGCATGCTTCTTTTTGAATTCATAGTCATGCTCATCGGTGTTAGGCCCAAATCGAATCTCTTTTACAACAACCTTTTGCGCCTTGCTTTTGATCTCCTTTTGCTTCTTCTTTTGGTCGTACAAGAATTTCTTGTAATCCAAAATCTTCACAACAGGTGGATCAGCTTTTTCAGAAATGATAACGAGGTCAAGACCAGCCTCCTTGGCTAGCTTTAACGCTTCACTGGTTGGCAAAACTTGAGGTTCACCATCTCCTACAATTCTTACACGCGGAACCCGGATGTTTTCGTTGATCGGGTGTTCCGGTTCTTCTCTTCTCGGTTTTCTGAACGGCTTTCTAATATCTTCTTAAATTAATTATACTTCTAGTTGACTCTTCACTTCATTCGTAACGAATTGCGCGAATTCTTCAATCGACATTGTCCCTTGATCTCCTTCTCCTTGCTTTCTCACAGATACCTTTCCTTCTTCCAATTCCTTTTCACCTATCACTAGCATGATCGGAACCTTAGCAATTTCGGCATCTCTGATCTTCTTCCCTACTTTCTCGCCCCTTTCGTCAATGGAGGCGCGAATATCGTAATTTTCAAGGGATTGTAAAATGTTTTTGCATCCCTCGTTGAATTTTTCACTGATTGGTAAAATTCGAACCTGCTCTGGAGCCAACCAAAGTGGAAATTTACCGGCATAATGTTCGATCAAAAATCCAATAAAACGCTCGTGTGTTCCAAGCGGGGCGCGGTGTATGACGATCGGGTGCTCTTGTTCATTCTTCGCATTCGTAAACGTTAAATTAAAACTCAGCGGCTGAGCAAAATCTACTTGATTTGTTGCCAACGTAAATTCTTTTCCGATCACACTGTAAATCTGAACGTCAATCTTCGGACCGTAAAAAGCGGCTTCATCGGCTACCTCCTTGTAAGGAATTCCAGAATTGATAAGCACTTCGCGCACCATATCTTCCGTTTCTTTCCACAATTCAGGTTTATCCACATATTTTTTGCCCAACTTGGCAGGGTCGTGGGTTGAAAAGCGCATGATGTATTTATCGACTCCAAAAATCTTGAAGTACTTAATGTACATCTCGTTTACGGCCCTAAACTCAGCTTCAAACTGATCTTTCGTGCAGTAAATGTGTGCGTCATTCATTTGGAGAGAACGCACGCGCATCAACCCGAATAACTCGCCTGATTTTTCATAGCGGTAGCACGTTCCATATTCCGCCAATCGCAACGGTAGGTCTTTGTAGCTTTTAGGAGTCGCATCAAAAATCTTGTGGTGATGCGGGCAGTTCATTGCCTTTAAATAGTAGGTGCTTCCATCCAACTCCATCGGAGGAAACATACTGTCTTTATAGTAAGGCAAGTGTCCGCTGGTTAAATACAAACTCTCTTTGGCGATGTGCGGAGAACGCACCCTTTTGTAACCTGCTTTTTTCTCCGTTTTCTTCGCTAATTCTTCCAATTGCTCGATTAAAAAAGCTCCGTTTGGCAACCACAATGGCAATCCAGGTCCGATGTCGTCATCGAAGGTAAAAAGCTCCAATTCTTTTCCGAGTTTTCGGTGGTCGCGCTTTTTTGCTTCTTCCAGCATTTCGAGGTAGTCCTCCAACTCTTTTTGCTTTGGAAAAGTAATCCCGTAAATACGAGTGAGCATTTTGTTTTTCTCATCACCACGCCAGTAGGCGCCTGCTACTGAAAGCAATTTCACTGCTTTGATATAGCCGGTGTGCGGAATGTGCGGACCGCGACACAAATCTGTAAAATTTCCCTGTGTGTAAAAGGTAATGCTACCGTCTTCAAGGTCGTTGATCAATTCGAGTTTGTACGGATCTTTTCGTTCTTGAAAATATGCGAGGGCATCTGCTTTTGATATTTCTTGACGCACAAACTGGTTTTTCTCGCGCGCCAATTCCACCATTTTCTTCTCTACCTTTTGGAGGTCTTCGTCAGAGAAATTATAGTCTTCAAAATCGATGTCGTAGTAAAAACCATTCTCTATCGGTGGTCCGATCGCGAGTTTTATACCCGGGTAAAAGAACTCGAGTGCCTCGGCCATCAGGTGTGCAGAGCTGTGCCACATGGTTGATTTTCCTTCCTCATCATTCCATGTGAGCAACTGCAATTGAGCATCATGATTGATGGGGCGACTGGCATCCCAAACCTGTCCATTAACTTTGGCTGATAGCACATTACGAGCAAGTCCTTCGCTGATTGATAACGCCACATCCATTGCGGTTGTTCCCGCTTCGAACTGCTTTACAGATCCGTCAGGCAATGAAATATTGATGTTGCTCATGTGCTTATTTTTTCAAAACAAAGGGCGGCAAAGGTAAGGCGTTCAATCAGGATATAAATGATCTGGAAAAGAAAACTCACGCGGAGATAATTAACGCAACACTTTTCTTACAAAAGCCACTGAAAAATAGCCCATTAAAAACACGCCAACATAACCTTCGAGGCTGGCGAAAAAGCGCATGATTCCCACCGGATAAAACTCACCGTAGCCAATGGTTAAAAACGTAATTGCGCTGTAATAGAACGCCTTGCCCACCGGATTCATATTCTCGAGCACCTCTCCTCCACCCGTGTCGATGTAGGTATCAGCTACCAGGGGAAGCACCAAATACAACACACTAAACAACGTGTAAATGACGGATACAGAAAAGAGCACGCGCAGCGGTTCGGTGGCATACAATCCAATTTTATCGAACAGCAACCATTTCGAAAATGCAGTTGGATAGGCCCACAGCGCACTCACAGGATTGTTCTTTATTGAGTATTCCACATCGGCTTTCAATTCGAAGCGCTTGTACCAAATGTAGGCCCGATCTTCATCGCTGTATCGGCCAGTGCTGTTGTAGCTTTCCTTCAAAACGAGGAATTGATCAGATTTTTGGCGCTGTGTGGTTTCTTCCTGGGATAGAATTAAGTTAAGCACATCGTTGCGCTCCCAATCGATGTAAAGATTTCCCAAATTCCGCATTCCGCTAAACACCATTTGCTTCATGCGCACCGGAGCTTTTGATGTGGGCATAAGGTCGATGATGTCGCGCACGATGGTATCAGACAAATCGAGCACTTCCACTTCATTCACGCGCAAGTCAACGTAGTTATTAAACTGACAAAGCTTGAAAGACAACATGCGCGCTGAAGCGTTGAAGAATGACAAACTTCCATTGCCAAACGTGGCATTGTCGAAAATAAAATCAGAAGTGGAAGTGGCTTCCTGAAAATTGATGTTGCCATCGCCAAACACGGCCGATCGAAAAACCACTTTCCCTGACTTGAAATCTGCTTCTGAAAAATCGATTTCACCGTTGCCAAAATTTGTCCGTTTGAAATCCACTTTCCCCTCGCCAAAGTCGACCCGCTTGAAAGAAACTTCACTTCCACCAAACGTTGATTTATCGAATGTAATCAAGCCTTTACCAAAACAGGTGTAGTGAAAATCAACCTTTCCAAGACCAAAGTTTACTTCTCGGAAACTGATGTTTGCGTCACCAAAATCGCAGTTTACAAATTGAATATCACCGGTTTCAAACAATGCGTGGTCAAACGACACTGTTTTTGATTGGAACGAAGCGTATTGAAAATTGGCCGCTCCGGCACCAAAATGACTCAGCGAGAAATCGGTGATGGAGGCACAGAACTTAGCCGTAAAAAACGACAACGGGCCGTCACCAAAAAGTGAGTTGGCAAAGCTTGTAGAGCTTCCTGTGAAATTGGCAAAACTAAAGTCGCACGGTTCAACACCATCAAAATACGCCCAGCAAGCGCTAAAATCAAGTAAATCGATAACACAATCGGGAGAAAGCGACCTGGTTTTTCGGTAGTGCTTCAGTGAGAAATCTTTGACATACCTCATGTCCAACACTACGGATTGTTTTTCGTCAATGCGTTGATAAACTTCTTCAGCCGTCACGATGCCTAGTCGAAGACGCTCTTGTTGACGCCCGTGCATATCAGTAAGCGAAACAATTACACTTTCGCGGCAATCTTCAAATGGTTCCTTCGAAAATTCGAGTTCAATATGTGTTGGCAAGGCATAATGGATTTAGACGACTAAAATGCAATTTCTTGGTGAAACTTCATGCAAAGAATGGATTTCAACCAATTCGAGAATAACTATTGCTCGCTATTGCATAGCCGATGGAGATGGCTTATCATTGCTTATAATCTATCGATCACTCAATTGGATTTGCAAAAAATCGTAAATCCATCAAACAGAATTTTAATAAATAACTCAGCTTTTAAAAGGCTAACAGGCGATGAGAACGAAAACAAATAAACGTGCATCGATCTTTAGACAACTGTTAGCGCACATTAAAAATTAAAAACATGAATCGACTACAATTACTATTTTACCCTAAAGAAGTTCAACATCTAATTCTCGAATTAGATTTATTATGGAGTAAGTATGACAGTAACGAGTTCATATCAACAACGTCTTGTGTACCTATCCTTAAGCCTCACATTGACTTAGCAATTAAGAAGAACAGTCAGATATAGCCAACGTACTTCGGAACGGTACAAAGCCAAGCATTATGGCTTTAACTATGATAGCAAATTTAGCTGGTGATTGGCTAGAGACTGGAAAATATCATATGTACCGAGGTGTTCTAAATCCATTAACAGGCGGAGAAAGTCTACTAAGAGTTTATAATGGAACAGTTGACCGACTTGAAGAAGTGGGGGAAATTTCAAAAGACGATGCAGAGCGAAACAAAAAACAACTTCTAGACAATATAAAATCGAACGGTTAAATCAAGCAATACTCTTTTAGCACTTTAATTCAAATAATGGCAGATAAAAAGCAATTTACGGATGATGAAAAAGCTAATTTACCAGGCAATGGTGACTATCGTGACTGGGTTTTGTACATGGCTTCTCAGGAACATAGGAATTGGACATATAGCTACTACGAGTACAACAATGAGTTCCCTAAGATAAAAAAGGGAGAGCTAGCCAGACTTCAAATTTCACTTACAGAACTTGAAGAAGGTGGCTATGCCGTAAAAAGAAAATCGTTTGGTATTTATGACATTACACCCAAGGGAGTGGCCCTTTGGGATAAAGGAGGTTTTGCTGCAAAAGAGACCAAAGAAAAAGAGAAGGAAAATTTAGAATTTGAGCTTACTAAGTCGACAAAAGACTCGATCTCTTTTTCAAAAATTACGACTATTGGCTCGCTAATAGTCGCAGCGGGTTCACTCGGAGTGGCATATTTTTCAAGCGAAGACTCTAAAGAAACATTATTACGGCAACAAGAATTGATATTGAAATCGCAAACACAAATAGAGAATTTACAAGGACAAGTAGAACAAACTACCAGTTATCAACTACAAATTGAGACTTTGAAATTGGAAGTCCAAGAATTAACTAATAAATTAGATTCAACATCTCCCTGAAAATTGGAGAGAAAAAAAATAAAAAACATGCGCCAACAAAACCTAAAAAAACATGGGAAGAAACGTACTGAAAACTAGCATAGAACTTCGTAGGTTGGTTCGTCACGCCTTGCTCCGCTGAAGCTTCGCGAAGGCGAGGCCGGACAGAAACGTACTTCGAACCCGATAGCTATCGGGTCCCACGTTTCTTAGCTAACCCGCAGGGCACAATTTTAAATGAAACTAACATTAGCAATATCAACGATATTAATCTGCACCAAACTCTCTGGACAGGAACTAATAATTAGTACTGACACCTTTTCCCAAACTTCACAATCGCTATTCCCAACTGAGCTTGTAACAACAACATTTGTTTGTACAACTTCGGTTGGAAATATTGAGAACGGACTTAGAAATGGAATATGGAACTTTAACCTCTGTGACAAATCATTTTTGTGGAACAATACAAGATTCCAAACTCCGATCGCAACAGTTGATTACCATGACGGACAACTGGCAGGAAATTACATTTCCTATTACCCCGACTCAACTATTAAGTCTGAATTTCACTTCCAAAATGGGCGATTAGATGGAACGTTTGCGTGTTATAACGAGAAAAGAATAATGATTTATCAAGGAACAGTTGACCCAATTCAAGAATTGGCTAATGGTAAAGAATTCAACTCGACAGGGTCATTTAAAGGAGATAGGACATTTCTAATTGAAACCCTTCGAAGAGATTGGGTGAATGAAATTGAATAAAAAAACCGCGCATAACAGCGGCTGCAACTAATGCTTGCTTGAAACTAAAAAATGATGTTTTGTGCTTTCAATAACCACCCTCTTGACCTTGCTCCGCTGAAGCTTCGCGAAGACGAGGCAGGACAGAAAAGTGCTTCAAACCCGATAGCTATCGGGTCCCACGTTTCCAAGCCAAACATTTAACAGTAATATGAAAATGAATCTAGATAAGTATGATTCATGATTGACAAACACCTACTTTCCTTTCTTCCTAAGTTGCATATTGAGCACTTCCACCATTAATGAAAAGAACACCGCGAAGTAAATGAAGCCTTTGGGCACGTGCACACCACCGATGGGTAAGCCTTCAACCAACAGCATAAATCCGATCAAGATTAAGAATGACAAGGCGAGCACTTGAAGTGTGGGCTGACCGTTGATAAATGCACTGATGCGTGAAGCAAAAATCATCATGATGATAATCGCGATGATTACCGCGGCAATCATTACAGGCAAATCGTTTGACATTCCCACAGCCGTCAAAATACTATCAAATGAAAAAACGATGTCGAGCAAAACGATTTGAAAAATAATATTTGAGAAAGACACCTTTTTCGGTTTGGCTTCAATGGCGTGCTCATCTCCCGAAACTTTCGCGTGTATTTCAGAAGTGCTTTTAGCCAGCAAAAAGAGTCCACCTGACATGAGTATGAGGTTTCTACCGCTGAATGGAATTGAAGCAATGGTGAACAAAGGCTCCGTTAACCCGATCAGCCACGAAATCCCCATCAGCATTACGATGCGCACACCAAGCGCTAGAACTAATCCAATGGTTCGTGCCTTTGGCTGCTGGTGTGTGGGAAGTTTGTTGGCGACAATCGATATAAAAATGATGTTGTCGATACCCAGCACCACTTCTAAAAAAGTTAGTGTGAGAAGCGCAATCCAAGCTTCGGGTTGCAAGAAAATTTCCATTTCTTAATTAATTACACTCGCAATTCCAAAGCTTCTCGTAGGCCTTAATGTCATCGCGCCACTCTCTGCGATTGGCGTAATAATCCTTCGCTTCCGAATAGCAGATTTCGCTGACATTCATGTCTTGTTCGCCTGCAGGGCAAGTGGCACATACGTCACACCCTGTGCATTCGACACAATTTTTGCAAGCGCTTAAAGCGATAAACACCGAAAGCATAATAATGAATCGAAAAGTATGCATGGTTTTGAACATCAATTAAACATCAAAAGTGAGAAAATGACTTCAAACTGCACTATTAAATAAAAAAAGCATGAAAATATTCTGAAAAATCAGTCATTTTCTGCTGTGGAAGATGGGTTTAGCTTCGCTGGACCCTAGTATCTTCTGTTTGACCTTCAATGCAAAACCCCACGCTTTCAGCGCGGGTTGGTTTTTTGTTTTTGCAGCCTTATGAAAATGATGGGTTTAGCTCCGCTGGACCCTAGTATCTTCTGTTTGACCTTCAAAGAAAAACCCCACGCTTTCAGCGCGGGTTGGTTTTTTGTTTTTGCAGCCTTATGAAAATGAATTTTCAACGGCTGCAAAAACAAAAAACCCCTCAAACAAGTTTGAGGGGTTTTACTTTGGGTGGAAGATGGGTCTCGAACCCACGACCTCCTGAACCACAATCAGGCGCTCTAACCAACTGAGCTACAACCACCATTTAGTTGTCTTGGCGCTCTAACCATCCCGATAGCTATCGGGAGAGCTGCAACCACCATTTCACGTCCGTTTTTTACAAACGGGCTGCGAAAATAATTCAACAAATCAACATACAAGTGCCCCAAGCAAAATTTGACGACTAAATTTGAACAGAATTTAAATGTCATGGAAGAAGAAAGATTGAGTTTGAAGGTAGAAGGCATGACTTGCAATCACTGTGCGTCAACCGTTCAAGGCATTATAAAACAAGAAGGGGGCGATGACATTCGTGTGGATTACCTCATGGGTGAGGCCAATTTTGATTTAAAGAACACCCAAAATCTTGAGAAAATCTTAAAGCGATTAGACGCAGCCGGATACAAATCAAACGCTGAAGGCAAAGAAAACTACAGCAAGGGCTCATTGAGCGATATCGAGAAAAAGTTTCTCATCACATTGCCGTTTTCATTGGTGTTGTTTTCTCACATGTTTGCTCCGCACCACTGGTGGATCAACGATGTGTGGGTGCAGTTTTTTCTATGTCTTCCTGTGTATATGATGGGGCTCTACCATTTTGGTAAGAGCACGTTCGAAGCGATAAAAAGCGGCCACAACAACATGGATATTCTCATCTTGATCGGATCGAGCAGTGCGTTTTTCTACAGTGTGTGCGGTGCGATAGCGCACAGCGGATCAGATACTGTTCACGACTTTTTATTTTTTGAAACCACGTCAACCATCATCACCTTGGTTTTACTCGGTTATGTGATCGAACACCGCGCAGTGCAGCGCACCACATTGATTTTGCGCGACCTGTATAAAACCCAACCCGACAAAGCCAAAAAGCTTGTTCAAAATGGAATGAACCAAGATCTGGAAGTAGTAAACGCCAGTTCGCTGGTAAAAGACGACATTATTTTGGTGAATTCTGGCGACCGCATTCCAGCAGATGGCATGATCATTCATGGCAGCCTAACACTCGATGAAGCCATGCTGACAGGCGAATCAGAACACCTTCAGAAAAACAAAGGTCAGGAAGTGCTTTCGGGTAGTTTGATTGTTGATGGTAATGGTACGCTCAAGGTGACAAAAACCGGCAAGGAGAGCACCATCGGAAAAATCATTGAATTGGTAAAGCAAAGCCGATCTGACAAACCCGCTGTTCAAAAGCTTGCCGATAGAATCAGCGCGATCTTCGTTCCAGCCATCATCGGTATTGCAGCCCTCACCTTTGTGATCAACTATTTTGTGGTTGAGAGTGGAACAGCCGACTCTATTTTGAGAAGCATTGCAGTGCTCGTCATTGCTTGTCCATGTGCCATGGGATTAGCCACTCCAACCGCTGTAAGTGTTGGCCTGGGCTTGGCTGCTAAGATGGGAATCATCGTAAAGAAAGCCTCGGTATTTGAAGAGATCAACGCGATTCAAACCATCGTTTTCGATAAAACGGGCACCTTGACATCAGGCGATTTGCAGGTTTCGATGAATGACGTGGATACGAATTATGGACAAGAAGTGGTGTGGGGAATAATTAAAAGCTTAGAACAACGTTCAAACCATCCCATTGCTCACCGCATTCTTTCATTGACAGAACATATTTCAGAAACACCCTTGAACGACATTGAAGAAATAAAAGGCCGTGGTTTGCAAGCACGATACAACAACCAAGCGGTGAAATTCGGCTCGGCCACTTTCGTAAGTGCCACTGACAACAATGCAGATTTGTACCTGAGCATTGACGGAAAGGTGGTAGCCACATTTAACGTTTCAGACGAATTAAAACCTGACGCAGCTGAAACCATCGCGTTTTTCGCAAAAAAGAAACTCCACACGCTGATGCTGAGTGGCGATAGTGAAAAGAAAACTGCTTTTGCCGCGAAGCAATTGCACATTGCCGATTATCAAGGCGCTCAATTGCCTGAAGACAAGTTGGCTAAACTGAAGGAACTAAAAAGCAACAGCAAAGTGGCAATGGTTGGCGATGGCGTCAATGATTCGCCTTCGCTGGCATTAGCTGATGTGGGAATCAGTATTGGAAATTCCAACGCACTGGCGGTTGACAGTGCCAAAGTGGTGATCGTAGGAAGCAAACTTGGGTTGCTCCAACAATTGTTTAAAATCAGCGACAAAGTGGTGCTCACGATTAAGCAGAATTTGTTTTGGGCTTTTTCTTACAACTTGGTGGCGATTCCATTGGCTGCAGCTGGTTATCTCGACCCCATGCTCGCGGCACTTTCCATGGCTTTTAGCGATGTAATTGTGATTGGAAATTCACTGCGATTGAAAATGATTCTTCCAAATTCCATTCGTTGAGGAATGCCATTTACATATCGTCAGGCATCGGCAATGCACTTTTGCTGGTTCCATTAATCAAATCACTCAAAGCAAAAGGCAGCCTCACGGCATTAAGTACATCACCTTTTGGCGCTCGACACATTTTTGACGGTGTGAATGAAGCCCTGTTTGACGATGTTATTTCACTTGAAACATCGGTAGAATGGATGAAGAACACGGCCACCTTTACGCGCAAATTTGACGGCATTTATATGGATCATTTTGCATCGCGCAGGAAGAACATGATTTTGTCGCACATGAACAGTAAAGAGGTGATCACCAACACCATTCCGCTCAAGCTTCCCAGCCTTTTTAAGTCGCGCATCAGAAAAATAGAACCTAAAGTGGGTATCCACGAAGCCACACAGTACATGCGCTATATTGATCCAGATTTCACGGATGCACACCTCACAGATTCACTTTTCACGCTCACCTCAAAAGAGCACACAGCGGTCTCTGAAGAAAAATACATCACCATTCAACCGGGAAGCGGAAACAACATCGCCCCGTGGAAAACCTTGCCCACCAAAAAATGGACAAAAGTGATCGAGCAGATTCTAGAAAACTATGCCGATATCAACATCGTGGTGCTTGGGGATGACACTGAAACAGCGTTGATTCAGCACCTACCAAAAGACGACCGTGTGATCAAAGCCATCGGAAAAACAGAAGTGAGAGACCTTCCCGGAATTGTTTCAAAATCGATGCTCCATTTGGGCAACGACAGTGGAATAATGCATTTAGCAGGTTGTGTAGGAACGCCAACAGTGAGCGTTTGGGGCGGTTCGGATCCGAATTTATACGGCTGGCATAAAATCAACGCAGCGAAGCACAAAGTGATCCACTACCCGCTCGAATGCGGACCTTGCAGCCGTTGGATCGAACCCAATCATTCAAAAGTAGAAGTGCCCTCGATGTGTCCTGATTTCAAATGCCTTTCGCAAATCAGCGTCAATGAAATCATGAAAAATGTTGACCAGTTTTTAGCCCGTTGATCAAGAACATTATCCATACGCTGAGCAGCAGATTCATGGTGTCTGCGATGAACCTCGTGCTCCTTTTCATCACGACCCGCATCATGGGTGCTGAAAACAAAGGTGAAATCAGCCTGCTCATTCTCAATTTATCCATCGCTGCCATCTTTAGCGGCTTGTTTGGCGGCCCGTCATTGGTTTACCTTATTCCGAGGTTCAACCTGAAAAACATTCTCATTCTAAACTACACCTGGAGCGTCATCACCGCAGGATTGGTGGCCTTGCTCAACGCGCTCGATGTGCTTCCTTCAGGAGTAAGTTCGTTGGAATTGTTTGCGATGGCGTTGCTGGAATGCTTGATTGCCACACACATGATGATTTTACTCGGGCAAGAACGCATTAAGGCGCACAATTGGATTCAAATCATCAAAGTGTCGTTGACAGTGGTGATTTTGTTCTTTTCATACTCCCAAACTGGATCGCTGGATGCGCGATCGTTTGTCAACGCATATTTCGCTACGCTGGGTATTTCATATTTGGTGGCGTTGATTTTCATTGCCGCAAAACGCCAAAACAATCAAGCCAAAGAAGATAATCTGAAATCTACCGTGTTGGCGTGCTTGAAATACGGCTCGCTGGTGCAAATCGGAAGCATTTCACAGTTGTTAAACTACCGCTTGAGCTTTTATTTTTTAGAATTGCTCATCACCCCACTTCCTGTGGCATTGGTCAGAATTGGAATTTACAGTGCCTCGCTTCAAGTGGCAGAAGCACTTTGGCAGTTTGCTCGCAGCATCAGCACAGTGCAGTATGCCACGGTTTCGAATACTACAGACAATGATCGAGCGATCGACATTTCGCTCAAACTCGGGAAGCTCAATTACTTTGTCACTGGATTGGGAATTGTCTTTTTATTGCTGATCCCCGCGAGTGTGTATAGCGCGCTGTTTGGAAGCGAATTCATTGAAATAAAGAAGCATTTTGTGTTGTTGGCCCCTGGCATTTTCGCGTTGAGCTTATCCAACGCACTGAGTCATTATTTTGCCGGTGTTGGGCGGCATAAAGTGAACACATTGTCGTCAGCTTTCGGACTTATTTTGACCGTAATTATCGGATTCCTGCTCATTGACTCATTGGGCACACTCGGAGCTGCAATTGCGGCATCCATCGTTTATGTGAGTCAAACGGCCTATCAGCTGATCATTCTAGAACGAACCACAAGCGTTGCCTACCGCGATCTTTTACTCGGAAAGGAAGATTTTAGAAATTTCATCGAACTCGCACGGAAGCGGATACGGAAGGTTTAGAACACATCGTTCAAATCTTGAACACCCAGTGGACGCTCAATCAGGAATCCTTCACCAAAGTCAACATTGACGTATCGTCCAAAGTTTTGAGCCCTACCTTTTAGAATTTCAAGAAAAGACTTACTTGAAATGGGCGATTCAGGATCTTTGCTGTCTGGATTATAGAATTGAGAACTGTAGGCCAAAATGCTTTCCATTTTCTTATCCCAATGTCCTGTAATATCTACCACCACGTTGGGCTCGGCAAAATAATCTTGGATGTAGTGAAACACTTGTTTCGGTCGCCATTCGGCCTGTTGAACGCCTTCCCACGTAGTTTCAATTTTTCTCAGTCCCGACAAAAAACAAGCTATTTTCTCCAGCTCAGCACTGCGCGCATGGTCCGGATGTCTGTCGCGCAGGGCGTTGCACAGCACAATCTCAGGCTTACACGCTCTGATCACAGCGATAATCTTTCGTTGCGCTTCTTCATCACTTTGAAAAAATCCATCTTTCAATCCGAGGTTTACCCGAAACGAAGCACCGATCACTTTTCGTGCGTTTTCTGCTTCAACCAATCGTAGTTCGCCACTTCCGCGCGTTCCGAGTTCACCGTGGGTTAAGTCGAGCAACCCCACTTTCTTGCCTTCGAGCACACTTTTTATAAGGGTTCCACTGCAACTTAACTCCACATCGTCAGGGTGAACGCCAATTGCGAGGATGTTTACTTTTTCTAATGCCATGAATTATTAATGATTAAGCTCTAAACTTGTGGCTGAATTGAAGAATTTAACCGCAATATTAGTCAAAGAGTTTAAGTCGGATTTTAGAAATCCTTACGTGCTTGGCGGTGCTGGGCTGTTTTTACTCTCCACATTATTTGTGTGCTACATAACTATAAAGCGTATCCATCAGCCATCCATATGGGTCGCCTTGTTTTGGATCATTATGTTATTTACGAGTTTTAATGCCGTTGCCAAAAGTTTTATGAATGAATCGAGGGCCCGCATGCTGTATTTATACACCTTGATTGGCCCTTCAATTTTCATTGTATCAAAGATGATTTACCACGCCACCATTATGCTTGTGTTGTCGATGGTCGCTGTTTTGGTGTACACTACGTTTTTTGAAATCACCATCGAAGATCGTTTGGTATTTTTTGCTTCAGTTGTGTTGGGAAGCACCGGACTAGCGATCACGCTGAGTTTACTTTCAACCATCGCTTCAAAAGCAGGAAATAATCTCACTCTGCTGGCAATATTAGGACTGCCGATTTTATTGCCATTGTTGATGGTGGCGACTACGCTGATGAAAAACTCCATCGATGGAATTGACCTTTCTGTGCAGTATAAATACTTGTTTGTATTATTTGGCTTGAATCTCTCAAGTCTTGGGCTGTCAATCGTCTTGTTTCCGTACCTTTGGCGCGAATAAAAAGTTCTATGCAAAGGCTTCCCTTAAGCTTTAAAATCACCACCATTATTCTTGTGTTTTACACGCTAATAGCGGGTTTGTTGATTGATGTTCCTGCATTGAACATTTTGAATGAAACCATTCGAAACTTATTTTTTCATGTCACTTCGTGGTTTGCAATGGTGTTTTTGTTTTTCGCATCGTTCGTTTACAGCATTAAGTATTTGAGGACGGCCAATGAACGAGACGACCTATTGGCGCGGCTATTTGTGCAAGTAGGAATGGTGTTTGGCGCGGCAGGAATGCTGACTGGAATGCTTTGGGCAAACTACACTTGGGGCTCTTATTGGGTTCCCGACCCGAAATTGAACGGTGCGGCCATCGCTATGTTGGCCTATTTGGCTTATGGCGTATTGCGAAACAGTTTTCAAGACAACATCCAGCGCGGAAAAGTAAGTGCCGTGTACAACATCTTCGCTTTTGTGATGATGCTGTTATTTGTGTTTATTCTGCCGCGAATGACCGACTCGTTGCACCCGGGAAATGGTGGCAATCCGGCTTTTAGTGGTTACGACCTCGACAATACGATGCGCTTGGTGTTCTATCCTGCGTCTATAGGTTGGATATTTCTCGGAGTATGGATTACTGAGATGCGCTTCAGAATGGAAGGACTTAAACAGAGAAAGAAATGAAGAAGATCAGTTCAACCTTAGCGTTGGTATTGCTGTTTATAACTGCAATCGGTCAACAAGCTGAAATGGCAGACCAGATGCGGGAAAGTGGGAAGATTTATGTAGTGGTTGGCGTAATTGTATTGATTTTCATTGTGCTTTTCGCTTACTTGATTTACATGGACGTTCGTTTGAGAAAAATTGAAAAAGAAGAAAACGAAAGATGAAAAAAACACACATCATTATTGTTGTTGTAATTGCAGTGCTTATTGGAGCCATGATTGGGGCGATAAGCGATTCAAGTTCATACGCTGATTTTGAAGAGGCATTTGAAAATCCAGAAAGTGAATTTCATGTGGTAGGTCAATTGGTGAAAGAGAAAGAGATGATCTACGACCCGGTGAGCAATCCTGACTTATTCACCTTTTGGTTGCGCGATATCAATGGCGTTGAAAAACAAGTGTTGCTTCACAAAAGCAAACCGCAAGATTTTGAGCGCTCTGAGCAAATTGTGTTGATTGGAAACGCAAAAGATCAGGTTTTTGAAGCCAACGAAATTCTGATGAAATGCCCGTCAAAGTACACGGATGGCGAAGTACAATCGAAAGAATCGGCTAGTATTTAAGCATGGAATACATCGGTGAACACCTTTTGATTGGTGAAATAGGCAACCTTTTTTTACTCATTGCTTTTGCCTTCGGAATTCTTTCTACAGCATCTTATTTTATTGCTGAATTTAAGCAAAAAGACGACTGGAGACGCCTCGGACGCTATGCGTTTTGGATGCACAGCATTGGAGTGATTGGGATGGTGGTAACGCTATTTACCATGATTTTCAATCAGTATTTTGAATACCATTACGTTTGGCAGCACAGCAGCACTGAGCTTCCATTGCGATTTATTTTTTCATGTTTTTGGGAAGGAATCGAAGGCAGCTTTATGCTCTGGATGTTTTGGCATGTGGTGTTGGCAAACATCTTGCTTCTCGTCATTAGAAACTGGGAAAGTCCAGTAATGACAGTCGTTGCATCAATTCAAGTATTTCTCACTTCCATGCTTTTGGGCGTCTATATTTTAGAGTACAAATTGGGTAGCAATCCATTTACTGTGCTCACGCGAGAACACCCTGATTTTGTAAATCTTCCAATATTTAAAATGCCCGATTACACCTCGGTTTTAGATGGCCGCGGTTTGAATCCGCTGCTTCAAAACTATTGGATGACCATTCATCCGCCCACTTTGTTCCTCGGCTTTTCATTGACAATGATTCCGTTTGCCTACGCCATTGCTGGACTATGGCGAAAAGACTATACAGGTTGGGTGAAACCGACTTTGTCATGGACTTTTCTCGGAATTGGAATTCTAGGAGTAGGCATCTTAATGGGTGGTGCATGGGCTTATGAAGCATTGAGTTTTGGTGGGTTTTGGGCGTGGGACCCGGTGGAAAACGCCTCGTTGGTTCCGTGGTTGATCCTTGTGGGTGCCGGCCATTTGATGCTTATTCAGCGTAAAAAAGGCACGTCTCTTTTTACATTGTTTCTGCTTACAACGCTCTCTTTCATCTTGATCCAATATTCTTCCTTCCTCACAAAAAGCGGCATCTTAGGAGACAGCAGTGTACACTCATTCACCGACCTCGGAATGACGGGTCAGCTGGCGATCTCACTGCTCTTTTATGTGGTGCTGTCTGCCGTGCTCATCGCTTGGCGATGGAAAGATTTTCCGAAAAATGAAAACGAAGACCACATTTGGTCACGCGAATTCTGGATGTTTATGGGTGCGTTGATCTTATTGATTTCGGCTTTCCAGATTGAGTTCAGTACATCGTTTCCGGTGATCAACAAAATATTCGGCACCAATTTGGCACAATCGGCAGAGCGCGTTGAATACTACAATAAATGGCAACTTCCGCTGGCTATTGTTATCTCAGCCATCATTGGTTTTGGTCAGTTTCTGAAGTACAAAAAGACCGATCCAAAAGATTTATTTAAAAAACTATCGTTGTCGATCGTGCTGAGTTTAGCGATTGCCGCTATTACCGCTTGGGCATTCACAATCACTAATCCGTTGGTAATTCTTTTCATCTTCACGTCTCTCTTTGCAGTGCTCGCCAACATGGATTACTTCATCAGAATCGTATCTGGAAAATTGGCTCATGCAGGTTCGAGCATCGCACACATCGGGTTTGGCCTTGTGATGTTGGGCGCGTTAATATCAACAAGCCAAAGCGATGTGATTTCTGAAAATACCAGTCTTTATGACGTAAGTGTGTTGGGCGAAGATTTCAACAACAATGAGAATATCTTATTGATGAAGGACGACACCTTGTTGCTCGGAGAGTATTTCGTGTGTTATCGAGGCAAAGAGAAGGAGGGGATTTTTGTGCGCTACGAGGTAGATTATATGCAAGCGAATGAAGAGGGCGAATTAGAAAGTGTGTTTACCCTCTACCCTTTTGTGCAGTTAAATCCACGAATGGGCAACGTTGCCGAACCTTACACCAAGCACTATTTAGACCGCGACATTTACACCCACATCACGTATGCTGAATTAGAAGAACGTGAAAAGTCTGATAAATTTAGCGAGCACAGTATCAATTTAGGCGATACTATTTTCGGCAAAAACACCTTTATGGTGTTGGACTCATTGAATCGAAATCCGAGCAGAGAAAACCGAGGACTATCAGAATCTGATTTAGCCTTGGGTGCAAATTTCACCTTATATGATGTACAAACCAATGCACATCAAATACAACCGCTATTTGTGATCAGAGATCGGCAATATTCGTTTTCTATTCCCGACAGTGTGCCAGATGTGGGTGTTTCCATTTCGTTTGAGGGAATCGATCCCGAAGCTGAATCGTTTGCCTTCAAGCTCAAAGAGAGCGATCCCAAATACAAAGAGTTTATCGTGATGAAGGCCATTATTTTTCCTTGGATCAATGTGCTTTGGATTGGTTGCATCATCATGACATTGGGAACATTTTTAGCCGTTTATCACCGGCTCAAGAAACGATGAGCAAGCCGTTGAAAATAGCGATCGTTGGCATGGGGAATGTCGGCTGGAACTTGGTGCAGCGCCTCGATTCAAAAGGCTTCAAGATTACTCAAATCGTTGCTGTTAAGAACGAACATCGCAAAAAGCTAGCGAAGGCATTAGAAGCAGACTTGATAAAATCAGTTTCGGAATTAGACAAAAAAAATGACCTTGTTTTCTTGTGTATCCCAGACGATCAGTTGGTCGAAACTGCCGCAAAAATCAAATCTAACGCAGCGCTTATTCATTGTTCAGGAAGCACTGCACTATTAGAAACAAAGCATTCTGGTGTTTTTTATCCGTTTCAAACATTCACCAAATTTTTTCCAGCTGAATGGAAAGGTGTTCCAATTTTCATCGAAAGCAACGACAAAGACTTGCGCAATCAGTTGCTCAAAATCGCCAATGACATCACTGGCAACGCAAAAGAAGTGAGCTTCGAACAGCGGCAAGCCATTCATATGTCGGGCGTGTTTGGAGCCAATTTCGTGAATCATATTTTATTCATGGCGAAAGAAATATTGGACGATCAGAGCGTTGATTTCGAAGTATTGGAGCCCCTTTTACTTGAAACCGTTCGCAAAGCATTTGAGCACAGTCCGGCAGGAAGTCAAACCGGGCCCGCGCGCAGAGGCGATGTGAAAATGATTAGCAAGCACCTAGCGCTTTTGAAAAGCAAAGGCAATTTGGCGGAGTATTATAAGTTGTTTAGTGACGATATTTCCTCGATTTACAAAAAATCATGAGCTATTTAGATTTATTCAAAGCGGTTAAAGCCTTTGTTTTTGATGTGGATGGTGTACTCACCAACGGCCAAGTGGTGCTATTGCCAGACGGACAGCAGATGCGTCAAATGCATTCGAAAGATGGCTATGCCTTGCAACTGGCTGTAAAAAAAGGCTACCATGTGTGCATTATCACTGGTGGAAACAGCATTCAAGTGAAAGAAAGACTGACAGCACTAGGCATCACAGATGTGTATTTGAAGAGTGCGCACAAAGACGAGTCGATGAGTGATTTCATGCATAGCTACGACTTAAAGCCCGAAGAAATCATGTACATGGGTGACGATATTCCTGACATTGCAGCCCTAAATATGATCGGTTTGCCTGCTTGTCCAGCCGATGCAAGTCCTGAGATAAAAGTCATAAGCCAGTTTGTTTCTAAAAAGAATGGTGGCGAAGGATGCGTGAGAGACATCATTGAACAAATAATGCGTTCACAAGAAAAATGGTACAACCATGAGCAAAACCTTGATAACTTAGCAGAATTCACATGGTAACAGTACTTGCATACTTTAGGTTGGTTCGTTTTCCAATATTGGCGCTCATCGCGCTTATTCAATACAGTGTACGCTACTTTATTCTCGAGCCGATGCTGCACATTAACGGCTATGAGCTAATCATGACCGATAGGCAGTTTTTCTACTTGGTATTCAGCACTGTGCTAATCGCTGCTGGTGGATACGCCATCAACGATTATTTTGACATTAAAACCGATCGGGTCAACAAGCTGAAACGCGTCATTGTTGACCGCTATGTGAAGCGCAGGGTAGCGATGACTCTGCATATTGTGCTTACATCGCTCGGTTTTGTGATGGCTTCATACTTGTCATACAAGTTGGGTATGTGGCGCATGTCATCACTCTTCATCTTTGTCATTTTCACATTGTGGTTTTACTCAACCAACCTACAGCATCAAACGTTGACGGGCAATTTAGCCATTGCCTTGATGGCGGCTTTTGTTCCTTTGATTGTTGGCCTATTTGAAATTCCGCTTCAAAATGCAGCACACCCTGAATTGATAGCAGAATATGGTTATTCCATTTTCAATATTCCCGCTTATTGGGTCATTGCATTTTCGGTAGTACTATTCATGCTCACCCTAATCCGCGAGGTCACCAAAGATGTGATCGACATTCGAGGCGATAAAATGTTTGGTTCATTCACATTCCCCATTCGCTTTGGTGTAAAAGCTTCGAAATCGTTGATCATCGTGCTCTACGCCCTTTTTGGCGTTGGTTTAACGTGGGCTTATTTCAACTTTTTGAGCGTGCACATAGGCATGGGGACGGTTTTTTCAGTCTTAGTCCTTCTTCTCATTTTTCAGTTCATATTAATTTTCCGCGCAAAAACGAAGAAGCATTTCCTGTATTCTTCCAACCTCAACAACGCCATCACCGTGATCATGATTGTGAGTTTGTACCTCATCAAAATCAGTATTGAAATTTATTTTTCTTGATGACTCTGAGCACAATTAAAGCGCTAGAAGAACGAACCATCATTTTAGCATCGAAGTCGCCTCGAAGGAAAATGCTGCTCGAAGCGTTGGGATTTCCATTTAAAGTAAAGATCCATGAGGTGGATGAATCCTTTTCATTGGAACTCAAAGGCGGAGAAATTCCAGAATATTTGGCGCGCAAAAAAGCCGAAGCATTTGACCAAGAAATTGATGGTAACGAAATCATAATCACTGCCGATACCGTAGTTTGGGTGAACGGTCATGCCCTAAACAAGCCTGAATCGCACGAAGAAGCGAAAGCCATGCTCGAGGAATTAAGCGGTGCCATACACTCTGTTTTTACGGGCGTTTGTTTGAAAACAAAAAGCAAGACACACAGCTTTTTCGAAGAGACGAAGGTGGTGTTTAATGCACTTACAGAAGAAGAAATCGAGCACTACTTAGCGCATTACCGTCCGTTCGACAAAGCCGGTGCATATGGAATACAAGAATTTATCGGACTCATCGGCATTCAAAAGATCGAAGGCGATTTTTACAATGTGGTGGGCTTTCCTGTTCAGCGCTTTTGGAAGGAGCTATCTTTCGTCTTGTAATAGTATAATCGTTAATAGCACGTTAACAATTAGAAGCAAAGGCTTCTCTCTTAACTAGTTTTGATCAACCCATGAGTAGAGGCACGATTCGCATTATTATTTTTCTGGCCGCAGCACTTTTTATCGGCTTGGTTACAACCCAAATATTTTGGGTAAAAAAGGCCTATGAAATCACGCAAAACCAAATCCAGCACGAAATAGAACTGGCGCTGGTCAATGTAGTGCAGGACATTAAAGAGCACACAGAAGACTCGACATTTTTGGTAGATCCCGTGACTATGGTTTCACCGAATTTTTTTCGAGTTCAGATCAATGAAGAGCTTCAGCCTTTTTACCTCGAGTCGATGCTCCAAACCGAATTTCTCAACCGAGAGATCAACTATAAATTTCAGTACAGCATTTACAATTGCTTCAACGACTCGGTGGTTTATACGAAGGCCGTTGGAACTTCAACGAATAAGCCTAATAGCGGGGAAATAAGTGTTCCGCCTTCCGTTGAGTGGGACGATGACAACCATTACTTCTCTGTCTTTTTCCCGAGTTTAGATTTTGAAATAATCTCTCAGATGCGTTTTTGGGTTTTTTCATCTGTCATGTTGATCGCTGTGCTGATCTTCTTCACCTATGTGATCAGTGTGATTTTAAAGCAGAAACGGCTATCTGAAATCAAAAATGACTTCATCAACAATATGACACACGAACTCAAAACGCCCATTTCAACCATCGCTTTAGCGAGTGATGTACTGATGCAAAGCGGAATTGAGTCGAATCCAGAGCGATTAAAAAATTACGCCCGCATCATAAGAGATGAGAATCAACGGTTGCAAAACCAAGTTGAACGCGTCCTTCAAATTGCACGTCTTGAGAAGGAGGAACTCGAAATGAACAAGCAGCAATTCGATCTCCATGAATTAATTGAACTAGCCGTGCCTACCATTGAAATGAATTTTGCGGAAAAAGAATTGAAAATTTCCACGCGACTAAACTCGAGCAACCCCATTATTTGGGGCGATGAAATGCACATTACAAACGTGATTTTCAACTTGCTTGATAATGCTGCAAAGTACGGAGGAGACTTGCCTGAAATTGATGTAGAAACGCGTCAGTCAGAAAAAGGAATTTTTCTTTCGGTGAGCGACAAAGGTCTTGGAATTCCAAAGGAACAGCAGAAAGACATATTCGAGAAATTTTATCGTGTCTCCACGGGAAATGTGCACGATGTAAAAGGATTTGGATTGGGCTTGCACTATGTTAAAACCATTGTTGACGCGCACGGAGGGAAAATAAAGTTGAACAGTAAACTCGGAGAAGGCAGTCAATTTGAACTGTTCTTCCCTTATGGAACAGAACTTGTAAACTAGTGGTCATGAGTAAAAAAGAACGAACGAAAGTGCTCTTGGTGGAGGACGATATGAATTTAGGATTTGTAATACAAGACCATTTGCGCAACATTGGTTACCAAGCCGACCTCGAAAAAGACGGCTTTGCAGGGTTCCAAAAATTCTACAACAGCGGATACGATTTATGCATTCTTGATGTCATGCTTCCAAAGAAAGACGGCTTCACGTTGGCAGAAGACATTCGAAAAATAGACCAGCATGTGCCCATTTTATTCTTGACTGCAAAGAGCATGACTGAGGATAAAATCAGAGGTTTTAAATTAGGTGCCGATGATTATCTGACAAAACCATTCAGTTTTGATGAACTCGATTTGAGGATAAAAGCAATCTTGAAGCGTGTAAAACCAAATGAGGAGGACGAAAGCGTTATAAGAGGTGTTTTTCAGCTTGGAAACTACAAGTTTGACTACGATAACCTATCACTCAAAATTGATAAAAGCGACAAATTACTGACCAAAAAGGAGGCCGAGTTATTGCGCATGCTTTGTTTGCATAAAGACCAAGTGCTCACACGAGAGATGGCACTGACGGTGGTTTGGGGTAGTGATGATTATTTCCTTGGCCGATCAATGGATGTATTTATCACCAAGCTCAGGAAATACCTGAAAGCCGATGAACGCATCAAAATCATGAATGTGCATGGGGTTGGATTTAAATTGATCATCGATGAGTGAAGTTGATCCATTTGCCGGGTTACTGGCTAAACTCAAAGAGCAAAAAAACTGGCCAATGGTGTATTTATTCAAATTCATCATTCCAAATGACAATCATAAATTGGCCTTAGCGCAAGGTCTTTTTGGGTCAGAGGCTCAAGTAACCATAAACAAAAGCCGAACGGGCAAATATTTAAGCATCAGCGCAAAAGAAATGATGATCAGTCCTGAAGAAGTGATTGAGCGCTATAAAAAAGCGGATGCTATTGAAGGCTTAATTTCTCTCTAAGCCGAAATGGCATCGCTTTGCATGGCTGACTTTATATCTGCACGCTGCTTTTCGAGTCCTACAAATTCAATTTTAAAATAGCTTCCCGGCTTCTTGATTCGTTCTATGGTTCCATCGAGTTGCGAAGAAAGCGTTACCACCAGTTCCATTCCTAGCGTTTGGGCGCTATTAAATGTAAAGTCTTCGGGCAATCCCACACCGTTATCGCCAATTTCTAATACAAACTTTCCATCATGCGAACGATCGAGCTTTACGGTGATCACGCCATTTTCTTGCTCATCGGTGAATGCATGTTTTAAAGAGTTTGAAATTAACTCATTGAGTAACAAACCTAAAGGAATCAACGTGTCTAATGTCAGGGTTTGAACCTTCACATCGATATCTAATTCAACGTGCTTATTTAAGCGATAACTTCTAAGCAAGTTGAGTGAAAGCTCTGAAATGTATTCTTGAATATTGATGTTTGATAAGTCGTGGGCTTCGTACATTTTCTCGTGGATCAAGGCCATTGAAATGATGCGGTTTTGGCATTCATCAAAGAGGTCGAGCGCCACTTGATCGTCTGTATATGCGCATTGCAAGCGAATCAAGCTATTGATTACCTGCAAGTTATTTTTTACGCGGTGATGAATTTCTTTCAATAAAACTTCCTTTTCATCCTTTTGCTTCTTGATGCTTTCGTTTTGTTTCTGCAATAGATGAAATGCCTTCTTGCGCTCTCGATTGGTTCGTGCATACAACACCACCGATATGAGCGCGAGCACTAAGCCTATGGTAAATGAGAGGATCAGAATTCGGTTTCTACCCAATTGCAATTCTTGAATTTCGTTCTCTCTTTTTAATATTTCAATCTCTTTGGTTTTATTCTCATTCTCAAATTTCGCTTCGAGGTTCGTTGCTATTTCTTTCGTTTGCTCACTAAAAAGGGTGTCCTTCATTTCGGCATACCTTGTTTTATAGTTGAACGCTTTTTCAAAATCTCCTTGCCGGATATAAATTTTGCTAATCTCATCGTATGCATCTCGCAGCTCTTTCTTCGCGCCAATTTCTGACGAGATCGCTATAACGTCCTTCATGTATATGAGTGCTTGTTGTGAGTTGCCAGAAAGCGATTGCACGCGCGCTAGACCTTGTATCGAGCTGAGCATGCCTTTTTTATCGCCCAACTCTTCTTGAATTGCAAGGGCCTTTTTTTGATATTCCATGGCCTTTTGGAGAATTTCTTGCGCAGCATACACATCACCAATATTGGTGAATGATGTAGCCATTCCACGCTGATTTCCTGTTCCTTGGCGGCCATCTAATGATTTAAAATGATACTCTAACGATTCCTCATATTCGCCTTTTTCAAAGGAAATAATACCGAGGTTGTTAATGATATCTGATATGACACCTTGATTATTGAATGCTTTTAGAATGTCGAGCGCCTTTGAATAATAGGACTCCGCTTGGTCATAATTTCCTTGTAAATAATACACCAGCCCGATGTTGTTGTATGACTTACCCACGCCCTCTTGGTCATTCATTTCTTCTAAAATTCGAATCGAATTGAGGTATTGTTCAATGGCCAAGGCATATTCACCTTGCTGTGTATATACCGCACCCTTGTTATTGAACGAGCCCGCCATCCCTTTTCTGTTGCCAATTTCTGACATGATTTCAAGCGACCGATCGTGATAGGTGAGTGCAACATTGTACACTGCTTTGTAATAGTTTATGATTCCAAGGTTGTTGTAGGACATCGCGATGCCCTTTTTATATCCCAATCGCTCAGATAAAAACAAGGCGCGGTTAGAGTATTTTTCAGCCCTATCAATGTCGCTATTGAAAAACTCACGTGATAAATTATAGAGCAGAAGCACCTTATGAGTATCCTGTTTTGATGTTCTCAACACTTGAAAAAGGCTGTCAATCGTGGGTTGATCTTGCCCGTAATTAACCTTCGCAAACAACAATGCAGCGATAAGTAGGATCGGCTTGGTATAGTTGAGCACTTTATTCACAATTAATCTTCTAAGGTAATCATAACAGCGTTTTAATCGTCTTGGTTTAGCCAAAAGAAATACCAGCGTATTATCTTCACACCATCAATTCAACATATGAAGCATCTCCTTCTTTTCTTCTTTCTGTTTTCAATCTCGATCGATGTAAGAGCGCAGAATGCTTCGGTGCAGCTCATTCATGCGATTTCCGACACTAATTTTCAAACAGTCGACATTTGGTTATCAAACACAAAAATTGCAGACAATATTTCTTTTCGACAAGCCACCAGCTTTATTTCATTTCCCGCAGTAATTGAAGCTAAAGTGCGCATTTGTGATTCGGCAAGCACAGACACCATCAATCCTTTATTCCTTTTCACAGAGCAGCTTGTAGTTGGCGAAAAATACATCATGGTGGCAACGGGAATAGCGGATTCAAACGCAAACTACTCTCCTTACAAACCACTCAATTTTCACCTCACATCAGGTGCCCGCCAACTTTCGCAATTCACGGGTTATTCTGACGTAGTCTTTTTTCATGCTTCCACTGATACAGAAACACTATCAATACGAGAAACACGCGAACTAGATGTTGAGTTAGAATCTGCGCTTTCTTACGGCACATTCAGTGACTACAATGAACTCGAAACATCGAATTATCGCTTGCGTTTGTCTGAAACAACACTCGCTTTTCCGATGGGTGAGTTTGATGCCTTCCTCGCCTCTTCAGACCTGGAAGACAGCGCATTGACAGTGCTAATTAGCGGGTTTCAGCAGCCTGAGCAAAACAGCAACGGCCCAGCACTTGGCATCGATGTGGTGACCTCAAGTGGCGCTGTTCACAGCCTACCGATCAGTCATGGAAAAGTTCAATTTCTCCACAACAGCGCAGATCCAGAACTGGAAGAAATCGACATTTACGTAAACGGCAATCAAGCACTCAACAGCCTTGATTTCCTAACTGCCTCGGGCTATCTTACATTCCCCTCAGGAAAAGAATTACGCCTTGCGATCACCTCAGATAGCGCCAGTGGCAGTTCAGAGTCGATCTATGAAGAATCAATCGTGATTGATGCCAACAGCGAAAATATTACGGTTCTGCACGGTTTAAATGGAACCGAATTTTCGCCCATTGAAGCATTAAACCTTTCGATGAAGCGATCAAAAACAGAAGCAGACATCGCATCAAATTGCGACATTTTATTTTTCAACGGTTCAACTGATTTTGGCTCTGCCACACTCAAAGAAGAAACGATTGTCAATACAGAAATATTTAGCCAAACTGCATACGGTCAATTTTCCGACTATGCATCACTGCCTGCTGCAAACTACAATGTTGACCTCTATCGCACTTCTGAATTATACGCATCGAACGGACTGAATTTAGACGGTTATAATTTGACAGGATCGGCAATTACATTAATGACAGTAGGCTTCGTTGACACGCTAGCCAATCAAAACGGTGAAGAATTTGGACTTTGGTTTGCGCGCTCTACCTCGGGGAAATTTACAAGACTCTCGGCTCCGTTGGGTGTGAAAAATGGTTCAGCGCAAGCCCCTAAGCTTTTCCCAAATCCCACCTCATCGTTTGTAGAAATATTATCCGACCAACCCATCGAAGAACTGCGCATCTATAACACGCAAGGACAATTGGTCCTTCACACTATAGCAGACAATTCAAGCAATCGAATTGACATTCAAAACTTTAATCCAGGCATTTACATTGTTGAGTTTCTTTCGGAAGGTCGACTGCGATGCGAGAAGCTTATTGTGGAATAAGCAGCACGTAATGCGGTTTTTCAAACAATGACGTTTGATAAAAAAAACACTAGACTGAGCAGTTCGATACAGAATGGATTAGCATTGTTCCATGAAAATTTCGTGGGCAATACGAATTGTGTTTTTGGTGTTTTTGGTAACCCAAATCTCCTGCTCGCGCAACAAAAAAGCGACAAAAAAGAAGTTGGCCCATACAACTGAGCAAGTTTCTAGAAACAATGACGGTTTAAAGGAGAAGTATGCGCGCTCATTGGGCGTTGACGCTAAAGACATTCAAAACATTGCGCTCTACCAATTCATAGACGAATGGTACGGTGTGCCGTATAAATTTGGTGGCACCACGAAGGCCGGTGCCGACTGCTCAGGATTTGTGGGGCAATTATACGATACAGTCTATCGCAAATCGCTTCCGCGAAGTACAAATGAGATCGACAAAGCGTGCTCAAATGTTTCGAAATCTTCTCTTAAAGAAGGTGATTTGGTCTTTTTTGACATCAACAAAAAGAAAGTCTCACACGTTGGTGTCTACCTACAAAACAACAAGTTTGTGCATGCTTCAACGAGCAAAGGCGTAATCATATCCGACTTAGAAAACCCTTACTATCAAAAATCTTTCTCGAAGGGCGGACGGAAGTAAATCCACTTATCGCTCAAATCTGCCACTCAAGGGTCAAAATTCGCACCTCAATGATTGACTCAACGATGCTATGAATCTAATGCTATTTTTGGCCTCCTTAATTTCTTAGCTATGATGCGATGGTTACTCTTGATGCCTTTAAGTTTCCTCAGTTTAATCTCTCTTGCTCAAACGGGCACTATTAGAGGATTTGTATATGACAAAGCATCGGGTGAACCAATCATTTTCATCAATGTATACTTAGAGGGGACACAAATTGGAACCTCCACAGATGTAAATGGATACTACTCTGTTACACAAGTTCCTCCGGGCAATTACAACCTGGTTGTAGAAGCACTCGGATACCAGAAAGTCTCTGAAAACATTGACCTAAAAGCGGGTCAAATCATCAACAAGAAGTTATTTGCTGCCCAACAAGCCAAATTACTCGGAACTATTGAGGTTTCTGCCGACAGGGCCGAAGCGCGGAATGACGTGCAAATGTCGGTGCAGAAAATCACACCAAAAGAAATCGACAAGCTCCCGAGCATCGGTGGCGAACCTGATATAGCGCAATACATGCAAGTATTGCCGGGCGTTGTTTTCACAGGCGACCAAGGTGGGCAGCTGTACATCCGCGGAGGCTCGCCAGTGCAGAATAAGGTTTTGCTAGACGGAATGATCGTTTATAACCCCTTCCACTCTATCGGTTTATTTTCGGTATTTGACACCGACATTATTCGAAATGCTGACATCTACACTGGAGGGTTTGGCGCTGAATATGGAGGACGAATTTCATCCATCATGGACGTGACGACTATTGACGGCAACCAAAATGAATTTGAAGGAAATGTTTCAGTAAGCACCTTTGGCGCAAAAGTAAACGCAGAAATTCCGATCGTGAAACCAAAGAAAATTGGTGGCTCAGGCGTTTCCTCGGTAATCAGCGCAAAGCACAGTTACCTTGATCAGAGTTCGCGAATTTTTTATGACTACATCGATCCAGACGGGCTTCCTTTCAACTTTACAGACCTCTACGGAAAAGTAACATTTAGTGGTGAAAATGGCAGTAAGGCTAATGTTTTCGGCCTGTATTATGACGATCAAGTGCGCTACCAAGCCGTGTCAGACTTAAACTGGAACAACCAAGGTATTGGCGGTAACTTCATTCTTATTCCTTCTGCCAATCCAGTGTTAATCGAAGGAAATTTCGCCTATTCTCAATATACGATTCGTCTCCAAGAAGAAAACCTAAGAGACCGCACAAGTTCGATCAATGGATTCAACGGTGGACTTGGGTTTACTTATTTTAAGGGTGATGATGAAATAAAATACGGACTTGAGATTGTGGGTTTCTCTACTGACTTTTTCTATTTTAATGCAGCAAACCGGGAAGTCAGTCAACGAGAAAATACGACAGAATTAGGTGCCTACGTGCGTTACAAGAAAAAAATCGGAAAATTGGTCATAGACCCGAGTTTCCGTCTGCAATACTACGCTTCGCTGAGCACGCCTTCATTTGAGCCTCGTATAGGTGCGAAATACAACGTAAACGACAATTTTAGACTGAAACTTGCCGCAGGTGTTTACAGCCAAAACCTTATTGCAGCTAATTCAGATCGTGACGTGGTAAACCTTTTCAATGGCTTTGTTTCAGGCCCAAGCACCCTTCAGAAAGAAGTTACTAACGAAGAGGGTGAGACCAGAGACGTAAAGCATTCCCTCCAAAAAGCAAATCACTTCATAATAGGTGCTGAAGTTGATTTCACAAGACGTTTTAGCCTCAATGTGGAAGGATATTTTAAGCGATTTACTCAACTCACAAACATCAATAGAAACAAAGTATTTAATGGACCTGAACCAGGATTAGAAGAATACCTCTACCTCGATTACATCATCGAAACGGGTGATGCTTATGGTATTGACTTTGTGTTCAACTACGATTTACCGAGCATCAATCTTTATGCGGTTTACTCCTTGGGTAAAACAACCCGTTGGGATGGAGTACAGACCTACGCACCGGTATTTGACCGAAGACACAACGTAAACCTTGTTGGTTCTTACAAATTTGGAAAGACGAGGTTGTGGGAATTTGATGTGCGTTGGAACATGGGATCAGGATTTCCGTTTACCCAAACACAAGGTTTTTACGAGCAGTTTCCGTTTCAAGACGGAACCTCTACCGATGTTGTCAACTCAAACGGTGAACTCGGAGTGGTGTATGGCGAGCTAAACGGAGGACGTTTACCGTACTATCATCGCCTCGATATGACCTTGAAAAGAGAATTTATCATATCAACAAGCTCAACCCTCGAAGCAAATATTGGTTTAACGAATGCTTACAACCGAGAAAACATCTTCTACTTTGACAGGGTTAACTTTGAACGGGTGAACCAATTACCTTTTATGCCATCAGCAGGCTTGAAGATGAATTTCTAACGCAAAAACGTGGTTCAATAATTTTTTATTTTTTCATAGTCTAGCCGATCATCTATCTTACCTTTGGTTCCCGTATTAAATAAACTAAAATACGGGTGTCAACAAAGTATATATTCGTCACAGGAGGTGTTACCTCTTCCCTCGGAAAAGGGATCATTTCAGCTTCGCTTGCTAAATTACTGCAGGAAAGAGGCTATTCCGTTACCATTCAAAAATTTGATCCTTACATCAATGTTGACCCTGGCACATTGAATCCGTATGAGCATGGCGAGTGCTTTGTAACGGATGATGGTGCTGAAACAGACCTCGACTTAGGGCACTATGAGCGTTTTTTGAACGTTCCTACCTCACAAGCCAACAATGTCACCACAGGTCGAATCTATCAAACTGTTATTGAAAAAGAGCGAAAAGGCGATTACCTCGGCAAAACCGTTCAGATCATCCCGCACATCACTGATGAAATAAAGAACTGCGTTACCAAGCTCGGCAACAAAGGAATCTTTGAAATTGTCATCACAGAGATTGGCGGCACCGTGGGCGACATTGAGTCATTGCCTTATATCGAGGCAGTGCGCCAATTTAGGTATGAGCATGGCTATGACAATGTAATGGTGATTCACCTCACGCTCATCCCCTATTTGGCCGCAGCAGGAGAACTTAAAACCAAGCCTACACAGCACTCGGTAAAGACACTTCAATCGCAAGGAATTCAGCCAGATGTGCTCGTTTGCCGAACCGAATATCCACTTTCAGTTGATCAAAAAAAGAAGATTGCCTTGTTTTGCAATTTGCACGATGATGCGGTGATCGAGTCGATGGATGCCGAAACAATCTATGACGTTCCGTTGCTCATGAAGAAAGAGCGGCTTGACAAAGTCGTGCTCGAACGATTAAAACTTCCTCTGAGAGACGAACCTAGCCTTGACGGATGGAATAACTTTTTGATCAATTTCAAGAATCCTAAACGCACCGTAAACATTGCCTTGGTAGGCAAATATGTAGAGCTTCAAGACGCTTACAAATCCATCCAAGAAGCATTAGTGCACGCTGGTGTTGCCAACGAGTGTTCAGTAAACGTGATTTCCGTTCATTCAGAAGAACTGAGCAACGAAAATGTAGCCGATGAACTGAGCGGTATGCAAGGAATAATTGTAGCCCCCGGATTTGGACAGCGCGGATTAGACGGAAAGATCATCGCCATTAAGCATGCCCGCGAAAACGGAGTTCCTTTCTTTGGAATTTGCCTCGGAATGCAATGCTGCGTTATTGAGTTTGCCCGAAATGTGCTCAACCTCGAAGGTGCAAATAGCACTGAGATGAATTCAAACACAGCTTTTCCAGTAATCGATATTATGGAAGAGCAAAAAGCCGTCACAAACATGGGCGGCACCATGCGATTGGGAACATACAACTGCGCTTTGAAAGAAGGTTCACTGGCAAAAAACATATATGGCCGTTCAGAAATTTCAGAGCGCCACCGCCATCGTTACGAGTTCAACAATGCTTTTCTTGATCAATTTGAGGCAGCGGGAATGATGGCAACCGGAAAAAACCCCGAAACGGGCTTGGTAGAAATCATGGAAATTCCATCTCACCCCTATTTTATTGGTGTGCAGTTTCATCCCGAATACAAGAGCACTGTTTTGAATCCTCATCCGCTTTTTGTATCGTTTGTGAATGCTGCCATCACTGAAAAGCAACCTGTCGCAGCCGAATAAGCTACCATGCTTGAAACCATCATACAAATAGATCAAGCAGTAACGTTAATCATCAATCATTTCAGCAACGCTTCGGCTGATGCTTTGATGATTGCCATAAGTGACAAGCAAACTTGGCTTCCACTTTATTTGGCGCTGTTGATCCTTTTTTACAAAGTTTTCGGATGGAAACACAGCTTGGTTATTATAGTTGCTGTTGTGCTCAACTTGGTGCTTACAGACCAAATCTCGGTAATGTTTAAGGAATTTTTCATGCGGTTAAGACCCTGCCATGAAGCGTCATTCATGGATGTTTTAAAACTTCCTGATGGATGTGGCGGGAAATTCGGATTCGTATCTTCACACGCGGCAAATACGATGGGTCTAGCAGTATTAGTATCAATGATTCTCAAAAACAAGTGGATTTCAATGGCCATGTTTTCATTTGCATTTGTCAATGGATACTCCCGAATTTACCTTGGCAAGCACTATTTCCTCGATGTGATAGGAGGCTTCATTCTAGGAGCATTTTTGGCTTGGCTAGTCTATCAAGCCATGGTTTATTCCATCAAAAAATTCAAACTGCGATGAACATGATTGGCGCGATAGCAGTATTTGTAGGTGGAGGCTTAGGAAGTTTACTGCGCTATGGAATCAGTCATTTTGTGAAGGGTTTTTCATCTTCCATCTTGCCGTATGCCACGCTTTCGTCAAATTTATTGAGCACGGCAATCTTAGGATTTGTCATTTACAAACTTCCCCCAACAGTAAATCAAACGCTCTATTTATTCTTGGCGATAGGTTTTTGTGGCGGATTTAGCACTTTTTCAACATTCAGTCTTGAAACATTTCAGCTTTTAAAAAATGGTCAAACCGTGTGGGCCATCTCCAATATTGTCATTAGCATTTTAGCTTGCCTTACCTTATTATTCTTGATTTTAAAACCCATCAAATGAAAGCGATCATCTTAGTCCTTCTCGGTTTACTTTCTTTCCAAACGATTGCTCAAAATCAACCTAAGCTCGTTGTAGGAGTTGTGGTAGATCAAATGCGGATGGATTACATCTACCGCTATTGGGACAAATACTCTGAAAACGGATTCAAAAAGCTGATGAGCGAAGGCTTTACCTGTAAAAACGCTCACTTCAACTACATTCCTACCTACACCGGCCCCGGGCACGCTTCTATTTTCACGGGTGCCACACCGATGAATCATGGAATTATCGCCAATGATTGGTACGACAAAGCATCAGGAAAAGAAATCTATTGTGTTTCTGACTCGCTGCGCAACAGCATAGGCACTAAAAACAAACAAGGTAAGATGAGTCCTTCATTGTTGCTCGCGCCTACGCTCGGTGATGCGTTTAAAGTATCAACTCAATTTCGAGGAAAAACCATCGGTATTTCATTGAAAGATCGCGGTGCAGTGCTACCGGCAGGCCACAGTGCTGACGCTGCTTATTGGATGGACTATGAATCAGGGCATTTTATTTCGAGCGACCATTACATGAGCAGCTTGCCTAAATGGGTAAAAGCCTTTAACGCAGAAAAGCATGCCGATAAACTGGCTAAAGAAGGTTGGCAAACACTGCTTGCCCTCGAGAAATACACTGAAAGTACTGAAGACAACACGCCTTATGAAAAAATCTACAACAAGAACGGATATCCTGTTTTTCCGTACGATTTGCCGCAGTTAATCAAGGATAAAGGCTACTACGCCTTTGCAAATTCACCTTTTGGAAATACCATTGTAAGGCAATTTGCCGAGCAAGCAATCATCAATGAAGATTTAGGAGAAGATGAGTTTTTGGATTTGTTGACCATTTCATTTTCATCGCCCGACATGGTCGGACATTCATTTGGCCCACAATCGATTGAAATTGAAGACACTTACATTCGCTTAGATTTGGAAATCGCTGAACTAATTTCTTCGCTCAACGAGCGCGTTGGCGAGGGCAATTACACCCTTTTCCTCACGGCCGATCACGCAGCCGCGCAAGTGCCTGCTTATTTGAAGGATCATAAAATACCAACCGATTATTTTGAAACAGAACGATTCGAATCAGAATTGAATGCCATGCTTGTCGCGCAATTTGGAGCGGGAAATTGGGTTCTAAGTTTCAGCAATCAACAGCTCTTTTTAAACCACGCGTTGATTGATTCTAAAGTGATCAATGAAGAGGAAATGCTGAATAGCATTCAAGACTTTGCACTGGATTTCAAAGGCGTTGCATCGGTGTTGAGCGCCAAACAGCTTCAACATCCGCTGCCCAACGATCAATTTGCCTCGATGGCACAACGCGGTTGGAACCCGCTGCGATCTGGTGATATGGTAGTTCAGTTTTTACCCGGATGGATGAGCTATGGACACCAAGGAACGACACACGGATCATCGTACAACTACGACTCTCATGTGCCAATAATGTTTTACGGTTTTGGTGTTAAACAGGGCGTGGAGTTGAATCCTGTGGATATCACCCAAATTGCTCCTACGATAAGCATCATCACCTCAACCGCTTTCCCGATGCTTTCTGACCACAGGCCTATCGTGAACGCAATCGCTACGCCTTAATTTTCAGAGCCGAAAACTTCTTCTAATAGATCGGTAACGCGGTGTGCCGGGTCTTCGCGGATGAGCTTTTCTTCGTCACCTACTTTTTTAAAGATGCCTTTCAGCGCCCGATTCGTGGTGTGCTCACTCAACGAGTTAGACTCGATTTTATCGAAAAGAAAGCCATTAAGGGAAGCAGAATTGTACGTGTTAATCAATTTAGAGTAAGAACCTTCGGCAGATATGCCCAAGACAATTTCTTTGCTTAATGAGTTTTCAATCTTTGGCTTGAAGGCTTCGAATAATTTGTCGTAGGTCTTTCCTTTCAAGTAAAATGTTGCTGCTGTATCAGTTCCATTGAGGATTGCAAGGCCATCGTCAATCGTGATTTCGCTGATGGCGTCAATAAAAATTGGTTTAGCCTCCACTGCAGCGTCTTCAGCTGCGCGATTTATGGTAAGTATGGTCTCGTCAAGCAATTCTCCGATGAGCGGAATGCTGTTGAGTTTGGCATAGATGGGCTGCGCTTCTTCAGGCAATAAAATCTTGACCGCCTCATCCCTAAAAAACCCATCGGGAGCAGATAAATTGACTACAGCAGATCAGTGCCATGAGCCAAGGCTTCCTTTAAACCGAGTATGATTTTCTCGCTGCTAAGCTCATCCAAATCGAGAATCTCATCGCACGATGTGGTTGCAATACAAGCCAAAAGCGCGAATCCAAGTGCCAGTTTTTTCATGTGATAAAAGTATAGTTAATCCTGTTTAAATCAGTGTGGCAAGAAATTTCTTTGTGGTTTGAATCATTTCTGTCGTGATATTCAAATGGGTAACGAAGCGAATTTTTCCTGGTCCAAAACCCATAGCATAGACGCCCATATTCCTCAGCTTCTCCAATATCTCCTGCTGAGAAAAATCATCGCCAAGTTCTGCAACAACAATGTTTGTTTTTGAAGGCATCACCCTTTTCACCCAAGCACATGAGGTTAATGTTTCAGCAATTTCAGCCCCTTTTTCATGATCTTCCTTTAGCCTTTCAACGTGGTGGTCTAATGCATAAATGCCCGCTGCTGCCAACATTCCAGCTTGCCGCATGCCTCCACCAAACACTTTTCTCACCCTTCGCGCTTGCTTGATAAACTGAGCATCACCAATCAATAATGATCCTACAGGGCAGCCCAATCCCTTGCTCAAACAAATGGAAACCGTGTCGAACATATTTCCGACTGATTCCGTAGTCTCGCCCGTTTCAACCAAGGCATTGAACAATCGCGCGCCATCAAGGTGAAAACTTAAACCGTTCTTTTTACACACAACCGCAATTCGTTCTAATTCTTCTGAATCCCAAATAACACCACCGCCTTTATTGCACGTGTTTTCTGCCGAAACCAAACGTGAAACTGGACGGTGAATATCATCCGGGTTGATCGCATTTTTCACCATTTCAGCTGTAAACCTGCCGTGATCTCCGTCCAACAGCATGACCGAAGCTCCGGAGTTTCTGGCAATTCCTCCTCCTTCATAATAGTAGATATGAGAGAGTTTATCACAGATCACTTCGTCACCCGGAGAAGTGTGCACGTTGATTGCGATTTGGTTGGTCATGGTTCCTGACGCGCAGAACAATGCCGACTGTTTGCCAAACATTTCTGCAGCTTTTGCTTCCAAACGATTGATTGTTGGATCGTCACCAAAAACATCGTCACCAAGAGGCGCATTGTACATCGCCTCTGTCATTTCTGCAGTTGGCAGCGTTACCGTATCGCTTCTAAAATCTATCATAATTATGCTGTTTTTCTAGCTATGAGCAACCCATCGCGAATGGGTAGCAATACATTTTCAAGGTTTGGATTGGCATGAATGTTTTGAGCAAAGTCAAACAATGCTTTTGTGTCGGCATCCATCGTCTCGTGTGCTTCGGTTACTTTTCCACTCCACAGCACATTATCGGCCACAATGTAACCGCCAACGCGCACTTTATCCATCACCAAGTCGAGGTATTTGCTGTAGTTTGACTTATCTGCATCTAAAAATACGATGTCAAATGGACCATCCAATTCCCTCAATTTTTCACTGGCATCGGCAATATGCAAAACAATGTTTTTTGCGAATTTAGATCGATCAATAAACGATCGAATCTTAGACTCAAGTTCATCGTCAACCTCGATGGTGTGCACCAAGCCATGTTCAACGAGACCTTCGGCCCAACAAAGCGCAGAATAGCCGGTGTAAGTACCCACTTCAACCACCACTTTAGGACGAATCATCTTACTCAACATAGAGATTACTCTTCCTTGCAAATGCCCTGAAAGCATTCGGGGCTGGAGCACATTTGAGTGGGTGAATCGATTGAGTTCAGCCAACAACACAGGCTCATCGGTGGTTAATCGCTCGGCATAACGTTCGATTTCTTCTGGTAAAAAATTCATTCTTCGTATAGATTCAGTTCGGTTTTTCCGTGCGGTAAATATTGATCAATTATTTCATCTACAAGGTCGCAATCTTCGTATTCTCCGCAATGTTTAAGCATATAAAAACACGCATCGATGTAGGCTTGACGTTCGAAGGAAATCCGGTTCAAAGCACATTTTTTAATTACCGAAAGTGACCATTCAGGTGTGTTTCTGAAGGCTTCTAAAGTCTTCATCATCTTGCGATCGGGCACTTTGCCGATAAGTTGATTCAAGCTATCGATGGACAATTGGGTGCCTAGTTGACGATAACGCGTTGTGCTTTGAGCTGAATCGGCCTTGATAAACGAACGCATTGCTTTTCGCCAATCACCATTACGATATTCGATGCTCGCCACATTCAGCCAAGCTTCTTGATATGATGTTGTGTATTTAACTGCGCGATAAAAGCATTGCAATGCGCTGTCAAGATCGCCATTCTTTTCAGCACACAACCCCAAGTAGTTCCATGTTTCTGGATGGTGTGGATTCACGTTCAATGACTTCTCAAAACCAAAAGCTGCTTCGTTTATTTCACCTGATTTGAATAGAGAAATGGCCGATTGATGAACGACTGGAACCGACCTTCCATCAACGTCAAACAGCAAATTTTCCGCTCTGGAGAATTGTGTGATACTTTCCGTCCATAAAGTATCGCTTTGGGCGTTTTTTGCTTGTACAAAAGAAAGTTCACCGCTTATTCGCAGTATAAAAATGGTGAACACAACGATAGCAACCGTTATCAATGACCCGCGCCACAATTTGACCTGTTTGACCCGCAGCGTTCTAAAACTCACCGTGAGCAACAACGCGAATAAGAGCATATACTCAGCACGCTCAGCAGGATAACTTGTGAATGAGGCTATAATGTATCCTACCCAAGTGAGGGCGATTGCAAAATCAAACGCAGCGTTGCTTGCACGCCAATTTTTGAATGCGTTGAAAACCCCAACGGCATGCAAGGCCATAAAAGCACTTCCTGCAAAGAGCCCTGATTCTGATAGAACCAACAGATAATCGTTATGAGGCCTTTGGTAAAACATATTGGCAGCGTTGGTGAGCATTCCTTCTTGTTGATAGGCCATGATTTCAATGTTCCACATACCCGCACCGATACCGAAAAACGGACGCTGCACAAACAGCTCTAAACTTCGCTGAGCCAAGAGCAAACGATCGCGCGATGTTCCTTCAGAAAAATCAAAAACCGTCTCAAAGTGATGGACAAAGGTGTAGAGTTCGTCTACAAGTAAAAACGTCAAAACCAGGCTCAAAAAACTAAAACCCGCTCCTATTTTTAGTAGGTTTTTCTTTTGATCGGAGATGTTTTCCTTTTCAAACCATAGCGATCCAAAAACGATAAGCGCATAAGCAAATAGCGTAAACCAAGCCGTTCTGTTGAGTAATACAATCACTAAAAAAAGCGCTAACAGCAGCGAAGCCACAGAGATCGACTTCCATCTGCCGCCACTTGATAGCCCTACAGCGGAAATTGGCATCAATAAAACCAAAAACTGAACGAATAAATTACGGTGGCCAAATGACGCAGTAACGCTGTAGGTGGCTTTATGCGTTAAGATGAAATTGTCCATTGCGATGATCAACTCTACCAAACCCCAAAATGAAAAAAGAAGCAATACGGCTGCTGCTGCCTTCGGAGCATACCGTTTCAATTGACTGACATCAGCCGATAGCGAGAACACGGCCACCAAGAGCATGACTAACACAAATCGCGCCATCACCATGAGACCATCACCCCAGTTATTTGAAAGCAAGAGCGAAGGAATGGAGCAGGCCATGATGACGATTAAAAAGAATAGGGAGCCACTGCGATGAAGGAATCCGCTTGTGTACTTTGCGGCTAGCGCGATCAATGCAACGGCCGATAAGCCCAATAGTTTTGACGCATAACTGGCATCGTCAAGAAAAGGAACATAGAAAATCAAGCATACAACCCACAATGCTGACCACAGGATTGATCGTTTGTTCGCCCCAAACCAGTGCATTATTCAGGAATATAACTTAAGGAGGCTAAGTTGTTGCTGTTAAATGTTTCAGCAGCCAATTCCTGAATTTCGAGGGCAGAAATCTCGTGCACTTGGTCTTGAATTTCCTCAAATCGATCTACACAGTCAAACTGAAGTAAGGCTTTCCCCAATGAGAGCATGAGATTAGCGCGATTCTCTTGTGAAAGTGCAATCTGTCCTAAAAGCTGCTTCTTCGCCACCGATAGAAGTCGATCACTGAGGACAATATCTTTAAGCGAGCGAAGTTCTTTCACAATCAGTTTGGCTACTTTTTTCTCGTGCCGTTTATCCGTTCCGAAATAGATTTGAAACACACCGGTATCGGCATAAGGCGTGTAACTCGACTCGATGTAATAGCAATAGCCGAATCGTTCTCTTATATTTAGATTCAGACGACTATTCAGCGCTGGCCCACCCAACACGTTGTTCATCAGCACCATCGCCCTTCTTCGATCATCGTCAAAGCCTATGGTTTTGCACCCCAACAACGAATGCACCTGATGCACGGTAGTTTGCTTCGAGTCGCTGAACATGGTTGATTGAGGTATGGTGCGGTAAGTTCTGTCGCTCTTTGTCGCAGGAATTTTCTCAAGAACATTCTTACAAAACGATTCCAATTTTTTCAAGCTTACATTGCCAACGCATGTAAACACGATTTGGTCGGTGGAGTAGTTTCTCTTGAGAAATTCCAAAATATCTTCCCGCGAAAAACCATTTACAAGATCCGCAGTACCCAAAATTGATTTCCCTAATGGATGATCAGGAAAGAGTTTTTCCTCGAATTCATCCAACAGCATTTCATCTGGGTTATCTTTATTAGAGTTTATCTCATCAACAATTACGCTTTTTTCTTTCTCGATTTCTTTCTCAGGAAAGACCGAGGAGAACGTAATATCAACCAACAATTCCGCAGCGCGATAAAAATGTTCTTTCAACGCGCTTGCATAAACACTCGTTTCTTCCTTGGTGGTATAGGCGTTAATTTCACCTCCAACAGAGTCGAGCCGTGTTAATATGTGAAAGGCTTTTCTGCGCTCAGTGCCTTTAAACATACAGTGTTCGATAAGATGGGCGATACCATTCTCTGTGGATAATTCATCGCGCGAACCTGCATTTATAATGAAGCCGCAATGCACCGTCATTATATTTTTGTCTTCGAAGTGCAGCACCCGCAGACCGTTAGTCAATCTTAGTATATCGAATTCCATTAAGAATTCAAAGTTAGTAAACGGACTTATGGCTCATTCGCTCACTTGCATATATTGATATTTTTGGACATCATCAACTGTTTTGCTGCATGCAATTTAGATTAAAAAAACCTACTGATTTCAGCCGTTTTAGTGCTTGTCACGAGCGTGTCGCTTAGCCAAGAAAATATGTCCGCTGCTTTCAAAAAAAGCTTGTACAATGCCGACCAACTTTTCAATGATGGCAATTACCTGAGGGCTTTAGCTGTTTACGACAGCTTATGGAATAAAAGACCCAACGACATCTACTTGCAATACAAAACAGGTATTTGTCATATCTATCAATCCACAGGCAGGGAAAAGGCATACGACATCCTCAAAAATTTAGTGGGCGAACAAGGCTATGAAGACGTGATGTATTATTTGGCACGATCGAAGCATTTAAACTACCAATTCGAAGATGCCATTGACCTTTATAACGACTACATTACAACCTACCGCCCGACAGGAACAAGGCGTATCGAGACATTGCACTACCTCTCTAATTGCCGAAACGGTATTGAGTTGATGAAAAGAAGGCTCGCTTTGAGTCTCGAAATATTAACACCACCGAGCAACGATAAAAACTCACAATACAGTCCAGTGATCAGTCCCGATGGTGAAAAGCTCTATTACGCCAATCGAGGTCCAGAAAGCAAAGGCGAAATGATGGATGAAAAGTCAAAAAAGAACGAGGTTGGTTCATACTATGAAGATGTCTTTGTTGCTACCAAAGTGAGCGGAGAAGATGAATTCACCTTTACCAATGGAGAAAGCATCAGTGACAACATCAACGAAGCCGATCGACACGAAGCACCATTAAGTGTTTCATACGACAACCAAATGCTATTTCTGTACTTAAGTGGGAATAAGGAAAGCGAAGACATTTATGTAAGCTACAACCAAGGTGACACAGCATGGTCAAAGCCCAAGCCGCTGAAAGGAGTGAACACCCCCCAATGGGAAGGACATGCTTCGATGGCACCAGACGGAAAAACGCTTTATTTTTCAACTGACAGGCCAGGTGGTTATGGCGGTCGCGACATCTACCGCGCCATCATGAAGCCAGATAGCACGTTTGGAAATGTCGAGAACATGGGACCGAAAATCAACACGCCATTCAATGAAGACTCTTCATTTATCTATTCCAATGGTTCTTCGCTCTACTTTGCCTCAGAATCGCACGGCTCGATGGGTGGTTATGATATTTTCTACATCAAATATGACAGTGTTAAAGCCCAGTGGCAAGATCCTGTGAACATGGGTTATCCAATCAACACTAATGATGACGACCGCTACTATTATATTTCAAAGGATGGCGATTGGGGATACTTCAGTTCGGCACGCGCAAGTGGCGAAAACCTACACGACATCTACCGAATTCAACCGGGAACATTTGAGCGCTTGAATGCCTTAATCCTGCTTGTTGGAACAGTGTATGTTGACGAAGTAGAAAGTTCTGCTTTGGTGAAAATCATGGACGACAAAACTGGCGATGTACTGGCAACGATTATCGCTGACAGCACAACGGGTGAATTCGTTTACTCGCTCTTGCCTGGCCGCCAATATAAAATCAGCTTGCTGGCAGATGGTTTTTCACCAAAAGTAGAATACGTTGAAGTGCCGCCACTCACCGAAGGTGTAACATGCATCGAACATCGATTTGATTTCTACACGATGGGATTCTTAAAGAGGCGTCAAGATTCTATGAATCTGCAAGCAGAGATTGATTCGAGGGTGCGACTGTCTGAAGAAGATGATGCCATTTGCATCGTTGAAAAAGAAAGAGATCAGCTGTCAGATTCTGAAATTGAAGCAGGATGTCGATTCAGGGTGCAAGTGGGCGCTTACCGCAATCCTGGGAAATTCAAATACGAATTCTTGAGGTCTATTGGTGATGTGGAAATTAAAGGGTAACCTGATGGCATTACGCGTTATCTCATGGGGCAAAAATTCACTAACCGACAAGAGGCAGAAGTGCTTAGGCAGAAATGTGTGATGGCCGGCCAGTGGGACGCTTGGATCACAGTTAGAAGATAAAAAAAGGGAGCCTCGGCTCCCTTTTTAATTTCTATTTAACGTGATTTAAATCTTATAAGCATTGTCTTCAATCAACTTCTGAGCGACCGTTCTGCGAATTTCTTTCACATTCTTTGTCCCGGTTTTCGTGAATCGTTTGGCTCCCATGAGCATCATTCGCAGCTCATCTCCTTCGGCAAAGCTCATCAAAGCATCCTTGGCATTTCGATGAACGCGGTCAGCCGCATCGTGCACAAACAATTCAGCCATTGCTCGATATACTTCTTGATTGCCATCGCCCATCATATTAATGCGTTTGTGAACGCGCAATACGATTGATTCAGCGACATAGGCATCGATGGCCATATCGGCAATGTTCATTAAGATCTCTTGCTCTTTGGGCAAGTCCATCATAAGCTTCTGAGCTGCAGAACCTGCTACCATCAATACGGCTTTCTTAAACCCTTCGATCAGTTTGTATTCTTCTTCGAATAATCCACCATCGCCATCACCGAAATCAGGAATACTAAGCAATTCATCTTGAATTGATTTTGCTGCAGCCATGAGGTCTAACTCGCCTTTCATCGCTTTTTTCAAGATCATATCAACGGTAAGCATTCGATTGATCTCGTTGGTTCCTTCGAAGATTCGATTAATTCGACTGTCGCGATAGGCTTTTTCAACGCGTGTTTCAGCAGAATAGCCCATTCCACCGTGAATTTGCACACCTTCATCGGTTACATAATCCAGCACTTCAGAGCCGTACACCTTCATCATGGCACATTCGGCCGCGTATTCCTCGATGCCTTTAAGGGTGGCCTTTCCTTTCTCCATTCCTTCAGTATCGAGGTTATCGATGCGATCTTGAATGTTTTGGGAAATTCGATATACTGCACTTTCTAGTGCGTAGGTGCGCATCGCCATTTCTCCAATTTTATAACGAATGGCTCCGTATTTTGAGATCGGTCGGCCGAATTGCTGACGCTCGTTGGCGTAATTTACGCTAACAGTAACCACGTCTTTTGCCGCGCCAAGAGTGGCAGCAGCCAATTTCACACGACCAACATTCAAAATATTCAACGCGATTTTAAATCCATTTTCACGATCGCTGAGTTGGTTGTCTTTTGGAACTTTCACGTCATTGAAGAAGACTTGTCGCGTGGATGAACCTTTGATGCCCATCTTCTTCTCTTCAGGATTCAGTGTCAAACCATCTACTCCTTTATCTACAATAAAAGAGCTCAAGGTTTTATCATCATCGATTTTTGCAAACACGGTGAATACGTCTGCAAATCCTCCATTCGTAATCCACATTTTCTGTCCGTTGATTGTCCATTGATCGCCTTGCAATACTGCTTTGGTCTTTCCTGAATTTGCATCAGAACCAGCACCCGGCTCTGTTAAGCAATAACAACCCAACCATTCGCCTGAAGCCAGTTTCGGGATGTATTTTTGACGCTGTTCTTCGGTGCCGTAGTATAGAATTGGCAAGGTTCCAATTCCTGTGTGCGCTGAAATAGCCACGCTGAACGAATGTCCGCCACCCACAGCTTCTGCGGCAAGCATTGATGCTTTGAAATCCATCCCCATTCCCCCGTATTCCGTTGGAATCGAAATAGCCAAAATCCCAAGCTCACCTGCTTTTTTGAGCAGCGCGGGCATGATGGATGGATCTTCCATGGAATCGATTTTATCGACAATCGGAATTACCTCTTGTGCGATGAACTCACGGCACGTTTGTGCGATCATTTTTTCTTCTTCACTCCACTCCTCTGGAATGAATACTTCCTCTGGTTTTGTTTGGCGAATGAGAAACTCGCCTCCTTTGATTGCTGTCATGATAATTATTTTTTTTCCTTTCAGGTTTGTGATTTAATGATTGATATTAGAGCATTTCAATAACTCCAGCCGCTCCTTGGCCTGTTCCAACGCACATGGTTACAATACCATACTTATTTTTTCTTCGCTTCATTTCATTCATGATTTGAACGGTAAGTTTTGCGCCAGTACAACCCAGTGGATGACCGATAGAAATTGCACCACCATTCACATTCACGATATCAGGATTCAGCCCTGTTTCTCGAATTACTGCGAGCGATTGAGACGCAAATGCTTCGTTCAACTCTACCATGTCGATGTCGTTTTGATTCAAACCAGCCATTTTCAATGCTTTTGGAATTGCTTCCACAGGTCCGATTCCCATTATTCGCGGTGGCACACCTGCCAAGGCATACGAGCGCAATTTGGCGATCGGCTCTACATTGAGTTCCTTCAACATTTTCTCAGATACGACCAACACAAAAGCAGCACCATCACTGGTTTGTGATGCATTTCCTGCAGTAACAGAACCTTTTGCATCAAATACAGGTCGCAGCCTTGAAAGGGCTTCGATGTTGGTGTCGGGCCGAGGTCCTTCATCCGTGTCGAACACAAAATTTCGCGACTGTTTCTTATTGTCTTTTACAAAAACCTCTTCTACGGTGATCGGAACGATTTCATCTTTGAACGCACCTGCTTTAATAGCATTGATGGCCTTCATGTGCGAATGATACCCAAAAACGTCTTGGTCTTCGCGGCTCACATTGTACTCGCGCGCCACCGCTTCTGCCGTTAATCCCATTCCCCAATAATAATCGTGGTTGGCTTTTGCCACAGGTGCATTCGGCACAATGCGCCATCCACCAAATGGAATTGGGCTCATGGTTTCTACCCCTCCTGCGATGATGCAATCGGCCATGCCTGAATGAATCTTTGCAGAGGCAATCGCGATCGTTTCTAGCCCCGAAGAACAGTAACGATTTACGGTCATTCCAGGCACTTTGTCTGTTTTAAGCCCCATTAAGGAGATCATACGACCTACGTTAAGGCCTTGTTCGGCTTCTGGAGTTGCGTTTCCCACGATCACATCATCGATTCGCTCTTTATCGAGGTTGGGAAACTGCTCCATGATTGCTTCAACGATTCGTGCAGCCAAGTCGTCTGGTCGAGTAAATCGGAGAGACCCGCGGGGTGCTTTGCCTACAGCCGAACGTTTACCTGCTATGATATATGCGTCCATAATTTTTTTCTTTTTAGTTCTAGTTCCTTAATACTTTACCTGATTTCACCATACTTTGAAGCCGCTCAAGCGTCTTTCTGGTTGCACACAATTCAAGAAATGCTCTTCGCTCGAGGTCGAGCAAATACTTTTCTGAAACGTCTTGCGGATAACTCAAATCGCCACCGCACATCACCCAACCCAATTTTTCACTGATGAGTCTGTCATGTTCGCTCATATAATTTCCTGAAGCCATGGTTTCAGCTCCTACATAAACGAGTCCTAGCCCTTCATTGCCTAACACCTGAACATCTTCGCGCTGCTTGGGCTGAGTGTATCCTTTTTCTGCCAACGTCAACGCAGCTTTCTTCGCCACGGTCAACTGCAAATCACGGTTAAACACTACTTCATCTATGCCTTCGCGCAAATAACCCAACTCAAAAGCTTCGTAGGCTGAAGTTGCCACTTTTGCTTGTGCAATGGTCATCAATCGGTGCCTGAATTGATTGCTTCGGATATCTCCATCGCGTAATTCATCTGCTAGGCGAAGCGTAAACTCTTTCGTTCCGCCACCACCAGGAATGACGCCTACTCCAAACTCAACCAGTCCCATGTATAACTCAGCATGGGCAACAACTTTGTCGGCATGCAAACACAATTCGCAACCACCACCTAAAGTGAGGTTGTGCGGTGCGGCAACCACAGGAATGCTCGAATAGCGCATGCGCATCATGGTTTGTTGAAACTGGCGAACGGCAAAATCCAATTCGTCCATTTCTTGTTCGGCAGCCATCATAAAAATCAATCCTACATTGGCTCCAGCGCTGAAATTTCCACCTTCATTATATACCACCAATCCTTCGTAATCTGCTTCTGCCATGTCGATGGCTTTGTTTAATCCGGCCAGCACTTCACCACCGATCGTATTCATTTTGGTGTGGAACTCTACGTTGAGAATTCCATCGCCCAGATCGGTGATCGTGGTGCCTGCATTCTGCCATAGCACACCTTTACTTTTGGACACTTGAAGGTTTACCAATCCATCCTGACCAGAAATATCAGCGTAGGCATTCTGTGCTTGGTTCCAAAACTGACGTTTGCCATCATGAATGCGATAGAACGATTTTGCTCCTTTTTCGAGCATCGTATCGATCCATGCTGCGTAGGCGATTCCATCTTTTTTCAGAGCATTTATTCCCTCTTCAAATCCGATGGCGTCCCATGTTTCAAAAGGCCCCATTTCGTAACCAAATCCCGCCTTAAGTGCATCGTCTAATCGGTACACTTCATCGCTTATTTCAGGTACGCGGTGAGAAACATACGCCATCAGGCTCAGGAAGTGAGCTCGATAAAATGATCCGGCTTTGTCGCTCGCATTAAAGAGCATTTTAACTCTTTTACCGAGGTTTTCTTCTGCTTTGGCCATTTCAAGCGAAGGAATTTTCACCTTTTCGCGTGGGCCATATTCGAGTGTCTCTAAGTTGAGGGAAAGGATTTCTGATTTACCATCATCGCCTTTCACTTTTTTGAAAAAGCCTTCTTTGGTCTTGCTTCCAAGCATATTGTTCTTCAGCATGTGCTCAATGTAGCTCGGAATTTGAAACAATTCTTTGCGTTCATCATTCGGCACGTTGTCTTTCAACCCATTAGATACATGTACTAAGGTATCGAGACCGACCACATCGGCCGTTCTGAATGTGGCAGACTTTGGTCGACCGATCAACGGACCAGTTAACTTATCTACTTCGTCTATGCTGAGGCCGTTTTCTTTGACGTAGTGAAACATCCACATGATGCTGAACACACCAACGCGATTGGCAATGAATGCGGGTGTGTCTTTGCACAGTACGGTAGTTTTTCCCAGAAATCGCTTTCCGTAATCCATTAGAAAATCGATGACTTCTGAGTCGGTATCGGGTCCTGGAATAATCTCCAGCAATTTCAAATACCTTGGCGGGTTGAAGAAATGCGTTCCGCAGAAATGTTTCTTAAAATCATCGCTTCGGCCGTCATTCATTAAATGGATCGGAATACCCGAAGTATTGGATGTGATCAAGGTTCCTGGTTTTCTGAATTTTTCAACCTTCTCAAACAAGCCTTGCTTAATGTCGAGCCGTTCGATGATTACTTCCATTACCCAATCGCATTCGGAGATGCGGTTTAAGTCGTCATCAAAATTGCCCGTCTCGATGAGCTTGGATGATGACTTGCGGTAAATGGGTGATGGATTGCTCTTGAGCGCAGTTTGCAAGCTGTCGTTTACAATTCTGTTTCGTACAGCCTTGTGCTCTAAGGTTAAATCCTTGGCTTTTTCTTTTTCGTTCGGTTCTTTGGGGACGATGTCGAGGAGTAAAACCTGAACACCGATGTTAGCAAAGTGGCACGCGATGCGCGAACCCATTATGCCTGAACCTAAGATGGCTACTTTTTTAATACGTCTTTTACTCATGATTCTTTGACTGTATTTTGTTCTATGATTTGAATAACTTCAATGAAGTTTTTAAACTTTTCTTCACTCACTTGATCCAATACTTTTTCGTTGAATCGAACCACAGAAAGTTTTGAAATTTCCCTCATCCGCTTTCCTTCGTCCTTTAAAAAAATGCGCATGATGCGTTTGTCATTTTCGTCTTGCCGCCTTTCGATCAACCCGCGCTCTTGCATGGCTTTAAGGGTACGACTCAAACTCGTGGGCTCCATTCCCATTTTCGGACCGAGCTGTGTGGATGGTGTGCCTTTTCGCGGATCAATGTTTAGTAAAATGAAGCCAATGGATTGGGTCATGCCGTGCTTTGAGGCTTCTTGGTTATACATTTTGCTGATTTTTAACCAAGCCCAACGCACGTGAAAATCTATCGTTTCTTCTGATTTCATAATTCGCTCTGAACGAATATAAGATTTTTATTATGCACGCATAGCACTTAACAATTTTTTAGTATTGTGGGAATAGTAATAACGGAGTCTATTTCTTGGAATAACTAAAATTTCTAACCGTTCCTCTAAACATAACGTCCGCTTATCCATTTCATAACCAAACCAAATTTGCCACGACTACTTTTGGCGCCTCAAAAAATAACGGATGATGAAACACCTTTTCGGTATTCTTCTAGTGCTGATGGCCTTCACCACCATGAGTCAAAATAAAGCAACCATCTCGGGCTATGTGAAAGATGGTGATTCAGGCGAAGGAATGATTTCTGCCACGGTGTTGGTGAAAGAATTAACGCAAGGAGTTTCAACCAACGAATATGGATTTTATTCGCTTACCCTTGAACCAGGAACATATACCATAGAATGGAGTTTTGTGGGCTTCAACACGGTGTCTGAAACCATAGATTTAAAGTCGTCTATCACTCGAAGTGTAGAACTTTCGTTCAGTGATCAAATGCTCAATGAAGTCGTGATAACGGGCGAACGAGAAGATGAAGCCTTAACAAGTGTGGAGATGAGTGTGGAGAAACTTGATATGGCGCAAGTGAAGAAAATTCCACAGTTGTTGGGCGAAGCTGACATTATTCGATCCATTCAATTGCTGCCGGGAGTGACAACCGTGGGCGAAGGAGCAACAGGTTTTAATGTGCGCGGTGGCAATATCGATCAAAATTTAATCTTGTTGGATGAAAGCCCCGTGTTTAGTTCATCGCACTTGTTCGGCTTTTTCTCGGTTTTTAATGCCGATGCCATCAAAGATGCCAAGCTTTATAAAGGTGGTATCCCAGCTAAATTTGGCGGACGACTTTCTTCTGTGCTCGACATCCGCCAAAAAGACGGCAATATGAAGCAATTGGAAGTGACAGGAGGAGTCGGTTTGCTGTTTAGCAGACTTACCATTGAGGCACCGATCATCAAGGACAAGGTTTCGTTTATAGTTTCAGGAAGGCGAAGCTATTTCGACCTCTTTTTTCCATTGGCACCGAACGAAACCATCAAAGACAGTAAGTTGTTTTTCTACGATTTAAACGGAAAGATAAACTGGAACATCAACGAGAAAAATCGCCTCTATCTTTCGGCTTACAATGGAAACGATGTGTTTGATCTCAATGGATTGTTCAACACGCGATGGGGAAACCAAACGGCATCGCTGCGATGGAATCACTTATTTTCTGACAAGTTGTTTTCAAACTTCACTGCGGTATTTAGTGACTATAAGTACAACCTAGGCGCTGATAACAATGGATTTGCATTCGACTGGCAAGCTTCCATTAGAAATTACAGCGGCAAGGCAGACTTTACGTATTTTCTAAATCCAAAAAACAAGATTGAGTTTGGCTGGCACAATACCTACTACCAATTTGCGCCAGGTGCGGCAGAAGCGAATTTTGAGGTAAACGATCAAGTAGACACCTTCAGATTTGCTGTTGACGAAATCCCTGCCTTTGAAACCGCACTTTATTTGAGCAATGAACAAAAAATTGGGACTCGGCTAACGCTAGCATACGGATTGCGCTGGAGTGGTTTTGCGCAGATCGGACCGGGTACGGTTTACGAATATCCAAACGATCAACCTGTTGATCCTGATAATCCAACGAAGGCGGTATCTCCAAGTGATTCAACGGTATACGGCTCGGGCGACATTGTGCGATCTTTTCAAGGTCCTGAGCCCCGCTTTTCGGCCAACTTCCAAATCGATGAGGTTTCGTCAGTAAAAGCGAGTTATAACCGAATGCGCCAATACATTCACTTGATTTCAAACACCACTGCGGCTACTCCTGTAGACATTTACATGCCATCAGGAAGGTACATTCAACCAGCACTTGCTGACCAAGTAGGGCTCGGTTATTTCAGAAACTTCTTCAACAACAGCTACGAAAGTTCGGTGGAAGTATACTATAAGAAATTTCAAAACTTGGTAGATTACAAAGATGAAGCCGAGCTATTGTTGAATAATACGCTCGAAACAGAACTCTTCACAGGAAATGGACAAGCTTATGGACTTGAAGTGCAACTGAAAAAGAAGCGAGGTGATTTAACCGGTTGGGTTAGCTATACACTGTCTCGTGTTGAACGCGAAGTGGCCCAAATCAACGGTGGCGATCCTTATCCAGCCAACTGGGACAAAACGCATGATATAAGTCTAGTATTAAGCTACGATATTACAAAGCGGTTCAATGTATCAACCAACTTTGCATACATGACTGGACGGCCGATCACTTACCCTGACGGAAGATTTCAATGGGGAGGCATAACAGCACCTTTATATACGAATAGAAATGGAGCGCGCACTCCGGCATACCACAGACTGGACATTTCAGGCTACTGGAATCTGCGAGATCCTGAAACACATAAACTTGGATTGGATCTAGCGTTTGGAGCTTACAATTTATACGCACGTAAAAACCCCTATTCCATCTACTTCCAATCCAGTGACGCAAACCCCGATGTTACGCAAGCTTATCAATTGTCGATTTACGCTACGGTTATTCCTTACGTCACCTTGAACTTTAAATTTAAATAAATGCTACACACCTTAAAATATACATTTCTGTTGGCATTCATCGCGGTGATAGTGAGTTCATGCCAAGAAGTGATTGAATTGGACTTGCCACCAAACGAACCTGAGCTGGTTATTGAAGGCTACCTCACCGACCTCGACTTTTTCATTCCGGATCAGGATTTAAACTGTTCAGGAATTATTACTATTCCAAAATCAGAGATAGAGTTTGCTGCAAGCTTAGCTGCGGCTGCGCAGTTCCCTATTGACTCCATTGAAAGCGTAGCCGATTACTTTCCATTCAATAAAGTCAAGTTGAGCACTACCTCAGATTATTTCAGCAACGCTCCTGCACCCGCTGTAAGTGGAGCTGTGGTGAAGTTGATCAAAAACAATGAGCTGGTCGAAACTTTGATCGAAGACCAGTCAATTCCGGGCACGTACCGCTTTACACACGATCCTGAAGTTGGGGCGTCTTATCACCTGGAGATTGATGCACTCGGTAATTTTTATGAAACTGAGCCGCAAGTATACAACGCTGTGCCACCTTTGTTAGGCGTGAATGCAATTTATAACTCAAATTTTCTTCAAGACTCTTGTGCTTACTATTTAGGCATTGATACGTACGAAAAACCAGGGGTGGGCGATCATTACCGTTGGATGTTTTACATCAACAACAAATATGTAAGCAACCCTTTTTTCATCAGCATTTTTGACGATGCTCAAATTGACGGGCTGTGCCTATTTGATTTTGATGTTTATGGAAATGAACTCGACTTGGGCGATACAATTGTAGTTTTTCAAATGCGAACCAACGAAGGCTACAGTAGTTTCATCAATTCACTGAGAAATCAAACAGCATTTGTTGGAAGTCCTTTCGACACTCCTCCCGCGCCAATTCGTGGAAATTTAAACAATGTAACCACAGGAGAAAAAGCCTTTGGGTATTTTGTAGCTGGCGGCATTTCAGCCAATGTTGGCTTTGTGCCGAATGAAATTCCTGAGGAAGGCTGCGGAATTTAAATCCAACTCCTTTTTCTGAAAAAAACAGGAAAACTTTTTGACGTTTTTTGACGCGTTAATGAGTGTCGGAATTATCTTTGTTTAGAATTATTCTAGATAAGCATGCGTATCCAGCCTAAACACTCGACCTCACTTCCACCTTGCATAGCCATGCAATTCTTTAACGAAGGAATTATTTCTCTTGAATGTAAGAAAAATTGCTGTGAGAAATTCAAGAAAAAAGGCAAAAAAGCCTGTAAAAGCTGTCCGAGATAGAAAGCGAAGCCATCCGCCAATCCGCAATTATTCTTTCACCGTAATTCTTGCTTATTCCCGATAGTTTTTAAACTGAAAAACTGCTCGTCCTCCAAACACGTGGTTTTCGATCCAAGAGATCAACTTATACTTGGTGCGCTCGTGCTTAAAGAGAAATTTTCGCTGCAATGACGCGCCCGAAAAATTCAATCGATCATTCCAATCTAGTCGATCAATTCGCGCCTTCATCGCGTTCGGATGCGTTCCCTGAAATCGTGCGATTTTCCGCATATCACCGTAATCAAAGTCATTTTGGTATTGGGCTGTTGCGTGTGAATGATTCTTGTCTAAGGCGTTCATTTTTGCTGTCATGATGTGGGGTGGCCGAACCCACCCGTAGTGGAAAATATACGCATCAATAGCCTTCACTTTCAGCTTTCTCGAACCGTGTTTGGCACGGTAATTCTTCCCGTCAAAATGAGGAATGAAACGAAAAGACTGTGCGCTTTGCCACGAATGGATTTCTGGAAGATTTCGAACCACTCGAACCTCCTTTTTATACCATGCGTGTGAGTCAATCACATGATCGTAATCGCCCCAAAAATGATGGTAGTGAAACACGAATCCTTCAATGCTGCGATCATCAGCATAATCTTCACATGCTTTCCGAATTTTGGGAAGGTCATTTTCGTGCACTACTTCATCGGCTTGGAGGTAAATGAGCCAATCTCCCGAGCAATGACTCTTCGCCAAATCACTTTGCTGTGCGTGCACCATTCCACGCGGAAAAGCGTCTAAATCCCATTCGGATTCAATGATTTTTACTTTTTCAGATTGGATGGCTTTCACGGTTTCCAGCGTGCGATCGTCATCATCGCCCTTCCCTATTGCCACCACAAACTCATCTACCAGCGGCAAGGCAGAACGAATCGATTCCTCGATCGGATAATAGAGTTTATCCGCATTTCGGCACATGGTGAAGGCTGAAATTTTCATTTGCTTTCAAATATGGGTGGATTATTAAAACAGAAGTAGTGAAAGCATGAAGATTTCGATTTACATTGTATCAATAAAAGCATTTAACAATGTGCAGACTCGTTGCATACTTAGGGCGCCCGATTTTGATGGAGAAACTCCTCATCGAGCCAAAAAACTCCCTCATCAATCAAAGTTTTAACGCCAAAGAAATTGAAGAACCGCTGAATGGCGATGGCTTTGGCGTGGGTTGGTATAATCACATTCTGAGCGCGGTGCCGGCCACGTTTAAATCCATCACACCCGCTTGGAACAATCAAAATTTGAAGTCGATTGCACCTTTAGTAAAATCTACGTGCTTTATGGCTCACGTGCGGGCGGCTACGGTAGGAGTGCTCGGAGAGGTGAATTGTCATCCGTTTCAATACGACACATTGCTCATGATGCACAACGGTGATGTTCCAGAATTTCAAACACTTAAACGCGCTATTAGGAGGTCGCTTTCTGACGAAATGTACAATTGGATTCAAGGTCAAACCGATTCAGAGCATCTTTTCGCACTGTTCGTTGAAAAACTCAAAGCGCAAAATCAAACACGGACGGCAGAAACGATGGCTGATGCTTTGGAAGATATGGTACGCACCATTGAAAACATGAAAAAAGAACACAGCATCACCGATCAGGCCTATTTAAACATGGTGGTGACTGACGGTGAACGCACTGTTGCGATGCGCTATATCAGCAAACCAGAAGAAGAAGAACCGCTTTCGCTGTATTTTTCTGAAGGATCGCGCTACGAATGCATTGATGGTGCATGCCATATGATTCCTTCCGAAGATGAAAACAAATCGGTGATGGTAGTTTCGGAAAAACTGACAGAATTTGCATCGGATTGGAAACACGTTCCGACTAATCACATGGTCTTGATTTACAAAGACCTGAGCACCAAACTAAGGAAGATTTCGCTCTAAGATAAATCTTGCAGCTCAACCAGTCGTCTGTATAAGCCTTTACGCTCGAGCAATTCTGTGTGTGTTCCCATTTCCACAATTTCGCCTTTATCGATGACAATAATGCGATCGGCATGCTGCACGGTGCTCAACCGGTGGGCGATTACAAAGCTGGTTCTGCCTTCGGTAAGTTTCTGAAGGGCGTCTTGCACCAAGCGCTCACTCTCCGTATCGAGGGCCGATGTTGCTTCATCCATGATCATAATGGGCGGATCATTGAGGATTGCTCGTGCGATGCTCAAACGCTGCTTCTGACCTCCTGAGAGTTTATTGCCTGCTTCGCCCACACTTGTGTTTAATCCTTCTGATAAAGAAATCGCGAAACCGTGTGCGTTGGCAGCGTGCAGCGCTTCGATTATTTGCTTATCGTTTGCGTGTTGATTGCCAATCAGAAGGTTGTTTTTCACACTGTCATTAAACAAGATACTCTGCTGCGAAACAATGCCAAACAACCCTCTCAAATCATACACTTTAAATTCTTTGATGTTTTTTCCATCCACCAAAATCTCGCCTTCGCTTACGTCATAAAACCGTGGCATGAGGTCTACCAAAGTGGTTTTTCCACCACCCGAAGGACCGACCAAGGCAATGGATTCTCCCCGTTTTACATGCAAATTAATATTCTTGAGCACCCACTCTTCGCCATACTTAAACGAGACGTTTCTGAATTCAATCGATTCTTTGAACGTTGATATGCTCTGTGCGTTTTCCGACTCCAGCACTTGCTCGTCAGCCTCGAGAATTTCATCGATCCGTTCGCTGGCAGAAATCCCGCGTTGAACTCTGACAAACGACTCTGACAACGCCCGCGCAGGCGAAATCATTTGCGAGAAAATGACGATGTAGAGAATAAAAAATTCACCGTTTAGTGAATTGCCTTCGAGCACCAAATTACCGCCAAACCACAAGATCAACGCGATGGTGATGGCCGAGAGCGTTTCTCCTAGAGGCGATGTCAAATACTGTTTTCTAAACAAGCGCACCATTAACTTAAAATGTTGATCGTTGACCTTGTTGAAATGCCGATTAAAAATATCCTCGGCTGTAAATCCTTTCACGATTCTGATGCCACCTACTGTTTCTTCCAAAGACGTGACCACTTCACCGAGCTCTTCCTGTCCTTTTTTGGCAGTGCGTTTTAGCGATTTTCCAATTCTGCCGATCATCAAACCAGAAATGGGCAAAACGATGACTACGAATAAGGTCAATTCCCAACTGATTCCGAGCAGCGTTATCAAGTAAAGGACGATCATCACTGGTTGGCGAAAGAGTGCTTCCAACGCACCCATTACTGACCATTCTACTTCCGCAACATCGTTGGTAAATCGCGCCATGATCTGTCCCTTGCGTTCATCGGTATAATAGGCCATGGGCAAGCGCAGCAGCTTTTGGTAGATGTCGCGCCTCAAATCTCTCACCGCCACATTTCGCAGAAACGCCATTTGGTGCAGCGCCAAATACCTGAAAATATTCCGCACAAAAAAGAGCACCACAATCACGATGCAGAAGATGAACAATGCCTCTATCGGACCTTCTTCGCGGATGTATTGCTCAAAAGCCGCGTTAAGTTTATCCAAAAAGCCCGAACCAATGACAGCATCAGGATCTGCTTCTGCCTCAACACTGTCAAACAAAATTTTAAGAAAAGGCACAATGGCCGAAAAAGACACCACCGAAAACGCAGCATTCAGAATGTTGAACGCAAGGTTTACGGCAATTCTTCCTTTGTAGGGAGCAAGGTATTTAAGTATGTCAATGAATTTCTTCACCAAGAAGGCATCTTGAAAACACCCGTGTAATTGTGCGGAGTAATTTGTTTCAACTCTGCTTTCACTGCATCGCTCACCTTCAGCGAGTCGATGAATTCAGATAACGAATCAGGTGTGATTTTAGCATTACCTCGCGTCAATGCTTTTAGCGCTTCGTATGGCTTTTCGTATCCCTCGCGCCTGAGGATGGTTTGAATTGCCTCGGCACAAACTTCCCAATGGCGGTCTAATTCAGCGTGGATGACTTCTTCGTTGAGGATGAGTTTATCCAAGCCTTTTTCGATGGAAGCCAAGGCGATCAGCGTGTGAGAAAACGGCATTCCGATATTGCGTAAAACTGTACTATCAGTAAGGTCTCGTTGCAAGCGCGAAATCGGCAATTTGGCTGATAGGTGTTCAAAAATAGCGTTGGCAAACCCCAGGTTTCCTTCTGCGTTTTCAAAGTCGATCGGATTAACCTTGTGCGGCATCGCTGATGAGCCCACTTCACCTTCTTTGATCCGCTGCTTGAAATAGTCCATCGAAATGTAGGCCCAAATGTCGCGACTCAAATCAACCAAAATGGTGTTTACCCGTTTCCATGCGTCCATCAGTGCAGCCAAATGATCGTAGTGCTCAATTTGTGTGGTAGTTTGAGAGCGGTAAAGTCCCAATGTATTGTTTACGAAACGATTGGCAAATTCACTCCAATCTACCTGGCTGTAGGCCACATGATGTGCATTAAAATTTCCCGTTGCCCCGCCAAATTTGGCAGCAAAAGGAATGTGCTGCATCTGAACAAATTGCTGGTCGATACGCTCAACGAATACGAACAGTTCTTTTCCCAACATGGTTGGTGAAGCCGGCTGGCCGTGTGTGCGGGCGAGCATCGGAACAGCCTTCCACTCTTCTGCCAAACAGCGAAGTTTTTCTTGGATAAGCATCAATCGAGGAATCATCACTTTTACTTGAGCCTCTTTCAATGAAAGGGGCACCGCTGTGTTGTTGATGTCTTGACTCGTGAGTCCGAAATGCACAAACTCCAACAAGTCAGTTCTTCCAAGTTTTTGGAGTTGTTCTTTTACGAAATACTCAACCGCCTTTACATCGTGGTTGGTGGTGCGTTCAATGGTTTTGATTTGCTCGGCATCTTGCAGGGTAAAATTCTCATACAAGCTTCTCAGTTTAAGCTGTTCTTCATCTTTCAAAGGCTTCACACCTTGCAGTCCTTCGGCAGCGAGTAAAATCAGGTATTCTATTTCAATACGAACGCGGTATTTAAACAACGCGTATTCTGAAAAATATTCGATAAGCGGTTCTGTGTGGCGAGCATAGCGGCCATCAACGGGAGAAACTGAGGTCAAAGCCTTTCTTGGCATGAGTACGATTTTAAAAGATGGCAAATGTAGGGCATAGAAATGATGTTGAATGTTCTGATTCAAGCTGCCTTCTCTGCATCACAAAATCGAATTCTGAAGATTATAAAAAGATATCTCTTTGATTTTAAGTGCATTTTGTTTTTTTTTACAGAAATCTTTAAATCTACTCGCTATGAAAAATGTATTGATCCTATTATCCTTTTGCTTCACAGTTGTTACCGGAATCTGTCAACCACCCACCACCACCATCTTCAACAACACGAACTGCCCCATGACTGTGACAATGGTTTGCGGTTTTGATGCCGGTTGTGATAGATCATGTTCTTTCAACGTCTGTGCGCCTGCAATGATGCCCACACCCGCAATTCCTTGTGCCATCGACTGCCATGAATGGGGTTATGCCATTGTATGCCCCGGATGCCCACCTTGCGGGGCTCCAGACGATTGTTATACTGTGAGTTGGAATAGTTGTAACGGGTATCCTCAAATTGCAACGGGTACTATTTCTGCTCCGTGCCCCACGTTTTGTCAGGGTCCTATTTCAGTTGATGCTTCTACGCCTAATCAATTGAACATAAATTGAGATTTCAACAAGATACAAAGGCGATTAGCTAAATTTGTTTAATGCATTTAAGGCTATTAGAAAGTTTGGGCAGGCAAAAGGTATTGAATCTTCTTGGCCTGCTTTTTTTTGCATGCCTACTTAACACTCAGGCTCAGCAAGTTTATGACAGATGGTGTTTTAATCATAACTTGGGAATAGATTTCACCTCTAACGGTGCAGTATTCAACGCAAACAACAGCATTGAATCATTTGAGGGTTGCATTAGCGTGTGCGATGTTAATGGTAAGCTTTTGTTCTATGCAAGCCCCACCACCGTGTGGGACAGTATGCATAACGTAATGCCCAATGGCGATAGTTTACACGGACATATCTCGGCAAAATTGGGAGTTTTTTCTGTTCCAGTGCCTGAAAGCCCTCAAAGACATTATGTTTTTACCTCTGATGCTGCGGAATCATGGCCCTCTTGGGAAACGCGATATTCCATAGTAAACATGGCCCTTAATAGCGGACTTGGTGATTTAGAACCAGGAAGCAAGAACACGCTACTTTTTGATCATAATCCACATATAGCAGAATCGGTAATAGGATGCTCGATGGCAGGTCAGACAGATGGCTATTGGATATTCTGCTGCAAGGGAAACGAGATTCATATCTTTAAGATAACTGCGAACGGCATTTCCAGTCATTCGTCATACCAAACCGATTTAATGCCTATTGGAGCCTCATCCCTCGTTGGAGTTTCGGGCAGTGGAAGGCGCTTCATAATGAATGGCTTTATGCAAATAGATTCCGTACTTTGGAGGGGATTCACACTTCTTAAATTTGACCCTGTGTTGGGTGCTTTCAATGATGAATTGTTTATACCATTATCAACCAATATAGTCAACACCTATGCTGAATTTAGCCCAAACGAAAAATTTCTATACTTCAATCATTTCGAATCCGTCCAAAACATTTCATATGCTCTAAGCCTCAACTTGAACATATGGGATGAAGAAATCATTCTGAATTCAATAGATACTTTAGGAGTGTTAGATAGCAATCGCTTGTTTCAATTTAAGCTTGGTGTCAACGACACTATTTATATCAACAGGGATTTGGATTCCAATATGTCTATCGCCACCATTGGCAATCCAGATCAGGTGAATGGGCCTGCTGTGTTTGATCCTATTTCGTTCCCTGTTCAATTAAACATCTTTGGTCAACATGGCCCTGGATTGCCCAATAACCTGCAATACGGCAAACCCGACTTTGAAGCGCGCTATACCTGCCTTGGTGACAGCACATGGTTTGTGTTTTTTGGATTAGCAGATTCTCTAAAATGGAATTTCAATGACCCCAACGCGGGAATGTTGAATTTTTCCATGCTTGAAAATCCATATTTCTTGTTCTCATATCCTGATACATTCTCTGTTGAGTTAATCGTGTATTACAAAAACAACATTGATACCATCAACCACGAAGTAATCATAAAAGACACTCTTCCTGATCACATTTTTGTGTTGGAAGATGCTTTCTTGTGCGGAAACGCTGACTCTGTTGTCTTTGACTTTAGCGCATTAAATCCAACAGAAGTGCTTTGGAGTGATAGTGTAAACACCTTAACCCGAATAATAAAAGATACAGGTAACTACGCTGTACTTATTGCAAACGAGTGTGATACGATACGTGATACTCTCGAGGTGATTTATCAACTAAGACCAAACCTCTCATTAAAAGACACAACCATATGCGCTGATTTTCAACTAGTTTCAGGTGTAAACAACCCTCCCACAAACAATATTTGGTCAACGGGCGACACTACCGCTTCCATTACCATCGATACTTCCCTTTCGCCCGATTTAAGTCCATTGGATATTTGGCTAACTGCCACCAACGTCTGCGGCACTGTAAGCGATACGATGACCATTGACTTTTTACCAATTCCAAATGCGTCATTACCCGCAGACTCTTCGCATTGCCTCGATCAGTCATTTTTTATTTTTCATGAAAACTTTGACAACGTCAACTATTTGTGGAGCGACAGCACTTCGGAAGGACGGTTTAGAATTGATTCCACCCAATCTGTGTGGCTTATAGCTGAAAATATTTGCGGTGTAGACCGAGACACGTTTAACGTAGAGTTTTACCCCGAAATTAAACCTGAACATGGAGAAGACACAGTCATCTGCAATGGCGAAATACTGGTATTGGACGCTACATGGCCAGGCGCCAACTATGCATGGAACACAGGAAGTACAGGCAATTCGATCACTGTTTCTGAAACCGACAATTACATCGTCACCATCAGCAGTCCGCCATGCCAGAAAGTAGTATCGCGCACCGTGTCATTCACTGAAGAAGCTTGTAACGAATCGGGATGCAAGTTTTCGATTCCCAACGTTTTTTCTCCCAACGCAGACGGAATCAACGATGCATTGCGCATCACCAACACCTGCGAACATTTAAATTTCACGGTGTTCATCTATAACCGCTGGGGACAATTGGTATTCAGGCAACAAAACAGCTCATCCGGAGCTTCGTGGGACGGAACCATCAATGGAGAAGCTGCAACAGAAGGCACTTACTTTGTGGTAGCTATGCACAGCGAAGAAAAAACGCAACGCGCTGCGGTGAGTTTAATGAGGTAATAAACTAAACCCTTGATTATTAGTATTTTTTGCTTTTTTTTTGTGGGAAATCTTTAAATCTACTCGCTATGAAAAACGTATTAATTATCCTAACTTTTTGCTTTTGCGCCACCTACGGAATATGTCAGGCGCCTCCCATGAACATCAATAACACATTGGGTTGCGACATGCTCGTCAGGCTAAACTGCGGCAATGATGTTGGTTGTGACGCAGCTTGCTCAGTGACTATTTGCATTCCAGCAATGGGCGCAGTTCTTACTCCTCCATGCTCAATTGATTGCCAAGAATGGGGTATGGCTATGGTTTGTCCGGCAGACCCATGTCCGAACATTTGCGGTAATACAGCCGATGGAAGCTGTTATATCGTGAGCTGGAACAATTGCAATTCTTATCCAACCATAGCCACAGGCAACATTAATCCCCCTTGCCCAACCTCCTGCTTGGGAACGATCACGGTTGATGCTTCAATGCCAAACACATTAAACATCACGCCTTAAGGCACACTGTAAATAACTAGATTTGCCTCATGCACAGCGGTTTTTCAGAGTCACTATATCATCCAAAACACATTATGTTTATTGGTTTATTGATTCTAAACTGCATGAACACAGTTCGGGCTCAACAAGTTTTTGACCGGTGGTGTTTTTCTTACAACATGGGCATTGACTTTACGTCTTCAGGCGCAGTATTTAACCCCGGAAACAATATAGCAGCACCTGAAGGATGCATAAGTGTCTGCGATGACACCGGAAATCTTTTGTTGTATGCCAGCCCCACAACGGTGTGGGACAGTGCACACAACGTAATGCCCAATGGCGACAGCCTGGACGGACATATATCCGCAAAACTCGGTGTGTTTTCAGCACCCGTTCCTGGGAGCCCACAAAGGCACTATGTGTTTACGAACGATGCTGTTGAAACTTATCCCTTCGAAATGGAAACCCGCTATTCCATCGTAAACATGACGCTCAATGGTGGACTCGGGGATGTGGAGTCAGGAAGCAAAAACACACTGCTATTTGATTATGATCCTCATGTGTCTGAAGTAATTACGGGATGTGCTATCGCGGGTCAAACCGAAGGCTATTGGTTGTTTTTGAGAAAGGCAAACGAAATACACGTTTATAAAATCACCTCAGCAGGGATCAACAGCCATACCTCGTATCAAGCGAATTTGATAATTGCAGTTTCGCACCTAATTGGGCTTCCGGGAAGCGGCAGATACTTTTATATGGATGGTATTAAGCATCTAGATTCCATGCCTTGGAGAGGCATAATGCTTGCAAAGTTTGATCCCGTAAATGGTACGTTCAGTGATGAATTGTTCATCCCAATTACCAATAATTTAAGCAATGGTGCGGTTGTGTTTGCAGAAACTAGCCCAAACGAACGATACGTATACCTAAGTCATTTCGTATTTGCAGAAAACAATACCTATGTACTAAGTTTAGACTTGGAAACTTGGGATCAAGACAGTATTATTCATTCCATCGATACTGTTGGGGTTTTGCATAACAATCGATTATTTGAGTTCAAATTAGGCATCAACGATACTATTTACATCAATCGTGATTTGGATTCAAACCTGGCCTTGGCCACCATCGGAAATCCAGATCAAATAAATGGGCCTGCCGTATTTGAGCCTGCAGCTTTTCCAGTGCAGTTAAACGCTTTGAGCCAGCATGGCCAAGGCCTACCAAACAAGCTCAACTACGGCAAACCCGACTTTGAAGCGCGCTATACCTGCCTTGGTGACAGCACATGGTTTGTGTTTTTTGGATTGGCAGATTCTCTAAAATGGAATTTCAATGACCCCAACGCGGGAATGTTGAATTTTTCCACGCTTGAAAATCCATATTTCTTATTCTCCCAGCCAGACGCATTCGCTGTTGAGTTAATCGCGTATTACAAAAACAACATCGATACCATCTCGCACGAAGTAATCATCACAGACACTCTTCCTGATCAGATTTTTGAGTCGCGAGACGGCTTTTTGTGCGGAACTAATGACTCGATTAAATTTGACTTCAGCACACTAAATCCAACAATGGTGCTTTGGAGTGATAGTGTAAACACAATAAATAGATCCATCACCGACACAGGGGTATTCTCCGTAGTTATTGCAAACGAATGTGACACATTGCGAGATACGCTGGTTGTGCGTTTCGCCACTGAACCGAGCATCACTCTAACTGACACCACTTTGTGTGAGGGTTCGCAACTGATTTTAGAAATGGGCGATTCCACAGGTAATAACCTCTGGTCTACAGGTGACACCAACGCCTCTATTATCATCGATACTTCGCTTTCGCCCGATTTAAGTCCATTGGAAATTTGGCTGACAGCCAGCAACGCCTGCGGCACTGTAAGCGATACGATGACCGTAAGTTTTTTACCGATGCCGATAGCTGACCTTCCGCGTGATTCGGTGCACTGCCTTGAAGCGGCTTTTTACATTTCTCACAGCAATACACAAAACGTGAATTATTGGTGGAACGACAGCACTTCGGATGAGCAAATCTTGATCAACACTACTGCAACAGTATGGCTAATCGCTGAAAATGAATGCGGAATGGACGCTGATACATTCAGTGTAAACTTTTATCCTGAAATAAAATCAGAACTCGGAGAAGATACTTTGGTCTGTATTAGTGAAAGCGTATTGCTTGACGCGTCATGGCCGGGAGCAAACTTCGTGTGGAGCACCGGAAATACGGACGACTCCATCACCGTATCTGAATCTGATACGTACATCGTCACCATCAGCAGTCCGCCATGCCAGAAAGTAGTATCGCGCACCGTGTCATTCACTGAAGAAGCTTGTAACGAATCGGGATGCAAGTTTTCGATTCCCAACGTTTTTTCTCCCAACGCAGATAGGTCCAACGTGCCCATCATATCTTCACCGAACATTTAAATTTCACGGTGTTCATCTATAACCGCTGGGGTCAATTGGTATTCAGTCAACAAAACAGCTCATCCGGAGCTTCTTGGGACGGAACCATCAATGGAGAAGCTGCAACAGAAGGCACTTACTTTGTGGTAGCTATGCACAGCGAAGAAAAAACGCAACGCGCTGCGGTGAGTTTGGTTAGATAAAATGAGGATAAACGTCACTGCAACCAAAGTCACAGTTCCATCTCAAATGAAAGTTCACCTTTGCACGCATGATTGAAATAGCAGGATATATAAGTGCCGTGATCATTGGCATTTCACTCGGGTTAATTGGCGGTGGTGGTTCCATTCTCACTGTGCCCGTTTTGGTGTATTTATTAGGCACTTCACCCATTATGGCCACGGCCTATTCGCTTTTTATCGTTGGTGGTTCGAGCCTGATTGGGGTGATTGACTACGCACGAAAAAAACTCGTTGATTACAAAACCGCCTTGGCCTTTGGGTTGCCCAGCTTAGTAGCTGTTTTCCTCACACGAAAATTCTTGGTTCCTGCCATTCCCAACGAATTGTTTAGCCTTGGTGCGTTCACCATGACCAAAGGCATGTTTCTAATGGTGCTGTTTGCCCTTTTGATGCTGTTTGCCTCTATCGGCATGATCAAGAAGAAAAAGAACAAAGTTGACCATAAACCCAAAACACTAGAACCTTGGCAAACGATGCTCATCGTTTTGACGGAAGGGTTTATCGTGGGCACACTCACAGGACTTGTAGGTGCTGGCGGTGGTTTTTTAATCATCCCGGCTTTGGTGCTTTTTGCTGGACTTGAAATGAAGAAAGCCATCGGCACTTCATTGCTCATCATCGCTGTGAAATCACTGGTAGGGTTTCTAGGTGATGTTTCAAACTACGCCATCGATTGGAACTTTTTATTGGTCTTCACCGCACTGGCTGTGGTAGGCATTTTCATTGGCAGTTTCTTGTCGACCAAAATTGACGGTCAAAAATTAAAAGTGGGCTTTGGCTGGTTTGTGTTAGTGATGGGTGCGTTCATCCTGCTCAAAGAATTGTTCTGACCATTATCAGGTTTACAGTGTAACACAAGTCACTGTATAGCTGGGCGCATCTGTTAACCTTTGTTGCTGTTAAATTATAAAACCAGTAACACATGCAAATAGAACAGATCTATACGGGATGTTTGGCCGAAGCGGCTTATTACATCGAATCGAATGGCGAAGCGGCTATTGTAGATCCACTGAGAGAAGTGGAGCCTTACATTGAAATGGCAGAAAAGCGCGGAGCCAAAATCAAATACGTTCTCGAAACGCACTTTCATGCTGATTTTGTTTCCGGTCATTTGGACCTCGCGAAGAAGACCGGAGCCAAAATTGTGTATGGACCAACAGCCGTTGCGAATTTCGATGCTTACGTAGCTGAAGATGGCGAAGAGCTTGCGCTCGGAAACATTAAAATCAAAGTCTTACACACGCCCGGCCACACGATGGAGTCGTCCACGTTTTTAGTGCTGGATGAAAACAACAAACCACACAGTATTTACTCGGGCGACACGCTTTTTATTGGTGACGTTGGTCGACCTGACTTGGCCGTAAAAACTGACTTGACCCAAGAAGATTTGGCTGGACACTTGTTCGAATCGTTGCGCAACAAGATTATGCCCTTGCCGAATGACGTAATCGTATATCCAGGTCATGGACAAGGCAGCGCGTGCGGTAAAAACATGAGCAGCGAAACCTTTGATACGCTCGGAAACCAAAAAGCTACAAACTATGCGTTGAGGCCCGATATGACCAAAGAAGAATTCATCAAAGAGGTGACTACAGGTTTAGTTGCTCCACCACAGTATTTTCCAAAAAATGCCGTGATGAACAAGATGGGTTACAGCAGCTTTGACGATGTCATGAGCCAAGGACTCAACTACCTTGACGTGGCAGATTTCAAAGCCCAAATGAAAAAAGAAGGCACCGTGATCATTGACACGCGGCACCACTCTCAATTTACAGCAGGATTCATTCCTCAATCCATATTCATTGGCATCGATGACAATTTCGCGCCATGGATGGGTGTGTTGATCGAAGATTTAGAAGCACCCATTTTGATGATTGCCGATGAAGGACGCGAAGAAGAAGTGATTACACGTATGGCACGCGTTGGCTACGACAATCCCGTTGGATTCTTAAAAGGTGGCATCGAAGCTTGGGTGGCTGATGGCAATGCGTTGGATAGCATTAACAACTACGATCCAGCGGCATTCATTGAGGCATACAAAACACAAAATTTAGAAGTATTGGACGTAAGAAAGCAAAGCGAGTTTGAATCACAGCATTTAGAAGGTGCAGAGAATTTTCCGCTCGACTTTATCTACAAAAACTTAAGTCAACTAAATAAAGACCAGGCATATACCGTGCATTGTGCGGGCGGATACCGGTCTGTGGCTGCTGCTTCCATCATGAAAAAATATGGTGTTAAGGATGTGTCGAACGTGTTGGGAGGATTCAATGCAATGAAGGTTTTAGACAACGCACCAGTGAGTGCATTTCAAGAGCAAACAACCATGTTATAACCATTGGTGGTTTAAGGTTTGATTGGTGTAGACTCCGCTTGGTAGGCGGAGTGGTTGGAACCGAGGCGATCATATCGTCTCGGTTTTTTTTATTTAAGACAAGATCAGCCCAGAAATACCAAACCGATGAGCAAGGTTAGAATTGTAGCAGCAACTTGATAAAAATTAAGTCTCTTAACTTCAGTTCTTGACAATTCTTACCACATGTGCCTTTCCTGTATGATTGAGATGAAGAAAGTAAATCCCCTGGCTCAAATGAGAGACATCAAAAAAACCAGCTGCGGGCGAATCCAGTTGTATTGACTTGCCGTGAACATCTAACAGTTTATCAATTTGAATCGCAGTATTCTGAGCAAAGTTTAGCTGAAACTTGTCTTCAATAGGGTTAGGGAAAATGATCAATTCTGGTCTATTTGAGGTCATCTCTTCAACTTGAAGTGGATAAACAAAAATTGATTCGTTTGAAACAGTGGGCATGAAGCAATTCATTGAATCATAGACTACAACAGCATAACTTGACTTGGTAGAGCCGTATTGACAAAAAATACGAGGCTTAGCGCTACTTGCAGGATCAATAAAATCAGTGCTATCTGTCCACTGCCACTTCACCAAGGGGTAGCTCGAAGATGCCACGGGAGTGATTTTAATGGTATCTCCATGTTCAGCGTAAACGTGGACACTTCCCAGATGTATAAAAAATGTGGAATGTGTAAACTTCATAGAATCCATGGCCACCATTCCGTTGCTATCGGTCACCTCAAGATACAATTTCACACTACCGTTCAGCTCATTTGATTCAATCGCACTTACAATGAAAGGATTGGCAGACGCGGTGTCATCCAATATATCACCGGCCCAATAGTTATGGATTACAGATACCACAGGTTCATTTATAAACCATCTATATGTATAAGGAGGAGTGCCACCTGTAACAGTGGGCAAACCTCCGACCGAAAGATAAACGGAGTCATAGGTCACGCCATATGGACAAAAATGTTTGTCTTCGCCAGCATCAACATGCAGAGGCCCTTGTGCCCAAGAAAATGTATTGAAGAACAATACTCCAGCGATGAAAAGCAATTTCTTCATAGAATTTCGGCTTTAGTTTTTTCGGTGATAATCCACGCACAAGATAATATATAATAACGACAACCTCCTTACTCATAACAGATTGACATTCCTACAAAACAATTTATAGCTGAATGTGATATCATCTTCTACGAAAAAAATCTCAACTAAATTTAACATAGTAACTTTTAAGTTACCTTTACAGAGTGGTACTCAAAGTCAGAACTGTAATTGCTTACAAACACTACTTTGAAGAATTTTTACTTGCTCAACCTAATAAGGTGCAGGACAAAATTTTCAAAGTGATTGAAATTATAGAAACGTATGAAAGAATCCCTAGCACGTATCTCAAGTCTATAAAAGGAGCTGATGGACTTTATGAAGCACGAATAAAACTGGGATCAGATATTTGGAGGGTTTTCTGCTTTTTTCATAGAGGGAAGTTAGTGATTTTGTTGAACGGATTTGTAAAGAAATCACAGAAAACTCCTAAAAAAGAAATAGACAAAGCACTTAGGTTAATGACTGAATATTATGCCACTAAAAACGAGTGAGATGGACACAAAAACATGGACGGAAATAAAAGACACTGTTTACGGTAAAAAAGGAACCACACGAAGAGACGAGCTTGAACTTGACTTTGAATCGTTTAAGATAGGTCTGTTATTGCGAAAAGCCCGAGAAGATAAAAACTTGACACAAGAACAACTCGGAATGCTCGTCAATAAGAAAAGAACCTACATCTCAAGGATTGAAAATGATGGGAGCAACATGACCTTAAAAACTCTATACGACATTGTGGAAAAAGGTCTTGGTGGGAAAGTTAAAATATTGATTGAAGTGTAAAAGTATTTGACCACGTTTAGTCATTTAATTTTAAGAGTACTCCTTTGAAAAGTAAATGCCGTATTAATTAACAAATCATCGAAGGATCTGAAACTTAAACGCTTCTTTTTCGCCAGAAACATATTTTACGCGTGCCACAAAAAAACCATGCTCCTTTATCTCAATTTCACATGACGATGAGTTGACTGCTAACCTTTCCCGCAGCATCCTTCCGTGCATGTCAAAAATCCTAGTTGATTCAATGTTCTCTCTTCCTGTAATAGAAAGAGTGCTTCCATTGATGGCCCATGTTGATTTTTCTTTTCCATAACGATCCATCACACTTAACGGCTCGATAATAAACCCTTCATAGGTGCCGATAGATCCAGTGCATCCAAGAGAATCAGTAACGGCTAACCCATTCCAATACGGTGATGGTCCGTCTTGCACAATCACTTGCCTCGATGGAAGATAAACCTCAGGGTAGACATTATAATCATAACGCTCTCCGATCAAGTTTGGAGAATCGCCCCAGTCGAATGTGTATGGTGGAAACCCTCCTGCAAATCCTTGTGGTGATATTGTTTGGGTATCGCCCGGATACGTATAAATCATCGCATTGCCATCCAACGTTGTCCAACTCACATACCAAAACTGAACTGAATCTATGGCAAGTCCATTAGAGTCATCGCTTAGAGTTAATATAAAGATAATCGGCCCTCTTTCATTTGAAGGGAGAGTTCTGATTAAAAAAGGATTTGAATCTGTTGAATCAGATAAAAAATCTGAGGCATAATACATCAAATTAGGTGCACTTGGAAATGGCACATATGGTTTTGGATAAATATCCCACGTATATATGAAGTTGCCATTTCCTCCGATAGCAGAAGGAGAGCCACCAATGATGAATGAATCAGGCACCACTGAGCAGAAAATACTGTCGTTTCCTGCATCTGCCACCAATGGCTCTTGTGCCCAAGAAACCACACATATCGATATAAACGCACTAAATAGCAGTTTTTTCATTGAATCCGAAGTCAGGTAATGTGTATGCTTTCCAAATTTAATGATTCATTCGGCTGAAAACTACTTTTCACCCCGAATGACCATTCTCTGTGACAAGAGTTACTGCGCTGCCGAATCCACATGCCTTCCTTTGTACCAGAAAAAAACAAAGCCAATGGAAACCACAGAAAAGAGAGAAACATTCAGCGAAATCGTCAATTCGGGCAAAACCGTGTTGGTCGATTTCTTTGCCGAATGGTGTGGGCCATGCAAAATGATGTAGCCCATACTCAAAGAGTTGAGCTCCATGATCGGTGACGATGTGCGCATCATAAAAATTGACGTTGACAAAAACCCTATGGCATCAAGTACGTTTCAAATACGTGGCGTGCCCACACTCATGATCTTTAAAAATGGAGAAATCAAATGGAGGCAATCGGGCGTGTTGCGAGCCGACCAACTGAAGCAAATCTTAGATGGCATAGCATAATGACAACAGCTTTCACATACATTGAATCCAACTTAAAAATCTGGATACTCGCTTCTTTATCGCTCGGATTGGCGCCATTTTATCCCGAACCACACATTTGGGGAAAGCTAAAATGGTTGGCCGGTGGCGCGGTGGGCATGGGACCGATGGATTGGTTTGACGTAGCACTGCACGGCACACCTTGGCTGCTCTTAATTCTATCTTTGATTCTCAAATTAAAAAACAAATAACATGAAATACCTTTTATCGCTAAGCCTTGCATTGACCTTACTATCATGCGGAGCTCAAAACCAACAAAATGCTGACGGTTCTTTTGTAGACGTGAGCAACGAACAAGCCAAAGAATTAATGGCAACAAGTGATGATTTACAAATCATTGATGTGCGCACCGATGGCGAAGTTGCGCAAGGAATCATTGAAGGCGCAGTTCAAATCGACATTTCAAAACCAAGCTTCGAAAGTGCCCTTGAAAAGTTAGACAAGAGCAAGCCTGTTTTAGTCTACTGCGCTGCGGGCGGACGCAGTAAACAAGCTCAAAACATTATGAAGGAAAAAGGGTTTCAAAATATAGCCAATCTAAAACACGGTTACAACGGTTGGAAATAACTAGCACACAATTTCGATGGAGAAGTACATAGCCGTTTTCTTACAGTCCTTTTCAGATTTCGCGGGATACACATGGCGTGAAATCACGTTTCAGGTTGACCCTTGGTACGTCAATTATTTTTGGTGGCTCGTGCTGCTTTCGCTGGTGGTGTGGGCGCTTGAAGCTGCATTTCCCTGGCGAAAAAACCAAGCCATTATTCGCAAAGACTTTTGGTTGGATACGTTCTATATGTTCTTCAACTTCTACCTCTTCAAGATCATCATCTTCATGGCGTTTTCTAACGTCAGCGAGATGTTTTTCAAAAACATATTGGGTGGCGATTTGAGCAGGTTCATCTTGCTCGACACATCGGGCATGAATTGGTGGCTGCAATTGCTGATATTTTTTGTAGCTACCGACTTTATTCAGTGGTTTACCCATGTGATGCTGCATCGCTTTGACGTGCTTTGGAAATTTCACAAAGTGCATCACTCTGTTGAAGAAATGGGATTTGCCGCACACTTACGCTACCACTGGATGGAAAATGTATTCTACACTCCGATGAAATACATCGCAGTGATGCTCATCGGTGGGTTTACACCCGAGCAGGCTTACATTGTTTTCTACTTTGCCATTGCTATCGGTCACCTCAACCACGCCAATATTCACCTCACCTATGGTCCGCTGAAATACATCTTCAATAATCCAGTGATGCACCTCTGGCACCACGCCTACACCCTACCCGAAAACCGAAGGTATGGAGTCAATTACGGCATTACGTTGAGCGTTTGGGACTACATCTTTCGCACGGCAAGCATTCCGAAAGTCGATGGCGAAATCAAATTGGGTTATGCTGATATGGAAAAGCTCCCACGAAGCTTTTGGGGCCAGTTGATCTACGGGTTCAAAAAAGGGGATTAATCATAAAGGAAAACTTTTATTTGTCACGACTTCACTTAAAGTATAGTATTGAACTTGAATTCAAGTAAGACTGGCCTTGGAAATAATGAGTGTTCTGATTGAAGTGAAGACTTAGTGAGACCGGGAAGCTCTGCTGGAAGCGGAGATCACCCGGCCGAACTTAGTCTTCACAATAAGCAGGATGCTTATTTTTTCCACAGCCTTGATTTTTGCTCCACTTTTCATCAAGGAAAAGTGGAATAAGCTAAAAAAGAAGATATACTAACATTGTTTACATCATTATTCGATGTGTGCTGCAGCTAAATCGATTACTCAATACTCGCGCATATCAATTGCGGAGCACTATATTTGATCGCATAGAAAAAAAAGTATGGATTCAGAGATCAAAGACTTGCTTCACAAACAATTTCCAAGTTTTGATGAAGCCTTGGTAGAGCGATTGGCCGAAATTGGCACTATAAAATCGTTTGAGGAAGGAGAAGAAATGATGCGCACAGGTCAGTATTTCAGATCTACCATGCTCATCGTTGACGGATTGGTGAAACTCTACCGCGAAGGTGAAAATGGAGGCGAATTTTTTGTCTATTACATCGAACCAGGAAATGCCTGCGCGCTTTCGATGGTATGCGCTTCGCAACAAAAAACCTCAGAATTGATGGCCAAAGCCATGACTGCCAGCAAGGCGATTATGGTGCCCATCGACAAGATGGATAATTTGATGCTCGACCATAAATCGTGGTATTATTTCGTACTCGAAACCTACCGCGCTCGATTCGAAGAAATGCTCACTGTGGTGGATGCCATCGCGTTTAAAGCCATGGACGAGCGTCTCGAATTCTACTTGATCAACCAAGCCCGCACGTTGGAAACTACGATTATAAAAACCACGCACCAAGAAATAGCCAACGACCTCAACACTTCCCGCGAAGTGATTTCACGCCTCCTCAAAAAAATGGAGCAAAACGGCATGATCTCTTTGCACCGGAATCAAATTGACATGGCTCCTTTGTTGAAAATGTGTAGTCATGCCCACAGCCTTTAAGGCATACCGCTCTTCGTTCGGCTTTTTGAAGCAACATCACTTGATGTGGTTTTTGTGGTTTCCGCTGATCATTACGTTCTTGGTCTTCTTTGGCGGATTCAGCCTAACATCGTGGGCTACTGAAAACATATCTGGTCTTTTACGCGATGCCTTACAAAACATCACATGGCTGCCCGAATGGGCGGGATTTGTAAACGATTTGCTGTACTGGCTGCTGTGGATTATCCTCCGGGTCTTGCTGTATTTCACCTTTGCTTTTGTAGGTGGATCGGTCATACTCTTGCTCATGGCACCTGTTTTAACTTGGCTCAGCGAGCGCGTTGGCGAAGCACTGGGCAATAAAAGTGTCGCATTTAGCATCACCCAATTTACGCGCGACCTCACGCGAGCAGCCGCGCTAGCGCTGCGCAATGGCTTCTATCAAATCGTGCTTTCGGTACTTTGTTTTGGAATCGGTTTTATACCGATTATAGGGGCTGCAGCACCCTTCATTCTCTTTGCAGTGAACGCCTATTTCTATGGCTACAACTTTATGGACTACTCGCTCGAGCGAAAGCAGTTTTCTGCCCGAGAAAGCAATCGTTTTGTTTGGAAGAATAAATTCTCGTCACTGACCCTTGGCGCTCCATTTGCATTTTGGAATTTAATTCCATTCATTGGACCAATGACATCGGGATTTGTAGCCGTGTTTGCCACTGTGGCAGCAACCATCGAAGTTGAACGCATCACTCAGAAACCATGATAAAAAACCCCGTTTACTTTCTAGTGGCGATAGTTTTCGTGTTGAGTTTTGATGCGTGCAAGCGCGATGATTCTAAGAAAACCCGAGAAATTATCACGCTCTTTCGCGAGGAGTTTGAAAAACCCAATACATGGATCAAATACAAATGGAACAGCTCTGAATTCGTGCAAGACACCGCGCAATCACTTTACGTTAATGGTGCACTCGAATTGCGCGCTGACGGCAGCCATGGTTGTGATCAAGAAAAAGCTGAGCGAAACTTTCATGTAACTCCGAACATTCAAGAAGCGCTCAACACCAACGACACGATGTTTTTCAGTATGGTCAGTTCTTCGAGCATCGAAGCTTCTGGCCAACTGAGTGCTATTTTCCAGTTCAATAATTTCAACTTGCGGATCGAATTAGAGAATGAACCACGAAGAGAGCAGTTCGACATTCTGCTTGTAAATTGGGTGGTGAAGGAAGTAAAGCGCGACTCAGCGTTGATCAATAATTACAACATCACAGCATCAAAAGGGACTGTAAGTGGCAGCGGAGCCATTATCGTTGCAAATGCGTGTGCGGGCGACACCAATGCGCGAGCTGCGCTAGGAATTGAGCGTTTTTCGCTCAGTTACCCCAAGTCAACTATAGATTGAACCCGTTAAACTGAAACCGTTCGATGATTTTCCTCCCGTTTTTTGCATGCACCGAAAGGGATTCATCATTGCTTGTATAGGTGAGAATGAACACCACGCCATCGTTCATCTCCATCATCTGCACGAAGTACAAATCCATGCGTTCTTGTGTAGCAGTGTACGTCAACCAATAGCGCTCATCCTTTTGCTCGATGTTTAAATCCCGCAAGTCAGTCATGTATTGTTCGAGCACATCCTCAGAATTCTTGACGTAGTCAAACAAAGTCATATTCATGGATGAAATGTCTTCCTTCACTAAATTCACATTCTCTCTAAAAAGGTCATTGTTGTTATCGCGCGGGGAAAATAAAATGAAGGTAGTATTCATCCTTCCTGTCACGTCCATCTCCCATTCTTGCGGGGCATACACGGTGTATTCTTTGTGGTCGTATTCTGCCCAGCCATCGGCACCAATGGTCAATTGTTCGGCTTCCTGAGCGGGAGCAGATTCTTCTAATTCCGTTTCAACTTCTTTGCTTGATTGCTCAGAGCAAGCGCTCATGAATGCAACCACCACCAACATCGCTATCCATTTCACGTTCATCTTCATTTTATTTTTTTGGATCGAAAGGTTTCCAATCCAAGGTTCGTATGAAGGCATCCATTTCAGATTCAAAACGCCTCAACTCTTTTGGAGCATTAAGACGGTCATACACCCATTGTAGTTCGCTATCGGTTTGTAAAATTGTTAATGTGGACGGCAAATCAGTGACATTGGCATCGTACACATGATCAAACGAAAAATAACCTGTTTCTAGGGCTTTGTCTTCGATGAACTGCATTTGCGCGGGTGTTAACTGAGTCTCGTGAAATCCTTCAAAGTCGAAAAATCGTTTTGCTTCGATCACTGCGCGTCCAGCGGTGTCGATGTCGAGGTTATATACCGGACATTGACCATAGCACGCTGATCTGTACATGCCAAAATACATCGATGCGGTAATGTATGGACGGTGACGATCAATTTGGGCAGCCTTCAGCGCTATGGAATCTGGAGCGTTGTATTGATCCTCTGCTTCCTCGGCAATTTCAGTATCGTCTGAAGGAGCAACCGCAGGCGCCACCTCGGTATTCGCAGCTTGTTGATCGTTCTTTTCTGCGCTCTTCTTGGAATTTTTACATCCAATAAGAAAAACTATAACTGCCAAAGAAAGCGCTGCCCTGACCTTCATTTGCTTTATTTTTTTGGAGATTGGATTCCTCTGTTTTGAGCCATTTTTTCGAGCCTTTGTTGAAGGCCTGATTTTTTCGTGGGCTTCTTTTTATTCGCTTGAATTTTTGCGTGAATCTTGTCTTCGTCAATGAAGAATCGCTTGATAATGAATTGCTGCAACATCGTGATCACGTTGGCAGAAAGGTAATAGTAGCTCAACCCTGACGAATAACTATTAAAGAAGAACAAGAGCATGAATGGCATCAAGTAAATCATCATTTTCATCTGTGGCATTTGAGCGTTGGCACCGCCTGACATGTCCATGTTGTATTTCGAGTAGAAGAACGTTGAAATGGCCATCAAAATGGTGAATAAACTCACGTGGTCGCCATAGAAAGGAATTTCAAAAGGCAGTTGCATGATCGAGTCGTAAGAACTCAAATCTTCTGCCCATAAAAACGATTCTTGCCTCAGCTCGATGCTCGCGGGAAAGAATCGAAACATGGCGTATAATATCGGCAACTGCAAAAGCATCGGGACACATCCCGCCATCGGATTTACGCCCGCTTGGCGATACAAGCCCATCACGGCCTGCTGCTTCTGCATGGCGTCTTTATTTTCGAACTTCTTGTTCAGCTCGTCAATCTCAGGTTTCAATACGCGCATTCTGGCGCTGGAAACATAATTTCTCCAAGTAAGAGGAAACAAGAGCAACTTAATAATGATGGTCAAAATCAGGATGATGATTCCGTAGCCCAAAGTCGTGTATGTCTCAAGGAAATTGAAGATCGGGATCACCAACCAACGGTTTACCCAACCAAAAATGGTCCATCCCAAATCAATTTGATCTTCCAGACCAATGCCCATATTGTTGAGGGTTTGGTAGTGGTTTGGACCGATGTAAAATTTAAATGGAACCGATGGGTCGCGTTCATTTCCAAACTCTAAGCCCAACGATGCAGAAAGGCCTTTTGTGTATTTTTCATCCGTCAACTCAATGGTTTCCACTGAAGCACCTTCTTTGCTAAACCCTTTATCAGAAATAAGAGCCGCAGAGAAAAACTGCTGCTTGAAAGCCACCCATTGCACAGATGCTTCGAGCACTTCAGCTTCGTAGCTGGTTTCAGAAACATAATCGGCATCATCGGTCATGTACTTGTAATACATGGTCGTTTTCATCTGCTCTTGTTCGCGGCTCTTTTCATGAAATGGCGCGTTCATACTCCAATTCAATTCAAACAAATCATCGCTCGAACGAAGTAAATTATCCATTCCCACCACCGTCACTTCAGCTTGCACCATATAAGATTTGCCTTCTTCGATGGAATAAGTCAATTCTAAATACTGGCTGTTGTTGTCGCCATAAATGCGATAAACAGCTGTCGATTCTGTCATCTCTCCCGGCACCTCTTCAAAGTAGAGTTCAGCGCTTGAAAGCTCAGTGTTTTGATCGAGCCAGAACTTTAAATTGAAGGAAGAGGTTTCTTTGTCAAACAGAAACAGCGGCATTGAATCGTAGGTTACATATTCAACCAACTCTGCCGTAACCGGAGCTGCACCTTTATTCGAAAGGGTAAACTTGACGAAATCGTTTTGAATGGTATGCAGTTTTTCTTCACCGCTTGCTGCTGCAGCAAAGGATCCAAAGCGTTGCTTGTTTTTGATTTTGTCTAAGGAATCCTGGAGGGCTTGAGCCACTGAATCAAGTTGCACGTCATTCCGCTTCACAGTATCAGCGGAAGCAATGTTCGCTTCCGTCATTCGCGCAGCGCGATCTTCAGCTGCCTGCACGGCCGCAATGCTGTCTTGAACGCGGTTTTGAGCTTCAATCTCCTCAGACGATGGTTGCATCCAAAAGCTATATCCAATCAGAATAGCCCCAATTAAAACCAACCCTGTTAACGTATTTCTATCCATTTCTAATGCTCGCTAATTTGAGGCGGCAAAGGTATGTTTTCACCCTTAGTTGAACATTGATTTCATGGATAAGTGGAAAAGAAGCGCCAAGACTGGAAAAAAAAGAACCGAGACGGCATCGAATCTTGCAGATTTCGTGCCTGTCTCGGTTCAAATGAAAAACTGATTTTCAGTTATTTAATGTATCTGAAATCGTGGTTGTTTTCAATTTTCAACAACGATTGATAGATCAATCGAATCACGCTTTCTACGTCATTGCGATGCACCATTTCAACCGTGGTGTGCATATAGCGCAGCGGCAATGATATCAATGCCGAAGCCACTCCACCCGCGCCAAACGCAAATGCGTCAGTATCGGTGCCGGTGTATCTGCTGGCAGCCATGCGCTGGAAGTCGATGTTGTTGTCTTTGGCGGCTCCAATGATTAATTTCAACAAGTTGTTCTGCACCGCGGGCGCATAGCTCAACACAGGGCCATCGCCCGATTTGAAATCGCCTTGCTCGAGTTTGTTCATCATCGGTGTGGTGGTGTCATGACACACATCAGTTACGATGGCTACGTTCGGACGCAAGCGCTCAACGATCATCTCAGCACCGCGCAGGCCAATTTCTTCCTGCACCGAGTTGACGATGTACAATCCAAACGGCAATTTCTTTTTATTCTCTTTGAGCATGCGTGCCACTTCAGCGATCATGAATCCTCCGATGCGGTTGTCGAGCGCTCGACCCACAAAATGGACCTTGTTAAGTACGATAAACTCGTCAGGATAAGTAATCACACAACCAACGTGAACGCCCATTTCTTCGACTTCCTTTTTTGATCGAGCACCGCAGTCTAACCAAATGTTTGAAACCTTAGGAATGTCTTCTTTTTCGGATTTGCGCACGTGAATCGCTGGCCAGCCAAACACCGCTGTTACCGGACCTTTGTCTGTATGAATGATCACTCGCTTTGAAGGTGCTATCTGGTGGTCAGAACCTCCGTTGCGCTTTACGTAAATCATTCCGTCATCGGTTATGTAGTGCACAAACCATGAAATCTCATCGGCATGCGCCTCAATCACCACTTTAAATTCAGCATCAGGATTGATAATGCCCACTGCTGTTCCGTAAGTATCAACGATGTAATCGTCAATGTAAGGCTTCATGTATTCGAGCCAAATTTTTTGTCCTTCGGCTTCGAATCCTGTGGGCGAAGGGTTATTTAAATACTTTTCTAAAAATTTCATCGATTTGTCCGTCAACACTTTCGGTGCTGATGCCTTGGCGCTCTTTGCTTTATCTGTCTTTGCCATATAATTTTTGAATTGAACTCCGAAAGTAAGAAGCCTCACCGACTTCTGAACTACTTGCGTTCATATATGTTTAAGTTGCAGATTTGCACACGTATGTTTACCACAGGAAGAATCATTTTTGCCCTTGTATTTGCCGTATCCTTTTTGGGATATTTGGTTTGGGCGTACCGAAAAGACGCAAAACTTTCGAAAAAATATTACAAGGGCGCAGGCTTTATATTATTGATTCTCATTGGAATATGGTTATTGTTTTACGGATTTGTGCGCTTAACCTAAACCAAGCGCTAGAATTTCCGTAACCTAGCACTGTGTTAAAATCAAGTTTACATCTCGTGCTCATACTTATGCTGCTCACCGCTTGTTCGGGACGTGGTGGCGACCGTGATTTGTTGAGCAAGACGAAAAAAACAGCTCCACACCGCGACTTGAAAGAGATCAAAGAAAGTGGAAGATTGGTGGCACTCACCGATTTTAGCAGTTCAAGCTATTTCATATACAAAGGAATTCCAATGGGTTTTGAATACGACCTCTTGGAGCGTTTCTGCACCCATATTGGTGTAGATTTATCCATTGAGGTTGTGGAAGACATGGACAACGTGATCGAAATGCTCAATCAAAACGAAGGCGATGTGATTGCAGCCAATTACACTGTAACCAACCAACGAAAAAAAGACGTGCTTTTCACCAAACCCGTGCTTCAAACCAAGCAAGTGTTGGTGCAGCGGCTTCCAGACAAGTGGTGGACGCTTACCCGTGATAAACTAAACGAGCGATTGATCAAAACTCCCGTGGGATTGGTTGGAAAAACGGTGTATGTGCGCAGGCACAGTTCGTTTTACACACGGCTGATCAACTTGATGGACGAATTGGGTGGAGTCATCAACGTGAAGTTTGCTGAAGGCTTGGGCACTGAGCGCTTGATAGAAATGGTTTCTGAAGGCGAAATTGATTACACTGTGGCTGACGAAAACATCGCCATTTTGAACAAGGCATATTTACCCAATATTGATATTTCTACTTCATTGAGTTTCACCCAAAACGTAGCCTGGGCATGCAGAATTTCAAGTCCAGAACTGCTCAAGGCGTTCAACGATTGGTTGGTCAACTTTAAAAAAACTGAAGAATTTGCTGTGATCCACCTGAAGTATTTCAAGGCGCGCACAAAGCATAAAGAGAAAGTAATGAGCGAGTATTCTTCGCTGAAAGGAGATAAAATCTCGCCTTACGATGAGGTGGTAAAAAAAGAATCGCAGCGCTTAAAATGGGACTGGAAACTACTCACCGCGATGATCTATCAAGAATCGCAATTTGTGCCTGACGCTAAAGCGTGGACAGGAGCCAGCGGATTGATGCAGCTTATTCCGGAAACAGCCGAGCGCTTTGGAGCCGACAGCTTAAGTGGCCCGAACGAAAACATCCATGCGGGTGTATCTTTTCTTATTTCGCTCAACAGCTTTTGGAAAGACCGGCTGACAGACAGTTTAGAAGTAATCAAATTCTCGTTGGCGTCATACAATGTTGGACTTGGGCATGTGTTAGATGCTGTGCGCCTCGCTGAGAAGTTTAACAGCGATGCGTCTCAATGGAGCAATGTTTCAAAGTTTTTGGAGTTGAAAGCACAGCCCGAATATTACAAAGATCCTTTTGTAAGGCACGGATATTGCCGCGGCTCAGAGCCAGTAGAGTATGTGAAAAACATTATTTCGTTGTGGGAACACTACAGCAATTCGCCAATAGCGCAGAAGAAAACTATTTCTTCATCCAACTTGGCATCGTAGACGGATCGCGCTCTACCTTTTTCTCTTTCGGTTCTTCGTGAAAGAAATACTTGAAATCAATGGTCAGGTAATTTCCTGAAAGCTGCAATCCGCCAATATCTTCGAATGTAGCTACAGAGTTTGTGTAAGTGTAATTAATGCTCGTATTATAAATTGGTGCAAAAGGACGGTGATACGATGCTCCGAAATAAAAATACCCAGACTCTTCCGTGCGGTACTCAAAACCAATGTTTGCGATCAATCCGGTTTTTAAAAATGCCAACCGCGAACCAGAATTTGCAAACCCCGTGCGTTGGCTCAATTGATAAAAGTCTCGACTTGAGCCGCTAAACACATCTGAAGGAAACATATCGAGCGCCAAGCCAAATGAGGCGTTCATGTAAATTTTGTCAGACAGGCGCACAAACACCAATCCGCTGATTGGAATTTCGTATCCAATGATGCGAAAATTGGTGGTATCAGAAAAAGCCAATTCTTCGTGAAAAACACTGGCAGAGTAATTTCTGCGCACAAAGCTGATGCCCGATTCTAGCGAAAACCACTTGTTTAAACCAAAGCGCATCACGCCACCAAAGGCATAACCCAATTCTTGGTTTACGGCATAGTCGACACCGTTCTTCGACAGCTCAGTGATTCCCGCCCGAAATAAATTACTCGGTATGATGGGCTTCATTTGAAACCCAAAGGTGCTCACCCGCTCTTGCGAGAAGACTTGGGTTGAAAGCGATACCAAAGCAATGAGTAGTAGGTTTTTCACAAGGTCAAAAGTCGTTATTGTTTGCGAATCACGGCTTCCGCAATTAGAATTTGGACGCTAGCCATCGCTTTTCAACGCACCATAAACGGCTAAAAACATGATCACAGCTGAAATCACAATGACGATCCAACGCATTGGTGCCGTAGGAATAAACTTCTCGCGGTGCTTTCCAATGGCCAAATAATTTAAGCGATCTACTTTTTTCTCTAAAATTTTTGCCACCCCAAAATACGTGGGCTTTCTGGGGTCGTCTTCATCTACTTGCACTTCAAACTCAATGTTCTCGTCCACTAGGAAAATGGAGAAGGTTTCTGCTTGCTCCCGTTTCAGAAAACGATACACTACCTTAAATTGGTTGGTGGGATGCGCACGTTTATTGGTAAAATTAAACTGTTCTTCGAGGTCCATCATATCACCCTCAGTCTTTGACCAACATACAGGTACCCGTTGCGCCTGATGCCGTTGAGTTCGGCAATTCGGTAAGTGGTAGTTCCGTAAAGTCGCGCTATTTCAAATAAATTATCACCGCGCTTAACGGTGTAGATCAAAATGCCCTTGGGGTAAGAGACATACCCATTTTTGGTGCGTTTCAGCATCAATGTGTCGTTTACCAAAGCATCTTCATCAAACGAAATAAAGCTGAGTGGGTTCAATGGTTTTCCCTTAAATCGCACTTCATAGTGGAGGTGACTTCCCGTACTGTGTCCTGAGCTTCCGCCAAGCCCTATCACTTGTCCCGCCTCTACCCGATCGCCTTCTTTCACTTTAAAGCGATGCAAATGGGCATACAATGTTTCCAAACCATTGAAATGGCGCACCACCACAACCCTGCCGTAGCCGCCACTAACTCTGGCCACACGCACCACGCCAGCAAAAGACGATACCACCGGATCCCACACTTCAAGGTCGATGTCAACGCCATTGTGCATGCGTCCATCGCGCCAGCCAAATTTTGACGTCATTACATTTTTTACAGGCACGTGAAATTCTCCCATGGCTTTATCATCGGTGAGTAATATGGAAAGTGCTGTATCCTCAGAGCCTAAATTCCATTCGTAAGGATTTGGGGTTCCGACAATCCACGCAGGATAAATCTCATCGGCTGGAATAGGTTTTTCAATATTTCCGATGTATAAATCCTTCGGGATAACTTCTTCGAACTCTTCAGGCCGATTGGCGAGAAAAATATTGATTTGATTGATCAGTGCATAGGGCACCTCATCCGTTTCAAACAAAGAATCGATGTAATGCACCAATTGCTCTTCCGTTTTCGAAGTGAGTGAAATGTATAAATCGAGGTAATTGGTGAAGGTGCTGGCACCGTGAAACTTCAGCACAGAATCACGCAAATCGCGCACTTGATTATCATTGAGGCCCGTTACTGCATCAAAAAGTAATTCCTCGCCATACATCACCACGGCTGCTATAGTATCTCGCTTGGCATTGGCATCACCGCCTCCTGCAAAGCAAATCGTGCTCCAAGATAGAGCGGTTATAACGGTTAGGATTTTCATTCTTGATGGCGACCAAAAATAAAACAATCATTCACCGAAATGTAAAAAGTCCGAATTCAGATGGATAAAAATGACGCTTTTAGACGAAGGCGCCATTAGGCACGATGCACAGGATGTTGAGTTACTTGGATCACAACTTCCATTTGATGTTGCATCCCATGCTCGGCTTTTGATCAATCTTGAGTGTATTACCAGCAAGAAGCTCATTCAATACATTTCTCAAATCGCTGCCCGTTACGGGTATGTTATTTCCTGGAGTGCTGTCATCCAATCGTCCGCGGTAAACGCATTTCAGCGCAGCGTCAAACACCATGAAGTCAGGCGTGCATTCGGCTTGATACGCGCGGGCCACTTCTTGCGATTCATCGTACAAATACGGAAAAGGAAAATTCATGTCTTCGGCCAATTTCTTCATCAAATCGGGAGAATCTTGCGGATAATTTTCAACGTCATTCGAACTGATGGCGATAAAACTGATGCCTTTTAGTCGGTAATCGTTGGCAAGCTTCACAAGTTGCTCACGCACATGAATCACATACGGACAATGGTTGCAGATAAACATAAACACAGTGGCGCGCTCACCTTTCAAATCTTTGAGCTGTCTTTCCTCGTTTCGAACCACATCGAGCAACGAAAATTTAGGAGCTTCAAAACCCAGCGCGATCTTTTTTGTTTCTGTTAAAGCCATTGAAAAAATTTCTTCAAATGTAGTATTCACATTTAGTTAACAAAAATATTCCTGTACATTAAATGTATGTACATATATTTACAACTTAAATAATAAAACCATGAAAACTCAAACATTTATTGCAGCACTAGGGCTTGGCATAATCATTATGGCCTTTGCTCCGGTTCAAAAAATTGAAAAACTCAGCATAAAGCCTGAATCAAGTAAAATTGAATGGTATGCCGAGAAAGTAACAGGAAAGCACAACGGACTCATAAGTCTAAAAAGTGGAACCATTGAGGTGGCTGACGGTCAACTGAAAGGCGGATCATTTGTGGTTGACATGACCTCCATTGAGGTGACTGACCTCGAAGGAGAATACAAGCAAAAATTGGAAGGCCACTTAAATTCTGCTGATTTCTTCAATACGGAAGTCCACAAAACGGCTCAGTTTGTCATCACTGGAGTGAAACCAACATCAGAGGGAATATACAATTCAATCATTAACGGAACGCTCACCATTAAAGGCATATCTCATCCCATAAATTTCCCTGCAAAAGTTGAAACTGCCGAAGGCAAATTTGCTGCGTACGGTGAAATGGCGATCGATCGTTCAAAATATGATGTTCGCTATGGCTCAAACAGCTTTTTCGACAACCTAGGCGACAAAGCGATCTATGACGAATTCACCATGAAAGTGAGCTTGGGCGCAAAGCTCTAAGCCTTTTTTTTTAGATTTGATCTTGAGCCTCTTCGATGTTTCGGAGAGGCTTTTTTTGTCCCTATCTTTCTTTGTTCGTTCGCTTATTATCACCAACTTTGATTTGCATCAATTCTAAAATACATGAAACGATTTATACTCTTATTTGCTACCATAGTCTTCATCATTGGTTGCGGAAAAGTTAAAGAAGAAAACGAAGCATTCACAGAAGTTGCAGAAGATTATGCCTTAGCTGAAGGGCTTTGGGACGACTTGGGCGAACAAGTAGAGGGCAGTGCTGAAAATGTGGAAGCCAAAGAAACCACATGGTAAACATGTGCAGTAATCACTGTTGATACCATCGGCTCACCATTTCCAATGAATGTTACTGTTGATTTTGGAGAGATAGGATGCGTTGGAAGAGATGGAAAGACGCGCACTGGACAAATCAATTATACGCTCTCGGGCTGGTATCGAGAAGAAGGAAGCACCTTCACTACCTCCACATCCAATTACACAGTGGATGATTATTTGCTCAAGGGAAATCGAACAGTAACCAATAATGGCAACAATGCGAATGACCAACTACAATTTAGTGTTGAAGTAACTGCTGCAAGCATCACAGACCCTAACGGAGAAATAATGAGCTGGGAATCGTCAAGAACCCGAACGTGGATAAATGGCCAAGAAACCGGCTTCTTTACTTCCAATGGAGATGGCGGATTTCTTGGGTGGGAAGGAATTACTGATGACAAATATGAAATTGACGGCACTGCCGAAGGAATTACCAGAAGTGGAAAATCTTTTATAGTAGAAATTACCTCCTCACTGCGTGTCGAGCTCGACTGCAATTGGATTACACAAGGCATTTTGTCACTAACAACCGAAGATTATGACCCTCGCACGCTCGATTATGGGGATGGAAGTTGCGATAACAAAGCTCTATTGAGTACCAATAGAAAGGATAAAGAAATTACACTTCGAGGTTGACATTAGGCCACTCCATGCGCTGTGTCAGCGCATTCATGTTATTGTTGTTATCACACTAAATCCGATCGACCTCCTTACGTGTCAATTCACTTACTGCATCACCCGTATTGATTGTATCAAGAGGTTCAAAAAGCATAACATGCACCTCCTCTTCCGCCACAGGTCGATGCTCTACACCACGCGGTACGATGATCATTTCGCCTTCACCCACACGCACTGTTTTGTCTCTAAACTCCAAGTTAAACCAACCTTTCACCACATAAAACAGCTCATCTTCATTGGCATGACTGTGCCACACAAATGGCCCTTTAAGCTTTGCCAGAATTACTTTCTGCCCATTTAAAGTACCGATCATGCGCGGGTGATAGTGATCGTGAAAAAGATCAAATTTCTCAGCGAGGTTTATTTTTTCTATCGTATTCATGGCTATCTGATTTAGGCATTATCATAGTTTAACCCGATCTGATCGCTCACGCGCTCAAGCATTTCACTCAAATCAAGACTCCTCTGATGCGAGTGTTTCTCGCTCTCGATGAGGCCGCTTCTCAAGCAGCGATGAACCTCAATAATTTCATGTACGTAGCCATTTCCAGCGTACTTCACCTCTACTACCTCCTCAGGTTGTCCGTGAATGCGCAACGTCAATTTCTCGGAATGATGAAATTTTGAGTGCAGAGTAATAGAACCATTGGTTCCATAAATATGAGCCTCTGTTGGCGTGTTTGCTTCAATACTCGACTCCAGGGAAGCCTTCGACTGATGATCATAATGAAACATCATCGAACAGTAGCCATCAACACCCGAAGGAGTAAACCGCGCTGCCGCAGAAATTTCGTTTGGACTGCCGAGCGTCAATAAACTCAAATAGATCGGATAGATACCCACATCGAGCAGGGAACCACCACCAAGTTCTTTGTTATAGATCCGTCCATCAAGATCACGTGCTGCTTTAAACCCAAAATCAGCCCGCATAAAAATAATGTCGCCAATGGTTTTCCGCTCCAATAGATCGATCAGCTTTTCGGTGGCAGGAATAAACCGTGTCCAAAGGCCTTCCATCAAAAACAATCCTTTCGACTTCGACATTTCGATCATTTTCTGGGTTTGAATGCCATTCATTCCCATTGGCTTTTCGCACAGTACAGACTTGTTGTTTTCGAAGCATAGCAAGGTATGTTCAAAATGAAACACGTGAGGCGTGGCGATATAAATAACATCAATTTCAGGATCTGCAGCCAATGCCTCGTATGATGCATAACTTTTTTGGGTGTTATAACGTTGTGCAAACTCCTTCGCCTTAATGCCATCCCTCGAGGCTGCGCCAAACAATTCGGCCTGCTCTACCAGCGCTAAATCATGCGCAAATATGTGGGCGATTTTCCCCAAACCGATGATTCCCCATTTGATCTTTTTGCTCATAGAAATTTAAAGGTAGAATAATGCTGAACGATTTCATTTGTACGGTTGAATTTTTCGAATGACACCGAGTTAAAGAACCTTGTAACCGATCAATCATTTAAAAAACCTATTTTGTCTTTCATGTTACCACCAAGAATTCAAAACAACCGTATTGAAGCTGGCTGCGATGAAGTAGGCCGAGGTTGCTTGGCAGGACCTGTTGTGGCCGCTGCAGTAATCCTTCCGCCCACATTCAAACACGAAGCTTTAAACGACTCAAAACAACTGAGTGAAAAAGCGCGTCTGCAACTCACAGAAATTATTAAAAACGAAGCACTGGCATGGGCAGTAAGCTTTGTTGAGCCTGTCATCATTGACAGAATCAACATCTTAAATGCTTCGTTTCTCGCGATGGAAAGGGCGGTAAAGAAACTCCACATCACCCCTGAACACCTGCTGATCGATGGCAATCGTTTCCGATCTAAATTACCGATCGCGTATACCTGCATCGTGAAAGGCGATAGCAAAAACGGTTCAATTGCTGCGGCATCCATTTTAGCTAAAACCTACCGTGACGAATACATGAAGCGCATTCACGAAGACTTTCCAGCCTATGCTTGGTGCAGCAATGTTGGCTACCCTACCAAAGCCCACCGCGAGGCAATTCGCACTTTTGGACCAACCGCCTACCACCGAAAGTCGTTTCGACTGCTTCCCGATTAACTTCCGTTCGACCTCTCTTGGATTAACAGTTCCGCGCTAAGAACACTTTATTTCAGCAAAACACACAGGGCAAATCGTGTCTAAATTTGCAGCATGAGATGGATTATTGGCATCGTTACGTTAACCCTTTTAGCTGTTGTGGGTTGGTTTTTATTTCCGCGCATTGCACCCGTCAATGCACCCGACCCGCTCGACATTCTTCCTGAAGACACTTGGTTGGTTATGGATGCGAATGCATCGGCTGCACATGCCTTGTTTTCAGACAGCACGAGCCTTTTTCGCGACCTTTCCATCATCGAGTCGTTTCAGCACGTGATCATCAATGCCGATCAAAAACTGATTGAAAAAAACCATCGTGTTATATTTTTCCTCTACGGATCAACAGAAGCCCCAATGCTCGGTGTGATCGAATCAGCAAAAGAGAAAAATGCCTTGTTGAGGGATTTTTTCACTGAACACATCTACTTCGGGAAATACACCATGCACAGCAATGAGCTGCTCAACACCACCATTCGAGAAAACAGCGGACTGAAAAAACTGCTCCGTGCAACAAACAATACGGAAGTTTCCATATGCGCTAAACCCCAACGAATCATCGCGTATTATTCTGAGCAATTGGCTCCTGAACTAAAACTAATCCTCGCGCATGAAATCGTTACAGAAGATTGGGTAGGATTTGACTTACGTGAAAACGCAAACCTGTTTATGGCGAACGGCATTGGGTCGAGTAAAATGGATGAAACTGGCAAGAAAAGAGACCTGAACCTATTGCGCTACTTACCCGCTAAAACGGGCATCGCTGTGCTGAGTTCAACAGACTCAGCGGCTTTCGCCATGGCGTATTGCCCCTACTCCAACGAAGGTGAAGTCGAACACGAAAATCTATTCTTGTTGGTATCAGAAAAAGAACCCTCTACGGCTTCATCTGAAGATCAATCGTATCAAGGAATTCCCATAAGCATTGGCCCGCTGCCATCGGCAATGAGTTTGTTGGGCTTGGCTTGGAATGATGAAGCTTACATCGCTCGGTTGGGTTCGGTGAGCATACATGCGGCTTCATTTACGCAGCTAACAAAGCTGATTGACGACTATCTAGCCGATGACAAATTGATTTCTTCGCCTTCATTCAAACACATCGAACCGGCCATTTCTGACGCGAGTTTCACCTTCTATATGAGGCCCGAAATGCTCTTTCAGAAAAACCCATTCATCACCAACGATGCAGAATTGGAAAACATAAACACGCTCGTTTTTCAGTCGTTTAGCGAATTACCGCTGCAAAAATTTTACGCATTATCCATCGTACACCACGCCAAGTTTGTGGATAAAGCTTCTACACTTTGGCGACTCCTTCTCGACACAACCATTGCTGCAGGGCCGTGGGGTTTTGAAAACCATTACACGAAAGAAAACGAAGTAATTATTCAAGACGCCAAGCACCAATTATACCTCGTTAATAAAGACGGGAAAACACTTTGGAAACAACGTTTGGATGCGCCCATCGTGGGAGACGTGCACATGATAGATGCTTACAAAAGTGGCAAGTATCAAATGCTCTTCAATACAACTTCAAGCACCTACCTGCTCGATCGAAACGGTAAAAATGTGGGCGATTTCCCACTCAAACTAGAGGGTAAAACTGCCGTCAGCCCGACCATTGCACAATACGACTCAAAAGGCGATTACCGCATCCTGATTGCCGATGGCAATAGCATTCGCAATGTTGACGTAGATGGCAAAGCGATCAAAGGATGGAAAAACCCCACTATTAACGGAATGGCTGTTTCACCCATCCACTATTTAAACTACGCGGGTAAAGACTATTTGACGGTAATCACCAATGCCAACAGCATCTACTTCTTTGATCGCGCAGGCAGTGAACGCATCAAAAAACTACAAGCCGACACCTTGGCAATGGCCCTCACGCTGAGGGAAGGAAAAAGCTTAAACGACTGCGCCTTTATAGGATACGACAGCATCGGAAACATCCATACCACTCAAATCGGAAAAGAAAATCGCGTCCAGAACATCTTGCCATTGGGCAGTGATGTAGGACTTTTGGTCACCGATCTTATTGACCACGCGTTTGTAACTGTTAAGAAAGACAAGGTGCTTTCGCTCAACAGAGATTTAGATGTGAAACTTGATTTTCTGTTGCCGGAAGAACTCAGCAAAAACATCCAAATTTTGTCGAGTCCAAAAGGATGGATCGGCTGCGAGAGCGCAAGCAATGATCACTTTTACATGCTCGACTTAAAAGGGAACATGCTGGATAAAATGCCATTGAATGGTGCCGGCAAAGCGTTGCTTTTGGATGTTGACAAAAACGGAAGCCAAGAAGTATTGATTGGGGATGGAAAGCGCGAGTTGATGGTGTATAAATTGGCCGACTAGCGTTCGGTGAAAATCGAACCCAACACACCGATTTTTCTGATCTTCAATTTCTGTCCAGCAGTTGGAATATCGCTTTCAACCAAGTCGTTCAGCTTTAAAATGGTTTTCATCTTTACTCCGTATTTCTGTGAAATATCGCGAACGGTTTCACCTTGCTGCACGGTGTGAAATTCTTCTTTGGCATTGTTGCGCTTCGGTTGCAAATACACCACTTCGCCTTCGATCAATCGGGCACCTTTTGACAAGTCGTTGTATTTCAGAATTTGCCAACGTCCCATTTCGTAGCGTTCAGCCAACGACTCGGGCGTGTCGCCTTTCTTGGCCACAACAAACTTTATGTTGTTGTCGCTCACGTCAATCGCTCTTACATTGGACACTTGGGCAACCGGTTCGATGCGCTTTTCAGACTTTGGCGTTTTCATTTCTGCTACGGTCTCGTTTTCAGGAAGTTTCTTTACGTGATCGTATTTGTGCAGCTCATTCTCTTCGATTATCTTGATCAAGAGCGGTCCGTACTTCGGGTTGGTGGCATAACCTGCCTGTTTCAATCCGTGTGCCCATCCTTTGTAATCGGTGTGTTTCAGTTCAAATAAAAACGCATAGCGATCGCGCGTCATTAAAAACTCACTGTGATCACGGTAGGAATCAAACGCTGAATAATACTTGCGAAAACACTCGTTGGCTTCGTCATCATCCTGAATAAATGTTGGTCCTTCCCAACCTTTGTGGCATTTGATCCCAAAATGATTGCGCGCATACTTCGCCAACGGACTATTGCCGTAGTCGCTCTCCAACATTCCTTGCGCTAACGTGATGCTAGAAGGAATTCCTGTGGCGTGCATCTCACGAATGGCCTCATCTTTAAACTCTTCGATATAATCCGACTTAGACATACGCGGTTCGGCAGGCTGCGATTGGGCCTGAACGGTGAAGAAGAATAAATTTCCGACAATAAATAATGCCGACAGAATGTTACTTTGCATGCTCATTAAAGCTTAGAGCGAAAATATTGAGTTATTAACGGAGTTTTCAACAATTTGAATTGGGTTATGAACAATTGCGGTGTTAATTAACAGAAATGGAAGGACTGGTTACAAAGAGCACAGGGAGTTGGTATAAGGTGAGGCTGAGCGATGGGAAAATCATTGACGCCCGATCGCGGGGAAAATTACGCACCGCAAATTCGCGAAATACCAACCACATCACCGTGGGCGACATTGTAGAAATTGACGAAACCGGAGAAGACTTTTCCATTTCAATGATCCACGATCGGAAGAATTACATCATCCGAAAATCGACCAACCTATCGAAAGAAACCCACATCATTGCCGCCAACATCGACTTGGCGATTATTGTAGCTACGCTGAAAGAACCCAAGTTAAAATTCGGTTTTGTCGATCGGTTTTTAGTGACCGCTCAAGCCTATCAAATTCCCGCGATCATCGTATTCAACAAAACCGATTTACTCAGCGCCAAGGAAATGGACTACCTCACTGATTTGCGCGAAGCCTATCGAAATATAGGCTACGAAAGCGAGGCGATTTCTGTGACAAATAGCGAGGGAATTGATCGAATTCATGAAATCATTAAAGGAAAAATTACCTTGTTCTCAGGCAGCAGCGGTGTGGGCAAAAGTTCATTGCTCAATGCGCTTAACGCAGATATTTCAGCCAAAGTGAGCGTGGTTTCGAGTTCGAATGAAAAAGGCCAACACACCACCACGTTTGCCGAAATGTACGAGATCAATCCCACGTCATTCATCATCGACACGCCCGGGTTAAAAAGCTTCGGACTCATCGATATGGAACCGGAAGAACTGAAAAACTACTTTCCAGAAATGGTGCGCTTGAGCAAAAACTGCCGATTTGGAAACTGCAAACATTTGAACGAACCGGGATGTGCCGTAAAACCCAAATTCGAAGAAAGCCGCCTGCCGATATTTAGGTATGAAAACTACGTTCACCTGTATGAAGAATTGAAAGGTCTCAAGCCATGAGAGCAATTATTCAACGCGTTTCACAGGCCAACGTTGAAGTGAATGGCAACACAATGGGCAGCATCACCATCGGACTTTTAGTATTACTGGGCATCGAAAATGAAGATTCCGAAGAGGATGCAGAATGGCTCGCCAATAAAATCGTTGCCCTGCGGATTTTTGCTGACGATGAAGGACTCATGAATCGTTCGGTAATGGATCTAAATGGTGAACTTTTAGTCGTGAGCCAATTTACGCTTCACGCCAAGTATAAAAAAGGAACCCGCCCAAGCTTCATCCGCGCAGCACGCCCTGACCACGCTATTCCACTCTACAACGCATTCTGCCTCACACTCGAAAAACTTACCGGAAAACCGACACAAACAGGAGAATTTGGAGCCGACATGGATGTACATTTGACCAACGATGGTCCTGTAACTATCTTCATCGATACAAAAAACAAAGAGTAGCACGTGTTATTCAATTCATTGCCTTTTCTGCTGTTTTTGCCCACCGTGGTGGCAATGTATTTCATCTTGCCACACCGCTGGCGATGGATGCTACTGCTTGCAGCCAGCTACTTCTTTTATGGCTACTGGAAAATTGAGTACTTGGGATTAATCCTTTTCAGCACCATCGTTGACTTTTTTACCGCTCAGTTTATCGCATCTTCTGAAACGCAACTCAAAAAGAAAATCGGACTTTCAATGAGCCTCTTCACCAATTTAGGCTTGTTGGCGCTGTTCAAGTATTCGGGCTGGTTTATGGCCGATGTGCTCCACCCTATTTCCGCGGTAAACGATGCTCAACTCAACGATTTTCAATCTTTCTGGACGTTTGCGCTTCCCGTAGGAATTTCGTTTTACACCTTCCAAACGCTCGGCTACACGATTGACGTGTATTACGGTAGGGCAATTCCGGAGAAAAACCCATTTAAATTTGCCTTGTTCGTCAGCTTCTTTCCTCAGTTGGTGGCTGGACCAATCGAGCGGTTCTCGCACTTGCACCATCAACTTTTCACAGAGAAAAAATTCGATTACAGCTTTCTACAACACGGTGGACGACTGATTCTCTATGGATTATTCATTAAAATGTGTGTGGCAGACAACATCAGCCCGATCGTAGACCAGGTATTTGAACAGCAAAACGATGCGTCTTCCGCGCAACTGATCATTGGAGCGCTGCTTTTCGGCATTCAGATTTACAGCGACTTTCACGGTTATTCGCTCATCGCCATTGGCACAGCGCGGCTTCTTGGCATTGCGCTGATGGACAATTTCAACGCACCTTACACGGCTACTTCCATCCGAGAGTTTTGGAGCAAATGGCACATTTCGCTTTCCACGTGGTTTCGCGACTACCTTTTCATTCCGCTTGGTGGAAGTCGGGTATCGAACACAAAATTGGCAGTGAATATTCTGATCGTTTTTATAGTGAGTGGATTGTGGCACGGAGCCAATTGGACGTTTGTGGCTTGGGGCGCCATTCACGGATTCAGCTACCTGATAGAGCGCTGGTTCATCTCAAAATACACTGCCGCGTGGTTGAAGTTTCCACAATGGATGGCCACCATGTTCATCGTGTTTCTTGCGTGGATATTATTCCGCAGCGCATCGATGGAGTCGGCTGCATATTATATTTCAAACGCGGTTTCATCCGAATCAGCAGGAATTTCAATCGAATGGTCGGCCATCAGTATTTCTTTTATTGGCCTTTTTCTGCTTTCTGACCTTCATTTCAAAAACAGCAGCATCCACATTTGGCTCAATAAACAATCAGCCATCGCGCGCTGGGCCGTATATGCCTTTTTTATTCTCTCGATCGCAGGATTCGCAGGAACAACCAATCATCCATTCATCTATTTTCAATTCTGATGCTGGTAATCAAAAAAATAGCGTTGTTGGGACTAGTGCTGATCGCGCTCAACTTTATATACAAGCAATTTGCCTTCACTGCATTTGTTGAACAGTATGCCGATCAGTATTTGCAGGTCGACAAAATCAAAGATTGTGACGTGATCTATGTGTCGGCATCGAGTAATTTTCCGCCAGAAAACATCCCAGAAAACGACCCCCGCAAAATTAGCCAGTTCGTTTCCGATCACTTCCCATCGCTGCGATTTGAAGCCATCAACAAGCCTGCTTCGCATGCCGGTGTGTATCGCCATTTGTTGGCACTATTTCCTGAAGAATCAGAAGCCAAGACATTTGTAATCGCCATCAACTTGAGGTCGTTCGGCCCGAGCTGGATCAACTCTGAGCTGGAAACGGCACTCAACCAATCGAATGTGTTTTACAACCAACGGCCTGTGCTATTGAACCGCTTTTTATTGAGTTTAAACTCCTATGACAATGCAAGTGCTGAAGAAAGAAGCGCCACGATTCAGCACCATTGGAGCGTGGACGAATTGCCTTTTCCCGCGCCTAAAAATACTGTCAATAATTGGTGTGCCGTTGAAAAATGGGGCGATTGGAGAAACCCCAAACGCCAACTGGCCGATCAATTCATCAAGCAATTCGGCTTTGTGATTGATGCGGAAAACCCGCGTGTAAAAGACTTTGACGCGATGTGTGAGGTTGGGCGCGCGCGAAATATTTCAATCGTATTTAACCTACTGGCAGAGAATATCGAAACGGCCGATTCGCTCGTTGGCCGTGACCTCACACATCTGATGCGTCAAAACACCGCCTGGTTGGTCGATCGTTACACTTCTAAAGGTTTTCGATTAGTCGATAATTTGGATGTTCTGCGCGAACGAAATTTCACTGACAAAGACTTCCCCACCGAGCACTATGATGAAGAAGGAAGAAAAATTATCGCCAAAAACGTAGCCGAAGCGCTGAAAGAACTGCACCCATGAACAAGGAAATGACCATCAAAGAAGCCCAAACAACCATAGATCAATGGATCAACACCATTGGTGTGCGATACTTCAACGAACTGACCAACATGGCCATCCTCACCGAAGAAGTGGGCGAAGTGGCGCGCATTATCGCCAGGCGTTATGGCGAACAAAGCGAAAAAGAAAGCGACAAAAACAAAGACCTCGGAGACGAAATGGCAGACGTGTTATTCGTATTGATCTGCCTCGCCAACCAAACGGGCATTGACCTTACTAAGGCCCTCGAAAAGAACATCGAAAAGAAAACGATGCGGGATGCGGATCGGCATAAGGGAAACAGGAAGATTAGTTGAAGAGTGAAAAGTTAATGAGTAGCACACAGTTAGTGTCTCACTGAGGGCGCTCGCAGAGCGCGTCTCGAAGTGGACACGGTAATTAGGAATTAGGCGCGAGGAACGAGGGATAGTCAAAAGGAATAAGTTAGAATTAGGTTCATCGTTTAAGGTTAATTCGTTTTAAATTATGAATCGCCTTCAGCACTATTCCTCGTCCAGAACGCATAGACACCACTTCACTCCTAACCAATAAAACAAAAAAACCCCGTTGAGTGATCAACGGGGTTCCTTCAAAGTAGTAATCGTAATTTATTCCGCTGGAAAAGCCGCAGCTTCTTCAGCATTTATGGAAGAAACAACTTCAGCTTCCTCAATGTTCATTTTATTTACTTGCTTTTCTTCCACAGTAACGATTTTGTCAAGCGCGATAGAAGGCGCAATAACCAATGCTACTACAGACATCAACTTCAGCAAAATGTTGAGCGATGGACCTGAAGTATCTTTAAAAGGATCTCCAACCGTGTCGCCAACTACTGTTGCTTTGTGAGGTTCTGATCCTTTGTAATACATCTGCCCGTTTATTTCAACCCCTTCTTCAAACATCTTCTTGGCATTGTCCCATGCACCACCAGCGTTTGATTGGAAAATTGCCATCAATACACCTGCTGATGTAACTCCGGCTAATAATCCTCCAAGCATTTCTGGACCTCCAATAAAACCAACAGCTACTGGAACAGCTACTGCCAATAAACCTGGAAGCACCATTTCTTTAATGGAAGCTTTAGTAGATATCTCAACGCACTTATCGTATTCTGCAACTCCATCAGCAGCGTCAAATGTTGCTTTGTCTTCAGCGCTCCAATCGGCTTGCTCTTTTCCTTCGTTGCGCTTCATCACCTCAAGGGCAGCTTTCAGTGCAGGAATTTCCTTGAACTGACGCCTCACCTCTTCGATCATGGCCATTGCAGCGCGACCAACAGCATTCATACTCAAGGCAGAAAACACGAATGGAAGCATCGCACCAACAAGAAGCCCAGCCATCACTGATGGAATAGCCACGTCAATTGAACCCACGTTTGCTTGCTGCATAAAAGCTGCAAACAAAGCCAACGCAGTAAGCGCGGCAGAGCCAATTGCAAATCCTTTTCCGATAGCCGCTGTAGTGTTTCCTACGGCATCCAATTTGTCTGTTCGTTTTCTTACTTCTTTTGGAAGGTCAGCCATTTCGGCAATACCACCAGCGTTGTCAGAGATCGGTCCGTAAGCATCAACCGCCAGCTGAATACCTGTGTTGGCAAGCATACCTACTGCAGCAATTGCAATTCCGTACAATCCAGCGAAGTAATGTGCTACAAGAATGGCTGCCGCAATTAGAATAACTGGAATGGCCGTACTCATCATACCTACTCCTAAACCAGCAATAATGTTGGTGGCAGAACCTGTCAATGACTGACGCACAATTGAAAGCACAGGAGGAGTTCCAGTTCCTGTATAATACTCTGTAATTTTTCCAATTCCCAATCCGGCAATAAGACCCGCCAATGTTGCGAAGAACACTCCGTTTGCCGTGTATAAGGTTTCAACGCCCGCAAGGTTTGTAAAACTCCATGATTCTGGCAAGAAGTAAGTGATAATGAAATAAGACAACACTACCATCACCCCTGCAGAACCAAATTCACCAATGTTTAATGCTGTATGTGGATTTCCTCCGTCTTTTACTTTTACGAAGAAGGTTCCTAAAATTGAAACCAAAATACCAACTGCAGCTAGAGCCAAAGGAAGCATTACAGCCCCTAAGCCCATCCACGTTGGATCAATAGGTCTAAATATCGGGACGAAAACCGCTCCAAGAACCATTGTACCAATGATAGAACCAACGTACGACTCAAAAAGGTCAGCTCCCATTCCGGCCACATCGCCCACGTTGTCGCCAACGTTATCAGCAATGGTAGCAGGATTTAAAGGATGGTCCTCAGGAATTCCAGCTTCTACTTTTCCTACAAGGTCAGCGCCTACGTCAGCAGCTTTGGTATAAATACCACCACCCACTCTCGCAAAAAGAGCGATTGACGATGCACCTAATGAAAAACCAGCCAGTACATTCAATACGGTAGTAACGCCATTTTCATCTTCAATTCCGAACAGGTTGATGTAAACGATTAAGAGGATACTCAATCCGAGTACACCCAAACCAACAACGCCCATTCCCATTACTGAACCACCACCAAAGGCCACTTCGAGGGCTTTACCTAACGAAGTTCGAGCAGCTTGAGTCGTTCTCACGTTCGCTTTTGTAGCTACGCGCATACCCAGATATCCTGCCAATGCAGAACACACCGCACCAACCACAAATGATAAGGCAACCAAATAACTTGAGTTTGCTTCGTTTGCACCTTTAAATGCCAATAAAGCGGCAACCGCCACAACAAAGATTGAAAGCACTTTGTATTCTGCTTTTAAGAAAGCCATTGCTCCAACAGAGATATTCTTGGCGATTCTCGCCATTTTCTCATTTCCTTCTTCTTGCTTAGATACCCAAGCACTTTTCCAAGCCACAAAGAGCAGGGCTACTACTCCGAACGCTGGCAATGCATAAATTAAACTAGTCATTTATTATTGGTTTTGAATGTATTAATAAGGTGTAAACCCCTTATTTTTTAAGCGCGCAAAGATAATAGCATGATTATATTATCAATAACAAAGTTTAATTTATGAGCAGAGATTAGAATTTTCTTGGCTGTAGAAGGCCATTACCGCTAAAACATGAACCCACCTTGGATGTAAGTACCAACGTTTAACACCTTTGAATTAGAAGTGACCTCACCAACACCGAAACCACTCGTTTCGCGCAGATTATATCGAAACATGGAAAAACCCATCTCTAAGGTAAGGGCCGCACCAAAGCCCGTATTAAAAAAAATACCCGCACCGAGAGATGATTGAAAAACAGGCGATACTTCTTCTACAAATGAAGGTCCGTTTTGCGCCAAGGGGTTAGCACCGGCTGACATGCCTGCCTGCGCATCAACATAACCACGGATGTTTTTATTGTGAGGTCGATAGTAGCGCACGTGGGCATTGTATTTAACCATGCCCAGTTCGAGAAAGTCTAACGACACCCCAAGGCCAGCAGACCAAACCTCATTTATCTTGAGCCACTCAGTAAAGGCCATTGAAAAATTGAACGGTGTAAAGGTGTAAATGCCAAAAACCAGTTCCGTGGAAAACCGCTTATCGAATTCTTTAAATACAAATGTTTCGGGATTCGTTTTTAGCCTTAGCGCCTTTGGTTGAGCAAATACATACCTCACCTTCGACCGATCTAAACTAAAAATCTGTTCGTCATATTTGATCAGCACATGCGATGACCCAACAGCGATTAACTCGCCTCGATATACTTCGCCCGAAGTCATATACACCGATGTTTCACCTTTTTGAGCAAAGCAATGCGAAAACACAAAAGCGTTGAACACTGCGATAATGAAAAGCGATCGAACCATCCGAAAAATTTTCTCTTTGAAAGACGAAATAAAGGTATTGCAGGAACGTTAAAATAAAAATTGAAAATTCACTTTCCAATTTAACATCTTACTCGTCTGATATTTAAATAATTATTTCCACTTTTGATACCATTAAAACTTTAAACCATGAAAACCACTTTGCGCCTTGCTGCTTTAATTCTATTTGCTGGTTTTATTTCCTCGTGCCAGAAGATCTCAAAAACCACAGAATTTACGGCTAACGTTCCTGTTTATATGTCGTACGAAGAGTTACGATCTTCCATTAAAAACGACAACGCTAAACCACTGGAGAAGCCGGGAAAAATATTCCTTTATAATTCACTCATTCTAATCAACGATTTTGAATCTGGAATCCATGTCTACGATAATGGAAACCCTAGTTCTCCTTCTCATATTGCTTTCATCAGCATTCCGGGTAACGTTGATATCGCTGTTAAAGACAATATTCTTTATGCCGACAGTTATACGGACATAGTCGCGATTGACATCAGCAACCCAACCAACGTGCGCGAAGTAGGAAGAACGAAAGACGCACTTTCCTACACCATTCCTAGTGGCTTAGATTGGAATTATCCTGTGGCTCAGATTGACCAATCAAAGGGTGTTGTAATCGGCTATACCATCGGAGAGGTGGAAGAATCGTGTAAAAATGATGACTGTAAAACATTCTACAGCATGAACCATGAATGGAACGGATCATGGGGAGGTCAAATGATGAGCGATGAAGGTTCACCTGTATCGTTCAGCGGCACAACGAATAGCGTAAGAAGCTCAGCATCAAGCAACAACTCAGCCATTGCTGGCTCAATGGCTCGTTTCATGATGATCGAAAATTTCTTGTACGTGATCACCGATCAAAACACAGTGGAAGTATTCGACATTAGAACCAATAACATGCAAGCAATCACATCGTTTCAGCCTTGGTCAGATGCCAGCGGCTGGGGAATGATCGAAACATTATACACCTTTAAAGAGCACTTATTTATTGGCTCGAATGCAGGTATGTTAGCCTACGATATTTCATCACCATCATCACCTGTGTATCTTTCTAGCTATTCGCACATGACTTCATGCGACCCTGTAGTAGCCAATGATGAGTACGCATTTATTACGCTTCGCGCCTCTGGAAACAATTGCAACTGGGGCAACACTGATCAGCTTGATATTTTAGACATAACAGACATCATGAATCCTGAGCAAATTGTAACCTTCAACATGAGCAATCCGCACGGATTAGACATTGATTCGGAGAATAAAATCTTATTTGTGTGTGATGGATTTGACGGCCTCAAGGTGTATGACTTTAGCGACATCAATAACGTTGCATCGAACGGACTCGATCACATTACTGGAATTGAAACGTATGATGTAATCGTAAATAATGGAATTGCCCACGTAATTGGAACTGATGGATTGAAACAATTCACCTATGACGACAACGGTAAGTTGTTAGAAATCAGTACAATTTCACTGAATTAACGTTTGTTAGCAATGCAGATGTATTAAAAAGACAATTTAAACGTCCTATAGATACATAGGTTAGTAGGTTTAGTTTAAAAGCCCTTTGCAATTACCCCGCAAAGGGCTTTTTTCTTGTGCTTGAATTAAACGGAAAACGCCCTAAAAAATTAACTTCCTTTCACATAACTATGGCACGGATGTTGCCGTTATCCATGTACATAGGTTAGTAGGTTTAGTTAAAAGGCCCCGTACAAGATATCAAGAGTACGGGGTCTTTTTTTTGTATTATGCTTAAACCAAGTAAAGTGATTCCTTCACTAATCGAACAACTCCACCAACAGTTGGAATCGCGATCTCAATCAAATTAGGAGTAAAAGGAAATGGAGTGTCTGTTTGCGTAGCGCGAAGAACAGGAGCATCGAGGTAATCGAATGCGTCTCTTTGAATGCGGTAAGCCACCTCACTTGAAACGCTGGCATAGGGCCAACTTTCGTCCACAACAACGCAACGATTGGTTTTCTTTACTGATTCGATCACCGTTTGAACGTCAAAAGGCCTGATCGTTCGCAAGTCGATCACTTCGCACTGAATGCCGTCTTTTGCTAACTCGTCTGCTGCTTCTAATACCACCTTCATGATTTTTCCGAAAGAAACAATCGTCACAGCATCGCCTTTTCTCTTGATGTCAGCCTTACCAATCGGAATGAGGTATTCACCTTCTGGCACTTCGCCTTTATCACCGAACATTTTTTCTGACTCAAGAAAAACTACGGGGTCGTTATCGCGAATGGCCGACTTGAGCAATCCTTTCGCATCGTATGGATTTGAAGGAGTAATCACCTTCAATCCGGGTACGTGGGCATAAAAAGCCTCGAAGCTTTGCGAATGTGTGGCAGCTAACTGGCCAGCCTGTCCGTTTCCACCTCTAAACACGATAGGCACATTATATTGACCACCCGACATTTGAAGCATTTTAGCTGCACTGTTGATGATCTGGTCAGCTGCTAAAATGGCAAAATTCCATGTCATAAATTCAATAATCGGACGTAAACCGTTCATTGCAGCACCTACACCAATCCCCGTAAAACCCAATTCAGCAATCGGAGTATCAATCACTCGCTCAGGTCCGAACTCATCGAGCATGCCTTGGCTCACTTTGTAGGCTCCGTTATATTCAGCCACCTCTTCTCCCATCAAAAAGACCGTCTTGTCTCTTCTCATCTCTTCATTCATGGCCTCCCGAAGTGCTTCTCTAAATTGTATCGTGCGCATATTTTCTTTTTCTAAGTCGGCAAAAATAAGCCCTGAAGTTTATTCTCCACACTTATTGTTTTATTCGTCTTACAGTTTAAAGAAAAAAAGAGATTTTTGAGTGTAATTATGAAACGCGTTTACCGATCAATTTACCGCTTACTGTTTGTCTTGGCGCTGGCTTGTCAGGGCTGCCACCCAATTTACAGGGCCAGTTTACCGAATCAGCCGATCATGGAAAAACGTGGCGATATAGAATTGAGCAGTGGTATTGAAACGGGCAGTGCATTTGTAGAAGGCTCCTATGCTTTTACTGATTTTGCCTACGTAACGGTGGGTGGTTTTAGCTGGAGCTCCATGAATAGCAGTGCATCTTTCGCGGAAGGCGGACTCGGATTTTACCAAACAAAAGAAAAAACGGGTTTTAGCTTTTCCATCTTGGGAGGATACGGAGAGTCAGCCGTATTTGATGGCCAATGGCGTGTCACTCAGCCAATATTTCAAGACGGAGGGTTTATCTCAACCCGCTACTCAAGGCTAAGCATTCAACCAGCCTACTATGTTCATCGCGAATATTTTGACTTTGCCATGATTTTTAGAAACAGCCTTGTAAACTGGATTTCAACTGACTTTCCAGGTTTAGAATCTCCTGGTTTTGACATTTACCTCGAGCCCACGCTATCGTTTCGAGCGGGACCTCCGAATACAAAGTTTTTTTTTGACACCGGGCTGCAAGTTCCTGCATTCAGAAGCTTCAATCATTTCAACAACCCGTTGCACGTAGGTGTGGGAGTTGACGTAATTATTCAAACAAGAAAATAAATATCTGCAGAGAGAGAATGAACATAAAGCGGCATTCTTTTTTATATTCTAAAGCCTACTTTTGCGGCTCACAGATCAACAGAAAATAGATTGTTATGAATATATTGGTTTGCATCAGCAAAGCTCCAGACACCACTAGCAAGATTACCTTTAAAGACAACGACACTAAATTCAATGAAGACGGTGTTCAGTTTATTGTTAACCCTTATGACGAATGGTATGCATTGGTTAGGGCGCTTGAACTAAAGGAAGCACAAGGCGGAAATGTTACGATTATAAGTGTGGGCGGAGCTGATTATGAGCCGATCATGCGTAAAGCATTAGCCATCGGAGCAGACGAAGCAGTGCGCGTAGATTCACCCGCTATAGATGCCTACCAAGTAGCAGCCGAAATCGCCAACTACGCAACGAGCAATGCCTTCGACCTGGTGCTCACAGGAAAAGAAACGATCAACTACAATGGATCACAAGTGGGAGGCATGATTGCCGCGATCATGGATGTGCCATACACATCAAATGCTACAAAACTCGAGGTAAGCGGAAATGCCGCAACAATTGAGCGAGATAAGCAAGGCGGAGTTGAAGTGCTTGAAGTGAATCTCCCTGCGGTGATTTCAGCTGCCAAAGGCATGGCAGAGCAGCGCATTCCAAACATGAGAGGAATCATGGCAGCCCGTTCGAAACCGCTGAGCGTGATTTCAGCAACAGTTACTGATTCACTGACAGAAACCATTCGTTTCAGCCTACCGCCAGCCAAGGGCGATGTAACACTCATTGACCCTGAAAACATTACAGAATTGATCAACCTGCTTCATAGCGAAGCCAAAGTTATTTAAGAATGAACGTATTAGTATTTGCAGAGAGTGATAATGGAAAAGTTGCCAAAGCTGCGTTTGAAGCGGCAACTTACGGAGCCAAAGTTGCATCAACAACGGGCGGAACAGCCGCTGTTGTTACATATGGAAATTTAGATCAAGCGGGCTTAAATGAGCTTGCCTCTTACGGGATAAGCAAAATTCTGCATTGTGCAGCAATTACCGATCTTGATCCAAGTCAGTTGACAAAGCTCACCATCGCAGCCGCTGAAGAAACAAGTGCAGAATTGATCGTCTTCTCACATGATTATACGGGTAAAAGCATCGCCCCACTTGTATCGGCAAAAATGAAGGCGGGCATGGTAGCTGGTGCCATTGATTACCCAGAGACTGGTGGCGACTTTATCGTGAAAACGAACGTGTTTTCAGGAAAGGCATTCGCTCAAGTAAAAATCAAGACAGACAAAAAAATCATTACGCTAATTCCAAATGCGATTCCAAATGCGATTTCAAAAGTGAAAGCAGAAGGTGCAGCGGATGTTAGTGCTTTCTCACCAGAACTTGGCGCCCAAAGTGTGAAGGTGAAAGACTTTAAATCGGAAGGTGGAGAGGGAATCAACTTAACGGAAGCAGAACTCGTTGTTTCTGCAGGCCGCGGATTAAAAGGTCCTGAAAACTGGACGATGATCGAAGAATTGGCGAAAGAACTAGGTGCTGCCACCGCTTGTTCGCGGCCCGTTTCGGATATCGGATGGAGGCCTCACCACGAGCATGTTGGCCAAACAGGAATAGCTATACGGCCGAATTTATACATCGCCATTGGCATTTCTGGAGCCATTCAGCACTTGGCTGGAGTGAACGGAAGCAAGGTAATTGTGGTCATCAACACCGACAAAGAAGCGCCATTTTTCAAAGCTGCTGATTATGGTGTTGTTGGAGACGCATTTGTTGTCGTTCCGAAAATGATCGAAGCCGTAAAGGCGTTTAAAGCAGGACAAGCCTAAGCCCAAAATCTGGCTGATGGAGAAGTCTAAAATCAAATTAGAAATACTCGGCTTATCGTATAGCCAAACTCAAACGGGTGCGTATGCGCTGGTGTTGGGCGAGTCTGTTGGCAAACGAAGGCTGCCCATCATTATTGGAAATTTCGAAGCGCAAGCGATCGCCATTGAACTCGAGCATATGAAACCGAGCAGGCCGCTTACGCATGATATTTTTAAAACGTTTGCTGACACCTTCGAAATTCAAGTCAGTGAAGTCATTGTGTACAACCTGTTAGAGGGAATTTTCTTTGCGAAATTGATTTGTCAAAAAGCAGGTGAAGAACCCATCGAAATTGACACGCGCACGAGCGATGCCATCGCGCTAGCGGTGCGCTTTAAATGCCCGATTTACACCTATGAGTTTATACTTGCCTCAGCGGGCATCATCCTCGATGACGATGAAATAGAAAGCTTAGGAGATGAAGCTTCAAAAATTGATGATTTTTCAGAAAGCAATTCGGCATATAGCAACATGAGCATGGAAGAGTTAGAAACAGAGCTCAATCAAGCCATTGCCAGTGAAGATTACGAAAAAGCTTCAGAGCTGCACGATGAAATCAAAAGAAGAAAGTAGATTTTATATCTTGCCATCTTTAAACTCAACCATTGATACTATCCATTCTTAAAGGTTTCTTGGGTCTAGGCGTGCTGGTAGGAATCGGATGGCTATCGAGTAAGAATAGGCGCTCCATTGATTGGTCGCTGATCTTAAAGGGTATCGCGCTGCAACTTGTATTCGCAATTCTCGTGTTGAAAGTAGACTTCGTGGCTTCGGGTTTTGAATGGATGAGTAGAGCTTTTGTAAAGGTGATCTCATTTACACAGTTTGGAAGTGAATTCTTATTCAAATCATTCGTATCCAACAAAATGGAAAACGCGGTGATCAGCTTTGCGTTCAATGTGCTTCCTACCATTGTTTTCTTTTCTGCACTCAGCAGCATTCTTTATTATTTGGGCATTTTACAGCGCTTTGTATTTGCGTTTGCTTGGGTGATGAAGCGGCTGATGAACCTCAGTGGCGCTGAAAGTTTAGCTGCAGCGGGAAATATTTTTATGGGACAAACCGAAGCACCGCTGCTCGTGCGACCCTACCTCGATAAAATGACGGAGTCAGAGATCATGTGTTTGATGTCTGGCGGTATGGCCACCATTGCTGGAGGAGTTTTGGCGGCTTACATCAATTTTTTAGGCGGTGATGACCCTGTGCAGCAAGTGCTGTTTGCCAAACACCTGCTCACTGCTTCTGTGATGTCTGCTCCGGCAGCAGTGGTTGCGGCAAAACTACTCGTGCCAGAAACGGAAAGTTTCGATCGCTCGATGGCGGTATCAAGCGAAAATAAAAGCTCCAATTTTTTAGAGGCCATTTCAAATGGAACAACAGACGGGTTAAAATTGGCCATCAATGTTGGTGCGATGCTGCTTGTTTTCACGGCATTGATCTACCTCGGAAACTATATTTTAGAAGATGGTATTGGGCACCTCACTGGCCTCAACGCCTTGATTTCAGAACATACAAACTACAGCGGATTGTCGTTTCAATTCATCATCGGTTATGCCTTTGCTCCGATTGCTTTTTTAATGGGGATCGATGCAGACGACATCGTATTGGTCGGTCAATTGCTGGGCGAAAAAACTATTTTAAATGAATTTTACGCCTATGTCACCCTGGGTGACATGAAAGCCGAAGGCTTGTTTAAACACGAAAAATCCATCATCATGTCGACCTACATCTTGTGTGGTTTCGCCAATTTCGCTTCCATCGGAATACAAATTGGCGGAATCGGAGCGCTGGCACCTACACGAAAAGGATTACTGAGTAAATTAGGACTGTATGCACTGTTGGGCGGAACAATAGCCTGCCTCTTCACAGCATCCATCGTTGGGATGTTCTATTAAAAACTTCTTGAAAGGTTTTGGTTGCAGCTATTGCCATAATCGAATGAAGATTGGATTTTTGAACCGAAATGAAACAATACCACGATCTTTTAAAACACGTCCTTGAAAACGGCTCTGACAAAGCAGACCGAACCGGGGTTGGAACGCGCAGTGTATTTGGCTACCAAATGCGCTTCAACTTAGAAGAGGGATTTCCGCTGGTGACTACAAAAAAAGTACACACGAAGTCTATCATTCATGAGCTGTTGTGGTTTATGAGAGGCGATACCAATTTGCAATACTTGGCGCAAAATGGAGTAAACATTTGGAACGACTGGCCCTACCAAAATTGGCTCAACCAGACCAACAGAGCTGTCAATTTTCCAAAATACTCAGACGCTTGGAAAAATGAAATGAAGGTGTTCGTAGAAAAGATAAAAACAGACAATCAATTTGCGAAGCAGTGGGGCGAACTTGGACCGGTATATGGCAAGCAATGGCGTAATTTTAACGGATTCGATCAATTGTCGTGGTTGATTGACGAAATAAAACGCAATCCAAATTCGAGAAGGTTGATTATTTCGGCATGGAATGCTTCGGAGATTGAAGAAATGGCCAAAGCTGGACTTCCACCGTGTCATACACTCTATCAATTTTATGTCATCGATGGTAAACTGTCGTGTCAATTATACCAGCGCAGTGCCGATGTGTTTTTGGGTGTACCGTTCAACATCGCCTCCTATGCCCTTCTCACTATGATGGTTGCGCAAGTGTGCAATCTAGGTTTGGGAGATTTCGTGCACACGTTTGGTGATGCGCATTTATATTCAAACCATTTTGATCAAGCCCATGAGCAGTTGAGCAGGCCAACCCTACCATTACCTCAGATGAAGATCAATCCCGAAGTTAAAAACATCTTTGATTTTAGTTTTAAAGACTTCGAATTGGTGAATTACAACCCACACCCCGCCATTAAAGCATCTGTTGCCGTATGATCATTTCACTTATTGCTGCCGTTGGAAAAAACCGTGTGATCGGAGCGAATGGTGATTTGCCTTGGCAGCTTCCAGACGATATGAAATTCTTTTCAAAAACTACACGTGGCCACCATGTGTTAATGGGTCGAAAAAACTTTGAATCGATTCCAGAAAAATACCGCCCACTGCCGCACAGGCCAAACATTGTGGTAACTAGAAATAAAGCGTTTGAAGCACCAAACATCATAGTAGAATCTTCCATTCAGCGCGGAATTGAAAAGGCACGTGAAGCAGGAGAAACGGAGCTTTTTATTATCGGAGGAGGAGAAATATACAATCAAACCATCGCATTGGCCGATCGGTTATACATAACCCATGTGAATGCCAATCCCGATGGAGAAACCCTCTTCCCCGAGTTTGACGATACGAAATGGAGAAAAACAGAGCTATTGAACCATCCAAAAGATGATGTTCACAACTTGTCGTTCAGCATCTGCGTCTACGATAAAATATGATTCAATTTGATGAATCGTTAAATTTGTCTTCAACTTGCTGCCGAAAATGACCAAAAGACGCTTTACTCTTTTTTCTAGTTTACTCTGTATCATCAGTGTTTTAGCTGTTTTTTCAGGCTGCAACAAGTCTGATAGAGACGAGGATGTGGAAACAATCTCTGCGCGGGATTACGCTTTGGCCCATCATATTTTTGACGATGCTTTTAGGCAAGTTCATCGTTTTGCTATGGGCGACACACTGCTCAATGACACGAGTGTAAAGCAAACGTTGGATGTTTGTTTAGATCGCAGAACCACATCTTTAAGTGATACGGTGGCTGTGTTTCCGCTGTTACTTAATTTAAACTATGCCGATAAGGGCACACCGTGTTATGACAATGGAACGAGGTATGGTAAAATACTCGCTTCGTTCAGCGGAAAGTATTTGAATAAAGGCACGGTCATTTCCTTTTCGTTTGAAGGCTATCGGAAGGACATCTACGATGTGAATGGGAAGCTTTTCGTTGAAAATGAAGGTGTAAACACCCAAGGTAGACGCTACTACACAGTTACTATTAAAGAAGGCCTAATCACTGGCCCTAACTTCAACATCAATTTAGATGGTGTCTTTGTGTATGAATGGGTAAGTGGGTCGAGCACTGATACTGAATTTGAAGATGATGTGTTTGAAATAACGAGCGGCAGTGTAACAGGTCGAAATTCGCGCGGAAGCAGTTTCACCAATGAGATAACTGCTGCCTACACGAGCGCCTTTACCTGCCCCCACTTCGTGACAGGTCGATCTGCCATGGAAGTTCAGAACTTAATCCCAAGGTCTCTGAATTATGGCAATATCACCACATGTGATAACATACTGATTTCAAGAAGGAATAACACGTACTTGGAGGTGGAAATTCCGATTATGCAGCCCTGAGCTTTCTGAATGTACTCGAATCAAACCGCGACTTGGCGTAGTCTAAGGTTATTTTAAACTCCTCTGGTTTTTCTTCCAGTGAAGGCATTTCATACATGGCATCCATCATGATGGCCTCACAAATAGACCGTAATCCGCGCGCTCCCAACTTATACTCCATGGCCTTTTCTACAATGAAGTCAAGCACTTCTTTATCGATACTCAGCTTGATATTTTCCATTTCAAACAAACGCATGTACTGTTTTATAAGTGCATTTTTCGGTTCGGTTAAAATTCTTCGCAACGCAGGCGGATCAAGCGGGTTGAGGAAACCAATCAAAGGCAAACGACCAATGAGTTCAGGAATTAAGCCATAGTCGCGAAGGTCTGAAGGCGAAACATACTGCAGTAAGTTTTCTTTCTCTACCTCGCCATTATCCGTTTTACTTCTGTAGCCAATGGCCGCGGTATTCAACCTGCGAGAGATCAATCGATCAATCCCATCAAACGCACCACCGCAAATAAAGAGAATGTTTTTAGTGTTCACTTGAACCAACTTTTGCTCGGGGTGCTTGCGCCCGCCTTGCGGTGGAACTCCCACCACAGAACCTTCGAGCAATTTTAATAAGCCTTGCTGAACTCCCTCACCACTTACATCACGTGTAATAGACGGGTTGTCGCTCTTTCTGCTGATCTTGTCAATTTCGTCAATGAACACAATACCGCGTTCAGCTGCCTCCACGTTGTATTCGGCTGCTTGTAGAAGACGGCTCAGAATACTCTCCACATCTTCACCTACATAGCCCGCTTCGGTCAGCACTGTGGCGTCTGCAATACAAAAAGGAACGTTCAGAATTTTTGCAATCGTTTTTGCCAATAATGTTTTTCCCGTTCCCGTTTGACCTACCAAGATCATGTTACTTTTCTCGATACTCACGTCATCATCACTGTCTTCCTTCTGAGAAATTCGCTTATAATGATTATATACTGCAACGGCTAAATTTCGTTTTGCCTCATTCTGGCCGATCACAAACTCATCGAGGTGAGCGCTGATGTCAGCTGGTTTAAGAAGATTCACATTACCTAGCACAGAATCGCGCAATCGCGTACTCATTTCTTCATCCACAATCCGCGAGGCTTGTTGGATGCAACGATCGCAAATATGACCTGTAATTCCTGCGATCATAACAGCGGTTTCACGCTTATCACGACCACAAAAACTGCATTTTATTTGTTCCTCTGTGCTTTTAGCCATGGCTTACTTTTTTCTAATCAATACTTCATCGATCATGCCGTAGTTCTTCGCTTCTTCAGATGTCATCCAAAAGTCGCGATCGCTATCTGCCCATACTTTGTCAATATCTTGACCAGAATGTTCTGCGATGATGTTGTACAGTTCGTCCTTTAGTTTTTTGATCTCTTTCGCTGTAATCTCGATATCTGAGGCTTGTCCTCCAACACCGCCCATGGGCTGATGAATCATCACCCGCGAATGCTTCAATGCTGTGCGCTTTCCGTTTTGACCAGCACAAAGTATTACTGCACCCATGGAAGCCGCCATTCCGGTGCAAATGGTTGAAACGTCACATCCGATATACTGCATTGTATCATAAATTCCGAGACCTGCATACACCGATCCTCCGGGGCTATTGATATAAATCTGAATATCCTTGGCTGAATCGGCAGATTCTAAGAACAGCAGTTGTGCTTGAATGATGTTCGCGATAAAATCATCGATGGGCAAGCCCAAGAAGATGATTCGATCCATCATCAATCGAGAAAACACATCAACTTCTCTAAAGGGCATTGGGCGTTCCTCAATCACTGTGCGTGTCATTGACTCAGGCTTACTGGTCGCTTTCACGTAATCATCTACCGCCAAACCACTCATTCCCAAGTGGTTTACCGCATAATTTCTAAATTCTTTTCCGTTTGTCATTTTAGAATTTTAAAAGGTTTGAAACCTGATCCATAAATTTCCCTTTGCCAGTTTTGCTGGAGGCTAATTTAACGAATTCATCAAAGGTCACCTCTTTTTCCTGAAGCTTCACAGTATTCTTATAAAATTCGGTGATGCGTTCGTCTAAAAGTTGGTCGTACACTTTTCTTACTTCTTCTTCTTTCTGCAGGAAATTCTGCGCAAATTGGTCGAGCATACTGTCTTCTACTTCGCCTTGACCGAAGCTGGCAAACTGCGCCTTGATATTTGCCTTTACGCGGTCTTGAATATCGGTGAATTCGATCTTAATCTCATTCTGCTTTGCGATTTGCGACTCGATAAGCTGAACCCTAAGCATTCGGCTATAATCAGCGTATTCACGATCGATATCTTCCTGAGTAATTGGCTTTTCGGGGTTTTGAGCACCTTGTTCGAGCAACCATCGCTTGATGAATTCATCGGGTAAACTCAACTTTTGACGCTCGAGAAGCTTGTCGTGAATATCTCTTCTCAATTTTTTCTCACTATCGCCCTTGAGGTAATTTTCCAAGTCCAGGGCAATTTTCGCTTTGAATTCTTCGGTTGTCTTTGCGCTACCCGGTCCTACCACTTTATCGAAAAGCGCTGCATTGAGCGGGTGCAATTCAATATTGCTAATCGAGTCAATGGTCAATTCATACTCTTTGGCAACGCTTTCTAATTCAGACACAGGCACGCCAAGCATTTGCGATAAATCCACATCACCTTTGGCCAATTTAGCAGGTTCTATCTTGGTGGTAGCGCCTTTTTTAAGTCCGATGAGTTTTTTCTTAGCGTCCTTATTTTCCAGGTAATCTATTGCGATAGTGGTATGGTTATGATGGCCACCTTCTTTGCGGCTTCCGTCTTTTCCAAGCTCATGAATGGTTCCATAGATCATGTCTTCTGGACCTACAACATCAACTTCGGTGGAATTACCATGTCGTCTCTGAAAGTCTTTCACATACTTGCCAACCAGATCATCGTCAACCATAATCTTATACTGATTGAATTTGTCTTTGGCAGACAATTCTACTTCAAACGAAGGCGCAATGCCTAATTGGTATTTAAATTCGAAGGTTTTATTGAAGTCTAACTCCAACTCTTCAATATCTTCTGGCAATGGCTGACCAATGATGTTCAACTCGTTGTCTTTGATATGGGCATTTAAGTTTTCGGATAATATTCTATTGAGTTCTTCAGCCAAAACGGATTTACCGTACATCTTCTTTGCAACTCCAAATGGCACTTTCCCTGGTCTGAAGCCTTGCAGTGTCATTTTCTTGCGATGCCCATCAAGGATGGAGGTCACGGCATTTTCATAATCAGAAGGCTCAATTTCGATCGTAACCTTCGCGTTTAATTCGTCAATATTCTCTTGCGTAATATTCATTGTTTTATTTTAAAAGTCATGGCAAAAAAAAAGACCGTTCAAAGTGCGGTCTTTCATTTATTCTAAATTTTAAATTGGAGGAATGACCCACCAAAATTAATATGTGCGGGTGAAGGGACTCGAACCCCCACACCTTGCGGAACTAGATCCTAAGTCTAGCGCGTCTACCAATTTCGCCACACCCGCGTTTAAAAGAACACCTTTATCGAAAAAGGAGCGCAAAGATATAATTTTTCGTTGTTTGTTCTATCATTTTAGAGGAAATAGATATCGAAGATGAAAGTTACTTTTGCCCTTCATTTCAACGACATGATTGTAGATCCTAAAAACACATCAATACCCAAGCTTCACGGATATTTGCTCGGTGCTATTGGTCCTCGTCCAATTGCTTTTGCCAGCACATTGGATAAAGATGGCCACGCGAACCTCAGTCCGTTTAGTTTTTTCAACGTGTTTAGCGCCAATCCACCGATTGCTATTTTCTCGCCAGCGCGAAGAGGGCGGGACAATACGACCAAACACACCTTTGAAAATGTTAAGGAAGTGGGCGAAGTGGTAATCAATGTGGTGACCCATGCCATGGTAGAGCAAATGTCGTTAGCGAGCACTGAATACCCAAAAGGAACAGATGAATTCATCAAGTCAGGCTTCACTCCGCTCACATCTGAAAAAGTAAAACCCTTCAGGGTGAAAGAATCACCCGTGCAGTTTGAATGCGTGGTAAAAGAAGTGGTGGAACTTGGCACTGAAGGTGGAGCTGGCAACTTAATTATTTGTGAGGTGGTGCTGATTCATGTAAACGAAAGCGTATTGGATGAAGCTGGAAAAATCGACCAAACCAAAATAGATTTGGTTGGACGAATGGGAGGCGACTTTTATGTAAGAGCGCATGGAAATGCTTTGTTTGAGGTAGCAAAACCGCTCCAAAAAATGGGAATTGGCGTAGACCAAATTCCTGCAGACATTCGAAACAGCGACACGCTCAGCGGAAACAACCTCGGACAATTAGGTAACGTGGAAGCGTTGCCCAATGAAACGGATGTCAATGATTTTAAATTAACCGAATTAGCTGACATATTTGTAGAATTCGAAAATGATGTAGTAGCTTTAGAAAAGCGATTACACGAAAAAGCAAAAGCATATTTAAACGAAGGAAAGATAGATGAGGCGTGGAAAACCTTACTTTCATTTAATGATTAAACCATGGATATAGAAGGAAGTATCAAAGTGATTCTTGAAGCACAGTCATTCAGTTCAGGATTTCAAAAAAGGGAATTTGTAGTAACCACAAAGGAGCAATACCCGCAAGACATCAAATTTGAATTGGTGAAGGACCGCGTTGATTTGATTGCACCTTACAAGTCGGGCGATCAAATAAAAGTGCATTTCAATTTGCGCGGAAACGAATACAACGGAAAGTACTTTGTCAATCTGCAAGCATGGCGACTTGAGCCTGCCAATTCAAGCAGTGCTGGAAGTTCTGCAAGCGCAAGTAAGAGTGGCGATCCGTTTTCAGAAGCTGGATTCCCTGACGAACCAAGCACTGACAGCTCTGAACCCGATGACTTGCCATTCTAAATGAGCAAACGTTTCTTTGAAACGTACATCAATGGTGTAAGAAGGTTTTTACCATCTCCTTACACCATTGCTTTATTGCTCACCGCGGTTACGCTGATCATCGTTTTTGCGTTTGGAGATTCCAATACATCATCAGCTTTTGAAATTATGCGCGGCTGGGCAGCAGGACTTTGGGAGCCTAATTTGATGGTTTTCGCCATGCAAATGATGTTGATTCTGGTGCTTGGTCACGCTCTGGCGCTTTCGCCAGTGGTGTCGAAAATCATCAAAAAACTAGTTATTCCTTGCACCACCACTGAGAGATCAGCAGCATTAGTGGCTTTTACCTCCATGTGTGTTGGGCTATTTAATTGGGGATTAGGGCTGATTTTCGGTGCCATTCTCGCACGAAAAGTTGGCGAAAAAGCACAGGCAGAACAACGGCCAATTAATTATGGGCTGATCGGAGCTGCGGGCTATTCGGCCATGTTGATTTGGCACGGTGGCATATCGGGGTCATCGCTGATAAAAGTGGCGGAAGAAGGACACTTGAAGTCGATTGTAGACGATCAATACGCCCATTTACTTCCCAACGCGATCAGCTTGGATCAAACTGCATTTTCGATGATGAATCTGCTGACCACCATTGGAATATTAATCGTAGTGCCGGCAGCTCTTTTTGCCATTGGAAAAATCACCGAAACAAAGGTGCCTTCGCTTTCCAAAGAATCTGCCTTTGAAACCAAGACTGAAGGTTTGATTGGCGCAGAAAAACTTGATCACAGTGGCGTATTCTCGAAATTAATAGGAGTGGGGTTAATTGCCTATTGCCTAACAGCTATGTTCAACGAGTCGAGCATTCTTTCTTTCTTCACTCCAAACAACATTAATTTCCTTTTGCTCGGCCTGTGTTTATTGGCGCATAAACACATTTCTTCGTTTGTAGTTGCCGTAGAGAGCGCCATCGTAGGTGCATCTGGCATTCTGATTCAATTCCCCTTGTATTTTGGCATACTTGCCCTGATGAAAAGCAGCGGATTGGTGGAATCATTTTCTACATTTCTCATCGAACATTCGTCAGCAACTTCTTTTCCTCTATTGACCTTTTTAAGCGCGGGAGTCGTCAACATTTTTGTACCAAGTGGTGGTGGGCAATGGGCGATTCAAGGGCCAATCATCGTGCAAAGCTCCATTGAACTGGGTGTTCCGTTGAACAAGGGAATCTTGGCTTTGGCCTATGGCGATGAGGTAACCAATATGCTTCAGCCTTTTTGGGCGCTGCCTCTGCTCGGTATCACCCAGCTCAGCGCACGCGATATACTTCCTTTTACGCTCGTCATGTTTTTGGCTGCTACCACAGTGTTCAGTATTGCGTTGCTAAGTTTTTAAGGTCAAAGTGTGCCTCGCTGCGAACGGTCGTACTTTACATCTGTCATTTCTTTCAGCCCATTGCTAACAAATACAAACGAAAGAATCAACACAATCAGCGCTGTAGAAGGAATTATGGCTAAAAAAGCGCTGTCGCCAGCAATAATGTAACCGTACGAGTCGCGGATCATATTTCCCCACGATGGTTGAGGCGGCTGTACACCAATTCCTAAAAAACTCAGTCCTGCTTCCAGCATAATTGCCTCCGCAAAGCTCGTAGAAGCTAACACTGCAATTGGGCCCATCAAACCGGGAATGATATGTTTAAAGAGTATTTTAAAATGCGATAGTCCCATCAACCGCAGTGCTTTGACAAAATCTTTTAGCCGTATGGACAACACTGTATGTCGCACCACTTGTGCCATTTCAACCCATAGCACCAAGGCAATTCCGATGATCAGCGCTTGCACTCCTGTGCCCAAGGCGATGGTCACCGAAACAACCAAAAGGATAGCCGGAACAGACCAAAATAAGTTCATGCTCCAACTCAACATTCGATCAACAATTCCTCCAAAATAACCGGCAAACAGGCCAATCATCAACCCCAAAAAGACCGATGCACACACGGCAAAAAAACCCACGCTCAAGGAAACTGCACTTCCAGCCATCAGCCTACTTAGCACGTCTCAACCCAGCGCATCGGTGCCGAATAAAAATGTTTTTGAGACTAAATTTTCATCTTCAATTTCGGCTGTCATTGCCCGAGTAGTTGTGGCTAGGGAATTGTTGTCAATGTCAACAAACGTGAATGCAGTTGAAGTGCTCTGTCCAATCGATTCCACTGTGATCGGGTCAATGGCATATAGAATATCTGCCATCTGATACGTGCGACTTCTGTCGCGAAAATCAATCGTAACTAAGTTTCCTGACATGGATAGTTTATCGTACGGATAATAAACAAAATCACTCTCGATGCCCCCATTTCGAATGCGTTCACGCCACCCTTTTTTGCTGAGTGGCTTATTCATTCTGTATTTCAAAAACTGAACCTGCGTTAAAGGCTTTAGCTTGGCGAGAGAACGATTTTGGGTGCTGGCAAATTGAGAGGAATCAGGTCGTAAATGCGACCCAAATACTGCCACCATTATGATGGCGCAAATGACCGTTGCTCCAAGAACAAATAAGGGATATTTTTTAAACTTGATCACATTCAATTCAATTGGCAATGGATTGATTTACCACATTTCGCCCTTTCCATTCATACTGCAAATTAAGCATAGCAGAAATGCCCACAACCACTATTTGAAGAGGTTGAAGCAACGTTAAGAGAAGGCCATGTACCAAACCAGCTTTTTCATCGTATTTACGAAACCATAACGTATGAAAAGCCCATTCAACCGGCCATTTACACACTAAAACGACAAATATTTGATTGATACCAAAGCCTTGAAAGGCCCAAAGCACATACAAAACCAAGAAAATAAAATTCTGAAGAAACACGACTACCGGGAAGTATTTATAAAACGCCAAAGAATAGCCTGAATGTTTAGAAGTCCAGCGCAGTCGCTGACTGAAAAATGATCGAAGCGATTGAGGCGCTGAAGTAGTAACTATGCTAGCTGCATGATGAACAACCGCATAGCTCGCATGATCTAATGATTGAGAAAAAAACACATCATCACCACTGGCATACTTCATGTTTTGAGCAGCGATAAATGCAGGAATTGCGGTTGAATGAAGGAGTAAATTGGCTCCGTTTACCATGGCTGGTTTACCGAACCTGAGCAGCGCTTCTCCTACCAATTGGGTGTTCATATTTTCATACGCCATAAGTTCATTTCGAAATGACCCCAAATGATACATAACGGGCCCAAAGGCAATATTTTTCTTCTCTTGAAGGCACTGAAAAGCCATGGATGATATCGTATTTGGCTTCACTTGGCAATCGGCATCTGTTAGATAGCACCACGATTCACTCACAGATTGAAGCGCTTCTACCAATGCGCTCTTCTTACCGATGCCTGTTGAACTCAACAGAGTGATGTTCAGCTTATCGAATGCATCAAGGTTGTCACGCACGGTATTCACACTCGCATCTTCACTGTGATCATCTATAAGAATAACGTGTATGGCGTGTTCAAATCCCTTTGATGCATTGATGCTTTTTAAGCAGTCGATAATGTTGTTTTCTTCATTTCGCATGGCGATGACTACTGCTAGAGGTTCATTAAAGCTGACACCTTGGGCGCGAGGCGGATTTAAGTCAATATAACGGTGAAGAAAAAAAAACAACAGAAAGTAGGTTGTCAGCACCAAGATCAAGAGCGCTGTCATGACCAACGTCTGAAAATTCTGTAGGTAAACAAGGTCACTGCTCCCATTAAGGCAGGAAGGGCAACATTTATCGCCCACACGCTAAACACTGCTATGCTGACGAGGTAAAGGTCAAACTCAAACAAATCAAAGTAGCTGAGGGCAATGGTTTCTCTCAAGAGTAAATCTGGAATGGGCAAAAACGGGACAAGTGTTGTGGAGAATAACGTCAACACCGAAGCACCAATGATCGCGAGCCATTGAGGATTTTCGAGAATCAAGTAAAAAAAGAGAATGTACTGAAGAACGAAGGTGACGAAGCGAAGCAACGACAAATGATAAATCCTTTGCAGAATAGCACTAGGCAGCGATTCAAACACATCAAAGTGTGCATGATACTTTTTGAGAAAAGTAAACCGCTGCAGAAATTTAGAGAGTAAATCGACCCTGAAGTAAAGCATAATTGCCAAGACCAAACTTGACAAGATTGTCAATTGAATCGCTAAGGTTGCAAAACCACCAAAAACTTCAGCTCCAAAATACTGAACGAAATAAATGAGGCCGATGACTCCGAAAGAGAAGGTTGCCAATGTTTGAGACAATCCATTTACAAACGACAATAATGAGCCGAGCACTCTGCGTTCTGGCGGCAGTGCCAAAATTCGACCCACGAACTCCCCCATTCTATTTGGAGAAAATATTCCAAACGTAACTCCGCTGATGACACCTTTAAAAGCCGTTTTCCATTTCACCTGAAATTGAGTGTCGATCAAAACTTTCCATTTCACGACTTCCATAGACCAATTCACCATCATGAGCAGAACCGAAGCAAACAAGACCATGGGAAGTTGCGATGAAACCAAAATTGTTTGGAAAAAGTGACCCAATGCCAATTCTGATTCAGCCGATTGGGTTCTTTGAGCGATGTAGTAAACAGCTGCAATTGAAACCAATAGCTTCACCGACAGTCCGATTACTCGATACACGATGCGTTGACTAGTCTGTTCAGAACTAATAGTCCTGAGCGAGTCAATTAACTGGTTAAGCCTTAATTTCGAACTACTAATCATAGATGTCTACTCGATCAAAGAACTTCAAAGAAAAGATAATTCTAGGTATTGACCCAGGTACGAATGTCATGGGCTACGGAATTATCATGATAAGCGGCTCAACCCTTTCGATGCTTTCGATGGGATCGATTCAAATGAAAGATGGAGACTATGCCGACAAACTCAAACGCATTTTCGAAAAAACATTGGCGCTCGTTGATGAATTCCTTCCTGATGAGGTGGCGTTAGAAGCCCCATTTTACGGAAAAAACATTCAATCGATGCTGAAATTAGGGCGCGCTCAAGGTGTATCAATGGCTGCTGCACTTTACAGAAACATCCCGATTACAGAATACAGTCCGAGAAAAATAAAGCAATCAATCACTGGAAGCGGAGCAGCATCGAAAGAGCAAGTAGCAGGAATGCTTCAAAGTATTTTGAAGATTGAGCAGCTCCCCAAACACCTTGACGCCACAGATGGCTTGGCAGTAGCGCTTTGCCATTATTATCAGACTACGAATGTGTTACCTACAGGAAGTAAAAAAGGGTGGGCAACATTTATATCTCAGAATCCTGATCGCGTGAAGTAAATGCAGCTGCAATGGCAGAGCGTGTTTTTTCCATAAGTTCTGGACTCAATGAAAGCTTTGGTTTACTGAAATTAATATCGCCTACTTCATTGATTGGGACCAGATGAATGTGGGCATGCGGCACTTCTAAGCCGATTACGGCCACACCAATTCTTTTACAATCGATCACTTCCTCGATGGCTTTGGCTACTTTCTGTGTGAATTGCATATAACGGCCAACAAACGCAGCCTCAAGGTCAAATAAGTAATCGATTTCTTGGGTTGGAATTACGAGCACATGACCAACGGTCAGTGGACTAATGTCCAAAATGGCGAAAAATTCATCATTCTTCGCAATAAAATGGCCCGGAATCTCGCCTCTGTAAATTCTGGAAAAAATGCTCGACATTAAATGATTATCTCTAAAACTTCAAATTTCATCACCCCGTTTGGAACTTCAATTTCGGCAATCTCGCCTACTTTTTTCCCTAACAGGCCCTTGCCCATTGGCGAGTCGATACTGATTTTCCCTTCGCGCAAATTGGCTTCGTTTTCGGCAACTAGGGTATAAACAAACTCTTTATTCATGCCGATGTTTTTCAACTTGGCAGTAGATAAGATCAATATTTTATCTTTTGACAGCTGACTTTTGTCGATGATGCGCGCGTTGCTTACCAGGCCTTCTAGCTTGGCAATCTTCATTTCAAGCATGCCTTGTGCTTCTTTTGCGGCATCGTATTCGGCATTTTCAGAAAGGTCGCCCTTATCTCGTGCCTCAGCGATTTGCTTGGATATGGATGGACGTTGCACTGTTCTCATTTCGTGCAATTCATCCTTCAATTTTTGCAAACCCTCTTCTGTATAATATCTAATGTCTGACATGCTTATTGTGTGTTCTTTTTTAACCAAAAACAGCGGAACCGCTCTTCGAACGGTTCCGCTGCGCAAAAATATGTATTTCAATTAGATTCTGAGTCTTAACCCAAAGCTGTGTGTACCACCTAATGGATTTGCAAAGCGGTAAGAATAATCCATGCTAATACCGCTTTCTTTCTTCCCGTTAAAAGGCAAGTTCGCTGACAAACCCATTGTAGGACCTGTATTAGCATTCACGCGTCCTTCACCAAGCACACCAAAGCCGTTTTGCTCGTACACCAACCCTGCTCGAATCGCAATAAAATTTCGATATCCCAACTCAATGCCTCCTCTAAACTGGTCTTGTGAAAAGGAATTGGAAGTGAATGTACCTGCCAATGTCAACCGATAATCGCTCGGAAGTGCTTCATCATTCCCTTCAGATGCGGTTGTAGGAAGCAAATAGAAATCATACGATGCACCGATGTTTAATAATGCAGGCATTTCGAAACTCTCTGTTCGTTGATTCAAGGTAAATTCAGCATCCTGAAGAATTACCGTTTCAGATAATCCATCACCAGTGTAGCGCATCTTAGGGCCAACATTTCGAATAGCGATGCCAAACTTCATCCTATCGTAATCACCAGTTTGGTAGCGAATACCCGCATCCAATGCCACGCCTTGCGCTCCAACATTATTGATTGATTCATTGACAATTCTAATGGCACCACCAGCGTGAATACTGTTAGAGAAATTTCGAGCATATGCTACAGCTATATTCAAAAACTGCGGGCTGTAAGTACCTTGACCTCCATCAGGGTTGTCAGTCGTTGTAATTTCGATATCGCCAAACGCCATGGCGTTAATTGATATCCCTAATACTCCTTCCCCTACTCGCTGCCCTAGAGCAATCGAATTAATTGTAATGTCAGTGCCCGTAAAAAGCATGACATTACTGTAATAAAGCTCCGTTTTATTTATCGAAGTCAGTCCAGAAATATTCAAATTGAATGCGTCTGTTCCTTCGGCAAAGGCAGAATTAGCACCTCCAAAGCCGCTGCTTCGCGCCCACGGATTAATGAGTAGCTCATTTGCTCCTGCTTGACCAATTCTTTCTTTGTTTCCAGCAAAAGACTGAAACGAAAGGCCTGCAAGCACGATTGCAAATAGGTATTTAAAATTTCTCATCACTTTTCTCTTTAAGTATAATTAGAATGAGTTAAGGTCAATTGGTCTTAGCACACCAAACCACTTGATGACTTTTTCTCCAATTCCAGGAGCTTCCACGTGAATGATGTAAAGTCCACTAGAAACCACGATCTCGTCTTGGTTTTTCAAATCCCAATTGATGCTGGTGGTTGTTGGATCATCCTTTCTGAACGTTCTTACCAAAGTACCATTTACAGTAAAGATGTTTACTGTGCACGTTTGAGGCAGGTTGATGATCTTAATCAAATACTCCAATCGTTGAGTCTCATATTGGTTATAAGCGTAATATGGATTTGGAACGGCCTTAATTTCTTCTAAGGCTTCCTGCCCAAAGCGAATTGATTTAGTTGGAGCTACATTGAAGGTGTTGAAATTATACAATGGCAGCCCTTTGTTGATTGTTTTAACCAAGAATAAGTCTTGCGAGCCTGAAATCGCTCCATCGGTTATTGCAGTGAATGCGTCACCGTTAAACAATCGCGCTTGAGTTTGCACAGTATCACCTTGTCCGTTGATCGTATTTTGAAGCACTGTCAACCTACCGCTTGAAACGTAGTAGGACTCACCGGCTATTATCTCGCTAATTCCAATTTGATCGCGTGACCCTGAATATGCACGGTATGGCTGAGATGACCGCAACTTGATAGTTACATCATTTTGACCTGAAGCTCCAAACAACTCGAATCCCTCGGCCAATAATGGATAACCTACCCATGCACCTGCACGCATTACCGACATATAGTTTTTATACAAATCATTGTTTGGTTGAATTACGGCAGCGGCTCTGGTTGCATCAAAAGAAATCAGTTTCTCGAAAGAGAAATTTCCGCCATCATACGCAGGCATTAAATAAGATTCATCATCCAGTAATGCTCCATCTTCTGTGTTGCTTCTGAACACGTAAACCATGTGCATACCTCCAAATCTCCGCTCACCAAACAAGGCTTCAGCGATCTTAGATGTTGGATTCCATTGCATATCTGCACCGTTATCACCACCTAACCAAGAGTTTTCAGAGAACGCCATGTTGAGTTTCTCTCCTGTTTCAATATTTATCGCATAACCTGGGAACCATCCCATACCGATTGAGGCATTCTCAAGCGTCAAAGAGGTTGTGTCGAGCAGATTAGCGAAGTAATCTAAATCAGATTGTCTAAGATCGGCAGCCAAGTCGCCCAATATTTGTTCTCCATTGAATGTGGCTTCATCAACGTTGCAGTTTGGATCGAGCTGGTTTCTTCCGTCTTTATCTACTGACAATCCCCTTCTAAATTCACCTCGAGCTGCATTCCCTTGTGTTAACGTAGGATTGTCTTCAGCCTCTAACACTGGACAACGGGTCCAAAGCGATTTGTCTGATGTTATTACAATGTCAACACTTGGGGTGTTTTGAAGACCCGCGAGTCTGCGCATTACTCTCGAAAAATTACCTTGCATTACGCCATTCGCAAAGAAGAAAGGGATAGGATGAGCCGTATCAAAACTAGCCACTGCAAAAGGTGCCCAGGTTCGACCTGCTACATTTTCCCAGTTTTCATTTGGATCCATAGGAAAATCTTCTGGGTTGATATTTTGCAAAGCGGCATCATTGTTGGCAAGTTCAAATCCATCACTTCCAGCACCTAGGAAAAGCTTTCCAGATTTAATCCAGTTAAATGCATCAGAACCATCATCGTCAGCAATACCGCTCAACCACTCTTCGGTCTCATCATTATATACCACTTGAAATCCGACAAAACCATTGTTTACACTTCTATCTGAAAGCGCTGGATAACCCGGGCCAACAGTGAGCGACAAACCTAAATCTAGCAAAAGCTGTTCATTATTCAATTTAATGGTTTGATCGGCAAAGATGGTATCGATAGGTGTAGTTGAATTACGCTCGTAGATCAGCCAAACTAGCTCAGAGAAATCACCTGAAGCAGCCGTATCAAGAAATTGAATGGTAAACTCCCCTGGTTTGACCGTCAATGGATCAATCACTTTTAATCCTACAGGACCTTCGCCTGCTTCATAGACGATGCTCTCCATCAATTCTCCGCTTGCAATAGAGTCGAGGTAGTCTTCCTTGATACTCGCAAATAAACCTCCATTTCCTCGGCCTTCTAGGCGTGTGATCTCAATACCATCACCATATTGTGAGTTGAGTTGCACACCATCAAATTCAATATCTGTTTTGTGTGGAATGGCTTCAATGACTCTAACAGCTCCTGAAGGTGCTTTTCTACTCGCCAAATATGGTATTTTCTGTCCCTCTGTTCTGTCATTTGCAGGGTCATACACACCATCAATGTGTTGAAGATTACCGACTCCGTCTCCATATCGATTGTAAGCATAAGCAATCGCCATGAAATAGTACGTTTTGTGGTTAACCAACCTGGAATCAGTAGTAGAAAAAAGATCTTCAGTAATTCTAAAACTATGCTTAACACCTTGATTTTCGCCATCAACCATAATCCTAGGAACATCTTGGCCAATTTGAGAATTGAACTCGTAGTTAATCAAGCGATCAACATCATTAGCGATATCAACCTGAGCCACCAATCGCGCTTTGTCATTGTCAGTCAAATCGTTGGTCCCAACGGATGCATCTGCCAATTGATAGATTTGATATCCCTCAAATTTGTAGGTTGAGAATAATCGTTTTTCCTCTTCGGTCAAGCGAATCTTCACACCGGCTTCAGTTTCTACAGAATCAGGTGCTGCTAAAAATGGGTCAACAATTGCATATCCCTCTTGGTAGTTATTTGAATTAATTGGATTGGAAAGCATTAAGATAATTTCTTTGTCCAACTCCTGTGTTGCTACATCTGGCGCATCAGGGCCATCGAGTATTTCAAAGCACGAATCAAAGAGCGCCTGCGTTTTATCATCTGCCCTGCGCATGAGTTCAACCGACTCTAATCGTCCACCTGAGGCTGCTTGCATCCAAACCACACCAACGGTAATGTTATTCACTGCCCCTGGCCCCAATGTAAATGGACCCGAAGATTGAACGAAACGTCTGTCGTTTGGCACGTTACCCGCGCTAACTTCTGTCCATGGAATCAAGTTGGCTGGCGGTTCAACTCCGTCTGTACCCCAATTCTGCGGATCTGTTTCTCCGGGAAACATATAGCTTGCCGGTATCGCATTTGGATTGGTTGGATTGTATCCATTTCCACCAAAAGTCATTGGGGTGTTATCCTTCCAAATACCTTGCAGCATGTTGTAGTAATCTGTTGCGTTACTCGGGTCACCTGTAGGACCTGCCGCATTGTTGTGGTAAAGAAATTTTCTCATCCCGTAGCGCTCGTTATCAACGATACCATCACCGTAGCCTGCACCTTGACCTGAGTATACGATTCCATCGTCTGCCTTGGCTGAATTATAGTCGGAGCATAAGCAGTTGTCTTTTGAGTCATTTGCCTGAAAGGGACCCTGAAAAAAGTCTAATCCAATGGCCGGAGGGTTATTCCCATATCCAAAATTTCCACCCGCATCTTCATCATTATCATCACCGTTATAAAAATAGCCCAATCCTCTTCTTACATCTACGCCAACAAAGTCATCTTGTGCATTTCCGAGGTCACCATCTACCCATTGTCCGAAATAGGTATCAGCCAATTCGAATGTAGATCGATTGATCAACTCATAGTTGTAAAACGTCATATTATTCACCTCATCAGTTGTGGCGTAAGCAAAGGCTTGCGCTCGAATCTCCATACCAATTGACTGACCTCCTGATTCAGTGTGAATGTTTCCTTTATCGTTAAATATCCACCACAGATTTTGATCACCATAGAGGTCTCTTACCCTACGGCTACAATCGCTTTGACCGCTTATGACATAACCAGGATAATCACCATCGCTAGGGTTGTAATTACCGTCTCCATTTCTATCATAAAAAGGAGCTAAATAATAATCTTCATTATAGGGTTCAAAATTACGCCCGTGTGCTGGCCATTCACTGATTACTGTGGGTATAGAATAGCCTGGATAGTCTCTTTCGGCATTATTGGTGCCATTTATTTGATCATCCTCTACCGCTTGATACCAACCGGCAAACTCTGCCACCATTGAAAGCGTAGTTTCCCAATGACGGTCGTAATCGGCACAGGTTTGCTGTGTAATCTCAGCATCGACCGTACTCAGCGGACCTGTCCAGTAATCGTTACCAATCTGGCGAAATCGCAGAGCTGCTACTTTAAACTGACCAGAAATATCTTGTCCAGCCAACCAAAGTGAACCCGCAAAGAGCGAAGTGCGTCTTGATCCTTTTGGTATTTCATACCTCGCGCGGTTAAAATCCCACCACATATCGCCTCCACTTTGAATCAAAGCGCGCGTGTTGTTGATGTTCAATTCAGCAGCAGCTGTTGCTGGGTTACAGTTAGCGGCAACAGCTGGCGGATTGTCGTTGCCTCCTTTATTCTGATTTTCGTACTTATACCTTTCAGCATGCACTGACATGCTCAAAGTAAGGACCGAAAGACTGATTAATATTGCTCTTGTTTTCATATTCAAAGTTCTTTGGTTAGTTAGAAGTTAACCCTCACGCCAAGTCTGATTCTTCTAGGTAATTGCCAATTCGTTGGATCCCACAGCTTCATTGCATAGTATTCAGTAAATGAAGCTGGGCTGTTTTGCTCTCCGATAAAGTTTAATCCATTTGCAGAATTCAAATAACCATCATCGTCTGGGTTACCTGTTGCTCTGTAAACGTTATTGATATTTCTTGCATTGAGAAGGTTAAGTACCTGAACATAAGCATTGATACCAACTACTCGACCTCCACTCATCGTGTATGTAAAGTCTCTATCGAGCACAAAGTCGAATCTAAATGTCCAAGGTAAGCTTGCGCTATTGATGGCCCCTTGTTGAAGAGGGGCTGGAGTTACGGTGAACAACTGACTTGAGGTGTAGTTACCTTGAGGGTTGTATGGTGTACCCGATCCTGCTCGCATCTGAAGGTTGAAACCTGTGTTTTTCAATATCTGCTTATCACCGATCATTGGACCGTTGTAATTTTCTTTCTCACCATATCGGTAATCGAAATTGGCCACGATAGCATGTCGTTGGTCATAGCTGAGGCGGATTGGAGCCCTTAGGTTTCCTTGACCACTTCTAGCTAAGTTTAATTGAGAAGTTGAACCAGAACCTGTTCCTTCAGCAAATTGCAAGGTATATGAAGCCCTGATCGTGAGGTTATTCGTTCTTCTGAGGTCATAGCTCATGGTCAAGCCTTTCACAGTAGCAAAGTCAATGTTTCTGAAGGTGTTGTATTCAATTGGATAAGCATCGAACATTCTAGCTACTTGCACCATATCTCTTGATTCTCTGTAGAACGCTGAAATCTTCAGCGCCATAGAGGGAGTCAACGCTTGCTGAAAACCAACCTCATAGTCGATCGTGCGCTCTGGTCTTAAATCAGGATTATCAAGTTCTGCAGAACTCGCTCTACTTTCTAGAAAATAGTAGTCAGATGGATCTAGCCTGTTTCCAACTGTTGGTCTCTTGGTCAATACGTCATAATGGGCGAAGAAATTGGCCTCATCCGAAATCGGGAAACTAAAGGCTACACGAGGCATAAAATTCGTTTGGGGTGCATAGTCTTCAAAGGAGTCTTCAGTGATATCAACACTACTGGTTCTCTCTTTGTCAACTAACAATGGAGCTGGTAAACCGTTAGAAATTCGCAAAGCTGACCCATCATTCAATTCAGTTCCTTGTGAGTTGTACCAAATGTCTCCATTGCGGTAACCTAGAATAGATGTTGGATTTTTAATGTTGTCAACATAAACAACATAATCATCACCAATATTGCCCGGATGAGAATTAACGCCCTCGGGCAAAAGTTCAAGGGCTTCGTTTTCTCTGGCTCTCACTGTTGGGAACAATACATGCTGGTCTTTCAACACTTGCTGATTCGCATCGAACCGGTCAACACGCAATCCAATTCGAAAAATTAAGTCATCAAACTCGAATTTATCCTCGATAAATCCAGCTACATAAATCGGCTGGTACGGAGCAATTGGACGTGTAAAGTTTCCGTTTTCGTCAATGGCATTGAAATAGTCACTGAACGAAGGATTCGCGGTAGTTCTGTTTCCATAAGGATCATAGCCAAAGTAACTTACCAATGAACCAGTACCTTGATTAAATAACTCGTCTGCAGAGAAAAACTCTAATTGATAAACACTGGGGTCGATGTTGTTCACATCTAAAAAGTCAACACCATCAGGATCTAAACCTGTGGCCCTTCTGAGGTTATAATCGATAAAACTTTGAGGGTCGTCTGCACCAGTATATTCACCGGGTGACGCGTTTAGCCTTGTGTATGAAACCGTTGGTCCTGGATATTCAATGGAAGGATTAGCAAAATCTAATTGTTCAATGTGTGTGTTAGCCCGAAGTCTGGCAATTTGCCATAATCTTCTTGGGCTCAAGCTGTATTGCCTATCAACCCTTTGCTCGTATTCGAAACCGAGGATGAAGTTGTGATTGCCAATATCTGCTGAGCCTTGACCTGTTAAACGAATCTGATTGGTAATGGCTTCAAAGTAATTGTCTGATGCACTTCCACGGCCATTTGTCACATCATTATTATATACCCACATTCCATACACGTCTCGTGAACGGTCAGAGAGGTTGTCTCCGTTAATCAAACCACCACCCGTTTGGATATTGTTGTAATTGGTATAGGCGCTCGATCGTGAGGGGTCATAAATTGGGTTGCCTTCTGCGTCAAAACCTTCCCATCCATTCAACTCATAATAGCGTTGCGTGAATCTCGCTAAATCAGGATTAGCAGTTCCAGGAGTGAAGGTAATAAGCGTATCAACGAATGTTTGCTGGATGTTACCAAAAATACCGGTTAAGCTATCTGTTCCAATGGCATAATCCTCGCCCTGTTGCACATCAAATTTTCCGATGTAGCCATAGTCAAAGAAATTATCACGATGCGTTGGATCCCAACGTCTTGTATATTCTTGACTATAATCAGCCTGAATAGTGTAATACGCATTCTTAATAAGTGACGCACTTCCCTCATCTTCCGACTCACTGTTTTTAAAACGTTGGGTAAAGCGGGCGTATGCTCTCCAGTCAACTGACGTTTGCTCTGGATAGCTTTCATAATCAAACAACGCTTGGTTATAATTGTAGCGCTGTCCTTTGCTGTAGTTCAAACTTCCACCAAGAGTCAAGTTAGTAGAAGATGTTGTTACCACATCAATTTTCGCAGCCAAGTTGGCCCCAACATTACTCGTGTTTGGGCGAACTGTCACTTTTTCAAAGTCGGAAAGCCTTAGAAAATCAGCATTCGACAGCACAGAACCTGGCGTAAATCCATTCCTCAAAGGATCAGACTTCAAATTGTCCAACACATCATCATTGACTTTCCAAGCACCTACTGCTGATGGCCTTGAATCGCGGTTTGAAGTCACGTTACCTGAAAGAAAGAATCCTAATAGCGGCTCCTTATTGCCCGAAGAATCTCTCTTTTGGAGAAGTGGACCTGACAAGCTAAACTCTGCAAGGTTGTACCCGTAAGGATCTAATCCCACGTAGCCATTGTCGCCACCGATACCAGAAGACAATAATTCTATTCCACCGTGATATTGCCTGGAAACTCCTTTAGTTGTAATCGCAATAACACCACCGGTAACATCCCCATACTGCGATGGTAATCCACCTGTAATTACTGAAACCTGCTCGATAGACGACTGCGGAATCGCAGAAGAACCCCTTACCTTAATACCATCGATGTAATAGTAGTTGGCATCACCGCGCCCTCCTCTCATGTTTAGTGTTCCCGAGCCATCGTCCTTAGAATAAGTACCACCGGCTGTCGCAGCCAAATCCGCTGGACTTCGAGCCGCCATTCTCGAAATTTCGTCTGATGTCACTGTCTCTGTTGTGGCGGCACCGTCTCTTTCAATAAGTGGTTTCTTGTATTCAATGACCTGAAATTCTGTGATCTGAATGGCTGAAGAAGCCATGGCAGTGCTTGTTTTCGGAACGAAAGATGTTTTATTCGAGCTTACGCTGATTCCTGAAACTCGGATAGGCGAGAAACCCAAACTGGTTATTTCAAGGTCATATCTTCCTGGTGGAATTGGCTTGATCTCTACCACCCCATCAAAATCCGTTGACCCACCTGTAATCAAACTACCGTTTTGTTTTACGGCAACGTTTGCAAATGGAATAGGCATTCCGTTGGATGCTTCTGTAACCGTTGCTTTGATACCGCCTTGGCCGGCTTGGCCGAAAGAATACGCAGTTGACATCAACAATCCCAGTACAATTAGTAAAAGTTTTCTCATGACTCGCTGTCTTTAGATAGGTTAGCAGAGATGTGGTCAACATCCCTAAAATGGCGGGTAAAGATAAAAAAGTAATAATACGATTAACAATTTTTTAATCTTCTCGAAACCCTTATCGCACCTGCCTTTTATGACCGTTTTAAGAACTATTGTGATGTAAAGTAAGTGTATTTCAACGGAGTATGCATTCACCGATTAGAAAACGGTCTTATTCACTCCGTCATCGGAAAAAAGTCCAATCTACTGATAGTGAAAAAGTTGTAAAAAGGCTTCTTTTCTTCTTCTCGAAACAGGAATTCGCTCTCCTTTTTTCATGACAATATAGCCTCCCTCGCCCTTCACATATTTATCGATGTATTTGAGGTTGATAATGTTGGATCGGTGCACGCGAAAGAAACTGTCTGGGTCGAGCATTTCTTCAAAATGTTTGATCGTTTTTGATACCATAATTCTGCGTCCGTCTGTCAGAAAAAACTGCGTGTAGTTGTCTTGACTCTCGCAGTAAATGATTTCATCGAGGTTCACAAACTGCAATCCTTCCATACTTGGCAGCGCGATCTTCTCCATGGCCTCGCCTTTTCGCGCCATGTTTTCTTTCAAGGCCGAAATCTGCTCTTTTGATTCAACCATAGAACCCGGGCGCACCTTTTCGATGGCTGACTTTAGTTCATCGATATTGATCGGTTTCAATAGGTAATCGACTGCCGAAAACTTAAACGCTTTGAGGGCGTATTCATGGTAAGCGGTGATAAATATGATTTTAAAATCGATCTCATCGCCAAGTGACTCGAGCAAATCAAACCCTGAACCGTTTGGCATCTCAATGTCTAAAAACATCAAATCAATGGTGTTTGACTGCACAAACTTTTTGGCTTCACGTGCATTCGCTGCCGTGCCTAGCACATCTACTGAGGCACATTCATCCTTGAGAAGAAATTCCAAGTTTTTTCTTGCCAATTCTTCATCGTCAACGATTAAGGCTCTAATGTTCTTCATAGGTAAGGTGGGTTTATAATGTCACTGTATATGACGGCCTTTCGGGCATCAAAATCTTTGAGGTCAAAAGCGGGAACTTCTTCTTCCTCTGCAGATTCAGCCTCCAGTAAAATATCGTTACGCCTTTTGATGCGCCTGTCTTTTTTCACGAGATCAGTTTTCCGCTTCATCGCTTGAATCGTTTCGCGCGCCTCCCTCTCATTTTCCAAAACTTCTTCTTGATCGATGGGCTCGAACTTATCTATAAAATCATCCTCATACTTGGGAATAGACTGCGCGGATTCCTCCTTCTTCTTCGCCTTTTGCTTGTTAAAGTTTTGCCACAATCCGCCAACGAGGCTGAGGGCGATAAAAATTAAATAAAGAATATTTCCAAAATCATCCATAACTTTTAATGTTTGTTTCGTTTAAACCATTTCTTAAAGAAGGGCTCGCGTCTGTTCGTATTGTGTCGCTTGCTCATCTTTTTATACTTTTTCATTTCTTTCTTCGTTTGCTTCGACTGAATATCCATATGACGCTTTTTCGCTTCGTCTGATTTGGATTGTTCTTCGGCATTTCGATCTTGTTCAACACGTTCTAATTCTTTCAAGCGTTTTCTTGATTGGGCATTGGCTTCACCAACGCTCATCAACACAACAATGAGGAGGCCTAAAAAGGTTTTAAAATGTAGGTTTGTCATTAATTTCATCTATAGTACAAAAGTGAGGATTAAAACTACCATCATAATTATAATATGTGCAGTTTGGTTGAGTAACTGTCGGAAACCAGAAGTTATTCATCAAGTACCGAACGTCAGAGTGAATGAATACATCGTTTTAAGCCTGCCGCAATATAACAACCTCAATTTTATAAATGGGTGGGTTTATATAAGTGGCGGATACAATGGACTTATTGCGTTTAGAACTACGGAAGATGAGATCAAAGTCTTTGACCGACAAGCTCCGTATTATGTCAGGGATAAATGCCGTGTTATTGTCGATTCAAATAGCAACGTAAGTTGCATCGACACCTGCTCTGGTTCTGAGTGGTTGTTGCTCGATGGTCAGATATTGAAGGGGCCCGCATCGCAGCCGCTAAGGGAATATCAGACAACATTTGACGGCACGCACTTGAGCGTTACAAACTAAAAAAGGGGCGCGAAGCCCCTTTCTTTTTTATGTGTGATCGTTACATTAATAACGGTACTGCTCTGGCTTGAATGGTCCTTTCACTTCCACTCCAATGTATTGGGCTTGCTCTGTAGTAAGCTCATCCAATTCTACACCGATTTTACTCAGGTGAAGCATGGCCACTTTCTCATCGAGGTGCTTTGGCAACACATACACTTCATTCTTGTAGTTTGCGTGATTCTTCCACAACTCTATTTGAGCCAATGTTTGGTTGGTAAACGAGTTAGACATCACAAACGAAGGGTGCCCTGTAGCGCAACCCAAGTTCACCAATCGGCCTTCAGCCAGCAACACTATTTGCTTGCCGCTTGACAAGGTGTATAAATCAACTTGTGGTTTGATCTCGTCTTTGTTAGCATTCTTGTTTAACCAAGCCACGTCAATTTCATTGTCGAAATGTCCGATGTTGCACACAATGGCTTTATCTTTCATCGACTCGAAATGCTCTCCGCGAATGATGTCTTTGTTTCCAGTGGCAGTGACAATAATGTCACCTTCAGAAACTGCATCTTTCATTTTCTTCACTTCAAATCCGTCCATTGCTGCTTGAAGCGCGCAAATAGGATCGATTTCGGTCACGATTACTCTCGCTCCTGCACCTCGCAATGAAGCGGCTGAACCTTTTCCAACATCACCATAACCCCCAACCACGGCAACTTTACCTGCCATCATGATGTCTGTAGCCCTGCGAATAGCATCAACCAACGACTCTTTACAACCGTATTTGTTGTCGAACTTCGACTTGGTAACTGAGTCATTCACATTGATCGCTGGCATAACGAGTGTTCCGTTTTTCATGCGCTCATACAATCTGTGAACTCCGGTGGTTGTCTCTTCTGACAAACCTCTAATCTCTTTGGTCAATTCAGGAAAGCGGTCGAAAACCATATTGGTCAAATCGCCACCATCGTCTAAGATCATGTTTAAGCCTTTGCCTTCTGGAAAAGCGAATAAGGTTTGCTCAATACACCAATCGAATTCTTCTTCGCTCATGCCTTTCCATGCAAACACAGGAATTCCAGCTTTGGCAATCGCTGCTGCCGCGTGGTCTTGTGTTGAGAAAATATTGCAGCTCGACCATGTGACGTCCGCGCCCAAATCAACAAGTGTTTCGATGAGCACAGCCGTTTGGATGGTCATGTGCAAGCAGCCTGCGATGCGGGCGCCTTTCAACGGTTTTTCTTTGCCGTATTCTTCTCTAAGTGCCATTAGGCCTGGCATTTCTGCCTCTGCCAATGTGATTTCTTTTCTTCCCCAATCTGCTAAGGAAATGTCTTTTACTTTGTAAGAAAGTCTCTCTGTAACTTCGCTCATTACTTTTAAAAATTTGGTGCAAAGGTAGCACGCTAGTTTTGAATGATTAAACAATTGAACAACGGAATACTACATAGGTTCAAAACACCCGAACATGCTGACGTAGTAATTGCTGATATAACGGTAGTTACAAGTGCACTTTCTGCTGATGAATTAAATTTCTATGAGTCGGGGCACTCGCACGAGCGCTGCCTTCAAATGACCTGTGCCGACATTATTATTTCTGAGGCGTTGGGTCATGCCATCCGCATTCAAAGAGACGCGAAAGGCGCACCTTACCTCACAAACAGTCCGTTTTTCTTATCGATCAGCCACACCAGCAATTTCATGGCGATGATCATAAGCGACCGCGGGCGAGTGGCCATTGACATTGAAGTGAAAGGGAGAAACATCGAACGTGTGAAGCACCGATTTACGACCGACACAGAATTGGGTCATTTGAAACATTTTTTCGCATCTGAAGCCTTACTCGCCAGCTGGAGCGTGAAAGAATGCCTTTTTAAGATCATCAAAAAGAGCGGTGTTCTTTTTACCGATCACCTTAAAATCGATGGATCGGAAGATGGTGACAAAGTGCTTCGCGTCAACTGCAGTGTGGAACACCCTGCAATGAAAGCCGATTATACGGTCAATTCTTGCATCTTTGAACCGCTCATTTTGTCATACATAGATGCTACGCCCCATGCATAACAACGCTTTTTCGCTCAGCAAAACAGATCGAAAACTCGGTATTCTTATCGACCCAGATAAGCATACGGAAGACGACTTGACCGATTTTTCTAAAAAAATTCAAGAACTGGACCCCGATTTTATTCTAATTGGTGGCAGTCTTATTTACAAGAGCAAAATTTCTGCTTCTGCTAAATTGTTGCAAACACTGACCGACAAGCCATTGGTGCTTTTTCCGGGGCATTTCACCCAACTCACAGACTATGTTGACGCGGTGCTCTTGCTATCATTGATCTCAGGGCGCAATGCTGATCTTTTAATCGGTCAGCATGTGTTGGCAGCGCCAAAACTCAAAAGCATGAATGCTCAAATCATTTCAACGGGATACATGCTTATTGATGGCGGCAGGCCAACATCTGTGAGTTACATGAGCAATTCGCAGCCAATACCTGCAGATAAAACTGACATCGCCATTTGTACCGCTCAAGCGGGTGAACTGATCGGCATGAAAATGATTTACATGGACGCAGGCAGCGGAGCACTGCAGCCCATTTCACCGCAAATGGTTGCTGACGTGGCTAACGCCATAGATATACCGCTCATTGTGGGTGGCGGAATTCGTAAAGTTGAAGCGCTTGACGCCTACTGGAATGCAGGCGCCAACCTCATCGTCATCGGAAATGCCCTCGAAGAGCATGACTCGGCATTGCTGCGCGAACTTTCGAGAAAAAAATCGAACTAAATCGAGGTTATGAACATTGGATTTGAAAACTAAGCGACTGGATCAATCATTCTAATGTTCTTTTTAGTTAATTTTGTATGAAGTAAATGCTTCGCCATGGAAGTAATCGTTATTACTTCATCTTCTGAAAAGGAAAAAGAAATCCCTCAAATCATTCGTCTTTTCGAACATGGTTTGATTACCCTGCACCTCAGAAAACCAAAATGGAGCAAAAAAGAGGTGAGCGCTTTCATTCATGAAATCCCAGAAGAATACCACAACAAAATCGTGGTTCACGGACATTATGATTTAGCCATTAAATACAAGCTCAAGGGAATACACCTGCACCGCAGGCACCGCAACAGTAAACTCAAAAACCGATGGAATCGCTTCGTGATGCGATTGAAGCACCCGAGCATGATTGTTACTTCTACCTTCAACAGCATCGAGAGTTTGAGGGAAAACACACTCAAGCTCGACTACGTTTTCCTGAATTCTGTTTTCACCAGTCACTCTTACTGCAACAAAGACGAAGAAGCAGGTGTAAATCTGCTAAAATCAATCCTCAACAAAGCGAAAATCCCAGTGTACGCCCTCGGTGGCGTTACGAAAGACCGCATTGAAGTAGTACGAGCGGCAGGATTTAAAGGCGTTGGATTGTCTTCAGCAGTGTGGAAACACATCGATAAAAATCCACAAGAAGTTTTATTGCTCATTCAAGCGGCTTAAAACTTCACTTTCAAACCCAAAAGCCAGTTTGTTCCCGCTTGCGGATAGTAAAAATTCTCAGTGATCGTTGATCCAAACACATAACTGTAGGTATATCCGTTTGAAGCATACATTTCATTCAAAATATTATTCACCAACAAGCTTAATTGTACATCCTTTAGTCTCTTTGTTTTTACGCTGTAAGTAAGCCGAACATCATTCACAACGTAGTCGTCAATCATGCGATCACGGCTCGAAGTATTGTCTAAAAATTGCTCGCCCACGTATTTGGTCATCAACACTGCTTCGAGTCCGAAAGTGGTTCTGTAACCGATTTGCGACCCTCCAATGATTGAAGGCGAAAACGCAATATCCGTATTCTCATGGGCGATTTCAATCACGTCAAATCCTGTGGTGTAATCGTACAAAATCTCGTTAAACGCAGCGATGCGGTTTTGCGAAAGCGTGAGGTTTGGCCTCCAATAAAATCCGCGTGCAAACTCAACGTTGGCTTGCAACTCTAACCCGGCACGGTAACTCTCATCGACATTCGTGCGAATGGGCGAACCCACGTCATTCACTTCCCCCGTCAGCACCAATTGGTTGTTGTAGGCCATGAGGTATGTGTTTACACCGAGCGTGAGCTTCGACTTGTGGTAGGTCCAACCCAATTCAAGGTCATTTAATGTCTCGTGATTCGGAACAACGCCAGGAACAGCATCGATAAAATCATTGCGCACCGGTTCGCGGTTCGACTGTGCAAACGAAGCGTAAAACACGTTTTTGCCATTGGGTTGATAACTCACTCCAAATTTCGGATTGACGAAAAAGAACTGTTCATCGATGGCGATGACCCGCTGATCATTATCAACTCCAGCGCTTGTATAGTCGATGAACCGCGCTTGCACGTCACCATAAATCGTAAAATCTTTGATGGTGACCTGCGCCTTTAAATAATTGGAGGCATCGAATTTGGATGAACTCGATTGGTAATAACGGTCTCCGATCTCCGAATCTGACGCAAACTCAGACCAAATGACTTCTCCAAAATGACGGCCATCGTATTGGTTGGCGCTTCCACCCATGGTGATGTTGAATGCATTGCAATTGTATTGCAATGAATACACTCCGCCATAAAAATCATTGTCGAGCCACCTCCTCACAATAATGTCAGAAGAAGTAATGGTGTCGGTGCCAAAAACTGGATTTGAAATCCCGAAATCGGCCAGGTCTTCGTCATCCTGAAACTGCTCAAAATAGCCGCGCCCTTTGGTGTAATGCCCTGTAACATTGAGGTAGAGATCGTCTGAAAGTTGATAACCTGTAATCACTTGATAGTGGTCTTGGCCGTAGTTATCCACTTCATTTTCGTATTGATAGTAGTTGTACGTTCTGCCGCTGTTGAGCAAATTCTCGGTTTGAGTTTCGTTCAGTCCGTTGTTGATCGCGTGGGCGAGCATGGCTTCTTTATCGCCATTGATGCGCGACTCGGGAGTTCCCCACCATGCTTGTTGTGTTACTTCTCTGCCTGAAAACGTCAGTGCTTTAAGCATGAATCGCTTGTCGTAATAGCCGCCTGCAAAGTAATACGAGCGCAAATCGGCTGCCGATCGATCGATGTAACCATCAGAAGCGATATACGACAATCGGCCTTCAAAATTGAAGTGGTTGTTGATCAATCCTGAGTTGATGATGGCGTTGTGTTTTCTGGTATTGAACGAACCGAATGAATTATTGAATTCGGCTGAAGGCAAGGTGTCAATTGTTGATGTCTCCATGTTGATGGAAGCCCCAAACGAAGCCGCTCCATTGCTCGATGTTCCCACTCCGCGTTGAATTTGAATGTTTTCGGTTGATGTGGCGAAATCGGGCATATTCACCCAAAACACGCCATGCGACTCGGGGTCGTTGAGCGGCACGCCATTCACGGTGACATTGATTCGGGTGGCATCGCTTCCTCGGATGCGCAAACCAGTGTAACCAACTCCTGCTCCTGCATCGGACGTTGTAACCACCGAAACCGCTTGGTTGAGTAAAATGGGCAAGTCTTGCGCGAGGTTGTTGGCGTCTAATTCTTCCTTCGAAATGTTTTGGTAAGTCATGGGCGTTGACGCATTTGCGCGCAGTGCTTCCACCACAAATTCTTCACTCAAAATGGGATTTACCACCATGGTAAAAGAGCGTTCGGTATCGCCTGAAATGCTCACCGAATCAACGATGGTTTTGTAGCCTAAATGGGACACCTCGATGCTGTAATTTCCGGGTTTTAGTTTCAGCTTGAAGGCTCCATTTTTGTCGGTAGTAACACCACTCAAGGCCGATTGATAGGTAACGAAAGCCCCGACCAAAGCTTCACCGCTGGAATTTTTAACCTCTCCTTTTAGCGCGAATTGCGCATGGACGATAGGGGCGAATAGAAAAATGAAAACTGGAATGATAAAATACTTCATGACTCTTTTTTAGGTTAAGAGCCAACCGAAGCATTCGGCAAACAAAATCGCAGGATTTCGTCATCTTCCTTACCGGAATTACCCGGCCAGGTTCAATGGGTTTAATCTCAGAACTCCAATTTGTATTGGAGAACACCCCAGTTAGCTGCTGCAAACGTAGAAATTAATGAATATAAAAAAAGCCCATTTTGAAATGGGCTTTACAAAATCTTTAAACGGAGGCATTTTTGTGCGGTAGCAGTCGATTGCGCTTCAAGCTTTTGTTGATGCGCTCGATTCGTTCTTCGGTAGTTCCTTCCACTTCGATGTATCGCTTTCCTGCCTTCACGAGCGCTTTCTTGTAACACTCGTAGAGATCAGCCCTGTCATCTGGGTTTTCTCTCAAATCATCGTATTCCCAATCGATTCCTTCATGACCACAAAGGATGTACAATTGATAGGGCTTTTCTAAAAATTGACGTTCGATCCAATTTTGTGCGCGACCAAACCGCTGCTCGGCCCAAATTTTCACTACCAAAGTATTGGTATCGCAAATCAAAAAGTGGTTTGCCTTTTCAGCAACGATGTATTCTCTTTCTAATTGACCTTTCGCGATTTCCAACAAATCGTCTTGATTGTAATTGCGCCCCAGCTCGGCTAAATATTCCCTCGAATATTCTTCTACAAACGGTTCGTTATACGCTTCTGCTAATTTCGCTGCCAGGGTGGTTTTTCCTGAACATTCGGGACCCACCAATGCAAGTTTCACGAGTTTTTTGTCGCCAACACCGTTTCTCGAAAGGTTTGATAAGTCTGTTTCTTGCTCCATATACTTCCTAATTACTGCTTTCTGCCGCGATCTGATGATCGATCTGCGGCCCCAACTAAGACTCTTTAAATGAATGAGTTTGCAAAATTACTTAAAATAAAATTCAAAGTACACAGGGTGCGTGGATTGATTTAAAGCGCAGAAGCTGACCCTTCGATGTTGGCGCCCAACACTTTCAGCACGAATACTGACTTCTCGTGTTTGGCGTAAGAGTTTTTCAATTCCACTTTTAACGCGTCAAAGATGGCGTCAAAATCGCCAAAGAGATGCGTGGCCGTTTCGTTGACCCTTACTTTGAATGTTCCGTAAGCTTTTAGCGCATTTATAAACGTGATGATGTGTGGCTCGTAATCTTGATGCAAGGGATACATCGATATTTCAACTGTCGCTTCCATTAATCAATCTGTTTTAAAATTTCATCGTCCACCATCTCGGGCAGGGTTACCTTCAATCGCGGTTCGTCCTGCATGGCTCGCTTGATGGCGAAAATCGCTTCTTCGTTTCGCGCCCAACTTCTGCGTGCAATGCCGTTGTTGACATCCCAATGGAGCATCATCTTCAACCTTCGTTCTGCGTCTGACGACCCGTCAAGCAGCATCCCAAATCCTCCATTCACCACTTCGCCCCAACCTACTCCACCGCCATTGTGCAAGCTTACCCATGTGGCTCCTCTAAAGGCATCGCCCACGAAGTTTTGCACGGCCATATCGGCTGTAAATTGCGAGCCGTCATAGATATTACTCGTTTCGCGGTAAGGCGAGTCGGTGCCAGACACATCGTGGTGATCGCGGCCAAGCACTACAGGACCAATCTTCCCCTTTTTTATCGCTTTGTTAAAGGCTTTGGCAATCTTCATCCGTCCTTCGGCATCGGCATAGAGAATCCGCGCCTGCGAACCCACAACCATATTATTCTTTCCAGCCTCTTTGATCCACTTGATGTTGTCGGCCATTTGCTGCTGAATTTCAGCGGGAGAATCTTTCATGATTTTCTCCAACACTTGGCACGCTATACCGTCTGTGATTTGCAAATCTTCGGGTTTTCCGGAAGCGCACACCCAACGAAACGGACCAAATCCGTAATCAAAACACATCGGCCCCATGATGTCTTGCACATAGCTCGAATACTTAAAGTCGATGCCATTTTCAGCCATCACGTCTGCTCCAGCGCGGCTCGCTTCGAGTAAAAATGCATTTCCATAGTCGAAAAAGTACATTCCTTTTAATGCCAAACTATTGATGGCTGCAGCATGCCTTCTTAAGGTTTCTTGCACCAAATCTTTGAAGCGCGCAGGTTCTTTTGCCATGATTTCTTTGGCTTCTTCAAAACCCACTTGCACGGGATAATATCCACCAGCCCACGGGTTGTGCAACGATGTTTGGTCAGACCCCATTTCAGGGACAACGCCAATTTCAGCGAGCTTTTCCCAAAGCGTTACGATGTTACCCAAGAAGGCAATCGATCGCGCTTGTTTTTTCATCTTCCATTCCAACGCCACGTCAATGGCTTGGTCAACATTGTCGGTTACTTCATCAACCCACCCTTGCTCTAACCTTTTATAAGCTGCTTTCGGGTCAACTTCAGCCGTAATGCTTACCACACCGGCAATGTTTCCTGCCTTCGGTTGCGCACCACTCATTCCACCCAATCCAGCGGTTACGAACAATTTTCCTTCGGGTGAACCGCCAATTTTTCGAGCGGCATTCAATACTGTAATTGCTGTTCCGTGTACGATGCCCTGCGGACCGATATACATGTAGCTGCCTGCGGTCATTTGTCCGTATTGCGTCACTCCCAATGCGTTGAATTTTTCCCAATCGTCAGGTTTTGAATAATTGGGAATCATCATTCCGTTGGTCACCACCACCCGCGGAGCTTCCTTGTGTGAAGGAAAAAGGCCCATTGGATGTCCGCTGTACATCACCAGTGTTTGCTCTTCCGTCATTTCACTTAGATACTTCATAACCAAGCGGTACTGTGCCCAATTTTGGAATACGGCTCCATTGCCCCCATACGTTATGAGTTCATGTGGATGCTGCGCCACCTTCGGGTCGAGGTTGTTTTGAATCATGAGCATGATGGCTTTCGCTTGCTCACATTTGCCGGGATAATCATCTATTGGCCGCGCCATCATTTCGTAGGTCGGACGAAAACGATGCATGTAAATACGCCCGAAATCCTTGAGTTCTTTTGCGAACTCTGGCGCCAGTGTTGCGTGCCATTTTTGAGGAAAATACCGAAGGGCATTTTTCAACGCCAATTTATGCTCTTCAAACGTCAAGATGCGTTTGCGCTTCGGGGCATGACTGATTTCTTTGTTGTAAGGCAGAAGTTCGGGAAGTTCTGCTGGAATTCCTTCTTTGACTTGTTTCTTGAAACTCATGAATTCGTGTTTAGTGAATGAAACAACACCGCAAAGATAGAACGTCTATTTACGTTCAAATTTCCCCGTGTTCTTGTTGTAACCATATGCGCAATGTTTGCACCCACTTTTGCAACAATAGCCGCGTTTCAGATGATATTTCTCAGTAAAGACAATGTATCCGTCTTCGCTTAAGTAGTAATCTTCTGGCTCGAGCTTCGATTTATTTCCAGTGCCACACACGCCTTCAAACATACTTCACTCAATTGAATCGTTAGTTTCGAATCTGTAAAAACATTGATTTGTTAAAATGGTTCAAGACAAAGCGAATAAATTAAAAACGAACATCGAATTTCTGTGTGCGTTAAATGGCGTTGAAGTGTGGGTGAAGCGCGATGACTTGATCGACCCATTTGTTTCGGGAAACAAACTCTACAAACTGAAATACAACCTTGAGCAAGCACTGAAAGAAGGCAAGAATAGCTTGCTGACCTTTGGTGGCGCATTCTCAAACCACATCGCTGCTACCGCGTCATATGCCCAACAACACGGTTTGAAAAGCATTGGAATAATACGTGGCGAATATGTCGATCGCGAAAACCCAACGCTGGCTTTTGCGGCTTCAAAAGGGATGCAACTAAACTTCGTTTCTCGCGATGAATACAAGCAAAAACATCACCAACACTACCTGCATACTTTGCGCAAAACATTTCCCGATGCATTCATCATTCCTGAAGGCGGGGCAAACGCACTCGGGATAAAGGGTGCAGAAGAAATCTTAACCGACCAAACCCAAGATTTTGACGCGGTAGTTTGCGCCATCGGCACAGGGACAACCGTGGCTGGAATTTTGAAAGCATGCGCTGACCATCAACGCGTTATTGGAGTTACAGTGCACAAGCACGCGAAGATTATGGACGAAGTGCTGGACCTCGACCCGCGCTTGAGCGCCCATTGGCATAAACTAAGCGTGGAAACCGATTTTCATTGCGGAGGTTATGCGAAATGGAACATGGCGTTGATTGAATTTATGCAAACTATTCACCGCGACTATGGATTGAAAACCGATCCGATTTATACCGGAAAAGCACTTTTCGCCTTAAACACACTCATTCAAAACAACACATTCAGCGCGGGCAATCGAGTGCTGTTCATTCATACAGGCGGACTGCAAGGTGTGGCAGGATTTGAAAAGCGATTCAACATAAACATCTTCGACAACGCGTGAATCCATGCCAAAATCTAAAGCGATGTGAATTGACTGCGCAGAAAACATTTCAGCACGTACCTTCGTCCCCATGTCAATAAAAGTCGATCACGTTAGCAAGCTTTACGGTGAACAGCGCGCCTTGGATGGCGTGAGTTTCGAAATTGAACGCGGCAATATCGTTGGATTTCTCGGGCCAAATGGCGCAGGAAAATCAACCATGATGAAAATAATCACGTGCTTTCTTCCTCAAACGGAAGGCGTGGTAGAAGTGTGCGGATTCAATGTGTCAGATGCACCGATGGAAGTCAAAAAGCGCGTGGGTTACTTGCCTGAGCACAATCCGCTGTATCACGACATGTATGTGCGCGAATACCTTGAATTTATTGCTGGCATTCACAAACTGCCCAACAAAAAGCAGCGCGTGGATGAAATGATCGAAATGGTTGGACTGACCATCGAGCGGAAAAAGCAAATCGGAGCGTTGAGCAAAGGTTTTAAGCAACGCGTGGGATTGGCCCAAGCGATGATTCACGACCCTGAGGTGTTGATCTTGGATGAACCCACCACCGGCCTCGATCCGAACCAAATTGTGGAGATTAGGAACCTCATCAAAAACATTGGCAAAGACCGCACAGTGATGCTGAGCACCCACATCATGCAAGAAGTAGAAGCCATTTGCGATCGCGTAATTATCGTTAACCACGGCAAAATTGTAGCCAACGACAAAGCAGCCAACCTTACCAATTATAAAAACAAGCAAGTGATTCGCGTGGAGTTCAGCAAAGCCGTGGCGAGCAATATCCTCACCTCAATTGCAGGAGTTTCCGAAGTAAAAAAAGTATCAGACACAACCTGGTTGATTGCCAGCAATGCCGATACCGACATCCGGCAACACATTTTTGACTTTGCTGTAAAAAACGACAATTCGGTGCTCACCGTGCAGAAAGAAGAACAGCGATTGGAAGATGTATTTAAGGCGTTGACGCGGTAGACTTATCAGATCCTCACTAAAGCGATTTTTGCGGCAACGCATGAAAATCTCAACTCGCTGCCTATACTGTAGTCGATCTTCTACACATTCATTCATTGGGATTCATTCAAAAACCAAGTATTATCTATATTCGAAACATGGCTACATTAAAACTTAAAGTGAGTGACAAAATACTTGACAAAGTAATCTGGCTGCTCGGACAATTTAAAAGCGAGGATCTACAAATTGTTGAATCTGATGATTCGTTTGAAGCCAATAAACGGCATGTTCAACACGAACTAAATCGATTAGAATCGGGAGCGTCTAAATCATATTCAATTGATCAAGGCGATGAGATATTAGAAAACTCTATTCGTCAATATGAAAATTGAACTTCAAGACGCCTTTCTTCAAAAAATAAACCTGCGCAGCCTTGGCTTAACAAGCAATCAAAAAAGAAATTAGAGGCCAGGTGAATGTGATTTGGTAATGACTCATTTTTCATCTAAAGAGTGCCTTGAACGTGGGTGCAAAAGATGGCGGATATTACCCTTTTTTATTTTTTAATAAGTTGATAATTACTCACTAAAACCGAAGCTGAAATTTGCAGCAGTCGCTCCAATTCTCTAATCATCTCAACCGTCAATTTCTTTTTGCGATTTAAAATTTCAGATACGCGGCTTTTACCGCCTATCACTCCCACCAAATCTTTTTGACGCAAATTCAATTCTTCCATTCTGATTTTTATCGCATCGATTGGATCAGGTGCTTGGATTGGATAGTGTTCATTTTCATAGTT
>JAGYJZ010000009.1 GCA_018401875.1 Salibacteraceae bacterium
GGAATGTCAAATATCCGCGATGTAATTCCTTTTCCGAGAACCCCAAAAAATGCCGAATTTTAAGGCGTTAAAACAGATTTGTCGCTCTTTTGAGCCAACCTCTAAACCATGGCATTAAAGCAATCATTACAGCAGAAAATGCTTCAGAAACTGAGTCCACAGCAGATTCAGTTGATGAAGATGCTGCAGTTGCCTACCATCGCCTTGGAAGCGCGCATCAAAGAAGAAATGGAAGTGAATCCAGCGCTTGAAGAAGGCAAGGACGACCAAAAAGATGCGGATGATGACTATCAAGAAGACGATTACGGAGAAGAAATTAGTGATGCTGAAAAAGAGTTCGACTTCAGCGATTATATGGATGACGATGAAACGCCAGATTATAAGTATCAGGCCAACAACTATTCGTCTGATGACGAGGACAAGAGCATTCCGATTGGCACCGCATCCACGTTTCACGATCGACTGCTTTCACAACTCAATCTCTCGCGCTTAACCGAGCAAGAAGCGATTATATGCGAGCATTTGGTGGGCAGTTTAGACGACAGCGGCTACCTCAGAAGAGAGCTTTCTTCCATCGTTGACGACATGGCCTTCACGCAAAACATCATGGTGAGCGAAGAAGAATTGGAGGCATTGCTCGTCAAGCATATCCAAGATTTGGATCCTGCAGGCATTGGCGCTCGCGACTTGCAAGAATGCCTGTTGATTCAACTCAAGCGCAAAGCACATTCGGTAACCATTCGCACGGCCATCGAAGTGCTCGAAAATCACTACACAGAATTCATCAAGAAACACTACGACAAAATCACCCATCGACTCGAAATCAGCGATGATGACTTGAAGGAAGCGATCGATGAAATCACTCAGCTCAACCCAAAGCCAGGCAATTCATTGAACGAATCGTCACGGCCTGTAGAGCAAGTGATCCCTGATTTTACAGTTACCAATGAAGGAGACAAGCTTCAGGTATCGCTCAACGGCAGAAATGCGCCCGAACTTCGCATGTCTAAAAAGTATTCAGAAATGCTCGAAGATTTTGCGCGCATTAAAGGAAAGCCAAACAAAGCACAGCGCGATGCGATGATGTTTGTAAAGCAGAAACTCGATAGCGCACGCTGGTTTGTTGATGCTATTAAGCAGCGTCAAAACACGCTGATCATGACCATGGAGGCGATTGTAAACTACCAGCAAGCTTACTTTGAAACGGGTGACGAAACCAAGATGAGACCGATGATCTTAAAAGACATCGCGGAAATTGTGGGGATGGACATCAGCACGATAAGTCGTGTGTCAAATAGCAAGTATGTGCAAACATCATACGGTACCTTTCCACTAAAATATTTTTTCTCAGAGTCGTTGACCAATGATGAAGGCGAAGAAGTGAGTACCCGCGAAGTGAAGAAGATTCTTCAAGACCTTATCGCATCTGAAGACAAGAAAAAACCTTGGACCGATGAGCATATGGTTAAGGAATTAAAGGATAAAGGTTATAATATTGCAAGACGAACCGTAGCTAAATACCGTGAGCAATTAGATATTCCGGTGGCCCGGTTAAGAAAAGAACTATGAGAAAAGTAGCACAAATTACATCTTATGTCTTTCATCCTGTGTTTTTACCTACGGCTGGACTGCTCATAGTTTTTAGTTTGAACACCTACATTTCTCAAACGATGTCTACACCGGCTCAGTTTTTTATATTGGCTTGGGTTTTCATCAATACCGTGCTTTTACCGTTGCTGTTTACCTTGTTTTTGAGGTGGCGAAATTTAGTTGACTCTATCGAACTTCATTCGCGCAAAGACCGATTGGTTCCTTTTGCATTTTCAATGGTGCTGTATTTCGTCAACTACTATTTAATGAAAGGCATCCCGCTTCCTGACGTGTTTTACAGCATTTTTCTCGGAAGCAGCATTGCAGTAACCTTGGGTTTTCTCTTGACCTTTTACACCAAGATTAGTATTCATATGATCGGAATGGGCGGGTTAACGGCAGGAATTTATGCCGTGGCGCTTGTGTATGATTTGCCCATCGTAGGGTTTGTGATGTTGGGGTTGATCGCCAGCGGCATTGTTGGCAGCGCGCGTTACATACTCGAATCGCACGACCTTAGGCAGATTTACTTTGGGTGGATTACGGGCTTTCTTTCGGTCTACTTGCCTATTGTAAATGGTTGGGGTTGATTAACCGCCCACCTTTTGAATTTCTAAGAACTGAATTCCCCACTCGAGCGGATGAATATCGTTTCGGGTGAAGATGATCATTTGCATGTCCATATAGAAATGGGCGAAAGTGAATTCGTCAAGTTTTAGACTGTACTGTGGACCAATTGCTCCGAGTTGTTTATCAATGTTCAGCACCATTTTCTCTTTCAACAACTCCCGAATTTCTGTGCTTGAGGTTTCTACTGTCAGTGTGTTCGAAGCCAAATCCACAGTAATAATAGAAGGCTCGGCTGTGCTGGTTTCTATTTTTTCACCTTTGATGTTGATGTTCAGTTTTGAACTCTTGAAAACGTGCACATTGTCTTGTGCGCTCAACGTTAGCGCAAATAGGGTCAATAGAACGGTGGCAATAGCTTTCATACGTTTGATATTCTTTCTTCGGCCAAAAGTAATGATCTTCAGAGTGAAGCAGTAAAATTACTCGATATTAGTCATTTGATTCTTCAGCTTTACACGCTCATAAATCATAGTTACTAAGAGCAAGTAGCCCAGTAAATACATCGAGTCTTCCAGCGGCACGGTGCCAATTCTGATGCCCATGTTGTGCAGGTCATTGTACCAAACTATGGGTTCTTCCGTAAACGAGCCGGTAAGCCATCCGTTCATGATTAGAAATGGAATCAGACTTACGAAATAACCAAGGTAAAACCTTCCCATCCATTCATTTTTAAAAAAGAAAAATTGCATCGAAAGCACGATCGCAGTGAAGTAAAAGCAGATCATTGTATAGAGTTTTGGAGAAAAATATGTCCCCAAAAACAAGGTGCAAAGCAGGAAGAAAAATGTAATGGATTGATGGTGGTTTTTAAGCAAATCAACCTTGATGAAGTGGTTAAGCACTTCATAAATGAAAAGGCAAGCAAACGGCACAGTGAGAAAGAAATTATACTCTTCTAAAGGTAGACGCCCGATATAGATTCCGGTCAGGTAGCGCTCGTTAAATCCCCATACGCGCAAAGCAGTGAACATTTCGTCCCAGGCTAAAAAAATGCCACCAACAATGGCTGTCGCGGTGAAAATGGCCTTCCAGTGTTTTAAAAATCGAATACGATGTTCGTAGCTCTGCGCCAAAGGATAAGCGATGGTCAGAAGATTGATTAAAAGGTAATGGTATTGGTCTGGAATCATGTGTTGCGCATTGCTTCTCGAAAATACTTCATTGGAACGAGCAACATACCGAAACATTCTCCATCTTCCTTTCCGAGGTGTTTGTGATGTACTTTATGCGCTTTGCGGATGGCTCTGAAATAGACATTGTCGGTTCGTTTAAACCATGGCAAGCGCTGATGGATAAACACTTCGTGCACCAGGAAATATGCAATGCCATAAAGTGCAATCCCTGTTCCAATAGACACACGGTAGTCGTTGCCGTTCATCATTCCAAACATGATGAGCAACCAACTCGGAATGGCATAGATCAAAAAGAAGATGTCGTTTTTTTCAAACACGCTTTTAGTCGGTTGGTGATGGTCTTTATGAAAATACCAGCCAAGGCCGTGCATGACATATTTATGGGTAAACCACGCCATAAATTCCATGACAAAAAAGGTCGCTGCTACAATTAGGAGGTGAATAATCACAATTGAATTAAATTTAAAATTCCAAAAAAGAAAAACTCAACACTATATACGGCAATTGCAATGCGTGTATTCAGTTTCATGTCGGCCATTTGCCAAATAGTGGAAATGCCAAAAGCAATCACAAACCAAGCGGCATAATTCGAGAAGGGCGGAACCGCTTCTTCCCAGGTCCAAAAGTCGTATGTAATTGCCACAGGTTCGATTAAATAGTCAAGCATGACCATAAAGGCAGCCGAAAACAGAGATCTTGTAACGATGGTTTGCCCGAATTTTCCAGCAATAGCGTTTGTGGCGTAAAGCAAGATCAGCCAGTTCATTCCAATGATGAGCGGAGTATTGAAAACCTTAATTCCCAGCGCTTCGCCATAGCTGTACTGGCCAAAAGGGAAGCCCGTATTCACACCTACCACTTCCACAAAAAAACCGATGAAATACGTAGCAGGAAAAACCCAAGAAAACTTCCTTTTGGGGTGATTCAGGCCTATGATTGCTGCTGTTAAAAGCAGGTTAAGGGGAGTAAGCCTTAAAAATTCCTGCGCATCGCCAAGCACTACTCCACCAATTCCTACCAGATGGAAGATGATTAATACAGCAATGGATATGTTGGTCTTGTTCAGCACGGATCAAATCATTTCTGAAGTTATTTTTCCCGACAGCAGTGCCAATGGAATTCCTCCACCTGGATGCACACTGCCACCGCAAAAGAACAAATTGTGAATGGAGGAAGAGAAATTGGGATGCCTTAAGAAAGCAGCGAACTGGCTGTTGGAGGCATTTCCATAGAGTGCTCCTTGATGACTCAATGTATCTCGCTCAATGCCTTGTGGAGTCCAAATCTTTTCTTGTTCGATCAACGGCTCAATATCAGTGTTTAGCATTCGGTTTAGCTTTTTAATTACCGCTTTTTTTACCCGCGCAGAAACCTCATCCCAATCTTGATTGGTGTGATGTGGCGCATTGATCATAACAAACCAGTTTTCGCATCCTGCCGGAGCGTCATTCTTGTCAAGTTTGCTTGATACGTTGATGTAAATCGTGGGGTCATCAATGATGTCACCTTTTTCAAACAGCGTATCAAATTCTTCTTTGTATCGCTCGCTAAAAAGAATATTGTGCAAGCCGAGTTGCTTGAACTCTTTTTTGATTCCCCAATAAAACACCAATGCTGAGCTCGATCGGTCTTGGTTTAAAATTTTTTCGGGAGCTTTAGCCTTGGGCATGAGCTTTCGATAGGTATAGAACACATCCATGTTGCTTACTACTTTATCAACGTTGTGAATCACTCCGTTTACGCGAATACCCGTTGCGCGCTTATTTTTTAATATAATTTCATCGACACGACTGTCGAAATGAAAGGTGACACCAAGTTCTTGTGCCAACCTGAACAGCGATTGTGGGATTTGCTCCATTCCGCCTTTCGGAAAATATGTTCCAAAGCCATGCTCGAGCCAAGGAATGACATTTAAAATGCCGGGTGCTTTATGCGGATGAGAGCCATTGTAAGTGGCGAATCGATCAAACAGCTGCACCAAATGTGGTTCGCCCAACCTAATCATGTTAGCGCGGTGCATGGATTTCATCAAGTCGTATTGCCTGATTTTTAACAGCGCGATCAGCGTTTCTTTCGATAGCCAAGTGTCTATTTTGTGTAATGATTTCTCCAGAAAAATCGACGCAGAATGGTCATAAATGGTTTTTACGTGATCGAAATATTCGAGCAACTCGTTTTTCGGAAATCTGAGTACCCTTTCGGCTTCTTTTGCAAAGCTCTCAGGATCGCTTTTGGCAGACAGTATCGTGCGGTCTTCCCAAAAATACGTGCAGGCATCATTCACTTGCTCGAAGTTGAAATAATCGGAAGGCTGCTTACCTGTCAATTCGAATAATTCATTCACATAGTGGGGCATGGTGAACAGCGAAGGCCCTCCATCAAAGCGGTATTCGCCCAAGTTGAATGCGTGCAATTTTCCGCCAGCATAGCTGTTTGCTTCGAACACATTAACTTCATACCCTTTGTGGCGCAATCGAATGCTAGCAGCGAGACCTGCAATTCCGGAACCTATGATAGCAATCTTCATGGGGTTAATTTGATCGAGTTTTCAAACATACTCACCCTTTGAATTGTTTTAACCATTATGAAAAGTGGATTTCTCAAAACTGCATTCTTTCTGTTTTTTGCCATAATGGCCTTGGTAATGGTGGTGAATGCTCCAGCTCAAAAGAGCCTCAAATCAGACCATCTCGACTTTTTAGTTTTGGAGTCGGATGCGCTCTATTTTAGAAATTTAAGGCAGTTTTACTACAGCAAGACAACACGCAATGACGCCCAATACGAGCTGTTTCGTTTAAAATCTACCAGTGATGCAGATTATCGCAATCCGGCTCAATTTGTAATTGTTAATAATTGGCGTAACGATATGGCCTACATCATGTTGAGCATCGACTCTGCCCTTATGCTCCCCGATCGATTCGTGATTGCGGCAACAGATACGTTTGATATTTCAGCTATGAATATGGAGGATCAACAATACCTCGCTTCGCGTGTGTACTCTTCTCTTTCTGATGACGAGGCTTCATACGCACTCGTTTCCGATCAAAACAAAATTGTGGATGTGTGGGCTACAAAGGAAGCTAAGAAGCACCTGAAAATTGTCCTTCAAGACTATTTCAAACTAGTCGGGGCGCTCTAGTTTTAAAGGAATGCTTACGGTAAATACTGAACCTTGTTTTTCGATGCTTTGGGCGTCAATGGTGCCTCCAATTCCGTTGACGTACTTAATCACCATGCGCAAGCCCAACCCGGCACCATACTCATTGTTTGTTCCTAAAATAGAGCCATCTCCTTTTTCAATTATTTTTTGCAGTTTATCAGGAGAAATGCCAATGCCATAGTCGTGAACTTTCGTGATTACGCGCTCTTTGTCTTGAATGTATTCAATGTCAATTTTTGAGTCGTGGTGTGAATATTTTATGGCATTCGAAAGCAGATTTCTGAGGATTAATGAAGACGCCATCCGATCAGTTTCTACACTGACACTCGAATGGGCTTTTACGTTGATTTTGATGTTCTTTAATTTTGCCAGTGGCAATGAGATGCTAATCACTTCTTCTACCACATCAGACCATTTAAATGGAATGCGTGAAGGAATATAGCCATTGCGCTGCGAGATTGCCCAGCCCACGAATGAATCAAACATTAACGCTAAATCAGCGCTTTGGCGATAGAGATCTTTTGAAAGAATGGCGAATTCAGCTGGGCTGATATCTTGAGATTGGAGTAATTCGAGTGTCAATTTAACGTTGTTGAGCGGCCCTCGAAAGTCGTGGCTAATCATGGATATAATGCGCTGATTAATTTCCAGAGAATCTTCGAGTGATGTTACCAATCGCTTGCGCTGAAGCCAATAAAAGAAAATAATGATCGAAAGAATTAGTACGATCACCAGACTTAAACTAATGAATATTAAACGCAGGTTGCTTTGTTCAAGCTGGAGCGATTTTACTTTTGATTCGTATTCAAGACTGTGAATTTCGTTTTGTTTTTGTTCTTGAAAGAATGCTGCCTCGAACTGCAATGCATTCATCGAATCTTCTTTGTCTTTGAATTGAAGTTTCAATTCAGAAAATCGTTTGAAATAATCGAAAGCCTTCTTTGGGTTGGTATTTTGGTAGATTTGAAACAAGCCCTCAAGTGCGATCATTTCTTCATACCGATCATAGGCTTCAATTGCAGTTTCGAGGCCTGTAGTAAACTTCACCTTGGCAGCGGAAATATTACCCCTTTCAAACTCAATATTTCCAATGTTATTATGGGCTTCAGCAACACCTGAAAGGTGATTAAGACTGGTGAATAGCGCGATGGCTTGAGAAGAATAATAGGCTGCACTGTCCAGTTGCCCCATCTTTCTGAAAATAAGACCGAGATTGCCTATCGGATAGGCTAATTCAGGGTTTCCAGGTGACAATTTGATATGAAAATCTTTAGACTGTCGAATGTAAGCGAGCGCGCTGTCAATGTCACCGTTTCTGTAGCACACCCATCCCAACGTGTTGTAGTAATCATCGGTATGATGATCAATGTTCCCGTCAATATAGTCTTTGATGCGCAACAGGTAACTTTTTGCTTTGCGGTGCTCGTTTATTTGATCGTAAACATCAGCCATCGACATGTAAAGGTTGGCGAGGGCTTTTTGGTCGTTGCGCTCGGTGTTAAAGTTTTCGGCCTCGAGGTAATATTTGATCGCTTGAGACCAACGCTCAAAATAGGACTCGGTCAGGCCTAAACGCTCGAAATACGAACCTAAATAGGTTGGATGCTTGGCGAGCAGGGCGCCTACTCTTTTCTCGAGGGCGCTTTGGCTGGAAGTGTCTTCTGAACATTCCCTCATTTCTATCTCCTGCAGCAGCGAAAGCAAAAGCAAAGAGTCATTTTGTTCTTCTTGGCATAAAGCCACAAACTGGGCTGCGCGATGAGCTCCTTCTTCACACCAGCTGTAGTACCTGTAAAACTCAAACGCCTGCAAGTAAGCTTTTTTTGAAATTCTGAATGCTGGTTTTTCCCTCGCGATGATAGTAAATGCGCTGTCGTAAATGCTTAGTCCGAGCGATTCATTATTGGTAATTTCAGACAACAAAGCCTCGGTTAAGAGCAAGCTCAGCTCAACTTCAACCGACTTTGTTTTTTTAAAACGAGACTCTATTAAACAGATTTTTGCACTGTCAATCATACCATAACGGGCGAAAGCATGACATTGAGCGCACTTAAACATCCTGGTTTTTGGATTTTTTTCGGCTTGAATGCGCAGTGAGTCTAGCTCAGGGTTTTGAGTCATCGCGATAGTGGCCGCGGCAAAAAATAGTATGGAAGTAACTAAACGTTTCAAATTGAACTCACAATGAGTCGTGAGAGGTCTGTGAAATCAAATATCAATAATTTTCGACTACCAGCACGATTAACTTTTGAGAGGCAGTCTCGATGCCGGTTGTAAACATTGCTGCGTTTTTTTGGTTTCAAGACCGTGCAGCAGTCAATAGAAAATAGAGATCGAGTCATAGAGATGGCATGGGAAGACCGCACTCCCTTCGAAGCCATAGAATTTCAATTTGGATTATCGGAAGACGAGGTAATTCAGCTGATGCGAAGTGCCCTGAAAAGAGGGAGCTTCAAACTTTGGCGCAAGCGCGTTTCGGGAAGAAAAACCAAGCATGCGAAGTTGAGGACATTTTCAGAAGGAAGGCACAAATGTGCTCGTCAGCGATCGATTTCCAACAATAAGATTTCTAAGCGGTAGAAAATTATTTCATTTGTTCAATGAATCGCGCCACCCGCAAACAATCGGATATCCTCTACTTGTTTTTAGCAACACTGTTCATTACAGCGCTTATTGTGTGCAACCTCATTGCAAATAAGTTTATCTCCGTTAATTTAGGGTTTAAGGTTTTTACAATTTCTGCGGGCATTTTGCCCTATCCAATTACATTCCTCATCACTGATATTCTCTCTGAAATTTATGGGCGAAAAAGAACCAATCAAGTGGTGATGATGGGGTTTTTTGCGCTCATTTTTACCTTGTTCATCTTATGGTTGGGGAGCCAGTTTTCTTCCATCGAAACGTCACCACTTTCTGATGATTTATACCAAAAAGCATACGGCAATTCATGGCGCGTAATTGCCTCTTCTATGGCAGCATACATCGTTGCTCAGATGGTGGATGTGCGCCTTTTTCATTTTTGGAAACGAGTGACAGGAGGGAAGCATCTTTGGCTTCGCAATAACGCATCAACATTGGTTTCGCAGCTGGTAGATACTACGTTGGTGGTGCTTGTGCTTTTTGCAGGCGAATTGGAATGGTCAACCATTGGAGGTTACATCAAAGATGGTTGGCTGTTTAAAGCGCTTGTGGCACTCATTGATACGCCATTTCTCTATGCCGCAACTTGGATGATTAGAAAGCGATTAAAGCTCAAGTTTGCTGAAGAGGTAGCTTAAAGCTTTATGACCTTGCAGCTTTGTTGTGTGAATTCATCCCGTAAAATGAAAACTCCGCTGGCATTGAAAGAAAGAACAAGTGTTCGATTGGCCACAGCAGTATAGTCAAAGGCTATTTTACGTCCGCTTACATCGTATATAAAAATGGATTCAAGCACATTGTCTGAAGCGTTAATCGCGCGATCTAATTGGATGTGAATATTTCCATCAATGTGCAAGCATTCTAATTTGTCAGCTTGTGGTGTAATCATCGCGAGACCTGCGAGAGTCACATTTGGTACAACAATATTCAAAAGCCGCTCACAGAATTGACTATCTGTGATTTTAGCTGTATACGCACCCTTCACTAAATTACTGGCAATTTCTCCTGTTTGGTTTAGCGAATCAGACCATACCACGGTATATGGCGGTGTTCCCCCGATAATGTCTAAGGTGATCGATCCCGCACCCATTAAGTTGGTGTCGGGAACCACATCAATGAAGGCCAAGATTTGATCGGGCTGCTCTACTGAAAATGAGGTGTCTTTTTCGCAGCCATTGGCATCAGTTGCGGTGACGCCATAGTTTCCGGCATTGATCAATTGGTTTGAGCTAGAAGTTACTTGGTTAGTCCATAGATAGTGAAAAGGTGGTGTTCCACCGTTTACCTCAAGTTCTATCGATCCGCTATTATCATTGTAGCAGTCAAGGTCTTCCACGGTTGCGCTTATTTGAATGGGAATACTATTTTGAGGCTGATTGATGACAACTGTCTCTACTTGTTCGCATTGACCGTTAATTGAAATACTGACGCTGTAGGTACCCACATTTAGGTTTGAAACATAGTTTGAGTTTAAGCCATTCGACCAATGATAGGTGTAAATTGCATTGGAATCAATGGGGTTTATTTCCACCCACCCGTTATCGAAGCAAGAGGGCGTTTCAGTAGTGATGGTGTATTGCGGGTTTGCGAAGCTTTGAATCGTCACCACTGAGGAAGTTGCAGACACGCCAAATTGGTTGGTCACAGTAACATCATAGATGCCCGCGCTAGTCACGTAGATGCTGTTTATGGTATCACCCGTAGACCAAATTACATTCTCATAGTTCCCATTGAGTTCCAAAAGTATAGGATCGCCTGAGCAAGATGTCAAACCTTGAGTGGCGTAATTTGGAACGAGAATTACGGGCAGTGGCTTTGGTTGCTCACACTCGCTCACGATGATTGTTTGATCAGGTTTGATGTCGAAGAGCTTGGTTTCTGCGCCAGTGGGCCAAATTACCTTTAGCGAGTCCAAGGTGGGATTGTTCAGTATGGGGATTACTTTTTTATCGGAATTCTGCCCTAGAAATGATTCGGAAATATGAAATGAATACATCCTTGCATCAGCACCATCATAAGCAATCAATTTTGACCCGGCAGCATCTGCGTGAGTAATGCAGCCCTTAATTTTTATACTGAATCTATTTGGCGGGTTTGCTTGGGTGTTTTTCCAAAGGTTCATACTTTGATTGTCTGAGTTTAAGACGGCTATATCTTGCAATCTGTCATTGTTGAAATCACCGATTACATTGGTAAATGCGTAGGTGGAATCATCACCGATGTAGGTCGGGCTAAAAATACCTTGGCCATTATTTACACATAAAACGCTGGCTTCTGAAGAAAGTGAGGTGTAATTGCAAGAGATGTAAAGGTCTTCGTCCCCATCTAAGTCAGCGTCAAAAAAATTGGTTCCCCAACCAAAGCCATTTGGATGATCAACGCCAACTTGAGAAGCGAGTTCTGAATACGTAGAATTACTATTCAAACGAAGTAATTTGCTGTTTAATTTGTCGGTGATGTGAATGTCGAGGTCTAAATCACCATCATAATCGCCCAGGGCCATTCCCATGGCATCTAAGTGCAGGTTGGTGCCAGTTATAGCGCTCACATCCGTAAAGGTGGTGTCGCCATTGTTTTTGAAAAGTGTGTTTTGAAAAGTGTTTCCATCATTGGCAATATACAGGTCCATCCATCCATCATCGTTATAGTCCAACGCCACCCCCATGAACGACCACCTCAAAGAATCTTGTGTTCCTGATTGAATGGTGACATCTTGAAAGCTGTGGTTGGGGTTTTGAAATAACATTTTATTTCCAACGGTGAGGTTATACGAACAGATATACACATCTACCAAGCCATCATTATTAAAGTCGCCAAATGTGGCACCGCGCAATGGTGCTCCTGCTAAGCCAGCGAAACCAATAGTATTGGCAATTTCGGTGAATGAAAACGATCCATTATTTTGAAACAATTCTACTCCACCCAAACTTGAAATGGTAAATAGGTCTAAATCATTGTCATTATCGTAGTCGAGCCATGAAGAATAATAGTGCATTTCAGTGTTGGTCGTTATTGTGGTGACCTCTTCAAAAATTCCGAAATTGTTTTTGAAGATTTTAATGGGCGAACCAATTCCAGTGCAGTAAGTTAGATCATCCCAACCGTCATTGTCATAATCTCTGAACGACATTCCGCCAGCGTCATAAGGCAACGAGCTATAACTCCCAAAGTTGCCTACTTGATTTGCAACATTCATAAATGAAGGCTGCGCTTGGAGCGATTCCAAGGCGAAAATGAAAGAAAAAAGAAAGACAAAACGAATGTTCATTAGAAGCGCACTACTTTGCAGGTTCCACCTTGTTTAGCATCGATGAAGATAATACCATTTTGTTCGGTAAAGAGTTCGATTGTATGTGCATCAATGGCATTTAATGTTCTCCTTATTTTTTGTCCGTGCATGTTGAAGACGTCAATTTCGGATTTTGAGTTAATCGCTTCGCAATTTTCATGAAATGAAACGAGTATGGATTGGGCTTGGTTGACACATTTCACAGAGCACGATGTGTTGAATGCAGCCGTCTGTCCTGTTGTATTGACATTTGTTACTTTTATGGGGATTTCGCGTTGACAGAAGTTTGCATCAACGATGGAAGCATTGTAATTCCCAGCACGAAGATTTGCTGCCACGGATCCAGTTTGGTTTGCACTGTCTGACCAAAAGATGGAGATAGGTGGTGTGCCGCCCATAACGATCATTTCAATCGACCCTAAGCCCAAAAGGTTTGTATCTGGCGTTACTTGAATGTCTGCCAGCATCAAATCAGGTTGGTCAATGATAAAAAGCGTGTCTTTCTGACACCCGAATGAATCTGTTATTGTGACGCGATGTGTTCCAGCAACCACTGAGATGGAACTTTCACTCATGCCATTATTCCATTCAAAGCAATACGGTTCAAAACCTCCTGAAAGGTAAAGGTCAACGATTCCTGAGGCCTCTCCATAACAGAGGGCATCGTGAGTGGTTGACTCGATGTGCATTGGGCTGTAGGATTGAGGTCCTTCCACGAAAAATGAATCGATCACAGGGCATTCTCCTTCGTTTGTCACTGTGAAAGCATATGTTCCCGGGCTTAATCCAATAATGGAGCGGGTGGTGTCTCCAACAGACCACGCGTACTGATATGCATGTGTGGTGTCGTTTTGGACGATTTCAATTTCCCCATTGTTAAAGCAGCTTGACGGCTCAGAAACAATCGAGAATTGCGGGAAACCCAGTGCATTAATTGTTACAGGTGACGATATTGCAGATTCACCGAACTGATTGGTTACTAACACAGTATAGGTGCCGCCAGAAGTCACGTAGATGCTGTCTGATGTTTCTCCGTTAGACCAAGTTACACTGGGGTAATTTCCATTCACAGCTAAAAGAATCGAATCTTCCCCACAAATAGTAAGACCTTGGTCGTGATAGTTCGGAGCTAAGATAACGGGCTGTGGTCTGTGGCCAGAGCATTCACTCACCACGATGGTTTGGTTGGGGTTAATCCCGTAAAGAGTTGTATGTATTCCGCTAGGCCAAAACACTTTAAGTGAGTCTAATTCGAGGGCATTAACAATAGGTACAATAAAAGTGCTAGAGCTTTGCCCAAGAAAACTCTGCGATCCATGAAAAGAATATAACCTTGAAATGCTATTTGAATAGGTATACAATTTTGCTCCGATTCCATCTTTATTGGAGCTACAACCTTCTAGGTTCAATGAAATTGCTTGGTTTGTTGGATTGGTTTCATTAACCCAAATTGTTGCTGGGGTGTTTGCAGAATTATGCACTGCAATATCTGTAAGTCTGTCATTATTAAAATCACCTAAAACATTGCTAATTGAGAAGAGTGTGTCTCCGGGAATGTTATAAACTGTGAATGAGTCGTTATTGTTGTTAATATTTAAAGCGCTTGGAGTAGTTGTCAACCCTTGAGCAGGATGAAAAATACCCGATATATATAAATCTTCATCTCCATCTAAATCCATATCAAAGAAATTGTTTCCCCATCCAAATCCTCCAGCGAAATCAAGCCCCATTTCTGTGCCAACTTCAGTAAATGTTCCGTCATTGTTATTCCTAAGAAGCTTGCTGTCATTAATTCTATCGGTGATATGAATATCTAAGTCTAAGTCCCCGTCATAATCACCTACAGCAAGACCCATGGCATCTAATTCCAGGTAGGCGCCTGTTTCAATACTAACATCCGTGAATGTTGAGTCACCATTGTTTCGATAAAGGGTGTTTCCGTGGTCTAAATCGTTAGCAACATAAAAATCAATGAGCCCATCATTGTTGTAGTCTATTAACACGGCTTGGAAAGAGGCTTTAAATCCATTACCCGTGCCAGAAATGGATGTCACATCATGAAAAACATTGTTTGAATCTTGAAAATACATTCGGTTTTCTTGATTTAAACTATAAGAACAAACATATATATCTATAAGGCCATCATTATTGAAATCACCGCAAACGCCTCCTTTTGTTACAGCCCCTAAAAAACTAGATAAGTTAGAGATTGATGTTACATCTACAAAGTTGTTAGGCCCTGTGCATTTAAAAAGTTGGATGCCTAGCAACGATGAAATACTCAAAAAGTCCTTGTCGCCATCATTGTCATAATCAATCCAAACAGAGAAGTATTGAGCAGAGTTATAAGTGCTTAGAGGAGTCGTTTCCACAAAGCTACCAAATCTGTTTTCATAGAAATGTACTGGACTATCAAAACCACTGGTCAATGTGATGTCATCCCAGCCATCATTATTGAAGTCTGCGAATGACATACCGCCCCCATTGATAGGAAATTGACTGTAGCTATTGAAAATTCCTTTATAGGATGGCAGTCTGGTAAAATTAACTTGACCGAAAACGCACTCTGATGCTATTGCAAATAGCACAACAAATGAGAGTCTTCCGATTAAACGAATTTCCATATGGTCAAAATCAAAATTGATCGAGCAAAAATACTAATTCATCGAAACATTTCAACTGTTTGTATTTTCAATTACCTCCGTTAGGTCGCGGTTTGCTACACTCACCCTTTTCAGCTACTTTCGCACTTCAAAGCCGATCTATTTAGATCAAATCTAAATAGACGCAAAACCAATTGATAAACAAACTGTTTACGAAGCATGATTAAAGTGAGCGACACAGCAAAAAATCAAGTCTTGAAACTCAAGGCCGACTCAGAAGTGGCCGAAGACGCCTTCATAAGAGTTGGTGTGAAGGGTGGGGGATGTTCTGGATTGACGTACGTGATGGATTTCGACACTGCACTCAATGAAGATGATAAGGTGTTTGAAGACAAAGGGGTCAAAATCGTTGTCGACAAGAAAAGCTTTCTTTATCTGGTTGGCACTGAGCTCGATTTTTCAGGCGGCCTCAACGGCAAAGGCTTCGCTTTTGTGAATCCAAACGCAAGCAGAACGTGCGGTTGCGGAGAGAGTTTTTCTATTTAAAAATTAAGAGAAGAGATTATGGCTTATACAGAGGCAGAATTAGCCAAGGAGCTTAAAGAAAAGAAATACGAATTTGGATTCGTTTCCAACTTTGAGTCGGATAAAGCACCGATCGGATTGAGTGAAGACATTATCCGGCTCATTTCAGCCAAGAAAAACGAACCGCAATGGATGCTGGATTACCGACTCAATGCGTTCAAAATTTGGCAGGAAATGAAAGAACCCACATGGGCTCATGTGCATTATCCTAAAATTGATTTTCAAAACATCTATTACTATTCGGCACCTAAAACAAAGAAGAAACTCAATAGCCTTGATGAGCTTGACCCAGAGCTTAAAAGCATGTACGACAAACTCGGCATCAGCACCGAAGAACAAAAGCGCTTGACTGGCGTAGCGGTTGATGTAGTCGTAGATAGCGTCAGTGTTGAGACTTCATTCAAAGAGAAATTGGGCGAACTCGGAATAATCTTTTGCTCGTTTTCTGAAGCTGTGCAAAATCACCCCGAGCTCGTGAAAAAATACCTCGGTACCGTGGTTCCAACCAACGATAATTTTTACGCTACCCTCAACTCTGCCGTGTTTACCGATGGTTCGTTTTGCTACATCCCAAAAGGAGTGCGTTGCCCGATGGAATTGAGCACTTACTTTAGAATCAACGAAGCACAAACGGGTCAGTTTGAAAGAACATTGGTTGTGGCTGATGCAGGAAGCTATGTGAGCTACCTCGAAGGATGCACCGCTCCAATGCGTGACGAAAACCAATTGCATGCTGCAGTGGTTGAGTTGATCGCTTTGGATGACGCAGAAATCAAATACAGCACCGTTCAAAACTGGTATCCGGGAAACGAAGAAGGAAAAGGTGGCATCTACAATTTCGTCACAAAACGCGGATTGTGTGAAGGAAGAAATTCAAAAATTAGCTGGACTCAAGTGGAAACAGGTTCGGCCATCACATGGAAATACCCGAGCTGTGTTTTGAAAGGAGATAACTCGGTGGGAGAGTTTTACTCCGTAGCCGTTACCAACAACTATCAGCAAGCTGATACGGGAACTAAAATGGTACACATCGGTAGAAACACCAAAAGCACCATCATCTCCAAAGGAATATCAGCGGGTAAAAGCAACAACAGTTATCGAGGCTTGGTCAAGGTGCTTCCAAAAGCCACAAACGCTCGAAACTTTAGCCAATGCGACTCACTTTTGATCGGTAGTCAATGCGGTGCGCACACTTTTCCATACATCGAAGCACAGAACAAATCTTCAAAAATCGAACACGAAGCCACAACGTCAAAAATTGGCGAAGACCAAGTATTTTACTGCCTTCAGCGCGGAATTGATGAAGAGAAAGCCGTGAGTTTGATCGTAAACGGATACGCCAAAGAAGTATTGAATAAACTGCCCATGGAATTTGCAATAGAAGCTCAAAAATTACTTAGCATTTCATTGGAAGGCAGCGTGGGATAATCAAAAAATAAAAAAACCGATTGGCAAGAGTCTTAGAGCTTTTTCCCAATCATCAACCTTGAATCAAGAAATAAGAAATGAGTGATTTTTTAAAAATTAAAGGCCTAAAAGCATCGATTGACGGAAATCAAATCCTTAAAGGAATCGACCTCGAAATAAAACCGGGCGAAGTGCATGCCATTATGGGCCCCAATGGAAGTGGAAAAAGCACACTTTCGTCCGTATTAGCAGGTCGTGAAGAGTTTGAAGTGGAGGCGGGTGAAGTGAGTTTCTTAGGACATAATTTACTCGAACTCGCTCCTGAAGAACGCGCCAGAGAAGGGGTGTTTTTAGCGTTTCAATATCCAGTGGAAATTCCGGGTGTGAGCAATATCAACTTCTTGAAGGCGGCCATCAACGCGAAACGAAAGCACCAAGGTTTGGATGACATTTCAGCGAAAGAATTCATGATGATGGTTAAAGAAAAGCAAGCCTTGGTTGAATTGAAACAATCCCTTGCCAATCGATCGGTAAACGAAGGCTTTTCGGGCGGAGAAAAAAAGCGAAATGAGATTTTTCAAATGGCCATGCTCGATCCTAAACTCGGGATTCTTGACGAAACCGACTCGGGCCTTGATATCGATGCCTTAAAGATTGTTGCCAACGGAGTCAACAAGCTGAAAACAAAAGACAACGCCTTTATCGTAATCACGCATTACCAAAGACTTTTGAATTATATCGTGCCTGATTTTGTGCATGTATTGTACAACGGTCGCATTGTGAAATCAGGCGATAAGTCGCTGGCATTAGAGCTTGAGTCAAAAGGCTACGATTGGATCATCAACGAGCTCGAACACGCTTAAATACGCAGTATGTCAAAACAAGATTTTTTAAGCCAGTTTGATCAGATTACCGCACTTCTTCCGCTTCAAGGAAAGGCACGCGCCATCATCCACAATGGATTAGAGTTTCCGACCATCAGGGATGAATATTGGAAATATACCCGCACAGCATCCATAACGAGTAGCGTTTTCAAACAGAATGAAGTCGAGATTCAGTCGCTCGAACCATTTATGATTCCAAAGCTCGATGCGCACATGATCGTGTTTGTGAATGGCGAATTCAGTAAACAACTTTCTTCTTCAGAATTTCCTAATGTATTGAAAATCATTGCATTATCAAAAGCCAGCGCCATCGACAAAGACTTGATTTGCCAACACCTTGGAAAGCACATCGATGCGGAAAAGCACGCGTTCAACACCTTGAATACGAGTTACTTTAAAGATGCTGCCTACGTAAAAGTCGAAGCCAATGCGAGCATCGAAAAACCGGTGTGTGTGTTAAACATTTCTTCGGGTCAAAAGCAAGCGGTGAATGTGCGCAACCTCATCGTAATCGGTGAGAATGCCAATGTAAATGTCATCACGCAATTTGAAGGAAGAGGCAATGAAGACGCGTTTACCAACAGTGTTTCTGAGGTGGTTGTGGCTTCAGGCGCGCATGGCGGTCTTTACATCGTTCAGAATGAAGGCGAGAAATCATCGCACATTAATTCTACCCAAATCGTTCAGGAAAAAGACAGCACATTCAGTGTCATTACGTTTACCAAAACAGGAAAATTGGTACGCAACAACCTCAACTTTTCAGTGAAAGGAGAAGGCTGCGAGAGCAACATGTATGGAGTATATTTTACTCGGGGCAATCAGCATGTCGATAACCACACGTATGTTGATCATTTGGTGCCCAACTGCAATAGCAATGAGTTGTATAAAGGCGTTATGGCTGATAAGTCTACTGGAGTGTTCAACGGAAAAATAATGGTTCACAAAGACGCGCAAAAAACCAACGCGTTTCAAAGCAATCAAAATGTGTTGCTTTCAGATACCGCATCCATTTACACCAAGCCCGAATTGGAAATTTATGCCGATGATGTAAAGTGCTCGCACGGTTGCACGATCGGTCAGTTGGATGAAGAAGCAACTTTCTACCTTCAAAGCAGAGGCTTGAGCAAGGATGATGCTAACAAGATGCTCATTCAAGCATTTGCTTCAGACATTATTGAAAAAATTGAGATTGAACCCTTGCGAACTTCTATTGAAGAATTCGTTCACCGTCAATTTACGATATAAATGCTTGATATCGAATCTATAAGAAAGCAGTTTCCCATTTTAGACCAAAAGGTGTACGGAAAGCCGCTGGTTTATTTTGATAATGCGGCATCATCACAGAAGCCGCTGCGTGTGATTAATGCTCTTGAAACGTATTACAAAGAAGATCACGCCAATGTGCACCGCGGAGTGCATTATTTGAGTCAGCGCGCTACCGATAAATTTGAAGCCGTGCGAAGAAAAGCACAGGCGTTCATCAATGCCGAACACGACCGCGAGATCATTTTCACGCGCGGGGTTACCGAATCCATCAATTTAGTGGCTTCAAGCTTCGGAAAAGCATTTATTGAAGAGGGCGATGAAGTATTGATTTCAGCGATGGAACACCACAGCAACATTGTGCCTTGGCAAATGATGTGCAACGAGTGGGGAGCGGTTTTGAAGGTTATTCCCATCAACGAGGAAGGCGAATTGATCATGTCAGAATTCGATCAAGTGCTCTCAGGAAAGACCAAAATTGTGGCTGTAAACCATGTCAGCAATACCCTTGGAACGATTAATCCCGTTAAGGAAATAATTACCAAAGCACACAAAGTTGGCGCGGCTGTATTGATTGATGGTGCGCAGAGCGGACCGCACATCCACGTTGATGTGCAAGACCTGAACTGCGAATTTTATTGCCTTTCTTCCCACAAGATGTATGGTCCAACGGGCATCGGAGTGCTTTATGGAAAAGAAGAATGGCTGGAGCAAATGCCGCCCTATCACGGGGGTGGAGAGATGATCGAAACGGTAACGTTTGAAGAAACAACCTACAATGGTTTGCCATTTAAGTTTGAAGCAGGAACACCCAACATTGCCGATACCATTGCCTTTGGCGAAGCGATAGAATTCATTAATCAGTTGGGAATTGAAGAAATTGCCCACTGGGAAATGGAACTTCACAATTATGCCGTAGATAAGTTGATGGAGATCGAAGGAATTCGTTTCGTTGGCACTGCCAAAGAAAAAGCCAGTGTGATTTCTTTTTTGGTGGGCGATATTCATCCCTACGATTTAGGAACCATTCTCGATCAACAAGGAATCGCGGTGCGCACGGGCCACCACTGCACGCAACCATTAATGGACAGGTTTAAAATTCCAGGAACCGTTCGCGCGTCATTTGCCGTGTACAATACCAAAGAAGAAATCGATCGGTTTGCAGCTGCGCTGCAAAAGGCGGTGAAGATGTTGGGGTAAATTAGGGTTGGAGAGCAGCGGAATTTTAACCGCAAAGTGCGCAAAGTATAAGGCAAAGTGCACCAAGCGGTTTGCTATAGAGGATGAGCTTTGAATGCTTTTAATCGCTAATTCAAGCTTAGCGCTTCAAATTTCTTGGCGATAATTTCTTGGTTTTTTTGTTCTAATGGAATGAATTCCAATTCGTGATCTTTTTTAATGAGTACGTACGAAATAAATGAAGAAGGAAGAAGGTCGAAGACACCACCCGCTGTATCGATTATGCAGTTACTAGAAGTAATCAATCTGTGCCTGCTCAAAGTAGTTATCGTTGGAACCGCGGGATAAATCTGTGCCAAGTTGTTACCTGTATTAATGCATGCTCCACATGGTGAACCTGGATTCTGCAAAATGAATGCACTATTATGAGCATCCTTAACTTCTAAGTTTTCGAGAATATAAGTATAAACTTCTTGTTCGATCGGCATAGGACTTTGACAGCCAAACAGAACAAAACCGAGACAAAGTATTTTAAATAGTAAACTCATACAATGTCATAGTTTGCGAAGGGCGATCAAATAATTTTAGAAAAATATTACCTCCTGATGTATAGAATGAAGGTTGTTGTTTTCCAAAATCAAATACTTCCATGACTTCAAATTGATTATTCAAAAGTTCTACAAAGAAGGAATTGGTCTGCCGGTGATCTTGCATCTCAAATTTTTTAATTCGTCTTATAAAAACGTCATGCTTTGAGGAATAAAACAGTTTGTGTGCTGCTTTTCCTTCAAGTGCTATTAGCGCATCTTCTTGGGAATAATTTCTAGGAAGTTTGACAATCTCAATCGGGTAATCTGTTCCTTTTATCTCAGCGAATTTTTTCTCCTGATTTTCATAAATCAAGATGCCTTTTATAAAGGAAATGAATCCAATATATCGCTTGTTAATGTCTTGTATGACGTAAGGCATTATATCATAGATTCTTTCATTCGATTTATTATACCTTTTATATTGTGGTTTAAATGGAATAAAATTATACTCCAAGGTTTGCGTGTCAACTTCAACGAATAAATATCGTTCATCCATGAGGCTGTCGGGGTTGGATTTCTCAGAATAATCAACCCACACCGAAAAAAGTAAGGAAGAACTGTCGTTGCTAAATTGCAGATTAGTATAACTGCTCACGATCATCCAATCCACGTTATTAGATTCTATCCTAAGATCTTTTTCACTTTTTAAATCGCGCGTGTTGGCATGAACTAAAGTTTGGTTTTCCTGATTAAAATACAGAATGTTGTCCCATCCTAGTACTGAAACCATTGCGGGAAACATGACCGTGTCCTTTTTTGGAATTTTAAAGGTATAGGTGATTCTGTTGTTTAACTTGTTAAAATAATAAACCTGTCCTATCAACCTGTCGTATAAAGCGTAATAGTTAGAATCTTCCTTTTTGAAAGCTCCAATGAGTTGCAGAGGTGAAATAGCTGCCAAGCTTGGCTGGTTTTGCAGTGAAATCTCCAGTACAGGCGAAAAATGCGAATTTAGAGATGAGGTTTGTTGAGTACAACTGAATAAGAAAAACAAAGTCCCCATTGAAATAGGGACTTTGAAGAATAAATTGAAACTCATTAATTTTCTCTAATAACTTGACCTAGCCTCTCCGTTTCTGAGCAGTTTGAGCATGCATCAAATAGAAATACTGTACCAGAAGCATTTACAAGATCAGTGTAAGAAACACTTCTAGTTCCATTCATTACATCAGTATAATATTTACTAACTCTTGAGTCACCTTGAGAAAGAACTGCAATATTGGACGTGTTTAGATAACTAGTTACTGTGTTATCATCAATATTGTCTTTTAAATCAATGAATTCAGTTGGTGCTCCACCAACAATGTCCACACCTGCGCAATTACCAGAACCTGGCACACATAGCTCAGAATCAAGATCAGCATTAAAATCAGGTTCTTTGTTCGGTGCCATAGCTGCCAGTGGCTCTGATTGAATTGAAGTGGGTTGAGAAATTAGTTCCTGTTCGCTTTCTTTTGAACAAGACAAAAAGGCAAAGGAAATTAATCCTAAGAAAAATAAATTTTTCATAAAAAATAAATTTTTCATAAAAATTAAATTTAAAAATTCCTACTCTAAATATAGGTTTTCGGAGACCTCTGTCGAAATGATATAAAGATCTTTCAAGCGACTAATTTATTAAAAAAATTCATAATCAATTTGTTACTTGCCTTTTTTCTATAAGAAAATCACTTTGTTTACCAGTCGGCTTTGGTCATATCAGGACGTATTAATTTGCGCTGAAACAATTTTCTGCTCCTGCTTTTCTGACTATTGCAGGTTTAGTGAGATATTTTAACCGCGAAGTGCGCTGGGGGTTTTACTTCAGATGAAGAGCTTTGAAAGCCAAAATCCGCTAAAGGGTTCAAAACCATTTTTCGCTAAATTTGAAACATGACACGCATTACTGTAGATGTGGATGACGAAAGGGCAAAGGAATTAATCGATTACCTAAACTCGCTGGCTTACGCAAAAGTTGCTGAGGATGATATTCCTGAGTGGCAAAAGGAAGAAGTTCGTCATATTTTAAGGCAGGTAGAAGAGGGTAAAATGGAGACTTATGCATTGAAGGAGTCTCTTGATCGAGCGTTTAAAAAGAAATGAATTTTGAGGTTCGATTAACGTCTACAGCAGAACTTCAGCTTACCGAATCATTCAGCTGGTATGAACAATTGTACCGAGGTTTGGGCGAAAAATTCGAAGAAGATGTTCGAGCAAAAATCAACCAAGTTGTTGAGAATCCATTAAAATTTCAATTGCGCTTTGATCAGATAAGATTGGCTCATCTGTCTATTTTTCCTTATTCTATTCATTATAGGGTTCATCAAAACGAGATCTTAATCATAGCAGTGATGCATCAACATGCCCGCAGGGAGCGTTAACAATTGAAGGCCGCATATCCAAAAGCAAAGCCGTTTCCATAACCCATTGAATGCTTTAATCGTTTCTTTCCTTTCCTTTGCCACATGGCCAAAACCAAAACAGCTTTCTTGTGCCAAAATTGTGGCTCCAACTATCCGAAATGGACAGGCAAGTGCAATGCTTGTGGCGAGTGGAATACCCTCATTGAAGAGGTCATTCACAAAGAGTCGAAGTCAGGATTGCGCAGAAATTATACTGACAACCTCGCTAAAAAACCTATACCGATTACCCAAGTGAGCACCGATGTGGCCGAGCGAATTGCCATTCCTGATGCAGAGTTGAGCCGCGTGCTTGGCGGTGGAATCGTTCCGGGAAGCGTAATGTTGATCGGTGGTGATCCAGGAATCGGAAAATCGACCCTGCTTTTGCAGCTTGGATTAAATTTCCAAACGGCTAAAATTCTCTATGTCTCAGGAGAAGAAAGTGCCAATCAAATCAAAATGCGCGCTGAACGCATCGGAAATTTGCACGACAACCTCTTATTGCTCACCGACACTTCGCTCGAGCGTGTGATGGAACGCATCGATGAAGCTGAACCCGATTTGGTCATCATCGACTCGATACAAACCATGCAAAGCCCTGAAATTGACTCTGTACCAGGTTCAGTAGCTCAAATACGTGAGTGCACAGGAGAACTGATTCAATTTGCCAAAGAATCGAATACACCCGTTATACTGATCGGACACATAACTAAGGAAGGCAATATTGCAGGACCAAAGGTGATGGAGCACATGGTGGATGTGGTGCTTCAGTTTGAAGGAGATAGACAGCATCTTTATAGACTTTTACGATCATCAAAAAACCGCTTTGGTTCTACCAATGAATTGGGCATTTATGAAATGCAAGGAAGCGGGTTGAAAGAAGTGGACAACCCATCACAAGTGCTTCTTTCTCAGCGCGATGAAGGCTTGAGTGGATCGGCTATTGCGGCAAGCATGGAAGGAGCTAGACCCATGATGATTGAGGTGCAAGCGCTGGTGAGCTCAGCGGCATACGGCACACCTCAGCGCACTACCACTGGATTTGACCAGCGCAGGCTGCACATGCTTTTAGCTGTTTTAGAAAAGCGTTGTGGTTTTGCCATCGGTAAATTTGATGTGTTTTTGAATATGGCGGGCGGCATTCGTGTGGACGATCCAGCCATCGACTTGGCGGTAATTTGCGCAGCACTATCCAGCTCAGAAGATTATCCCATTCCAGGCCAAACGTGCTTTGCCGGTGAAGTAGGTTTGAGCGGTGAAATTCGCCCCGTTACCCGCATCGAACAACGCATTCGCGAGGCAGAAAAACTCGGGTTCGAAGAAATATACATTTCAGGTTACGGTTTGAAAGGGCTTGACTTGAAGAGCTTTGGAATCAAAATTCGCCAAGTGAAGCGCGTTGATGAAGTGTTTCAAGGTTTATTCGGATAACCCCTCAGCTTCTGGATTCCACCATTTGCTGTGACCCACTTTATAAATTCCTAGCTCATGATGGTAGCCGATTGTGTCGGTAATGTGGTATTTTAAAAACGTCACGCTGTAAAACGATGTGTCGAGCACCAAGGCATACTCAACGCCTTTGTCGATGAGTGGATCCAAGTCGTCAACATCGAAAATGCCAGTCAGCTTCGTATAACCAGGTCGATTCAGAAAATATAAGCTGCTATTACTGCTCTCATCTTGTGGAACGACAAATTTTGAGGATGTCGGAATGTTGTTTGCATCAAGAAAAGATGCAATATCGAACAGGCTTTCTGACAAGGACATATCGTGAAACCAGCCTTGATAGGTTCTGCGGGTGTTAACTACAGCCTCATGAGCGGTATGCCAGCAAATGAAACCAATACCTATTAGTCCAAAAATCCGCAGCCATGTTTTGAAGAAAAGGCTTTCAAGCAATACAATTGCTGCAGTAAGTAAAGCAATGATCAGGAAAAAGAAGGGAATGTAATAGTAGTCGTGATGCTCTAAACTAACAAAAAAGAGGAAGAAATAGACCATCGACCCTGCTGCAAGCAGCACGATCAATGAGGTTTCAAACCACCGCCATTTTTTTGAATTACTCAAAAGAAGTAGAATTGATACGATCAGAATTGCAACGATCCAATTCGAAAAAATAATCTACCTCCAGAATGAAAGGATATGACTGTTGATGGCTGAAAATTGTGTAGATGTAAGATCCCAAAAAGGACGAATAGTAGTCGTGAAATAATCACCTTCGTGTGCGGCATTGTACTCAGCAATATAAACATACCAAGATGCAACAGGGATAAGCACTGAAACTGAATACGGCAGCCATCGTTTGAGCACGCGTAGAAAATGCTTCGCCCGGAAATCATCAATCACAAATGCGCCAACGATTGCAAAAAACGGCAAGAGCATCGAAATTTTGAGCAATCCGGCCAGCGCAAATAGCCCGGCTGAAACCCAGAATTTAACAGAATTCCCCTCTCTTTTTTGGTCGTAAAGTAAAGCCGATGCGAGCAGGGCAAAGCCGAAGGCAGTAGCATCTGTTAAGGGGCTAACTGCGTAATTCATAAAAGTTGCTGAACAGAGCAATAAGAAGATAGCTGCCACCGCGCTGGCTCGATGTTTAAACACTCGAAAAAGAACCTGCAACGTTAGCAGCAAGCTCGTAAAAAACAATACGAAATGGATGATTCGCAGGGCAGCATGGCTGAATCCAAACCATTGATACCATTTCCCAGCCATGAAATAAGTGATTGGAAATTCACCGCCTGCACTGCCGTCACCCTTGAATTGATTCAAAAGTTTTGGTTCAAATAGGCTATTGTTTTCTTGGGCAAAAACCAGTGCCATAGAGGCACCGTCTGTTTGCCTCCATTGATGAACACCATGTGGAGGGTGAAATAGCGTTTCGTCCAATTTCAAATCCACGAAAAAGTAACTGAAAGCAGCAATAAATAACAAGTGGAATATAAAGTCGTTACGATTAGTGGTTTTCATCGGGCTTCGAAATTAGACTTTATTTCAGCCCACTAATCTGATGAGCAACTTACATTTGTCCGCTTTATGTTGAATTCGCACGTTGACTTAGTATTGCCCGTTCACAATCCAAATAGTGGTTGGTTTAGCGAGGTGAAAGATCGCCATAAAAAATTGGTTGCAGCGTGCGCTATGCCGGTGCGGTTAATCATCGTGGACGATGGTTCGTCTGATTTAAAAGAAGTTTCAAAATTAGATGGGAATGGCATACTGCTCATTCAATTGCCCGTCAACCAAGGCAAAGGCGCAGCGCTGCGCAAGGGCTTTGAGGTTTCAAATGCACCGATTGTTCTTTTCACCGACATTGATTTTCCGTATGAGATCGAAAGCATGGTGAGCATAATTCGCTCATTGGAGAATGGTGCAGACGTGAGTCTGGGTTACCGCGAAGACGATTACTACGACCGTGTGCCTTGGTTTAGAAAATTAATGTCTGAATCGTTTCGTTTTGTGTTGAAAACCATTCTACACTTTCCGATCACCGACACCCAATGCGGATTGAAAGGAATGAATCAGCGCGGAAAGGAAGTTTTTCTTCAAACAAAAATCGACCGTTTTTTGGTGGATATGGAATTTATTAAACGTGCAGTGAAGGCCAAAAACCTGCGCATCGAACCTGTGGTGGTGCAATTGAGGGATGATGTCGTGTTTAGCAAAATGGGAATTCGAGTGATTGCCAGCGAATTGCTAAACTTTTGGCGCATCTTCTTTGTCTGATGTATCGAACATGAATCTACGCCCAACGAATTGGTCGGAGTAGATTCGCATAAAACAACCGTATGTTTTCATTTTTTAAAGGAAAGTCTGAACTCGAGAAACTCGATCAGCAATACAAAAAACTGCTCCAAGAAGCCCATAAACTCTCTACATCAAACCGATCACTCAGCGACCAAAAAGTGGCTCAGGCCAACGAAGTATTGGCTAAAATGCAGCAATTAAAGCCAAATAAATAGGCCGATCAACAGGCTGCGCTCCTGCCTTGATTTTGCTGTGTTAGAATTGCTGGTGCGTTAGGCGCTAGGTTAATTTTATGAGAATACAATGATGATTCTATTGCTTTTTCGAATCATTTACCAATATTTGATGCACCGACTATCCTAACTATGAAAAAATTGATTTGGGCATCAGTGCTAGTTTTTGCGTTGAACACACTTCAGGCACAAACATTTAAGAGCGGTGAAAACACAAAATGTCAAGTGCAAGTTGCATTTGCTATTTCTGAAGGCGATGGCTTTGGCGAATATTCAATCACAAGGCTGGTAGCTCTACAACCAGGCGATGCGCACAATTTCAGAGGAGAAGAATTTTCACGCAGACAGATTTATAGCAAGGTTGAATGGGATGAAATGTTTATCGTAAGATTTGAACCGACAGGCATTACACATTTCTTAGACGCTACTGTTCCGAACGGATATGAAACGTATTTAAACGGGGGCTGCGCGCTGACTCAAAAGCCATTCTTTAATCGAGATGGGGAGTTCATCATCGATGCGTCATCCAACTAGCACCAAACTTAAAAAAGTAAAAAGGCGACCAACATTGGTCGCCTTTTTTTGTGCTTAAAGTGGAATATTTCCGTGTTTCTTTTTCGGCAGTGTACTCACCTTGTTTTCGAGCATTTCAAATGCGCGAATCAGCTTTTGTCGTGTGTGTTCGGGTTTGATCACTTCGTCAATATAACCGCGCGCGGCAGCATTATAAGGATGCGCGAAAAGCGTAGCATATTCTTCTTCCTTTTCTTTCAATTTAGCCTCTGGATCTTCCGACTCAGTAATTTCTTTTCTGAAGATGATCTCTGCAGCACCTTTGGCGCCCATCACTGCAATTTCAGCTGATGGCCAGGCATAGTTCATGTCGGCACCGATGTGTTTTGAATTCATTACGTCATACGCTCCGCCATAGGCTTTGCGGGTAATCACGGTTACTCGTGGTACTGTGGCTTCGCTAAATGCGTAGAGAAGCTTCGCTCCGTTGGTGATGATGGCATTCCACTCCTGATCCGTTCCAGGCAAAAACCCAGGCACATCTTCAAACACCAGTAATGGAATATTGAAACAGTCGCAAAAGCGCACAAATCGCGCTCCTTTTTTAGATGAATTTACATCCAATACGCCAGCCAGCACAGCCGGTTGATTGGCAACAATACCAATGCTTCTTCCGGCAAGTCTAGCAAAACCAACGACTATATTCTCAGCGTAGTCTTTATGCACTTCTAAGAAGGAGTCTGAATCCACTGTCCCATTGATTACATCCCTCATGTCATAAGGTTGATTTGGATTGTCTGGGATGATTTTACTCAATTCTTCTCGGCTTTCATTGCCAACGGTGTAAGGAAGCATCGGTGGTTCATCTTCGCAATTTGATGGCATGTAGCTCAACAACTGCCTTATTTTCTCGAGTGCTTCGATTTCATTTTCGCACGCAAAATGGGTCACGCCTGATTTGCTCGCATGTGTTTCTGCGCCTCCGAGTTCTTCGGAAGAAACATCTTCGTTTGTCACCGTTTTTACCACATTCGGCCCAGTCACAAACATGTAACTGGTGTTTTCAACCATCAAAATAAAATCGGTGAGGGCAGGAGAATACACAGCACCGCCAGCGCACGGACCTAATATTGCACTGATTTGCGGGATGACACCACTCGAAAGCGTGTTGCGGTAAAAAATATCAGCATAACCGGCAAGAGAAACCACGCCTTCTTGTATGCGCGCACCTCCCGAGTCGTTGAGCCCAATCACGGGAGCGCCATTTTGCATGGCTAAGTCCATGATTTTTACGATTTTTTCGGCATGTGCCTCGGCCAGTGAACCGCCTAAAACAGTGAAATCTTGCGAAAAAGCATAGACCAGGCGACCGTTCACTTTTCCATATCCGGTAATAACGCCATCGCCAAAAAACTTTTGTTTGTCAAGACCAAAGTTGGCGCTGCGATGCGTTACCAGCATGCCAATTTCCTCAAAACTTCCCTTGTCAAAAAAGAGCTCGATGCGTTCTCGGGCAGTCAATTTTCCTTTTTTGTGTTGTGCTTCTATTCTTTTTTCGCCTCCACCAAGTTTCGCCTCAGCGATCTTTTGATCCAGTTTTTCGAGCTTTTCTTTCATTCTGCTTTGATTGTATTAATCTTGTGAAAAGAGCCTTTTTTAAGCGTGGTCAAATCTAAGTAAACTTGATCTTTTTTTTGAGCTGTAATAACTGCCGCCTATTTGAGTAAACCATGAAGATTGAACTCAATAATTCGAAGCTTGCTTGTGCACTCGCTTTGCCAGTTTTTGTCTACATCAATATCAGAGCTGCTGTGTTGGCATTGACCTACGATGAATGCTGGACATATTTGGGCTACGCTACGGAAGATTTTTGGAAGGTGGTCACGAATGAATTTGCCGCGGCCAATAATCATGTATTGCATTCGTTGGCAATGGGTTTCATCTATGATCTATTTGGTCAGCACGAATACGCATTGCGTCTGCCGGTGCTGCTTTCATTTATCGTATTCGCGTTCTTTTCATATAAAATTTCAAAGAAATTGTCGAATGAAATGTGGTGGCTGCCCTTCACAATGATCATTTATCAGCCTTACATCCTCGACTATTTTGTAGCAGCCCGAGGCTATGCATTGGCAATGGCATGCATGTTTGGGGCAATTTATTTTACCTACAAGTTTGTCGAAAAATCAAGCTTGAAATGGGTTTGGATTTCACTGCTCTTTTCAGCATTGGCTGCGTATTCTAACTTCACGTACTTGCTGTTTTTCATCGCTAATTCGATCGGTTTATTGGCGGTTGGATTTGTTAGGGAAAAGTTTCAAAAAGTAGTGCTTGCGGTGGCCGCCTCAGGTGCGTTGCTCACAGCAGTCGTTTACCGTCCGATTTCTGCATTGATCGCTGCGAAAGAATTATACTACGGTGGTCATGAAGGGTTTTTCAACGACACGCTTTCTACATTGTCCAAGAGCTTTGTTTATAGCGCTGATGAAGTTAATTTTCTCACCTGGACTTTTGCGGTAATCATCGCGTTGGCTGGCATGCTCGCCTTGCAAAAATTGGTGTGGAAAGAGAAATTAAACATGGGTTTTTGGCTCACGTTTGTGCTCATTACCATCGAAATAGGCAGCATTTTACAGCACCATTTATTGGGGTCGCCTTATTTGATTGATCGAACAGCATTGTTTTTCATTCCCCTTTTATTGTTTTCTCTTTCGTGGCTGATTTTCCAATTGAAAAAAGGTGTTGTATTGAATGTGACTGCGTCATTGTGTGTGCTTTTAACGGTTGTAAACCTGTTTGCCTCGGCAAATCTTACTTACTTGCATGACTTCAAAGAATATGCTGACACAGAGAAAGCAACACTTATGATCGCGGATGATCCCACAGTGCCAAAAGGCGCTTTCACCATCGGAAAGTCGATCTACATGAATGCGCCTATTAATTTTTACCGAGTAAAACACGGCTTAGAAAGGATTCATCAATCAGGGTTGGAGTTTTGTGACGAATCTGAAGACACGAAATACTATTATTTATTTGAGAAAGACATCGCATGCATTGAAGACAAAGAAGTGGAGTTGATGCACTACTTTCCTGTTTCACGCACATACTTGTATCGGGTTATATAAATAAACAAGGCGCCATCGAGTAATAGCGCCTTGTTCTAACCTAACTAAACAGAGAACGATTTCTTAAAACATCAACTGAAGTCCAACATCAAATGGCATTAAGTCATTGGCTGTTTGATTCGATTGAAACAATGGATTCAGTCCGTAGTTGGCATAAACGTTTATCGGGCCATATCCAACAGAGGCAACGGCATGGAAGAGAAAGGGAGTTAAATTATAGTCTGAGCGAACACGCGGCTTATACGTTTCGCCACCTGTGGTGTATTCTTGTTTTAGCCTAGAACTGATTCTCCACGAAACTTGTCCGCCAACAGCAAGCCTCAAGGCTTTGTCTTCATCTTTGTTGGTGCTAAATCCTAACAGCAGCGGAGCGGTGATGTAGGTTGCTCTGAGTTTGTTTTTACTGAAATTTACGGTGCTGTCGGTAGTATAAGTAAATGGACTCGTATTGTTCAGCGTGGTGAATTGGCTCGTAAACGTGTAGTTGGCAAAGTGCATTCCTAGTCCTGTTACAAGTTCTACATGTTGCTTATACAGTCGAAAATCGTGTTCGAACAGGTTCAAATCCCAGCTTACACTTCGTCCGTAGTCGAGCTCTAAGTTGTTGTCAACGCCTGTGAGAGGAAGTCCGTTGCCACCATTGGTATATCCGTTTACACCAATTCTGATGCCGGCCCAATGGCTTACATTATCGCCCTTGCTATCTTTCTTACTTTTTGAACTGTCGCTGGTAATAACTTCTCCATCAACGATGATCGAATTGGGGCCGTCACTGTTATCGTTCAACACGATGATTTTCATTCCGGCCACCTTTACTATCGTTGAATCTTGGCCTTTTTTCGGAGAAATAACAACTTCTACATCTTCTTCTTGCGAAGGAGTCTTTGCAGTATCCGCAGGATTATTTTCTTGCGCTTTTACGGATGAGAAGCTTATGAAGGCAAGAAGGATGAGTGTGATTTTGATATTCATATTTTCTGTGTTTGAAGTGTGACGATGCCGTTTCTTGAAAGTTACAGTGACTGTAAATTATTTGTAGCTAACCCACTTGAAACCAAAGTTCCCGGCTAAAAACTCGATGGTTTTTTTATCGGATGAATCCTCTGAAGTTTCCAGGGTGAGGTTTTCTTGGCTGTCGATTGTTTTTACCAAACCCTCTTTCATCAGCGCCAATGTAGTTGGTGTTTTTTCGGGGTCAAGCCCCAAAAATTGCTTCCCGATAAACTGATTTAGATTGAGTTCTTGTGGCGCACTGACTTTGGCATAAGATTCCTTTTCTTCTATCCATTCGCCCACCTTTGGCTGGTATGAAAGTGAGCCTCGTTCAACGATGTGTGCGTTGTCGAATTTTATGGCAGCTTCAAGCTTTGAAATGTGTTTGATGGAGCTGCGTTGCTGCACCGTTGGGTTTGTTGCCGCCATTTGATCGATGGATGGCGATGGGTTTTCAGGCGCTGCCTTGACTTCTTGCTGCGCTGTGGGCTGCTCCATCAAGGCCTCGATTAGGGTATAGTCTTGAATGCTAGTGCGAGGCACGTAATTTTCTTCGTTGATGGTATTCCAAATGGTCAAGCTGCCAAATAAAACAACGGCTACAGCTGCTACTCGGTAAAGCACCTGTGAAGTGTTTTGCCACAATGGAAGCGGCTTTTTTAAGGACGATTTTAGAGGGAAAACTACCGCGTCATCTGGCCGTAAAATCGTTTTTTGATACAGCGCGATGTCTCTTTCAACGAGTGGGTTTAAGGCTATAAATGAGCGAAGGTCTTTTTGTTCTTGTAGGTTAAGAGTTCCTTCAATCGACCCAATCATATAATCTTCATAGCTCTCAGCATCTATGGCGCCAGAAAACTGAATTTTCAAATCGTTTTTATCGAAGGATGAAGGTGCTGACGGGGCAAGTTTTTCAACATCACTCAATGCTTCCAACTCTTCAGCAACGGAAGGATTCAACATCAAGAACGCATCAAATGACGCTTTGAGCTCAGCGCTCAATGTGCCATCGATGTAGTCCATCGCATAGGTTTCGTAATTTGATATGTTGATTTCTTCGCTCATATTACTGCTTCAATGCTGCCTAAATATTCTTTCAGTTTTTGTCGTCCTCTAAAAATGTAAACCTTCACTTGCGATAGATTCAGCTGGGTGATTTCTGCTATTTCTTCGTAATTATACCCTTCATAATCCCTCAAGAGAATCACACTTCGTTGCACTTCAGGAAGTGTGTTGAGTGCTTCGTGAAGTATCTCTTGCAAGTCGTGCGATTTCTGAGAGGTGCTATCCTTGATGACCGTTTCGCTGATGTCTTGATGCTTGCTATCGCGTCTGAATCCATCGATGATTTTGTGGTGAACCGTAGTAAAGAGATAGCTCTTAACCTTCATTGGGTCAACTTGATCTCTTCGTTCCCACAGCTTCACAAACGCATCTTGCATCGCATCCTTCGCCACGTCTTCATCCTTGCACATAGAACACGCAAAACGATACATGCCATCGGCTTGTTTATCAACAATACTATTGTACTCTATTACGGTCAAGGTTGGTTCAGTTACGGCAATGAGACGGGCTTGATGGTGTAAAGTTACAGGCAATTGAAAAATTTTTCAAAAAGCCTTCGAATAATCCTGTTTATGTTTGTTCTAAGATAAGACAACGAATGTCAAAAAGATACGCAGTTATTGGCTTGGGCCAATTTGGAAGGGCCATCGCATCCGTGCTCGCAGGAAAAGGGGCAGAAGTGATCGCAGTTGATAATAATCCCAATAATATCGATGCCATAAAAGATGATGTCGCGCACGCCATCACCATGGATGCGACTGACCGAAAGGCGCTGATGTCGCAAGGCATCAATGAGGTTGATGCAGTGGTTTTGGCAATCGGTAAGGATTTCGAGTCGCTGTTGCTCTGCGCTGCTCACCTGCTTGAAATGGGTGCAAAAAGAATTATCGCTCGGGCGCACGGCAAACATCAGCGGATGATTTTAGAGCGGTTGGGCGTCACTGAAATCCTCTCACCCGAAGACGAGGTAGGTAAGATTGTAGCTGAACGACTGCTGAATCCCAATATTTTGAGCTATTTGGAGCTTCCTGATAGTTATGAGATTGTGGAAATAAAAGCACCGAAGGGAATTATCAATCGCTCGTTAGAAGACATTGGATTGAGGGATAAGTATAAATTAACAGTAATTACCATCAAGCGAGAATTCCTAGAAAAGCAAAATGGGCAAACCATTTCTGAACAGCATGTGCTGGGGGTTCCTAGCTCACAAACCACCATTACCGAGAACGATACATTGATGGTGTTTGGGCTGGTAAAAGACATCCAACGCTTTACCGATATCAATTGCTAGTCGTCTAGGATTACAGTGATTGGTTGCAATTCCTTCCAATCTTCAGATTTGTATTCCTTATTTTCGCTTTCTAACTTAACGAGATGATGAGATTTTATGTGATTTTGGCAGCCATGCTGCTCGCCTCTTTGACGATCAGCGCGCAACAAAAGTGTGGTCAACATTTATTTGAAAATGCCTTACGGGCGGCAGATCCAGCGCTCGATGCCTATATCCAAGAGCAAGACGCCATTGCCAGAGCGCAAGCGCCAAATTATTCTTCAAGGGCAGAAAAAATTATTATCCCTGTGGTGTTTCATATTATCCACAACAATGGCGATGAAAACATCAGTGACGCGCAAATTTATGACGCGATGCGACTGATGAACGAAGATTACAGCGCCACAAGTCCCGACTTAGACGATGTGATCGCCACTTTTCAAGGCGTTATCGGAAATGCAGAAATAGAGTTTCGTTTGGCTACGATCGACCCTAGTGGTGACCCCACAACAGGCATCGATCGCATCGTTTCTACGCGCACTTACATTGGTGATGAGAATAGCAAGCTCAATCCTTGGCCAAGAAATAAGTATTTGAACGTTTGGACAACAGATGAAATCACCATCAACGGTGTTCCTGGGGCAGCTGCCGCCTACTCGAGAAGGCCCGCTGCAGCGCAATTTTTCCCAAATGGTGACGGGATTATTTCCAACCATATTTATATCGGTTCTATAGGTACCGCATCTTCCGATTCGAAAACGCTATCACACGAAGCGGCTCATTACTTGAACCTCAAGCACACGTGGGGCGACTCTAACAACCCGGGTTGTGACGGCACTTCTACCAATCCAAACGACCCTTGTTTTGGTGTCAATAATTGCAATGAAGACGATGATGTATTTGACACACCACGCACCGTTGGTACAGACAATGGCTCATGCAACCTGAATGCGCCCGGATGCATTTCTGGGCAAATCAGTAACGTTCAAAACATCATGGACTACGCCTCGTGCGAAACCATGTTTACACAAGGACAAGTGTCGCGCATGCGAAGTGCGCTCAACAGCTCAACCGCTCAGCGAAATCAACTCTGGACAGCAGCTAACTTAGAAGCAACTGGCGTAAGCCAACTTACGGCTGCAAACTATTTCGTTGATCGTCCTGTGGCTTGCCGCGGTGAATTCGTTCAGTTTTTTGACGCCTCTACCTATGATCCAGAATCTTGGAGTTGGGAGCTCATTGGCCCGTCCTCAACCTACACTTCTACGGATCAAAATCCAGTTTTTGAGATGCGTGACCAAGGAATTTACACCGTTAAACTTACCGTTACCCAAGACGGAGAATCCAAAACCATCGAAGACGTGGATGCCTTTGTTGTTTCTGACATTTATGGCTCAGCCATGCCCTTCAAAGAGTCGTTTGATGGCGAGAATAGAGGGTGGATTGCCGATAACAAAGGAGCAGTGAATACCGAATACGTTTGGAGCCTCAATGAAAATGTGGGCTTCAATGACAGTTATTCATACATGATGAAAAACTACCTACAAAACTCACGTGACGAAGATGATTTATACTTCACCAGCGTTGATTTCAGACCAATGACTTCGGTTTCAATGAACTTTAAAGTGGCTTATGCCAGACGCAGCAGCGCTGATTCTGATCGATTAACGGTTTCTGTCAGCAAAGACTGCGGTGATACCTGGACTACCTTCTGGACCGGTATAGCTTCGTTTATGAATAACGGAAAAGCGAATACTTCTTCTCCTTTTGTGCCTCAATCAAGCGGAGATTGGCTGTCAGTGAATGTGCCAAGCATTCCTCTTTCATGGGTTTCAGAAGACGCCATTTTCAGGTTTAGGTTTAAAGCCGGTGGCGGAAATCACCTCTACATTGACGACATTAACATCGTTGGCCAGTATTCTGACGTTCCGTTTTTGGTGTATCCGATCGATCAGTCAACGCAACGACCAAACGATGTAAAACTCAATTGGAGGGCCGTTGACAAAAGCACTGAGTATGAATACCAACTCAGTAAAGATGCAAATTTCGGTTCGCTGGTAGAATCAGGATTTACGGCAACGTTGAACGATGGAGACTCTCAGCGTGAAGACACCGAGTTTAGAACTTCTGCATTAGAAAATGGGGCTACTTATTTCTGGAGAGTTCGAGCAAAAGTAAGCGGCTCAATGGGCGATTGGAGCGAAGTGTGGAGCTTTACAGTGGCGTCAGACGGAGTTGGAATAGCAGGTGTGGATGAGGTTGGAGAACTAAAAGTGTATCCCAATCCATCTTCCGACATTGTGAATTTGCGATTGGCTGCCTCACACAGCGATGTGCAGGTTTCAATTTACAACCTGAGTGGTCAGAAAGTAATGCAATCAAACTTCGGTCAAATTGAGGCTTCTGAAGAAATTCAATTGCCAACCAATAAACTGAGTGCGGGTAGTTATATGATCGAAGTGATATCATCCACCCAAAAGTGGAATCAACTGTTGATCATTAACCAACGGTAAAAATTAAGTAGATCGAGGAAGGTTTTTCGTCTTTCTAAAACTTACAAGATAGACTCCACTGAAGATTAAAACTGCCGAAAGCACTTTGATCCAGTGGAGTTTTTCCATTGCAAGAAACACGCTCAATGAACCTGCGATCACAGGCTGCAAGTAGATGTAAGCACTTACTATTGAAGGGCTCACCGTCTTCATGGCATACACGTTTAAGAAATACACCAAAAACGTAACGCAAATGATCACGTAGGCCACACCAAGAAGAATATCGGTGGGCATGTTGGCCCAATCAACAGCCAATGCTTGGTCATAACCAAACGGAAAAACCATAACACAGCCGAAAGTGAAAACCCACTTGATCACGGTCATTGCTTCATATTTGGCCATCAACGGTTTAACAGTTACAAGGTAAATGCCGTAGCTCAGTGCGTTGATCAGAATCATTCCATCGCCCAGTGGATTGCCGGACTTCCATTCGATGTTACTCAATCCCAGAAGCACAGGCAGGATAATCAACATCAACGAGCCGATCAGTCCGAGGCTTATTCCAGCGATTTTAAACGGAGTGATTCGCTCTTTTAAAATGACTGCCGAAGCCAACAATACCAATACTGGATTGGAGGTCATGATAACACTCGCGTTCAAAGGCGAGGTTAGGTTCAGTCCGTTGAAGAAGAACAATTGATTCATCGCTACTCCAAATAAGGCGGCTTGAATGAATCGCGGGTAGTCTTCACGTTTGATCTTCTCTTTTGAAATAAAGCGATGCACGATCCAAAAGAGAATCGTTGCTCCAAAAACGCGGTAAAAGATAAATCCTGACGGACCGATGTAGGTGGGCATGATGCCTTTCGCCACAATGTAGTTGATGGCATAAAAAACTCCGACCACAAAAAGCGCTATATGCGCCTTCATTATATTATTCACTGAGCTCAGATTTAATGGCTGCAAAGTTCTTTTTGCTGTTTCCAACGAAGGGCTTTCCGTTGATCACATAAACCGGGCGCCTCAAAAAAGTATACTCAGTAAGAATTAACTCACCCATTTGTTCATCAGAAAGCAATTTCTTATTCCAACCCTGTTCGTTGAATTTGATGGCTCTTTTATTCAAAAGCGCTTCGTACGAACCTTCGTGTTTTTTTATCTCATCGAGCTCTTCGCGTGAGATGTGCTTGGTTTTTATGTCTTGCAATTCAAAACCTTCGGTGCCAGTTTCAGTCATTATGCGCTTGCACGTATCGCAGGTGGAGAGGTAAAAAATCTTGTTCATCGTTGTTCTTTTCGGCCTCAAAGTTAGTGCTTGTCTTTTGGACGAAATCATACGAAATTCATCGGATTAGAACAGGCATTCAAAATTCTAAAGCGCTTTCTTTGTATCTAGCGCTCTCAAATGGCAAAAAGAAGCAGTCCGATACGTCAACTTATGAGTCCTGCAAAGATTTTTATCCCGATTGGGATTGGTCTTGCCATCGTTGCATATTTCATTATCAGCGACTTTAACAAGCAAAAAGAAGCGCTCGAAGCCATTAGTTGGACATGGAAATCGACCATGTGGTTTAGCGTTGCCTTGATCATGGTGGCATTGAGAGACGTGGGTTACATGATCAGAATTAGAATTCTCACCGACAATAAATTGAATTGGCGACAGGCCTTTGATGTTATCATGTTGTGGGAGTTTGCCTCTTCCATCACACCATCGGTGGTGGGCGGTTCGGGCGTTGCCATTTTCATCGTCAATCGTGAAAATATTCCGCTCGGCAGAAGTACGGCCGTAGTGATGATCACCGCGTTTTTAGACGAGCTTTTTTATGTGCTAATGGTGCCGTTGGTGCTGCTGATTGTAGGGCTCGACAACCTATTTCCCGTGAGTATGCAGAAGGAATTTTTCGGTTATATGCTCGGAGCGAGAGAGATCTTTATCGTGGGCTACGTGTTTATCCTCATGCTGATCACGGCTATTTGGTTGGGTATTTTCCGCTTTCCAAAAGCTGCGCGAACGCTCCTTGTAAAACTATTCTCCTTGGGATTCTTAAAGCGGTGGAAGAAGGGTGCTGAAGAAACAGGCAACGACTTGGTTACCACTAGTGCTGAACTCAACACCAAGCCATTTTCATTTTGGGTGAAGGCCTTTGTGGCCACATTTTTATCGTGGACCGCGCGATTTTGGGTGGTGAATTTTTTGATCCTTTCATTCACGATGATCGACATTTCTATCATTGATCACTTCTTGATTTATGCACGTCAATTGGTGATGTGGGTGATTTTATTGATCTCGCCAACTCCGGGCGGAAGCGGCATCGCTGAAGTGGCATTCTCAGGATTTCTTAAGGAATTTATTGTGCCTTCGGGCTTGGCCATTTCTATTGGGGTTATTTGGCGCATCATTTCGTATTATCCGTATTTGTTGATGGGTGCGATTATCTTACCCCGATGGATACAACGGGTTTACCTCGGCAGAAAGCTTATCACATTTAAAAAGCCAGAATCTTAATCGTTCAATAAGCTTTCTTTCCTGTTTCGCTTTATAGTGTATACGTAAGACTTTACATTCGCAGCTATGAACGATAAGATGAAATTTGAAACCAAGGCGATACACGCTGGTATTGAGCCTGATTCGGCCACTGGCGCCATCATGACACCCATTTATCAAACGTCAACCTATGCTCAACCTCGACCGGGCGAGCACAAAGGTTACGAGTACAGCAGGACCTTAAATCCTACGCGTCACGCCTTAGAGAAGAACCTGGCTGCGTTGGAAAACGCCAAGCATGGTTTAGCGTTTGGAAGCGGGTTAGCGGCCATTGACGCCTGCATGCGCTTGCTCGATCCGGGAGATGAAGTGATCAGCACCAACGACCTTTACGGAGGAACATACCGCTTGTTTACGAAAGTGCACCAGCGCTATGGATTGAAGTTTCACTTCACTGGAATGCAAAACCCAAGCGATATTGAAGGCTTGATCAATGAAAATACGAAGATGATTTGGGTGGAAACGCCAACCAATCCAACCATGAACATCATCGACATCGAGGCGTTTGCAGGCCTCGCTAAGAAGCACAATTTGATTTTGGTTGCGGACAACACCTTCGCCTCGCCATTTTTACAAAACCCGCTCGATCTAGGGGCACACATTGTAATGCACAGCGTTACAAAGTACATCGGTGGCCATAGCGATGTAATAATGGGCTTTTTGGCATTGAATGACGATGGATTGCAAGATAAATTGGCCTTTATTCAAAACTCAGTGGGTGCCATTTGCGGACCAATGGATTCGTTTTTAGTATTGCGCGGAATAAAAACCCTGCATTTGAGAATGGAACGTCATTGCGAAAATGGCGCTAAAGTGGCGCATTGGCTCAAGGCGCACCCAAAGGTTGACAAGGTTTATTGGCCGGGTTTTGAGTCGCATCCGAATCATGCAGTAGCCAAGAAACAAATGAAGGACTTTGGTGGAATGATCAGCTTCACATTGGTAGGCGACAGCATGGACGAAGCCTTCGACTTGGTGTCAAACATGAAGGTTTTCACACTTGCTGAATCGTTGGGCGGAGTAGAGTCGTTGGCCGGGCATCCTGCGAGCATGACGCACGCAGCCATTCCAAAAGAAGAGCGCGCCAAAGTGGGCATCACCGATTCATTGATTCGATTGAGCGTGGGCATCGAACACATCGATGACATCATCACTGACTTAGAGCAAGCTTTAAGCTAAAACCTAAAGCGTATCTCTATAACTGCTGTACGGAGCAAAGATTCCAAATCCTCCTTCCACGTTGTTATACACTTGCACCGGTTGGGCAAAAGGGTCGAATGAAGAGGATTGGTATTTCGAGTAACTCTGTTGGTACTTGAAATATGAACTTGAAACCGACCGCAGTTCAACAATAAACTGCGGTTCAAACTCAGCTATTCCGATGGAATCACCTTCGTAAAAACCAAGGTTGTATGCATCGGTACCGACTGCTAAGGTGTACTTCTTTCCGTTGAAAAGTGCATCGTCAAAAGAAGTACCCGAAATTCCCCCACCAAAAAATGAATCGGTGGTTTTAAAATAAGGCACCTCATTTAGTATAGTAAAGGCAGGAAATCCAAAAGTCGTATCGGCTGGTATTTCTGTTAGTGAGTATATTTTAAGGTCGTAAAAATTTTGCGCTTGCGGGTCTGTGAATGTGATTCGAAATTCGATCAGTCTAATCCCGAAGTTGTTGTATGAGAACGTGTCTATCCGCTCTATGGGGATCATTTCGGGCACCGTATCGTTGGCCGATACAGGCAAAAAACCTGGGGCAGTGGCCACGACAGAATAACGCACTCCTGCCTTTGGTTTCTGAAGGCCGCGATAAGAATAGTTCATGGTATTCGGATTCAACGCGCCTTGATTCAACACTTCTGCGCTTCCATCGCTTCCGCTAATGACAATAGAACCATTGGTTACATACTCCAAACTTCCGGGTTCTAAAATGCCTTTGCTGGCACTTAGTGCAAAAGACCATACGCTGTCAGTGGAAGCGTAGCTATTGAGCGTCAATTTACTGTCTTTATCAGGCAATTCAATATCGACCACCGTTTGACATGATATGGTGAAAACCAAAAGTGTGAGTATGGAAAAGTAGCGTTTCATGGTTAAAACTTGAATCCGTAAGAGATGTATGGAATTATTGGGAACAGGCTGTATTGCACCAGTTGCTTGCTCTCGGTGTTTGGCGAACCTGGCGCGTTGAATTGGCTTTCGAAGTTTAGGAAGAACGGGTTTTTTCTGCTGTATGCGTTGTAGGCGCCAATGCTCCATGTGCGATCCCAGTATTTTTTCTTCTTATGAAAATTCACACCCACATCCAGTCGGTGGTAAGCCGCCATTCGGTAGCCGTTTCGCTCCTCAAAATGCTGCACCTCATTCGATAAAAATCCGGAGGAGTATGGGCCGATGTCAAGTCCCGCGTAGCGTTCTAAAGGAAGGCTCACGGCATTTCCAGTTCCGTATACCCACGTTGCCGCCACGTCAATTCTCTCATTGAATTCGTGCACCAATACGATGCTCAAATCATGCCTTCGATCATAGCGGTAGGGGAATGGCTTTCCAAAATTCAAATTGTCGAATTGCCTGGTGGTCCAACTCAACGTGTATCCAATCCACCCCGTAGTTTTACCCACTTTCTTTTGCAGGAATAATTCTGCACCGTATGACCAACCACGACCCAACTCTACTTGATCTTCCCAATTTGTTCCTCCGGTAAAAAAACTTGCACCTTCCTTGTATTCAATAAGGTTGTTCATCCATTTGTAATAGCCTTCAATGCTTATTTCAAATTTCTCTAAAAACGACTGGGCTATGCCCACAGCCACTTGCCTCGAATACTGCGGTTTCACATTTTCAGTGGCTGGAACCCACAAGTCTGTTGGCAAACCAATTCCAGCATTGGTCAATAAATGGATGTATTGCTGCATTTCAGCATATGATGCCTTGACCGATAGCAGCTCGTTGATTAAATAACGGCCTGAAGCACGGGGTTGTAAAGATTTGAAATGATTGTTGTTTGATACAAACCCTGCAAAGTGCAGTCCAACGTTGGCCTTGAATCGACTTCCAATTTTAATGTCGTCTTCGGCATATATAAAGTATTCATGACCGAATATTCGACTTGCACCAAAGGTGGTGTCGATGTCTGAGGCGCCACCAAAGGAAGAGTTGAACACGTTGATGCCTGGGATAAAGGTGTGGTAAATATCACCACCGCCAAATTTTATGTGGTGATTGGTATTCGGAATGTAGTCGAAGTCAGCGCGCCCTGACCAGTCGTAAATTCCAGATGAATACTCGTAGCTGAAATTTTGATTGATGGAGGCATCTGTGGGGTCGCTCGTAGTTTTTGATGACTGGCCCACTGAAAAATTGTACCGGCTGTATGTTGCTGTGAAATTGGCAAATAAGTTTGGAGAAATCACCTTGTTGTAGCGGAGTGCGGTGGTCAAATTTCCCCAATTTAAGTTGACTCCGAACTGATCGCTGATGCGCTGCGTTGCTGTATATTGGTATTCTTGTTCTGTATCGAGGTAGAATTTGTCGTCACCCAGATAGGTGCTTAAATAGATGCGGTCTTTGTCGGTTATCTTCCAATTTACTTTTCCATTTAAATCGTAGAAATAGTATCCGGCAACACCATCGATGCCGTCTCGTTTAAACTGATTTCTGATGATGGGTCGCGACAGGATATCGATGTATGTTCTGCGCCCAGAAACGATGAATGAAGCCTTGTCTTTTACAATTGGTCCTTCCAAGGTGAGTTTGGAGCTCACGATCCCGATGGAGCCATTGCCATGAAATTCTTTCATGTTTCCTTCTTTCATTCGGATGTCAACGACCGATGACAATCGCCCTCCATAATGCGCTGGGAATCCTCCCTTGATGAGTTCAACACTGTTAATGGCATCGGGATTAAAAACAGAGAAAAAGCCAAACAAATGGCTCGCATTGTATACCGGCACGCCATCCAAGAGCATCAAGTTCTGGTCAGGTCCACCGCCACGCACGTACAATCCGCTCGAACCTTCACTTCCGCTTTGCACTCCAGGCAATAGCTGCAGGGCTTTTAAAACGTCTCGCTCGCCAAAAAGTGCAGGTATTTTCTGTATGGTTTGAATCGGGATTTTTGCCACGCTCATTTGACTTTCTTCTTGAATTTTTGAAGTCTGCTCAGCCTCAACAACTACTTCCTTCAGGCTCAATGACCCTCCGAGTTTAAAATCAAGGGTGACGTTTTTTTGCAAGTCAATTTCAACCGATGTTGGCTCGAAACCAACGAATGACGCAATGATGGTGTGATTCCCTGCCGGCAACGTGAGCGAGTAAAAACCATAAAGGTTGGCTGAAGTGCCCTTCAACGATTCTTTATCAAAAACATTCGCGCCAATTAATTTCTCTCCGCTTGATGCGTCTTCCACAAAGCCACTTAAGATGAAGTTTTGAGCGAAGCTTGGACTAAAATTACCGAACAGCAATGCCACTAAGCACGCACAGACGAATGTTTTCATACTGCGAATTAAGACGGATTTTGTGATCGTAAGAAAGTTAGCGGCAACTTTGCGCATCAAATTTTATTGAGATCGCTAAACAAATCATACCACTGCTCGCATTTTTCAGATGGCCAAACCTGCTTCTGATTGCGCTCTTTTTTGTCGTGATGGATGCTTTTCTCATGGATCAGGTTAGAGGTGTTTTAAACGCGTCTCGAAGCCTCTCAAACGCGCACTTCGCGTTGTTTATTATCGATGTTTTAATGGTGTCGTTGATTGGTTATTGGCTCAACGACTATCACGACAAAGAGGCCGACAGGGTGAATCAACCACAGCGATTTTTGGTTCAATTCTCCATTTCTAATACCACGTTTTTTGCTTGGATTGCTGTATTGTTTGCGATTGGATTTGCGATCACCTGCTTTTTAGGCATCACCTATGATAAGTCAGCTTGGGTCGCCTTGTTTCCGATTGCCGTATGCGCATTGTTTGCGTATGCACGATGGGGAAAAAAGTGGGGTGTTGTTGGAAATGTGTTCGTCAGCCTAATGGTTGCGGTTTTGCCGCTGTTAATATTGCTGTCAGAAGATCAGATACTTCTGCGATTGCAGGAAATGCATCCCGAGCTTTTCGAGCGATTTGCCCTATCGGTTGTTGCGTTGATTTTTCTTATTTTTTTATTGAACTTGGCCCGAGAAGTGGTGAAGGATGCCGAAGATGCCAATGGCGATCGCTTGGTAGGGTCAAATTCACTGCCCATCAAGTATGGATTTCGCGTTACGGGTGTGCTTATAATGGTCCTTTTGGCATTCACTGCATCTGTTCAGTGGTGTTTATTTTTTTTTCTTCCACATTCTGTTCTAGTGTTGATCTTCACAGTACTGTTCACTGTTGCAGTAGTGCTGCTCTCGTATAAGCTAGTGATGCTAAGGGATGCGGGTAGTTTTAGGCTCCTCAGTTTGAGTTTGAAACTACTGATGTTTATCGGCTTACTCGAATTAATATTTATTCCTGTGCACTGATTGTTGAAATGAGAAGATATTTTCTATTAATTTTCCACCCTAATTCAGACCTATGCGAAACCTTGCCTTACTTTTTTCAATTGTTGCATTCTCAATCCTTGCTTCTTGCGGTCAATCGGGCGATGCCGCCACAACTGAAGAGGCAGAAGTAGTGCAAGATTTACCTGCAGTGTTAGTGAACGGAACGAGCGAACTCGACCTCTCTGAGTATTTTATGCCATTTTCGATGTATGTGCCCGATTCAAATCGCGGCATTCCGGAAGTGATCGAAACGGGCTACGGAGAAACCATCGTGCGAGTTGGCCCTACATTTAACATGCTTATTGCCGAAGGAGGCGATTTGGCCAACCGCAAGAATGAAATCGCCAATGACTTGATGTACAAAAACACGATTATCGAAGAAGGAGATGGTTTTATGATCTTCAAATCCGAGATTGAGGGTTCATTTGTCGATCCAGAGTTTCATTTTTATGCTGTTAAAACTATTAATGGATTGCAGTATGAATTTAAAGACAACAAGGATGAAGGCCCATTTGCAGAGAGTATAGCGCGCTTTATGGTTGAAAGTATCAATCATATTATACCAAATAAAAGCGCATCATAACGTCAGAATAAATGGAATGCTAAATTTGTGCTTCTAATGAACCCATTTGAAACCCATTCAAACGAAACAAATCTTCAGATGAGACTTTTGCTCGCCTTTCTTCTTGTCCTTAGCACCAGCCTTTCTTTCGCTGGGAATATCGTGCTTGAAGGCAATTATCAAGGGAAAAACCTTTACGTAAGAAATCCTTTTGCAGGATCAGGAGTGGGTTTTTGTACCTACGAAGTAACTGTAAACGGAAGCGTTACTACAGACGAATGGAACTCCAGTGCGTTCGAAGTAGATTTAACCCTGCACAACCTCGACCTTGGCGACCACATCGTGGTAGTGATCAAACACAAAGACGACTGCGCACCAAAAGTGTTGAATCCAGAAGTGTTGAATCCTAAAAGTACGTTTGAAACGCAAACAATTGCCATTTCAAGTGATGGCGTGTTGAAGTGGTCAACTACCAACGAGGCAGGAATTTTGTCCTACATTGTTGAGCAATACCGATGGAATAAATGGGTGTATGTGGGCGAAGTAGAAGGCGCAGGAAGAACAGGAGCAGTAAACAACTACACCTTTAAAATCACTCCTCACTCAGGCGAGAATAAATTTAGAGTGAAGCAAGTTGATTACACCGCGGTGCCAAGGTATTCGCCTACGGCAACGTTCATGTCGAGCAAGGCAGTGGTTGACTTTAACCCAAAGAAAGTGGAAGACAACATCGAGTTCACTGCTGAAACAATGTTTGAAGTATTCGACATACACGGAAATATTGTGAAGAAGGGCTACTCTACTAAAATCGATGCTACAAATTTGAAGAAAGGACTTTACTACTTGAATTATGACAACGCCACCAGCGAGTTCATGAAGAAGAAGTAAACAGAAATAAGTTTTATTTTTTTCCCCTCCCTGTGAGGGGTTTTTTTTGACCCAACGCATGAGAAAAATCGAACACATAGGAATCGCGGTAAAAGACTTGGCAGCCGCCAACGACAATTACGCTAAACTATTTAACGCTGAGCCTTACAAGCAAGAGCGCGTTGAGTCTGAGGGCGTCAATACGTCATTCTTTATGATCGGAGATTCAAAGATTGAACTGTTGGAAGCAAGCAATGAAAACAGTGCCATTGCCAAATACATCGAAAAGCGGGGCGAGGGCATTCATCACATTGCTTATGATGTAGAAGACATCGTGGCGGAGCGCAATCGCTTAATTGCCGAGGGGTTTCAAGCCATTGGCGATATTAAGCACGGTGCCGACCATAAGCTTGTTTGCTTTTTTCATCCGAAGAGCGCCAATGGTGTGTTGGTAGAGTTATGCCAAGAACGGAGCGAATAACGCCTCCAGCGAGTCACCGTCTGTCATGTGGTGGGTAAGAATGCCCAAGCGCTGCGCACCTTCGATATGCTGGGGCGAATCATCTACAAATAAGGTTCGGGTGGGGTCGAGCTGATGCTCGTCAATGATCATTTGAAAGGCTTCTTTGTTGGGTTTTCTTGCATGAATTTCGTGGGAGAGGTAGGCTTTGTTGAACAGCGCCTTGATATCGGATACCTTGGTTTGCTGGTGCAGCGTGTGGTTGAATGCTTGGTAGTGAATGCTGTTGGTATTGCTGAGCAAAAACGTTGGAAATTGAGCGGCAATATGCTGAACAGTGTCAATTCTGCCTTCAGGAAAATCGAGGAGCAGCGCATTCCAAGCGTCAATAATTTGACGCGGTGCCGCATGCGGGATGACGGTTTTTAGTTCAGCGATAAAATCTTCTTCGCTGATGTGTCCGGTTTCCAGGCGATCAAACAGGCCAGACTGCTGCAATTTCGAATATTGGGTTTCAAAGTTTGGAAAACCCAATTGTTTGAATGCTTCCACGGTGCGGTTGTAATCGATGTTAAGGATTACGCCTCCAAGGTCGAGAATGACGGCATCAAATTCAGTTTTTTTCATTTGCATTGCGAAAGGTACGAATCATTACATTTGTCGCCCTTTTGAAACGCAGTGACTTGCCTTCGCAACTCGAAGGAGATTAGAACAGAATCAAAGGGAATGGTCCTATAGCTCAGTTGGTTAGAGCACCTGACTCATAATCAGGTGGTCCCTGGTTCGAGCCCAGGTGGGACCACATTTTAAGCCCCGCAAGGGGCTTGCATACCGGCAAGGTGGGTTTAAACACTGAACCGCCACTTTTGGGTAGGTGCTGTTGCGGTGTCGTTTTTCATTATTCGTTTATAGAAATGTCAGTCCAATTTTTCTATTTAATCCTTGCTCAAAAATTCTAATTAATGTCGAAAGTTGAATATTACCCTTGGCGTTTTCAAGTTTGGAAATGTAACTTTTCTTTGTTCCTGCTTTTTCTGCCAATTGTTCTTGCGTAAGGTTAGCTTCTTTTCGGGCTTCTTTTAGCATTTCGCTCACAATGAACATTTGTGCGCCTTCTTCATACTTGTTTCGGTTTTCAGTTCCGATTTTTCCGTGCTCAAATTCAATGAGTTCGTCAAATGTCTTTATGTCTTTATATTTTTCCATATTCATAATTTTTTGTTGTTGAAATAATCGTTCATTAATTGTTCCGCTTTGTTTATTTCTTTTTGTGGTGTCTTTTGAGATTTTTTTTGAAACCCATTAAAAAGCACTACAAGTTGTCCTTCGTCAAAACAACAGAAAATTCGGTAGATGTTCGACTGATATTCAACTCGGATTTCGTAAAGTCCGTTTGTTCCTGTCAAGTGTTTTAAAAACTTTTCAGGAACTCGGTCAACTTGTTTAATCAACTCGAAAACGTATTGAATTTTCCCTCTAACTTTCTGGTCTTGCTTTTGGTAAAATTCAATAAAGTGGTTTTTGTAGAAGATTATCTTTCTATTCATTCGACAAAGTTATCTCAAAAGATAACATTTTCCTAATTTTCGTAAGATAATTTTCGGTCGGTCAAAATGACCCCCAACTTTTAATACCACTGATAAACATACCGAATAGCAGTCCGCCCCATTCATCCCACCCGAGCAAACATAAGCCAAAGCAATTGTATAATCAACGGTTTTTCTCAGTGCCAATACCTGGCGCAACCTTAAAATGGTGAGGCTGGCGAAGGTTCAAGTAAAAGCCTCCTTTCAAGGAGGGTTTTTTGTTAAGGCTGTATGTCTAAGAAGCGGAAAGACATAGCCATCGAGAGTGCTCGGGTTCTGCCCTAAACCCAAAACCATCAAATCAGCCCCAACACGATGAGGTTGAAGATGAACCACCCCACACCAAGTAAAAAGCCCGCTCCGCCAAGAATAATCGCTGCAATGGCGAGACCTTTGCCATGAAACTCAGTAGGGTTGCGAATTATTTGGCCTTAAGCCGAAGCACCTAAGGTGATGGCCAAGATGCCAAACAGCCAGCCGAGTAACGGCACAATGGATGAGAGAACAGCTATGACACCAAAAATAAAGGCGATGATGCTTAGGGTATTGAGTTTGGTGTCGCTGCGGTCAACCGTTTCGGTGCTCGATTCAAACCGCTCTTCAGTGGCATCAAACACCTCTTTTGTGCCGTTGGAATAAACGATCATGAAAACCCGCGCCTTGCTAATAGAGACCGTGGGGTCATCTGGGAAATCGCACTTTTTGTACTTGACTTCGGTTTCAGTAATTTCCAACACTTTCACCGCTAGTTCGTCTCCATTTTTTAGCGTTAGCCTGTCGCAGGTAATCACCTCTTTTTCATGCTTCAACTCATGAAGCTTCTGGGGTTTGTCCTGCAGTTTCGACAAAGGAAAAAGCGTCCGGTTAGAACGATCGAGGTTTTCCTCTGCGCGCGCCAACGCTATCGTTTCCGATGAGGGATCTATGGATTTTTCTTGCTTTACCTTGTGCTTATTCTTCACAAAATCGATGTGATAGCCGGCAAGGTGTTTTCTTTTTTCTTCCGTGCATGAACCCAATATGAAAACGGAACAAAGCACAAACAATACAGATCGGGACCTCAAATTTCTCATAGCATTTTAGTTTGAAGGTGGTGTAATCTAAATCTATAACAATAATAGTAAAAATCAGTTTTGATGCGCTTATTTGGGAAAAAAGTGAAGGCCACCTTCGCTAATCACCTGCGCCTTTGTGAGCCTTTCCCCAAATCCAACTGCTGATAATGTTACCATCAATTCAGACCTTGACGGCATCAAAGCCATCGTGGTGTATGACGTAACAGGCAGAGTGGTTGCTTCTCAAAACACAACAAGCAATATTGTTACAGTTTCTCTAGGTCACCTTAACTCTGGAGTGTACAAAGTGGTTGTTACAGCCGATGAAGGCGTGCAAGCCATCAACGTAATTAAGCAGTAATTGCAGATTTAATGCATTGAAAAGGGGCTCAAACGAGCCCCTTTTTTTGCGTTAGAATTAAATCACCCACAGCATTTTTCATTTGCTTTTCCGACTCAGTGATTGAGGTGTATTCGGAATTCGTGATTTCGTTCGTGCCACTGTAAAGGATAGATGGTTTTAAAATCACCACTAAACCCTCACCACCGATGCGCGCAGCACATTCCTGACCACAATCATTTTTAGCAGCGATGAAAGTGCGTTTCAAAAGCGAGCCACTTATGCTATTTTTACCGCCTCGAAAAACGAACCTATGCCGAAATTTCACCCCTTGACCGTAAGCGAAGTGCGAAGAGAAACAGAAGACACCGTGTCTGTTTCATTTGAATTGCCTGAAGCGTTGAAAGATGAATACACCTTCATTCAAGGTCAATACCTCACGTTCAAAAAAGAATTTAATGGCGAGGAGGCAAGAAGAAGTTACTCGATTTGCCGCAGTCCGTTTGACAATGATTTGCGCGTGGCCATCAAAAAAGTAGAAGGCGGGTTGTTTTCAACCTACGCCAATGAAACCCTGAAAGCCGGTGATGAATTAGACGTGATGACTCCGCTGGGAAGGTTTTATACGGCACTTGATGTTACCCACGAAAAGCACTATGTGGCATTTGTAGCCGGAAGTGGCATCACTCCCGTGATGGCGCACATGCGCACAATTTTGGCCACCGAACCAAAAAGTGAATTCACGCTGGTGTATGGCAACAAATCGACCAGCAGCATCATTTTTAAAGAAGAAATCGAAGATTTGAAAAATCAATACATGGAGCGCCTGCGTGTGTTTTACATATTGAGCCGCGAAGCAAGTGAGTTCCCGCTGCTGCACGGAAGGATTGACGGTGAAAAATGCAATGTCATGCTCAAGTATTTCATCGAACCACAGGGCATCGATGAAGTTTTTATTTGCGGACCGGCACCCATGATCGATTCGGTGAGAGCCAGCCTTGCTGCAGCAAATGTTGACCGTAAAAAAATCCATTTCGAACTGTTTGCCTCACCGCAGCAATTGGCAGAACGCAGCGGAAAACCGAAGGAAAAGAAAAAAGAAGTGATGGGATTTGAAGCCAATGTGACCATCATGCTGGATGGCGTGGCTACGCAATTCAAAATGGACTCGCAAAAAACCAACATCCTTGACGCGGCACTGAATCATGGAGCAGATCTCCCATTTGCCTGCAAAGGAGGCGTTTGCGCTACATGCCGAGCCAAACTTGAAAGTGGCGAAGTAGAAATGGACGTTAATTATTCGCTTGAACCCGATGATTTAGAACGCGGTTTTATCCTGACGTGCCAATCGCACCCAACTACGAGCAATGTGGTGGTAAATTTTGATGAAGCATAAGAACGGGTAAATTATTTACTCAAAGCTCTTAGGGTCTTTTCGACATTATATATTGATATACAAAAAGTATATACTTTTGAGGGAAGAAATGAATAAGCATGAAAACAGTATCCCTTAAAATAGACGATTCGATTTTCGGAGAGACAGAAAAGATACTTGCTCGGATTAAGAAACCGAGAAATCGATATATCAATGAAGCGATTGCTTTTTACAATAAAATTCAGCGGCAACAAATCCTCGAGAAAAATCTAAAAAAAGAATCGGAAATAGTACAAGCAGATTCTATGTCTGTGTTGAAAGAATTCGAGGCGATTGATTATGACGATTAAGCAATTTGAAATCTGGATTGCCGATTTGAATCCACAGATTGGAACGGAGCCCGGCAAGACTAGACCGGTTTTGGTTTTACAGACCAATTTGCTCAATAAGATTCCACACCCATCCACAATTATTTGCCCGATTACAACAAACGTCAAACGTGAAGCGGATATTTTGAGGGTCCATTTAGAAAAGGGAACGGCTAACGTGCGTCAGTCTTGTGACGTAATGATAGACCAGCTTCGCGCGATTGACAATAAAAGGTTGACCAAAAAGGTAGGCACATTGCCCGATGAATTGATTGTGCTGGTCAAGGAGAATGTACAAATCATATTAGACTTGGAATAATCGCATCAATTTGGCCAAAAACAAAGTCTTCTGAAATTTTCTCTAAGCCGAGATACGTTTCCATTTTATTTCCTGCATGTTGTTTCTGTTGATGTAAGAGTGATTGGATCGCGGAAAAAAACAAAGTGATGGGATTTGAAGCCAATGTGACCATCACTGAAAACCCTTTAAAGAATCTTCACATCTTCATTTCAAATAGTTGAGATTTCTGAAATTCATGCCCCATATTTGCGCAAACTTTAAATCATGAGCGATACGCGCATTTTGGTGATTGGAGCCTGCGGGCAAGTGGGCACAGAACTGGTTGAGGAGCTGGCAAAACGACATGGAAATGAACGCGTAATTGCATCCGACATCCGCGAGACTGCCAATTTTGATGTTGAATATGTGCAGTTGGATGTGCTTGATAGAGAGGCAACACGAAAAGTGATGATTGATCACAACGTCACCGAAGTGTATCAATTGGCTGCCTTGCTTTCGGCCACCGCAGAGAAGAATCCTGAATTTGGATGGAAACTTAACATGGATGGACTTTTTTCAGTGTTGGACTTAGCCAAAGAAGGGTTGATTAAGAAAATTTTCTGGCCCAGTTCGATCGCTGTTTTTGGTCCGACCACGCCCCGTGAAAACACGCCTCAAAACACCGTCATCGAACCGACAACAGTGTATGGAATTTCAAAATTTGCAGGCGAACGTTGGTGCGAATACTACCACAACCGTTGGGGCGTGGATGTGCGCAGCGTGCGCTATCCAGGCTTAATCGGCTATAAGTCGCTGCCTGGCGGAGGAACAACGGATTATGCGGTTGACATTTTTCATCAAGCACTAAAAACCCAAACATACGAGTGCTTTCTCGGCCCTGAAACATCGCTTCCAATGATGTATATGAGCGATGCCGTGAAAGCCACGATTGATATTATGCATGCGCCCGCTGCAGACATCAAAATCAGAAGCAGCTATAATTTGAGCGCGATGAGCTTTAATCCCGCAGAAATTGCACGAGAAATTCAAAAACACATCCCTGATTTTAGCATTTCATACGAACCCGATTTCAGGCAAGCCATAGCCGATAATTGGCCCGCATCCATCAACGATGCCGAAGCAAGATCCCACTGGGGATGGGCACACAGCTATGATCTTGCGAAGTTGGTTGCCGACATGCTCGAAAACCTCAAAAAACAAATCAATGTTTCAGCCTAATTGCTGATCTGGTTGCAGAGTAATCATTAAACTTGCGAAGTTTTAAAACTCAATCTTTGTCTTGGAAATAAGTTTATCTTTTCGGCCATTTTTGAAGCACATCACAGCAATGAGAACATTCATAATTTTAGCGTTGGTTTTCCTTTCTTGCTCGCTTTATGCTCAGAATCAAACAAACGAGGCTGGACGAAAGATTGGGTATTGGAAAGTTACGGGAGCCGATAAACCCACCCCGGGCTACGATGAAAGCGCCCTTGTGGAAGAAGGCGAATTTCAAGAAGGTAGAAAAGTAGGTGTGTGGAAAGCATACTATCCATCAGGCAAACTGAAGAACGAGATTACGCACGACAATGGTCGTCCTTCTGGCCCTTACACAACCTACTATGAAAACGGAAAAATTGAGGAAAAAGGAAATTGGGGGCTCAATAAAAACATGGGGAAATTTACCCGCTACTATGAAAACGGTCAAGTGCAGCAAGACTTCACCTTTGATGATACCGGTAAACGAAACGGAGCGCAGAAATACTACCATGAAAATGGCCAGTTGATGATTGAAGGAAATTGGAACGGTGGTAAAGAAGATGGTGCAGTGAAAGAATACTACGCCAACGGTGACCTAAAATCAGTGAGGGTTTTTGAAGGAGGAAAAATGGACGCGGCCAAATCACAATTTAAAGAACCACCTACACAAGCAGTGGCGGTGAGCGCTGAACCTGAACCAGTAAAAGACCAAAACAACAAGGTAAAGACCACGATCACGGTTTCTCAACAAGAAGCCGCGCCAAACATTGGTACCTTTAACGGCAACGGTCCGCACACGCTCTACAACAAAAACCGACAAATCTCCCAAAAAGGTATTTTTAAAAATGGGCGCTTGATGGATGGAAAAATCTACAAGTACTCCAAAGACGGCATCCTCGAAACAATTGAGATTTACTCCAATGGCCAATATGTGGGTGATGGCGTGATTACTCCAGACATGAAGTAAACGGAGGTATTGCGCGTTAGGTGATGCAGCCCCGATTGGAAAAATAAAAGGTTTTTTAGGACAAACACCAAATCCTTAGGCGCGTCATCGTCATTCATTTTTACATCAAATTCCGTTTGCCGATTTTCTAGCGCATCAAACGATTCTCAGCTTTTATCTTTGCGACCGAAATACATGTCATGAAGTCAGGATTGCACGTTTACAATACCTTAACGGGTAAGAAAGAGAAGTTTGAACCATTATCGCCACCACGGGTAGGTTTATATGTTTGTGGACCCACCGTTTACAGCAATGCCCACCTCGGTAATTGTCGAACTTTTCTCTCCTTCGACTTGATTGCCAGGTACCTGCGATATGATGGTTTCAAGGTGCGGTATGTGAGAAACATAACCGATGTAGGCCACATCACCACCGATGTAGATGAGGGAATCGATCGCATTGGGCAACAAGCCAAATTGGAGCAAATGGAGCCCATGGAAATCGTGCAGAAATACACCACTGATTTTCACAACATCATGGCTTCGATGAATATTTTACCTCCCGACATCGAGCCAACAGCCACCGGACATATGATCGAACAAATCGAAATGATTAAGACCATTTTGGCTAACGGCTTTGCCTACGAGTCAGATGGGAATATCTATTTTGATGTGGATGCCTACAAGAAAGATCACAATTATGGCGAGCTCAGCGGAAGAAACGTTGACGAATTGTTTGAAAATACCCGTGCACTTGACGGCCAAAGTGAAAAACGCTTTTTTGCTGATTTTGCCTTGTGGAAAAAAGCAACACCAGAACATATCATGCAATGGCCGTCACCATGGGGAATGGGCTTTCCGGGTTGGCACTTGGAATGCTCTGCAATGAGTACCAAGTACCTGGGCGAGCAATTCGACATTCACGGAGGTGGCATGGACCTAAAATTTCCGCATCACGAATCAGAAGTCGCACAAAACACTGCTTGCACTGGCCACGGTCCGGCCCGCTATTGGCTGCACACCAATATGCTGACCTTCGAAGGTTCGAAGATGTCGAAGTCGCTTGGCAACTCCATCCTTCCCAACGAGCTTTTCACAGGCAATCACCCTTTGCTGAAGCGAGGATTTCACCCTATGGTTGTGCGATTTTTTATGATGCAAGCGCACTACCGCAGCACGCTCGATTTTTCGAATGAGGCGTTGGAGGCTTCAGAAAAAGGGTATCAACGACTCATGGCAGGATTGAAAGTGTTGCCAACGCTCATCACTTCAACCTCTTCAGACATTGACGTGGAAGCTTACAGAGCAAAGTTTGTAGCAGCCATGGACGATGATTTCAACAGTCCAGTTTTGATCAGTCACCTCTTTGATGCCGTGAAAAGCATCAACTCCATTGCCGAAGGCCGACTGAAAATCACTGAAAAAGACAAAACCGATTTCATCGCATTGATGGATGGCGTTGTGAGTGAAATTTTAGGTCTTACTTCCATCGAAGAAACTGGAGATAGCGGGCTGACCAATGGGCTTATGGAGTTGATCTTGGATCTCAGAGCACGCGCGAGATCGAATAAAGATTGGGCTACTTCTGACGCCATTAGAGATCAGCTTGACGCCTTAAACATCGTGGTTAAAGATGGTAAAGATGGAGCATCATGGTCATTAAAATAAGCTATCGGCTCCTCTCCGTTTTAATACTAGGCACAGCGCTCGCAAGCTGCGGTAGCGATGCCGATCGAAAGATAGAGCAACAGCCAAAGCCTGTATCGAGCAAACCGGCCATCACACTCATTGAAACACCGGCCTTTAATCAAGATTCGGCATACGCGTACATTCAAAAACAAGTGGATTTTGGGCCGCGAGTGCCGAACACAAAAGCGCACGAAGAATGTGCGGCTTGGCTTGAAATGAAATTGGCAAGTTTTGGGTTAGTTGCCTCAACGCAAAAAGGTGAAGTCACTGCCTACAACGACAATAAACTCCGCATTTTCAATGTGATGGGTCGTTATCGGCCTGAACTCACCGATCGCATATTGCTGTGTGCACATTGGGACACCCGACCCTATGCTGACAGAGATACCAAGGACTTGAACAAGCCGATTGACGGTGCAAATGATGGCGGAAGTGGTGTGGGCGTGCTGCTCGAAATCGCGCGATTGATCAGCGCAGATAGCAACGGCCCAAACATTGGTGTCGACATCGTGTTTTTTGACGCTGAAGATTACGGCAAACCGGAATCATCAATGGTAGGAAAGGCCAATGATTCTTGGTGTTTGGGCTCTCAATATTGGGCAAAGAACATTCCGATTAAAAACTACAATCCAAGATATGGCATCTTGCTCGACATGGTTGGGGCGAGCAACGCTATTTTTCCAAAAGAAGCAGCTTCCATGCATTACGCTCCTGAAGTTATGAATAACGTTTGGGCCATTGCGCATGCCATGGGGCACAAAGATTACTTCTCAAACATCAACGGGAATCCAATAACCGATGACCACATTTATTTGAATACCATTGCTGGCATTCCTACTATTGATATCATTCACTACGAAATGGGGCGGGCAGACTTTGGGTCGTTTCACCACACGCATGCCGATAATATGAGCATCATTGACGCAAATACACTGAAGGTTGTGGGCGATGTGGTTACACAGGTCATTTACCAAGAATGAGGTTAATCGTTGTATGCTTTCTTTCGTTTGTTTTTGCCACTTCAAGTGCTCAAAATGTTGATATTGATTGGCTGCAAGCGGTGAATGTGCATCGCAACACAACTTTTGACCCCGCATTTTCTGCCATTACCAATTCTGCTACCGTTGTAAGTGTGCTATGCCCAGCAGGCGTTTTTGGGGTTGGCGTTCTCGCCAAAGACAGTCTTTTAAAAAGAAAGGGGCTTTACATCGCAGGCAGTATGGCCATTTCAGCTACTACTACCTTGGCCTTAAAATACGGCATCAACCGATCGCGGCCGTTTGACACCTATGCGTTTATCGATCAGCAAACCGATGCGGTCAGTCCTTCGTTTCCATCGGGTCATACATCCAATGCCTTTGTTGCGGCCACATCCATGACCATTGCCTTTCCAAAGTGGTATGTGGCAGCGCCTGCCTTTGCTTGGGCCAGCGCAGTGGGTTATTCACGCATGCATTTGGGAGTTCACTATCCCAGCGATGTGCTGGTAGGGGCAGCTGTTGGAGCAGGCTCAGCGTGGCTTGGTCATTGGTTGAATCAACGCATTTTTCAGGCAAAACCAGCGCGCTAATATCTTCCACAATTCTTCCGCTGAAAATTCTTCATCATTCTAATGATAGGGCTATATTTCGGCAAATTACTTGCGCCAATGGCTGACAAAAAAAAATTGTTTCTGCTCGATGCTTTTGCTCTTATTTACAGGGCGTATTACTCTTTTATTTCCAATCCGCGCATCAGCAGTAAAGGCTTCAATACTTCAGCTATGTTTGGCTTCACCAACACATTGTTTGATCTCATCAAAAAAGAAAATCCAACCCATATTGCGGTGGTTTTCGATCCACCAAGTGGCGATCAAAAGAACTTCAGGGTTGAGCAGTACGCTGAGTATAAAGCCAACCGAGAAGCCATGCCGGAAGATATTGCACGGTCTATTCCATACATCAAAGCAATCGTGGAAGGATTCAATATTCCAGCGCTCGAAGTAGAAGGATTTGAAGCCGATGATGTGATCGGTACCTTGGCGAAAAAAGCCGCCCGAAAAGGATACACCGTTTATATGATGACGCCCGACAAAGATTATGGGCAGTTGGTGGAAGAGCATATTTTCATGTATAAACCTGCGCGCAGCGGTGGCGATATCGAGATCATGGGTGTAAAGGAAATATGCCATAAATACGGCATCGAACGGCCAGACCAAGTCATCGATATTCTAGGAATGATGGGCGATGCGGTAGATAACATTCCGGGCATTCCCGGTGTTGGCGAAAAGACCGCCATCAAGTTTGTGCAGCAGTTCGACACGATGGAAGGCTTGTATGAAAACCTCGACCAACTCAAAGGAAAAATGAGGGAAAAGGTGGAGGCCAACAAAGCGCTGGCGTTCATGTCGAAGGAGTTGGCAACGATAATCTTAGATGTTCCGATTGAATTGAATGAAGAAGCCTTGATCAGGGAAGAGCCCAACCAAGAAAAACTGATTGAGATTTTTACCGAATTGGAGTTTAAAACATTGGCAAAGCGCATGCTTGGCGAAGAGATTACCATCGTTCAACAATCCAATACCAGCAGCCAGCTCGACCTTTTTAATACCTCTGAAGAAGATGCTGCCTCAACGGCAGAAAACATCATTATTGAGGACCTAGCATCCATTTCAGACCGGGCACATGACTATCGCGCCATCACTGATTCAGAAGGAAGAAAAGTGCTGATTTCCAAATTGATGGAACAGCAAAGTTTCTGCTTTGACACTGAAACAACAGGAATAGATGCACTGACGGCCGAATTGGTTGGAATGTCGTTTTGCTGGGAAAAAGGCAAGGCCTTTTATGTGCCAATTCCCGAAAATCAAGACGAAGCGAAAGCCATCATGGCTGAGTTCAAGGATGTTTTTGCCAGCGAATCAGAAAAAGTGGGGCAAAACTTGAAATACGACATCGAAGTGCTGCATCGCTATGGAATTCAAGTAAAGGGTTTCCTCTTTGACACCATGATCGCGCATTATTTGCTGCACCCTGACATGCGTCACAACATGGATGAGATGTCTGAGTTTTATTTGAAGTACAAGCCCGTTTCCATCGAAACACTGATTGGTAAAAAAGGCAAAGCACAAGGCAGCATGCGCGATGTAGCCTTGGAAGAAATAACCGAATACGCTGCTGAAGATGCCGATATTACCTGGCAATTAAAGCAAGCATTGGATGCTGAGTTAGACAAAGACCACCTCATTAAACTGTTTACTGAGATTGAGTCGCCTTTGATTCCTGTGCTCACCCAAATGGAGATTGAAGGCATTAATTTAGACGTGCAGGCGCTCAGAACGTTTTCGAAAGAGTTGGGTGCCGATATCGACTCGTTGCAAGAGAATATTTTGAAGTTGGCGGGAATTAATTTCAACATCGACTCGCCAAAGCAGCTTGGGGAAATGCTTTTTGACCATTTGAAAATTGACGAAAAAGCAAAGAAGACGAAGAGTGGACAGTACGTCACGCGAGAGGATACGCTCCAGAAACTCGCAGGCAAGCACGAGATTATTCCGCTCATTCTCGACTATCGCAGCGTAAAAAAGTTGAAAAGCACCTACGTTGATAGCTTACCCGATTTAGTGAATCCGAAAACGGGAAGAATTCACACCAACTACATGCAAACGGTTGCAGCCACAGGAAGGCTTTCTTCCAACAATCCCAATTTGCAGAACATTCCGATTCGCACCGAACGCGGCAGGCAGATACGCAAGGCTTTTATTCCAAGAGATGACAATCACGTGATTCTCGCGGCCGATTACTCGCAAGTGGAGCTTCGAATTATTGCAGCGCTCAGCGGTGATCAAGGAATGATTGAAGCATTTAAAAACGGCCTCGACATCCACGCTGCTACTGCCTCAAAGGTGTTTAACGTACCGTTAGAAAGTGTTTCCCGCGACCAGCGCAGCAAAGCTAAGGCGGTGAACTTTGGCATCGCCTACGGGCAAGGCGCTTTCGGTTTGGCCGAAAACTTGAATATTTCACGCACCGAAGCCAAAGAAATCATAGACAATTACTTCAAAGAATTTCCAGGCATTCAAGAGTACAAGCAAATGGCCATCGACAGCGCACAGCAAAAAGGCTATGCAGAAACGCTGCTCAATAGAAGGCGCTATTTGCCCGACATCAACTCGAGAAATGGCACCGTAAAAGCTGCTGCCGAGCGCAACGCTATCAATGCTCCCATTCAAGGTTCGGCTGCAGATATCATCAAACTGGCGATGATCAACATTCATGCGCTGTTTCAAAAAGAAGGATTTACCTCTAAAATGCTGCTTCAAGTGCATGATGAATTGGTGTTTGACGCAGAGAAATCGGAGTTAAAAACCATCATTCCACTCATCAAAAAAGAGATGGAAAGTGCCTATATCATTGACGTTCCGTTAGTTGTTGACATTAACTATGGGAATAACTGGCTGGAAGCCCACTAAATAGTGGTGAATTGTATTCTATGTTTGTTTGAATTAGGATCATTATGAACAAATCCACTATCGTTTATCTGTGCTTGGTCGGACTCATTGCTTCGAGCTGTGGGGGCGAATCACAACAATCGGGCAATGAAGACTCGCCCTCAAACGTCATCGACACCAGCTTGATCAAAGAAGGTATGGGTGAAGAAATGTATGATCGGGCAAGAACGATGTTCTACTCCATGCCTTCGCCCATCGAACTTCAAACGATGATCGAAAAGGCTGGTGGATATTTCAGGGCCGACCTGTTGCACAATCCGCAAACCTCTTCTCAGTACCAAACTACCGATCAGCAAGCGTTGGCCTTGGGCGTGTATGGCACCGACATGAGTTACGCCACGGTGTTTAATCAACAGCAAGAATCCTTGCTGTTTTTAGCGGCAGCTCAGCGGGTATCGAAAAAAATGGGAATTCACGACCCGTTCAATGGAAATTTAATCGAACGCGCGGATGCGAATATGGCCGATAAAGACTCGATGCTGCTTATCGTTTCTGAACTCTATTGGGAACTCAACAGCCAATTGCAAGAAGAAAACCGAAACCAGTTGGGGTTGATTGTATTGGCCGCTGGCTGGTTAGAAGGAATTTACTTGGGCACTCAAATCATGAATGCCGACAAGCCTGAGCCTGAAATTGCACAAGTGCTCATGGACCAACGCTTCGTAGCCATGCAACTGAATGAAATGTTTATCGATTACCACGATGACTCATTCATTCAACAAACCGAAGATTTTTTCAGACCACTTATTGATAAATACCTGAGTTTAGAACTTGACGAACAACCCACAACCGTAAAAGAAACCAACGGAAAGGTGGTGATAGGAGGAGCATCTTCGGTGATTTATAACCCAAACGACCTTATCGAAATAAAATCCCTTGCATCAGAAGCAAGAGCTAAAATCATCATGATATGAGACGCATTATCCTATTTGCCGCAGCGCTTATCATAATGTTGGCGGGAGTGTCAGAAACGGCTTCTGCACAATGCAAGAATTTCACGAAAAAACAATGCCTGACTGAACTCAGCGGTTACACTGGAAATGGCCAATACAATGGCGCGGTCATGTTTGAAGGCGAGGAAGCAACATTGGTTCAAACGTTCTATTCAGGTAAAGAATACCGCTTGTTTGTATGTGCGCATCCGGCCATCAGCGATAGTCTGTTTTTTGAAGTGCGCGACTACCGCAAGGCGATGATTTTTTCGAGTAGAGCCAAGAGCACGAAAAGCTTTGATTTTTCGGTTGAATCTACCCAACAACTCTTCATAAGAGTGGCTGTGCCTGAAATGGGCACCGCCAATGAACTCAAGAAAAATGGCTGTGTTTCGATTTTAGTTGGGTTTAAAGACAATTAATCGCTTTCAAAAAATCGAGGCTTAAGAAAAGCATGCTTAATATTGCGGCATGACATTCTCAATGACGGGTTATGGCAAGAGCAGTTGCCAATACAATGGGCGCATGTTGACCATTGAAATAAGAACCTTAAATAGCAAACAAGGCGATCTAAACCTTCGCATTCCCTCTATTTACCGCGAAAAAGAGTTGGAATTGCGCGACATTGTTTCGTCACAGCTCGATCGAGGTAAGATCGATCTAAGCATTCAGCGAGATCTAGCGGAAGGCGAAGCGGCCACCGAGCTCAACGAATCGCTGGTTGACGCATTCTACAAGCTTTTTAAAAAGCTCGAGGCGAATATGGATGAAGAACCGTCAAAAAACACGGTCGATTACCTTTCGCTGATTATGAAGATGCCTGACGTGCTCAAACCCGCGGCTATAGAGTTGGAAGAAGGCGAATACGCATCATTGAAATCAGCGCTAATCGAATGCATTTCACACGTTAATGACTTTCGGCAACAAGAAGGTGCCAAACTTGAATTGGTGATTGCTGATGGCGCCAAAAACATCAAAGCAGGGCTCGAGCGCATCGTTCCATTCGAAGAAGACCGCATGAACAGAATTAAAAAGCGCATTTTCGCCAATCTTGGAGACGATGCCGAAAACATTGCTTTTGACAAAGACAGGTTTGAACAAGAGCTGATCTACTACCTCGAAAAACTGGATATTACCGAAGAAAAAGTAAGGCTAGAAGCCCACTGCGACTATTTCTTGAAAACCCTTCAAGAAGAAGCGATCAAAGGCAAAAAATTGTCGTTCATTGCGCAAGAAATGGGCCGCGAAATCAACACCCTCGGCAGCAAAGCACAGCACTCAGAAATGCAGCGCATTGTAGTGGAAATGAAGGATGAGCTGGAGAAAATCAAAGAACAAACACTGAACGTGCTCTAGCATATGACCGACCTAAACGCAAAAGGAAAAGCCGTGATTTTTTCAGCACCTTCAGGGTCTGGTAAATCAACCATTGTACATGCACTTTTGGAAAAAGGATTGCCCCTCGAATTTTCAATTTCAGCCACCAGCCGAGCGCCACGTGGAAATGAAAAACATGGCGTTGACTACTATTTTCTGGGTGTAGAAGGGTTTAAAAAATGCATTGAGAATAAGGAATTGTTGGAATGGGAAGAAGTGTATTCAAACCAGTTTTACGGAACCCTGAAAAGTGAAACCAATCGGATTTGGTCTGAAAACAAGGCCGTGATTTTTGATGTTGATGTATACGGTGGATTAAACCTGAAAAAACATTTTAGAGATAAAGCCCTAACTGTTTTTGTGATGCCCCCTTCCATTGAAGAGCTTGAAAATAGACTGAAAGGCCGAAACACAGAGAACCACGAAAAAATTAAAATGCGATTGGCAAAAGCAAAGGAAGAATTGGCGCAAAAAGACCCGTTTGACGTGATCATTCTAAACGATGATTTGCAAAATGCCATCGAAAATGCGTTCAACGCAGTAAAAGAATTTTTAGATCGATGAGCAAAAAAGTAGGACTGTATTTTGGAACGTTCAACCCTATTCACGTAGGGCATTTGGTGATTGCAAACCACATGGTGCAACACGCCCATTTAGATGAGTTATGGTTTGTAGTTTCTCCGCAAAACCCACTAAAACCAAAGGCGTCTTTGTTGGCCGACTATCACCGCCTGGCATTGGTGAGAATTGCCGTTGAAGACAATGACATGCTCAAAGCGAGCAATATTGAGTTTGACCTCGCGCAACCTTCATACACCATTCACACCCTCGCTGCATTGAGCGAGAAACACCCCGATTATAGTTTTACGATCATTATGGGTGAGGACAATTTGAATACCTTAACCAAGTGGAAAAACTATGAGCAAATCTTGGCCAATTATTCCATTTTGGTCTATCCACGCGTTGAAAGTGACGAAAATTTGAGCGTAAGCAGCGAAGGGCGAAGTGAGCTTTTAGACCATCCTAAAGTGACGATGATCGATGCACCACTGATGAAAATATCAGCCAGTTTTATTCGAAAATCGATCAAAAACAGAAAAGACGTCCGCTACCTGCTCACCGAACCCGTGCTGAAATATGTTGACGAAATGAATTTTTATAAAAAGTAATACTGACGAGATGAGCGAAAGAACAGAATTGGAGGAGTTGGGAGAGTTTGGATTGATTGATCATCTTACAAAAAACATTGAGCACTACCAGGCTTCTACTGTAAAAGGTGTGGGCGATGATGCCGCAGTGATCGATCGAGGAGATCATTTTGAACTGGTTTCAACAGATTTGCTTATCGAGGGGGTGCATTTCGACATGTCATATACTCCGCTCAAGCACCTCGGCTATAAAGCCATCGCGGTGAACGTGAGCGACATCTGCGCGATGAATGGCAAAGCCACTCAAGTGACCGTTGGTCTTGCGGTTTCCAATCGCTTTCCTGTTGAAGCTTTGGAAGAGCTTTATGAAGGAATGCTGCTCGCTTGCAAAGCGTATGAAGTTGATTTGGTTGGTGGCGATACCACTTCTAGCCTTTCTGGACTATTGATCAGCGTAACGGCAATTGGCAAAGTAGACAAAGACAAAATCGCCTACCGATCAGGCGCCAAAGAACACGACTTGGTCTGTGTTTCGGGAGATCTTGGTGCTGCTTACATCGGCCTTCAAATTCTTGAGCGCGAAAAATCGGTGTGGAAAGATAACCCCAGCATTCAACCCGACCTTGAAGGGCACGATTATGTGCTCGAGCGCTTTTTAAAGCCTGAGCCCAGGGAAGATATCATCGCACTTTTAGCGAAAGAAAACATCGTACCTACATCTATGATTGATATTTCTGATGGTTTGGCCTCCGAAATCCTACACTTGTGCAAGCACAGTAAGGTGGGTGCGAAAATTTACGAGGAAAAATTACCTGTTGACGCCACCGTAGCGAGCCAATGCAGTGAATTCAAACTAGAACCCTCAGTATGTGCGCTCAATGGGGGTGAAGATTACGAATTGCTTTTCACCATCAAACAATCAGACTTTGAAAAGATCAATCAAATGACCGAAGTAAAAATCATCGGCCACATCGCAGATGCGTCCGAAGGGGTTTGCTTGGTCTATCCAAAAGGCGAAGAAATCTTTATCAAAGCACAAGGCTGGAAAGCATTCTGAGTTATTTAGAACGCATTGACCAAAATGAAAATCAGGTCGATGGCTAAGGTGACGATCGTTGAGCGAATGATGTATTTCATCGGCATGACAGCCAGCATGGTTGATAGGCACAACATGGTGCAAAGAGCGATCACTGCGATTTGCCAAATGTGCTCTTGTACAAATACGCCAACGGTGATGCCACCGATAATTCCGATTAATAAAATTCCTACTGAAATAATCGAAAACCGATCAAATTCAGCGTTTTCTTCGAATCGAGTTAGCCAATTTCCGGGTGCAGTTGTGTTGTGTTGATTTTCCATTGGTGGTGATTTTATCAAGCAAACTTCTAAAGAACAAATACTACATTGAATGATTTTGATCAAGGCGCAGGTTGAGAAACATCAGGAACTCAACATTTGAGTTGATTTTTCCGCTTTGTTTTTAATCAATTTTGCAAAACCCAAGATTTGGAATAAAGAATTCCTCTATCTATGTCGCCACAATGAAGCACTGGCTCAAATCACTTTCTGAACAAATTTATCGCGCACCTGCTTGGCTCCTGATAGTCATTGCGGTTTCTGTAAAACTGGGGGTAAGTATTTATTTTGCTGCTTTATCAAACCCTGATTTTCCACAAACCTTATTTTCCACTTCTGGCGATACGCCAGACTACATCGAACCCATTGAGAATTTATACACCACAGGAGTGTTGTACACTGAATTGCACAACAACGCGGTACTGCATCGAATGCCAGGTTTCTTGCCGTTTTATCTTCCGTTGCGTTTCGTGTTTTCACCTGACAATGCGTTAAATGCTCTGGTTGTTCTTCAGTCTATTCTATCGGGAATTTGCTGCTATTTGCTGGCGCTAATGGCCGTAAAATTCAACTCCGATAAAAAGGCTGAGATTTTTAGCATCATCTTCATAGTTGCTGTAATCAGCATCAGCCACTCTATTTTCGATCGCTACATCTTAAGCGAAAGTCTTAGTACTGCGCTGCTTGTTGGGGCAATGCTTCTTTTCCTTTTCAACTTCAAGAAAAAACGCACGCTGCATTATCTTTTGGCGGGTGGGCTTTTTGCAATGAGCGTTTTCTTAAAACCTTACTTCATCTTTATTCAGCTGTATTTTCTCTTCTACCTTATTTTTTTGGTTTGGAACGATTCGCCTTGGGTTATTCTGCGGAAAACGGGTGCATTTGTGCTCATCACAGTCTTGAGTTTGAGCGCTTGGTCAACCTACTATCACCACATGAAAGGTGAGTGGATTTTGCTTCAAAAAAGTGAGGCACATACGGGGAATTTGGGGGAAGAAGAAGCAGCATTTTCAATGATGAAAGAAGCGACAAGAATTACAGGCGGTCAGTTTATTGAGTGGGATCCTGATGGCAGCATGTATCATTTGCTTCATCCTGAAATCGATTTAAAGGAAAATGTCTTCCCCGAAGCTTTTTATTCTGACAGTTTCACGTTAAGTGATGTGGATGAAATAAGGACTAATTATAAACGCAGCGAAACATCAGGTGATCCTGCATTGAGCAGAAGCTTAAAAATCGAAATCACAACAAAACTTCGAAATGCCATCGCTGTGTATGAAATGAATCATCCTTTTGACCGTCACGTTGCATCAAGAGTGAGGGTGTTTGTGCGGTTTTATTTTCAAAGAGGAGCCATTCTAATTCCTTTCCCACCGCGCGCTGAACAAACGCTATGGCAGCAAGCGATAAAAGCATTTTACACACTATTGCATTGGCTTGTGATGATCGTTGGAACGGTTGGACTGATAAAACACATCTTTATTCGGCCGAGTCAGTTTGGCTTCTTTTTCGGAGGAATAGTAGGGTTTATATTGGTGCTGTTTCCCATTGTTTTGATTGCCTCAGAGCAACGTTACATTGTGATCGCTTATGCAATGATTCTGCCCTTTTTCGCCTACGTTTTAACCAACGCGAAATCCGAAAGTATCACTTAACCTGGGCTAAAATCGTTTTAATTACCTGCATCGTTTCCTCCGGTTTTTCAATGTAGCTCATATGGCCAGAACCCTCGATGCTGTGCAACGCAACATACTCAGAAATTTCAGCCAATTCGCAGCTTTCTTGGTAGGGAATTCGCGGATCCTTGTCGCCCGCGATAATGTGCACAGGATAGGGCGGAAATTTTAAAAGTAGTTCACGGTTTGGTCGATCGCGCATGCCAGCAAGTGCAGCAATGATGCCGCGCGTTGAAGTTTGCTCGGCTTTCGACTTAAGCTCAGAAATTTTCTGCTTAAACTTTTGGCGATGTATTGGCCGAAAAAGCATCGGAATGGATTTGCGAACGAAACTTTTAGCATTCACTTTTACAGCCTCGATCACTCTATCCCGGTCGAGTTTTTTTTCGTCTGAATCGGCTCGTGCTGTAGATTGATAAAGGACCAACGATCGAATACTATCTGGATTTCGTTCGGCCAGAGCCAATGCCACGTAGCCGCCCATCGAATGTCCGATCACATCTACCCTTCGCAATTTGAGGTGTTTAAACACTGCTTCAACCGCTTCAGCCATTTCATCCATGGAGTGGACATACCCAACGCAATCGCTTTGTCCATGTCCTAAAAGATCGATGCATACCACACGGTTGCTTCTGAGCATTTCTGGAATCATTGCTTCCCACATCCAACTCGACTCAAGAAAACCGTGAAGTAACACTACTGCAGCGCCTTTTCCCTGATCAGAAAAGTAAACGTCAATCCCCTTAAACTTGATTTTAGGCATTCATCAACTCTTCTATTTCTTCTGCCTCAATAGGAATATTTTGCATGAGGTTTTTATGGCCGTTTTTGGTGATTAAATAATCGTCTTCCAATCGAATTCCGAGATTCTCTTCGAGGATATAAATACCAGGCTCTACGGTAAACACTGAGCCTTCTGGAATAGGCGCGTTCCAAGGGCCATAGTCATGCGTATCTAATCCGATGTAATGCGATGTGCCGTGCATGAAATACTTTTTATAGGCAGGCCAATCTGGATTTTGATTCTTGATATCGTCCATTGAAATCAAATTAAGGTCTACCAATTCTTTCTCCATTAAGTGGCCAACTTGAATGTGGTAGTCTTTGAGGGTTACTCCTGGTCTTAAAATTTCTATGGCGGCATTTTTCACCCGCAATACCGCGTTGTACACGTCTTTTTGTCGTGGTGTAAAGCGACCATTTACAGGCACAGAACGTGTTAAATCAGATGAATAATTGGCGTATTCTGCTCCAAAATCCATCAGTATTACGTCTCCATCGCGGCATTCTTGGTTGTTTTCAATGTAGTGAAGCACGCAAGCATTTCTTCCAGAACCGATGATGGGTGTGTATGCAAACCCTGTTGAACGGTTGCATAAAAATTCGTGCATTAACTCTGCTTCAATTTCGTATTCCATCACTCCCGGCTTGATGAAGGGTAGAATTCTGCGCACGCCTTTTTCAGTGATGTCGCACGCCTTTTGCATGAGTTCAACTTCGATCGGATGCTTCACAGCGCGCAACTCGTGAAGTATAGGATTACTGCGCAAATAACTGTGCGCCAAATACTTGGTCTTACACCAGTCGATCCAACGATCTTCACGCGTTTGCATTTCGGTGTTAGCGCGCCAGTGTTCATTCGTGTTTATGTAGACATGTTCGGCTTCGCTCATCAGCTGGTTAAATACCGATTCAAACTGATTCAACCAGTATACAGTTTTAATGCCCGAAGTAGCAAAAGCTCCTTCCTTGCTCAGTTTCTCGCCTTCCCAAATGGCGATGTGTTCATTGGTTTCTTTGAGAAACAAAACCTCTCTGTGCTTCGGGTCGTGGCAATCGGGAAAAACTATCAAAATGCTCTCTTCTTGATCGACTCCGCTTAACCAAAAAATATCAGAGTGCTGCTTGAATGGCTTTGTACTATCGGCACTGATGGAGAAAATATCGTTTGAATTAAACACGGCCAGCGACTTGCTTTTCATTCGCGCAGCGAAGTTTTTTCGGTTGTGAATGAAGAGCTCGTTATCGATGTGTTGGTATTTCATGTGTGCTGTTTTAGGTACTGTCTTTTTGAGTTGTGATTACAATTCACCTACAAAGCAATAAATGATATTGGAACAATCGAAGAATCGGAGCAAAGAAATCAGGATACTGCGTTTCTTTGCTGAACAAAATGAAGGTTTTATTCATAAGTGTTTGGCCCTTAGAAAGTGGCATTTTCCAATCAACCATTCCACCTGTGGTTAACTTTTGGCTGGAGAATGATTTGGTGGAGAGTGCCGAAGTAGTCACATTTGGCAACGAGGCCAAGGTTTCATCGAGTCATGACGGAAAAATCGTTTACAAAGTCATCAGAGTAGATTCAGATAGCCATCCCATCATTCGTTTTGCGGTGCAAATGAAAGCCCTGCTGCGCATTGCCCGTCAGGGAAAATTTGATTTGATCTGGGCTAGAACAGTTACTTCAGGCAACTTGGCGATGCTCATTTCGCGCTTTACAAAAACACCATTTGGCTTAGAATCGTTTGAGCCGCACACCGATTATATGTTAGAAGGCAATGCATGGAAGCGGTATTCGCTCAAGGCCATTGTGCAGAGGTTCCTTGAAAGTAGGATTGCCAAAAGGGCCAACATTCTGGGTTGTGTGTCAGAAAAATACACTGAAATAATCGCCAGAAAATATAATAGGACTGCCAATTCAACCTTTTCAATGCCTTGCGCTATCGATTTTGACCAATTCAAGTTTGATGCAACTCAGCGCTCTGAAGTGCGCAAGATCATTGGGTTTAGCGATGATGATTATGTGGGGGTTTATGTCGGGAAATTTGGCGATATCTATTACGATAATGAGACTTTTCAATTCATCAAGGCATTCACTGAAGACAATCCTAGGCACAAGTTTATCATCGTAACTGAGATGTTAGAACACGCAGAGCGCCAAAAACGAACATGGAATATTTCTGACGATCAACTATTGATGTTGAGCACGCTGCATTCAGAAGTTCCACGCTATTTATCGGCCGCAGATTATGGCATATGTCCGGTAAAAGAATCACCATCACGTCTCTATTGCTCACCCATCAAAACGGGCGAGTATTTTGCGAGTGGTCTGCCTGTGGTTATTTCCAGAGGAATAGGCGATGACTCTGACTACATCGAAAACAATCGCATCGGAAAAGCGATAGATTTTACAGATGCTTCTGCGTTTCAGTTTCAAAACCTCAGTCAAAAAAGCAGGGAAGAAATAGCGCACATGGGCGAAGGGTTTAGAAGCAATTCTCAACTATTCAAGCTCTATAGCGACATATTCAAAACCACTTCCGCAGGCAGACTTTTACTTCGTACATTCATCGATTGAAGTGGTATCTCTCTTAGTTGAATATAAGAGAACAATTTCACCCGTAATGACAAAAGGTGCAAAGCAAGTTAAAAGCAATCATAGAGGATATTCCTTTAAGGGAATTATTGTGTTTGCTATGGCTTTATTTCTTCTGCACAATTATGCTGCAGCACAATGCCCAGCCCCGCCAAATTTATCGTTTGAGCAATGCCAAAACGCCCCATTAAGTTTTGACAGTTTTGACAGCACTCTGACCAACGTGAGCTGGTATATCAATAAACTTGAGCTGGATAGTTTTTCGAGCAGGGTCAATATGGGTGATCTTGGGTCAACACTCGGAACATTTTCGGGGTTGACATTAATTAAGCAGGATTCAAACTGGTTTGGCTTTTACAACAACCTTACACCAAATGCATTCTATCGACTTGACTTTGGAAGGAGTCTAGACAACATTCCAATAGTAGTTCCACTCACGGTAACCAACATTGCATCTGCAACCAATTTGCGCGATGGTAGCCTAGACTTTATTCAGTATAATGGCGAGTGGGTTGCATTTACGTGCACGAGATCTCCCGCATCCATTGTGAGATATCGTTTCGGGTCATCACTCACAGCAGATACAATAAACGCTGATCTAATAACGACTCTTTTTGGCCAATTTTCCACACCTTATGATGTTGAGGTAGTTAAAAGTGATTCTAATTATTTTTTACTGGTTGTTGGCACAAATAACAGGTTTGTGAGGTATAATCTCGGAACAAATCCGCTCATAAACACTCCAAGTAGTTTCTAAACAATTACCACCACCAGCCTTTCTCCGCCCATTTCTGACCCTAGGAGTGTCGTAAGCAAAACAATATGCGATACTACAGTCGTGTTCATCAATGGTCGATTGTCTAACAGTATTAATCGACTTATTTTTAATGATTTGAGCTTAGCTCCGATGAGTGTTGAAGGTGTAGCTACTGGTGAAACGTGGGTTGGGCCTTATTCGTTACTTGTAGATATTCAAGATGCTCAACCCAAGTTGTATGTGCAGCAATGGAATTCATCTCCTGCTTTTGGGAAAATCTTTAGCCTTAATACAAATTCGTTGCTTAGTGCAGGAGCTGCCAGTTGGAGTCGCTCAGAGCTCAACATACCTGGCGGGCTTTTCACTACTTCATTTGCCCTGGCTCACGATTCTGCAAAGTCCTATGTGTTTCAAGCGAGGTACTCTTCAGTTGGACTTTTTAAGTCGACTTCATTAAATAATCCACCTAAGAGTCAACGTGCCTTTTATTACCAGCCAACCTTCGACTTAAATCAACTTGACACGGGGCTAAATATGGTTACAGGCGAATTCTACAGTGCTGATGGCCAGTTAATTATTGTTTACGACACCATTAATGTTCGTGCAGCACCAAACGATCAAATTCAAGTGTTAGACCACTGCTTTAGCGGTTCTACTCCCATCAGCGTGGTGGATCAAAACGGGGTTGCCGACTCGAGATTTTGGGATTTTGGCAATGGCGATACGCTTACTTCGTTGGCAGACACCGTGGTCACCACTTATCCTGCGCCCAATGCTTACACCATCACCGTAACGAGCGCGAATGCGTCATGCGTTTCCATCGATTCTTTTCCCATCGTTATAAACCACGTGCCGATTAGTAATTTTAGCGTTGATACCGCGTGTGCAGGTGAGGTAGTAAACATCGTAAACTCCAGCACAATTGGTGGAGGCGATTCGATTACGCAATGGCTGTGGATATTTAATGGCACAGATTCACTATTTGGCGAAAACCCAAATTTTACAACCAATCAGAGTGGAAATTTATCCATTTCCTTGATAAGCTATTCGTCTGCGGGCTGCACTGACACAGCAACTGATTCAACTTTTATCAAGCCCATTCCAAGTGCGAACTTTACCCTGGAGCAAACTTGTTTTGGCGACTCAACATATTTTTACAGCACCGTTCCTCAAAATGGCGGATATACCATCCTTTGGGATTTTGGCGATGGACAAACAGCTGTTGATTCTTCGCCTGCTCATCTATATTTAAATGCAGGATTGTATGCAGCAAGCTTAACGGTAACTGCTGTCAATGGGTGCGAAATCGAATCGAGCACACCAATCCTAATTTCACCCACACCATCCATTGATTACGCCATTCCGAGCAACATTTGTCAAAATGAAACCATTGAATTACAATCCTCCATCACTTCGATTGACTCAATTCGGTCAGTAGCGTGGACAGTGTTAGACAGTGCCTATTTCGGACAATCAACATCCATTCTTCCCCAATCATTTGGCGCTGAACTATGCACACTCGAAGTGATTGTAGGAACCGACTGTCGCGTTGATAGCGTTTTCACGATCACTATTAACCAAGCACCCATTGCCTCATTTTTTCTCAATGATTCGTGTTTGAATAGTCTGAAAATAGCGGAAGACAACAGCTTTATTCCACCAACTCAAACTATGGTGTTCAACCAATGGACATTCAATGGGACGTCTGCTTCAAATCAAGATAGTTTTTTGCTAGAACCCCAGACTGATTCTATTTACACGATGGAATACGTGGTTACGACAGACTCGAATTGCACGAGCGTGTTAAGCAGACCCATCGAAATTGTGGGAACACCAAGCTTGAATGTTGACTTTTTGGAACCGTTGTGTACCGACTTGAAATTGAAATTTGATTTGGATACCACATCCGGGGCAACCGATCAAGTATCGCGCATCATTTGGTTAGTGTATGATGCCCAAGTGATGGTGGACTCTGTAGCATCGTTTTCACCCGAACTCATTTTACCCGATGATTCGCAGTACGAAATATGGGCTGAGCTTCAAACTGTCAAGGGATGTAAGGCGTTTGACAGAGATACAATTTCTCCGAGTTTAAGTCCGAGGTTGAATATTCAAAACGACTCAATTTGTCAATTTACTGAATTGCATTTATCATCCAATTATTCAGGGTCAAACTATGAACATCACTGGTCATATGCGAACGTCAATTATGCGAATACCAGCAGCATTGACGTGATATTCGATCGAACGGGAGTGTTTGAGTTTGAAGCTTCAATTCTTGATAACGTTACAATGTGCAGCGATACTTCGCGGTTTGATGTCTATGTTGGCGATCCGATTCAAGCCAGCCTCGAGTCGGATGTTTTATGTCGAAATCAGGTTACCGAACTGAGTGCCAATATTTCACTCGACAGCCTTGACACTATTAAAGGTATCACTTGGACCCGTCAAGGAAATGTATTCTCTGTCGGGCAATCTGGATTTATTGAAAGTTCGAGTGACATGTTCATCGAGCTTTCAGTGAAGAGCAAATTTGGGTGTGCATTGAACGAAGATATTTTTCTTTCGTTGGATACAATTGCAGCCTTGGTTCCTCAGATTTCTAATTCCCTCGGATCAGTGCCTTACACGGCACAGGTAACAGTGTTCAATCCTAATTCTCAGCCTGTTTTTCACGTGTTTTTGGGTGATACGTTCTTCTCAAATAACATCAGTTTAAGCATTGATTCTGTAGGGGTTTTCGAACTCATGACATTTAGCACCAACGAAAATGGATGTGCGTATTCAGTATTAAATAGGATAATCGGTTATGATAATACCCCTGACTTAGCAGTCGTTGACCTATTTTTTACACGAGAACAAAGTCAGTTTCTTCTCAATGCAAGCTTTATTAATAACAGCAATATTGAGATACGCGAATTTGAATTTGAGGTGATTTTTGAAAATGGGAGTAAAATCAATTACACCGAGAATGAGGTGCTCGAGCCGGGCGGTCAAACAGTTTTTCAAACGTCTATCATCTCCAATACCTCAGAATCAGAACCATTGGTGTGCGTAAACATACTTAACGTGACTGGCGATGCGGATGAAAACACGAGTAATAACTACCTATGCTCAAAAAACTCACCCCAACTGCACATCTATCCGAATCCATTCACCGATGGTGTTTCACTGCGTTTTTTAGGTGCTGTTGAAAGTGACGTAAATGTTGTCCTTTATTCTGTAAATGGTCGGCCAGTTTTACACAGAATAATCGACAAAGGTGAATTCAATCCGGAGTATTTTTTATCCTTGGCTTCGATCAATGCGGGCGAGTATATTTTATTACTTATGAATAGCGATTTTGAATTGCTTCGTAAAATCATTAAGCTTTAATTGACCTCGGATAATCAGCATTCTCGGTTTAATTGTTTGATACTTTCGCAGTCATGTCGAAGACCATTATAGACGCATCAAGCGACAGCATTAGCTTCAAAGAGCTGGCTCATTACAAGGAGCTTTTTTGGATGCTCGCTTTGAGGGATTTTAAGATCAGATACGCACAAACCTTTCTCGGCATATTATGGGCGTTCATTCAGCCGGCAGCTACAATACTTATTCTATATATGGTATTTGGTCGGTTCGCTCAAGTTGATACAGGGCAGATTCATCACGTGGTTTTTACGGCTGTTGGGTTGCTGCCTTGGACGTATTTTTCATACGTCATGCAAAACTCTGGCAATTCAATCATTGCCGCCCAAGCCATGGTCAAGAAGGTATACTTCCCGAGGATTATAATTCCAGTATCGAAAGCTTTGGTCGGCCTGATTGATTTTGGTATCAATGCCATTATTGTGATCTTTTTGATGCTCTTATTAAAGCAGGAAGTGAGCACAAATATTTGGGCGCTTCCATTATTCATTGTGATCGGAATTTTCGTGTCGTTGGGTATAGGTATTTGGTTGAGTGCACTCACCATTCGCTTCCGCGATTTTCAGTACGTAGTTCCATTTATGGTGCAGCTGGGGTTATACATTACACCTACGGCTTATCCCTCAGAGTTTGCCTTGAAACAACTTCCCGAATGGGCCTCATACCTCTATTTTTTGAATCCCATGGTAGGCGTTGTAGAAGGATTTCGATGGTCAATTTTGGATTGCACCGCACCGCATGGATTGAGTTTCTTAAGTTTTGGAGTAGCAGCATTGGTTTTTAGTTCCTCTTTGTTTTACTTCCGAAAAATTGATGGCAAGATTGCTGATATCGTGTAAAAAATGAGCGCAATTATTGAAATACAAAATTTATCGAAGCACTATTCACTTGGGAGTGCATCGAAGAGCACCTTGCGCGAAGTTTTGAGCAGCCTTAATAGGAACAACGATGTATTTAAGGCACTTGATGATGTCTCATTTAATGTAGAACGCGGCCAATCAGTGGGGATTATTGGCAGCAACGGAGCCGGTAAGAGCACGTTATTAAAAGTACTTTCAAAAATCACTAAACCTACCAGCGGTAGGGCAATCATTGACGGTCGTGTGACATCATTGCTCGAGGTAGGCACCGGGTTTCACCCCGAACTCACTGGGAGAGAGAACATTTTTCTGAATGGTTCGATCTTGGGAATGAGCAAACAAGAAATCCGTTTGAAGTTTGACGCCATTGTTGCGTTTTCGGGGGTTGAGAAGTTTTTAGATACTCCGGTCAAACATTATTCAAGTGGCATGTATGTGAGGCTTGCTTTTGCCGTGGCTGCGCACCTCGATTCAGAAATTTTGATTGTCGATGAAGTGCTTGCCGTGGGCGATGCAGAATTTCAAAAAAAATGCCTCGGCATGATGAAGAACTCAGAGCAATCGGGCCGAACAGTTTTGTTTGTAAGCCACAGCTTTGCGGCCATCAGGCAGCTCTGCACCAAAGGAGTTTGGCTTGATCAAGGCCAATTAAAATATGAAGGAGAGATTAATAAGTGCATCGATGCTTATTCTAAATCATTTAAATCGACCAAAATTGCTGATTCAAATGAAAATGACGAAGTTGAAATAGGTGATATTTTTGCGATCAATTCAAAAAAACAATCGTTAAAAAGTTTTTCGAATAGCGAAGAGATTGTCGTAATTGTTAATCTTAAAATAAACTCGAAAGATGCGCCTGATACCGTTCAATTGCGTTTTGTTGATTCTTCTGGTCAAGTTGTATTTCTATCAAATCACTCAGATCGAAAAGCAATCCTTTTAAAACAGGATTGGAATTGCCTTACAATGACAATTCCAGCTTACTTGTTGAATGAAGGTATTTATAGCCTTTACATGGGAATAGGTTATCATACCTTAAGATGGGTAGTGAGAGAGCTGAAGGTGTTTGATCTTGAAATCCACTTTAGTCCCATGAACTTAGATTTTGCATCGTTGAGCAGAAGGCCTGGTGTTTTTGCGCCTATGCTGGAATGGACGCGCGAAGAAGATGTTAAAATAGAAGCCGATTATGATTAGAGAGGCCATTTTAAATTTGATTAGAAGTACGCAGTTTTCGGTTAGAAATAATTTTCATCCTGCACCAAAAAAAATATTGATCAACTCAATTCCCAAAGCGGGCACTCACTTAATGAGCAGCATGCTTGGCCAAATTCCTGATCTATCGATAGCATTGGATTTAACAGGGCTCGACAAACTATTGGATGATGAAGAAAGGCTAAGATTTTTTAAAGCGAAGACAAGCCCTCAACCGAATGGCCTTTGGTTGGGTCATATTCCGTTTACCGAGACAATTGATACAATTCTTGAAAGTTCGAATGTTCCGACAATTTTCATTTATAGAGATCCACGTGATATTGTTGTTTCGCTTTTGCATTACATCCGAAAGAGCAAAAACCATATTTATAGGAATATTCTTCTCGAATGTGATCCGTTATCTGCAATGAAAATACTTATTGAAGGTTATGGTAACGGCAAGGAACGTTATGATTTAAGCTCAACCTCCATCCCTTCGTTATCAAATTATATTAACGCTTACTCACCGTGGCTGTCGAGTAAACACTGCTTGTCAGTAAGTTATGAGGGGTTCATTGGTCAAGACCAAGAGGAGAATCTCACTCGAATTTGTGATTACTTAGACCTCGACCACTCAATAAAGGCAATCCTGCAAAAAGGAATAGGACACAAAAATTCTTCAACCTTGAGGCAAGGAAAAATTAAATCATGGCAAACTGAAATCAGCGCCCATGAATTGGATTTGCTTTATGCACAGAAATGGAGTGACAGTTCTCTAAAAACCTTTTATAATGAGTGATACATATTCAAGAAGAAGGTTTTGGTTTCACAAATTTGAATTTATCTATTATCGAATAGTACAACACATCTATTCCATAAAAAACCCAACTGAGTTTTTTATGCGCATATATTGCGGGGGAGAGTCGTGCACGAATAAATATTTTGCAAATGCATTCGAATTTATTCCAACCAACGACATCGGAAAAAAACTATTCTTCAATGGTCAATTCGAAATCGATGAAATCAACGTTTGCAGAACTTTGATCAAAGAAAGCGACATCGTTCTTGACATAGGCGGTAATATTGGCTTTCATGCGATTCACTTTTCTCAATTTGCAAGTAAGGGTCAAGTCTATTCTTTTGAGCCATCTCCTGACACATTTAAATTATTAGTAAAAAACTGCGAACGATATCAGAATATCCAGCCTATAAACATTGGACTAGCAAAAACTGAGGGCTTTGCTCGATTTCACTACGCATCTGATCATGCTTATTCAGGCTTTAAGGACACGGGTAAAAAATCAATCATAGGTTATGAGGATTTACCCATAGTGAGTTTAGATAAATGGGTCAAAGAAAAAGCGCTGAAACGCTTCGATTTTATTAAAATTGATGTTGAAGGATTCGAGGAACAAGTAATTGAAGGTATGACTCAGGTGATCAAACACTACAAACCAATCCTCTTTGTTGAAATATCTCCTACTAAAAATCAAACCGAGAACCCAGAAATCATATTTAATTCAATACTAAGCTTCGGCTATTCAGCATTCTGCATTATTGAAAATAATTTGGTTCAGTCAGAAAAACATCTTGATACGCATCATAATTATTTCTTTATAAAGAATAATAATTAGGTTGAGTTATCAAATAGCACATAACTTGAAGCTTATGAAAAGCTATCTTAGAAAACTATTCGCCACATTTCTTCGATTTGAGAAGGTATCTAATTTCGCCATTGAGGCCGCATTGCGCGATAAAATTGCCCATCGCATTCAATCTGAACCAGATTTTTTTCAGTTGGCGAGTCCTCATTTATTAAGAGCAAAACAAGTTCTTGAGAGTTTGTTTCCTAATCGCCAAAGTGGAGTTATCGTTGATGTAGGTGCTGGTGACGGCACAGTTTCAACAGAAATTGTCAACTTGTTTAAATGCAATATCCTCTATGCTTTTGAGCCTCAAAGGATTCAGTTTGAGCAAATAGTGAAAAAAACATCAGTAACTCCATCGATCGTTCCTTTCCATTGTGCACTGGGCTCTTCACCGAGCACATTGGAGCTAAACATTACACGAAATGCCGGCTCTTCCAGTTTTTACGTCAAGAACGAGGCAAATTCAAATAAATACTACAGTGACAGTTTAACAAAAGAAAGAACTGAACAGGTTGAAGTAAAAACACTAGACTCGTTTGGCTTTGTAACTGAAATTGATTTAATCAAACTGGATGTTCAGGGCTATGAAATTGAAGTGCTGAAAGGTGCACTAAACACCTTAAAGCGAACAAAGTTGGTTCTATTGGAAATGCAGAATCATGACTTTTATTTGGAATCTCCGAAATATTTCGATTTGGATACGTTTATGCGCCTTAGTGGCTTCACTTTTGGATTTCACATACCTATGCCGCGAAGCTTTAAAATCAATCGAGAGTATGAATGGGATGCGCTGTATATTAATGATGATTTAAGGCGTAATTAAAATGCTCTGCATCATAACAGTGTCTCATAACCGCGCTCAAATTACTGCAAGATTTGCCGAAAATCTCGCGCGACAATATTTTCAAAATTTTCATTTGATACTTGTTGATGATGGATCAACGGATGGAACCTCAGAAAAATGTCAAGCAGCTCTATCGCCAGAGAAACTGACTATAATTCATGGATCGGGTAAATTGTTCTGGGGCGGTGGGCTTCAAACAGCGTATAAATTCCTCAAGCGGCAGAAAGAAAGAACATTTACACACGTTCTTATTTGCAATGATGATATCCTTTTTGGGGAGCAATTTTTAGAGGTTCTTTTGAGTGAATTTAAGGCCTTACCAAAAATGACTTTATTTCATGCAATGCAGTATTTCCCTGAAGAACAGTCAGTCGTGGTCGGGTATAGAATTAATTGGCAGTTCACAGGAATTCAGGTGATCACAAACCCAGAGTCACCAAATGTTTTTCCTACACGGGCTTTATTAATGCGTGCGGATGAGTTTGTTGCTTCTGGTGGGTTTCGTCCGAGTTTGCTAAAGCACTATCGATCAGATTGGGAATATACGTATCGACTTTTTAAAAGAGGGTATCACTTAACCACTTCGTCCAAAGCAACTATAGAAGTTCCCTCGAACAAAAAACCTCAATTCGAAGAGCAATCAATAAATTCATTTAATGAGTTTTTGAAAATAAAATGGAGCTTAAAAAGTAGTAATAATATTCGGTCTGAAATTGTATTCAACCTTTTGTGCGCGCCAGTCAAGTATAAATTTATTTATACGGTAAGAACGTTGTATGTATTCTTAAAATCTTCTCTTCATTACGCGGTAAACACATTTTTAAGTTGAAGTTTCGCGTGACGTTTTCGCAACCCTTACTTGCCGTTTAATGCGTTCAGAAAACACCATTTCCAGCTTCTCCAAAATATGAGCAAACTCAAGCTTAGGATTTTTTGATATGGGTTTTTGCTTCCTTAACTTAATTTCTTAGTGGATTCCGCGCGTTAAAAAGCATTGCCTATAATCTGATTCAAATTAACAAACCACTTTCTCCAAATAGTCTTTGACCTGCTTTTCAACTGCATATTGCTGCCGCGCGGTGCTCGAAATTTTCTCAGAATCAAAGCTCGCTTCCTTGAATTTGGTAATTAGCTGATCTATTCCGTTCACATTTGTCTCGTCTGACAAAAAGCCATTTACGCCTTCCACAACCATTTCCACCATTCCAGACCGTTTAAATCCCAATATTGGAACTCCACAAAAAAGCGCTTCCACAACAACATTGGGTAGATTATCTTCTAGACTGCATATAATAAAGGCATCCAACGATTGGTAGAACCCAGCCATTCCTTGCTCATTCTTAATCCTTCCAATATAATCCACTCCTTCGCATCGGTTTTCCTCTGAAACATTGCCAGCGCATACAAACTTCACTCCGGGGTCGCGATTGCTAGACTTTAGATAGTCAAGTAAAATTGAGTAGCCCTTTCTAGGGTTTGAAAGGGATTCGGCAGCAAAACCTACCACCAATGGTTGTTTTTTGGGCAATTTGCTTCGAACTTTAAACGACTCGGAGTCAAGTCCATTGGGAAGGTATAAGTGATAAAAACCATTCAGTAAGGCTGATGTTGACGCCTTTTCCATCATCCATTTTGATGGACTTATTATGATCATGGATTGCACTTCGTCTAAAGCCTTTTTCTTGGCAGATACTATTTCCTTTTCCAAACTTTGAATCTCGGGTGTAATGAGCAACCTGGCATCAAATTCATAGTGAATTCCTCCTAGAAATGGGTTCATGTCGTGAAGCGTCCAAATGATGGGTTTCTTTACTTTTCTAAAGAATGTTTTATAATTTATCAATCCCCCGACCCAATGCAAGTGAATCACATCAGCAGCCAAAACAATGGGATGTTCTTCGATACGATAATCGCTCCAGGGCAATGAGTATGCTTCATGTTTTTTCATAACATCACCCATTTTCCGAAAAACGATTTGAGCCTTCGTTCTCAATGGGCGCACAACAACCCCCGCTGCTCGCTGTGCCTTAATCCAACCCGGTTCTTTTGCTAAAAAAATGCTCGGAACATCATTTCGCACATGCTTCACAACAAGCATCTTCGAATCAATGCCAGTCTTTAACAACCCTGCATGAAGCCTCACTGCTGCAGCACCTGCCCCGCCATCATCTGAGTATGTTATGTGAACGACTTTCATCCTACGTTAACAGCAAACACGTTCAGTTGAAAATCCATGCCATTTTGAGGCTTCATTTCATACAGAGGCGAAGAGTTCATAAACCCTGGGCTATCAATATAAACCCTGAAATGATGCGTTTTCAGTAAGTTTAGAATTTCACTCAACCCTGAAATATTCCCAAAGCTGTGATACTCTATAAAGATGCGCTTCACCTTCGATAATTCGTCTGACATTCTTTGCAATACTTCAACCTCTGCCCCTTCAATATCGATTTTCAGAAAATCTACCGATTCGTATTGACCCATTAATTCTTTAATATCCTCGGTTTCTACTTCAAGCGTACTATTGGTTTTACCGCTTGATATTCTTCCTGCATCGGCTCCCTCGGGTGCGAAGTTTAACACAGTTCTTTCCTTCCAGATTGCTTTGTTCTTCAAATCAACACCTTGCAGGCCTTGTTTTTCGAGGTTACTTTTCAAAACACTGAACACACTTGGGTCGGCTTCAAAAGCCACAATTTGAGCTTTTGGAAATAATTTTTTGAAGTACAAAACCGAAACACCGATGTTGGCACCAAGGTCAATAATCAAGGGTGTGATCGAATCAGATTTGAACTTATATATTTCTCTGACGAAAATTTCTTGATAGAGAAAAGAAAAAGACGGCCCATCTAAAATTTCAAAAGAAGCTCCTAAGAGCTCAATATTTTCTCGTTGAAATCGAGGTTTTTTGAGTAAGTAGGAAAACGTATGCCCTTGAAGATTAAGCTTATCCTTCAAAAAGTCTTTTACTTGAGTCGGAATAAGTTTTTTTATCGTTTCCATTAATTGATAGCGTTTCGCACTCGATGCTTCAAACCTGATTTATGCATCGGTTGAAAAAATTTCTTCAGCTTTTCTTGAGCAGGCTGCGAAATATTCAGGTCCACTTTTTCCAGTTGTCCGTTCTCGTTTAGAACAGGCCAAGTATAGCTGCTGGTAACGTAGCAGTGCTCCCCACTTCCATCATGACCAATGTTGTTTACAAAGCTTTTATTTGGATGCAGACTTAAGCCGTCATGAAAGAAAATACTGGCATACCAAAATATCGCCCACGTGTTTATTTTGTTCAGTTTATTGTCAATCAATTGAGAGAAATAACCTCCAACACCGTCTATATCAAACCTTTGAAGCAGATTGCTATCTGCTTCCAGATGAGAAATATAGTCTTTGCTTGCATCGAATTTAGCCCAAGCATCGCGCCAAGTGGCCCACCCCCAACATGTTGCCAACTGCAAAAAGAAGGTTTCAGGAAGGTCGGTAGATTTCTTCACTGGAAACCAATAACCGCTGATGTGCATGACTTTCGGGTCGTTTCTATACATCTCAAGAGCATTGTTCATGAATTCAAGAAAGCCTTCGCTTACAAGAATATCGTCTTCCATTACAATGATTGTCTCATGCAATGAAAGCACATGGCCGACTCCTTCTCTAATCGATTGGGCAAGACCAATATTGAACTCTTTCTTAATTAACTCTACCCGCTGAAAACCTTTTATCGAGGCAACTATCTCTTGAGTTTTCTTCAAACGTTCCAATTCCTCATCTGTTGCGTCTGACTTAGGCCCATCACAAAACACATACAACACACTGTCTTTCGCTAAGTCATTGCGCTGAAGTGCCACAATCGTTTTTCTGGTATGTTCCGGCCTGTTGTAAACAAACAGTGCAATTGGCGCAGCCATATTATCGAGGAGTTAATTAAGTTTGACAAATATCCACAAAGGGATTTAAAACGCCTGCGCCAAATAATAGAACAAATTTTTCAGGACTTGAAAATTTCAGTTGTAACGCCTTCCTACAATCAAGGTCATTTCATCAATGAAACGCTTGACTCCGTTATTTCGCAACACTATTCTGATTTAGATCTCATTGTGATTGACGGAGGCAGCACCGATGCAAGCGTTGATACCATCAAAAAATACGACAAACACATAAGTTACTGGATCAGTGAGCCAGACCGAGGACAAAGTCATGCAATAAATAAAGGCTTTGAGAAATGTTCCGGTGAAATTGTTGCTTGGCTAAATAGCGATGACCTTTACTCTCCAAACACCTTGAATCGTGTGCGCGAGGTTTTTTCAGCACACCCTGAATTGGATTTCATACACGCTGAAAGTGTCTTGTTCAACGATAAGGGTGATTTGCCATCAAGGTCATTTAATCCCGCATTTTACAGCGCTCAATTGCTGGGCGGACTGCCCACTCCGCAGCCTTCGTTTTTCTTCAAAAAAGAACTCCTAGATAAAGTTGGGCCGCTCAACGAAAACTTGCATTATGGCATGGACTACGATTTTTTCCTCCGAATCGCCTTGGCTGGAAATGGTCGGTTCTACCCAGAGTATTGGAGCAAATACAGGATTCACGCTGACTCAAAAACTGAAACCTCACAGTTAAAATTCGCATCCGATTGGAACGCGGTGTTTTGTGGTTTATTCAAAAGCGCTAAACCAAACCAATTGATTCAACAGTGGTCAGCGTATGGCTTTGATGTCAATACTGAGCTGGTTTACGATGCTCACAAGGTGCAGCCAGAAGATCTTCAACTTGCGGTTGGTTTTGCTCTTTACCATCAGGCCGTATTTCATAATCAGGCGGGCAAAACGAAAGATGCGGTGAAACTGCTAAACCATTTAAAAAACGACTTTCCGAAGGTTTTCAAACACTTTGAGGTGGGTCGCTATTACCATAAACTGAAACTAAAGAGCTTGTTTTCATGAGTGTGTTTTTTAGCATCGTGATACCAACGTTTAACCGAGCGACTTTTTTGCCGTCTGCGCTCGAAAGCATTCGTTCTCAATCTTATCAAGACTTTGAAATTATCGTTGTCAACGATGGCTCAACAGATAACACTGTGGAAATTGTTTCCAAGCATCAAAAAATTGACCCTCGTATCAAGCTGATCAACCAAGAAAATGCAGAACGCGGAGCAGCGAGAAATAAGGGTTGGAAAGCCGCAACGGGCAAGTACGTGGTGTTCTTTGACAGCGATGACCTCATGAAGGCCGACTACTTACTCGAACTTGAAGCATCGGCAAAAAAAACAGACGCTGAGGTCATCTGCGGAAAAATTATATTTCAAACCAATCAAGGTCAATTAAAAGCGCATCTAGATCAAAAAGAACTCTCTGGATTTTACAACTATAACCTCTTCTTAAAGGGCAATCCGTGCGCCTGCCATTTTGCGGTTAAGAATGATCTGCAAACATTTAAACCATTCAGTGAAGTCCGAGAATTATCAACCATGGAAGACTGGATCTTTCTTTTGGAAAATCTGGTGAATAAGAAAATTTTCATCATCGACAAACCACTCGTGGTTATGAGGCAGCATGAAGCGCAGAGCATGTCGCAAAATCATACAATCATTGGAAGAAAGCAATTGGCTGTTGAGGCTCTTTCCAAAAACCTTCGCCTGACGAAGAAAGAAAGTGATATCCTGCACGGATACGCCTTGGAAAACATGGCCATTCACGCTGTAAATCTTGGTGACTCCAAAAAAGCGCTCAATTTCTTTTGGAAAGCACTCGTGCTAAAAGGGCCGTCTATGAAAATGGCATACAATGCGATGAGAATGGCGATTCGTCTATAAAGAATCATTCCAAATAAGCAATCTCAAGCGACTATTGATAATACTCGCTTTGCCTAGAACATTTCGCTTTTACATTTGTCAACTGAATATTCCTTCATATCAATTATGGCAACAAAATCTGGATTCCTAAATACTTCTGTAGCCAAAAAAGTGGCGATGGCCTTGTCTGGCTTCTTTCTCATGTTCTTTTTACTTCAGCATTGCAGCATCAATATGCTATCAGTAATCAGTCCGGATGCGTTCAATGAAACATCCCATTTTATGGGAACCAATCCATTGGTGCAATATATGCTTCAGCCGGTGCTCATTTTTGGGTTTATTTTTCACTTGATCATGGGCATGGTGTTGGAACTAAAAAACAGGGCAGCGCGAGCCACCAACTATGCATACAGTAAACCAGGAAACTGTTCGTCTTGGATGAGTCGAAATATGATCATCACCGGCATAATGGTGATGCTTTTCTTAGGCTTACACTTTTACGATTTTTGGATTCCTGAAATAAAAACTAAATTCATCGATGGCGACATGAGCGGCATGCTAGCCGATGGCTCAGGATACAGGTTTTACGAAGAATTGATCCACAAATTTGCAGATTCGATCCGCGTAGTAATTTATGTTTTAGCATTTGTGTTTTTATCGCTTCACTTGATGCACGGATTTCAATCGGCATTCCAATCTGTGGGTTTCAGAAAGACTACATGGACACCGATCATTCAAAAACTATCTATGATTTATGCTGTTGTTATTCCAGCGGCATTTGTGTTTATAGCTATCTATCATCATTTAGCTCACCATTAATATTTCCACATGTCAACGTTAGATTCGAAAATTCCAGAAGGTCCAGTAGCAGACAAGTGGACCAATCATAAAAACCACATCAATGTGGTCAACCCAGCGAACAAAAGACTGATCGATGTTATAGTTGTGGGATCTGGTTTGGCAGGCGCTTCGGCATCGGCTTCGTTAGCAGAAATGGGATACAATGTCAAAACATTTTGCTTCCAAGACTCCCCTAGACGAGCGCACTCGATTGCTGCTCAAGGTGGAATCAACGCTGCAAAAAATTATCAAAATGATGGCGACTCGACCTACCGATTATTTTACGACACCGTAAAAGGAGGTGATTACCGTGCACGAGAAGCGAACGTCTATCGATTGGCTGAAGTTAGTGCCAGCATCATCGACCAGTGCGTGGCTCAAGGTGTTCCTTTTGCACGTGAATACGGTGGGTTGCTCGACAACAGATCGTTTGGTGGCGTTTTAGTTTCTAGAACTTTTTATGCGAAAGGCCAAACAGGCCAGCAATTATTGTTGGGTGCATATTCAGCTATGTCGAGACAAATCGGCAAGGGTAAAGTATCGATGTATAACCGTCATGAAATGCTGGATTTAGTGCTTGTTGACGGAAAAGCCCGTGGAATTATTGCACGAAACTTGGTTACAGGTGAACTCGAACGTCATTCAGCCCACGCTGTTGTTTTGGCCACGGGTGGATATGGAAACGTATTCTATTTGTCTACCAATGCCATGGGTTCAAACGTGACTGCTGCTTGGCGTGCCCACAGACGAGGCGCTTATTTTGCCAATCCATGCTACACACAAATTCACCCAACGTGCATTCCAAGATCGGGTGATTATCAATCGAAATTGACGTTGATGTCAGAATCGCTGAGAAACGATGGACGAATTTGGGTGCCAAAACACTTGAAAGACGTTGAAGCAATCCGTTCTGGGAAATTAAAACCGACAGACCTAAAAGAAGAAGATCGCGATTACTACTTGGAACGAAGGTATCCAGCGTTTGGAAACTTGGTTCCGCGTGACGTTGCATCGCGGGCTGCAAAAGAACGATGCGATGCTGGCTTCGGTGTTAACAAAACTGGCGAAGCTGTTTACCTTGACTTTTCGGCAGCTATTATGCGCTATGGAAGAGAAAAGGCACACACATCACACCTCGAAAACCCAACAGATGATCAAGTGAGAGCATTGGGTGAAAAAGTAATCGAGGCGAAGTATGGAAACCTCTTCCAGATGTATGAGAAGATTACAGACGACAATCCGTATAAAACGCCAATGATGATTTACCCTGCGGTGCACTACACGATGGGCGGATTATGGGTTGATTACAATTTGATGACCACCATTCCCGGTTGCTATGCAGCTGGTGAAGCCAACTTTTCTGATCATGGCGCTAACAGGCTCGGTGCTTCTGCGCTGATGCAAGGATTGGCAGACGGATATTTTGTATTGCCATACACGATCGGTGATTATTTGGCGGATGACATTCGAACTGGAAAAATATCAACCGACAGCAAAGAGTTTGAAGAAGCAGAGAAGGAAGTTAAAAATCGCCTCGAAGCTTTGGTAAACAACAAAGGGTCAAAATCTGTTGATCATTTCCACAAGCGTCTTGGCAAAGTGATGTGGGATAAAGTAGGAATGGCCCGAAACATTCAAGGCCTCGAAGAAGCAATAGCTGAAATTCAAAAGATTCGAGAAGAATTCTACAAAGATGTTTTCGTTCCGGGGTCAGTGAATGAATTCAATCCCGAATTAGAAAAAGCTACACGCGTGGCAGATTTCATTGAATTAGGTGAGCTCTTCGCGAAAGATGCCCTTGATAGAAACGAGTCTTGTGGCGGTCACTTTAGAGAAGAGTCGCAAACCAATGAGGGAGAAGCAAAACGCGATGACGTGAATTTTGCTTTTGTTTCTGCTTGGGAATGGACAGGAAATCCTAGTGAAGCCAAACTGCACAAAGAAGAACTGGTATTCGAAAACATCGAATTGAAACAACGAAGCTATAAGTAAACGATAGGTTTAAAGAAAAATACAAGAGACATGAATCTTACATTAAAGATCTGGAGACAAAAAAACACTGCAGCAAAAGGAGAAATGAAAACCTACAAGGTGGCAGACATTTCTGAAGATATGTCGTTCCTTGAAATGATGGATGTGCTCAACGAAGAATTAATTACCAAAGGTGAAGACCCCGTTGCCTTTGACCACGACTGCCGTGAAGGAATTTGCGGCATGTGCTCGATGTACATCAATGGAGAGCCGCACGGACCAGATCGTGGGATAACCACATGTCAATTGCACATGCGGAAATTTAAGGATGGTGATACCATACATATTGAACCTTGGAGAGCAAATGCATTTCCTGTGTTAAAAGATTTGGTTGTTGACCGAAGTTCATTTGATAGAATCATTCAAGCCGGAGGTTACATTTCGGTAAACACGTCTGGAAATTCACAAGACGCCAACGCCATTCCAATTCCAAAGGAAAATGCAGATTTGGCGTTTGATGCTGCTACGTGCATCGGTTGTGGAGCCTGTGTTGCAGCGTGTAAAAACGCTTCGGCAATGCTTTTTGTTTCTGCTAAAGTTTCTCAGCTCTCGCTGTTACCACAAGGTCAAGTAGAGGCAAAAGACCGCGTTCTGAATATGATCCAACAAATGGATGACGAAGGTTTTGGCAATTGCACAAATACAGGTGCGTGCGCCATTGAGTGTCCAAAAGAAATATCGTTGGATAACATCGCACGCATGAATCGCGAGTTTTTAAGTGCCTCTATTTCAAAATAATCAGCTACGAACTATCTTTTTTCATAGACAAATCGTCTAGTTTTTTATACAAGCGTTAACACATTGCTTGTTTTGTGTTATGTTTGACGTACCTAACTTTAAATTTTAAACAGATGAAACGAATTTTACTATTAATCACCATCCTTAGCACTTCATTTTGGGCATCCGCTCAGATAATTGTTGCTGGGGTTTCTCCTGCGAGTATTCAAGGAAATTATGACTTTACATGGGCTGAGCCATCTGGTGGGGATTGGTCAACACCTGACTTTACAATTCCGGGAACCTTTGTTGAAGCAGAAGTAATGCTTGTTGATGATGGCTCCACTGGAACTAACCCCCAAGGAAATCCTATATCTGCAGAGGGATGTTTGCCGCTGATAAATGATCTTACAGGAAAAATTGCGCTGATTTACAGAAATACCTGCGAGTTTGGATTAAAAGCCTTGAATGCCCAAAACGCAGGAGCTGTTGGTGTTATTATCATCAATCGTGATCCAGAAGTTGTTGGAATGGGCGGAGGTGCTGAAGGGTTGAATGTTACTATTCCTGTTGTGATGTTGCAGCTGTCCAATGGCCAATCGCTCATTAACTCTGCTGCAGCTGAGCCTACTGTTGTTTTCATGGGTAACAGAGCTGGAATTTACGACAACGACCTCAACCTACGCGAAGCAAATATCCTTATATCAAAGCAAGCAGGAATTCCTTCGCAACTTGCGCAAGACGATACCGAATATAACTTTGAAATTGGTGCAACGATCTATAACCTTGGTCAATCAAATGCAGACAGCGTTTATCTAAGAGCCTTTATTACTGATCCTTCATCAAACATAGTGTATGACGAAACTACAGGTCCGTTTTCGCTTACTGCGGTGACAGGTATCACAATTGATAGCATCAATATTATGCCTGGTGAAGTAAATAGCTTCCCAATTTTTTCAGAGGTTACATATGATTCTGGTGCATACACGTTGACTTATGAAACGTACAATGGAGCATTGACCGATGATTATCCTTCAGATAATGCGATCAGTTCAGGTTTCACCTTTAACGATGAAATATATACGTTCGCTCCTGTTGATGTAGAATTGCAGCCCACACCTTCAGATTTCTTTAGAGCTGCCAATGCAATCGCCTTCACTTCTTGCGTGCATTTCCAAGACCCCAATGCGAGCAGACTCGCTGCAGAAGGGATCACTTTCGCTACTACCAACAATACCATTTCACTGGTTGATGAGCTGGTAGGAATTGAAGTGTATGAATGGAACGATGAATTCACAGACTTAAATGATGCAAACATTGGTTTCACTGCGCTAAACCCATTGCTTATCTCATCGTATGTTTATACGGACGACCTTCAAAGTGAAAATGTATACACTGCTTTTGAAGAGCCCATTTATCTTGAAGATGATGTGCGCTATTTGTTTTGCACTCAAACCTTCAATGAGAATGTGTTCTTCGGGTTTAACACACGCATGCAATACCTTTACAATCAAGGAACGTACTTACAACCAATCACGGTAATCAGCGCAGATGGTCAGTGGAATTCAGTAGCATTTGGTGCTGATGTAACTACGGCTATCGGTTTGCAAATTGTTGATACGGCTGATGTGGTGATTCCAGTTGACACAACTGACACTTCAGATGTGGAACCAGACGGAATCGGAACAACGAATAGCTTCAAAACATTCGTTTACCCTAATCCAACACAAGATGTCGTAAATATCAATGCAGATGCAAGCGGCATTGCTGACTTAACAATCTCTGATATATCTGGAAAAGTGGTTAGACAAGGACAAATCACACTGAACAATGGCATGAGCACTGTAACTGTTTCAGACCTTGATCGAGGAATTTACATATTCAATGTAAGACTTGAAACAGGTGAAACATCCAAGTTTAATGTCATCAAACAGTAAATAATTTAAAAGTTAGAAAAGCGGCTCGTAAGGGCCGCTTTTTTTTTGCTTCAATCATTCAATTTTTTCAACCGTACATTATTGTTGAAAGAAAGCGACTGATCATTTCATAGATAGACCCATGGCAACCTTACATTTGCCATCGTTACTAAATAACAATATGCTCGAATACCCAAACACGATAAGCTCAAAATTGCCAAAAGTTGGCACGACCATATTTACTGTAATGAGTCAGTTGGCGAAAGAATACAATGCCATTAATCTGTCGCAAGGATTTCCTGACTTTCCTGTTTCACAGACCCTCATAGACTTGGTGTATAAATACATGAATCAAGGGTTTAATCAATATCCGCCCATGGCCGGGATTTCCCAGCTCCGCGAATTGATCGCAGAAAAGATGCAGCGTCTGTACGGATGTAGTTATAATTATGACGAAGAAATCACGATTACTGCAGGTGGCACGCAGGCCATATTCACCGCAATAATGGCCACGGTAAATGAAGGTGACGAAGTCATTGTTTTTACGCCTGCCTATGATTGTTACGCTCCCGCAATTGAGTTGGCCGGAGGAAAACCGGTGTATGTTCAACTTAAAACGGGCGATTATTCCATCGATTGGAAGCAAGTGAAAAAAGTTGTTTCTCGACACACCAAAATGATTTTAATCAATTCGCCACACAACCCAAGTGGCGCCATATTGAAAGCCTCAGATATTCAAGAGCTCACGCGAATTACCAAAGACAATGATATTATCATTCTAAGTGATGAAGTGTATGAGCACATTATTTTTGACGGAGAAGAACACCACAGCATGGCGCGCTATCCTGAATTGGCAAACCGATCGCTGATCGTTTACTCCTTCGGCAAAACGTTTCACGTTACAGGTTGGAAAACAGGCTACATCGTTGGCCCTAGTAACCTCATGGCGGAATTTAGAAAAGTGCATCAATTTAATGTGTTTACAGCCAATGCACCCATTCAATATGCGCTAGCTGAATACATGGCATCACCCGATAATTACATGCACATTCATCATGAGTATCAAGAAAAACGAAATATCTTTCTGGCCGCTGTGAAAGCTTCTCGCTTTAAAATGAAGCCTACAAAAGGTACTTATTTTCAGTTGTTAGACTATTCAAGAATAAGTGATGAAGAAGATACAGAATTGGCAAAACGGTTGACCATAGAGCATAAGATTGCCTCCATCCCTGTTTCTGTGTTTTACCACAACCCCGTCCAGAATAGTGTCCTTCGCTTTTGTTTTGCAAAAAGCAATGATACCCTGATGAGGGCGGGCGACATACTTTGCAGCATTTGATAGACGAAGAATCAATATTGTCTCTATGCATCGTTCAGGCAAACCTGAGTTGGGAAAACCCATCCGATAATTATCGCCAACTCGAAGGTTTATTAGAGCCGATCATCGGTGCCGATTTGATCGTTTTGCCGGAAATGTTCAGTACAGGGTTTACCATGCACGCAGAAAAATTTTGCGAGCCAATGCACGGTAAAAGTGTAAAATGGCTGCTTGCAATGGCGAACTCTAAAAACGCGGTTGTCACAGGAAGTTTAATCATTGAAGAAAAGGGTAAGTTTTTTAATCGCTTGATTTGGGCTACACCCGAAGGCGACATTTCTTCTTATGACAAAAAACACTTGTTCAGCTTTGCCGGAGAAGACACTTATTTTTCGAGCGGAAATGCTAGACTCATCGTTGATTTAAAGGGATGGAATATATGTCCATTAATCTGTTATGACCTGCGTTTTCCAGTTTGGTCAAGAAATCAAAGCTTGGACGGGCAATTTGTTGACTCGGCTTATGACGTGCTTCTGTATGTCGCCAATTGGCCCGAAGTGCGCAGCAACGCTTGGAATACCTTACTTGAAGCCCGTGCGCACGAGAATCAATCCTTTGTGGTTGGGGTGAATCGTGTTGGCTTAGATGGGAACAACATAGCGTATGCAGGAGGAAGCTGCGTTATCTCACCCAAAGGCGAAAAAATGGTTGAAGTTGAATCCCACCAAACCGGAGTTAAAACGGTAGAAATTACCATGAAAGAGTTAAAGACTTACCGAGAAAGATTTGGTGCGTGGCGCGATAAAGATCGATTCACGGTGGGTTAAAATATATCCGCAAAGTTTATTCTTGCTCAAGTATCCACTCGATTTCACTTTGCCAATTGCTTCGAACTTCAATTTCTTGCTCGTAGAAAAAAACGTTTTCCGGCTGTTGGTGCTTTAAATAAACACCTGAATCCCATTTGCCGTTTTCATTCTGATCAGCGATAACCTTTATTTTATATTTCCCGGTGGGCAGTAATTTATATTGAACCGTGCCTTGAGCAGAAACTATTTCTTCAAGATAAACCTTGCCATCGGGTTTTAACAGCTGCCAAACATATTGCACTGACTCTTTGGGTAAGTCGTGTTGGATGGTGAGTTCGCCAAAATCTTCTTTTTTAGAAGCTACAAAGCTGAACCGCAGCGTGTCGTTGCATGAACCAAACTTGTCGCACACAGCAGAATCAAAAATCACAACCTGGTATTTGCTTCCTTCTTTCCACTGATGATCGATGATAATGTCCATCAAATTAGTTCTGGCATAGGGGGTAAGCGAAACTGTATCTCCATCTTCAATGAATAATGAAGTACTGAAATCGCTGCTCTTTATAGGTGTGGAAGACTTCAAGCGATAGACCCCAAAATGATTCACTTTTGCTGGGTTATCTGCTTTTAAGCCCAGGCCTTCTGCTTTTCGCGAGCCTTTCTTGCCCATTGCCAATTGTCGAGATGGTTTTCTAAAGAATAGGGTGTCAATAAAGCCATCAACGTGCACAATTAGTTTCAGCGAATCGTAATCTAAAGGCGACTGAAACCAATACGCAACCGAATCAGAAAATAAATTCCATTCAGGTGTCCAGTTGGTAATGTCGATGCCAGAAATTTCGATTAAACTGAGCGAATCAACTGGCTTGTTGAAGAGAAAGGACAGCCCTTTGTTTTCAATTTGTGAAAATTCTTTCAGAAATTGAAGGGTGTCTTCTTGAACAAATAATTTTAGGTCATTCAGCGCTTTTGCATTCGTATCTCGCGGATTTCTAGACGGAATCATTTCATCTATAAAGCCTATTGCTTCCGCAGGTTGATCAAAGAAGTAGCCATTGTTAGCCGGTTCCAGAGCAAATACTTTAAAACTTCTGTCAGAAAGGTATTTCAAGTGGTAATTTCCTTGCTCGTCTGTTTTCGCGAAATAACGAGGAAGCGACTTATACGGCAACGAATCTTCATTTTCTGGATACAACATCACCCAAACATCTTTTATGGGCTTCAGCGTAAATGCATCAATCACCCTGCCTTCCAATTCGAAAGAGTCAATGTAATCTCCTGTGGAGAATACAAATAGATTGCTGTCTAATGGGTTGTTTTCGTTAATGTCAACGATGCCTTTTCCAAATTGAAATAAGTAGGTGGTATTTGGAATCAAGGTGTCTGTCCATGAAACCGTCACCTTCTTGCCCCTCATAGAGAATTCTGCAGGAGTTACGAAAGGCGGTGTAACGATTAATTCTTGGCTCGCAGCGTTTGTTTTTACGTATTCGTCAAACTCAAGTGCGATGCTCGTTCCCGTATAATTCAGAGAACCGTTTAACGGAGTTGAGGATAAAATTTTAGGTGGATCTTCATCTTTTGGGCCGCCTGTTGGAGGCACCTGAAGCGCACATGAGGTCAGCAAAAAAAATATCGCCAACCATGAAATAATACTATGAAAATCTTTCACCAAGATAGCTGCAAATTTTTTCCAAATAGAATTGATCTTCTTCATCGAAGGTATTGAGCTCAGAACTATCAATGTCTAGCACTCCCATCACATGGCCTGATTTCAAGACGATGGGCACCACAATTTCAGACCTGCTCAATGCGCTGCAAGCGATGTGGCCTGGATAGTGATCAACGTCAGGCACAATGATTGTTTTTTCATGCTGCCATGCATTTCCGCATACCCCGCGCCCTTTTGCAATGCGGAGGCAAGCAACAGGACCTTGAAACGGACCAACGACCAATTCATTTTGCTCAACCACGTAAAACCCTGTCCAAAAAAAGCTAAAAGCCTCGTGCAAGGCCGCAGCTACCGTTGATAACACCGCGGTTTGGTTTGTCTCACTGCTAACCATTGCCATGAGTTGCGGCATCAATTGCTCATAACGGGCTGTTTTTGATGCTTCACGATCGATATGTATGGTTTCAGACAAGCGGCAAATATAGTCAGGTCTTGGCAGTTATACCGGACTTGGACACGCGATTGTAGCTATCGAAACAGAAGTGCCAGGAAGGGTTAAAATGGCGCTCGCACAGGCCTCCAACGTAGATCCTGTAGTTACCACATCATCAATCAACAATACATGCTTGCCTATTAGAAACTGAGGTTGACATACTGAAAACAATTCGTTTACATTGATCCAGCGCTCGTACCTTCCTTTTCGGGTTTGGCTGTCATTGGCTCGAATGCGCTCTACCGCTGTGAGCTGATAAGACTTTTGCATCTCCTGCGCCATCGCTGAAACAATGGAGTCACACTGATTGTATCCGCGTGATTTTAGTTTGTCTTTGTGCAGCGGCACGGGCACCACCACGTCAATGTCTTTGTACCAATGCTCGTCTAAATCTTGTGCAAAATATTTTCCCAACAAATGCCCAACTTCAACCTTCGAGTTGTATTTCAACTGGTGCATGAGCTGTTGCACTATTCCGCCCTTAGTAAAGAATAAGTACGAACAAGCCCTCACGAGCTTGATTTTACCCCAGAATAATTTTTCAACTGTGTTTTCTTCATGCCGCCAATAATATGTTCTCGGAAAATGTTCGAAACACTCTTTGCAGATGGGCAGTTCATCCTCTTCTAAGGCCGTATTGCACCCGAAGCAATTAAAAGGGAAAGCCAAGTGGCTAAAATCTCTCAGGTATTTAAAAATCAAACTCTGCCTCATACAACCAAAATACAGTTTTCATTTTTTCATCCTTCAGCGTGAGGAAAATAATTCTAATCAAAAAGCACCTTTCTTTGTTAAGCTAAAAACGATAAAATATGAAAGCATTAATTCTCTCCTTCTCTTTGTTCAGTATGACTTTTTTAAGCGCTGATCAAACCATTTATCAATTCTCTTTACCTGACATCAATGGCGATGAAGTGAGCCTGACTGAATTTAAAGGCAAGGTAATACTGATGGTAAATGTTGCGAGCAAGTGCGGGTTAACCCCACAATACGAAGACCTTCAAAAGCTTTACGACCAAAAAAAGGATGGCGGCTTAGTGATTCTTGGTTTTCCAGCAAATAATTTTATGAGCCAAGAACCTGGAACAGAAGAAGAAATAAAATCGTTTTGCCAAAAAAATTATGGAGTTACCTTCCCTATGTTCTCGAAAATATCGGTGAAAGGAGACGACATGCATCCGCTGTATCAATTTTTAACTCAGAAAGAACTTAACGGTGTAATGGATTCTAGCGTGAAGTGGAACTTCCAGAAATATTTACTCAACAAAAATGGCCAGTTGGTTGAAATGATTCCACCATCAAAATCAGTCCTCAACGAAGATGTGGTGAACATGATCGACAATTTGCTTGCTCAGAAACCATAATCTGAATTTAACATAGCGGTTTAATAGTATATTTGGCCGCTCAATTGGGGGATTAGCTCAGCTGGCTAGAGCGCTTGCATGGCATGCAAGAGGTCATCGGTTCGACTCCGATATTCTCCACTCAATGAAACCCGAGTAAACGCTCGGGTTTTTTATTGTTATTTTAGTCGCGGATGAAGTTGCGCAAATACATACTTATTTTCTCTGAAGATGAATGTCTTAGATCAATTGAATAGCCTCATATTTGCAGGTATGTATCGCTGCGCGAAATATCCAATCTTAGTTCTGCTCGTTTTATTGTCTGCGACTTACGGATGCAAAAAAGACGATGAAGAGCCAGAAGAAGAAAAAGTAACAGAATTCAATACCAATGAATTTTGCGAAAATTCCTGTTTCTTTTCGATGGATGGCGAATGCGATGATGGTGGAATTGGTTCTTCAAGTGATTATTGCAATTTCGGGACAGATTGTTCTGATTGCGGAACCCGTGTTGTGAAAACTCCTAAACGTTAGACTTTGAAGTATTTTCTAATCATTATATCATTGATCACACTTGGTCTTGCCGGATGCAAACAAGAGTTGTGTGATGACACATGTTTTTGGCCAGCTGATGGAGAATGTGATGATGGTGGCCCAGATTCGGTGACAGACTATTGTAACTTTGGAACCGATTGCACTGACTGTGGCACCCGCACAGAACAATAAGGCGCATGAAGTGTCTGGTTGGCTTAATATTTTCTAACCTCTATTAACTTCTGACCAATTCTTTTCCCTTGATTAATTTATAATTTTGCCGCCCCATGAGAATAGAGGTATTAAAATCGAAAATTCACCGTGTTCACGTCACCGATAGTCACTTAGATTATATCGGGAGCATCGAAATTGACCAAGCGTTAATGGAAGCGGCAAATTTGATTGAAGGTGAGAAAGTCCAAATAGTAAACATCAACAATGGCGAGCGATTTGAAACCTATGTTATCACAGGCAAGAGAAATTCAGGTGCTATAAGCCTTAATGGTCCGGCAGCACGTAAGGTGATGAAGGGTGATATCATTCTGATCATCTCCTACGCATCCATGGAGTTTGAGGAGGCGAAAACCTTCAAGCCTACGGTTATTTTCCCAGACGAAAAAACTAATTCGCTGGCATCTTGAATAAGCGAGTGAAATCTGCACTTCAAGTGCTTTTCTCGTTAGCACTGGGCTTTTTTCTGATTTGGTTTATCTATAAAGACTTGACGGAAGAAGACAAGTCAAACATGCTCAACTCCGTGAAAGGTGCCAATTATTGGTGGCTTCTAGCGTCAATGTTCGTTGCGGTGTTGAGTCACGTTTTTAGGGCCTACCGATGGAAATATCCGCTTGAGGCGTTGAACATACATATTAATCTTCCCAACAGGTTTGCCGCAGTAATGATCGGTTACTTGGCAAATTTGGCCTTTCCGAGGCTTGGCGAAGTAACGCGCTGCGCAGTATTGGCCCGCTACCAAAAACAACCTTTCGAAAAACTATTTGGAACGGTGATTGCCGAGCGCGTGGTGGATGCAGTTATTCTCCTGCTGCTTATTCTTCTTGCAGTAGTCATGCAGTTTAGCATCCTCAAAGAGTTTTTGTTTGATGCATTTGGCCCAATGGGTGAGAAGGTGCAAACCTTTGTTGTGTTAGGTGGTATTGGTGTTTTTGGAATTGCTGCCTTCGTGGTTGGTTTGCGCTTCATCTCGCGTTCAACGCATCCTTTTGCATTAAAGTTCAGGGATAAAATTGGCGGACTTGTTGACGGTTTCGCGACCATTAAAAACATGAACGGCCAAGTGCAATTTTACATGCACACATTCTTTATTTGGGGGTGTTATGTATTGATGTTTGTGTTGTCTTTTCAAAGTTTTCCCGAAACTGCAGATGTTCCGTTTGGCGGCATGTTGGCCTCATTTGTCCTCGGTGGATTATCCATTGTGGCTGTGCAAGGCGGTTTAGGAGCATACCCGCTGGCAATCATGCTCATCCTATCTATTTATGGCGTGTCAGAGAATGTGGGTTACGCCTTCGGTTGGATCGTTTGGTCAATCCAAACACTGATGATCGTATTGCTCGGATTCATTTCAATGTTAGTCATGCCGTTGTTAAATGCAAATAGTAACTTGGCAGCTGATGAATCCTCATAACCCATATTCATGCATTTATACGCTGTCAGAATTGACGGCCTTAAGAAAGCATTGGGCTGAGCAAAACGAGCGTGTTGTATTTACTAACGGAGTTTTTGACCTGATTCACCCTGGGCATGTGTTATACCTTCAAGAAGCCGCGGCATTGGGCACTAAATTAATCCTCGGGCTCAACTCTGATCGCTCTGCAAAAACCCTTCAAAAAGGTGATCACAGACCAATTAATGATCAGAATGCAAGAGCCATCGTGATCTCAGCGCTTAGATCAATTGATGCAATTGTCTTGTTTGACCAACCTACACCATTAAACGTAATTGAAACGCTGAAGCCTGATATTTTAGTGAAAGGAGGCGATTATGCAATAGACCAGATTGTTGGTGCAGAAAGTGTATTGGCATATGGAGGACAAGTAAAACAACTTCAATTTGTTGAAGGTTATTCTACCACCGCCATCGAACAAAAGATTCAAAAAGCAGGTTTAAAGAACTAATGGAACAATCGATTAATCAAATACAAGATGAAATCGTTGAGGAGTTTGCCTTTTTCAGCGAATGGATGGAGAAGTATGAGCACATTATTGAATTTGGCAAAGAGCTTCCCGGATTAAACGAAAGCCTGAAGAACGAAGACAATTTGGTGAAAGGTTGTCAGAGCAGGGTATGGTTGCATGCCGAAAAAATTGATCAAAATCTGCTTTTTTCTGCGGATAGCGATGCGATTATCACAAAGGGTTTGGTAGGATTAATGGTGCGTGTATTGTCAAATCATACGCCACAAGAAATTGCTGAATGCGACTTGTATTTTATCGATAAAATTGGCCTGAAGGATCATCTATCGCCAAACCGCGCAAATGGATTAGCGTCCATGATAAAAAAAATGAAATTGTTTGCCATTGCATACATGGCTAAAACTGATAAAACATAATGGAACCAGCATTAAAAAAACAACTTGAAGAGTCGATCATTCAAGCGCTTAAAACTGTTTATGACCCTGAAATACCGGTTGATATTTACGAGTTAGGGTTGATTTACGAGATTAAGATAAACGATGATTTCGAGGCGCTCATCTACATGACCTTGACCTCGCCCAGTTGTCCAGTGGCTGAAAGTTTGCCACTGGAAGTAGAACAAAAAGTAGCTGGAGTAGAAGGCATTAAGTCGGCCGCGATAGAACTTACTTGGGAGCCGACATGGGACAAAGACATGATGAGCGAAGAAGCATTGGTGGAATTAGGAATGATTTAAAATGGAGCCGATCGAAAACAAAGTAGCCAAAAGTGGTTTGGTCACGCTTGAGCTCGAAGCACTGAGGCCCCAATGGAACATTGTTGGGTTTGATATGAAAGATGTGCTTTGGCAAGAAATTGCCTTGAGAGAGAGAGAGTTTCGAGCATTCGTGAAGGAAAATGATTGGTCATTTTACAACGGGAAGTCGGTCTACATTTTCTCAAGTGTAGACGCCATTATCCCTACTTGGGCATTCATGCTGCTGTCTGTGGCGCTATCAGACCATTGTAAATCAGTCATTGTGGGGAGCCAAAAAGACCTTGAGCTGGTTTTGTGGAGAACGCTCATTGCAACGCTTGATCTAAATGATTATAAAGATCAACGCGTGGTAGTGAAAGGATGCAGCGATGAGTCTATTCCCGAAACGGTCTACGTTGAATTATCGAATAAATTGATCCCGGTGGTCAAATCACTCATGTTTGGAGAACCTTGTTCAACGGTTCCATTGTACAAAAAAAATAGCCCCAGTTAAATTCGGGGCTATCGTCTCTCAGTCAATCGGGATTCAGTCGATCCACTGCACATAAGCATAAAGTTGAAACTCATCGATCATCGCTACTTTTTGTCCATTCAAATATTTATTTACCTCGGCAAAGGGATATCCTTTGGTTTGTAATTCCTGCGCATACGTCTCGGCCTTGTCTAAACTGCCAAAAAGCCCGGCTGAATAGGCGTAATGATAATTGGGCAGCACCTCAAAATTCAACATTTCGCTGGTTTCATCAACCAAACGATGGCCTTGAGGAGTCTCAAAAGTTTCAAAGTATACGGTAAACGAAACAGCTTCTTCATAAATATCTCCATTGACATCCCTGTCATTTTGATTGCCTAAGAGAACAAGGGCATCTTGAGCAGAAATGCTGCGTTGGTTAAAGAATGGAACTAAGGTGACAGCGGCTTTATTCACTCCTGAAGGCAATTTTGGCAGGTTGTCAAGCGCTTGCTCTAAGCTGCGGTATTCACCAAAATACACAACCAATCCATCACTTGATCTTACGATGGAAAAGTCATCGTTTTTCCACGAAGCATCCACTTGAGGTGTTTCAATGCGCCATTGAAAAACTAAGTGCTTTGGTAGTTCTGGGTTATGGATTTTGTGCTGTGATGATACAGCCGAAACCAATGTCAAAAGGAGAATCAAAACAAAAAATACGGGGGCTAAAGCTTTCATAACATTAGAATTTATTAGGTTAAACTGATTGTTAGTGGGCCAACCTAAGGTCCAATGTTTAAGGGGTAAAAGAACGATTTTGATAGTAAGACTGTCGTAAGTCGAATAAAGTTGCCTTAAAATTCTGAAAAAGTTGATTTTGGAAGAATTTTATTCTGAAATTTCCTCAAACGTGAAGTTTTAACCGATGAAAGACAGATTACCATCGACCTAATGAAAAAATAAATTTAGGACTTAAGAATAAAATTGAAAAACAAGAATGTTTAGTATGCCCTGGTGCGCTTCCCTTCGAAGTAATTGACGAACGCACGATTCACCACCCGATTACCACCCGTGGTTGGATAATTTCCGCTGAAATACCAGTCGCCAGTATGTCGAGGACATGCTTTGTGCAGTCCATCTAAGGTTTGATAAATAATCTCAACCTCAGCATGGATATCAGCCGGCCGAAGCAGTTCGGCAATCTTTGAAGAAATTTCCTGATCGGAGAATGGTTCGTAAATTTTCTGCACGTGGTTGTGCTGATTGTGACTATTGGAGTGCTTGAGTTCGCTTAAACACAATTCATACACCTCTTTGATGACGTGCTCTTTTCCCCGTTCTTTTAGGAGAGCAATAGCCGCTTGAAATGCAACAAAGTCCTGAAGTAAACTCATGTCGATTCCGTAACAGTCAGGATATCTGATTTGCGGTGCACTAGAAACCACCACAATTTTCTTAGGGCCTAAGCGGTCGAGAATTTTCAGAATGCTTTGTTTCAGTGTTGTTCCTCTTACTATGGAATCATCGATTACCACAAGGTTGTCTTCACCCTGTTTCACTGTGCCGTATGTGATATCGTAAACGTGCGCCACGAGGTCATTTCTATCACTGTCTTGGGTAATAAATGTGCGCAATTTCGCATCCTTAATGGCTACTTTTTCGGCCCTTATACGTTCATTTAATATTTTTCGAAGGGCTTGTTTGTCGTTGACGTCAATCTTGGCAATATCGTCTAATTTGCGCTCATTGTGAACCTCTTCAAGTCCTTTTAGCATTCCATAGTAAGAAACTTCTGCTGTGTTAGGAATGAAGGAGAACACAGAATTCTTCAAATCAGACCCGATACTTTTCAAGATATGTGGAACCAATGTTCTGCCCAATTCAAGTCGCTCTCTATAGATGTCGATGTCGCTTCCACGCGAAAAGTATATACGTTCAAAAGAGCAGGCTTTTTTCTCACCGGGTTGGCGAATCATGTCCATGCTCACCTCTCCGTTCTTCTTAATGATAAGCGCGTGTCCGGGTTCAACTTCTTGCACCAATTCGTGCGACACATTGAAGGCCGTTTGAATAACTGGCCTTTCACTGGCCACCACCACAACCTCGTCATCCTTGTAATAAAATGCAGGGCGAATTCCATTCGGATCGCGCAATACAAAAGCATCCCCATTGCCAATCATGCCCGCCATGGCATAGCCACCGTCAAAATCTTCAGCCGCCCGAACCAAGATGTTCCTGATGTCCATGTTCTTAGAAATCATGGAAGTGATCACCATGTTTTCATAGCCAAGTCTCTTGTATTTGTCAAACAGTGTCTCGTTTTCTTCGTCAAGAAAATGACCAATTTTCTCTAAAACGGTCACCGTATCTGCTTTTTTCTTTGGATGTTGGCCCAGCGAGAGCAATAAGTCAAACTGTTCGTCAACGTTGGTCATATTGAAGTTTCCCGCCAAAACAAGGTTTCGTGTCATCCAGTTGTTTTGACGCAAGAAAGGATGGCATGCTTCAATGCTGTTTTCGCCATACGTGCCGTAGCGCAGGTGGCCTAAAAAAACTTCGCCTGTAAATGGTGCGTTATCTTTCAGCCAGTTGGGGTTCAATAAAACTGATTCATCTCCTTCTGCGCGTTCTTTAATCCGCTGCTTTATACCTCCATAAACGTGGTCAAAAATGTCTTGGATAGGCTTGTTACTGTTCGATCGATGTCTTGAAATGTAGCGATTTCCTGGCTTCACGTCAAATTTGATGTTCGCTAAACCAGCGCCATCTTGACCTCTATTGTGTTGTTTCTCCATAAGAAGATACATCTTGTTGAGGCCGTAAAATGACGTGCCGTATTTTTCTCGGTAAAAATCAAGTGGTTTGAGGAGTCGGATAAGTGCTATTCCACACTCGTGCTTAATTTGATCGCTCATTGTCTTTAGAGGTGGCAAAGGTATCAAGATTTTATTGCTGCAAGAGCTCCAAATTAACTTATGCATAACAGCAACTAAAAGCCGATTACTTGCGTCTCAATGCTGTCGATTGATTCTCAAATTACTACATTAGGAGGTTCAAATATTTTGAAGAAGTTTCTAAGCTCAATATTGATTTTTGCCGCTTTGGTTTCGGGCGTTTTGGCCCACGATGCACTAGGCGAACACGGTGAGTTGAAGTTCGAAGAGAACAAAGGTCAGCTCCCCGCACACGTTCAGTTTAGGGCGTATGTTCCTGGAGGAGCAGTTTTTCTTGAAGGGCAGTCGTTGACCTTCAATTTATCGAGGCTTTCTGAGCTAGAAACCTATTCAAAATTTAAGCATGGTGAGGATGTGAGCATGCCAGACACGCTGCATGGTCACGCGTTTAAAATTCATCTTTTAAATAGTCAAAAGCCGAGTTCTGTTGAGGTTCATAATAAATGGCCTGACTATGTAAATTACTTTATTGGAGATAACCCTGACGCGTGGGCAGGTGAAGTTCAGCAATATGCTGAGGTGATCTTTAAGGAAATTTATCCAGGAATTGATGTGCGCTATTACTCGATTAATCAAAACTTCAAATATGATTTTATTCTTCACCAGGGTGCAGATCCGAGTATGATTCAAATGCAATACGAAGGTGTAAATGATGTAAAACTCGGGTTTGAAAATTTACTTATTGAGACATCCGTTGAACAAATCATCGATCAAAAGCCTGTTTCCTGGGTAATGGAACGGGGTGAAAAACGTTTCGTGAAAAGCAGTTACCGCGTTGATCATTCAGGAAGCTTGCCGCTCGTGGGGTTTGATGTAGCCGCTTCTTCGAACAATGAGCTTATCATTGATCCCACATTGATTTTCAGCTCCTACACGGGATCTACCATAAACAATTGGGGATCAACAGCTACCTATGATTCGCTCGGAAACATGTATGCTGGAGGCTATATTTTATCAACGAATGGAATCGGCTCGGGTTATCCAACCACCACGGGGGCTTACCAAATTACTTTTGCTGGAGGCACAGGTACCTTTGAAACAGACATGACCATCTCAAAATTTAGCTCGGATGGCAGCGCATTGGTTTACTCGACTTATTTGGGTGGAAATGGCAATGAAATTCCGCACAGTTTGGTTGTAAATGGCAATAATGAACTGTATGTTTTAGGAACTACTTCGAGCACCAATTTCCCCACTACGGTCAATGCATTTGATAATACGTTTAACGGAGGAACAACCATAGGCACGTTCGGCACCAATAGCAACTCAAGCCAAATTGAATACACGGGTGGGTCGGATATTGTGGTTACAAAATTCAATGCGCTGGGTTCGGCTTTATTGGGTTCCACTTATGTAGGCGGCAGTGCCAATGATGGCATAAACCTCAGCGATACACTTCAAAAGGCATATTCAGATGAGTTTCGCGGTGAAATCATTGTTGATCAAAACGATAATTGTTACGTAGCCACAAGCACAGGTTCGAGTGATTTCCCCATTGTAAATGGCTTTCAAACCACTTATGGTGGTGGGCTAACGGATGGCGTTATTTTTAAATTTAATTCGAATTTAAGTTCGCTCCTTTGGTCGAGCTTTATTGGAGGAAGTGAAGCTGATGCCGCCTATTCAGTTCAATTTGACCCGAGCTTTAATGTCTTCTGCACAGGCGGAACAATCAGTACGAACTTTCCGACAACTCCAGGAGTAATACACAGCACATACCGAGGGGGAATTACCGATGGCTGGTTGGCTAAAATCAGCAATAATGGACAAACCCTTCTTTCATCCACCTTTATCGGCACCAATGATTACGACCAGAGTTTCTTTGTTCAGCTGGATCTTGCCGGAGATGTTTACGTGGTCGGACAAACGTTGGGCAATTATCCGATTACCCCAGCCACCGTTTATTCCGTTAACAATAGCGGACAATTTCTGCACAAGCTTAGCAACAACTTACAAACGACTATTTTTTCTACACAGTGGGGCTCTGGAAATGGGAATATAAACCTTTCGCTTACAGCGTTTTTAGTGAATGAGTGCAACCACATTTTTGTTTCTGGATGGGGTGGGTCGCTGTTTGGCATTGCTGCCCCTACAAGTGCAGGCGGCACTACAACTACCGGTTTGCCCACCACGGCCAATGCCTACAAAACAACCACAGATGGTCATGACTTTTATTTCATCGTGTTTGAAGACAGCGCTTCCAGCTTGCTTTTCGCGAGCTTCTTTGGTGGAAATGGCGGTGCCGTGGGCGGAGAACATACTGATGGCGGAACGAGCAGGTTTGATAAAAAAGGAATTATATATCAGGCTGCCTGTGCCAGCTGTGGTCAGGCGAGCTCCTTTCCAACAACCATAGGTTCCTACTCACCAACTAAGCCAGCTGCCGCATCGTGCAATTTGGCCGCGCTCAAGTATGATTTGGTTACACTGATTGCCGAGGTTGATATTGATGGGCCAGCTGAAATATGCGTCAACGATTCGCTTCAATTCATCAATGAAAGTTTTGGTGGTTCCACTTATAGTTGGGATTTCGGTGACGGAACAGTGAGCGATGAGTTCGAGCCAAAACATGCCTATTCGAGCACGGGAACCTACGATGTAGTGCTGATTATCATGGATTCTGTAAGTTGTATTTTGTCTGATACGGACTCCATTCAAGTGACGGTAAACCCCGGTCCCGTGGCCGTGGTGCCGAACTACCCGAGGGTATGTGCTGGCGATCAGGTGCAGCTCAACGCATCAGGAGGTGATACTTACTCTTGGTCGCCCTCAACAGGGTTGAGTGACCCTAATATTGCCGACCCGATAGCCACGGTTACCGAGCAAAAAACATATGTTGTTTCCGTTCAAGACAGTTGTGGTGTTGATACGGCTTGGGTCACGCTGAGGGTCTTTCCCGACCTTACAGCCGCTATTGAAGATACTTCCATTTGTAAAGGATTATCAGGTGAATTATGGTCGTCAGGTGGTGTGAGCTACAGTTGGGACCCTGCCTTTTATTTGAGTTCAACGAATGTTTCAAACCCCTCTGTTTCCGCAGATAGTACGATAGACTATACGTTGTCTATCATTGATTCTTTTGGCTGTGAAAAAGTGTACGAGATCACTGTTTTTGTGGAAGGTTTTGTTCCTCAGGTAGAGGCGTGGGGCGATACGGCAGTGTGCGCAGGCGATCGCGTCTTACTCACTGCAAGGGGCGCTGCCGGATACGAATGGTTTCCAAAAGAAAATGTATTGGATCCGTTTCTCAACTCAACCCCCGCTTATCCAGAAGAAACGACTACCTATGTTGTAATCGTTGAAAACTCCTGTGGCTTTGCTTCCGATTCGGTACAAGTGATCATCAACCCTGTTAATCTGCTTGTATCAGCTGATACGGCTGTTTGTTTGGGAGATACGGTGCATCTTTCTGCGCGAGGCTCTTACACTTATTTCTGGGAAGGACCAGCCTTTGATGCCCCCAGCTATTCTCCCAATCCGAGCATTACACCGGCAGAAAGTGGCTGGTACAAAGTGCAAGGAAGCAACTTGGAAAACTGTAAAAAGGATGACAGTATTTACGTTGAGGTTTTTCCAGTGCCAACGCTCGATTTAACTACCAACGAGGATACGATCACGGGCCTCGAAAACGTGCTCTTGGTAGCGAAATCCGATGGAGAAAAGTACTGGTCGTCAGAAGGATATATTCCTTGTGTCAACTGCGATTCTATTCTTGTGTATCCACGGGTGAGTACCGTTTATAAAGTGACAGTCATCGATAGCAATGGATGCAATTTAAGCGATTCCATTTCTGTTGCGCCCATAAGTTTGATCTATGCACCGAATGCATTCAGTCCGGATGGCGATGGAATAAATGACCTGTTTATGGTGCAAGGCCACCTTATTAAGCACTACAAAATCAGCATTCTTAATCGATGGGGCGAAGAAGTGTATCGAAGCAATGATATCACAACCGGCTGGAATGGTAAAAAATTCAATCGAGGAAAGGATTCTCCTATTGGCGCATACACCTATCGCATTGATTACACGATTTACCCAAATCAAGAGCTGTTCGAGGTTGGCACGATAAATTTGATCAGGTAAACTTCGGATCGGTTTCCATTACATGACCGCAGCTATCGCAGGTTCTCAATGCTTCGCTGCCGTAGTATTCTTTAAACCTCGGTAAGAAATCATTCTCAATGTTGGTCAGCGGGAAATATGTTTCGTGCAGTTTATGATTGCATTTTTCACAAAACCACATCAATCCATCTTTATGAGAAGCTTCTCTCACACGTTCAATAACCAAGCCGATTGAATTTGCTGATCGGGCCGGACTGTGCGGTACTTTGGGCGGAAGCAAAAACATGTCGCCCGGGCCAAGAGGCACATCCACAGGTTTTCCATCTTCTTGAATCCGCACGTTGATGTTTCCCTCGAGTTGGTAAAACAGTTCTTCTGTTTCGTTGTAGTGGTAGTCCTTACGCGCATTAGGCCCAGCTACAATCATCACAATATAATCAGAGCCTTCAGGATATAGGTTTTTATTTCCGACCGGTGGTTTAAGTAGATCGCGGTTTTCATCGATCCACTTTTGCAAATTAAAAGGCTTCTTTATGCTCATGATTTCATTTTTAGATGATAAAAATAGAAAAGGCAGCCGTGTGGCCGCCTTTTTTCGAGAAATACATTTTCGAAGTGCTAGGGCAATATCAATCGAAACCCTTTTCCGTGCTCGTTGATGATTTTAACACGTTCGTCATCCTTCAAATACTTTCTAAGCTTCGCGATATAAACATCCATGCTCCTTGAGTTGAAATAACTATCGTCACCCCAAATTGCAAGCAAGGCCTGAGAACGATCCAGTAATTGATTGGCATGCTGACCGAGCATTTTCAATAAAGCATTTTCTTTCGAAGTGAGATGTTGCTCTTTGCCCTCAAGCACTAATACTTGATTTTTAAAGTCAAACATAAACTTACCCAATTCAAATACTGTTATTTCGATTACTTTCTCTTCTCCTTTTGTTCTTCTCAAAATGGCTTTTAACCTCATCAGTAATTCTTCCATTGAAAATGGCTTTGTGATGTAGTCATCGCCTCCACTTTTAAACCCTTCGATGGTATCTTCCTTCATTGATTTTGCCGTCAAATAAACGATAGGAATATCGGCATTGGCAGCACGAATTTCTTTTCCAAGTGTAAAACCATCTTTTTCGGGCATCATTACATCCAATACGCAGCAATCAAATTCACCATTGGCGAACTTCTTCCAACCCTCAACACCGTTCTTGGCGAGCGTGGCATCGTAGCCCTTTGCTTCGAGGTATTCGGTGAGAATGATTCCGAGGTTGGGGTCGTCTTCGGCTACTAAGATTCTCGTTTTCTCGGCTGGCTTTTTTTCATTTTCCATAATTGGTGGATATTAATGGTAGTTCGATATAGAATGTACTTCCTTTTTCGAGTTGACTTTCAACAGAAACCGTGCCTCCATGGCGCTCGGTAATGATTTTTACATAGCTCAATCCTAATCCAAAGCCTTTTACATTATGCACGTTGCCCGTTGGCACTCTGTATAATCGATCGAAGATTTTTTTGAGATTGTCTGCAGAAATTCCAATGCCTTCATCTTTTACAGAAAGCACCAAATGTTCATCAACTAGTTCTGTAGAGATAGTAATTTTTGGAGCGTTTTTGGAATATTTGACCGCATTGTCGAGTAAATTGTAAATCACATTCGTCATGTGGTTTTTATCGATTTCCACGATGCTCAGCGGAGCATTGAGTTTGAGTTCAACTTTGCCGGCACGCTCTTTTAGTTGAATGTGATATTTATCTACCACTTCGCTGAGCAAGGCATGCAAATCGGCTTCTTCTCGTTTTAGTTTAAAATCACCTTTGTCTAAGACTGCACTTTGCAGCACTTCTTCCACCAATAAACCTAAACGCTTATTCTCGGCATTGATGATGTTTAAATAACGGTTTTTAATGCTCTCTATTTTTCCCAATTCAGGGTCGCTCAGCGCTTCGCATGCAAGGCTTATGGTGGAGATAGGGGTTTTGAGTTCGTGCGTCATGTTGTTGATAAAGTCATTCTTGATTTCGCTGTTTTGTTTCTGCAGGAAGATCGTTCGTATCGAATTGTATGACGTGTAAATCAGTGCAATGACTAAAATCAATGATACCGCTAGCAACGCCCATAAGTTATTAAGTATATATCCGCTTTCATTCGGGAAGTACAGCCTGAGGGAATAAGGCACTTGAATAACGTCATTTGGAAATAGGCGCGCTGATGATATGGACTCTCTCAACTTATTTTCAAATTCGTCATGCCCAAAAACCATTTCGCCTCCTTGGTCAAAAACTCCAATTTCATATTCAAGAGAAAGGCCGTGTTTATTTAAACATATCTGAAGCAATGAATCAACAATACGCGGATCAACGCGCTCATCGATGGGCTGGTTTACATCTACTTCGATCAGGCTTTTAACGATGTCACCCAGGAATGCCTTCTTGGTATTTACCCGTTCGCGCAAGCGTTGAATGTCTCTATTTAAGGGGTCTTGAGGGTGGTCTAATTCCAATTCGATGGAATCGGCAGTGATCATTCTCAGGCTTAATTCATCTTCAAAATTTCGAGTAAACGGAAGGTCATTTACCGAATAAGTAATTGTTTTTTGAGCTTTTTGATCGCCATTTTCCTCCTCTATTTTCACGGTAACCTTGTCGCCAACGCGTTCAATATTTCGAGTCATCGCATATTGTACCAGCGAATCGTCAGGTGGAAAAGAGGATTCACCTCCCGAATCCTCTTGGATGAATAAGTATTTCGCTTCTTGGTGAGATCTTATTTTAGTGAGCATTTCATGCCGCTCGATCAAGTCAACCACTTCATTCAATGCCTCTGAAGCGCCTCTAGAAATTCTGTCGCGTTCTAGCTCAATCGCATTGGTGATCCAATAAATTTGAATGCCAATTAATCCTGAAAGGGCAATCGCGATAACGATAACGATGTTTCTGAGTTGCTGATGATTCATAGAGCGGTCACAAATGTAAAGTGGCATTGAAGCACAAGCGCTTGTTTAACAGTACTTAACATTGCTTAACCGCCCGTTAACAGCGGACTTCAGAAGGTTGAATTACGTTTGAATTTCAAATATTAACCTATGAAAAAGATATTCCTATTCGTGGCAGTTGTTTTAGGTTTAGTGCACTATTCCTATTCTCAAAGCAGCCCTGCTGAAAACAACAAGACCATAAAAATCACCATTGAGGAAGAGGTTGACGGTAAAACCACCACCAAGGTTATTGAAGGCGAAGATGCTATTCGATACCTTGAAGGCATGGATGACGATGGCTTTATAGACTTGGAAGAGTCAATGAGGAATTTAGAAGTCGAGATTGAAAAAGGCTTAGAGCAATTGGAAAAGCAAATTGAAAAAGTAAAGTGGGAAGAATACGGTGAAAAAATTGAGATTAAAGTCGAGAGAATCACCGAAGAAATCGAGCGAAAAGTAAAAGATCAAAAGTCAAAATAATAGACCTCACAACGAATTTATAAGGCTCTATTTTCTCTGTTTATTTAGGTTAAAAGCCCTGGTCATTAAGATTGGGGCTTTTTATTTGCGCAACATCCTACTTTTGAGGCAATGCAGCATAACATGGAAAAGCTTTTAAACTACATCAACGGGGAGTTGGTTGAACCCATCAGCCGTCAATACTTTGACAATATCGCGCCTGCTACTGGAAAAGTGTATTCGTTAATTCCAGACAGTGACGCAGATGATGTTGAAGCAGCAACAGCGGCCGCGAAAGCTGCTTTTCCAATCTGGAGTAGGATGAGTATTCAAGAGCGCTCAGATATATTGCTTCGGGTTGCGCAACTTATTGGAGAACAACAAGAAGAATTGGCTCAAGCAGAAAGTCGAGACAATGGCAAGCCACTGAAATTGGCGCGCACGGTTGACATTCCAAGAGCACAGTCCAATTTTCATTTTTACGCCACCGGCATTCTTCATTTTGCATCCGAAAGTCATTCGATGGGTGATTTGGCCATCAATTACACGTTGCGTCAACCGATTGGCGTGGCGGGCTGCATTTCACCTTGGAACCTTCCTCTCTATCTCTTCAGCTGGAAAATTGCTCCAGCACTGGCTGCAGGAAATACGGTTGTTGCAAAACCGTCAGAAGTAACTCCGTATACGGCCTACTTGCTTTCAAAAATTTGCATCGATGCAGGAATGCCGAAAGGTGTTTTGAATATTGTGCATGGATTAGGGCCAAAAGCCGGTGCTGCCATTATCGAACATGACGACATTCCGATGATTAGCTTTACGGGCGGAACAGCCACTGGCGAATGGATTGCGAGAACAGCAGCTCCAAAGTTCAAAAAGCTGAGCCTTGAATTGGGGGGTAAAAACCCAAATATCATTTTCGCTGATTGTGATTTTGAGGACATGATGAAGACTACGGTTCATTCCTCTTTTGCCAATCAAGGTCAGATTTGTTTGTGTGGCTCGCGGATTTTAGTGGAACGGCCCATTTACGAGAAATTCAAAACCGAATTTGTGAAACGAGTGAAGGCATTGAAGGTGGGAAACCCTAAGGATGACGTGAATTTAGGAGCCGTTGTGAGCAAACCACATTTAGAAAAGGTGTTGAGTTACGTTGAGCTGGCTAAACAAGAAGGTGGAACCGTTCTCACCGGTGGCAAGCGAGCAGAAGTTGGAGGTGAATTTTCGGAAGGGTATTTCTTAGAACCAACCATCATTGAAGGATTGCCGCACACTTGCCGAACCAATCAAGAAGAAATTTTCGGACCCGTTGTAACCATCATGCCGTTCGATACTGATGAAGAAGCATTGATGATGGCCAACAGCACAAAATATGGCTTAGCCAGCACTGTTTGGACCAGCAATTTGAAAAGAGCACATACCATCGCGCGCGAATTGCATACAGGAATAGTATGGATCAACTGCTGGTTGCTGCGCGATTTACGCACTCCGTTTGGCGGAGTAAAAAATTCTGGTGTTGGCCGCGAAGGCGGCTTTGAAGCCCTTCAGTTTTTTACCGAGCCGAAGAATGTTTGTATTAAGCATTAAAAAACGAACTTCTAATTCATTGTATTTCAATTTATTACACACAATTTTCTAATTTTGATCTGAGGTCAAAACAATTTTATTAAAAAATAGCCTGATATCACATCATAAATCCATAAATTTGTTTTTGTGTGGAAGCAGATTTTGCAAGTTTAGTGCGTCTTTATGAGCGCAGAATCAAGAACACAAACCTTGATTTTGTGCGAGCTGACGTTGATGCTATTCCGTGGAACGACCGCATGATTGGCATAAAAGGGGCGCGCGGTGTTGGTAAAACTACCTTGCTGCTTCAACACATAAAAAGAGATATTGAAAACACCGATGAAGCGCTCTATGTAACGCTTGACAATCTCTATTTCTACGAGCACAATCTGGACTCGGATAATACAAAATAATTAAGCTGTAATTCTTTTTAATTCCATGATCTAAAGAACTGGTTAAACTATCTGAAAACAGCCATTTAATGGCTCAAGTCTAAAATGAATTTTTGAAATAGAAACACTAAACCTAAAAACAATGAACAAAACCGTTCTATCCCTAACATTCTTATCACTGGTATCCTGCGTGACGCTATCTGCACAAACTGTAGTGGCGTCCTCAGGGGGTCATTTTGAAAACGGCACAGCCAAAATGAGCTTTACGTTGGGCGAAACAGTAACATCTACAATCTCGAACGACAGTAACACATTAACACAAGGGTTTCATCAAACCAAACTGACAGTAGTTGGCATGGAGGAGTTCTTAAAATCCATCAGAATGCGGGTTTTCCCCAATCCCACTTCTGATTTTATAACGATCGAGCTTAACGATGACCCAACTAACTATGAAGTGATAATGCTAGATGTGACTGGTAAATCGATCAGTCTTACGCCTATTCGCAATAAGAGAGAGCAGGTTGATATGAGCCACTTAGCTGCGGGAAGCTATTTTTTAAACATCATCAGTAAAGAGAATATTCAGAACCGAAATTCTTATCAAATTATTAAAACTCACTAACCTTAATCTATATTACCATGAATACTTATCTAAAATATATAGGAATGACCACTGCACTTGGTGTTGGTCTTGCCAGTGCGGTTCTAGCGCAAACCCCTCAACTAATTAATTATCAAACCGTAGTTCGAAATTCAAGTGGCGAGCTTATCACAGATCAAAATGTGGGCATCGAACTAAGTATCTTGCAAGGAAACGCGAGCGGAAATGCTGTATACAGCGAAACACATAGTGTTACTACAAATGACTTCGGTATTGTCAATCTCAAACTGGGAGGCGGAACTTCTAACGATGACATAATGAACATTGACTGGTCAGGAGACTCCTATTTTTTAGCAGTTGGAATTGATCTCAATGGAGGCTCTAGCTTCACCGCAATGGGAACCTCAGAACTTGTATCTGTGCCCTACGCATTAATGGCTTACCAATCTCAAAATGACAGCGTAAATGATGCTGATGCCGACCCAAATAATGAACTTATTTCAAGTTTTCAGCTCAATGGAACTGATCTAGAAATCACTGACGCTGGAGGAATATTAACAGTAGACATGTCCAGCTTTTCTGAGGACGCGGATGCTGATCCAACAAATGAACTTCAAACCATAAGTTTGACAGGAAATGACCTCTCTTTATCAGATGGTGGAGGAATAGTAAGTCTTGGTGCTTATTTAGATAACACTGATGCACAAACTCTTTCTACTACAGCCACTGGCACAGACAGAAACTTAGTGATAAGTGGTGGCAACAACGTGACGATAAGTGTTGCTGACAACGATAACAGTTCAACAAACGAAATTCAAACTCTTTCATCAACTGTGAGTGGCACGAATCGAACTATTGCCATCAGTGGAAGCAATAACATAACCATAAGTGTTGCCGATAATGACAACAATGCAACAAACGAAATCCAGACATTGAGTTTGTCAGGGGATCAATTGTCACTTTCCTCAGGAGGAGGTTTAGTGACTTTTCCATACGATAGTTCTTATTGGCAACTTAATGGTGATACTATTTACACAATGGATGAACATGTAGCAATTGGTTCGAATGCGGCTGCTAGTAAGCTTTATGTATACACTGATGCAGCTACTACCAACACTTCAATTCAAGCAGAAGCCAAGACAGCAGGACTTAATCGTGCGATATTTGGTAGAGCACTTTCTACCGATGCAAATACTAATAATCATTTTGGTGTGGTCGGTGTTGCTGCAATTGCAGATGGTGAAGTCACCGGAGGCGCTGGCACTCAGGTGGGTGTTTCGGGAGAAGCATACATCCAAAACACTAATGCCACCAACATGGGTGTACAAGCAAATGCAAACGGCAATGGTGTTAATAATTATGGTGTTAGAGCTTTTTCTGGCAGCAACGCCAGCGTGAGAAATTATGGTGGGTATTTCTCCACAACTGGTGTAAGTGCTCTCTACAATATAGGAGTTTTGTCAGTTGCTAATGGAACGCACGCAGGAATCAATTATGCGTTCTATGGATCTGCTTCTAATGCGTCCATTAATTATGCAGGCGTTTTCGTTGGTGATGTAACAGTTACAGGTACACTCACAAATCCATCTGATAGGTCTCTTAAGAAAGACATCAAGCCTTATAATGGTGCTCTAAATACGATTAAGCAGATTGGCATCTACAATTATCAATATAGAACTAGCGAATTCAATCACTTGCATTTACCATCAGGTGCGCAAATAGGATTTATCGCTCAAGATTTAGAAAAGGTTTTGCCTAATTTGGTTTCGGTCCAAAAAGCTCCCACAAATGCCGCTTTGGACGAAGACAAAACTGTAGCTTCAGAGGAAGACTCTTTCACAACATTTAAAGGTGTAAACTACATTGGCATGATTCCAGTGCTCACACAAGCCATCAATGAGCAACAAGCGCTTATTGAGGAACAATCAAAATTGATTGAAGCCTTAACGAATCGAATTGAAGCTCTAGAAAAATAGAACGTCAATTGATGTTGTAAAAGCCCATGCAGTGATGCATGGGCTTTCTTATTTATTAAAAATAATAGTGCTTCAATAACCGTGAAAATGGGCACTCTCCACTTTCACTAGTATGCTATGATAATACTTATACCACCGCCTCATTCCTTCAAACTTAGCTTTTTGATGTATAAGGTCTTTTCGCCATTCATCAATGGATTCTTTGTTGCGCCAATAACTTATGAAAGACCCGCGACCGTCAGATTTGTGGCTTTCGTAGCCTAAAAAGCCGTCAATTTTATAGACAAGATCCAAGGTGATTTCGTCCATTTCTTGATAACCATCCAAGTCATCGCTCAAGAAATAATTGAAGATATTGGCGTAGTAGGGGGCTTCGGGTTGAATGTTGTTCTTCCAATTAATCATAGGTTGTTTCTCGCAAAGTTCGCAAAGGGAAATGACTCGCAAAGTGCGCCACGAAGCTATAGTTAAAGACCGTTGACAATTCGGTGAATGTCACTCTTCAAAATCTTTGAATTAAAATTGATTAACAGTCCGAGCTTTTTGTCCGCTAATCTTAAATAAGTTAATAGTTGGGCGTAGTGAACTGGTGCGAGTTGTTCAACGGATTTGACTTCGATTATGACTTTATCTTCGACCAGTAAATCTAATCTAAACCCTTTATCAAATGTCAATGACTTATAATTCATTGGCACTGCCAATTGATTCTGAACCCTTAACCCTCGTTCTTCAAGTTCAAGTGCCAAAGCTTCTTCGTAGACACTTTCTAGGAGTCCAGGACCAAGAGTTTTATGAAGCTCAATGGAAGCACCAATGATTTGGTATGAAATTTCGTTTTCAGTCATTTCAAATGATCAAACCTTTGAGAGTCTTTGCGATTAAACTTTGCGCACTCTGCGTGAACTAACTACTCTGATCGATCTTCTTCACCATGGTCAAAATCGTAGTAATGGCTACCGTTTCGCCTTCATCGTCATACATATCGACTAGGAACTTTACGATTCCTTTTGCGATATCATCTTCGCTGCGCTTTTCTTGGTCGATTTTTTCCTTTACCGTAAAGCGAACTCCGACTGTTGTACCGAAATAAACAGGCTTTGTAAATCGTGCTTGCTCTACTCCATAGTTGAGTAAAACTGGGCCCTTCTTAGGATCAACAAATAATCCTGCAGCTTTAGAAAGCAAGAAATAACCATGTGCAACGCGTTGCTCGAAAATGGTGCCTTCCAAAGATGTAGCATCCATGTGGGCGTAGAAATTATCTCCGCTGACATTGGCAAAATTCACAATATCAGCCTCGGTAACCGTGTGCTTGTGAGTAAACACAGTATCACCTACACGCAATTCTTCAAAGTGCTGACGGAAAACATGTGGATTTGCCTCTGGCATGTCTGCGCCAACCTGAAATTGCTCAGTGATTCGTGTAATCGTTTCCGGATGTCCTTGGATTGCAGTGCGCTGCATGTAATGCTTAACGCCTCTCACTCCACCCATTTCTTCTCCGCCACCAGCGCGCCCAGGACCTCCATGACTCAACAATGGCATGGGCGAACCATGACCAGTGCTTTCCTTGGCGCAGCGCTGATTCAAGACCAAAATTCTACCATGAAGGTGTGCTGTATTCAATACAAATTCTTTTGCTGCATTATCGTCAGCTGTTACGATAGATGTAACCAACGAGCCTTTACCCATTTCAGCAATGCGAATCGCTTCGTCCATGTTCTTATAAGGCATCAATGTGCTTACAGGACCAAATGCCTCAATTTCGTGCACTGCAGTTTTATGGAAAGGATCATCGTTTCTAAAGAGAATTGGACTGAAGAAAGCTCCTTTGTTTTTATCAGCTCCAACCACTTCAAAATTGTCCATATCACCATAAACGATGTCTTGCTCTTTCATAAGCAATTCAACATTATGGCGCACTCGATCTACTTGAATTCTAGAAGCAAGAGAACCCATTCTTACACCCTCAACCGATGGATCACCAATGGTGGTCTTGGCCAATTGTTTACCAAGTTCAATTTGCACATCTTCCATGTACTTTTCTGGAACGATGATTCTTCGAATTGCCGTACACTTTTGCCCAGCCTTTACGGTTATTTCAGCTCTCGTAGCCTTGATAAACAAGTCAAATTCAGGGCTGCCGGGAGCAGCGTCTTCGCCCAACATTGAAGCATTCAATGAATCAGCTTCAAGGTTAAAAGGAACAGAATTTTCTACAATATGAGGCAGCGACTTCAGCTTCCTTCCGGTTGCAGCAGATCCGGTAAAAGTGATAACGTCTTGATTGGTCACATGATCAATAATTCCTCGTCCAAGACCTGTTACCAACTGCAAGGATCCTTCCGGTAAAATCTTGGAATCGACAATTTCTTTTACCATCAACTCAGTCAAGTAGCTGGTGAACTCTGATGGTTTAACCACAGCTGGAACTCCCGCTAAAAGGTTCACCGCGATTTTCTCTAGCATTCCCCAAATAGGAAAATTGAACGCGTTGATGTGCACTGCAACGCCTCTTTTTGGAACCAGAATATGGTGTCCGATAAAGGTTCCTTGTTTCGAAAGAGGAACGGTCTCCCCTTCAAAAGCATACGGTAAATCAGGAAACTGCTTGCGCAAGGAGGCATAAGCAAACAAGTTTCCGATGCCTCCTTCAATATCGATCCAACTATCAACGCGTGTTGCTCCCGTGGCAGCACTCAGTGTATAAAACTTCTCCTTTCGTTCGATCAAGAAGAGTGCAAGCGCTTTAAGCATTCGACCGCGTTCTTGAAAAGTCAATTTTCTGAGTGCCGGTCCGCCTGTATTTCGGCCGTAATTTAAGATTGATTCGTAGTCTAAACCCGCGCTTGAAAGTGACGCAAATGCTTCACCAGTAATGGCATTTTCGGCCATCAACTCTTCTCCGTCACCAGCAATCCAAGCACCATTGACATAATTCTGAATTTTATTCATTTTCATTGCATTCTCTTATTCGCATATCTCTCCGCTCTCGTACAAATTCCTTTAATCGATCATTCTGAAGTTTCGTGAAATCTATGTCGTAGATGAATTGAGTTCCAGAAAAAATTATTTTTCCTATCGGTCTCTTTATATCAATCGAAGAAGGCTTGTTTCCAACAGGATACAAATCGATAAAAAACGGGAAGTTGTAGTCTGATTTTTGCTTGTTCAACGGAAGGTGTGTATCTATGAAAATGGTTTTTGAAACGTATCCATCTGCAAAAACAACGAAAGCGATAGAATCTTGCAGCGGATAGGTGAATTCAAATTTTCCTATTCGGGTCGTTTTAAATTCTTCGATGCGGTTACCATTTTTATAGACATAAATATCTGCTTCCATTCCTCTGCGGGATTCATTAACTACTTTACCAGAAAGGTAGATCATTCTTACGTCAGGAATCTGAGCGTTTGCACCACTTCCATGCACGAAAAAGAAGATCAATAAGAAAGAGGCGTATAACGATGTGTGCATATTAGAATGAATGATTTATGCGAAGATAGTACCCTTAAAAAAAGCTGCAAAGATTATCTGAGAACAGTTCCCTTGGCGAGCCAAATAGGCGGCCATTCAACCTCGAGTCTTTTTTCAAGCGCCATTGAATCGCAAGAAACAGGGTCAATCCTAACAGAGCGAAACACAGTGCAATCACTGATTTTTCCATATGTCGTAGGTGTTTGCTTGTTCGGGACGATTGGGCTCAGGCGCGCGCAGCGGTTGGCATTCCTTCAGCGATGCGTAACAGTCAGAGGGAAGCTGCTGGTATATTTGAGTGCCTTTGGTTTTCCATGCAATCATCTCATCGGTCACATCCTTGACCACCTTGCACGGATTTCCTACCACTACTTTTCGAGGTTCGATTTTCGTTTTTGCGGGAACAAATGCGAGCGCACCAACGATGCATTCATCGCCAATTTCAACCTCATCCATCAACACTGCATTCATCCCAATGAGGCAATTCTTGCCCAAGGTTGCTCCATGTATAATTGCTCCGTGACCAACGTGGCTGCCTTCTTTCAGTAGTACTTCAACGCCTGGAAACATGTGTATGGTGCAATTTTCTTGCACGTTGCAACCATCTTCAATCACGATTTTACCCCAATCGCCTCGAATGGCTGCTCCGGGGCCGATGTAGACATTTTTACCAATAAACACATTGCCCGTAACTGCTGCCTGCGGATGGATAAACGCTGAAGCATCAATCACTGGTTTGAAACCATTGAATTCGTAGATCACATTGTTTGATTTGTAGCAAAGATGAAGAAAAACATATGTTTTCGATGATATGATTGCTGAGAGTGCATAAGAATGTGGAAGATGCTCGAAAAAGCAAAATCATTTTATTAGAATAGAAATCTGCGGGCTTAAAAGCTCAGATTTTAGGCACAAAAAAGCCCCGATCAATCGATCGGGGCTTTTTACATTTTATAGAGAAGCGATTATTCAACCACCACTTTAAACACACTTGGAGCGTTAGAATTTTTCGTGTTTGCTACTGTAACGGTGTATACGCCAGTTGGAAGGTTCAAGTCGCTGAATTCAACGATTTGATTCGATCCACTTGCAGTAACAACTTTTGTTGCAGCTACTTGACCTAAAGAATTCACAACACTAATTTCATATGCGCCATTTGCGTTGTCTAGGCTCACATTGAAGTTTCCGTTTGATGGATTAGGGAATACATTGATTACCGCTTGGTTTTCAATTTCTCCTACACTTACGTTTCCATTAACATTGAATACTCCTGTAGCTGTACAACCTTCTGGGTCAGTTACTACCAAAGTGTAATCACCTTTTTCGGTCAATTCGTCAATATTCATTGTGCTTGATACGAATCCAAGAGGACCTGTCCAGCTGTAGGTGAATATTGTTCCAGTAAGGCCATTCACATCAGAAATTTCGATAGATGCTTCGAATGGCTCTTCACCACTGAAGTCAAATACAGCACCAACAACTTCTGCGTTAGGGTTACAGTTAGGAATTGTTTTCGTTCTGATGGTCATGTAAACTTGATCTTCAATGAAAGTTTGACCTCCCAAAGTAATACGCGTTCTTGTGAAAAAGCCACCACCTGGAGCTGCTTGAAGATGCGATGGGTCTTGGCTTGAAACTAAAAATAATGATTCAGCAAAAACTTCAATTCTAGCTCGGTAAAAACCTGCTGGAATAACTGTTTCTGGCAATGGGAAATAAACCATGTCGCCCGTAATCATTGAATTATCAGTAACATAGATGCTTGTTTGAGCTACAGGAGCTTCATTTTCATCGATGATAGACAATTGGAAGCTTGCGCCTGATACTGTCCACTCTTCATCTAGAGCAATTCCCATAGATGTAACGGTGTCCTCAGTATTGAAAAAATATTCCTGAGTGATGACGTATGGTTCATCAACTCCACCTTTTCCTAACACATTCGCGCTAGATACAGGCAGTGGAGTCATAGAGAACTCATTTTCTGTTACTTCCATATCTACAGAATACATGTTGTTTGACGGTATGTCATCAACATTGTCTCCGACAATATTCCAAGTGAAGGTATACGTTCCAACTCCATTATCTGGGCCATAAAGAGTTGTAGTTCGCGCAGTGTCAGCAGTTTCACCAGCAAGTACAACACTTGTAGAAGAAGAAGAAAAAGTTTGGTTATCCTGGCCAGAAACAACTAAGTCAAGTCTTGTATTTGTTTGATCTACTGAACCTTTGTTAGAGTAAACAGCAGAGAAGGTCATTTCGTCAGCAGCAGCTTGTTTTGCGGGAATAGCACCGTAGTACCATTCGTAGCTGAAACCTACAAAGTCGAAGAAAGCAGTTTTATCAATTACTAGGTCATTTGCGGGAACATTGAATAATGCGATATCATCAATAAACCAACCATAGCCTATTCCTTCTACACCAGCTCTGTCAGCATCCCAAGAAAATCTGATATAAAGGTCACTTCCATTAACGATATTAATCGGAATGAATAAGTCTCTAGAAGCTGGGTTCTCAGTTACACTTCCACCAGCTGTAGATAGAAGAGGAAAGTCAGTATTGAAATCCAATACAGTCCAATTCACTCCGTTATTACTTACTTCAACTTTAAGTGTGTCGTAAAACCTAGCGCCAAATTTTTCGTAAGACAACACCAAGTTTTGGTTTGAATAAGCTGAAATGTCAATAGGGTTAGCTAAAGTGATTCTATGCAAAGTTGAGTTAGCAGTTGCCGAGGGCTGACGAACCATCACAGCATAATTGCCACCTGTTGTTGAGTTAAAGGTTTGTCCCCAATTAAACCCAGTACCTACAGTGGAAGATATTTGCCATCCACCGCCAGTCGCTTGATTGTTGATTGTCCAGTTTGCAGGAGTTTCGAAGCCGTCAAACCAAATTGTGTCGTCATAGCTAGAAAGACGCTGTGCACCTTGATTGTATCTGAAAATAGGGTCATCTTCAGATAAGCTTTTCTTGAATTCTTTATTTGGAGCCATTTTCAAGCCACTTTGCGCTGTCGCAACAGTAGTGAAGAGAAAAAGACCTACTAAAGAGTAAAGTATTCTTTTCATAATGTTATTTTAAAATTAGATTGCAATATTAACTAAAGGACGTAATATAAAGGTAATCGGATAGCAATTGATCGTTGCAATGAAGAAATTTAACATCAAATTTTGATCAATTGTTTCGTTTCTCCAGAATGCGTTGTTTCCACCCGCACGATATAGATTCCTTTTGTCCATAAAGATGTGTCGAGCTCGATTTCATTGTTATTGGCTTTTTGCTGCAAGATGGGGCGGCCGCTAATGTCGTGCACGGTGATGTTTTTTATTGGATACGCGCTGCGAATGGTTACCAGTGTTGACGATGGATTTGGAAACATCTCAACCGAATTGATGGGGCTGATTTCATTAACCGTTGCAGGGCCATTTTCGAGCAAATACTCAAACACTATTAAGCAACCCAATTGATCCGTTAGGGTTAGGCTGTATAATCCTGTTTCTACATTTATTAGGTCTTCGGTAAATATGGTGTCGTCCCAATTGTATGAGTAGGGTGATGTGCCGCCATAGGTGGATAGAAACACACCGTTTTGAGGAAAAATGCCCGCTGTTGTATCCCGAAATACCGAGTCTAAACGCACAAAAAATGGAATTCCTTCAGCGATGAAAACGCTATCAATGCGGACGCATCCATTGTCGTCTGTAATTGTAAGCACATAATTTCCAGCTGCAGCACTATCGATACTGTTGCTCTGATTTCCATTCGACCAGTTAAATGTGTACGGTCCCGTTCCACCGAAAACAACTGCATGTGCAGCTCCCGATGAATCGGCATTGCAGTAAACGCCACGTGCGTTAAAACTTGATTCGATGGGCTGCGATTGGACTTCAAGGCTCACCACTGCGAAATTTAAGCACGATAGATTGTCGCTTACGGTCACTGTGTAGTGGCCTGCAGGTAAATCATTCAAGTTCTGATCGAGTGATCCATTTGACCATTCGAATGTATAAGGCGCGGTTCCGCCAAACACTGTGAGAATAATTTCACCGGTGGCATCATTGCTGCAAACAGGAGAATTGGCTTGTGATACTATTAATGATGGCGCGTTTGCATTGTTCAATACTACATGCTCTGAAGTTGAGCAACCGATGGAGTCTGTTACATGAAGCGTGTAAATCCCCGCTACAATATTCAGTAAACCGCTATTGGTTGAGCCTGTATTCCAAGCGTAAGTGAATGGGGCAGTGCCTGCAGTCACAGCGCTAATCGCCCCGTCATTCGCTAAACAGTTCGGCTCGGTAGTGAGGAAGTTGATCGACAACGCTTCGGTGCCGGGTACTTCAATTATGCTGTCGAGCGTACAATTATTATTGTCTGCGATGTGAATCGCATATTGGCCTAGGCTGATCCTAGATTCAACTTCGCTCAGTGTGTCTAAATTCCAAGTAACTAGGTATGGCTCTTGACCTCCGGTGATGCCTAAATCAACACTGCCTATTTGCTTTCCACAACTGTCGGGCAGAATTGTAGGATTGATTTCGATGTGCCTTGCACTGTCAATTCCAAATGCTTTAGAGTAAGTGCAACTGTTGCCATCTGTCACAGTTACAATGTAAGTTCCAGGGTTTAATCCTGAATTATTCGGAGTGTTTCCCGCGAAGTTTGACCATGCATAGCTGATCGGTGCGTCCATGCCAAAAACAGCCAAGCTTACGCTGCCATCAGCGCTGTTTACGCACGATTCGTTTGTTTTGGTAAATTGGATGGTGCCCAAGCAATTGGTGTCAAGCGGTTTGAATATGAGGCTCAATTTGGGGAAATAGGGCAGCATCTTCCAAGCTTCTCCATCCGCCTTATAAATCACATTGCTGTCGATGGCTTCGCGACTTCTATTTACGCCAATTACAAGTCGTCTCGGTCCAGGCTCTTTTTTCACCACAATCAGGTGTTTTCCTTTTTTAATTGCAACGCTGAGTGGCACACGAAGGTCAAACCCACGGTCCTGATCCACTACTTCAATGATTTGCGATGAGAAGAGGGGTTGCTGAGAAATGGAATCAAAATCGAAAACCTCAACTTTGAATTTGGCTCCGGCCTCTGATGAAGGATGAATGCGCACGGTGAGTGCCTGCATTGAATCATTGGCGTGAAAATAAAAGGCCGTCCCGAAACGGTCGCCAGAACCTTGCAGCCAAACACCCGTAGAGTTTTCAGAGCTGTTGGCAACGTGCTCGTAAACACTGTCGCCCACCGAGAATGTTGCACTCGATGAATTATCGGTCACGTCTGCATCTAAAGAGTCAGTTTCTAGCAAATAGATAATGGAATAATCTCCTTTTTCGAACGGTGTAAAGGCTTGCGAGGCGTTGATGAAAATGGTTTTTTGAGCGTTGTTACTTATCATCCATGTTGATGATGTTTGGTCGTATTGAACAGGGCCAATTGCTTCGACCTGAAGTCGTGCATTCTTTCGCACTTTCGTTTCGTTGTTGATCGCTGCACCAAATTGAAACTGCGCTTCGCGCGCTTGAGAAAGCGGTATGGTGAGAAACAACTGCCCTGAACCGACTTCGTTTCCGTTGATCGAAAAAGCTTTCTCTAAAGAGAATTTTTCTGATTCTCCTTCAAACAAATACACATCGTCAATGGCTAAACCTGAGGCGTAGCTGCCGTTATCATCGTACAAAAATCGAAATTGAAATCCTGTCTTTAGGAAGGCTTTCGGGACGCTCACTTGATGAACCTTCCATGATATGCTGCTGCCGATGGCGCCAATAGAAGTCCATGGCAATCCTTGAGCGCGCACTTCTACAAAAGCTTCTTGTCCACCGCTTCCATTTTGAAAAGCGGAAAAGCGGATGGATAGTGCTTCAATTCCGGTCAATTCAAACGATCTAGAAGTGAGACGGTCTTTCGATTTATCGCAATTGCAAACGTCATCGTTCGCCATGGCGAAAATGCCGTGAGGTGGCACAGCCCAAAATCCATTTTCATTCGCTTGACCAGAAGAAGTTCCTGCGGTTCCTGTCACGAAACCTTCGCTGGCAAGGCTTTGCGTAGACCAACCATTCGGCAGGGCAGGGCGTGCACAATTCTCAAAGCCATCGTAAAAAATCACATTTTCTGGCAGGAGTGCTTCATACCTGGAATCGACAACGGCATGTGCGTGCGTGCTTATTACGCGTTGCCCTTTCGCGAGCAGTGAACTCAGTAAAACGAATAAAAGGAAGATGTGCTTCATAGGCTTCAACAGGCCCAAAAGTAACGATGAATAATGGTTTAAATTATGCCACCGTTATTCTTCCATCGTCATTGCCGGGTGCTGATCATAATCCTCCAATGGCGGGCAAGTGCAAATCAAATTCCGATCGCCATAGGCATCTGAAATTCGAGAAACAGGAACCCAATATTTATTTTGGATGATCCATGGAAGAGGGAAAGCTGCTTTTTGGCGCGAGTAAATGTAAGGCCATTCGTCAGCGGTTACCACTTCAGCAGTGTGTGGCGCGTTGCGCAGCACATTGGTTTCTGCCAAGTTATCTCCATTTTCGATCAATCTGATTTCTTCTCTAATTCCAATCAAGGCATCTGCAAAGCGGTCCATTTCTTTTTTCGACTCACTTTCAGTTGGTTCGATCATCAATGTGCCTGCCACTGGAAAGGAAACCGTTGGCGCGTGAAATCCATAGTCGATGAGTCGTTTTGCAATGTCTGAGACCTCGATTTGCGCTGATTTTTTGAATGGGCGGCAATCCAAGATCATTTCGTGAGCTACGCGATTGTTTGATCCGGTGTAAAGTACTGGATAGTTTTCTTGAAGTCTGGCCTTCAAGTAATTGGCGTTGAGAATCGCAAATTTCGTAGCCTGCGTCAATCCTTCGCTGCCCAACATTTTGATGTAGGCAAACGAAATCAAAAGGATGGAAGCGCTGCCATATGGGGCGCTAGAAACAGGGCCAATGCCTTGTTCACCGCCTGTTTTATGAAATGGGTGAGAAGGTAAGAATGGCGAGAGGTGTTTTGCCACGCCAATTGGTCCAACACCCGGTCCGCCACCACCGTGTGGAATAGCGAATGTTTTGTGAAGGTTTAAGTGGCAAACGTCAGCACCGATATTTCCCGGACTTGTGAGTCCTACTTGCGCATTCATGTTCGCACCGTCCATATACACCTGACCTCCGTGGTCGTGTATGATTTTTGTAATCTCTTTAATGCCTTCTTCAAATACGCCATGCGTAGATGGATAAGTGACCATCAAGGCGCCAAGGTCGTTTGAATATTTCTCGGCTTTTTCCTTCAAGTCAGCGATGTCGATGTTGCCGTGTTCATCACACTTCACCACCACTACTTCCATTCCTGCAATTACTGCACTGGCAGGGTTTGTTCCGTGCGCAGATGACGGAATAAGAACGATTTTTCTGTTCGGATTTCCGTTGGCTTCGTGGTAGGCTTTGATTACCATCAAACCTGCGTATTCGCCTTGTGCGCCTGAATTAGGCTGAAAAGACATGCTGTGGAAACCTGTGATTTCGCAAAGTGCATCGTGCAATTCTTTGATGATGATTTCATAGCCTTTTGCTTGATTCGCGGGCACGAAAGGATGCAAATTAGCAAATGAAGGGTCAGAAATAGGATAGAGCTCGGTGGCTGCGTTTAACTTCATGGTGCAGCTTCCCAAAGAAATCATACTTCGCGTTAGTGAAATGTCTTTGTTTTCGAGCTGCTTGATGTAGCGCATCATGTCTGTTTCACTCTGAAAAGCGCTAAAAATCGGGTGCTCTAAAAATTCTGATGAGCGCTGAAGATGCACCGGAATTGCAACTTCACCATTGGATGGTGCTAATGCTGCATTTTCTTTTTCGAGGGCTTTTCCGAATATGGAAAGAATCAGGTTTAGGCTTTTTTCATTGGTCGTTTCATCCACTGTTATGGTGATGTGACCATTGCTGTGATACCAAAAATTGGTATTCATGTCAAGTGCTGCTTTTTGCACTACATCCACATCCTTCACTTCAAGGCAAATGGTGTCAAAGTAGGCTTCATGCACAATTTTCACTCCCAATTTAGAAAGTGAGATAGCCAATCGTTTCGCTTTTTGAGCTGTTTCCTCTGCGATTTCTTTCAAGCGCATCGGACCGTGATATACGGCATACATGGAAGCCATGATGGCCAAGAGTGCTTGAGCGGTGCAAATGTTGCTGGTAGCCTTATCTCTGCGGATGTGTTGCTCGCGCGTTTGAAGCGCCATTCTAAGTGCAGGTTTGTTGTCGCGATCTACCGATACCCCGATAATTCTACCCGGAATGTTGCGTTTGTATTCGTCTTTGGTAGCAAAAAAGCCTGCGTGCGGGCCACCGTAACCCATAGGAACACCAAAGCGTTGTGAGCTGCCTACAACCACGTCAGCACCCCATTCGCCCGGAGGACGCATCAAGCAAAGTGCGAGCAAATCACTCGCTACAACGGTCTTGATTCCGAGATCTTCAGCACGTGCCATTAATGGTGAGTAGTCACTGATCACGCCTTCTTTGTTGGGCGATTGAATGAGGGTTGCAAAATATGTACTGTCAAGGTGTAACTGATCAACACTGCCAATTACCACCTCGATTCCAACAGCTTCGGTTTTTGCTTTTACAACGGCAATGGTTTGATCAAAACACAATTCATCGATGAATAGCTTGTTGACGTTGTCTTTTTCCTGCGCTTTGGTTCTTGAATGAAACAACATCGTTACCGCCTCAGCGGCTGCGGTTCCTTCATCGAGCAAACTTGCGTTGGCGATTTCGAGTCCTGTGAGGTCAGAAATTACGGTTTGATAGTTCAGTAACCCTTCCAGTCGGCCTTGAGAAATCTCCGCTTGATAAGGCGTGTAGGCCGTGTACCAACTCGGGTTTTCAAGAATGTTGCGCTTAATTACTGATGGTGTGATGGTGCCGTAATAGCCCTGTCCAATAAAGTTGTTGAACAGCTTGTTTTTAGATCCAGCTTCTTTGGCGTATTCCAAGAACTCAAATTCTGTGACACCTTCAGGAAGATTGAGCGGTGCCTTCAATCTGATTGACTTCGGAACGGTTTCATCGATGAGTTGATCGAGGGATGAAACGCCTACAGCATCGAGCATACTATCGATTTCCTCTCTGCGAGGTCCGATGTGTCTCAATTGGAAAGAATCGTGTCTTGTCATATTGTATTTATAAAAGGCTGCAAATATACTTTTCGGAAGTTTGATTATTCGCATTCAATAACACGTATTGTGTCGTTAAGTTTGCACCTACAAAGCGAATAATTTCATCACCTTGGTTTCATGAGAATACTTCTCTTCATAGTCCTTTTCTCTGGCCTTTTGTGCAGCTCTTTGCAGGCGCAAGAGAATCGCTCAATTTTGTTGATGACGGGCAAGGTGTTGGAAGGGAATGTTACAGGTCAAGACACCATGTATCTCTACTACGATTTGGTGAAGAAAAGCGGTAAAACGAAACCAAAGAAGGTTGATTTGGAGCGCGTTTTTTCGATCAACGGGCCTGAGGGTGAAGAGAAAGTGATTTATTACATGGACACCGTGGTCGGAAATTATTTCACCATCGATGAGATGCGGTTTTACATTCAAGGCGAGCAAGACGCTTCGAAGTATTACCACGCCAATTGGACCATCACGGCAGGTTTGGGTTTTGTGCTTTCTGGTACGGCATTTTCATTTGCAGTGCCGTTTGTTTACCTCGTTTCTACGGGAATTCCTGCATACAAAATAAACCGTGAGAAGATTCCTTCATCACACTTGGTCACTGAGCCTGCTTATGTGCTCGGATATGAGCGCACAGCCAGAAACAAGCGGCTCTTTAAATCATTGTTTACAGGCTTGGTAGGCACTGCTATTGGCTTTACACTCGGACAAGGGCTAATCCAACCTTGATGATGCGGCTGGTCCGTGCATTGGTATATTCAAATGTTTTTGTCGCAATTCTTTTGACGTTTTTGACGGTTTGCACCTACGCGTTGGTCGGGGCAATTGAGGTGCATTGGTACGTTCCTGCAAGCATCTTCTTGGGCTCATTTGTCTTGTATACTTTTCATCGATTATATAAGATTGATTTTATTCCCGAGGATCAATTGGCTCAGCGGCATTCGTGGGTGCTGAACTATGCCAATCAACTGAAGTATGCCATGAGCATCGCAGTTTTTCTTCAACTGTTGATTTTGCCCAATTTCGATGCCGATGCCATTGTATGGGTGATTCCAGCAGCCATTATTTCAGCGGGTTACACCATACCGTTATTGCCCACTTCATTCGGCTGGCAGCGGTTTAGAGATATTCCACTGGCAAAGCCTTTGATCATATCATTGGTGGCCAGTTACCTCACCTTTGGGTTTCCTGTTTTCGAGCAGTTGGGCATGTCTGCCTTATTCTCTGCTTCCTTTTTTCCGCTTTTTGTTGAGCGCTTTTTGTTTTTGCTCGCAGTAACTATCCCGTTTGATCTGCGCGATTTTTCAAACGATCGCCATGCGGGGTTAAACACCCTGGCTACACAATTTGGATTTCAGCGCGGACGGCAGATTGCTGTGATGATTTCGGTTTTATGGTTTGCTCAGTCGTGTTATTTGAGCATTCAAACCGAGGTGTGGTGGCAGGCGTGTGCGGTTTATGGGTTGATCTTTACGATCGTCCTTCTTGCCTTCGCATTGTTGAAAGAAAGCTGGGCAGAACTCCGTTATACGCTTGTTTTTGAAGGTCTTATTTTACTTTACGCGCTTGTTGTGTTTCTATTTTCGCGCTTCCACGCTGTGGCTTGAATCCATCCTTTTGAAATCGATGCGGTGCGCGCTTTGTAATACCCTGATTCATTAAAAAGCCTTCCGAATGAGGGCAGTCTTCTCGCTGGAATGGATGCAGTAAAGCGAAAGAAATGGTAGAGTAATTTGATGAAGCCAACCTTCCATGGTCGGTGCTTAAAACCATCTTCCGTATTGAGGTTAAAGTCAAAAACCACAATGTTTCCCTCTGTTTTAAGCGCAAAACTGAATTGTTCGAGCATGGGCTTGATGTCTCTGTTTCGATAGCAATCGAGCACGAAAGGCAAGATGATGTAATCGTATTTTTTTGCACTGAGTTGCGAAGAATAATCGTCACAAAACGTAATACGCGAGCGATGCTCGTCAGAAAGACGTTGCTTGGTTTTTGCCATCATGGCTTCAGAAAGTTCAGCATATACAACGTGCGTTGCCAAGTTGCAATCAAGCGCGAGCTGCAGTATTTTGCCTGTTCCACCGCCCACAATCAAAGCACTCTCGGCTTTTGGCAATCCTGCGAGGAAGTTTTTTTTGAGTGTGATCATTCGATTTCCAAACACCAACCACACCATAAAATCATAGATGAAGGCCAAACGGTTGAAGCCCTTTCCGATTTCGGTTGGATTAGGCATAGGCCTTTGCCAGTGCAGCTTTCATTGCAGTGGCTGCTTTTGCGAGGTCGTCAGCAGAGTGAGCCGATGACACGAAGCCGACTTCATAGCTGGAAGGACCGATGTAAATGCCTTGCTCGAGCAATTCGTCAAAAAACACCTTGAAGCGCTCACCACTTTTGGGGTCGATTTCATCGGCTCGTTGCACGCGATTTTTGTTGCTAAACGACATCCAAAATATCGAACCGACATGAAACATGTGGAAGGGAAATCCTTGTTCATCTGCAAACGCTTGCACGTCATTCACCAATCCTTGAGTTTTTTCTGCCAGATCTTCGTAAAACCCAGGTTTCAGGCATTGTTCTAATTGAGCGATTCCGGCTGCCATAGCCACGGGGTTTCCACTTAATGTTCCCGCTTGGTACACAGGGCCATCAGGCGCCACGTGGTTCATCACCTCTGATGATGCGCCATAGGCGCCTACAGGAAATCCACCACCTATTATTTTTCCAAACGCCACCATGTCGGGCTTGATGCCATAATAGCCGCTTGCTCCTTCAAATGCCACCCTGAAGCCAGAAATCACCTCGTCAAAAAAGAGTAGAATGCCCGTTTCATCGCAGCGTTGACGTAAAAATTGCAAGAACTCTTTGTCTTGGAGCAAAAGGCCGTTATTGGCAGGAATGGGCTCGATGGCGATGCAGGCAATGTCGCTGCCGTATTCTTCGATGGCTTTGTTAACTGCTTCTTTGTTGTTGAGGGGAAGCACAATCGTTTCTTTCACGAAGCTTTCAGGAATTCCTGCTGAAGTGCTTGTGCCTAAGGTTGCCAATCCTGAACCTGCTTTTACCATTAGGCTGTCAACATGCCCGTGGTAGCACCCTTCAAACTTTACTACTTTATTCTTGCCTGTGTATCCTCGTGCCAAGCGAATGGCACTCATGGCTGCCTCGGTGCCTGAATTTACAAATCGAATTTTTTCGATGTAGCGGTGGTTGTCCACGATCAGTTTTGCCAGTTCGGTTTCGTACTTATTGGGTGCGCCAAACGAAGTGCCATTGGCCATTACAGCGCTTACTTTAGAAAGAACTCCTTCGTCTGCGTGACCCAAAATAAGCGGCCCCCAAGAGCAACAAAAGTCAATGAATTCGTTGCCATCCGCGTCCCACGTGTGGCTGCCTTTTCCTTTTTCAAAATAAATGGGTGACCCGTTTACCGAGCGAAAAGCCCGAACGGGTGAGTTTACGCCTCCCGGTAAATAGTGTTTTGCCTCTTCGTAAAGGGCGTCAGACTTAGAACGTGTAATCATCGTGCTGCATTCAAATTTGGCTTCAAATATAGAATGCTCAAGTGGCCTAAAAGTTCAAAGATGGAATCAATTCAATCTTCTGTAGTAATTGATTTGCCCGAGGTGATAATTTAAATGACCCGAAAGATGAATCAGGAAGTATTGCGTAGTCATCGGATTACCAAAGACTTCGATCGGATAGTTGGCGTTCAGTGTGTTGGCATTGAGGTTTTTGAATGTTGAATCCAACGCAGCTTTTGTGTTTTCGATTTCGGCTAATAAATGGGCACGTGTTACAATGGTGTTAAACTCGGCCTCGCGGTTTCTGATATAGCTGCTTTTTCCCAATATGTGGCCGATAAAATGCTGCAGATTTCCTGTGATGAGCAATGCCAAGTTTCCCGCGGAGTTGCTGATGCCGTTTTTCTTAACCCATAGGTCGTCTTCTGACTCAAATGCCAACACTTCTAATCGAAGGCGGTCAAGGTCACGAAGAAAAAGAGCCGATAGTTCGGTCAGCATGACCTACCGATTCGATGGGCATTCCACCGTTTCTCTGACCACACCATCCTTGGCGTTGAGCATGTCGCCCATCACGCATTCGCAAATTTTATCGCGTTCGGTGTCGTAAAGGTTGCTGCCGATGGCACCGATGGTCATCAAACAGACATTGCCCTTAATGTCGAGTTTGTCATTGTTGGCCAAGCGAATGGTGATTTCGTATTTATATCGGCCGTCTTTTTCATCGCCACCATCCCAAAATGCCTCCAATCGATTTTTTGATTGGTAAACGGTTTTCCTTCCTTTTTTAATGACGAGTTCTTCCAGCTCAAACTGCCTGCCTACTGGTAGAAAGATGTCATTCACACCGTCATTGTTGGGTGTAAATGCCTGTGGAATATACATGGCAAATGAGTCGGGCAACACATAGTTGGTATTGATGATCTCATACTCATCTTCACAACATTGGTTGTTGATTTGATACTTCACACAAGAGGTAAGCGCGATGGTGGCGACTAGAACTGCGAAAATGCCTCGTGAATAAACCTTCATTTTTTTTGCTTTAGGCTTCAAATATAGCGCTTGGGACATTCCTTTCTATAGCGTGATGCCGTCACTCGAAAAATTTATCCGCTAATAATCAAAACTTTAGACTCTTATGCATAAGAATATTAGGTAATTAATTTTGATACATAAGAAACTGATGTATATTTGCCTTATGTATTCAAGTGAACTTATTAAAGGAACCCTTAAAACGATTGTTTTGAGCTTGTTAGCCAAAAGAGGAAGGATGTATGGTTATGAAATCACGCAATGCGTGAAGGAAGAAACCGATGGTAAGATACAATTGACCGAAGGAGCATTGTACCCTCTTTTGCATCGATTAGAGGCAGAAGGATTGTTGGAAACAGAGAAGGAGAATATCGGTAAGCGGGTGCGCAAATATTACCGCTTAACAGAGAGCGGGAATGCTGAGGCGAGTTCTTTGGTGGCTGAGTTTCAGGCGTTCTCGAAAACGATAAACGATTTGCTCCATCCATTTTTACTAAAACCGAGCTATTATGCCTGAATTGAACGAACAGCAAGTAGCGCTCATTAGCGCCTACATCAAGCAGCATGGCATCGCGCAAAACGAATTGCACGATGATCTTTTAGACCATGTGTGCACATCCATTGAAAACCGCACTGACGAAGGCCAATCTTTTGAATCCGCCTTCGAGCATACAATAAAGCTCTTCGGACCTGGGGGCTTAAAACAGGTCCAACAACAAACCTTTGAATTATTAACCGAAATGAATGAAAACATGAAAAAAGTAGCATTTTCTTTCGGACTGACTTCGACTATTCTTCTCTTGGCGGGGACGATTTTTAAACTCATGCATTGGCCTGGAGCGTCAATCTTAATGATCCTTGGCGCTGCAGTGTTGGCCTTGGTTTATTTACCCATGTTGCTCTGGCACAAACTCAAAGAGTCTACCAGCGATGAATATGTCTTACACATTTCAGGCTTTATCGGCCTCACGTTGACCACCGTTGGTGTGCTCTTTAAAATCATGCATTGGCCTGGTGCTTCTGCATCGTTGTTGGCTGGCATTGCCACCTTGGGTGCAGTGTATGTGCCGGTGTATTTTTTCAAGAAATACAGAAGCTCAGCCAATAAACCGATTACCTTATCGAGCGCACTCGTGGCCATGGCATGTTTGATACTGGTGTTTGGATTGATGAGTGTGAACAGAAGTCTAAGTTTTAACCGAGGCTTGACCCTTGTTGACACTGAATTGGTTGTGTCGGCTCAACGAGCCGCCAACAATGAAGCATTGTATGCCAAGGTTGAAGACAATGCCGAAACACAGGCACTAAAAAGTGCGGTGAACAAAGCATTATCGCACGTAGAAGCATTGCGCTTGCAACTGATCTCCGAAACAGAAGGATTACCATTGGACAAGGCGCGAAACATTGAAACGTATTTATTGCGGAAGCAAGACAATTTTGACGTTCCAACCCACATCATGTTTGAAGGCGATGGTGCGATGAGTGCTGCTGCGTTGGTGACGACCCTTCAAGATTTTCAGTCTGAATTGCTTCAGGTGTATGAACCAGAACTTCGAACCGAAATGGCCGCCATTCTCCCCTTTGATTTTGATACTACTTATGAGTTTAGGGATGAAAAAATGGACTGGGTACGGTATCATTTTTACCATGTCCCATTGAGTGGTGTGCTTTCACAACTCTCAAAAATTCAACTCGACATTCGCAATGCGGAAACACAAGCATTGCTCTATCGGCTAAGTCAGTCCGCGGTTTCTGAAACGCCAAGCAGAGACCAAGGCGCCTTTGAGGCTCAGTCCTTATAGGTTGGTAAAAGCCCTTCAATGCGGAGGGCTTTTCATCGCATTTGCTCTTTGGCAAGAGCACACCGTATCGTTCTCTGTTTAGTTAGGTTAAGGGCGCTGCTTCGCTGGAGGCGCCCTTTTTTGGGTTGTTAAGTTCATGGTTGAGGGGTTCTTGGTTGGTTGGTTCATGGTTGTGCACAATGCCAGCGTCCGCCTGCCTGCCGGACAGGCAGGGATTCCATAGCCTGCCCCGATTAATCGGGGTGACCTTTA